>DASPRP010000028.1:0-19288 GCA_035624385.1 Steroidobacteraceae bacterium | reverse complement strand
CGCAGGAACCAGTCGTTCACCCAGGCGATGCCCACCTCCATCTGCCGCGCCACACGGTGTGCGCGCTGCAGGTTCGAGGTCCAGAGCGCCGCAGCGAGCCCGTAGTGCGTGTCGTTCGCCAGGTGCACCGCCTGCTCCTCGGAATCGAACGGTGCGACGTGACAGATGGGTCCGAAGATCTCCTCGCGTACGCAGCGCGCCTGCTCGCTTAAATTCCGCACGATGGTGGGCTCGATGAATGCCCCCTCATCGCGCTCATCGCCGAAGTGCGGCACTCCGCCGCCGCAGACGATCTCACCGCCCTCCTCGCGGGCCAGCCGGTAGTACGACAGCACCTTGTCGCGGTGGGCGCGCGAGATGAGGGGGCCTAAGTCCGCGCCCTCGAATGGCCCGCCGACTTTGAGCTGGCGGGCGCGCTCGGCGAGGGCCTCCACGAAGCGCTCGAAGATCGGCCGCTCGACGTACACGCGCTCCGAGCACAGGCACACTTGCCCGCAGTTGGAGAACACCGAGCGCAAGGTGCCGGCCAGCGCCGCCTCGAAATCCGCATCCGCGAACACCAGCGCCGCGTTCTTGCCGCCGAGCTCGAAGGACAGCGCCTTCACGGTCGGGGCGGCGCTTCGCATGATGGCCGAGCCCGTGGCGGACTCGCCGGTGAAGGCGATCGCGCTCACGTCCGGGTGGCTGACCAGCGCCTCGCCCGCGGAGCCCGGTCCGAAGCCATGCACCAGGTTGAAGATGCCGGGCGGCACGCCGCATTCCTGCATCACCTGGGCGAGGAGCTGCGCCGAGGACGGCGTCTCCTCGGAGGGCTTGGCGACTACCGCGTTGCCGCACACCAGGGCCGGCGCCACCTTCCACGTCATGAGGAGGAAGGGCAGGTTCCAGGGAGCGATCACCGCCACGACGCCCACGGGCTTGTGCACGGTGTAGTTCAGCGCGCCGCGGCCGTCGGACGTACCCATCTCGTAGCACTCCGAAGCGCGCGCCAGCGCCAGATCGGCATAGGCGCGGAAGTTCGCCGCGCCCCGCGGGATGTCGAGCGAGCTCGCCTGGGCGAGCGTCTTGCCGGTATCGGCGATCTCGGCGCTCACGAACTCGGCGAAGCGCTCTTCGATCCGGTCGGCCACCTTGCGCAGCAGCGCACAGCGCTCCGGCATCGTAAGGCGTGCCCACGGTCCCTTGAGCGCGGCGCGTGCCGCCTGCACGGCGCGATCGACGAGCGCCGCGTCGGCCTCGGAGACCGTGGCGATCGTCCGGCCGTTCACTGGACTTACGTTGGGAAAGCTGCGCGGCGCGTGGACGAACTCACCGGCGATGAGACACGGCAGCTGTTGACCGAGGAAGGGGTAGGGGTCCGCTCTCGTGGGACTGCGCATCTCGGCGGCGATTCTACTGACCCGCCGTTACCAAGGAATAATCGTATTTTTATCCTCTGGTATGCAGTTTATCTATAGCGCTTCACTTGCCGAAGATCACGCGGCGCCGCCTCAGGCTCGCCTCGCTCCAGACCTCGGCGCTCTTGTAGTACTGAGGCACCGCGCGGGCGCCGGCCGGGATCACGACCCACGGCTGCTTCGACTCGGTGTAGATATGAATATCCGGAGGGAAGGCGTCGGGGTCGTCGAGCGTTCCGACGCGCACGAAGCGCAGCGCATCCCCGGCGCCGGCGTAATTGCTCCACACCGCGATGCGACAGGTCGGACAACGGCTGATCTTCTGTCCCTTGCCGCTATTGCTCGGCGTCATGATCACTTCCGGCTCTCCCGTAAGCAGCGTCACGCGATCCGCCTCGATCAGGGCATTCAACGCGAACGCCGTGCCGGTCTCGCGCTGGCACCAGCGGCAATGACAGCAGTGCACGATGAGGGGCTTGCCCCGCATCGAGTACCGCACAGCGCGGCAGGTACAGCCGCCCGTCGCCAGGGATTCTCCCGCGTCAGTCATACGTGGAACGGCGCCGGCCCGCGGCTTCGGTCGAACCGGCGCCGGGCCATCACTTGCTCGCCGCGGCCCCCGAGCCCTTGAGGCACGTGCTCATGAAGCTCTTGCGCGCGTCGCCCTTCAAGCCCTTGGCGGTCGCGTCCGCATTGCAGGTCTTCATCTTCTCCTGCTGGCTGTTCGTCTTGGCCGGCGCCGGCTCCTCGTGCGACAGGCAGGTCTTCATGAACGTCTGCCGATCCGCGCCCTTTAAGCCCTTGGCGGTCGCGTCCGCGTTGCAGGTCTTCATCTTCTCCTGCTGGCTGTTAGCCGCCGTGGCCGTGCTCGCCGCCTGTGCAAACACGGCTTGACCGGCGAGCACCGCGAGCGCCGCCCCCACCGCCATCACCCATGTCGTGCGTCTCATGTGCCGCTCCCCTTCCCGGTGAGAAATGAAAAAACGGCGGTATCGTAGCCCCTCGCGGCCCCCTACTCCATGTCCGGATAGGGTCCCTTGCCACCCTCGGCAATGAACCGGTCGATGCGCGCCGTCAGCACCGGCAGCGGCACGGAGCCGAGCTCGAGCACCGCATCGTGAAAGGCGCGGATGTTGAAGCGCTCCCCGAGCGAGCGCTCGGCGCGCCCGCGTCCCTCGAGAATGGCGCGCTCGCCGAGGTAGTACGACAGCGCCTGGCCCGGCCAGGCGATGTAGCGGTCCACCTCGGTGCCGATCTCGCGCTCGGGCAAGGCGGTGTATTGCCGCAGGTAGTCCATGGCCTGCTCGCGCGTCCAGCCCTGGGCGTGCACGCCCGTATCGACCACCAGCCGCGCGGCGCGCCAGATCTGGTAGCCAAGCATGCCGAAGCGGTCGTAGGGTGTCTCGTACATGCCCATCTCCTCGCCGAGCTTCTCGCAGTAGAGCGCCCAGCCCTCACCGTAGGCGGAGATGTAGCTGTGCCGGCGGAAGTCGGGCTGGCCCTTGTGCTCCAGGGCGATCGGGATCTGGAAGGCGTGCCCCGGCGCCGACTCGTGCAGCGTAAGCGCCGCGAGGTTGTAGAGCGGGCGGCTCGGCAGGTCGTAAGTGTTGAGGAGGTACACTCCCGGGCCGCCGCGGCCTGCGGTATAGAAGGGCGCCAAGTCGTCCGGCACCGGCTTGATCGCAAAGCGCGCCCGCGGCAGGTAGCCGAAGTACGTCGATGCCTTGCCGTCGAACACCTTGGCGAGCCAGGCCGCGCGCATCAGGAGCTCCTGCGGAGTCTTGGCATAAAAACGTGGATCGGTGCGCAGGAAGTGCAGGAACTCACTGAAGCCGCCCGTGAAGCCCGTGGCCTTCATCTGCTCGAGCATCGCCGCGTGCAGCCGCTCGACCTCCGCGACCCCGAGCCGATGGATGGCCTCCGGGTCCATGTCGAGAGTCGTGAACGCGCGGATCTGGGCGCGGTAGTAGGCTTTGCCGTCGGGGAGCGCTTCGGCGGCGAGCGTGGTGCGCGTCCCCGGCAGGTACTCGGTGCGCATGAACTCGAGCAGCTTCCCGTACGCGGGCTGCACCACGTCGTGGATGGTGGCGACAGCCTCGGCGCGCACTGCGGCCTGCTTATCCGCGGCAATGCCCGGCATCTCCCGGAAGGGGGTGTAGAAAAGGCTCTCCTCCGGGGTTGCGTTCGTGACCGCCGTGATCGAGGCATCGCGACCCTGGAGCGTCACGCGCGGCGGCGTGAAGCCGCGCTTGAGCCCCGCGCGCATCTCGTCCATCTGCTCGGCGAAGTAGCGCGGGATGTCGCGCATCTGCGCGATCCAGTGCTCATAGTCAGTCAGCGTGCGAAACGGCCGGCGCGCCGTGTAGCCCAAGTCGGTCCAGAAGGTCGAGTCGGAGTTGGCCGGCATCTCGAAGTCGCGAAAGCGCTGCTCGTCGATCAGCACCTGAAGCTGAGCGCGGTAAATGTCGTAGTTCACCTGCTCATCGGGGGACAGAGCCTCGCGCGAGAGCGCATTCACCTTGGCGAGGGTCGCCTCCCAGTACTCGCGCCGCTCTCGCTGCGAGACCGGATCGACCTTCGACAGGTGGTCGGCGAGTGGCTGGTTGCTGTCCTCGCCGCCCGGCAACTGCTCCTTGCGCCAACGCCACTCGGCCTCGTAGATGGCACGGAAGCGCTCGTCCGCCGCGTGCTGGCGTGACTCGGGTGAGCAGCCGCCGGCGAACGCCGCGCCGAGCGCGCTGAGCAGCAGGGCCGCCGTGTGGGGCCGGAAATCGCCCATGGAGTTTCCTTTCGGGTCCCTTCAGAGGGTGCAACAGCATACTGCATGCGGTTGCACGCTCCCCGGGCGGGGAGGTACAAAGATCCGTCATGTGGAGATCGATTGCCGCGGTCAGCTTGGGGTCGAGCCTCGGGGCGCTGCTGCGCTGGTGGCTCGGCGCGCGGTTGAACGCGCACTTTCCTCCCATCCCGCCCGGCACGCTGGCCGCCAATCTGATCGGCGGCTACGTGGTCGGAGTGGCGATTGCCTTCTTCGCGACCTACACGGCGGTCGCCCCCGAGTGGCGCCTGCTCGTGATCACCGGCTTCTGCGGCGGACTCACCACGTTCTCGACCTTCTCCGCCGAGGTCGTGACACTGCTGCAGCAGGGACGGGCCACCTGGGCACTCGCCGCCGCCGCCGCGCATCTCGGGGGATCGCTCCTCATGACGCTCGCCGGCATCGGCACGGTGGTCTGGGTGAGGAGTTAGCGTTAGTCCGCGGGAGCATCAGCGATGCAAGGCTCGTTTCTCCGCTTCTACGTGCACGAGGGTCAGCGCTACCGCGGGCGGCCGGTGTGGGAATGGCTGCTCGAAGAGGCCAACCGCTTCGGGATCCGCGGCGGCTCGGCCTTCCGCGCCATGGCGGGCTTCGGCCGCCACCACGTGCTGCACGAGAGTCATTTCTTCGAGCTCGCCGGCACCCTCACCGTCGAGGTCGAGTTCCTCGTGACGGAGGAGGAGGTGCAGAGGTTCCTCGCGCATCTCGAGCCGCATACGGTGCGGCTCTTCTACGCGCGCATCCCGGCGACCTTCGGCATCCTGCACCCGGACCGCGCCGACCCGCCGGCCGTGGAGTGAGGGCGCGCGGTCGCCGGTCGGCTCAGGGCTCCTCCCCCGCCACGGCCTCCGCCTCGGCGACCTCGGCCGGGGCAGCTTTGAACTCCGGCAGAAACCACCGCTGCGCAATCAGCGTCGGCACGACGGCGCTGCCGATCACCGCGGTCACGAGAATCGTGTACTGACCGCGGTCGATGATGTTGTTCGTCAGCCCGAACAAGGCCGAGATCGACCCGAACGTCAGGCCGGTCGACATCAGCAGCGTCGTATACATGCCCTCGCGCCGGTCGAACTCGTGATAGACGGTGAGCGGCAGAATGCCGATGAACTTGGTGGCCATCTTGATCAGCAGAAAGGTGGCTATCAGGCCAAAGGCCGCCGCCACGGCGTGCGCTTCGACGAGCGAGCCGGCCTTGAGAAAGTAGAACGGCGTCAGGATCGAGAAGGCGATGATGCGCATGCGATGCGGCAGCTCGGGGTCCTTGAGGAACGTGGGCGCGAGCGTCATGCCCACCAGGTAGGCCGGCAGCACGGCTTCGCTTCCCGCGATGCTCGCAAGTCCGCCGAGCGCGAGCAGAACGAGCGCGACAAACTTCGTCTGCGGCTCGCTCACCCGTCCCCCAAGGTAGCGGAACATCGCCGGCGAATAGCGCGCGAGGCCAATCATCACGGCCGCGGTCACGCCGCCGAACAGCAGCAGCCACAGATCGTAGTGTGAAAAGACGATCCCGAGCGCGAGCACGGTCCCCAGATCGTTGATGAAGCAGGCCGCCAGAATGATCTTGCCGATTTCTGTCTTGTTGAAACCCGTCTCGATCATCACCGCGTAGACGACTGCGACCGAGGTCGTGGAGAGCGAGATACCCGCGATCTGCGCCTGCGGCCACGCCCACCCGATCCCCCAGCGCGCGTAGGCGAGCACGCCGAGATAGGGCGCGACAAATCCCACGACGCCTATCGTCGTGCTGGACCAGAAGTGCTTGCGGACGATGCGCGGGTCGATCTCCGTGCCGGCAAGAAATGTCAGCAATATGGCGCCAAAGCCCGCGAGGAAGTTGACCCAGTCGGTGATCTGAAGACCCACCAGGTTGCCGGCAACGGCCCCCAGCAGGATCTCGATGAGAGCCACCGAGACTGCGACACGAATCGAGATCAGCGCTGCGAGAAATGCCAGGCCCAGCCATAGGGCCGAGTGGAGCCAAACGCTGGCCATATCATCCGCCTCCGATGGCGCGCAGAGAGCGCGGCTCTCCGTCGCCAGCCGACCATGCCTACCGCAGCGTGTGCTGCACCTGTAGGGGTCATCAGCCGTCTGGCATGCAACCTATCGGGCGGTTTAAGGGGAACCCCATCCCCTGCAGAGACTGAGAACCTACGAGAATCGCTGCCCAGGAGTCAACCGGGCTCGGCTACTTGCCCCGCGCGATCGAGTGCAGCGGCATCGTCGCGCTGCCCGGGCGCACCGGGCGGTTGGGCTCGGGAGAGCCGAGCGGCGTCACTTCGCGCAACGATGCGAGGCAGCGCGCGGCGAGCTCCTGGTACTCGCGCGTGCCGGTCGCCTTCCACGCGAGCTCCTCGGGTTTCAGCTCGCGCACGATCCGGGCCGGGATTCCGGTGACGAGCGTGCGCGGCGGGACGACGAAACCCGCGCGCACGAAGCTCGAGGCCCCGACGAAAGCCTCCTCGCCCACCACCACATCGTCCATGACGACCGCATGGATGCCGATGAGCGCTCCGCGCTTGACGCTGCAGCCGTGCAGCACCGCGCCGTGGCCGACGTGGCTCTCCTCCTCGAGCCGAACGTCCTTGCCCGGGAAGCTGTGCAGCACGCAGTTGTCCTGCACATTGGACCCGGCGCCCAAGACGATGCGGCCGAAATCCCCGCGCAGCGAGGCGCCGGGCGCCACGTAGCATCCGGCTCCCACGCTCACGTCGCCGATCAGCACCGCGAGCGGGTGCACGAAAGCGCGCGCATCCACCACCGGCGTGAATCCCTCGAAGGCGTAACAAGGCATGGTGACTCAAATGCCGCGCGCGGCTAAGCGCGGCCCTTGCTGAGCACGGCGCGCACCTGCGCGCGAAACTCCGCGGACTTGAGCCGCGAGGCGAATATCTGCGCCTCCGCTTCGATGCGTGCGAGCAGCTCCGCCGGGTCGCCCCGCAGCAGCCGCTTGGTGGCGCGCAGCGCCTCGGGCGGTTGCTGCGCGAGCCGCTGCGCGAGCGCCCGCGCCTCATCGAAAAGCCTGTCCGCCTCGACGACGCGGTTCACGAGCCCCAGGCGCGCGGCGCCCGCGGCGTCCAGCGGCTCCCCGAGGAGCAGCAGCTCGGCCGCGCGCTGCTGACCTGCAAGGCGCGGCAGCAGCAGCGAGCTGCCCGCCTCGGGCACGAGACCGAGCGCCACGAACGGCATCGTGAGCTGCGTGCCCTGCGCCGCCACCACCAGATCGCAGTGCAGGAGCATCGTCACCCCGATCCCGACCGTCGGCCCGTGTACGGCGGCGACCAGCGGCTTCTCGAACGTGGCGAGCGTGCGCAGCACGTCCATCACCGGATGGGCGGGCGAGAACTCCGGGCCGCTCACGAAATCGTTGAGATCATTGCCCGCGCTGAAGCTCACCCCGGCGCCCGAGAGCAGCACCGCACGCACTGTCTGATCGGCGAGCGCGGCATGCAGCTGCGCGGCGAGCGCCTGGTACATCGCAAAGGTGATGGCGTTGCGCTTCTCCGGGCGATTGAAGCGCAGCTCACACACGCCGTCGGCGCGCGAGGCCAGAATCTGCTCGCTCATGTCAAGCAGCTTGCCGGTGGCGTGCGCCGCGTGCAACCTCCAGGCCCCGCCGGGGGCGGGAGTGGCGGCGCCCGCCGGCGCGCTCAATGCACGGCCGCGGGTGCCGCTGCGGGAGGGGCGCGGAAATCGACCTCGCTGTCGGCCGCGAGCCACACGAGCGCCGCCCAGGCGGCCACGTTCTGATCGAGCTGCTCGCGATCGACCTTGTCGAGCGTGTCGTCCGCGGTATGGTGAACGTCGAAATAGTGCGAGCCATCCTGGTGCAGCGCGAACGCGGGCACGCCGGCCTCGACCGTGGGGCCGACGTCCGTGCCGGCATCGCTGGGGGGCTCACGCGCGGTGAGCACGCCGATCGGCTGCAGCACGCGGAATGCCGTGGTCGCGAAGTCGCTCTTCGCCACCGCCGCGGGGAGCGCCAGGCTGTAGATGCGGTCGGTGCCGAAGTCGCTTTCCCCGGCGAGCACGTGCCGGGTGAGCTCGGCCTTGTGGCCGTCGGCGTAGGCATGGCCGCCGAAAGCGCCGAACGGCGCCACCGGTTGCGCCACTTCCTCCGAGCCGAAGAGCACCAGCCGCACGGTACGCCGGGGCGCGCGGTTCGGCAGATCGAGGATGAGCTTGGCGGCCGCGGTGATGATGGCGGTTCCGGTGCCGTCATCGACCGCTCCCGTCCCCTGATCCCAGCTGTCGAGGTGCGCACCGAGCAGCACGAACTCCTCGGGATGCACGCGCCCCGGGACATCGGCGACCACGTTCTGCGAGTGGGCATCCGCTACGTAGGAAGCGCTCGAATAGAGCCGCAGGCGCACCTTGCTGCCCAAGGCCGCCAGGCGCTCGATCTGGTCGGCATCGGGCGCCGCGAGCGCAAAGGCCGGCACCGGCACGCGCCCCTCGACGTAGCGCGTCGTGCCCGTGTGCGCGAGGCGGTTGCTGTCGGTGCCGACGGAACGCAGCACGAAGGCGATCGCCCCGCGCTTGGCGGCCTCAGCCGGCCCGTCGGCGCGCGCGTCCACCGCCGCGACATAGCCTGCGCCATCCTGGGTGCGCACCATGCGCCCGGCGACGAAGGCGATCTTGCCGGTCAGGGAATTGGCCGGCGCGGCCTTGAGATCCGCAAAGCTGGGAAGGATCACCACGTCTCCCTCGAGCCCCCCCGGCGGAGTCGGGGGCGACTCCCCGAGCGCCGCCACCACGAGCGGCTGGACGACAGGCGCGATGATCTGTCCGGATTCCGCGCCGCGCACCCACGCGGTGAGCGGAAAGCTCTCGGTGTGCACGTTAGCGAAGCCGAGCGCTTTGAGGTGCGTCACCGCCCACTCGGCCGCCTGGTGCTCGTTGTCCGAGCCGGCCGGACGCGGACCGAAGCGCGTGGTGAGCTCGCTCACCCAGTCCCAGGCGAGACTCTGCCCGGCAATCGCCGCGTCGCGCAGCTGCGCGGCGACCTGCTCGTCCGTGGGTTGAGCAACCTCCACCGGGCGCGCGGCGGCGCGCGCGATGAGCGCGGAGGTCATCAGCGACAGCGCCACCGCTGTCAGGGCGCAGCCGCGGGCGGCGCGCGCACGAATACGGGTTGAAGTGAGCACGGAAGCCCCGGGAAGTCACGAAAGGCGCGCATTCTAGGGCCAAGAGCGGCTGCGCACCAAGCCGCCGGGCGCGGACCGGGCCGTGCGTCGGCCGCGCATCCCGCTCGCTCCGTCGCGAGACGCCCGGGGACGCTACTTCGGCAGTTGCGCGATCGGCGCCGGCCGCGCCAGGTAGAAGCCCTGGGCGAAATCGACGCCGATGCGCTTCAGCTCATCGAGCACCGCCTGCGTCTCGACGCATTCGGCCACCGTGGCGATCCCGAGCGCGCGTCCCACGCGGCCGATGGCCTCGACCATGCTGCGGTTGACCGGGTCCTGCGCGACGTGGCTGATGAACTGGCCGTCGATCTTGAGGAAGTCCACGGGCAAGGTCTTCAGGTACACGAACGAGGACACGCCGGTGCCGAAGTCATCGAGTGAGAACTTGCAGCCGCGCGACTTGAGCTCGCTCATGAGATAGCGCGCGTTCGAGAGGCTCGTGACGGCCGCCGTCTCGGTGATCTCAAAGCACAGGGCGGCCGCGATGGCAGGCTCGGTGACGCTCTGCAGCACGAAGTCGACGAACGACTGCTCATTGAGTGAGGTTCCGGACAGGTTCACGGCGAGCAGCGGCAGCGGCTGGCCGCGCTTGCGGCGCTGGTCGAGGAGCTCGAGCGCGCGTCTCACCACCCAGCGGTCGATCACCGGCATGACGTTGTAGCGCTCGGCGGCGGGTATGAACTCCGACGGCGGCACCAGCTCCCCGCCATCATCGCGCAGCCGCACGGTGAGCTCGTGGAAGCTCGCCCCCGTCTCGGTCCCGAGCGGCACGATCGGCTGGAAGTAGAGCTCGAAGCGGTTGTCCTCGGCGGCGCGGGTGACCCGCGACACCCACTGCATCTCGCGGTGGCGGTGGGAGACGCCGTCGGCCTCGTAGACGTGGATGCGGTTGCGGCCGGCGTCCTTGGCCGCGTAGCAGGCGATATCCGCCGCGCTCATCACCTGGGTGACGTTCTCGGTCTGGGCGCGGATCTGCACGATGCCGATGCTCGCTCCGACCGACAGCGTGCTCGCGCCCCACACGAAGCGGAAATCGCGGATCGCCTGGCGGATGCCCTCGGCGATGCGCGCCGCCTGCTCGCCGGTGCAGCCCTCGAGCAGCACGCCGAACTCATCCCCCCCGAGACGGGCGATGGTGTCGGTGGTGCGCACGCGCGTCTGCAGGAGCCCGGTCACGTCGCGCAGCAGCCGGTCGCCCGCCTGGTGGCCGCAGGTGTCGTTCACCACCTTGAACTGGTCGAGATCGATGTAGAGCAGCGCGTACGCGCCCTCGCCGCGCTGCGCCGAGAGGAGCGCCGCGTGCAGGCGGTTGTCGAACTCACGCCGGTTGATGAGCCCGGTGAGCGCATCGTGGCTCGCCTGGTAGGCGAGCGCGCGCTTCAAGCGCCGCTCCTTGGTCACGTCGTGGAACACCACCACGGCGCCGATCACGCGCCCGGCACGATCCGAGATCGGAGCGGCGGACTCCTGGATCGCGACCTCGTTGCCGGCGCGGGTGATGAGCACCGTGTGATCGGTGGCGGAGCCGCTCTCGCCGCGCCCGAGAGCGCCGGCGAGCGAATTGCCGATCGGCTCGCGGGTCATCTCGTTGACCAGCTTGAGCACCGCGCCCAAGGGCTGGCCGCGCGCCTCGGCGAGACTCCAGGCGGTCAGGCTCTCGGCGACCGGGTTCAGGTACTCGATGCGCCCTTCGGCGTCGGTGGCGATGACGGCATCCCCGATCGACTGCAGCGTCACCTGCGCGCGCTCCTTCTCGGCGAGCACCGCCTGCTCGGCACGCTTGCGCGCGGTGATATCGACGATCGTGCCCTCGTAGCCGACGATGAGGCCGGAGGCGTCGCGCATCGGGCGCGAGTTGTCGAGGATCACGAGCTGCTGCCCGTCGCGGCGGCGCATGAGGAATTCGGCATCGCGCATCTCGCCTTCCGACTCGATGCGGCGGGTGAATTCGGCGCGGTCGGCCGGATCCCAGTACAGCACCGCCGCGCTCGGCAGCGCGTACATCTCCTCGGCGCTGTCGTAGCCCATCATCGCGACGAAGGCGGGATTGACCGACAGCAGCCGGCCGTCGCGGCCGCTCTGATACACCCCTTCGGCGATGCTCTCGAAGAGTCCGCGGAACTTCGACTCGCTGCCGCGCAGCGCCTCCTCCGCGAGCCGCCGCTCGATGGCGATGCCGGCGAGCTGCGCGGCGCGCGCCATGATCTGCGACTCGTGCGGCGTCGGCAGCCCCGGCTCCGCGCGGTACACCCCGAGCGAGCCGAGCACGGTGCCACCGGCTGCCTTGATGGGCGTCGACCAGGCGGTGCGCAGCCCCGCCGCGAGCGCCACTTCGCGCCGCTCGAGCCAGAAGGGATCCTTGGCGACGTCCGCGACCAGCACCTGGCGCTCGAGGTAGACGGCCGCGGCGCACGAGCCGTGACGGATGTCGATGCTGGCGCGCTCGAGCGCGGCGCGCATGGGATCGGGCACCTGCGGCGCGACCATGTAGGCAAAGGCGCCGCCCCCCTCGGCCAGCACGCTCACCGAGCACACGGTTCCGACGCCCACCGACTCGACCAGGCTCGTGACCGCGGCGAGCACCTGCGGGAGCGGGGCGTTGCGCGTCATCTGCTCGAAGACCTCGCGCTCGGCGGCGGCCACGCGCTCGGTGCGCTTGCGCTCGGAGATGTCGGCGATGCTGCCGCGCACCAGGCGGCGGCTGCCACTCGGCAGTCGCACGAGGCGCACCTCGCACACGATCTCGCGCCCGGCGGCGTTGCGGTGCGACCATTCGAATACCGGCGACCCGCCCTCGAGCGCCTCTTGAATGTAGGCGCGCGCACGCTCGCCGGACGGGGCGCCATCGGGTTGCTGGGGCGGACTCAGCTCTACCGGTCCCATCTCGAGCAGGCGCGAACGATCGAGCCCGAAGAGCTTCTGGCCGTTCACGTTGGCATCCACGAAACGTCCGGTTTCGACGTCCAGCACCACGATCGCCTCGGGCGCATGGTCGACGAGCAGCCGGTAGCGCGCCTCGCTCTCGCGCACCGCCTGCTCGGACTCGCGCCGCTCGGTGACATCGCGCAGGCACAGCACGAACATCTCGCGCCGCGTGAGCGGCGCCTTGCTGACGGCGATCTCGGCCGGGAAGGTCTCGCCGTCCTTGCGCCGCGCCCACAGCTCCCGCGCCTTGAGATCCAGGCCCGTGTCGCCGGTGCTCGCGGCGTAGCGCTGCAGCGCCTCGGGAATGGTCTCGCCGTTGGCGAGCTTCGGCAGCAGCAGATCGATCCGCTGGCCGATCACCTCTGCTTCCACGTAACCGAACACGCGCTCGCCCGTCGGGTTGAAGGTGCGGATCACGCCGTCGTCATCGAGCGCGAGCACGACGTCCTTGATGTGATCGAGAATGACCTGCAGGTGCTCGGAGCTCTGCTCGCGCGCCTCGTGCGCGAGCGCGCGCGCCTCATCGGCCATGAGACGCATCGATTCGACGATGCCGCGCCGCTCCTTCTCGACCGTGTGATAGTGATCGTTGATGAGGTTGAGCAGCATCCCGAGGTCGGGAGTCGCGCTCCCGGTGCGCAGCTGCAGCTCCTTGAGCTGTGTGCGCAGCGCCGGGTGAAGATCCGGGGCCCCTTCCGCGGACGGGCGCGGGTCGGCGCGCACCAGCGTGGTCGTCTGTCCTGGCGTCGGCTCCTGAGGCTCGCCGAGCGTCCGCATGGACGTGGGGTTTGACATAATGAAGTCGTTTGGGCCCGATTGAAATCATACGGGCGGCCTTCGGGGCCGCCCGTGAAGCCTCTCCCGATTCTGTCGGGTTCCTTAGACGGTTTTATTGCGCCGAAGCCGTCGGAGCGGGCTTCGGCGGCTTCGGGGACGGCACGGGAGTGGCGGCCACATCCACGAGACCGTTCCCGGCGATGATCGGCATGGAGTAGACGGGGCCCAGCGTCTGGGTTCCGGACTGGACGGTCATGACGGCGCTCAAGGTGAAGATGCCGTCCTTCTTGGCCCGCACCTTCAGCGCGTGATGAATCGGCGTACCGAAGATCGGCTTTTCCGTGGGGGAAATAGTGCCGCCGCTCACCACCTCGAGGCCCTCTTCGCCCTGGATGGTCCCCGAGATCTGGTCGATGTTGTCGGCCGCCGGCACGATCACCACGTCCACGTCGAACGGATCACCCACCTCGGGCCGCGCCCCGAGCTCGAACTTCACCTGGAGCATCGACGCCCCGCTCTTGCCCGTCGTCACGGCAGTCACGAGATACGGCGACAGGTTGTCGGCGGGACTCGCGACCTTCCTGACCGGAGCCGCGGACCTGGCCTGCTTAGGCGCCGGGGCGCTCTTGGAGCCGCAGCCGGCAGCGGCGAGCGCCAAGGCGAGGACGAGTGCCAGAAGGAGACTACGGCTTAAATGCTGCATCACAATGGCACGTTACCTCAGGAACTGGCCCGCACGCACGTACGGAATCGGCATTTCGGAAGCCCGACAACCGCCCCTTAAGCCCTCCCGCGAAGGAGCGGCGGGTCCTCGATCGCCTCGATCTGCTCGAGCAGGTCCTGCAGGTAGCCCTCCCAGTAGCGCGGCTCGCCGATCCAGGGAAAAGCGCGTGGGAAGGCCGGGTCGTTCCAGCGATGCGCCACCCAGGCTGCGTGGTGGAGCATCCGTAGCGCGCGCAGCGGCTCGATGAGGGCGAGCTCGCGCAGGTCGAGATCGGCAAACTGGCTGTAGCCCTCGAGGAGCTCCCCCCACTGGCGCTGCTGCTCAGCCGGCGGCCCCGACAACATCATCCAGAGGTCCTGAATGCGCGGACCCATGGCGCAGTCGTCGAGATCGACGAAGGCCGGCCCGTGCTCGTTCCAGAGGAGATTGCCGAGGTGGCAGTCCCCGTGCAGGCGAATGGCACCGACGCTGCCGGCCGCGGCGAAACCCGCCGTGACCCGCTCGAGCAGCGCGCCGCTCACCGTGGAATACCGCTCGGTGAGCGCTTCGGGCAGGAGCTCGCTCTTGAGCACCTGAGCGCGCGCCTGCCACCCGAGGCGCTCGATGCTGATCTGCGGCCGCACGAGGAAAGGCCGCCGCGCGCCCACCTGGTGCAGCCGCGCCAGCGTTCGGCCGAGAAGCTGCCGCGCCTCCGGCGCATCGAGCTCAGGCGCGCGGCCGCGCAGCCATGGAAATGCGGCGAAGCGGAACTCGCGGTAACGAGCGAGCGTCGCCCCGCCGATGACGAGCGGCGCGGCGACCGGGAGCTCCGCGGCGGCGAGCTCGGCGGTGAACTCGTGCTCCTCGGCGATCTGCGCATCGCTCCAGCGCGCCGGGCGGTAGAACTTGAGCACCAGCACCCCGCGAGGTCCGTGGAGCTGATAGACGCGATTCTCGTAGCTGTTGAGAGCGAATAGCCTCCCGTCGGGGTCGAGACCGGCCGCCGCCGCCGCATCGAGCACGACCTCGGGCGTCAGCCCGCTGAAGGGCTGCGGGTCGTCGCGTGGGCTTTTGCGTATCATCGCAGCTGCCGCTTCACGAGCGGCTCACCTCGGGCGTACCCCATGGACCACGGCAGCATATTGGTCACCGGCGGCGCAGGCTACATCGGCAGCCACGTGCTGCTGCAGCTGCGCGAGCGCGGCGAGCGGGTTGTCGCGCTCGATGACCTTTCGCGCGGCTTCCGCCGCGCGGTGCTCGACGCAGCGCTCGTCGTGGGCAAGGTCGGCGACCGCGATGCGGTGCTCGCGCTGCTGCGCACCCACGCAGTCGACACCGTGATGCACTTCGCTGCCGCCACCATTGTGCCGGAGTCGGTGCGCGAGCCGCTCAAGTACTACGGCAACAATACCTGCTCGACGCGTACGCTCCTCGAGTGCTGCCTCGAGACGGGCGTCAGGAACTTCGTGTTCTCCTCGACGGCCGCCGTCTACGGTATTCCCGCCGACGGCTTCGCTGCCGAGACCAGCCCGACCTCACCCATCAATCCCTATGGCACCTCGAAGCTCATGTCGGAGTGGATGCTACGCGATGTCGCGGCCGCCTCGACGCTGCGCTATGTGGCGCTGCGCTACTTCAACGTCGCCGGATCCGATACCTCCGGGCGCATCGGCCAGGCGACTCCCAACGCGACTTTGCTCGTCAAAGTCGCTTGCGAGACAGCTGTCGGCAAGCGCCCGGCGGTCGCGATCTACGGCACCGACTACCCGACCCCGGACGGTACCGGTGTGCGCGACTATCTACACGTCGGGGATCTCGCCGCCGCGCACCTCGACGCGCTCAGCTATCTGCGCGGTGGCGGCGCCTCCACTACCCTCAACGTGGGCTATGGTCACGGCTACAGCGTGCGCGAGGTGATTGCCGCAGTCGAGCACGCCGCCGGCGCGAAGCTCAACGTGCGCGAGGAGCCACGCCGCTCGGGCGATCCGCCGTCGCTCGTCGCCCGTGCCGACCGCATCCGCAGCGAGCTCGGCTGGCGCCCGCGCCTCGATGACCTCGACACCATCGTGCAGACTTCGCTCGACTGGGAGCGGAAGCTTAAGCGAGACCCTTGGTAGAGCGGCTCGAAGCGCTCGGCGCTACTCCTCAGGTTGTCTCCATGCGGCGACAATGTGTCGCTAATCGCAGACACCTAAATCTGGCGCCCGGTACAATTCATTAATGCGGTGGGCCCGTCCCAAATCCCTGAGTGGATTGATGCTGGTCGGTGTAGGCCTGATGGCCGTGCCGCTGCTGGCCGCGATTCTGACCGCTCTCCTGCAGATGCGCAGCCTCGCCGACACCGGCCAGCGGATCATCGTCGAGGGAGTGACCGCCGCCCGCGCCAGCCAGTCACTCTTCGCCCAGATCGCCTCGCTCGAGCGCACGGCGCGCCTCTACAACGTGCTCAACGACGGAAAGCTCCTCGAGCTCTATCGCTCCGAGGACGAGCGCCTGACGCTCACCCGCGATCAGCTGCGTCGCCACGCCTCGACCGAGACGCAAAGAACGCTCGATGAGCTCGGCAGCCTGCAGGCGAGTACCCGCTTCGTCGTGCTCTCGACCCCGGCCAGCACCAGCGCCCGGACCGTCTCCGATCTCTCCGCACGCTTCACGCAGCTCTCGGTGCTGGTCGAGCAGGTCGCGCAGCAGAGCAACGCCGCGGTCGATACCGAGGTCGCCGCACTCGAGGCGCAGACGCTCCGCGCCCGGCAGCAGCTGCTGTGGGAGTCGGCGCTGCTGCTGCCGCTGGCGCTGGTGGCGGTGCTGGTACTCACCTTGGGCGTCGGCCGGCCGCTGCGCCAGCTCGACCGCGCCATCAGCGAGCTCGGCCAGGGCAACCTCACTCACACGATCGCCGTAGGGGGCCCGCACGATCTCGAGCGCCTCGGCCGCCAGCTCGAGTGGCTGCGGCAGCGGCTGCTCGAGCTCGCGCACGAGCGCAACCGCTTCCTGCGCCACATGTCGCACGAGCTCAAGACCCCGCTCGCCAACATTCGCGAAGGGACCGAGCTCTTGATGGACGGCGCGGTGGGCGAGCTCGACTCGAACCAGCGCGAGGTCACGGCGATCCTGCGCGAGAACGGCATCAAGCTGCAGCGCATGATCGAGAATCTCCTGTCATTCAGCGCCTGGCAGACCTCCAGCGTCGGCCTCGAGGCCAGCGAGTTCCGGCTGCGTCCGCTCGTGAAGCAGGTGCTGGAGAACCAGCAGCTGACCCTCCTCTCGCAGCGCGTGCGGCTCGAGGTGCGCGTGGAGGACATCACGCTGGTGGCCGACCGCGGCAAGTTCCGTCTGATCCTCGAGAACCTCGTGTCGAATGCCGTCAAGTACTCGCCCAAGGGCGGCACGATCCATGTGCGGGCGCGCGCCGCCGGCCAGCAACTCGTGCTCGATGTCGCCGACGCGGGTCCCGGCATTCCACCCGAGGACCGGGCCCATATTTTTGACGCCTTCTACACCGGGCGCGCGGCGCGCGGCACGGCGGTGAAGGGCACCGGCATCGGACTCTCGGTGGTGCTCGAGTTCGTCTCGGCGCACAGCGGTACTGTCGAGATCATTGACGGAGAGTTCACCGGGGCGCACTTCCGCATCACCATGCCGATCAGCGCCCCGAGCGGCGATCAAGCGGCCGGCACGGTCGCGAAAGCCAAAGCGCATGCGCACGCCGCCTGAGCATCGCTATGCCTGCCTGACCAGCGCGATCGTGCTGCTCGCGCTCGCCGGCTGCAGCGGTGGCGGTTTTCTCTCCCGTGACCGCACCACGCCCGCGCAACAGCCGGTACCGCTGCCACCGACCTCCTCCGTGGTGCTGTCGGACTACCTGCTGCTGCTGCAACGCCTGGTGCAAGGCAGCGCCTCCGAGCAGGCGGAGATCGTGGCTCACGCGCAGAACGAGTACGAGGCAGCGCCGACACCGAGCCGCGAGCTCCGCCTCGCTTTGATCCTCTCGACGCCGGGGCACCCTGCGACCGATCAGCCGCGCGCCCAGCGCCTGCTGCGCGAGCTCATGGCGCATCCCGAGACGTTGCTGCCGGCCGAGCGTGCGCTCGCCTTCCTGCAGCTTTCGCAAATTGACGACCATTTGACGCTCGTCGCGGAAAATCGCAGGCTGCAGACTGAGGCGTTACGCGAGGATCCACGCGTGGCGAGCGCCAACCGACGGCTGCAGGCGGAGCTCGATGAGAACGCCCGGCTGCGCAAGGATCTCGACGAGGCCCGCGCGAAGCTCGACGCGATCGCCAACATCGAGCGCTCGCTGAACGAGCGCAAGCCCGGTACGACCACGCCGCACCCGTGACCCGATAGGAGCCCTAGACTTGAATCAGACTGGAAAACGCAAGGCGCGCATTCTCGTGGTGGACGACGACCCAGGCCTGCTGCGCTTGCTCACGATTCGCCTGCGCGCCGAGAGCTACGATGTCGAGGCGGTGGAGAGCGCCGCCCAGGCGCTCGCCGCCGCGAGCCGCTTCCGCCCGGACCTCGTGATCACCGACCTGCGCATGGACCAGATGGACGGCATTGGGCTCCTGAAGGAGCTGCAGAACCGCTGGCCGGGACTCAAGGTGATCATCCTCACCGCCCACGGCACGATTCCCGATGCGGTGCAGGCGACGCAGATGGGCGCCTTCGGCTTCCTCACCAAGCCGGTGGACAAGCAGGAGCTGCTCGATCAGGTGCAGAAGGCGCTGCGCATCTCGGGCTTCGGCGCCTCGGACGAGGACTGGCGCGCGGAGATCATCACGCGCAGCGCCGTCATGGAGGAGAAGCTCGCCCAGGCGCACATGGTCGCGGGCACGGATGCGCGTGTCCTCATCACCGGCGAGAGCGGCACCGGCAAGGAGCTGCTGGCACGCGCCATCCATCGCGCCAGCCCCCGCCGCAACAAGCCCTTCATCGCGGTCAACTGCAGCGCGATGGCGGAGAACCTGCTCGAAGCTGAGCTGTTCGGCCAGGAGAAGGGCTCGGCCGGCAGCGCGGCGCGTGCGCACCCGGGCCTCTTCATGGCTGCCGACGGCGGCACGCTGCTGCTCGATGAGATTGGCGACATGCCGATGCGGCTGCAGGTGAGGCTGCTGCGCGTGCTGCAGGAGAACGCGATCCGCCCCGCGGGCGGGGGGGATGGGACGCCGGTCAACGTGCGCGTCATCTCTTCCACCCACCGCGACCTGCAGCAGCTGATGGCGAGCGGGCAGTTCCGTGAGGATCTCTACTACCGCTTGAACGTCGTGCACATCGAGATTCCCCCCTTAAGCCGCCACCGCGAGGACATTCCGCTCCTGGTGGCGCATTTCCTCGCGCAGATCGCGCGCGAGAGCGGCGTGCGCAAGATCTACGCCCCCGAGGCGGTCGAGCTGCTCGCGACCGCCGACTGGCCCGGCAACATCCGCCAGCTGCAGAACGTGGTGCGGCAGAACGTCGCGCTGTCGCAGACGCCCATCAT
>DASPRP010000011.1:0-3328 GCA_035624385.1 Steroidobacteraceae bacterium | reverse complement strand
GCCGTGACAGGTCATCCTCCGACTGCCGGGGTGCGTGACGTGCCGGGCGATACATATGGCGCTCCTTTCTTGTGGAACCGGATGCGTTGATGATCGATCGCGACAGAAGCAGGAGCGGTGCGAATCGGTTGCGAAACGGTGGCCGTCGGTCGACAGTTCCGGCGCTGCTGCTCGCCCGCGCAGTGTCACTCCGACAGGTTTGCCGCGACCAAGCGAACGCAAAGCTGGTGTTTCGCGCTTCGGTAGTGCGTGACGCCTGGGGTTCGAGGCTCTACCTCATGAAACAGCACGGTCGGCGGGTTCGGGCGCCGCTCGAGTGGCGGGGGAAGTGATTAGTAATGTCGGTCGCGCTGTCACGGCTTGAGCACCGCGTTTTGGGTGTCATCAATCGAGTGTGGCGAGCATTTGATGGTTTGGTCGAAGGATTCGCCGTGTGTGCGGCGTATAAGGATTGACATGCGCCGCCGCCCGTCGAAATCTATTGGGCGAGCTCGGTCCGAGGTGGCGATCGACGACGTGTCGCGCGACGTGTCGCCGGGAGGGGATCGGAGGCTGTGGTTGTTGGAGTGCTGCCCGGCCTGCGGCGCCTCTCCGGGCGCGCGCTGCCGTCCGGCACGCGGAGCTTCCAGGCAGCCGATTCTGCACGTCGCGCGCGGCTGGCGGCAACGCCGCTGTCCGGTATGCCAGGCCGGTTCGGGCCAGGCGTGCGTGTCCCCGAGCGGCCGGACGGCGAGTGGGCCGCACGCGGCGAGGCGTAGTCCTGCTCGCGGCGAGCTCAGCGTCATCGAGGAGGTGTGGCGCGCGCTTGAGCGGATCTCAGCGAGCGTCGCGCGTGTGCGGTTCGCGGGAGGCAGCGGGAGGCGCGCGAGCGGCGAGACTGTGGTCGCAGCGGCCGGCGGTGGCGAGCTTGCTCGCTGGCGTGCGGGCGAGAGCGAGCTGGGGGACGCGCTTGTCGCGCCGGTGTGGGCGCGCTATGGCGTGTTCCGCGGACAGCCGCCGATCACCGGCACGCTCAGCTGGAGCGTGGCGGAGCGGTCGATCACGCTCGCGGGCAGGCGGGGGAGCGAGCGCTTCGCCGAGATTTTGGCCGGCGCGGGCGCGCTCCGATCGGGGCGCGACGTGTCGCGCGACGCGTCGCCGGCAGCGGCGCCCGAGCGTCGGGCGTGCGAGCGGTGCGGCGGTTCGATCGCGCCGAGCGCCCGGCCGGAGGCGCGCTATTGCTCAAAGCGCTGCCGTCAGGCTGCCTCGCGCGTCAGGCTGCGCGAGCTGTGGGGACCGCCGGCCCGGGTGGCGCTGGAGCGTTGCGCGTGGTGCGAGGATCCGATGCCCGCGGGATTGCGGTCGGAGGCGCGGTACTGCTCAAAGCGCTGCCGTCAGGCCGCCTCGCGCGCCAGGCTTGCCGAGGCCCGGGGACGAGGTCGCGGGTCGCGGACGAACGAGCCGATACCGAGCGACACGTCGCACGACACGTCGCTGCTGGGTAGTCCGCGGTCGCCGGGTGCTCGGGGGCGAGCGCGGTGAGCCACGAGACGCGTCTGGCCGCGCTGGAGCGGTTGGGGCTGGTGCACCCGCGTCCGGAGGCGGTGACGGCAGCGCTGTTTGCGGACGGAAGCCCGTTCTTCTTTGCGCTTGACAAGGTGCAGGTCAAGTACGAGATGCTGCGCGCGCACCTCGTCGATCGCGTGCCGGTGGGCGAGGCGGCCGCGGCGCACGGCTACTCGCGTGGGGGTTTCTACCTGGTGCTGGCGTCGTTTAGCGAGCGGGGAATGTCGGGCCTGGTGGACGAGCGGCGCGGGCGGCGGGGCCCGCTGCGGCTGACCGACGAGATCGTTCAGTACCTGCGGGCGGCGCCGCGCGAGACCTCGGGCGCGGCGCTCGCGCGCGAGGTCGAGCAGCGCTTCGGGGTGAGCCTGCACCGGCGGACCGTGGAGCGAGCGCGCAGATGACCCGGAGCTTGTGGCCGGTGGGCGAGGCCGCGCAGGCTGACTACGAGCAGCTGCGCTCCCTGGCGCTGGCCGGGATTCCCGCGCTCGGCATCGCCAGCCGGCGGTTCGAGCGCTACGGGCTGTGGGGGCTGATCGCCTCGCCGCAGGCCGCGCCGGCGTACGTGGCGAGCGTGGTGGGCGCCGAGCGTCCGGCGTGGTCGCCATACGAGGACCCGCGCGCGAGCGCGCTCGCCGACGGGTTTCAGATCATCGTCGCGGCCCCGGCCGCCACCCCAGGAGAGGAGCAGACAGGATGAAGGTCGCCATCTACGCACGAGTATCGGGCGAGGGCCAGGAGCGGCGCGGCACGATCCGCTCCCAGGTCCAGGCGCTGCGCGCCAGGACGGCCAAGGAGGGTCACGAGCTTGTGGCCGAGTTCCTCGACGATGGCTACTCCGGCGCGCGGCTTGACCGCCCCGGCCTGGACGCGCTGCGCGACGCCGCCGAGGCCGGCGTGATCGAGGCGGTGTGGTGCCTGACCCCGGATCGGCTGGCGCGCTCGTTCGCCTACCAGATGCTCGTGTTAGACGAGCTCGACCGGCTCGGCTGCAAGGTCAACTTCACCGACGCGCCTCAGATCGACGATGACCCGCAGGCACGGCTGCTCACCCAGATGCAGGGCGTGATCGCCGAGTACGAGCGGGCGAAGGCCGCCGAGCGCTACCGACGCGGCAAGCTATACAGGGTGCGCTCAGGCGAGGCGATCTTCTGGAAAGTCCCGTACGGCTACCGACGCGTTCCCCGCAGCGCGGATGGTCCCGCCCGGCTTGAGATCCACGAGCCCGAGGCCGAGGTCGTGCGCTCGATCTTCGACGACATCGCCTCGCGCGGCAGCTCGGTCCGGGGCATCTCCCGCCGCCTGTATGAGGACGGCGTGCGCTCCCCCAGCGGCAAGGAGGTGTGGTCCACCTCGACGCTCTCGGAACTGATCCGCAACCGCACCTACATGGGACAGGCCGAATGGTTCCGACATGAGACCGTCGCCCCGCCCCGCCCCGGACACCGCCACGCTCGCCAACAACTCCGCCCGAAGGAAGACTGGATCCGTGTAGCGGTCCCGGCGATCCTCTCCGAGGAGACCTTCGAAGCCGCCCAGCGTGTCAAGCGCGATAACTCGATGTTCAGCCCGCGGCGCACCACCCCGGGACTGTGGCTGCTGCGCGGGCTGGTCTACTGCGGCCGCTGTGGCGTGAGGGCCGGCGCCCGACAGGCAAGCTCGAGCGCCGAGGGCGGCACGCGCAAGAACCGCTACTACAGCTGCGCATACCACGATGCGATCAAGGCCGGCGGGCCCCGCCAGCGCTGCACCGAGCAGATGATCCGCGCTGATGAGCTCGACGCGT
>DASPRP010000003.1:0-114143 GCA_035624385.1 Steroidobacteraceae bacterium | reverse complement strand
ATTACCGTCCTTCCTGCGCACGGTCTCCTTCAGCTCGGGGATCCACTCGAAGTAGGTGTGCTTCGCGACCTCGTACAGGCCGTGCCACCAGGTGTAGTCGGGCCCGTTCATCGAGGCGCCGTGGCGGGCACGGCGGCCTTCGTGGTGCCAGATCTCGTACCAGGTCCACTCGATCTTCTCATTGAAGGGTGCGGCGGTCAGGTAGCCCTTGTCGGATTCATCCGGCCGATGCCGGTGTTGGGCCAGGTCTGCGGTGTCGGGCGGTTGTACTTGTCGAGCGTGACCTGCGCGCCATGGCACTGGCGGCAGCCGGCGTCGACGGCCGCCGGCCCGCCGATCACCTCGCCGAGGATGCCGTCGAGCGAGGCGAGGATGCGTCCGGCCTTCGCATGGTGCGAGCGCTCCTGCTGCGCCACTTCCTTCTCGTGGCAGGCCGCACAGCGCTTCGGCGTCACCACGATCTGAATGTACATCGGGGTGCCCGCGTGGCTGTGGTGCCGGTAGGCGCCGGGCTCTCCTTCCTGTGACTTGTGGCAGCCGTAACAGCCGACGCCGTCCTTGCCCGCATGACGGCTCTTGCTCCACTCGGCCACGATACCCGGGCTTTCCTTCGCGTGGCAGTCCAGGCATTCCTTGTTGAAGGCCATCTCCTCCACGGTGGGCTTGGGTCGCTGCGGTGCGGCCGCCCAGACGTGTGGGGACGACAGTTCGGCTGCCGACGCAGGCCAGCGATCGGAAGTGCTGCTTACTCCTTATCTAGCTTGCCAATAGACTCGTCGACGCTGAGCAGTGCAACTCGCACATGTACCTAGGTGCTGCCTCGAGCCCCGCCTCTTGCGGGCCTCAGCCAGCCGCGAAGCTGCGCGTAGACCTCGGGTCGGCGGAGCAGCTCCAGGTGTCCCATCCGGTAGCCGACCCATTGGTGCGTCGTCGGGAATCGCAGCGAGCGGCCGCTCTCGGCGTGTCTGCCGAGGGCGCTGTCGAGTGGCACGAGACCATCACCGACGAGGCGGTCGGCGAGCAGGCTGCGGCGCGCCCCGAGCGTGGCCGCGATCGCATAACAATCCACGCCCCTGGGCAGCGGAACGAAGCGGTGTTCCCCCAGCGTGACGGTGCCGTGGCGCAGATCGCGGATTCCGGCGCTGCGCGCTTTGCCGAGCCGGGTGAAGGGGGCCGAGTACGGGCTCAAGTCCAGCAGGTAATCGAGGCCATGGCCCCCGCGCTCGAGCGGAGCCCCCTGATGGGGCGTTCCGAGGAATACCAGTCTGCGGAGCTGCCGGAGCCAGCGGTGACGAAGCTCCTCGCCAGCCAGGCAGGCACTGCGGGCGACCAGCCCTCCCATGCTGTGGCCAACGATTGCCAGCTCCTCAACGGGTCGCGGCCAATGCCGAACGAGAGACTGAAGGAGCTCGGCGAACAGCCTGCCATTTTCCGCAACGCGTCGGCCACTGTTATAGCGCAGGTACAGCGGAGTCCAACCCAGTTCTTCGGCGAGGGCTGCGCTGTCGTTATGACCTTCGTGGGACCACTGCTGGACACTCATGCCCAGTCCATGGGCCAGCACGAGGAGTCGTCCGGTCGGCGCGGCGCGGCCGGCCGCTGCGAAATGGGCGGTCAGGTCGGCGACATCGAGGGGCGCGTCATCGTGGTGGAGCTGCATCTCGATCGCAAGCGGATTGCCGCTGCGCGCCAGGTAGTCACCGTACACACCGTTGACGATGGAGATGAAGACCTCGCGGCCGGGTGTCGTCGCGCCCGCGGGCAACTTCCCTTCGAAGCGGGCAAGGGCCGAGTCGAATCCGTGGCCAATGAGCCCCACGCTGCCGCGGATGCTCCGGTACACGAAGCCGGTGATGCCTTGAGTGGCTTCGACGACCGGCTGACCGAGAGCACCCGGCCGACGCTGAATCGTGCGATGCAGCCGTTCGACGATATCCACCAGTCCACCGGAGGCGGCAAACAACAGCCGGCCTGCGCCGCGGACATCCGCTACCTTCATGCGTGTCATTTCGGACATACGAAACAGCTCCTGCTCAATCCGTGGGGCCGGGCTTGCAGCGTCACAGCGCGATAGAACCCTCGCGAAAGGCCGTTTGACTCAGCCATGCGTTGATGAGAACCGGTCTGCCCGACTGTGCGGTAGCGCGAGCGCGCGCCATGGCTCCCGGAATCTCCGCGGCAGTCTTCACCAGGATGCCTTCGCCACCGAAGCCGCTGGCGATCTCATGATACGCGGTGCGCGAGAGGACGGTGCCGACATCGTCCTTGAGGATTTTCACCTGTTCACGCGCAATCTGCGTCCAGCCGGCGTCGTTGCCCACGACGGCGATGATCGGCACACCATGACGCACGAAGGTGTCGAATTCGACCAGGCTATAACCGCACGCGCCATCGCCGAAGAGAATCCACACCTCAGCTTCGGGTCGGCACAGCGCCGCGGCGAGGCCGAAACCGGCCCCGACGCCGAGCGTGCCAAAGGGCCCCGGATCAAGCCAGGTGCGCGGTCCCCGCGGCCGAAGGATGTACGAGGCGGTCGCGACGAAATCGCCGCCGTCGGCGACGAAGATGGCGTTGTCGCCGGCGCATCGATCGATCGCTCGCAACAGTGAAATCGGATTGACGAACTCGCTTTCGATCGCAGCCTCTCGCTCGATGCTCGCATCCTTGGCCGCATCGCGCTCATGGAGTGTATCAATCCAGCCCTGCCAGCGCGCCGAAGTTCCCCCGGCTTCTTCAGCAAGCTGTTGCAGGAACAGGCCAGGGTCCCCGATCGCCGCAATGTCGGGCGTGCGATTCAAGCGGGCGTCCCGGGCGCTGCGGTTGGCGGCAATCAGGGTAGTTGAGCCTCGCAGTTGCCGCCCGTAGTCGAGTCGGAAGTCGCACGGAGTCCCGATCAGCATTACGTAGTCAGCTTCGCTGAGCGCCTGACGACGTTGATGATGGAGCTGCAGCCGATGATCGCGGCCCAGAAGTCCGCGTGCCATGCCCGAGAGGTATACGGGGATTTCGAGGCGAGTGATGGCGGTGGCAACACGGGCCGGGTCGGTGCCGGCGGCAAGCGCCTGACTGCCGACGATGGCAAGCGGTCGGGAGGCCTGCGCGAGACGCCGGGCAGCTTTGGCAACGCTCGAGGGGCGCACCGCAGGTACGCTCGGGGAGCTTGGTCGTAGCGGCGACGCGGCTTCGCCTCCGGCGAACAACCTGGCGAAATGCCGGCTCACGTAGAGCCGCCGCAAGCGGCTCGCCGCCGAGTTGCCCTTTCCCGCTGCCTCGCGGTACCACTCACCGACGAGCGATCTTGGGTAAAGCAGGTCAACCGGACACTCGACGAAAGCCGGCCCCTGCACGCCGTCGCGAGCCGCCGTCAGGGCCTCATCGGTGGCATGGCCGAGGTCTCGTACGTGGCGTACGCGTTTGAAGACTTTGACGTGCGGCGCCACGACCGCATGTTGGTCGATATCCTGCAGCGCGCCACGCCCCCGCAGCAGTGTGGGCACGGCCCCGCCGAGTACGAGAGTGGGGGACTGCGCGAGCTGCGCATTCTTGAGGGCGGTCACGCAATTGGTGACGCCGGGGCCGGCTGTTATGGCCGCCACCCCCGTAGTACCCGTCAGCCGTGCGGTGCCGTCGGCCGCGAATACCGCGGTTGCCTCACTGCGGACGTCGATCACGCGGATAGCGTGAGCCTTGGCGCTGGTGAGGATCGGCGATATATGCCCGCCACATAGCGTGAAGAGCCGGGAGACCCCGTGTGATCGCAGCGCCGCGACGACGCGATCACCCCCGTGCTCCTCAGCTTGCCTGGCGACTGCCATGTCGTCCGCTGGTGCCACAGCCCGCCGCTCAGCTCTCAGGCTCGCCGGCGCCCGTGGCAGGCAGGTTGAGCTCACCGTTGGTCTGGAAGCGCACGCTGTTGAAGCTCGCGCCGTTGAGCTTTCCTTTCAGCTCATAGGTGATGGGGCCACTGGCGCCGCGCTGGAACATATCGAGGGCCTGACCCAGCATGCGAAACGCCGAGGCCGTGACTGGCACGGTGATCAGCGACTCGCCGAAGCGCGGCACGCTGCCGGTGGCATCGCTGACGCCGGTGGCGAACGTCTTGCCCTGTACCAGCATCTCGACTGCCACGCCGTTATAGTCGATCGGCGCATCATTTGGATTCTGCACCCGCAATTTCACCAGCAGGCGCAGCTCCAGGCCCTGGCCCTCCAGCGGCTCGACGCCAGCGACCGTCACCTGCAGTGGATCGCGTCCCGGAAGGGTCGCACAGCCCTGCAGCTGCCACTGCACAGACGCCAGCATCATGACTGCGATGAGACGTGGGACGATCATATGCTCACCATGCCGATGCCGGCGTGTGTTTGCGAGCCGTCGCCTCGATCCAGCGACTGATCTGATCGTGCAGAATCGAAAGAGGCATGGGGCCGTCATCCAGAACCGCGTCATGAAAGGCGCGGATATCGAAGCGGGTCCCCAATGCCTGCTCGGCCCGCTCGCGCTCCGCGAGAAACCGCAACTCGCCAATCTTGTACGCCAGCGCTTGCGCGGGCCAGGCGATATAGCGTTGCGTCTCGCGCACCACCGAGGTCTCGGGAAGGGCCGTATTGTCCCGGAGGCAACCCTCCGCCTGCTCCTTGCTCCAGCCCTTCCAATGGATTCCGATGTCCATCTCCAGGCGGCACGCACGCCACATGTCGAAGGACAGCCGGCCGAAGCGCTCATAGGCGTCCCGGTATACACCCATCTCCTCGCCGAGCTGTTCCGCATAGAGCGCCCAACCTTCCACGAATGCGGTCAGCTCGTCCCTGCGGCGGAACTGCGGTAAGTCGGTGCGCTCCTGAGCGAGCGCAATCTGCAGATGATGGCCCGGTACGCCCTCGTGGAGAATCCAGGCGGGTAGGCCGAACAGGGGACTCTGGTACGAGTGGGCGCTCACGACCACGGTTCCTGGTGCGCCGCTCTCCGGATCACCCAGATCATAGCCGCTCGAGGCGGCCTCGAGCTCGGGTGGCTTGACGCGGATCGTCCAGGTCAGCCGCGGGAGCCGGCCAAACCAGAGCGGCAGCAGCCCGTCGATGCGCTTGCCGATCTCGCTGGCCTTCTCGACATAGGTCTGCAGGTCAGGGGCATAGAAGCGCTTCTCGGTGCGCAACATCGCTAGGAATTGCGGCAGCGTGCCCGTGAAATTGGCCGAGCGCATTGCGCTTTCCATTGCGCCACGGATCCGGGCGATCTCCCGCTCGCCCAGCGCAAACACCTCGTCCGGCTTCATCTCCGTGGTAGTCGAGCGCCGCACCTGGAATGCATACCACGCGCGGCCGTCGGGCAGGCTGGACGCGCCCAGCTGGGAGCGTGCGTGGGGCAGGTAGTCGCGCTCGAAGAAGACAACCAGATTCCGTTGAGCGGGTTTGACGGTCTGCTCGACCACCGCCATGGCGTCGGCTCGGAGCGCAGCCTGGCGGTCGGCCGGAATTGTCGAGGGCAGGTGTTGCAGGGGCTCGAGCAACGGACTGGCTGCGGCCGGTTGCTCCGCGGCGAGCTTGAGAATGCCGAGCACCGATCCGGCGGTAGATTGCGCCTGGACAAAGCCGGTGGCGATGCCGCGCTTCAGGTTGTCGATCTGTTGATCGAAGTAGACAGGCAACGCCCTCAGTCGGTCTATCCAGGCGACCGCGTCAGACTCAGTGCGGATAACGGTCGTCTCGGCCGCATAGTTGCCGGTATTGAAGAATCCGTCCCCGTTGTCGAACGGAATGCGCGCCTCATCGAAGCGTGCCGCCTCGAGCCGCATGCCGAGCCGCCATTCCAGCAAGCGGCGAGTCAAGGCGTCCTCGCTACCCGCGGGCGATGGCGGCAGAGCCGACAGCCGCGCTCGCAGCGCCTCGAGGGCGGCGGCGCGGCGATCCTCCGCGGCTTTGCTCACGTCGGGCCAGCCCGGGCCCTCCCTGGGATCGGTTTGCCGCTCGATGGCGGCTTCCTCGGCGATCAGCGTCTCGAGAGCGGCACCCTGGGCGGCCGCCACAGCGGGCAGGAGAAGCAGCACGGGCAGGAGAGAGGAAGTCTCAAGCTTTTCAGCGACGTGCATACCGGTACTCGCTTTCGCCGCTTGACGCTGAGCTCAGACGACTGTGGTCGAGCGTCCATATTACTAGTCGCTTCGCGGCGATCCAGCGGGTATAAGCTCCCCTTCCTCCGGCGTAGGAGAACCGCCAATGCTTGCGCTTCACGTCGCCATTTGCTTCGGCGCATTGCTGGCTGGCGCCTTGGTCCTGATCTCATTCTCGAGAGGGGAGCAGCAGTCGACCTGGGCCGCGGTGCTGCTTGTGAGTACCGTGCTCATCAGCCTCACCGGCTTCGTCCTGCCGTCCCCGCTCGGGACTCCCACACCTGATCCGGCACGGATTCTGGGCGTGATCGAGCTGGCGATCGTGGCGATCGCGGGGTTCGCGCTCTACATCAGGCACCTCGCGCGTGCCTGGCGCAGCATCTACGTGGTGGCGATGGTGCTGGCCGTGTACTTCAACGTCTTTGTCGCGGTCACGCAGGCATTTCTGAAGATCGACTTCCTGCACGCGCTCGCGCCGAGCGGCAAGGAGCCGCCGTTCCTGATCGGCCAACTGCTAACGCTGGCACTGTTCGTGTTGATCGGCGTGACGGTCCGCAAGCGTTTCCAGGACGCACCGTCGCGGCAGTGAATCTTCTCTCCGCGCGGCATGCCACCGGCGTGAGCCGACGGCATGCCGCTCTCCGCGCTCAGAGGTTGGGGCAGAATCCGGGATCAGGCGCGTCGATCCTGCGCGTGGCACCGTGCGGGATCGTCTGGAATGCGATCAGTTCCAGCTGAACACTGCCGGCGTTGCGAACCAGGTGAACATGCCCGCCGCCGGCGTCGACGAAGCCGGTGCCGGCGGGGTAGGTCTCCGCCGTGCACGACGGGTCATCACCGTCGTAGACCGTCGCGGTCCCGCTCTTGACCGAAACGATGCTCGGACCGGGATGCGTGTGCCAGCCACTGTTGCCCCCCGGTGGCACGACCGTATCCACCACGTAGACATCGGCGTCGTCCACGATGATCTTCGCCCTGAACGGGTCGGCGGCCAGCGTATCGTCGTCGTCGCGATGGTGTCGAGGCGGAATGCGGATCTTGTCGTAGAAGGTGCTCACCAGAACGACACTGTTGAAGTTGAGGGCTGGCGTCGCGCTCGCCTGCGGCAGCGAGACGAGCACGGCGATGCCGCCCCCGACCAACAATGTGAGCCCGGCGAGGCTCAACTTTTTGGGAAGATTTTTCATGCGTCAGTGACTCCTGTGTAGTTGGCAGGTGCCAGAGGGCCCCGCCCGGCGCACGGTCCAACCAGCGCACAATCGGTGCAAGCTGCAAAGCCCTGCAAACTCACTAACTTGTGCCGCTGCCGTGGAATGCAGCGGTTTGCGGTGCCGGATCCCGCGTATAGAATTCCGTGAAGACCAGCCGGCGATGGCCCGGAGCGCACATTGGACGATTCCGAGACCCGCTCGAAGGGCGCAGCGACGCGAGACGGCGAGGAAGAACGCCTCGATTCATGGAAGAAGATCGCCGTCTATCTGAAGCGTGACGTCAGCACCGTGCAGCGCTGGGAGCGGCGTGAGGGCATGCCGGTCCATCGGCACCTGCACGACAAGCTCGGGTCGGTGTTTGCGTATCGCTCCGAGCTGGACGCCTGGTGGGTGAGCCGGCGTGCGGGACTCGAGGCGCAGACGACGGGCGCCGACCAGCCGGTTCAGGCACCGCGCACCGGGGAACCGCGGACCCGATGGACCCGATGGACCCGATGGACCCGTCTCCTGCTGCTCGCGACGCTTACGGCGCTGGCGCTCGCCGGCGCGCTGACATGGCTGGTCCGCGAGAGGGGCGACTCCTGGCGCAGTCCCCTGGCCAACGCCCGATTCACCCGCTTGTCTGACCTCGGCAATGCCGAGCAGGCTGCGGCCCTGTCGCGCGATGGCAGGCAGGTGGCGTTTCTCGCCGGGCAGGGCGCGCAGCTCGACGTCTGGGGCGGCGAGGTGGGACCCGGTCACTACCGCAATCTGACCGGAGGCGCGCTACCCAACATCGTCAATCCGGCACTCCGCGTGCTGGACTTCTCTGCGGACGGAACGCTCGTGACCCTATGGACACGCCGGGCGGACGGCTCAAGACCGGAGGACGTGAGCGTACTGGCCGTCCCGGTGGACGGAGGACCACTGCGCCCGTACCTGCCCGCAGCGGCGGAGTTCGCCTGGTCCCGTGACCGGCGGCTCGTGTACCACACGACCGCTCCTGGCGATCCCTTGTTCGTGCGCGCACCAGGCGCCAGCGAGGACCACAGGATCTACGTGGCGCCTGCCGGCGTGCACTGCCACTTTCCGCTGTGGTCTCCCGACGACGCCTACATCTACTTCCTGCGCGGCCTGCCGCCCGATGACTGGGACATCTGGCGCGTACGACCCTCCGGTGAGGCGCTCGAGCAGATCACGGCGCAGAAGACCCGCATGTCCTATCCGGTAATGCTCGATCCGCGCACTCTGGTCTACCTGGCAACCGATGAGGACGGCTCGGGACCCTGGATGTACGCGGTGGACGTCGACCGCCGAGTGCCGCACCGGATCAGCACCGGCCTGGAGAGTTACACATCGCTCGCTGCAAGCGCCGACGGCACGCGCCTCGTGACGACGATCGCCACCGCGCGCACCAGTCTGTGGCAGCTGTCGCTCGGTCAGGCACCCGCGGGCGCGGGTCCAGCACTCGTGGCCGAGAACGGCCGGTCACCGCGGATGGGTCGCGACCTCCTCCTGTATGTGGCATGGCAGCGTGGCAGATTGGGCATCTGGACCTTGCGTCAGGGCGCGGCACGCGAGCTCTGGAGCAGTGCGCACGCGCGCCTCATCGGGTCGCCGGCGCTCTCGCCCGATGGCAGCAGCGTCGCGTTTTTTGTGCGCGAGGACGATCGTTCGCGCCTCTATCTGGTCGACTCCGACGGTAGTCATCCCCGGGTGGTGACCGAGTCGCTCGCACTGCGCGGCAACCTGGCCTGGGCACCCGACGGACGCTCCCTGGTATCGGCCATTGTCCACGATGGTGAGCCGCACGTGATGCGGATTCCGCTGAACGGAGACGCGCCCCTACCCCTGATAGCCGAGTACTCGCTGGACCCGGTGTGGTCACCGGATGGGCAGTTTCTGGTGTATTCGGGTGCGGACGTGGGTACGACCTTCCCCCTGCGAGCGGCCGCTGCGGACGGCCGCCCGTACCCGCTTCCGAGCGTGATGCTGACGCGCGGCGCGCGTCGCGTCGCGTTTCTCCGCAACCCGGGGCAGCTCGTGATTCTCCGCGGTGACATCGGCCACAAGGATCTGTGGCTCCTCGATCTCGGCACAGGCGCCCAGCGACTGCTTGCGCAGTTGCCGCCGGACTTCAGCATCGGTGACTTCGACATCTCAGCCGATGGCACCGAGATGGTGTTCGATCGTCAGCAGTCGAGCTCTTACCTCGCATTGATCGAGCGATCACCTCAGTAAGCGCCGAGAGTCTCGCGACCGATCGCCTCCCGGGCGAGCGCGCCGCCACGTTTTTTGGTTCTGGCTCGAGATATCACTTCTTCATAAGAACTCCCTAAAGATCTCCTCCCTGCCAATCACTAACGTCACACCCGAGGCGCGAAGACCCGTGGACCAAGCCACAGTCCGAGAGCCGGAGTGAAGTGAGTAAGCCAACTGATTTAGGAGATCCATCATGAGCTCGAATGTAAAGACTCTAAGCCGTGTTCCCCTCGCGTTCGCGACCGCGTTGCTGCTGGCGGGTGGGGTCATTTCGACCGCCCACGCCACCGAGCCGGTCCGTTCTGAGACCGTGAAGTTCGCCGACCTGAACGTGGACTCGCCCGCCGGCGTGCAGGCGCTGTACGACCGCATTCACGCGGCCGCCAAGCGCGTGTGCTCCAGCTACGATCCGTTCCAGCAGATTGCTGCCGGTTCCTGCACCCGGAAAGCCGAGGCCAGGGCGATCGAGAAGCTGAGCCTGCCGCAGCTCACCGCGTTCTACCAGACGAAGACCAGCGGTCAGCCGCAGCCGCTGATTGCGAATCGCTGACGGGAATCGAGGGTCCGGACGAAAGGAATCGCCCGGGCCCTCTTTTCCGGGAAGGGTGCCGTCCGTGGAGATGCTTCCATCGGGGTCGTTGATACACCTTGCGGGAAGTGTTGTGATCGACACCCATGAGGCTGAAGTTCGCCGATTGCGTTCTGGATTTGCGCACACGGCAGCTCGAGCGACAGGGCAGGGTCGTGCCCCTCGAGCCGAAGGTGTACGAACTGCTCGAGGCCCTAATCAGGCGCCGACCCGCAGTCGTTAGCAACAACGAGCTCGATGAGCTCCTCTGGCCCCAGGTTTACGTGGCGCGTACCAGCCTGACCCGCCTGGTGTCGGAGCTGCGGTCCGCGCTCGGCGACACGCCGCGCGGATCGCGCGTGATTCGCACCGCCTACAAGACCGGCTATGCGTTCTGCGCCGAGGTGACGGGCGGCCCGACCGCGGTCGCCGCCCCGGCAACGATGGAGCTCGTCTGGAAGGGGCAGATCCTCCCCCTCACCGACGGCGAGCATCTTGCGGGGCGCGACGCCGATTGCGCGCTCGTCGTCGACGCCAGCACCGTCTCGAGGCGTCACGCGCGAATCATGGTCGCCGCGGGAGCGGCCACCATCGAGGATCTCGACAGCACCAACGGGACACACGTGAAGGGAGTGCGGATTTCCGCACCAACCCGGCTCGAGCCTGGTGATGAGCTCATCATCGGCAGCGAGATGGTGCGGGTGCGCAGAAGGCGCGCTTCAGCACCCACCGTCAAGGTCGACAGCCACAAAGGACGCTGACAAGCGCGAACAGCACCCGCTGCTCCGGCCGCAGGGGCCACTTCGCGGCGGGAACCGGGCTTGAGACTCTAATATTATCTTCATGAGTCGCTTGCCCCGGCTGCGACATCGAGTCACGCGCCGCAGGGCGCGGAGGGGAGCATCTTGTGAGTCCACGAACACTGCAAAGAGTCATCACGCTGTGCGCACTCGGCGCGCTTGCCATGCTGAGATCTCACCCGTTGGCGGCGGCCGAGCCGGCTGGAGCCGTATCCGGCCCGCCCGACCCCGCCGCTCAGCTCGTCGGTCGCCTGGATCTCGAGCGCTACAAGGCGACCATCAGGGGGCTCACACGCTTCGGGGACCGGCGCCAGGGGACGGACCGCAATCGCGCCGCCGTCGACTGGATCGAGTCGCAGCTGCGAGCATACGGCTGCTCGGATGTCGCGCGACTGCGCTACACCTACTCGCCGCAGCAGAAGCCGAGCCCCAGCGGGCCACCGGTGGCACGCGGCCTGCCGCAGGGAGGCGGCCGCTTCCGCGGGCAGCGCGCCGCGACCGGGGTGAATGAGGACCCACAGCGCCAGCCCGACGAGAGGCTGCGGGCACTGGACTCGCCACCGAGCACAGCGGGCGAGCGCGAGGAGGTCTACTGCACCAAGATCGGCCGCACGCATGCCGATGAGATGTACATCATCGGCGCGCACATGGATGGCATCGGCTGGGGCGAGGCTGCCAACGACGACGGCTCGGGCACCGCGCTGGTCATGGAACTGGCCCGGATCCTCTCCTCCTCCGAGGTGCAGACCGAGCGCTCGATCCGTTTCGTACTGTGGAACAACGAGGAGACCGGCCTCAACGGCGCGTACGCTTACGTCGAGCAGCGAGCGGGCCTGCAGGGAATCGAGTCTCCCCCGGGGTCGGGTCGTTATCCGGAGCCGCGCTGGCTGGGTATGGTGCAGCATGACATGGTGCTGTTCGATCACGGCATGCCGCGCCCCGACGGCACGGTGAGCCCCGCGCAACGGCCCGAGGCCGACGTCAACATCGAGTTCCAGTCACAGGCGAAGCAGGCGGAGGGAGCGCAGAAGCTGGCGTGGGCCTTCTACGCGGCGAACGAGGCGTACGCCACCGATTATCCCGCCAGCGTCGGACCGCATATGACCAATACCGACAGCACGCCCTTCATGAACCTGGTCCCCGCGATCAGCGTCCGCGAGAACGAGCGAGGCACCCAGATCGGGGCCGGATGGGATCCGCACTGGCATCAGCCTACGGATGTCTACGCGACCTTCAGCGACGCCGATTTCCGCCTGGGGCTCAACGCCGCGCAGACCACGCTCAGTGCGATCGCCCGCCTGGCGGGCGCCTCGGTGACCGAGCGCCCTGCCCGATAGCGTCCATTCGCAGGCCCATGAGTAGAGCTGCTGCCGCCCAGAACCCCGGGCTGCTGCGCCGCCTGCTGCGCGCCAAGGACCGGATGGATGCCGCCTCGCACGAGGAGTGGCCCGTGCGGCGGCTGGCGCGCGTCAGTGGCGTCTCCGCGGCTCACTTCGCGCGGTCGTTCAAGCAGGCCTTCGGCGTTCCGCCGCACCGGTATCTGCTCACGCGGCGCATCGAGCGGGCGACGGCACTGCTGCGCGACACCGACCTGCCCATCACCGAGATCGCCTTTCAAACCGGCTGGGGGAGCCTCGGTACCTTCGGTCGCATCTTTCGCGACATCACGGGCGCGAGCCCGGGCGTGATCCGCGCGCGCGGCAGGGCGGCGGCGCACGAGCTCGGCCGCGTGCCCGCCTGCGCCGTGAGCGCCGCGCACCGGCCCGATCTGAGGATCGCAGTTTCGGAGAAGCGACGGCGCGTGGCGGGCGGTACAAAGGGGTCCGAGAACTGAGGAGATCCCATGAGCCAGGGTGTCCAGGTCGTCGGTTTGTACGTGCGGGATCAGGACGAAGCGGTCGCGTTCTACGTCGAGAAGCTCGGATTCCGCGTCCACACGGATGTGCGCAACGGCGAGTTTCGCTGGCTCACGGTGCAGCACCCCGACCAGCCCTCGTTCCAGCTTGGCCTGTTCACGCCGGGGCCGCCGACGCTCGATGTGGCGACGGCGCAGACGCTGCGCGCGATGGTCGCCAAGGGCGCGATGCCACCGCTGGTGCTGGTCGTGGATGACTGCCGCACCGCCTGCGAGCGGATGCGCGCGCGGGGAGTGGAGTTCACGCAGGAGCCCGTGGAGCGCTACGGCTCCGTGGACGCCGGCTTCCGCGACCCGTCGGGCAACGGGTGGAAGATGATCGAGGCGCGCCACTGAGGGACAGCGCTCCCAGCTCAGATCGATCGGGCTGCGATGCTCCGCGCTGTGGCGATGAGCGGGTGAGATGGGTCGAGGTTCTGCTGGAGATGCACGAGCGTTTCCTGCGGGCTCGCCTGCGCAGCGGCGCGTTTGCCCTGCGCCAGCTCCACCCGCGATTGCCACACCAGCGCTCCATCCGTAATCACCCGTTCGACTCCTTGCTTCATCTCCGAGACTGAGTGGCCATAGAAGACCAGCGCGCTGGCGGCGCCGCCGGCGAAGAACAGCCACGTTGCCAACAATATGAGGGTCTGACCGCGCTCCGTACGGTACGCACTCATTTCATGTTCCCGTCTGCCGGGCGCGCCGCGTTGACCTTCTCATACAGCTTCGTCTCTGCCTTCCCAATTTTGGCCCACTCATCCGCGGTCGCGAGCGATGTCAGCTTGAAGTGCAGGTCGGGAGCTTCGTTGCGCGACTGAACGCGTTTCGCGGTGTAGTCCGAGAACAGCCGGTCGAACGCGGGTCGCGCGGAGTCATAGTCCGCATTCAGCTTGCGATACCCCTCAATGAATCCACCGTCTCCCGGTTGAAGCGCAGATGAAGCGCCTCGAGGTCGTCGACGATCAGGAGCATCTGCTCTTTGCGTCGTTCCTCAGGGACGCTGGTCGAGATCGCCTCTCTCAGCTCCTGGGTGTAACGCTCGATCGCCTGTTCCCGGGTCGCCTTCGTGCGGCCGCATCCGGGAACGGCCAGCGTTACGGCACAAACCAAGAGCGTCAACAGAGCAGCGAAACCGGTGGTGCGGAACCCGCTGTGCATCACTACACCAAGAAGGAACCTCAAGACTATCGATCTGCCCCGCATTGGAGAGCTCGTTCCCTGGTCCTGTTGCAGATCGTACTCCGCCGCCTCGGCCAGCCGGGGTAGGTACTCCCCGAAGTTGGTTGCTACTTCGGGTTCGTAGTAGCCTGTAAACGCCTTTAGAAGCGCACCGTCGTGCTTCACAGCCTGATCGGCGCAGGGGATAAAGCCATGAATCTGAAGCTCCCGAGAGCAGTCCCGAGCGCAGTTGTGCTGATCACGGCCGTCCTGATCGTGTCTGTTTACAGTCTGGCACATGTGGCTGGCGCACAGGCGAGCAAGCCGGCGCCGCCGCCGCCAGCGAGCCCCGCACCGGCGGGCAAGCCGGCGACCCCGGCACAGAGCGGGGCAGGGGCTGGGGCTCCGGCGCAGAGTGCAAAGATCCCCGCCGAACAGCTCGACTCGCTGGTGGCGCCCATCGCGCTCTTCCCCGATCCGCTGCTTGCGCAGACCCTGGCGGCGTCAACTTATCCGCTCGAGATCGTCCAGCTGCAGCAGTGGCTGGCAAAGAACCCGGGCCTGAAAGACAAGGCGCTGGCCGATGCGGTCGCGAAACAGGCGTGGGATCCGAGCATCCAGTCGATGGCGGCGGTGCCTGATCTGGTGAAGCGCCTGGCCGACGACATCCAGTGGACGACCGACCTGGGCAACGCGTTCCTCGCGCAACAGTCGGATGTCATGGACGCGATCCAGCGCATGCGCAAGAAGGCGCAGGAGAAAGGCACGCTCAAGTCCTCCGAGCAGCAGAAGGTCGAGACGCAGGTCATCGAGAACAAGAGCGTCGTCGTGATCGAGCCGACCAATCCGCAGGTCGTGTATGTGCCTTCGTACGATCCAGTCGTCGTCTACGGGGCGGCACCGTACCCGTATTACCCCTATCCGCCGGTCTACTACCCTCCCTACTACGGAGGTGCGTTCCTCTCCTTCAGTTTCGGCTTCATGATGGGTGCATGGATGGGCGGAGCCTGGGGCGGCTGCGGGTGGGGCGGCAACAACGTTTACATCAACCACAACAATAACTTCGTCCGCACGGGCGGAGGTGGTGGCCGCGGGGGCGGTGTGGGCGGTGTCGGTGGTGTCGGCGGTGTGGGTGGTGTCGGTGGTGTCGGTGGTGTCGGTGGTGTTGGCGGTGTTGGTGGTGTTGGCGGTGTTGGCGGTGCGGGCGGCGTGGGTGGTGTCGGGGGGGTCGGCGGCGCCGGTAAGCCCGGGGGTGTCGGCGGCGTCGGAGGTGCCGGAAAGCCCGGGGGTGTCGGCGGCGTCGGAGGTGCCGGAAAGCCGGGTGGTGTTGGCGGTGCCGGTGGTGTGGGTGGGGTGGGCGGCGTTGGAGGCGCGGGCGGCGCGGGAAGCAACTGGCAGCATAGTCCGGCGCATCGGGGCGGCACCCCCTACGGCGACCGCGCGACGGCCGATCGTTTTGGCGGCCAGACGCGTGGCGCGTCGGCAGGAACACGTGAGGCCGGCGCGCGGCAACAGCTCAGTCGTCAGGGCGGGCAGTTGCCGAGCAATCGCGCGGGCGCAGGCGGCGATCGGGGCCTCGGGTCGATGGGTTCCTCGGGTCGCGGCCCGGGTGCCGGCGGCGGCGTTGGCGGCGGAGCGGATCGAGTCGGTAGCCGCGATGTGTCACGCGGCGGCGGAGGTGGAGGGGATCGCAGCGCCTTTTCGGGCGGGTCGCGCTCATCGTCCGCCAGCAGCCGCGGCTCGTTCAGCTCCGGTCGCAGTGGCGGCGGATTCAGTGGCGGTGGACGTGGCGGCGGTGGTGGACGCCGGAGATAGGCACGATCCGAACACGCTGGAGTAACAAGATGAGATCAACCTCTGCAACCCCAATGCACTGCGCCATCCTCTGTGCCGCGCTGAGCGCCGGTATGACGGCGTCGGCGTCGGCGACGGAGCCGGCGGCTACTCAGGCGAAGGCCGCCGCACCCGCCTCTGCCGGGCGGGCTGCGCAGACATTCGCCACGCCCGAACAGGCCGCCGAAGCCCTGGTCAACGCGGCCGAGAAGTTCGACGTGGACTCGCTCATCCAGATCGTGGGGCGTGACGGGGAGGACGTGGTCCTCACCGGCGAGTTTGCGCAGGATCGGGAGCGCGCGCTGCAGTTCGCAGCCCAAGCTCGCAAGAAGATGCACATTGCGACGCTCCCCAACACCGGCAATCGCGCCTTTCTTCTCATCGGCGATGATGAGTGGCCCTTCGCGCTGCCGATCGTCAAGCACGGAGACCACTGGTCGTTCGATGCCGCCGCAGGCCGCGACGAGCTCTTCAACCGGCGCATCGGCGACAACGAGCTGGACGCCATTGCGATCTGTCGCGGCTACGTCGAGGCCCAGTTCGACTATGCGTACCGCAAGCGCAGCGGCTACGAGCCCAGCCAATACGCGCAGCGAGTCATCGCGAGCCCCGGCAAGCAGGACGGTCTGGCGTGGCAGACCGCCGACGGCAAGTGGGATGGCCCCGTCGGCGAGAAGGTCGCCCGCGCCCTGGAGCAGGGCTACGACCTGAAAGCCGGACCCTACCACGGCTATTTCTTCAAGGTGCTGAAGGCCCAGGGTCCCAACGCCCCGCTGGGAGCGATGGACTTCGTGGTCAAGGGGATAATGATCGGCGGCTTCGCGCTGGTCGCCGCCCCGGCGGAGTACGGGGAGACCGGCTTCAAGACCTTCATGGTGGGCGAGACCGGTGTCGTCTACCAGAAGGATATGGGCCCGGCGACGCTCGAGACCTTCCAGAAGATGGACCGCTTCGATCCGGATAAGTCCTGGACTCCGGTCGAGGAGGACGAGGACTAGTTCCGCGCGAGTCTCGGCCGCTTCTCAGTTCGGGGTCCTGGTGGGCGCCGCCTTCACCTCGACCAGGACGTACTGCAGGGTGGTCTTACCGGTGTTCTCGGCGCTGTGCGCTTCCTCGCCGTCCATCCAGGCCTGCTCGCCGACTTTGGGAGTCCACGTCTCGACCTTACCGCTGGCATAAGTGACCTTGAGGGTTCCGGCTTTCGTCACGTAATACCAACCGGCGGGATGCGTGTGCATCGGCTCCTTGGCGCCCGGCTTGAAGGTCGACTGCAGCACGCGGACGTATTGGTTCTCGACGAGGACCTTGTTCGTGGCGGGCGAGACCTTGAGGACATCCTGCGCGAAGGCGGCGCTGGCCAGTTGCAGCAGGGCGGCCGCGAGGGACAAGGAAGTGGACGCTTTCATCTGAGAGCTCCTTCGTTGTTCGATCGATCATGAACAGGGTGCGCTATCTTGGCTTTGGTGCAGGCGGCGCCGGGGCGAGCTGGCGCAGCGCCACATCGACCGACTGGGCGTTCCTGGCTGCGTCGGTGAGCAATTCTCCCTCCGGTACGTCGACCGAGCGGCCGTGGATCAGCCGCTCGGTGAGCTGAATTCCACCGCGGTCCTCGAACAGCGTCGCGTCGTCGGGGGCCGCGACGCGCACGACGAGCGATGCGGCCCGCATCGTGCCGAGGAGCTGCGAGGTCTGGTCGGTGAGCACCGCGAGACCATGCGGCGGAGTGGCGACGGTCTCCTCGACGCCGTCCCAGCGTGCCTTGGTGTGGCTGAAGGGCGCGGCACGCTCGGCGATCGAGGGCAGCACGACGGCATCGATCGGGTACTTGTCGTGCAGCTGCGCGAACACGCGGGTGCGCGAGGCCCGGAGCTTCGCGTTGTCGATCCGGCCGGTGAACGGATCGTAGAAACCCTTGGCAGCGGCCTTCTCCGCGCTCCACAAGTCCGCGTAGTCGTTCTCGCCGACGACGGTGAATCCGAGCTTCTGCAGCTGCTCGGCCAGCAGCGCGTGATAGCGCTGCTCGACCTCGGCGCGTTGCGGCAGATCGCCGAGGCCGAGCGGGCCGATGGCCACGGTCCGATAGCGGGTGAGCAGCGCCTCGCGCGGCACGGGCAGGCCATCATCTTTGGCGGGCGAGACGATGGGCGCGACCTGGATCGGGGTCTTCGACGCCTGCGAGCTGCCATGCGTGAGCGGATCGAGGGCGAGCGCGAGCGCGCGGGCATCGCGCGCCGGGTCGGTCATGAGGATACGCGGGTCGACGTGCGGTTGTGCGAAATCGTTGCCCTCGCGACGCACGTACTCGAGCAGCTGCAGTCCGCCCGCGCGCTCGTACAGCCGCTCCTCGTGGGTATCGGTGAGCACGATACCGACCGAGAGCGCGGGAACCACGCCGGAGAATGCGTTGCCGCTGAAGGTATCGGTGAGGAAACCTCCGACTCCGGAATGTCCGGTGACGGTCTCGCTGACACCGTCCCAATCGGCGCCGGCCCCGCTCATCCTCGCCCGCCGCACGATGATGCCGACCCAGAGCGTCGCATCGACCTTGTGGCTCGCCAGGTACTCGCTGCGGGAGTACTCCTCGAAGGCCTTGACCTTGCCCGGAAGCTCGTGGCCGGTCACCGGGTCGTACAGACCGCCCAGGGTTTTCTTCAGGCGGTCGCGGATCTCGCGCATGGCGGCGGGCTTGACCACCTGGAAGCCCGCCTGCTCGAGCTGTGCGCTGACCAGCGACTCGTACCGCTCGGCGACCGCCTCGGTGTTGGGCACTCGCTCGGTCACGTCAACCGGCAGCAGCCCGATGGTCTTCACCGCGGCGAGAATTTCGGCGCGCGGCTTCTTGAAGCCCGGCGCGGCGGCGTCGGCGGCCGCGGCAGGCCCGACGCCGAGTGTAAAGACGAGCGCCGCGGCCAGCGTTGTCGAGCGGATGCGGAGCGGGATCATCACGGCAGCTTCTCCGGCAGAGGGGCAGATCCGGCGGCGGGGAGAGCCGCCTCACCGAGATAGGCACGCACCAGCGGCGCGTCGTCGGCGTTGGGAGCGAGCTCCAGATAGCGCTGAAACTCGCGCCGCGCCGCTTCCTCGTCACCGAGCCTCCGATGGATCAGCGCCGCCTGGCGTAGCGCATCTGCGGGCGGATCGGGCAGCTCGGCCGCGCGCTGGTAGGCCGTGAGCGCCCGGTTTTCGCCGTCGGCCGTTCGCAGGTGCCGGCGTGCGATCTCGCCCTGCAGGAACCGAGCGCGCGCCGTCTCGTCCCGGTCGAGCTCGGCGGTGACGAGCGTGTCCGCGCGTTCGTATTGCTTCGCAGCCAGCAGGATCTCTGCCTGGTCGAGCGCGAGCCCGGTCGTATGTTCAAGGTACTCCTCGCGTCCGATGCTGCGTCCGGCGCCGACGGCGCTCGCGTACTCACCGCCGACCAGCTGCCGATAGCTCGCGATGCGCTCGGTCAGCCGCGGGTGGGAGGCGAAGAACGGCTTGTGCTCCTTGCCCTCATCGTGCGTCGCGGCGGCGAGGCGCTCGAACGCGACTATGCCCTCGCTCGGATCGTACCCCGCCGCCACCATGCGCCTGAGTCCCTCGGTGTCCGCTTCGCGCTCGAGGCGCTGCGAGTAACCGCTCACCGTGGTGAGGTACCACAGATCCGCCGACTTGCTCGACAGGTCGGCTGCAGCCGCGGCGACCTGCGGATCGCGTGAAATCGCCGCCAGGCCCGCCGCGAACACCAGCGCGATGGCGTGCGTCCAGACGCTGGCGTGCTGCGCGTTGTTGCTCTCCTCGAGCGCATGCGAGCGGGTGAAGTGGGTCAGCTCGTGTCCGAGGACGGTGGCGACCTGAGCTTCGCTGTCGAGGCTCTGCAGCAGCGCCGTGTTGATGAAAACCGCGCCGTTCGGCAGGGCGAAGGCGTTGGCCTCGGGGCTCTTGAGCGCGCGGACGCGGACCGGGCCGGGCGGCGGCGTCGGATCCGTCGCCAGCAGTCGCTCGGCGATTCCCTGCAGGTAGGCATCCAGGTCGGCATGACCGTAGGTGCAGCCGCAGCGCACCAGTCGCTGCTCGAGATCGTTGGCTGCCGTCTGCAGCTCCTGGCGCTCTACGGCGTCCGCAGCCGCGGCAGTCGCGACCACAGCTTGAGCGACCAACAGCGCCGCCACCGGACACATGGCCGGAAGCCAGCCGCGCGCGCTCATCGTTTGCGCATCCCCCGGTGTGGGACCGAAGTCCCGTGTTATTGCTGCGCGAACTGTACCCGGGGGATTCTAGCAGTCCGCTTACGGGTCGCTTACAGACGGCTCTTCAGAGCTGCAGGATCACGGTGCCGGCGATGGTGAGCAGGATGCTGGCGAGCGCATAGGCCCGGCCTACATTGGCTTCACGTTGGCCTTCTCCCAGGCGCGTACTTTAGCCCGCGCAGCGTCGAATATGCGCTCGTAGTTGCCTTTGCGGATCTTGAGGCTCGCCTCCGGGGTGAGCTGTGCCCAGATCGGGTCCCACAGGTGGAAGACCCTGAGCTGCGTCTGCTGGTCCGCCGGTGCCACGTTGTCGGTCCCGAAGAGGAAGCGGTCGGGATAGCTGTTGAAGACCTCCGCGGTCCGCTTCTCGATCTCGGGGGAAGCGATGGCGTACTTCGCGACCTCGTCCCAGGAGATGTCGAAGTACACGTGCCTGAGCGTCGGGTCGGCGAGCATGTCCTCGACGATCTTGCGGTACACCGGGCTGCGCTCCGCCGCGTCCCCATCTCCGTCGCCGCTCGCCTGGCTCTGGCTCGGGCGCACGATGCGCCCCAGGCCGATGTGCGCCCAGATGATGGTGGTGTCCTTGTGACGCCGCAGGAGGTCCTTCATCTGTGCGAGGTATACCGGCTCCGCGCCCGCCTTGGCGAAGGGCATGTCGATGTCGTTGTGCAGGATGACCGCGAGCCCCACTTCGCCCGCGAAGTTGAGGATGCGATCCAGCGCGGGGTTCGTCAGGCTCGCGGTCTCGCCGGCGATCTTCGCCGAGACGAACTCCTTATGGATCGAGAACTCGCCGATGCCGCTGAAGACGCCGGGGAACGCCTCGAGTACCCGGCGGATGTGGTCGACCGCGTACATGTCGGAGGGGTTGAAGCCCGTGATCATGGGATCGAGCCGCGCCTGCTCCTGCCTGGTGAGCGACTGGTAGGCCCGCGCGATGTAGGCGTCGGTGAAGGAGTAGTAGTAAAGCGGCGCGTCCGAACTGAGGTAGTAAGTCGGTGCATAGTCGCCGGAGTTGCCGTACGACCATTGCTGCTGCAGCGGAATACCGAACAGCGTCGAGCGCCCGACCTTGTCCCCCATGATCTCGAGGTACCTGTGGATGTTGGTGCCCTTCTGCACATAGTTGGTCAGGTGGAAGTGGGAGTCGTTGAAGAGATAATCGGGCTTGGCGGGCGCCTGCCCGGCGGCCCACAGCAGCGCGCTGCCGCCTGCGACGAGCACGGTGAGGAGGCCCGCTGCGAGTGCGCGCCAGGATGAACGAGCCATCCCTGACCGAGGCGGGCGGTGCACAGATGCGGCCGGCATAGGGAAGTCCTCCTTGCGGTTGACTTCGGCAGGAGCCGAGCACGCTATACTCGCCACGGCCCGACGCACATACGTATTTTCCAGTGCAGCAATGGCCACTCGTTCGATCTACAGCGCTCTGCTCCTCGCCTCACTCGCGGGTAGCAGTCCCGGCGCGTCCGCATCCGCGGACTCGAGCCTGGCGATTTATTTCATCGATGTCGAGGGAGGGCAGTCAACTCTGGTCGTCACGCCGGACCAGCACTCATTACTCATCGACAGCGGATGGGCCGGCGATGGCGCCGGCTTCCGTGTCGGTGACCCGCATCGGGCGCGGGATGCGAACCGCATCGTCGCCGCCGCCCGCGACGCGGGAGTTGCGCAGATCGATTATCTGCTCATCACGCACTTCCATGTGGATCATGACGGCGGTGTCAGCGAGCTCGCGCAGCTGATGCCCATCCGGGTATTCATCGATCACGGCGCGCCGAGCGCGGCGGCCGAGAGCACCAGCCCCGAGACCCGAGATGGATTTGCCGCCTACCTGAGGGTGCGCAACGGAGCTGCCCGGCATATCGAACCCAGGCCGGGGGACCTTCTGCCTCTCAGGGACGTGGAGGTCACCGTCGTCAGTTCCGCCGGCGCAACCCTCGCCGCGCCCCTCGCAGGCGCCGGAGAGAGGAATCGGCTTTGCCAGGACGAGGCGACCGCGCCGCGCGACCCGTATGAGAACCCCCGATCGACCGGGGTCGTGATCCGCTACGGCAAGTTCCGCTTTCTCGACGTGGGTGATCTCAGCGGCGAGCCGCTGTTCAATCTCGCCTGCCCGAAGAACCTGATCGGGTCCGTCGATGCATACCTCGTCGCCCACCACGGCGGCCCGGATGTGGCGGATCCCGCGATCTTCGCGGCGTTCAGGCCGCGCGTCGCGATCATGAACAACGGCCTCACGAAGGGTGGGGCGCGTACCACCTATCAGGCGCTGCACCAGGTGCCGGGGCTCGAGGACGTCTGGCAGCTGCACCTGTCCGCCGAAGCGGGCGACAGTAATTTCACCGCGCCGTACGTCGCCAATCTCGACGAAAGCACCGCGCACTGGATCAAGCTCAGGGCGCGCCCGGATGGCTCCTTCCGCATCCTCAATCAGCGCACGGGGGAGTGGCAGGATTACGCCGCTCGTTGAACCCAGATCCCGCGAGATCGTGCGGGATCGTCCAGGCTTCGGTGATGGCAGCGGTGAGTGCCGCGCGCAGCGCGGAGTCGTCGGCGCTGAACTGCGCACGGGCCGCGCAGCTGGCGAAGGCTGCCTTGGCCGTCCACTCCGGCGTCCGCGCGAGCGCGCGTGCCAGCGGCAGCGCTGCCTGGGTCGCAGCCGCCGCCGGCAACGATGTGCTCTCGAGATCTGCCATCTGGGCTCGCGCTGTGAGGCTCTAAGTCATTGATTGGCGGACTTGCAAACGGCCCGGCACTCCGGCGCCGCACCGTTACTTGCCGAAGCGCGCGCGCCGTTGGATTATCAGTCGGGCCTCACAACAAGAAAGGCACGCCCGAGGGGCCGCCCGCCCGGGAAGTACCGGAGAAGCATATGTCCGTGACGATTCAGCTGAAAGTCAACGGCCGGCCGGTGGCGGCCGAGGTGCAGGCCGATACGCTCTTGTCGGCATTCCTGCGCGAGCATCTGCGGTTGACCGGGACACACGTCGGCTGCGACACCGCGAGCTGCGGTGCCTGCACCGTGCATCTCGATGGTCGCGCGGTCAAGAGCTGCAACGTGCTCGCCGCCCAGACGCAGGGCCGCGAGGTCACGACGATCGAAGGCATCACGCCCGAGGACGGCTCGCTGCATCCCATGCAGGCGGCCTTCAAGGCGTGTCACGGACTGCAGTGCGGCTTTTGTACCGCCGGCATGGTGATGTGCGCGCTCGACGTGGTCACGCATCAACCGCACGCCACCGAGGAGCAGATCCGCGCGGGACTCGAGGGCAATCTCTGCCGCTGCACGGGCTATCACAATATCGTCAGGGCAGTCGCGCAGGGCGCGAAGGCCATGGGGCGTTGACCATCATCTCGAGGGCTAAACGATGAGCGCAGCGCAACCGTTGATCGGACGCTCGGTCGAGCGAAAAGAGGACTACCGGTTCCTGACCGGCACCGGCCAGTACACCGACGACATCACTCTGCCACGGCAGAGCTACGCCTGCTTCCTGCGCAGTCCCCATGCGCACGCCCGGATCCGCTCGATCGCGACCGCAGCGGCGGGCGCCGCACCGGGCGTGCTCGCCGTTTTCACGGGCAAGGATCTCACAGGCATCGGCGGGCTGCCCTGCGGCTGGCTCATCAAGTCGATCGACGGCAGCCCCATGAAGGAGCCGAAGCATCCCGTGCTCGCCGAGGACAAGGTGCGCCACGTCGGCGATCCGCTCGCGCTGGTGATCGCCGAGTCGGTGGCGCAGGCCAAGGCCGCCGCGGCCTTGATCGAGATCGACTACGAGCTGCAGCCCGCGGTGGTCGATACAGCAACGGCCGCGCGAGCCGGGACTGCGGTGCACGACATCGCCCCGGACAACGTCTGCTACACGTGGGCCATCGGCGACAAGGCGGCGGTCGAGGCGGCCTTCGCCAGGGCGGACCACGTGACCAGGCTCTCGATCGTCAACAATCGGCTGATCCCGAACGCGATCGAGCCGCGGGCCGCGAACGCCGCGTACTCGCGCGCCGATGACTCGTACACCTTGTACGTCACCAGCCAGAATCCGCACGTCGAGCGGCTGCTGATGACGGCCTTCGTTCTCGGCCTTCCGGAGCACAAGGTGCGGGTCATCGCGCCGGATGTCGGCGGTGGCTTCGGCTCGAAGATCTACCTGTATGCCGAGGAGACGGCGCTCGTCTGGGCTGCCAGGCGTGTGGGCCGGCCGATCAAGTGGACCGCGGAGCGCAGCGAGTCGTTCCAGACGGACGCGCACGGTCGCGATCACGTATCGACCGCCGAGCTGGCGCTCGATCGCAACGGCAAGTTCCTGGCGCTGCGGGTCCACACCACGGCAAACCTCGGAGCGTATCTCTCCACCTTCGCCTCCTGCATTCCGACGATCCTCTACGCGACGCTGCTCGCCGGTCAGTACGCGACGCCGGCGATCTACTGCGAGGTGCAGGCGGTCTTCACCAACACCACACCGGTCGACGCCTACCGCGGCGCCGGGCGTCCGGAGGCCACCTACCTCCTCGAGCGCACCGTCGAGCTGGCGGCGCGGGAGATGCGCATCGATCCGCCCGAGCTGCGCCGGCGTAACTTCATCCGCCACTTCCCCTACGCAAGCCCCGTCGGTCTCAGCTACGACACCGGGGATTACGAGGCCACTCTCAATCGCGTGCTGGATATCGCCGACGTCAAGGGATTCCCGGCACGCAAGGCGGCCAGCGCCCAGCGCGGGCTGCTGCGAGGCATCGGCTATTCCTGCTACATCGAGGCGTGCGGCATCGCACCCTCGAACATCGCCGGGGCGCTGGGAGCGCGCGCCGGACTGTTCGAGGCGGGCGAGATCCGCGTGCACCCGACCGGCAAGGTGACCGTGTTCACCGGCTCGCACAGTCACGGCCAGGGTCACGAGACGACCTTCGCTCAGGTGGTCGCCGACCGGCTCGGGCTGGCGCTCGAGGACGTCGACGTCCAGCACGGCGACACCGGCAAGGTGCTCTTCGGCATGGGGACCTACGGCTCGCGCTCGCTCGCGGTGGGCGGCACGGCGATCATCAAGGCGGTCGACAAGATCATCGCCAAGGGCAAGAAGATCGCCGCGCACCTGCTCGAGGCCAGCGATGCCGACGTGGAGTTCGCGCAGGGGGAGTTTCGCGTCGCCGGCACCGATCGCAAGAAGGCCTTTGCCGAGATTGCGCTCGCCGCCTACGTGCCGCACAACTATCCGCTCGACAAGCTCGAGCCGGGTCTCAATGAGAACGCGTTCTACGATCCGAGCAACTTCACCTTCCCGGCGGGATCTTACGTCTGCGAGGTGGAAGTGGATCCCGACACCGGCGCGGTGCGCATCGCGCGCTTCACGGCGAGCGACGACTTCGGCAACGTCGTGAATCCGATGATCGTCGAGGGTCAGGTGCACGGCGGCCTGGCTCAGGGGATCGGCCAGGCGCTGCTCGAGGGTTGCCTCTACAGCGACGACGGGCAGCTGCTCACGGGAAGCTACACGGACTACGCGATGCCGCGTGCCGCCGACCTGCCGGCCTTCCATGTCGAGACGGTCCGGGGTACGCCCTGCACGCACAACCCGCTCGGCGTCAAGGGCTGCGGCGAGGCGGGCGCGATCGGCTCGCCTCCCGCAGTGATCAATGCAATTCTCGACGCGCTGGCCGCTCGTGGCGTGACCAGCCTCGACATGCCTGCGACGCCATACCGTGTCTGGCAGGCCATACAGGCCGCCGGGCGCTGAGGGAGGCCGTCATGTCTCAGATTTCGTATCATCGGCCCACCGCGCTTGCGGAGGCAGCACGTCTGGCGATGAGCGATCCGGACGCGCGGATTCTGGCAGGAGGCCAGTCCATCCTGCCGTCCATGAGGCTCGGGTTGCTCGCGCCCACGGCACTCATCGATCTCGGTGCGATCGCCGAGCTGCAGGGGGTCCGCAGTGACGGCCGCACGCTCACGATCGGCGCCGTGACCACGCACGCGGCAGTGGCTGCCTCCAAGGACGTGATGACCCAGATTCCGGCCCTGGCGCAGCTCGCTCTTGGGATCGGCGACGCGCAGGTGCGCAACCGCGGCACCATCGGCGGCTCGATCGCCAACAGTGACCCGGCCGCGGACTACCCGGCGGCGGTGCTCGGCCTGAACGCGACCGTCCGCACGAGCGCGCGTTCGATACCGGCCGACGGCTGCTTCACGGGTCTGTTCGCGACCGCACTCAAGCCCGGCGAGCTCATCGCCGCAATCGAGTTCCCGTTGGTGGCGAGGGCTGCCTACGCCAAGTTCCGGCAGCCCGCTTCGCGCTTCGCGCTGGTGGGAGTCTTCGTGGCGCAGACCGGTGGCAGCGTGCGGGTCGCCGTGACCGGTGCCGGTCCCTGCGCCTTCCGCTGCAAGGCTCTGGAAGAGGCGCTCGCCCGCTCGTTCACGCCCCAGGCCTGCGATGCCGTGCGCATCGGCCCCGATGGCCTCAACTCGGACATTCACGGCAGCGCCGAGTACCGTGCGCACCTGATTCCCGTGCTGGCGCGCCGCGCGGTGCAGCAGCTGCTGGCCTGAGGCGATGTGACGCCGCCGCCGCTCCTGCCCGCCAGCATCGATGAGACGCAGGCACGGCTGCTCGAGTACGACTACGTTGCCGACCGCCAGCTCGCGACTGCGGTCTTTCTCGGATTGAAGCTCGGGCGGCCACTGTTCATCGAGGGCGAGCCAGGCACGGGTAAGACCGAGATCGCCAAGGTACTCGCGCGGGCGCTCGGCGCCGAGCTCATCCGTCTGCAGTGCTACGAGGGCCTCGACGTGAGCCAGGCGGCCTACGAGTGGAACTACGCGCGGCAGATGCTGGAGATCCGCCTCGGCGAAGCCGCCCACGAGTCGCGCGAGCAAATGGCCGCACAGCTGTTCTCCGAGCGTTTCCTGATTGCGCGACCGCTGCTCAGGGCATTGCAGCCGCATCCGACACCCCCGGTACTGCTGATCGACGAGCTGGACCGCGCGGACGAGCCGTTCGAAGCCTATCTTCTCGAAGTCCTGGCGGATTTCCAGATCACGATCCCCGAGCTCGGGCCCGTGGGCGCCGCGCGTCCTCCCGTGGTCGTGATTACTTCCAACCGCACCCGGGAGATCCACGACGCCGTCAAGCGGCGCTGCATCTATCACTGGGTCGACTATCCCGACGCCGCGCGCGAGCTGGAGATCGTCCGGCGCAAGGTGCCGGGGGCAAGGGAGGCCCTGTCGCAGCAGATCGTGGCATTCGTGCAGGGCTTGCGCACCCTCGAGCTGTACAAGCTGCCCGGACTTTCCGAGACGATCGAGTGGGGCCGGGCCGTGCTGGCGCTCGATCGGCTGCGGCTCGATGCGCAAACCGTGGACGACACGCTCGGCGTGTTGCTGAAGAGCCAGGAGGACATCGCGCGCGTGCGCGGCTCCGAGGCGGCCCGGCTGCTCGAGCGGATCACCGCGGGCGCGGCGGACGCGGCCGCGAGCTGACCATGCTGCCAGCGCCGTCGCCCGAGCAAGCCGGCCCGGGCCAGCTCGCGGACAACGTTCTGCACTTTGCCCGGGTGCTGCGTGCGGCCGGCCTGCCGGTCGGCACGGACCGGCCGCTGCTCGCTCTCAGGGCTCTCGAGATCACGGGCCTGAGCTCGCGCGCCGATCTGTACGCGGTGCTGCGCGCCTGTCTCATTGACCGTATCGAGCATCGCGCGCTCTTCGATCAGGCATTCCGGGTGTTCTGGCGGGATCCGGGGCTGCTCGAGGAAGTCATGCAACTGCTGCTGCCATCCGTTGCGGGCGCCCACTCCCCGCGCGGCCCGAGCGCAAGGCTCGAGGAGGCGCTGAGTACGCACGCACGGCTGCCGCGGCGCGCCGTCGCGGTGCGCGAGCAGGCGGCTGCGGACGCTCAGCCGAGCGCCTCGGACCGCGAGCGGCTGCGCAAGATCGACTTCGACGCCATGACCAGCGCCGAGTGGACGGCGGCGCAGCGCCTGATCGCCGCTCTCGAGCCGGTGCTGGCGCGGCTGCCTACCCGGCGCGAGCGCAGCAGCTCCCGTGCCTCGCGCCTCGACCTGCGGCAGCTGCTGCGCAACTGCGCGCGGCGCGGCGGTGACATCGTCAGCATTCCCTATCGGGCTCGCAGCACCCGCATCGAGCCGCTGACCGTGATCGTCGATATCTCCGGATCGATGTCGCGTTACTCGCGCATGTTCCTGCATTTCACGCATGCGCTGGTGAACGGCTCGCGCCAGGCAGCGCTGCGGGTCAACGCCTTCGTGTTCGGCACCCGGCTGACGAATGTGACACGGCAGCTGCGCGCGCGCGATTCCGACGAGGCGCTGGCGCATGTGGTCGCGGCGGTGGAGGACTGGTCGGGCGGCACGCGCATCGGCGCGTGCCTGGCGGAATTCAATCGGCGCTGGGCGCGCCGCGTGCCGCTCGCAGCATCGACCGTGCTGCTGCTGAGCGACGGCCTCGAGCACGCCGAGCCCGAGCAGCTGTCGCGCGAGATGGCGCGCCTGGCCCGCTCCTGCCGGCGGCTCGTGTGGCTGAATCCGCTGCTGCGTTACGCGGCCTTCGCCCCCAGGGCGCGCGGGATTCGCGCCATGCTGCCTCACGTCGACCGCCTGCTGCCGGTGCACGACCTCGCCTCGCTCGAGGAGCTGGCGCGGGTCCTGGCCGCCGGCTGTCGGGCGGAGCGACGCGGCGAGCCGCCTCGTGGGTTACGCTGCCCCCCGAGTGAACTCGCCGGGTAGCGGCATGAACCGAATCATCATGATCGTCGCGCTCGCGGCCACGTACTTCGTGTTCGCGATGCTGCTCAACAGCGTGGCGCCGGTGATTCTGCAGTCGATGCTGACGTTCGGCGTGGACAAGGTGGCGACCTCGACGCTCGATGCCTGCAAGGACCTGCCGATCGCGATCACCTCACTGGCGGCGGCCGCCTACATACCGCGGCTCGGCTATCGGCGCGCCATGATATCGGGGCTCGGCTTCGTGGCGCTCGCCTGCACGACGATGCCGCTGGTGCCGGGGTTCCTCACGACGCGACTCATGTTCGTCGCGGTCGGCGTCGGCTTTGCGCTCGTCAAGGTCTCGGTATATTCCTCGATCGGGCTGCTGTCGCCGGCTCCGCGGCAGCACGCGAGCCTGACGAGCCTCCTCGAAGGCCTGTTCATGGTCGGCGTCCTGTCGACCTCGTGGGTGTTCAGTCTGTTCATCAATCGCCACGACCCCGGCGACCCGGTCTGGCTGCACGTGTACTGGCTGCTGGCCGCCATCGCCGCGGGGGCGGCGCTCCTGGTCGGATTCGCCAGGCTCGACGAGTCGGCAGTGCATGCGGCCGAGCCGGCGGCTGAGTCGCCGATTCCCGGCATGCTGAAGCTGTTGCGGCACCGTGAGGTCCTGGTATTCCTCGCCGCGGCATTCCTCTACGTGCTGATCGAGCAGCAGGTGCAGACCTGGCTGCCGACCTTCAACCGTGAGGTGCTGCAGCTGCCGGTCGCGCTCAGCGTGCAGTTGGCGAGCCTGTACTCCGGGGCGCTGGCCTGCGGGCGCTTGAGCGCCAGCGTCGCCCTGCGCCACGTCTACTGGCGCAACCTGCTGATCGGCTGCCTGATCGCCGCGGCAGGCACGCTGCTGCTGTCGGTACGCGCCAGCGGTGCCGGCGCCACCGACTGGGCGAGCCTGCCGCTGGCTGCGTACCTGCCCGCCGTGCTCGGCCTGTTCCTCGCCCCGATCTACCCGACGATCTGCTCGACCATGCTGAGCTCGCTGCCGCTCGACAGGCACGCGCCGATGACGGGACTGATCGTGGTGTTCTCGGCGCTCGGGGGAACCTCCGGCTCCTTCATCACGGGCCGCATCTTCGCCGCCACCGACGGCCGCACGGCATTCACCCTGGGGCTGCTGCCGATGGCACTGCTGGTCGGCGCCTTGTTCCTGTTCGATCGGACGCTGCGCTCGCGCCCCGCGGTCCCGCAGGCTGCCTAGACGCCACGCATCAGGTACCGTCCTTTGGGGCCTGCGGCGCGGGCCAGGGGTGCTCGGACTTGCGGCTGAAGATCGCCTCCGGCTCGGCATGCGCCAGTTTCCAGTCGCCCCGCGCGATCTCGGCCTCGAGCTGACCGGGTCCCCAGCCCGCGTGACCCACGAAGATCCGCAGGCCCTCCATCGGCTTCTCGCGCTCGAGCAGCCGCAGCAGCAGTTCCCGGCTCGCGCTCAGGTAGACACCGTCGCAGGCCCGAATCGCATGCTCGGGCGCCCTGCTGGCGCGAAACAGGAACCATACGGACTCAAACTCGACCGGTCCGCCGAAGTACACCCGGTCCTCGAGCGGCGCGAGGCGCTTGAGCTCCGGGAAGAGGTGCGAGACCGCCAGCGGGGTCGGCCGGTTGATGACCACGCCGACCGGAGCGGGGCCCAGGTTGTTCATCACCAGCACCACCGAGTCGGCGAAGAAGGGGTCAGGGAGCTCGGCCCGGGCGGTGATGAGGATCGCGGTCAGCGGCTTGGCGTCGTCGGCGGATGTGGGCCACGACCCCGCAAGCGTGAGCAGCAGGCAGAGCGCGTGGGCGGCGCCACGCCGCAGACGGAAGCTCTCTTGCACAGGCGACATGTGGCTAGCGCCTCATCGCACGGCGTCCGGCCGTCAGCGGCGATCTTACCCCGCGTGCCGCGCCTGTGCGCGGCTCGTGGCGCGGAAGTCAGCGTGCCACGGGCGCGAGGCTCGCACGCTCCAGTGCCTGATTGAGTGTCGGCAGATCGCGCTGCAGGACCTCGCTGAGCTGCGAGTCGACGCTGGCGATCTCGGCCTCGAGCGTCCTCAGGGAATTGAGCTGGGCCTCGGTGGGCGCGAAGTCCGCGCCTCCCGCGACATCGCCGCCGCCGGTCCCGACCTCGGCGTTGAGCCAGATGAGATCGAGATAGGTGCCGTCGGGCTCGACGAAGTACTTGTCGTCGCTGTTGCGCAGCGCGCGCGAGACCAGGCGCGATTCGGCGGCTTCGAGCTTCTGGTCGAGACTCTCGGCCGCCTCGAGGAGCTGCGCACGCTGTTCCTTCTCGGCACCGCCTGGCTCGCCGCCTGGGGCGGGCGCCGGCTCTTCATCCGGCTCGTCGCCTTCCTCGGCGAGCATCGCTTGGGCCTTGCCGCGGGCCTTCGCGGGCCGCAGCATGGCCTCGATCACCTCGAGCTGCTTGCGCAGCCACTCGACCTGGTTGACGGAGTCGGAGACATGACTGATGTCGTCGCGGATTCTGACCAGGGTGTTCACCGAGGCCTGAATGTCCGCCTGCGAGCCGGGCGCGCGCGGGTCGCCGACGACGGTGAGCGGCTGGGTGTAGGAGTGGCCAGCCACCTTGAGACGCACCGCGTAGGCGCCCGGTGCGACGATGGGCCCGACTTCGGCCGGCTTCGAGCCCCAGTGCGTGATGGGGCGCGAATCCTCGTCGCGGAAGCGCGGCTCCTGCCAGATGTGCGGATTGTCCGGCGCCAGCGTCCGCAGCGCCACGACCCTGGGTGAATCGTAGCGCAGATCCCAGCTGACGCGGTTGATGCCGACGATGGTGTCCTTGGCCTCGAGCTTGCGCACCACGTGGCCCTCGGTATCGAGGATCTCGAGCTGCACCGGCTCCTTCGGCGGCGTGTTGAGTGAGAAGTTGAGCGGGGCGGCGCCGCCGTTCACGAAGCGATAGGTCTTACGCGGCTCGAACAGCACGACCGCGGCGTCGGAGCGGTGCCGTGCCAGCTGCTCGAGCGGGGTGATGTCGTCGAGGATGTAGAGTCCGCGGCCGTAGGTGGAGACCACCAGGTCGTGAAATTCCCGCTGCACCACCGCCCAGGTGACGGGTGCGGGGGGCAAGCCGTTCTGCAGCGCCGTCCAGTGCCCGCCGTCGTCGAGCGAGTAGTACAGGCCGTTGCCGGTGCCGGCGAACAGCAGCCCCGGACAGTTCGGGTCGTCGGTGACCGCGCGCACGTACGACAGCTCATGCTTCGGCAGATTACCGTTGATGCGCTTCCAGGTCTTGCCGAGATCGCTGGTCTTGAAGATGAAGGGATCACGGTTGTCCGCCAGGTGAAAGTCGACGCTGACATACGCGCTCGCGGCGTCGAAGCTCGAGGGTGCGATGCTGGTGATCGTGCCCCCGGGAGGCAGGCCCGCAACGTGGCTCGTGACGTTGACCCAGCTGGCGGCGGAATCCTTCGTGTACCAGATCTGCCCGTCGTTGGTGCCGGCCCAGATGAGGCCCTTCTCGAGGCGCGAGGGAGCGATCGCGAACACCACTTCGCCGTAGAACTGCCCGAGGTTGTCGCCGACGATGCCGCCCGAAGGAGCGATATGCGCCGGATCCTGGGTGGACAGATCCGGGCTGACGACCGACCAGCTGTGGCCGGCATCCGTCGTTCTGAAGATCACCTGGCAGCCATAGTAGACCGCGTTGTGATCGAAGGGATCGATGGCGAGCGGGGGCGTCCAATGACAGCGGTACTTGATGGCGTTGGGCGGCGAGTCGAGGGTGTGCTTCCACGGGCTCACCGAGTGCGCTTGCCGGTAGCGCGCATCCCAGCGTGTTACGGTGTCGCCGTAGCAGGTCGCCCACACCACGCTCGGATCCGCGGGATCGGGAACGGTGAACCCGGACTCGCAGCCTCCCATGTGCCGGTCCCAGCCTTCCTCCCCGCCGAGGGGTACGCTCGGGCCGCGCATGTTCCCGTCGTCCTGCATGTTGCTGTAGAAGTAGTAGGGGACCTGCTCATCCACGGCCACGTGGTACATCTGGCCGATGGGGAGCTGGACGCGGTGGAAGCCGCGGCCGTGCACCGTGGTGATGAGCATCCCGCCGTCATCCGTGATGACGAAGCGGTCGGGGTTCGACGGATCGATCCAGATGTCGTGCGTGTCGCCGCCCCAACGAACCTCGTGGAAGCTCTCGCCCGAATCCAGTGACTGATGGAAGGAGCTGTTGGCGACGTAGACCTCGCTGTCAGTGCCAGTCGACACCGCGAGGCGGATGTAATAGCCCGCGCGTCCGATCAGCGCGCGCTGGGAATTGACCCGCTTCCACTGCTTGCCCGCGTCGTCGGATCTCCACACCGATCCCTTGTCCCGGGTCTGTATGAGGGCATAGATGCGATTCGCGTTGCTGGGGGCGATCGCCACATCGATCTTTCCCAGGGGCCCCTCGGGCAGGCCATTCTTCTCCAGCCGCTTCCAGGTGGTGCCGCCATCGTGGGAGAGGTAGATGCCGCTACCCGGGCCGCCGCTCAATTCGCCCCAGGTGTGCATCTCCACCTGCCACATGCCCGCGATCAGGGTGTGCGGATCGTGCGCATCGAGCGACAGCCCGGAGCAGCCGACATTCTCGCCCGCGAACAGCACCCGCGCCCAGTGCTGGCCGCCGTCGCTGGTGCGGTAGACGCCGCGCTCCTGCTGAGGACCGGTGACGCGTCCCAAAACGCAGGCGAACACGATGTCGGGATTCGAGGGGTGGATGACGATGCGGCCGATGCGGCCGGACTGCGGCAGGCCCATGTTCGTCCAGGTGCGGCCGGCGTCGGTGGACTTGTAGATGCCGTTGCCCATCACGTCGCTGTCGCGAATGACCCAGGCCTCGCCGGTGCCGGCCCACACGGTGCCCGGCTCCGACGGCGCGACCGCGAGCGCACCGATGGCTGCGACGTTCTGCCGGTCGAACAGCGGTTCCCAGCGGTTTCCGCCGTCCACCGATTTCCATACCCCGCCGGAGGCCGCGCCGGCGTAATAAACGGCGGGATCGCCGGGCACTCCGGCGGCCGCGGCGATGCGGTTCCCGACCCGGGGACCGACGAAGCGGAACTTGAAATCGCCCTGTTTGTCGGAGTCGGCCGCGGCGGCGCTGGCGGCCGCGAAGCCGCCGAGAGCCGCGATCACGATAAGCCAGCAGCGGAGTGTGTTGGTGCGCATGGGAGCCGGGTTGTTGGAATGATTGTGCGCGCGAGTTTACCGTGGGACGATGCCGCGAGCATTAATGAGGAAGCGGCCGATGGACGGACGTGTGGCGCTCGTTACGGGCGGCGGCCGGGGGATAGGGCGCGAGGCGGCGCTGCTGCTCTCAGCCGCGGGAGCGCGCGTCATGGTCGTGGCGCGCACGGCCACGGAGCTCGCAGCCGTCGGGCTCGAGTACCTCGCGGCGGACCTCGGCACCCGCGAGGGCTGCGCCCTGGCGGTTGCTGAGACCGAGCGGCGGCTCGGCCCGGTCGAAGTGCTGGTCGTGAACCACGGCATCGGCTCGGCTCACGAGCGGCTCGTGTGGGAGCAGGACTGGGAAGTCTGGCGCGAGACGATGCGCATCAACCTCGATGGTCCCTTCGAGCTGGCGCGGCTCACGGTGGGCGGCATGTGCAAGCGCGGCTTCGGCCGGCTGGTATTCACCAGCTCGACCGCCGGAGAGAAGGCCGAGCGGTCCGGCAGTGCCTATAGCGCCTCCAAGCATGGATTGATCGGGCTCGCGCGCGCCATCGCCCAGGATGCCGGTCCCTTCGGGGTCACGTCCAACGCGGTGCTCCCCGGCTGGGTGCGCACGGCGATGGCGGAGCGCTCGGCGAAGACCGAAGCCGAGCGGCGCAGCGTGAGCGTCGAGCAGGTGTGGCGCGAGCGCGCCGCGATCTATCCGCAGAACCGTGTGCTCGAGCCGCGCGAGGTCGCCGAGGTGATCGCGTTCCTGTGCAGCGACGCCGCGGGCGGGGTGAACGGTGAGGCGATCACCGTGGCGCTCGGCGGCATCTGGTAGCGCCTCAGGGCACGGCGCCCTTCACGATCACTCCGCCCTTCATGACGACTGCGACCGTCTCCAGGGCGTGGATGTCCTTGAGCGGATCGCCGTCCACTGCAATCAGGTCGGCGTAGCGCCCGGGCGCGAGGGCGCCGACATCCGCGCTCTGACCGAGTGCCTCCGCCGCATTGCGGGTGGCGGCCTGGATCGCCTCCATCGGGGTCATTCCCCATTCGACCATCTTGGCGAACTGCCGCGCGTTCTGTCCGTGCGGGTAAACGCCGGCGTCCGTGCCGAAGAGCATCTTGACCCCGGCGGCGTGTGCGGCGCGGAAAGTCTGCCGCTGCTGGAGGCCGATCTTGCGCTCCTTGTCCAGGCTCTCGGCGAACACGCCGTTTTTCGCGCCCTCGGCCAGGATATAGTCGTCGTTGTAGATATCCATGTCGAACCAGGCGCCGTGCTCCCTGGCGAGCCTGAAGCTCTCGGCGTCGGCCAGGCTGGCGTGCTCGATGGTGTCGACCCCGGCGCGCAGCGCGTCGTTGATTCCCTCGGTGCCGTGCGCATGCACGGCGACGCGCAGGCCCAGGCGGTGCGCTTCGTCGACGATGGCCTTGATCTCATCGGGCGACACCTGCTGCGCGCTGACGCTGTCGGTCTTCGAGAGCACGCCACCGGTCATGCATACCTTGATGACCTGGGCGCCGTACTTGTGCACCGTGCGCACCAGCGCCCGATATTCGTCCGGCGAGTTCGCGATCTGTGTGCTGGGAGTGGTGATCGACGGCGGGAATTGCGTGGCGTCGCAATGCCCGCCGGTCGAGCCGATCGCATAGGTTGCGGGCACGATGCGTGGCCCGGCGATGTAGCCGCGATTGATGCCCTGCATGAGTCCGACGTCCTGATAGTCGTGCGAGCCGACGTTGCGCACGGTCGTAAAGCCCGCGTCGAGGGTGCGGCGCGCATTGGCAACTCCGACCGTCGTCCAGAAGCTGTCCGTGAGCTCGAGCCGGCGGTAGCCACTGATGAGCGGATCCGAGGTCAGGTGTACGTGCATGTCGATGAGGCCGGGAAGGAGCGTCCGGTCTCCGAGGTCGAGCTTGCGCGCGTCCGCAGGCGCGGGATCGCCCCGGCGACCCACGGCGGCGATGCGACCGTCGGTGATCAGGATCTGCGGCCGGTCGACCTCGCGGCCCGCGAGGACATCCACCATGCGGGCGGCCGTGACGACCGTGGTCTCCGCGGGCAGGGCGGGAGCGAGGCCGAGCGCGGCGAGCGCGGCGGCGACGATGACAGCGATACGCATGGCTTCTCCGGGGTGGGTCCGTTCCGACGGCGCAGTGTAGGGCGGCCGCGCTCTATTACAAGCAGCCCGACAACCCTGGGCCGCGCGGTCACAGCGTGCGCTGGCGCGCATTTTCGCAACCGCTGCGGCATGCCGGTGGGGTGTAAGCGTCGATTTCTGCGACGCCGTAGACATCGAACGCGGCCGCGGAGCGCGCAAATTACCGGGTCCGAACCCTTTCTCTGAGGTCAGGAGGCAGGCCGTGTTTCGTGGATTTCGCTTTCAGGTGGTGCTCCCCGTGGCGACCGTGGCGCTGCTGCTGGTGAGCCTCGGTGCAGTTGGCTTCTCAGTGTGGGCCACGCACCACGAGGAGGTGCTGGTCAAGCAGCAGGTGGCGGACAACGTCACCGCGATCCAGGCAGCGTTCGTCACCACCGAGACGCTGATGGAAGAGCGCACCCACGGCGGCATGAACCTGCTCAAGGACCAGATCAGCTCGCACGGCGGCGCCGAGAAGGGTCCGCCGGTGACGGTCGCCGACAAGACCGTCAACGACATCATCGTCGCCGGCAAGAGTCAGGCCGGGAACTTCGAGTTCGTCGACTACGTGACCCGCATGGTGAAGGGCACGGCGACCATCTTCTCCAAGGACGGCGACCGCTTCGTGCGCATCACCACCAACGTGATGAAGGACAACGGCAAGCGTGCCGTCGGCACCGAGCTCAACAATACCACCAGGGCTTACGCGGCCCTGAGTCAGGGCGTGCCCTTCTACGGCGTGGTCGATATCCTCGGCAGTCCCTACATCACGGGCTACGAGCCGCTCTATGCGAAGAACGGCGACTACATCGGCATCACCTACGTGGGCTACAAGGCCGAGCTGCCGGTGTTGAGCGACGCGCTCGACCGCGCCCACGTGCTGCAGAGCGGCTTCGTCGCCGTCATCGACGACAAGACGGTGCGCTATCTGCCCTCGTGGACCACCAAGGAGCAGGTGCAGCAGCACGTCGACAACAAGGACGGCTCGTGGGTGGTCGATCGCACGCCGCTGCCGGAGTGGGGACTCACGATCGTCTCGGCGTATCCCGCTGACGAGCTGCACGCGGTGAGCCGCTCGGTCGGCTACGGGGTCGGGCTGGCGGGACTGCTGATCGGTGCGGCGATCTCGCTGACGCTGTTCCTGCTGCTCGACCGCAAGGTGCTGCAGCTGCTCGGCGGGGAGCCGCGCCTGGCCGCGGAGTACATGAAGAAGATCGCCGACGGCGACCTGGCGGTCGACATCGGGGTGGCCGGCAAGCGCGAGGACAGTCTGATGTCCTCTCTCAAGGTGATGCAGCTGAAGCTCAAGAACCTGGTGTCCGCCGTCAGCGGCGGGGCCGCCGAGGTGAACGCACAGTCGCTCAAGTTCGCGACCGCTTACGACGCCTTCCAGCGCGGCCGCGACGAGGCAGCGTCCCAGGAGCTGCTGCGGCAGACCAAGGGCATCAGCCGCACCCTGGCGCTGCTCGAGAAGTCGATCGGGCGCTTCAAGCTCTCACCCTCGTGAACGCGCCGCGCGCTACTCGCCGGTCGCGTTGATCTCGCGCACGCAGTCGATCAGCTTCGGCAGCGCGTCGCGGTGGTGTTCCTTGACCTCTGCGCCGATCCGGCTGAGGAGCAGCTGCAGGCCGGACAGGTCGGCGGCGCCGTTGATGGCATCCACCAGCGGCTGGCTGCGGGCGCCGAACTGATCGAGACAGAACTCCGATAGCGCGAAACGGCTCTGGGCGAGCGATACCCCGGGCGCGAGCCGCAGCGGATCCGTGGATGCGGCCGGCCGGGTCGGCGCGGCGCGTGGCGCGGCCCCTGCGGGCGGCGCGGCCGACGTCCTGGCAGCCGGCTGGGCCTGAGGAGTGCCGCGGGGGGCCGCACGAAGTCCCGATGCGGAGCTCTCCAGATCGGTGTCGTTTGCCTCGCGCACGCAGGCGGCGAGCGCCGGCATGCGATCCGGGCAGCGCTTGGCGACCTCGGTGACGATGGTGTTGAGCGCTTCCTGCAGGCGGCTCGCGTCGATGCACAGCTCGATCACGTCCGCGTAGTACTGGCCGTCGGCGCCAAAGTGGCTCAGGCAGAAGTTGGCGAGCGCAAAGCGCGTCTGACTGAGGGAGACGCCGGGTTTGAGGCGCAGCTCGTCCGGATAGCGGAGCTTCGAGTCAGCCACGATTTGAGACCATGCGCCGCGATCTTACGACGTTCGCCTTCAATCGTCTTCCGCAGCGTGCACCTTGGAGTCCACCTGCGCCGCAATGACGGCCGGGTCGGCGCCCGCTACCGCATAGGACTCGGACCAGGTCACCGCGCCATCCTCCACCGACAGCAGCTGCACCGTGAGGTGCTGGGGCGGCGACTTGGGGTCTACGGCGCCGAACAGCACGTACTTCGCCTGGCTCTCGCGGCCGCGCGCGAGTGCTGCGGCGCTGTCGAGGGAGGCGAGCGGCTCCTGCGTGAGTCCCACGCGTCCGCGATGGGAGAGCGCGAGCCGCCCGTACACCTGCGCGAAGGTGGCGTCCGCGAGCTTCTGCGCTGTCGGATCGCCGGACGGGGCGCCGAACGGGATCGCCAGCAGCGGGCTCGGGCTCTTGGCCGCGGCGATCTCCTTGCCGAGCTCGCTGGCAAAGGTCTGCGCGATCTCAACGCCGAGCTTCGCCACGTCCGACTTGTTGGCGCTCCCCTGATAGCTGTCGGCGATGTCGTGGAGTTTGCGGGCGTCCGCCGGTGAGATGCTCGTGCCGCTCGGTACCTTGGGCGGAGTGGGTGGCGACTCGTCCTTGTCCCATTGGCGGCTCAAGGAGCAGCCGCGGGACAGCAGCGCAATGGCCAGCCAGATCCAGACGATCAGCCTTATCCAGCGGGGCAGGCGCCTGAAGGATATCCAGGCCGCCTGCAGCAGCCAGCCGACGACATGCGCAAGGAAACGTAGCCGCTGTCCGGGCTCCTCACGCGGGAATTCCGGGTACCAGCCGCGCGGCGGTCGTGAACCGGCCCGGGCGGCCTGATCCGGCGCCGGCTGCGAAGACGCAGACCCCTCGCTCTCCCCGGCGAGGAGCCGGCGGCACAGCGACTCGAGGGCGGCGGTCGCCTGTCCGGCCGGCGCGCGCGTCCACTGCACGGCGAGAAACTTCTCCGGAACGCGCGCGCGCGCCTGCAGGGTGTCGTCGATGACGACGGGCAGGAGAAAGGTGTGATCGTCGGCCATGTCGAGGGTGCGCTCGACCGCCAGGCGCCACTCCCTGCGGAAATAACCCTCGGGGCGCGCATCGGTTTGCGCGGATATGACCGGCATGAAAAAATCGCACTCACGTATCTGCCTGCGGATCTTCTGGTCCCACGCGTCTCCTCCGTCGAGTCCGCTCTCGTCGTACCAGACCTCGAGTCCATAGGTCTGCAGAGCGTCCCTGAGGGACTGCGCCGCCTTGCGGTCCTCGGAGGCATAGCTCAGGAACACCGCAGGGGGCGGGCGCGGCGGATCGGTGGGCTCGGCGTCGGACATGGGTGGCAGGGCGGAGTTTGGTGAGCAAGGTTAGGGCAAAAATGCCCGGATTTCACTCGAGCATGCGTTCGTGATGGGAGCGAGTGCCGCCAGCTCGCCGCGGCCGGCCGGCTCCGCGCCGGTCGTGCGCGTCGCGGGGCTGCGCAAGACCTACGCCAACGGCCTCACCGCGCTCCACGATATCGAGCTCACGATCGAGCGCGGCGAGATCTTCGCGCTGCTCGGCCCGAACGGCGCCGGCAAGACCACCCTCATCAACATCATCTGCGGCATCGTCACGCCGAGCGCGGGCACCGTGCTGGCGGACGGCTACGACATCGTGCGCGACTATCGGGCGGCCCGGGCCAGGATCGGGCTCGTGCCGCAGGAGCTGCACACCGACACTTTCGAGAGCGTCTGGGCGACGGTCAACTTCAGCCGCGGGCTGTTCGGCCGGGCGCCGGATCCGGCCTGCTGCGAGCGCATTCTCCGCGAGCTGTCCCTGTGGGATCGCAAGGACGAGAAGATCATGACCCTCTCGGGGGGGATGAAGCGGCGCGTGCTGATCGCCAAGGCGCTCGCGCACGAGCCGACGATCCTGTTCCTCGACGAGCCCACCGCGGGGGTAGACGTCGAGCTGCGGCGCGACATGTGGCAGCTGGTGCGGCGGCTGCGCGCGAGCGGCGTCACCATCATCCTCACGACGCACTACATCGAGGAAGCCGAGCAGATGGCCGACCGCGTCGGCGTGATAAACAAGGGCGCGCTGATCGTGGTCGAGGACAAGGCGCTGCTCATGCGCAAGCTCGGCAAGCGCCAGCTGATCCTGCACCTGCAGCAGCCACTGGCGGCGATTCCAGCCGCTCTTGCGGCCTATCCGCTCGAGCTCGCCGATGGCGGCAATACCCTGGTCCTGAGCTTCGATGCTCACGAGCGCGAGACCGGCATCCCGGCGCTCCTCAAGCGCCTCGGTGAGCTCAATATCGACTTCAAGGACCTGCATTCGAGCGAAAGCTCGCTCGAGGAAATCTTCGTGGGCCTGGTGAGCGAGCGGGCATGAACGTCCACGCGATCCGGGCGATCTATCGTTTCGAGATGGCGCGCACCTTCCGCACGCTGATGCAGAGCATCGCCGCGCCGGTGCTGTCGACCGCACTCTACTTCGTGGTCTTTGGCGCCGCGATCGGGGCGCGCATGGGCCGCGTGGACGGCGTCGGCTACGGCTCGTTCATCGTGCCGGGACTCATCATGCTGTCGATCCTCACCGAGAGCGTCGCAAATGCCTCGTTCGGCATTTATCTGCCCAAGTGGTCGGGGACGATCTTCGAGCTGCTGTCGGCGCCGGTCTCCTACATCGAGGTGCTGATCGGCTACGTGGGTGCGGCGGCCACCAAGTCGGTGATGCTCGGCGTGCTGATCCTCGCGACGGCGCGGGTGTTCGTGCCCTACGAGATTCTGCACCCGGTGTGGATGGTGGTGTTCCTGATCCTCACTGCGCTGAGTTTCAGTCTGCTCGGCTTCATCATCGGCGTGTGGGCCGGCAGCTTCGAGCAGCTGCAGGTGGTGCCGCTCATGATCCTGACGCCGCTCACCTTTCTGGGCGGCGCGTTCTACTCGATCAGCATGCTGCCGCCGCTGTGGCAGAAGATCACGCTCTTCAATCCCGTGGTGTACCTGATCAGCGGCTTCCGCTGGAGCTTCTACGGCACGGCCGATGTGAACGTGCTGGCGAGCGCCGCGGCGACCCTGTGCTTCCTGGTGCTGTGCGTCGCCTTGGTTCGCTGGATTTTCAGGACGGGCTACAAGCTCAAGAATTAACGCGTCACTTCGGCACGCCGAGGTCCTCGAAGCGCAGGTTCTCGATCCGATACGATCTCCACTCACGATAGTCGAAGTGCCACCACTCGAACTCGTAGACTTCGAACCCCTGCGCCTCCATCTGCCGCCGCAGCAGGTCGCGCATGCGGCGCTGCGCGGCAGTACCGCCGGTGTAGCCTGGGTAGGCGCGCTCGGTGGCCTCGTCGTACAGGCTCGGCATTTCGACTTCGCGGCCGCTCTTGAGCTCGTAGAGCGTCAGATCGACCGCGCAACCGCGGTTATGGCGCGAGCCCTGCGCGGGATCGGCGACGTACTTGTGCAGCTCGGGGGGCATGGCGTCCCAGAATATCCTGGTCACGTACCACGGCCGGTAGGCGTCGTGCACCAGCAGGCCGTAGCCCTCGCCGGTGAGCGAGCGTTGCACGCGCAGCAGGGCCTCTGCCGCCGGCCGCTGCAGGAAGGCGCGCGCTTGGCTGTAGAGCGGTGTGCCGAGAAAGTTACGCGTGCCCGCGTAGCGGATGTCGAGCCGGATCGTCGGGTCGAGAGAAGTCAGCTCCACGAGATCGGTGGGCCGGAACTCACCGCTCTCCGCAGGCGGCGCCGCGGCCAGCGCCAGGGGCAGCAGCTCCGCCACCGGCCGCACCGGGGTGACGCGGAAGACCCCGCCCGTCATCGCGGTCTGGTCCGCGTAGCCCGCGAACGGCACGCAGGCGCCGAGCGCCAGCGCGGCGAGCAGCGCCGCGTGGCGCGCGCGGTGCGCCCTGGGGTGCACGGCCTGGCTCATTCCGCGTCCGCGTAGGCCTTGATCAGGTCGTTGAGGAAGTCCCGGCCGACATACAGGGCGCGGACGCTGCGCCGCTCGTTGAGGCCGTGGACTCCGTTGCCGTCCGGGTCCGCCCAGAATCCAGGCACGCCGTAGACCGGGATGCCGATGGCCTCGAGGTAAATGCCGTCGGTAGCGCCCGTCGACATCGTGGGAACGAGCGGCACGCCGGGAAAGTAGCGCGCCACCAGCCTCTCGGCCGGACCCATGATCCTCGGATCGAGCGGCGGCGGCTGGGCCACCGGCCCTCGCGCCTGCTCTGCGGTGACCATGATGCGCGGGTCGGCGATCGCGGCCACGAGCGCCGCGCGCGTCTCCTCCACGGTCTCCCCGGGGAAGATGCGGCAGTTGACATTGGCCGTGGCGCGCTGCGGCAGCGCGTTCTCGGCGTGACCGCCGGTTAGGAGCGTCGCCACGCAGGTGGTGCGCAGCATGCTGTGGTAGCGGCGATCGCGAGAGACGATGGCCTCGGCCGCGCGGTCGTCCGGCTTCTTCGCCAGCGCCACCATCGCGTGCCCCAGCTCGTCGTCATGCGCGGCTCCGGCCCGGGCGAAGAACTCCCGGGTGGTGTCGGTGAATTTCACCGGAAACTCATGATCGCGCACCTTGAGCAGCGCCTCGGCGAGCTCGTAGATTGCGTTATCGCGTATCGGAATCGAGCTGTGGCCGCCGGGATTGGTGGCCTCCACGAGATAGTTCTGTGCCGCCTTCTCCCCGACCTGGAGCGTCTGCTCGAGGAGCTTCCCGTGCCCGTCCGTGCGGCCGCCGCCGCCCTCGTTGAGCGCGAAGGCCGCCGCGATGAGTTCGGGCCGGTTCTGCGCGAGCCAATTGGCGCCGTTGAACGCGCCGGTAGTCTCCTCGCCGCAGGTGAGCACCATCTTGACGGTGCGTCTCGGGCGGTAGCCGTCACGCTTGAAGCGCATCAGCGCATCGACCCAGGCGGCGTCCATGCCCTTCATGTCGGCGGTGCCGCGGCCGTAGAAGTTGCCGTTCTCCTCGATGAGCGTGAACGGGTCGCGCGTCCAGTCCGCGCGCTTGGCCTCCACCACGTCGAGATGACCGAGCAGCAGCATGGGCCTCGCCGTCTTCGAACTGCCGCTAAGCACCGCGACCACGCCGCCTTCTTTCGGATGATCGGCGACCGAGAACAGCGTGATGTCATGGTCGGTGAATCCCGCCTCGCGCAGATGCGCGGCGACGCGCTCCGCGAGCAGCGTGCAGCTGCCGCTCGAGAGCGTGGTGTTGGTCTCGACCATCTCCTTATAGAGCGTGCGGAACGCGACCTGGTCGGGACGCAGCGGCCCCATCGGGGGTTCCTGGGCGGTCGCCACGGTCCCGGCGGCGGCCATGAGCGCCAGCAGCGCAAGAATTCTCATTTGTGTGGCTCCGTTCGCATCCGGCGATATTATCCGCGGATCCCGGACAGCGTGCGAAGGCCAGCGTCCCTCACATGATCGCGCTCGGTTCCGATGACGTGCTGAGCCTCCTGACTCCGGCCGAGACGGTTGGGATAGTGGAGTCGGCGGCGCTCGCCATGCTGGATGGCGCAGACTCCATCGTGCCCCAGCGCCAGCACATCAAGTGGGCGCGCGGGACGCTGCTCACGATGCCCGCAATCGGGGCCGGCGCCGTAGCAGTGAAGCTGGTTTCCGTCGTGCCCGGCAACGCCGAGCGCCAGCTGCCGGTCACCAGCGGGCTGATGATCCTCGCCGATGCCGGCACCGGACTGCCGCTCGCGATCATGGACGCCGCGGCGCTGACCGCCATGCGCACCGGCGCGGTCGGCGCGCTGGGCGTCAAGCACGCCACTCCGGTCGTGTCCGCGTCCCTGGGTGTCATCGGAGCCGGGGTACAGGGAGCCTGGCAGGCAATCTCGGCGTGCGCGGTGCGGCCGATCCGCACGGTGTATGCGCTGCGCAGCTCGGCGGCCGCCTTCGACCGGTTCCGTGCCACGCTGGCGGCGCATGCAGCGGGAGTGAGTGTCGTCGAGTGCGGGAGCGCGCGCGAGGTGCTGGCGCGCACGGACGTGATCGTCACGGCGACGACCTCCGCCGAGCCGGTGATACCCGATGACCCGGGTCTGCTTTCCGGCAAGCACTTCATTGCCATCGGCTCCTACGAGCGCGACATGTGCGAGCTTCCCGAGGCAGTGTTCAGGCTCGCGGGCCACCTGGTACTCGACTCGGACTTTGCGCGCCATGAGGTGGGCGAGGCCGTGTGGCCGGTCGAGCGCGGTATCCTCAAGGAGGCGGATCTCTTTACCATCGGCGAGCTCGCCTCGGGACGCCGCGCCATCGACGTCGCGGGCACGACGGCCTACAAATCGGCCGGCATGGCGCTCTACGATCTGTACGTCGCCAAGGCCGTGTATGACGCGGCACGGCACCGCGGCGTGGGTCAGGAAGTCAGCCTCTAGAGCCCGCAGGAGCAGCACGATGCACGTACTCGTCACCGGAGCTTCGGGAGGGATCGGCGCGGCGATCGCCAGGGCGCTGGCTGCGCGCGGTGTCAGCGTCGTGATGCACTATCAGGCAGACCGCGCGTCCGCGGATGCGACCCGGCGCGCCCTCGCGGGCCATGGGCACGCTCTGGTGCAGGCCGATCTCGCCGATCCTGCGGCCGTCGAACGGCTGTGGCACGAGGCCGATGCGCAGCACCCTCTCGATGCGCTGGTGAACAACGCCGGAATCTTTCCCGACCATCCGCCGCTCGCGACCGACTATGCGGCGTGGACCGCGGCCTGGCAACGTACCCTCGCCATCAATCTGACCGGCGCCGCGCACCTCTCCTACTGCGCCGCGCGCGCCATGACGAAGCGGGCCGGCGGCAGGATCGTCAGCGTGTCCTCGCGCGGCGCCTTTCGCGGCGAGCCCGCCGCGCCTGCGTACGCCGCCAGCAAGGCGGGACTGAACGCCTTCAGTCAGTCGATGGCGAAGGCGCTGGCGCCCCAGGGCGTCTATGCATTCGTCGTCGCGCCCGGCTGGGTGTCCACGGCGCGAGTGGCGGCGGCGATCAGCGACCAGGCGGTGATCGCCGACCAGCCGCTGGGCCGCGTCGCAACGCCCGAGGAGGTCGCGCAGGTCGTCGCGTTCTGCGTGCTCGATGCGCCGCCGGCGATGACGGGCGCCATTCTCGATGTGAACGGCGCTTCTTATCTGCGGACCTGAGCAGCGCGGCCCGCGATGACGCGGCGCAGCGCGCCGACCATTACGGTCGGAGGAACTTGCCGACGCCGCCGCCCTTGCCGGTGACGAGCATCACCATCAATGCGGCGACGGCCACCAGCGGCACGCTCGCCGACAATACGGCGGGCGGCAGCTGCAACGGCGCGCCCTGCGCCTACACGCTCGACACCGCCACGGGACGGGCGACTGCGACGCTCAACTCCGCGACCACCTTCGGCAGCGCGCCGGTAGTCCTCTACGAGTCCGCCAACAACCAGATCTACATCATGGGCGCACAGCCGACGGCGACACCGGTGATGGGCGCGCTGCTGCGATAGAGGCCGGAGCGGAGCCTGGCTCCCCTTACTCGCCGGTGTGACTGGTGCGGCGGATGAAGTCCGCCACGTTGTCGTGCAGCTGCCGGAGCGAGGCGTCCTTGGCGTAGACCATGTGCCCTGAATCGTAGAACCGGAACTCGATGTTCGACTGCAGGCTCTGCGGCATCGGCAGGTGATGCATCTCGTAGACGCCCTGGTAGAACGGGGTCGCGAGGTCGAAGTAGCCGGCGTTCAGCTGCACCTTGAGATTCGGGTTGAGCTTCATCGCGTTGGCGAGGTCCGGCAGTACGTTGACTCCCTGGCGCGGCGAGAGGGGCGGCCCCTGGGTCTGCCCGGGCTGCTGGTGCGCGAAGTTCCAGGTGCGGAAGGTCTGGATGCTGGGCTTGAAGATCTTGCCTTCGCCGTAGCGCAGCTCCTTGCGCGCGTAGTCGTTGAACGCCGAGACATAAGCGGAGCTCAGGGCGGCGGACTGCGGATCGTACTCGGCGCGTTGACTCAGAGGATCGAGGTCAGGACCGGAGAAGCGGCTGTCGAGCCGTCCGGTGGTGAGGCCGCCATCGCTCTGCAGGTTCTGGCGGAACTCTCCGCCATCGATGCGCAGATCGGCTTTGAGGATGTAGTCGACCGGCAGCCCGGTGTACTCGTGCAGCTTCTGCGCGACCGCGGCGCGATCGCTTGCGGTGAGCTCCGAGCCGGCCGCCAGCGCCCGCGCGTAGTCGCCCATGGCGAACTGCTCGACCTCGGCGAGCAGCGCCTCGAGACTCGGGTGCTCGCCCGGAAGCTTCTTGTGGTACCAGGCAGTGGCCGCATAAGTCGGCAACACCGTTTCGTACGGCAGCTCGACCCCCGGATTACCGGTCGGCCGGTCGGGGCTCAGGTCAAAGCTGAGGATCTGCGAGAGGAGAATGACTCCGTTCAGGTCGACCGAGCGCTCTGACTCCAGCTGATTGACCACCACCGCCGAGCGCGGCGTGCCATAGCTCTCGCCGAAGAGGTATTTGGGCGAGTTCCAGCGGCCGTACCTGGTGAGGAACTGGGTGATGAACTCGCTGAAGGCATAAGCGTCCGGGTCGAGGCCGAAGAACGCCTTCTCCTTGTCCTTGCCGGCGATGCGGCTGAAGCCGGTGCCGGGAGCATCGATGAAGACCAGATCGGTGGCATCGAGGAGGCTGTAGGCGTTGTTGACCAGCGAGTAGGGCGCCGCCGGGGTGTGCGCATCGGTCGCGGTCACGATGCGGCGCGGACCGAATGCGCCCATGTGCAGCCACATGGTCGAGGAGCCGGGGCCGCCGTTGTAAAAGAATGTGACCGGCCGCGCGCCGGCGCCGCTCTTGGAGTAGTAGACGTAGAACATCGAGGCTTCGGCGGTCGGATTGGCGTCGGCGCCCTCGTCCGCGCCTCCGGCTGGCGGTTTGGCGCTGGGGTCGCGCGGCACGTCGTCCCAGCCGCGCGGGTGAACGATGAGCGTGCCGGCGATCGCCTGGTAGGCGAGCGCCCGCCCGCCGATGCTGACGCTGCCGCTGGTCGTCACCGCCTCGGGCTTGAAGGGCTCGAACTTGTGGCCCTCGGTCTTCTCCGGCTCGCCCTCGCTCTTGCGTTCCTGGGCGCCGGTTGCGGCCGAAAGCGCCGCGCACGAGATCAGTGCGAGAGCCCACGTAAGGCGCGAGGTGATTGGATGGCGGCTCATGGTCTTCCTTCTTGTCCGGCCTGCGGGAGCGCGAGAGTCTAGCCGAGCCGACTCGGCGCCGCACCAGCGCGTGTTGCCGAGGGCGTGCGCCCTCAACTGGCCCGAGCGCTCGCAATCACGGCGTAAGCGCCAGTGAAGCTCATCACTAGCGCCTCGTGACACTTGACGTCGACCGCGACCTCGGCGCGGCCGCGACCGCTGCGGGCGAGCATGCGTCTCAGCCTGTCCCGCTGCCCGGCGGGGGGCTCGTGGGCTATCGCGCGAAAGTCCGCGCGCGCCGGCGCGAGGAACCGCGCGCTCGAGCTCTGCAGCACCACTTCGGCGTCGACGGACTCGGTGGCGCACCAGCGCGTGACGAGCGCCCAGCCGGCGAGCGCCGCCACCGAGAACAGGCTTCCCGCGAATCCGGTTCCCTTGTCGTTGAGATTCGCCGCGAGCGGAGCGCTCAAGGTCACCGGATCCAGGGCCTCGAGCCTCACACCCAGGGCCCGCGCCGGCGCGATCCGTGCCGTCAGATAGGCCCGCAGGCTCTCGAGATCGGTGAGTTGCGCGTTTGACATGGGCGGAGGCGAGCTATCCGACTCGGCTACCCGCCCGGAGCGTGACGTTGGAGAACCACAGCTCCTTCCAGCGCCTGGCCTTGTCCTCCGCCGAGAGCGTCCGCGGCGACACCGGCTGTTGCGCGCCGAAGGCGACACCTTCCACGACGTTGGCGTTCACCGTGGCGTACAGGCGTCCGGCGTCCCGATAGAGTGGAGCGACCAGCACACCGCAATTCCTGCACAGCAGCAGCTCCGCCTGGCCGCTGCCCTGCGCGTACTTGCCGCAGTCGCGCTCGTCCCTGATGAGGATGAGGAGCGAGCCCTGCGGGTCCGACACATACGCGGCCCGGTGCTTGCGGCAGAAGTCGCAATCACAGGCGCGCGGATTATAGGCACCGGCGCTGCGCGTCAGCTCGAGCTCGACGCGGATGTTGCCGCAATGGCATCCGCCGCCCAGTTTGTGCATGAGCGGGAACACTACGTGCGCGCTGCGGGCGGCGCAAGCCGGCCTTTGGCACAATGGGTCCTATGACATCAGCCCCAGCGGATGCGCTCTCGAGGGTGCTGAGCGCCGCCACTTTCGCCGCTGAGCGTCATCGGGATCAGCGGCGCAAAGGCAAGGATGCCTCGCCCTACATCAATCACCCGCTGGCCCTCGCCAATCTGCTGGCAGAGCGCGGTGAGCGCGACCCGAAGGTGCTGATGGCGGCGCTGTTGCACGACACGGTGGAGGACACCGCGACCAGCTTCGAGGACCTCGAGCAGAATTTCGGCCGGGAGGTGGCGGACATCGTCCGCGAGGTGACCGACGACAAGACTCTGCCGAAGGCCGAGCGCAAGCGGCTGCAGGTCGAGCACGCTGCGCACCTGAGCCGCCGCGCGAAGCTGGTGAAGCTCGCCGACAAGATCTGCAACCTGCGCGATATTCTGATCTCACCGCCCACCGACTGGTCGCTGCAGCGCCAGCGCGAGTATTTCGACTGGGCCAAGGCGGTGGTCGATCCCATGCGCGGCGTCCACCCGGATCTCGAGGCGCTGTTCGATCGCGAGTACGCGCGCAAGCCCAGCCGTTGATACCGTGCGGCGGGGCGCCGGCCACCCGGCGATGCGCCGGTCCGTGCCGATCTTATGATGCGACAGCCAAACCCGGTCAGGAGTCGTTGCTATGCCACCGTCCCGGATCGCAGCGGTGCTCATACTCGCCTGTCTCGCCGCCGACCTCCAGGTGGCCGCAGCCGATGGCGGCGCAGGCCCCGTCTCTTTGCCGGCGACCATGCGGGCCGCCGCCATCGATCGCAAGGGCGGCCCCGAGGTCCTGACGTTGCACGAGCTGCCGGTCCCGAAGCCAGGGCCGGATGAGGTCCTGATCGCGCTCGACACCGCCGGTGTCGGCCCCTGGGACATCGACGTGCGCGAGCGCCTCGACTACTGGAAGACTCAGAGCTTTCCCGTCGTGCTGGGCGTCGACGGCGCGGGCACGATTGCCGCGGTGGGCTCCGAGGTGCGCGGCTTCAAGGTCGGCGATCCGGTCTACTCCTATGTGTGGAACAACGCCCAGGGCGGTTTCTACGCCGAATATGTCGCCGTGCCCGCCAAGGCGGTCGGGCACGTGCCTGCGGGCATCAGTCTCAAGGACGCGGGCGCGATGGCCGTGAGCGCACTCACGGCGCTGCAGGGAATCGACGACGCGCTGCACATCAGGTCCGGCGAGACGCTCATCATTCACGGCGCCTCGGGCGCCGTCGGCAGCCTCGCGCTGCAGTTTGCGAAGCTGCGGGGCGCGAAGGTGCTCGCGACCGCCTCGGGCGAGGATGGCATCGCTTTCGTGAAGCGCCTCGGCGCGAGCGCCGCGGTAGACGGCCGGCACGGTGACCTCCGCGCCGCCGCGCGCGAGCTCGCGCCGGGCGGCGTCGATGCGGTACTGGCGCTCGCCGGGGGCGAGGCGCTCGAGGCCTGCATCGATGCGCTCAAGCCCGGCGGGCGGGTGGCATTCCCGAGCGGCGTGCGCCCCGAGCCGCAGGCGCGGGCAGGACTGCCCGTCGTCAAGTACGACGCGCTCACGGGACCGCAGGAGTACCAGCGGCTCAACGCGGCGGTCCAGGCTGCGAAGCTCGAAGTGCCGATCGCGGCGGAATTCCCGCTCAGCGAAGCCGCCCAGGCGCAGCAGCGCATGGCGGCCGGGCACGTGCTCGGCAAGATCGTGCTGCGGATACGCTGACTTCAGGTCTGGGGTGGGGCGCCGCCCTCGGCACGGCGGCGCGCGACGAAGGCCTCGAGCGCCTCGGCGACCGACGGGTCCATCGCCGGCGGGTGAAAGGCGCTCAAGGTGTTGCGGCACACGGCGCTCGCCCGCTCGGTGGCGGTCTTCGCGCCGTCGTCGAACCACTGGCCGTAGTTGCGCCAATCGGAGACCAGCGGACTGTAGAAGGCGTCGCGGTAGCGCTGCATGGTGTGCGCGGCGGCGAAGAAATGCCCGCCGGGACCAACCTCCGCGACCGCCTCGATCCCGAGGTCATCGCTCGAGGCCGGTACCGGCTGGAAGAGCTCGGCGAACATCTGCAGCATCTCGACGTCCAGGATGAACTTCTCGCAGGAGGCGGTGAGGCCGCCCTCGAGCCAGCCGGCGGCGTGCAGCACGAAATGGCAGCCGCCGAGCAGCGCGCCCCAGAGGCTCATCTGCGATTCGTAGGCCGCCTGCGCGTCCGGCGCATTACTCGCGGTGGCGCTCGAGCAGCGCCACGGCACGCCGATGCGCCGCGCCAGCTGGCCGGCGCCGAATGCCGCCTTGGCGTACTCGGGCGTGCCGAAGGCCGGTGAGCCCGACTTCATGTCGACGTTCGAGGTGAAGCTCCCGTACATGACCGGGGCGCCGGCCCGCGCGAGCTGCGAGAGCGTGATGCCGAAGAGCGCCTCGGCGTGGGCGAGCGTGAGCGCACCGGGAATGGTGATCGGCGCCATCGCGCCGGCGAGCGTGAAGGGTGTGACGATCATCAGCTGCCCGTTGAGGGCGAACTCGATGATGCCGTCGCTCATCGGCAGGTCGAGCTGCAGCGGCGAGTTGGTGTTGCAGATGCTGTAGCAGCGCGGCTCGCGGCGGAAGGTCTCCTCGTCGATGCCGTGCGCGATGCGCAGCATCGCGAAGCAGTCGCCGAGCTGCCCGGCGCCGCGGCTGTAGAAGTTGGGCGGCTTGTCGCCGAGCGTGAGCTGCGCGAGCGTCGTGTCCAGGTGGCGCTCGTGCACCGGCACGTCGCCGGGCTCGGTCATCTGCCCGAGCACGTGGATCACGTCGAATGCCTGTGCCAGCCGCACCAGATCGCGGTAGTCGGCGAGCGTGCCGGAGCGCTTGCCGCGCTGCAGATCGCTGACGCTCGGCGGTCCCGCGACCGGCGCGAAGATGACGTTGCGGCCGCCCACGCGGCAGCTGCGCTCGGGGTTGCCGGCGACGAGGTTCAATTCGCGCGGCACCGTGGTGAGCGCCGCGGCGACCATGCCGGGATCGAGGCGGACCATGTGGGTCGCCTCGTCCACCGCGGCGCCCGCCGCCGCCAGCAGGGTACGGCCGCGCGGTGACAGCACGCGCATGCCTTGCCGTTCGAGGATGCCGAGCGCGGCGAGATGCATGCTCTCGACCTGGTCGTCGGAGAAGATCCGCACCGGCGCGAAGGGATTGACGAGGTGGCGATAGCGGACGGAGCGCGGCGGCTGGCCCGCGGCCGCCGCCCGGTGCGATTCGCGCCGGCGGGAAGTCATGAGGTACCTCGGGTGCGCGCGATCCACTCATCGACCAGCTGCTCGAGGAGTGTGAGCGGCACGCCGCCGTTTTCGAGGATCACGCTGTGAAAGTCCTTCAGGTTGAATCTGGGTCCGAGCGCGGCCTGCGCCTTGGCGCGCAGCTCGAGGATCTTGAGCTCGCCGACCTTATAAGCACAGGCCTGTCCCGGCATCGCCATGTAACGCTCGACCTCGGAGGCCAGTTCGGCTTGCGGCTTGCCGGTGGTGTCGACCATGTAGGAGATCGCCTGCTCGCGGGTCCAGCCCTGGGCATGAATGCCGGTGTCGACCACGAGCCGCGCGGCGCGCAGCAGCTCGAGCTGCAGCCGCCCGAGATTGCCCCACGGATCGTCCTGGTACATGCCGATCTCGGCGGCGAGCTGCTCGGCGTAGAGTGCCCAGCCCTCGGCGTACGCCGTGTAGAGCGTCTGCTCGCGGATCAGCGGCAGGTTCTTGAGTCCGAGCGCCGTCGAGATCTGCAGATGATGGCCGGGAATACCCTCGTGATAGGCGAGGGTCTTCATGCTCCAGGTCGGCACCTCGCTCATGCTCCTCAGGTTCGCGAAGAAGATGCCGGGGCGCGAGCCGTCCATCGCCGCCTGCTGGTAATACGCCCCCGAGGTGCCCTTCTCCTGTGACGCCGGCACGCGCTCGACCGCGAGGTGCTTCCCGGGGAGGGTGCGGACGTACTCCGGAATGCGCGCCGCCATCTCGTCGAGGATCTGCTGATAACGCTCGAGCGCCTGACGCCGGCCCTCATCGTCGTCCGGAAGGAGAAAGCGCGCATCCCTGCCGAGCGAGGCCATGCGCTCGCCGACGCTGCCTGCCCTGAGCCCCTGCGCCGCGAGCAGCACGTCCATCTCGCGGGTGATGCGCGCGACCTCGGCGAGGCCGAGGGCATGCACCTGCTCGGGGGTGTAATCGGTGGTCGTGTTCTGCTTGAGCTCGAGCGCATAGTAGGCCGCGCCGTCCGGCAGCCGGCCGACGCCTGCGGCCTGGGTCGCTGCCGCGGGCCTCAAAGCCTCGAGGGCCGCGCTCATGCGGGCGTAGGCGGGATAGACCCGCGACTTGACCGCCGCGACCGCCTCGCTCTCGAGCTGCCGCCTGCGCGCGCCGTCCAGCGACTTCACCTTGCTCATCCGCTCGGCGAAGGTCGTGACCAGGGCGTTGTGCTCCGCTGATGCGCTCACCGTGTCGTGGATGACGGTGAGGGAGCGCTCGAGGAGCGAGGGCGGCAGCACCACGCCCGCGCGTGCCTGCCGCTGCATCGCGGCGGTGACCTCATCGAGCTTGTCCCCCATGGCCTCGAGGCGCTTGACGTAGTTGCGTGCGGTCCTGTCGTTGCTGACCACGTGAGTGGTCAGCATGAAAGTCGCGAGCTCCACTTCGACGCCGAACATCGGGCTCACGGGATAGAGCTCCTCCCCCTGCAGCCAGCCGAAGCGCCTGAAGGCGAGCCCGGTCTCGTACTGGTCGAGGAGGATGTCGTAGGTGATCTGATCCTGCCGGTCGAGACGCGCACGGTCGAACTCGTGCACCTCGGCGAGGAACCGCTCGAGCTGCCGGTAATCGTCGTCGCGCTGGCGGAGGGTGTAGGGCGCGAGCTGGCCGGAGTGGTGATCGAGGAGCGAGCCGTCGGTGAGTCCCACCGCGGTGAACATCTCGGGATTGCGCATCAGGAACTCGAGCGCCTGGCGGTTGGCCAGCATGTTGAGGGTGAAGGGCTTGCCCCACACGATGCGGTAGGAGGCATAGCCGAGCACTGCAACGAGCGCGAGCGCGACCCACCCCGCAATCCGCCCGGCCTTCCTCATCCCTTGCCCCCGCCCGCCAAGCCCTGAATGGAACCGGCAATAGAGCCGAACGATATCGGGAGGTCAAGCCCGATCGGGCACGGCGAGAAGGCGGCGCGCGCTATAGTGACGGCGCCACCGTCCCTGCCGAGGATCCCCATGACCACCGTCGCCGGCATCGCAGCGATCCGCAGCCACTTTCCCGCGCTCGAGCGCACTCACAACGGCTTCCCGGTCGCCTACTTCGACGGCCCGGGCGGCACCCAGGTGCCGCGCGCCGTCGCCGCTGCGATGAGCGACTATCTGCTGCATCACAACGCCAATACCCACTGGGACTTTCCGACCAGCCGCGAGACCGATGCAGCGCTCGCCGACGCGCGGGCGGCACTCGCGGATTGGCTGGGAGGCTCCCCCGACGAGATCGTGTTCGGCGCCAACATGACGACGCTCACCTTCCACCTCGGGCGCGCGCTCGGACGTGGCTGGCGGGCCGGCGACGTCGTGGTGGTCACCGAGCTCGATCATCACGCGAATTCCGACACCTGGCGCGCCCTGGGGCGCGAGCGCGGCGTCGAGATCCGCGCGATCCGCATGCGGCGCGAGGACGGCCGGCTCGACGAGGCCGACGCGGCGGCGAAACTCACCCCCGGCGTGCGCCTGCTGGCGCTGGGTGCCGCCTCCAACGCGCTCGGCACCATCAATGACGTGGAGCAGCTCACCGCGCGCGCACACGCGATCGGCGCGCGGGTGTTCATCGACGGCGTGCACTACGCGAGCCACCAGATGCCGGACGTGCGCGCGTGGAACTGCGACTTCTTCGCCTGCTCGGCCTACAAGTTCTACGGACCGCACGTCGGCGTGCTGTGGGGGCGGCGCGAGCTGCTGGGGGCCCTCGACCCGCCGAAGCTCGCGCCCGCCTCGGGCGAGCCGCCCGAGCTCCTCGAGACCGGCACGCTCAACCACGAGGGGATCGTCGGCGCCGGCGCCGCCGTCGACTTCCTGGCCTCGCTCACGAGCGAGCGCCTGCCGCGGCGCGAGCGGCTCGCCCGCGTTTCGCAGTCCCTCCACGAGCGCGGCGCGGAGCTGCTCCGGCAGCTGTGGAGCGGCTTGCAGGACATCCCGCAGGTCGAGCTGTACGGACCGCCGCCCGGTACTGCGCGCACTGCCACTCTGTCGTTCTCGGTGGCCGGACACGCGAGCGCCGCGGTCGCCGCCTTTCTTGCCGCGCGCGGCGTCTTCGTCTCGCACGGTGATTTCTACGCCACCACCGCGGTGCGCCTGCTTGGGCACGAGCACGACGGGCTGGTGCGTGCCGGCTGCGCGGCGTACACGAGCGGGGAGGAGGTGGCGCGGCTCATCGAGGGCGTGCGGCAGCTGCTCCGCGGCTGAGCTGTCGACGACCGTCCAATGGCGCCGCCGGAGCATTCTGGGCGCGGGGTCACAGTGCGTAAGCGGCGACCTCCCGGCCCGCCGCCCGGGCGTGATACCTTCCCGCCCCGGGAAGCTGTCTATATAAGGAGTCAGGGAGCGAATGCCCAGCAGAGTTCCGCAAGGCGAGCAGCGCGGATGGATCATCGCGATCGGTGGCGCGGAGAATAAGGAGAACGATCGGCACATCCTCGAGCGCTTCGTCAGTGCCTCAGGGGGGGCGCAGGCCGACATCGTGGTGATACCCACCGCGAGCCGCGTGCATGAGACGGGGCCGCGCTACGAGAAGATCTTCAGCGACATCGGCGCCGCCCGTGTGACGGTCATGGATTTCGATACGCGGCGCGACTGCCAGGAGCCCGGCAGGCTCGAGCGTCTCGCCGCGGCGACCGGGGTGTTCTTCACCGGCGGCAACCAGCTGCGCCTGACGACGCTCCTCGGCGGCACGCCGGTCGCGAGGCTCATTCGCACGGCCAACGCGCGCGGCGTGACCGTCGGCGGCACCAGCGCCGGCGCCAGCATCCTCTCCGAGCACATGATCGCCGCCGGGGACGAGGGCTCCTCGGTGGTGGCCGGGAGCGTCAGGCTCGCGCCAGGCCTGGGGTTGACCAACCGTTTCATCATCGATCAGCATTTCCGCCAGCGCGACCGCCTCGGACGGCTGCTGACGGCGCTCGCGTACAATCCCTTTGCCGTCGGGATCGGACTCGACGAGGACACGGCAGCCCTGATCGGCCCCGACGAGACCGTGGAGGTCGAGGGCAGCGGCGGCGTGACCATCGTCGATGGGGCGGACGTGAGTTACTCTTCCATCGACAGCGTCGAGGAAGGACAGCCGGCCTGCGTGCTGGGGCTGAAGCTGCACGTGCTAGTGGCCGGCGCCACCTTCAATCTGCACACACGCGTCGCCAGCGCCGGTACGCTGAGAAAGCCGAAGGAGTGACCAGCCCTTAAGTCCGACCCCGCGCCCGGTTGCCTTGAATAACTATTACGACTCTGAGCAGCATCCATGCGCATCCTCGATCGTTCCGTGTACGTCGGTCCCTCGCTGTACGCGCGTTTCCCCGTCATTCGTCTCGAGCTCGAGCTGGGTGAGCTCGAGGCCTGGCCCACCGGCCGTCTGGGCGACGCCTTCGTCGAGGCGCTCGCCGCGGCTCTCCCCGGGCTCGCCGAGCACGGCTGCTCCTACCGCGAGCCTGGCGGCTTCTTCCGCCGCATGCGCGAGGGCGAGGGCACCTGGCTCGGTCACGTGCTCGAGCACGTGGCGATCGAGCTGCAGAACATCGCCGGCGAGGCGGTCACCTTCGGCAAGACGCGCAGCGCGGGCCCCACCGGCGTCTACACCGTAGTCTACGAGTACGCGCAGCGCGACGAGGGCATCGCCGCCGGGGAGCTCGGGCTGCGCCTGCTCTGCTCGCTGCTGCCGGAGGCCATCCGCCCTGCCGATTCGGTGCCGGCGGGCTGGAGCTGGCCGGAGGCCCGCGACCAGTTCATCCGCTTCGCGCAGCGGCGCGCACTCGGACCTTCGACCATGTCGCTGGTGCGCGCGGCCGAGGCGCGCGGCATTCCCTGGCTGCGCCTGAACGACCAGTCGCTGGTGCAGCTCGGACACGGCAAGTTCCAGCAGCGCATCCAGGCGACCGTCACCGGCCGCACCCCGCACATCTCGGTCGAGCTCGCCAGCGACAAGGAGGAGACCAACAAGATTCTCGCGGGTCTCGGGCTCCCGGTGCCGAAGCAGGAGCTGGTGCAGAGCGAGACCGCGGCGGTGCGCGCCGCGCGCCGCGTCGGCTTCCCCGTGGTGACCAAGCCCTATAACGGCAACCACGGCCGCGGCATCTCCATCCGCTTGACCACCGACGAGGAGGTGGCGCACGGCTTCAACGTCGCGCGCGAGCATTCGCGCTCGGTCATCGTCGAGACCTTCCTCGAAGGCGATGACCACCGGCTGCTGGTCGTGAACGGCGAGCTGGTGGCGGCGACGCGCCGCACGCCCGGCCACGTGGTGGGCGATGCGGAGCACACCGTCGAGGAGCTCATCGATATCGTGAACCAGGATCCGCGCCGCGGAGTCGGACACGAGAAGGTGCTCACCCGGCTCGAGCTCGATGCGCAGGCGCAGCAGATGCTCGAGCGCGCGCAGTTGACGCCCACTTCGGTTCCAGCGAACGGTCAGATCGTCCACCTGCGCTCCACCGCGAACCTGTCCACCGGCGGCACCGCCACCGATGTCACCGACGTGATCCATCCCGACAACCGCGAGATGGCCGAGCGCGCGGTGCGCGCCATCGGCCTCGATGTCGGCGGCGTCGACTTCCTCTCCAGGAACATCACCGAGAGCTACCGCAAGATCGGCGGCGGCATCTGCGAGGTGAACGCGGCACCGGGCTTCCGCATGCACGTGGCCCCGAGCGAGGGCACGCCGCGCGACGTCGCGGCCCCGGTGATCGACATGCTCTTTCCCCAGGGTGCGGCCGCGCGCGTGCCGATTGCGGCGATCACCGGGACCAACGGCAAGACCACCACTGCGCGCATGCTGGCGCATATCGCCAAGATGGCCGGCTACAGCCCGGGGCTCACGACCACCGACGGGGTTTACATCGACGGTCAGCGCACCGTGCAGGGCGATATGACGGGGCCGGTGTCGGCGCGCATGGTGCTCGCCGATCCACAGATCGACATCGCGGTGCTCGAGACGGCGCGCGGCGGCCTGCTGCGTGCCGGCATGGGCGTCAACGAGGTGAACGTCGGCGCCGTGATCAACGTACAGCCCGATCACCTGGGGCTCAAGGGCATCGACACGCTCGAGCAGCTCGCCGAAGTCAAGCGCATCGTGGTCGAGGTGGCGACCGACTGCGCGGTGCTCAACGCCGACGACCCGCTGGTAATGAAGATGTCGGGATACACCGAGGCGAAGCACATCTGCTACGTCACGATGAATCCGCAGCATGCGCTGGTGCGCGAGCACATCCGCGCCGGGGCGCGCGCCTGCGCGCTCGAGGCCGGCGTCAACGGCCAGATGATCACCCTCTACGACCGCGGCGGGCACATTCCGCTGCTGTGGACGCACCTGATCCCGGCGACCCTCGAGGGCCGCGCCACTCACAATGTGCAGAACGCGATGTTCGCGGCGGCGATGGCCTTCTCGCTCGGCATGAAGCTCGATGCGATCCGTCAGGGGCTGCGCACCTTCGACTCGACCTTCTTCCAGGCGCCGGGCCGCATGAACGTATTCAACGAGCACCCCTTCAAGGTGCTGTTCGACTACGGGCACAACGCGCACGCCGTGGGAGTGATGGCCGACCTCGCCCAGCGCCTCGACGTGCAGGGCCGGCGCATCGTGGTGCTCGCCGGTCCCGGCGACCGGCGCGACGAGGACCTGATCGCGATCGCCCGCGCCGTGGCCGGGCGCTTCGATCACTACATCTGCCGGCGCGACGACACGCTGCGCGAGCGCGCACCCGACGAGGTGCCGCGCATCCAGGCCGCGGCGCTGCGTGAGGCGGGGGTGCCGGCGCAGGCGATCTCGATCATTCCGGACGAGCAGGAGGCGGTCGACGCGGCGCTCAACATGGGACAGCAGGGCGATCTGCTGCTGATCTTCGCCGACGCGCTGGTGCGCTCCTGGAAGCAGATCACCAAGTTCAAGCCGGCCGGCGCCGCCACCCGCGCCGCCCCGCGCGAGGCGCGCGCTGCGCCCGCAGACGTCCGCGCCGGCGAGAACGGCCATTTCGTCGCCGGCTTCGCCGGCGACGGCGCCGGGCGCGCGCACGAGCCCGGACCTTCCGCGGCGAGCCTCGAAGGCCTCATTCGCGATGAGCGCGGAGTGCGCTTCGCTCCGGAGGCCGACGACTGAACGCGCCGGCCGCGCTCCCCTTCGACGCCTCGCGGCGTCTCACCGGTGCCAATCTGTTCTTCGCCGGCACCGGCGCGGTGCTCGAGACCGCGGGTCTCAAGGTCGATGAGGCACTGCTTGCGCTCTGGCGCGCGCGGGTCGCGCGCGCGCGCTCGAGCCTCGGCTGGACGGAAGGGGGCATCGCGGCCCGGCAGCACTCGGGTGGCGCCTCGCTGGCGCTCGCCGCACCGCCCGATCAGCTCTTCACCGCCACCGAGGTCAACGAATGGGCGCTGTGCGCGGCGCTGCTGGCACAGGATGCATCGCGGTGGCGCCACCTCGAGGCAGCGCTGGCGGCGGCGGCGCTCGAGAGCGCAGCCGAGCCGGCCGCCGGTCTCGCGCCGGTACTCGAGGAGGAGGCGGCTCTCGGGCGCTTGCGGCGGATCGCCTCGCGCGAGGCACGCCCGGACCTGATGAGCCTTCTCGAGGCCGCGGGCGCGCGCCGCCTGCCGCATGTGCTCGACGAGGCGCTGCTCACGCTCGGCGCCGGGGCCGGCGGTCGCGACTTCGAGCTCACGGCGCTTCCCGGCGCCGGCGCCGTGCCCTGGGGCGCACTGCGCGACATTCCCACCGCGCTCGTGACCGGCTCGAACGGCAAGACCACCTCGGTGCGGCTGCTGGCGGCGTGTGCCGCAGCCGAGGGCTGGCCGGCGGCGTACTGCTGCACCGACGGCGTGTTTCTCGGCGGTGAGCCGCTCGCGAGCGGCGACTACTCGGGACCGCTCGGCGCGCGGTTCGTGATGCGCGAGCGGCGCGCGCGTTGCGCCGTGGTCGAGACGGCACGGGGCGGGATCCTGCGCCGCGGCATCGCGCTGTCGCACGCGCATGTCGCGCTGGTCACCAACGTGAGCCCCGATCATTTCGGCGAGTACGGCATCGATGATCTCGACGGGCTCGCCGACGTCAAGCTCTCGGTCGCTGGGGTTCTGCGGGGTGAGGGACTGCTGGTGCTCAATGCGGACGATGAGCGGCTGCGCGCCAAGGCGCCGGACCTGGCGCGACGCTTCGGCCGCGCGCCGCCGATCGGCTGGTTCGCGCTGGATGCCGACTCGGCGTTCCTCAGCGCACATCGCCGCAGCGGCGGCGCGACCTGCGGGGTGCGCGGCGGGCGACTGCTCCTCACCCGCGGCGCGGCGGAGCACGATCTCGGCGCGGTGAGCGCCATGCCGCTCACCGTCGACGGCAGTGCCAACTACAACATCGCCAACCTCGCCGGCGCGGCGCTCGCCGCGGCGGCGCTCGGCGTGCAGCCGCAGCGCATCGCGCACGTTTTCGCGCGCTTCGGCTCGAGCATCGCCGACAATTTCGGACGCATGATGCGCTTCGAGCGCGGCGGAGTGCGCATCCTCGTCGACTATGCCCACAACGTCGAGGGTCTCAAGGGGCTGCTCGCGGTGGCCGAGCACCTGCGCGGTGGCCGCGGCAGGCTCGGCACACTGCTCGGTCACGCCGGCAATCGCCAGGACGCCGAGATCGAGGCGCTGGCGCGGGCCGCCGCCGGCTTTCATCCCGCGCTGGTGGTGGTCAAGGAAAACGAGGCGCATCTGCGCGGCCGCGCGCCCGGCGAGATCCCGCGCATCATTCATGATGCGCTCCTCGGGCAGGGACTGCCGCAGTCGTCCGTGCGCGTGCGCATGAGCGAGCTCGAGGCCGTTCAATGCGCGCTCGAGTGGGCGCGGCCCGGGGACGTCCTGGCGCTGCCGGTGCATGCGCCGGCGGCACGCGCGGCGGTGCTGGCACTGCTCACGCAGGGGGGCGGCGGCGGTCCTTAGGACGCGGCGGCGTGCAGCGCGCTATAGCCGTTCCAGATGATCTCGATGCCGATGCACATGAGGATGAATGCGGAGAGGCGCACCAGCACCTCTAGTCCGGTGGCGCCGAGGAGGCGCGCGATGCTCTCGGCGAAGCGGTAGGCAAGGTAGATGCTGAGCCCGATGGCGATCAGGCCACCGAGCGCCCCGGTGGCGTGCTCGGCCAGCTGCGAGAGCGCAGGGAAGCCGGCGGGCTTGCGGCTGCCGATGGTGATTGCCACTGACATCGAGCCGGGGCCCACCGTGAGCGGCATGGTGAGCGGATAGAAGCTGCCGACCTTGCGTGCCGCGCCCGGCGGGCCGGCGCCGACCGCGTGCTCGGACAATTCCTCGGCGCTCAGCAGCTTCCAGCCGAGCGCCGTCACCACCAGCCCGCCGGCGATGCGCACCACCGGCAGCTCGATGCCGAACAGCTCGAGCAGCCAGGGGCCGAGCGCCATCGATCCCAGCAGCAGCGCGAAGCCGTTGGTTGCGGCCTTGCGCGCCAGCATGCGGCGTTCCTCGGGCGGCAGGCCGGCCGTCAGACCGAGGAAGAACGGCGCCGACTCCAGGGGATTCACGATGGGGAAGAGCCCCACGAAGGTCAGCAGGAACGCGCTCAGGATTGCATTCATGGATGCGCAGCCGCGAGCCGCCTCAGTGCGCGCATGCTCCCGGGTCTTTCATATACCATCCGGCTGAAGGGGTCGCGCGCAGTATGAACGGCAAAACCTGCCTCGTCACCGGGGCGACGCACGGCATCGGGCGCCTGACTGCGCGCGCCCTCGCGGCGGCCGGGGCCACGGTGCTCGTGCACGGCCGCGACACCGGGCTCGGCGCCGCGGTGGCCGCCGAGATCGCCCGCGAGAGCGGCAACCCCGCGGTCCGCTTCGTGCGGGCGGACTTCATGCACCTCGACGAGGTGCGGGAGCTTGCCGAGCAGCTCGCGCGGCTGCCACGGCTCGATGTCCTCATCAACAACGCCGGCCTGATGGACAGCGCGCGGCGCTGCACGGCGGAAGGCTACGACGCCACCTTCGCCGTCAACCATCTGGCGCCGTTCCTCCTCACCAACCTGCTGCTCGAGACGCTGACGCGCTCGGCTCCGGCGCGCGTGATCGTGGTGGCCTCCGAAGCGCACCGGCGGGCACGGCTCGATTTCAGCGATCTGATGAACGCCCGTGTGGGCTATCTGCGCGCCTACGAGCGCTCGAAGCTCGCGAACCTGCTGTTCGCGCGCGCGCTCGCGCGGCGTCTCGATCCGCGCGCCGTCACCGTGAACGCGCTGCACCCCGGCTTTGTCAGCAGCCAGCTGTTCCGGGGCTGCACGCCGGCGGTGCGCGTGCTGCTCACGAGCGTCGTGCGGCCCTTCATGCGCTCGCCCGAGCAGGGAGCGCGTACCAGCGTGTATCTCGCGAGCTCGCCCGAGGTCGCGGACCAGACGGGTGGCTACTACCGCGACTGCCGCCGCGTCGAGCCGAGCGCGGCGGCGCGCTGCGACGAGGCGGCCGCGCGGCTCTGGAGCGAGAGCCTGCGCCTCACGGCACTCGCGCGCGCATGAGCCGGGCGTTCACGCGCGAGTCGGATGACGATCCGGGGACGCTGCCGGAGCGGGCGGTGAGCACGCACCCGAACCTCGTCACGCCGGCCGGCCTCACCGCCATCGAGGCGCAGCTGCGCAGCCTCGAGAGGGAGCTGGCGGCGGCGCGCGCCGGCGGCGACAGCGCGCTGCGCGCCCGCATCGAGCGCGACCTGCGGTACTGGACGCAACGGCGCTCGAGCGCGCGCGTGGTCGCGCCGGCGACGGCGCCCGAGCGCGTGCGCTTCGGCGTGCGCGTCACGCTGCGCGCCGCGGACGGAGCCGAGCAGTCGTTCCGCCTGGTGGGCGAGGACGAGGCCGACGCGGCGCAGGGCCGCTTGAGCTGGGTGGCGCCGCTCGCCCAGGCGCTGCTCGGTCACGAGCCCGGCGACACGGTGCGATTTCAGGCGGGCGAGCTCGAGATTCTGCGCCTCGAGCCGTGAAGGCACGCGCTCAGAAGTGGCGCGAGAGGTACAGGACCCCGCTCGAGATCTTGTAGAAGGTCTCCGGGCGGGGGCCCGTCACATCGCTCGACAGCACGCGGTCGCGGGCGATGTTCTGCGCGTAGCGGAAATCGAATCCCAGGTCCCAGCCGGGAAGCCCGCGCAGGAAATTGCGCCACTGCACGCCGATGCCCCCGTAGACGGAATAGGCGGGCGTCGCCAGGTCGTAGCGATCGGCTCCCGCAAACAGGCCGAGCGCGACGCCGTTGTCGTAGCGGTAGCGGTAGTCGAGGGCGCGCACGCCGATGAGGGAGTGGCCGTCGACGTCGTCGAGCTCGAGGCGCACGCCGAGATCGTTACGGGCGGACACCGCGCGGCGCGCGCCGAGGCCGAAGTGCGGCCCGAAGCCGACCGGCGTGTTGGTGATCGGCGCCTGGCCGTTGAGATCGGTGCGCACGCTGTGGGCATTCAGCCCCGCATCGACGAACCACTCACTGGCGTGCGTGCCGTGGCCGCCGCTCTCCTCATCATCGGCGCCGCTCTCGTCGGCGGCATCGTCCGGGCGCTGCCTGGCCTCATCCCCGTAGCGCACGAACGCGGCGAAGCGCGTGAAGGAGTCCCCGTAGACGTCGCGTCCGGTGAGCGCCTGGGCGCCGACGGTCACGCCGTTCCAGGGCCGTGAATAGCTCAGGCCGAAATCGTAGTAGTGATGGTAGCGGAAGGGTGAGCTGCCCGGGATGTAGCCCCGCGTGTCATCGCCGTAATAGCTCTGATTGACGAGGGTATGGGCGCGGGCCTCGAGATAGCCGCCGAAGGGCGGCTCCCATCCCAGGCGCAGCATCTGGCTGCGGGCGCCGACGCCGTCGCGGAAGTTGCGCTGATCGGCGCCCCACGTGCCGAGCACGTCGCCGTAGTTGGTCATGCCGTCCTGATAGATGCTGTGGACGTACCAGATGTTCTGCCACTCGGCGATCTCGTAGGTCGCATCGAGATGGCGCCCGAGGCGCGGGAAGTCGATGCCGGCCGAGAGCGCCGCATTGCCGAGCAGATAGCTGCCGCCGTTGGAGTTGTCCTCGCCGGCGTACTGGAAATAGACCGCGAAGGGCACTTTCCCGGGGAAGATGAAGCGGCTCAGGTAGGCGGCTTGTTCGTTCGACTGCGTCTGCACCGTGCCGCTCGGGTGAAAGAAGGCATGCAGCAGCCAGCTCGCCGAGCTCGGCAGGCCGCTGCCGCCGCCGTACTCGAGATTACGATTGACGCCGAGCGACCAGCCCGGGAAGGGCTCGATCGAGAGCTGCATGCTGAGGAGGTTCGGGTCGCCGCGGCTCGAGACACCCTGATAGACGATGTTGTCGCCGGGAGGGCTGCCCGAGGAGGTCTGCTGCAGCCTCCCCCAGACGACCTCGTACTGGAATCCGAGCCGGGTGAGCGGCTCCCAGTTCGAGAGCGTCACCGTCGGCAGGGTGGGACTCTCGGTGCTGAAGAGCATGCTGCCGGTGTCGGTCATCGGCGAGAGCCAGTGGTCGCGGTAACCGGCATCGAGCTGCGCCCAGCTGGTCCCGATACTCACCATCGAGCCCGTGGCCTCGGTGCGCCCGGAGTAGGCGATCGCCCCGGCGCTCGCGAGGAGGTAGTCGCTCGGCTGCACGTAGCCCTGCGCCGAGAGCTCCCAGTCATCGTTGCTGGTGAGTCCGTGCTGATTCGGCAGCACCACATGCGCGCCGCTGGTGGCGGCGGCGGTGGCGCTCGCATGCGTCAGCGCGTAGTCGCGCGCATAGCGCTCGAGATAGCGCCGCACCCGGGCGCAGAGCACCGCGTCCTTCTTGCAGGCTTCGGGCAGCGCCGCCTTGACCAGCTCGACGGCAAAGGGGCGCTTCAGGACCGGCTCATCGGCGAGGATCAGCACCCGCTCGATCTGGCGCTCCATCTCCGGCTCGAGGTTGAGCGGCAGGTAGGCGCTCAAGGCGTCCGCCAGGGCGGTGCTGCCGAGGGCGCACGCGACGCACACCGGCGCGGCCGAGCGCCTGAGTCGATGGAACCATGACACGATGCCGAAGTGACTCCGACCGCTGGCGCACCGCGCGCCCGGACCGGAGTACACACAGCATGTGCGCGGCCGTCAAGCGCTCCGGGCGCGCAGGCGCGCCAGCACTTCGCTCACGATGCGCTCACCGCGCACACCGTCGAGCTCGAACACGCTGCGTGCGGCCTGCAGCTCGGTGCCGCCGCTCAACCGCCGGTGCGCGCGGAAGAGTCGCGTGCGAACCGTCGTCACGTTGAGCGCGAGGGCCGCCGCGGTCTCCGTGCCGCTGATGCCCTCGACTACCCGCAGCACGAACACCGTGCGAAACACCTCCGGCAGCGCGTCGATCGCGGGCTCGAGCGGATGGCGGTACAAGGGTGCCGCGCGCAGCGCCGGGTGCGCGGCAGCGCGGCGCGCCTGCACCTGCTCGAGGGCGAGTCGCGTGAGCCAGGCGGCGAACTTGCCGGCCGGCTCGTGGTGCCGCAAATCCTCGAAGGCTCTGAGATAGGTTTCCTGCACGACGCCCACGGCGGCCTCCTCGTCGGGGAGGAGGCTGCGCGCGACCCTGAAGAGCCGCTGGGCGTAGCGGCGCATCAGCGTCTCGACCGCGCGCGCATCGGCGCCGCGCGCCCGCTCGATGAGCAGCAGATCGGGCAGTCCGTGTGGAGCAAGCGCTGCGGACAGGCCATTGCGGTCATCGGTCACTGGATCGAGCATGGGCGCGGACCTCGCTTCTGTATCCTATGGCTCATGAAAAACCTGGCGAGGCGCTCTGCCTCGATCGTCGCCTCCCTGCTGCTCGCGGGCGCGGCCGTCGCCGCAACCCCGGTCGTGCATCCGGCCGAGTGGCCGAGGCCGCAAGCCGCTCTGCCGGTCGATGCGCATCTCGAGGCGCGCATCACCGCGCTCCTCGCCCGCCTGACGCCCGCCGAGAAGGTCGGCCAGCTCATTCAGGCGGACATCGGCAGCATCACCCCGGAGGACCTGCGGCTCTATCCCCTCGGCTCGGTGCTGAACGGCGCCGACGTCGCGCCTCGCAACGACAAGCTGGCCTCACCCCGTGAGTGGCTCGCGCTCGCCGACCGGTTCTACCAGGCCTCGGTCGCCGCGCCCGGCGCGGTCCCGATCCTGTGGGCGACGGATGCGGTCCACGGGGATAACAACATCCCGGGCGCCACCGTCTTTCCGCACAACATCGGTCTCGGCGCGGCGCGCGATCCGGCACTGCTGCGCCGCATTGGCGCGATCACGGCGCTCGAGGTACGTGTGACCGGGCTCGACTGGACGTTTGCTCCAACCGTCGCCGTGGTGCGTGACGCGCGCTGGGGGCGTACCTACGAGAGCTACGGGGAGAATCCGCGCCTGGTGGCCGAATCCGCCGCCGCCCTCATCGAGGGCCTGCAGGGCCGCCCCGGCACGCCGCAGTTCCTCGACGCCGGCCACGTGCTGGCGACGGCGAAGCACTTCCTCGGCGACGGCGGCACGGGCGGTCACGACGAGGGCGACAACATGGCGAGCGAGCTTGAGCTGCGGGACGTCGACGCCGCCGGCTACGTGGCGGCGATCGCTGCCGGCGTACAGGCGGTGATGGCCTCGTTCTCGAGCTGGCAGGGAGTGAAGATGCACGGCAACCGCGCGCTGCTCACGGAGGTGCTCAAGCAGCGGATGGGATTCGACGGCCTGGTGATCGGCGACTGGGACGGCCACGCACAGGTGCCGGGCTGCACCGGCGGCAGTTGCGCGGCCGCGATCAATGCCGGTGTCGACGTGCTCATGGCGCCCGCGAGCTGGCGGGATCTCTATGCCAATACGCTCGCTCAGGTGAGGGCCGGAGAGATCCCCGCGGGGCGGCTCGATGAGGCGGTACGCCGCGTGCTGCGCGTGAAGCTGCGGCTGCATCTCAGCGCGGAGGGGCGGCCCGCCTCGCGTCCCCTCGCCGGGCACTTCGAGCTGCTCGGATCCGCCGCGCACCGCGCGGTGGCCCGCCAGGCGGTGCGCGAGTCGCTGGTGCTACTGAAGAACGACCATCAGCTCCTGCCGCTCGAGCCGAAGTCGCGCGTCCTGGTCGCCGGGGACGGCGCCGACAATGTCAGGCAACAGTGCGGCGGCTTCACCATCGACTGGCAGGGAACGCGGCCGAGCGCCGACATCCGCCCTGCGGAGTCGATCTATGCCGGCATCCGCGCCGCCGTCACGGCCGCCGGCGGCAGCGCCGAGTTGAGTCCGGGCGGGGAGTTCTCCGTGCGCCCCGACGTCGCCATCGTCGTCTTCGGCGAGAATCCCTACGCCGAAGGTGCCGGCGATGTGCCGTCGCTCGCCTACGCGGGCGAGGCGCGCGATCTTGCGCTGCTGCGGCGCCTGCGTGCGCAGCGGATCCCGGTCGTCGCCGTGCTCATATCGGGCCGGCCGCTCTCGATCGAGGCCGAGCTTGCCGCCTCCGACAGCTTCGTCGCCGCGTGGCTTCCGGGCGCCGAGGGCGGCGGGGTGGCGGACGTGCTGTTCCGGGTCCGCGACGGCAAGGTGGCCCATGACTTTCGCGGCCGCCTGCCGCTCAGCTGGCCGCGCGCGCCGGCGGCGGCTCCGGACCTCGAGTCCGCCGGGCCTCTCTTCCCGTATGGCTACGGGCTCAGGTACGGCGCGGAACGCTAGCTGCCGCGGCGGCTCGCCGCGGGCGCTTCACGACTCTGCCGAGCCGGCTCCGACCGCCACCCAGGCGAGATCGGAGTTGCTCACGGACGCGAGCTTGAAGGTGCGCGCCGCGGCCGCCATGCGCGTCAGCGCCTCGGCGAGCGGCATGGGCGGGGCCGTGGCGCCCTGCTTCGCCTTGTGGAAGCGCACCGGGTTGATGCGCGCCACCACGTAGTTGCGCAGGTACGGCGAGCGGAAGCCGCGCGCCTGCAGCGCCGCGACGAGGCTCTTAACCCGCGCGTCGATCTCCTGAAGCCGCGCCGCATGATCCTGGCGCTGGCGCAGGCTCGCGGCGAGTCCGCGCTCGCTGAAGCGGTCGACCTTCTTCAGGAACGCGCTGTAGGCCCCACCGGCGAAGCGCGGCGAGCTCTCGTAGACGGCGCCGAGCGTCAGCAGCTCCGGCGCCTCGAACTCCGCGGCGAACTGCGTCTCGGGCTCGCGGCCGCGGCTCGCGGCGAGGCTGCGTGCCATGCGGATCACCTCGAGGCTCCGATCCTTGAGGTTGTGAGCCTTCTCGGTGTTGAGCGCGAGGATGCGGTAGGCGAGCGCTTCGTCCGGTGAGATGAGCGCGGTGATCTGCTTCATGCCGAGCACCCTGGCCGCGGCGAGGCGATGGCGCCCGTTCGGCGTCCACAGCTGCCCGTCCGCGCCGCGCACCACGATGATCGGATCGAGGAACGCCTGGGTCTCGTCGATCTTCTGCGCCAGGCGCCGGGCGTGAGTCGGGGAGAGGTCGCGCTGGAACGGCGTCGGCTGCACCGCACCGAGCGGCAGGCTGGCGAGCAGCAGCGTGCGGCCGCCGAGCGGCTCGCGGTAGGCGCCGAGCGGCGCGCCGCCGGCCGTGCGCACCAGCGCGGTGAGGGGCGCGAGCGCCGGATCCTCGAGCGACGCCATCACTTCGGCGGCATCGAGCCCGCGCGCCTTGCCGCCCGGCGCCAGTCGCCCGCGGCGGCGGGCCGGTGCACGGCGGGCGCCGCCCGCCGCGGCGCTCTTGCGTGTTGGCATGGGACTTCCTCGTCGCCGGGGATCGATGTGCGAGAATGGCCGATTCCTCGGGATGTTGCCATGAATTCTCTGACGCACGCAGCGGACACGCGGCGCCTGCCGGCGCAGCGCGTGGACGCCGCCGGCCAGGCGCACGTCGATCAACGCGCGGTGCTGGCGCTGGCGCTGCCGCTCATGGCCAACAGCGCGGTGCAGATCGTGCTCAATCTCACCGACATGTGGTTCATCGGCCGCATCTCGACCAAGGCGCTGGCGGCGGTCGGCGCGGTGCAGTGGCTGGTGGTGGTCGCGATACTGGTGCTGGGCGGGGCCGGCACGGCCGTGCAGACCATCGTGGCGCAGTCCTACGGCGCCCGGCGCTACGCCCGAGCCGCGCAGGCCACGTGGACCGCGCTCTGGGCCATGCTGTGCGCGCTGCCGCTGTTCGTGCTGGCAGGGGCCGCGCGGCACCTGCTGTTCGCGCCCTTTGGATTCGATCCGGAGATCGAGCGGCTGGCCGGAGCCTTCTGGTTCCCGCGCGTCGGCGGTGCAGCGGCCGGAGCGGCCGTCTGGGCCATGATCGGTTTCTTCAATGGCACCGGACGGCCGCGCCTCACGCTGCTGATCACCGTGGTGACGACGGTGGTGAACGCGCTGCTCAACCAGCTGTTCATCTTCCGCCTCGGCTGGGGCATCGCCGGCTCCGCCTGGGCCACCAACACCGCGCAGCTCCTGGGGCTCGCGCTCGCGATCGGCATCTTCCTCGACGCGGACTACCGGCGCCGCTACCGGTCGCACCTCACCTGGCGGCCGCGCGCAGCGAGGCTGCTCGAGCAGCTGCGGCTCGGAGTGCCGATGGGCCTGCTGCCGGCGGCCGACCTGCTGGGCTTTGCGATCTTTCAGATGATGCAGACGCGGCTCGGCACGGCCGGCGGCGCCGCGACGCAGATCGTCACGATTCTCACCTCGCTCGCCTACATGCCCGGCTACGGCATCGGCTGCGCCGGCACGACGCTCGTCGGCCAGTCGATCGGCGCCGGCGCGCGCGATTGGGCGCTCACGGTCGGCAATCGGGTGATCCTGCTCGCGGCGCTGTACATGGGAGCCATCGGCGTGGTGATCGCGCTCGGGGGACCCTGGATTCTGCCGTTCTTCACCGGCGCGCACGACGCCGATTCGGCGGCGGCGGTCGCGCTCGGCATGCAGCTGCTGTGGCTCGCGGCGGGCTACCAGTTCTTCGACGGCCTGAATCTCGGCAGCAGCCTGTGCCTGCGCGGCGCGGGCGACGTGCGCGTGCCGGCCGCGCTGGTGCTGCCGCTCTCGATGCTGCTGCTCGTGCCGCTGGCGCATGCTTTCACGTTCGCGCCGGGTGAGGGCTGGGTGCACTTCCTGCCGCAGTTCGGCTGGGGCGCGGTCGGCGGCTGGGTGGCGGTCCTCATCTATGTCATGGTGCTCGGGTCGACGCTGTTCCTGCGCTGGCGCTCGCGCGCCTGGCAGGCTATCCGCATCTGAAGGCCCCTCGGGGAGCGCGCATGCTCATCACGCTGAAGTCTGTGCTGCGGACGCTGGTGCTCCCGCCCGCGGGGCCGCTGCTGCTCGCCGGCTTCGGCCTGTGGCTGCTCGCGCGCCACCGGACGCTCGACGCCGCGAGAAGAGCCGGCTGGGCGCTCGTCACGGTCAGCCTGACGACGCTCTGGGTGCTCTCGACGCCGGTGGTGGCGGACGCGCTGACCCGACTCGCCGAGCGTTACCCGGCGCTCGACCTCAATCGGCCGCTGCGCGCTCAGGCGATCGTGATCCTCGGAGGTGGAACGGAGCGCACGGCGCCCGAGTACGGCGGACCCGCGGCGGGGCTCGAGCTGCTCGAGCGCGTGAGCTACGGGGCGTACGTCGCACGCCGCACGGGGCTTCCGCTGCTGGTCTCGGGCACCGCACGCGAGGCGCTCGCGATGCGCGCTACGCTGGCGCGCGACTTCGGGATCAGCACGCGCTGGGTCAACGGCGAGTCGCGCGATACCTTCGACGACGCGCAGCTCTCGGCACGGCTGCTCAAGGCCGACGGCGTGGAGCGGATCGTGCTCGTGACGAGCAGCGCTCACGAGTGGCGCGCCGCGCAGGAATTCTCGAGCGCCGGACTCGCGGTCGAGCCCGCGCCGGTGCACGTCTGGGCGCCGCGCCCGCGCAGCTTCAGGGACTACCTTCCGGACGCCTTCGGGCTGCTGCAATCCCGAGAGGCGCTGCACGAGATTCTCGGCAACAGGGTGCGGCAACTGCTCGCCGTGACGCACCTGCGCGTGCACGGTGCTGAGGCGCCGCCGCCGGAATGAGCGCCAGCGCCCCGGTCACGGTGTTTCGCTCGCGACGGCGCCGCGCGTGTGAGGAGCGGCTGCTGGTGCTCACGGCGGTGGGCGTCGCCGGCGAGGTAGTGCCGGGCGAGGGTGAGTTCCTGGTGCAGGTGGACCCGCAGGATGCCGCCTGTGCGCAGCGCCATCTCGCGCAGTACGACGCGGAGAACCGCGCGCCACCGGCTCCGCCGCCGCCGCCGCGCCTCCATCCCTTTGCGTGGGTCGGGTGCGCTCTCTACGTGGCGACGCTCCTCGGCGTGGCCTACGTGGTCGGCAACGGCCTCGTGCGGCTCGACGCTTTCGATCTCGGCATGCTCGATTGCCAGCGCGTGCAGGCCGGCGAATGGTGGCGCGCGTGGACCGCGCTCACCCTGCACCTGGATGGCGCGCACCTCGCGGCCAACCTGGGGGCGGGAGTGTGGTTCGGCTATCTCGCGGGCCGGCAGCTCGGCAGCGGAACCGCCTGGTTCCTGACCGTGACCGGGGCGGCGCTCGCAAATCTCGCCGAAGGCTTGACCGGCCCAGCCGAGCACAGCGCGGTGGGCGCCTCGACCGCGGTGTTCACCGCGCTCGGCCTCATGTCGGCCTACTCCTGGCGCGAGCGGGCGCACCTGCCGCAGCACTGGGGCAGGCGCTTCGCTCCGCTGATCGCCGGCGTGATCCTCCTCGGCTGGACCGGCTCGGCGGGCGAGGGGACCGACCTGGTGGCGCATCTCGCGGGATTCACCACCGGCGCGCTGCTCGGGGTCGCGGCGGCCAGCGGCACGTCGCAGCGGTGGCTCGAGCGCACTCCGCAGTGGCTCGCCGGCGCCACGGCGCTCGCCGAGATGGCAATAGCCTGGGGCTTTGCGCTGCACGCCTGACCGCGGACCTGAGTCGCTGGCTCGGTAGTTAACGCTACCGCTACGGCCCCTCTACCACGTAGCCCCGCGCCCGCAGCACCGCGAGCGCGCCGTGCTCACCGAGCAGCCGGTCCATGGACTGCACCGCCAGCGTGCCGCGGTTGCGCGCCAGGCTGTCCTCGACCACCAGCAGCCAGTCATCCTGCGCGCGCGCGATGAGATTGCGCACCCGCTCGGAGGTCGAGACGGCCGCGATGCACGCGGTGCGATCGTCGGGATGCGGCAGCTGACGGAGCGTCTCCACATCCCCGAGCGCCCAGGCGCGCGCGCGCGCCTGCATGGGACCCAGGTCGGTCTCGAGGCGCGTGACGACCGCATCGAGGCAGGCGACCTCGGCCGAGAGCGGTGTCGCGCCCACGTCCTTGAGGACGTCCACCGGATCGTCGATCTTCAGCTTGTCCTGGCGGATGCGCACGCCCTGCCCGCGGGCGAGGTCGAGCACCGTCTTCTGCACCTCGTTGCGAAGCGCGAGGTCGGAGGCATCCAGTACCCGCGTCATGAGCCGCTCGGCCGCGAGCATCGGCCGCAGCTCCTCGAGCCGGCGGTCGTGCGGATCGTAACGGGCGGCGAGCGCACTGACCCGCGCGTACAGCTCCGGTGGCAGTGTCTGCTTGAGGGGCAGGTGATCGGGGGGCTGCTGCATCCGGCGCCACTGGATGAACACGCGCAGCGCCGTGAAGGGGTTGGCGCCGATGCCGTAGGTCGGCCAGGCAGGCACGACCTCCTGCGACTGCTGCAATACGGCGCGCACGGCGTCGGGCTGCCACACCATCTTCTTCGGCAGCGGCGTCACCGTGCCGAGGATCCACAGCACGTGATCGCCCCGGCGCACCGTCCACATGCGCGGTCCCTCGTGCTTGCCCTCGACGACCACCTCGGCGAGCGGTGCCTCGGGGGGCGCACTCTGCGCCGGCGTGGCTGGGCCGGCAGCGGGCGCCTGCGCACGCGCGCAGGCGCCCGCCCCCAGCAGGAGCGCGATGAGGAGCGCCGCGGGCTGCGGGCCGCGCGCCGAGCCGACTTCAGGAGACTCGCTCATGCTCAGTCGCTCGTGGGCGGTGCCCGCGGGCCCGTCTCGGTGGTGCGGTCGTAGACGCGCGTCAGGGCCACGGCCGGCAGCTCCGCCGGGCCGATGTGCACCTTCTCGATCAGGCGCTGGCCGTCGGGCGAGAGCCCGAAGCTGTCGATGACGCTCGGGCCCAGCTGCGGCTTGACGTTGATGACGTACTCACGCCCCTCCCAGCCGGAGATCTGATCCGCCACACCCAGCTCCGCGGAGACGACGCTGTGCACTCCGGGGGTGAAGCTGCGCACCGTGGTGCCATATTCGAACACCAATTCCTCGCTCGACTGACGCACGGTGAGGAAGTCGCCGCGCGCGATGACCGCCGCCAGCGCATGCATCATGGGTGAGTATTGCAGGGGGTCGGGCCGACGCGCGCCGCGGCCGCCGGTGGCAGGCTCCTCGGGCGGGAGCACGGGATTCGTCTCCGCGGGCGGCGTGCCGCCCGCGCCGCCGCGTCCGCCCGGGCTGCTGCGCGCGACCTCGTCCACGGCGGCGCTCTGGCGCTCGATGATCTTGCGTGCCTGGGCGCGCATCCTGGCGATCACCTGCTGCGGGTCGTCGCTCCCTGTGTGATTCAGCTTCCAGCTGCCGCCGAGCATCACACCCGTCGGCGTCTCCGCTTTCGGACCCCCCGCGCATCCCGCGAGTGCCACCGCCACGCCGAGCAGCAGCGAAGCAAGGGCTTTCCACATATTGGCGTATCCTCGCACGATGACCCGGCGCAAGGCCATGGAGCTCGAGAGCCTGAAGGGACGCATCGCGCGCCTCGACGCCGACAGCATCGATCAGCTCTACGGACTCGAGCCGGTGTACGAGCCGGGCGCCGAGCGCCTCGCGCGCCTCGCGCCCGAGGAGTTCGTCGCGGTGCGCTGCCCGTGGTGCGGCGAGCGCCTGGAGACGCGCGTCGACATGACCGCGGACGATGCGGCGTACATCGAGGACTGCGAGGTGTGTTGCCGCCCGATCGAGTTCAGCATCGAGCGCGCCGACGGTGGCGCGTTGCTCGCGGTCGCGGTCAGGCGCCTGGAGTAACCGCGGCCTCGAGGAAGGTGAGGCTGCGCGCGCTTGCATCGAGACGCACGCGCGCCCCTAAGGGCACCGGCTCGTTCGCCGCGCCGTGCCCGATCGGAAACCCCGCCGCGCACGGCAGCCCGGTGGCGTGCGCGAGCTCGCGCAGCACGTCGGCGGCGCTGTAGCCGGCGTCCTTCTCCTCGCAGTGAGCGAACGATCCGAGCGCGATACCGCGCACCTGCCGCAGGACACCCGCCAGCTCGAGATGGGTCCACATGCGGTCGAGCCGGTAGGGCCGCTCGCCGACGTCCTCGAGCAGCAGGATCGCGCCCGCGAGCGCAGGCAGGTAGGGCGTACCGAGCAGGCGCGTCAGCACCGAGAGCGTGCCGCCGAGCAGCGGGCCTTCCGCCACCCCGGGCACGTAGGTGTCGCTGGCCTGGAGCGCCGCCGCCGGGGAGGCCGACTCCAGCAGATGGAACAGCCGCCGCCGCGTCTCCTCGGGCAGCAGGCCGAGCTGGGTGAGCACCGGGCCGTGGATGCTCATGACCCCGAGGCTCTGCAGCCACAGGTGCAGCGCCGTGATGTCCGAGAAGCCGACCAGGGGCTTGCTTGGGGCAGGCCTGATCGACGCGAGCTGCGCGAGCAGCCGCGTCGCGCCGTACCCGCCCCGCGCGCAGAACACGGCCTTGATCGCGGGGTCGAGGAGCGCCTGCTCGAGCTCTGCCAGGCGCCGGGCGTCGGAGCCCGCGAGATAGCGGTGCCGCTCGAAGATCTCCGGCTGGTAGTGCACGTCATAGCGCGCGCCGATGACGGCGAGCCCGCTCTCGAAGGAGGCGCGGTCGAAGGCGCTCGCGGGAGCAATCACCGCCACGCGTGCGCCGGGTGCCAGGCCATGAGGTGCTTGAAATGCCCGCGTGGTCGTCATGTGCTATACAGCGCCGACGCTCAAAACTGTGGCGTGAGGCTCGAGGGTCGTCAAATGATCGGGTTTCTGCTGTGGCTGCTGCTGCTGGTCGTATGCTGGCCGCTGGCCCTGCTCGCGCTGGTACTGTACCCGATCGTCTGGCTGCTGATGCTGCCCTTCAGGCTGGTGGGTCTCGCGGTCGAGGGGGTGTTCGAGCTGCTGCGGGCGATCATTCTGCTGCCGGCGCGCGTACTCGGAGGGCGTCGTTAGCTAGTCCGCGAGCGCCTTCAGATCGCTGAGCAGCGCCGCACGCCCGCGATCGAGCTGGTCGAGCCGCTGCGCCGCGTGGCGCAGCGCGATGAGGTCCTGCACCGGCGCCTCGTGCAGGCGGCGATAGACGTTGCGTGCCGTCAGCCACAGCCGGTGGATGCGGGCATAGCGCGCCGCGACTTCGCGTCGCAGCGTGATGACGGCCAGCGGACTCGATTGCATCAGGCGCCCTAGCTCGCGGCGGCACCAGGCGGGGGTACCGCCTCAGAATGCCCGCAGCCGATGACAGGATTGAGACAGCTCTCCCTCACGGCGGACTATGACGCTTGAAAAGCCCGGCCACCGGCAGTGCGGGCGTCACAATTTCCGACGACCGGCCTCGCCGGCATAGGGATTTATTCTCACGGCGGGCTCACAACCGGCGCAGTAAGGTAACTGCGGCCAAATGCCCCAAGAGGATAGCCGTGGACTTCATCTTCATCCTGGCCGTGCTCGTGCTCTATGCCGCGACGCACTGGCTGATCTGGGCGGTCTCCCGACTCGGGGGCCTCGAATGAGCGCCATCTACGCCGTGAGCGCGCTGCTTACCGCCGCGCTGTTCGTCTATCTCCTCTACGCCCTCATCAGACCCGAGAGATTCTGATGACCGCCTTCAGCTTGATCCTCATCGTGGGCTTCCTGCTGCTCGTTCTGGCGTGCGTGAAGCCGCTCGGGCTCTACATGGCGAACGTCTTCGAGGGCCGCCCCATCTGGCCGCTGCGCTTCGGTGCGCCGCTCGAGCGCTGGATCCATCGGCTGTGCGGCGTCGAGCCGGCGCGTGAGATGGGCTGGAAGGAGTACGCCGTCGGGCTGGTGCTGTTCAATGCCCTGGGGGCGCTCACGGTCTACCTGCTGCAGCGCTGCCAGGTCTGGCTGCCGCTCAATCCGCAGAAGTTCGCCAACCTCTCGGCCGACTCGGCCTTCAACACCGCGGTGAGTTTCGTCACCAATACGAACTGGCAGGGCTATTCGGGCGAGTCCGCCATGGGCTATCTGACGCAGATGGCGGGTCTCGCGGTGCAGAACTTCCTCTCCGCGGCGAGCGGCATCGTGGTGGGGATCGTGCTGATCCGCGGGCTCGCGCGGCACAGCGCGCAGACCATCGGCAACGTCTGGGCGGACCTGACGCGCGCGACGCTCTATGTCCTGCTGCCGCTGGCGTTCCTGCTGGCGCTGGCGCTCGTCTCGCAGGGCGTCATTCAGAACTTAAGTCCCTACAAGGACGTGACGACGCTGGAGGAGCTCACCTACCAGAGTCCGAAGACCGACGCCGCCGGCAACCCTGTGAAGGACGCGGCCGGCAATCCCGTGCAGGAGACGCTCACCACCCACATCCAGAGCCTGCCGATGGGTCCGATCGCTTCCCAGGAGAGCATCAAGGAGCTCGGCACCAATGGCGGCGGCTTCGTCAACGCCAACTCCGCGCATCCCTACGAGAATCCCACCGCGCTGTCGAATCTGCTCGAGATGCTGGCCATCGTGCTCATTTCCGCCGCGCTGACCTATACCTTCGGCCGGATGGTCGGCGACACGCGCCAGGGCTGGGCGGTGCTCGCCGCGATGGCCATCCTGTTCGTCTCGCTGCTCGCCATCGCCGAGTACAACGAGCAGCACGGCAATCCGCAGCTCGCCGGGCTCGGGGTCGATCAGGCCGCGAGCGCCACCCAGGCGGGCGGCAACATGGAAGGCAAGGAGACGCGCTTCGGCATCGGCGCTTCGGCGCTGTTTGCCACCGTCACCACCGCGACCTCGTGCGGCGCAACCAACAGCATGCACGACTCGTTCACGCCGCTCGGCGGCTTCGTGCCGCTGTTCCAGATGCAGCTCGGCGAGGTGGTGTTCGGCGGAGTCGGCACCGGGATCTACTCCATGCTGATCTTCGCCATCGTCGGGGTGTTCATCGCCGGTCTCATGATCGGCCGCACCCCCGAGTACCTCGGCAAGAAGATCGAGGCCTTCGAGATGAAGATGAGCTCGATCGCGATCCTGGTGATGCCCTTCATCGTGCTGACCGGCACCGCGGTCGCGGTCAGTGTGGATGCCGGCCGCGCGGCGGTCGGTAATCCGGGCGCCCACGGCTTCAGCGAGATCCTCTACGCCTTCTCTTCGGCCGGCAACAACAACGGCAGCGCGTTCGCGGGTCTCTCGGCCAACACGCCCTTCTATAACACCGCGCTCGGCATCGTCATGTGGCTCGGCCGCTTCTGGCCGATCGTGGCGGTGCTCGCCGTGGCGGGGTCGCTGGCCGCGAAGAAGCGCATTCCGGTCTCGGATGGCACCATGCCGACCCACGGCCCGACCTTCGTGGTGCTGCTGATCGGCACGGTGCTGCTGGTCGGTGCCCTGACCTTCGTGCCGGCGCTCGCCCTGGGTCCCATCGTCGAGCACATCATGCTGTGGAGAGCCGCATGAGCCGGCGCAAGCTCGCCCTGTTCGATCGCGCGCTGCTCGGGCCCGCGCTCATCGACTCGCTCACCAAGCTCGATCCCCGGGTGCAGTGGCGCAACCCGGTGATGTTCGTGGTATACATCGGCAGCATCCTCACCACGGTGCTCTGGGCGCAGGCGCTCGCCGGGCGCGGCGAGGCGCCGGCGTGGTTCATCTTCAACATCGCGCTGTGGCTGTGGTTCACGGTGCTGTTCGCGAATCTGGCCGAGGCGCTCGCCGAGGGGCGCAGCAAGGCGCAGGCGGCGGCGCTCCGGGGCCTGAAGCAGACGGTGTGGGCCAAGCGGCTCGCCGACCCGGCCGTGCGCGCGAACGCCACCCGCGTGCGCGCCGATGACCTGCGGCGCGGCGACGTGGTGCTGATCGAGGCCGGAGACTACGTGCCCGCCGACGGCGAGGTGATCCACGGCGCGGCCTCGGTGGACGAGAGCGCGATCACCGGGGAATCGGCGCCGGTCATCCGCGAGTCGGGCGGGGACTTCTCGGCGGTGACCGGCGGCACGCGCGTGCTCTCGGACTGGATCGTGGTGCGCGTCACGGTCAACCCCGGCGAGACCTTCCTCGACCGCATGATCGCCATGGTGGAGAGCGCCGCCCGCCAGAAGACCCCGAACGAGATCGCGCTCACGATCCTGCTGGTGGCGTTGACACTCGTGTTCCTGTTTGCGACCGCGACACTGCTGCCCTACTCGATCTACAGCGTCACGGTGACCAAGCTCGGCGCGCCGATCACCATCACTGCGCTCATTGCCCTGCTCGTATGCCTCATTCCCACCACCATCGGTGCGCTGCTCTCGGCTATCGGCGTCGCGGGCATGAGCCGCATGCTGCAGGCGAACGTGATCGCCACCTCCGGCCGGGCAGTGGAGGCGGCCGGCGACGTCGACGTCCTGCTGCTCGACAAGACCGGCACCATCACGCTCGGCAACCGCCAGGCCGCGGCCTTCATCCCCGCGGCGGGGGTCAGCGAGGAGGAGCTGGCGGACACGGCGCAGCTCGCCTCGCTCGCCGACGAGACTCCCGAGGGCCGCAGCATCGTGGTGCTCGCCAAGCAGCGCTTCAAGCTGCGCGAGCGCGACCTGACGAGCCTCGGCGCCTCGTTCGTGCATTTCTCCGCGCACACCCGCATGAGCGGCGTCGACATCGGCCAGCGCCAGGTCCGCAAGGGCGCGGCCGATGCCATCCGCCGCCAGGTCGAGCGGCTGGGACAGGCCTTTCCCCGGGCGGTGCAGACGACGGTGGAGGAGGTTGCCCGCCGCGGCAGCACACCGCTGCTGGTGAGCGACGGCCCGCGCGTGCTCGGCGTCATCGAGCTCAAGGACATCGTCAAGGGCGGCATCCGCGAGCGCTTCGGCGAGCTGCGCCGCATGGGCATCAAGACGGTGATGATCACCGGCGACAACCCGCTCACCGCGGCGGCCATCGCCGCCGAATCGGGCGTCGACTCCTTCCTCGCCGAGGCCACCCCCGAGGCGAAGCTCAAACTCATCCGCGAGCACCAGGGGCAGGGACGCCTGGTGGCGATGACCGGCGACGGGACCAACGATGCGCCGGCTCTGGCCCAGGCCGACGTCGCGGTAGCGATGAATACCGGTACCCAGGCTGCCAAGGAAGCCGGCAACATGGTGGATCTCGACTCCAACCCCACCAAGCTCATCGAAGTGGTCGAGACCGGTAAGCAGATGCTCATGACCCGCGGCGCGCTCACCACCTTCTCGATCGCCAACGACGTGGCCAAGTATTTCGCCATCATTCCGGCAGCCTTCGTCACCACCTACCCGCAGCTGGATGCCCTCAACGTCATGCGCCTCGCGAGCCCGTTCTCGGCCATCCTGTCGGCGGTCATCTTCAACGCGCTCATCATCGTCGCGCTCATCCCGCTCGCGCTGAAGGGCGTGCGCTACCGGCCGCTCGGCGCCGCGACGCTGCTGCGGCGCAATCTGGTGATCTACGGGCTCGGCGGGATCATCGTGCCGTTCGTCGGCATCAAGCTGGTCGATCTCGCGCTGGTCGTGACGCACCTGGTGTGAGCACGGGAGAGGCCATGAACACGCACCGCAATTCACTCGCTACCAGCCTGCGCAGCGCCCTCACACTGTTCGTGCTGCTCACGGTGCTCACGGGCATCGTCTATCCGCTGATCGTCACCGGCTTCGCGCAGCTGATGTTTCCCGGGCGCGCCGCGGGAAGCCTGGTGATGCGTGACGGGCATGCGGTCGGCTCGGCGCTCATCGGACAGAGCTTCAGCGACCCCGGTCACTTCTGGGGCCGGCCCTCGGCCACCACCCCTCAGCCCTACAACGGTGTCGGCTCGACCGGCTCGAACCTGGGACCCCTGAACCCCGCGCTTCGCGACACGATCAAGGAGCGCGTCCAGGCGCTGCGGGCCGCCGACCCCGACAACCTCGCACCGGTTCCCATCGACCTGGTGACCGCCTCCGGCAGCGGTCTCGATCCCGAAATCAGCGTCGCGGCGGCGAGCTACCAGGCGGCGCGCGTCGCGCGGGCGCGGGGGCTGACCGAGACCCAGGTGCGGGCATTGATTGCCGCTCATACCGAGGGTAGGTTGTTGGGAGTCCTCGGAGAGCCGCGGGTCAACGTCCTGGAGCTGAACCTGGCACTTGACGCGCTGAAGTGACCTGAAAAATGGCCGAAACCCGGCCGGACCCCGACCAACTGCTCGAGCGAGTGAAGGCCGAGGAGGCGCGCCAGAAGCGCGGACGGCTGCGCGTCTTCTTCGGCGCCTCGGCCGGTGTCGGCAAGACCTACGCGATGCTGGAAGCGGCACGCGGCATGCGTGCCGCGGGCACCGACGTCGTGGTCGGCTACGTCGAGCCCCATGGGCGCCTCGAGACTGAGCGGCTGCTGGAAGGCCTGCCGCGCCTGCCGACGCTGCCGGTGAGCTACCGCGGCATCGTGCGCCAGGAATTCGATCTCGACGCGGCGCTCGCGCGCCGCCCGGAGATTCTGCTGGTCGACGAGCTGGCGCACTCCAACGTGGTGGGCGGAGAGCCCGCACCACGCCACCCCAAGCGCTGGCAGGACATCGAGGAGCTGCGCGCCGCGGGGGTGAGCGTCTGGACCACGGTCAACGTTCAGCACCTGGAGAGCCTGAACGATCTCGTCTACCAGACGACCGGCATCCGCCAGCGCGAGACCCTCCCCGACCACGTGTTCGATGAGGCCGATGACATCGAGCTCATCGACCTGCCGCCCGACGACCTCATTGCGCGGCTGCACGCCGGCAAGGTGTACCTCGGCAGCCAGGCGGGTACCGCCGTCGAGCGCTTCTTCCGCAAGCCGAATCTCATGGCGCTGCGCGAGATCGCGCTGCGCCGGGTGGCGGACCGGGTCGAGGCGGCCGCGCGCGAGCTGCCCGCCGAGCGCGGTGAGGTGCGCCGCGCCCGCGACCGCGTCCTGGTGGCCGTCGGTCCGGACGAGCAGGCCGAGCAGCTGGTGCGCGCCGGTAAGCGCATGGCGGACGCGCTCGATGCCGAGTGGACTGTGGTGTACGTGGAGACGCCGCAGCTGCTGCGGCTCTCTGACAAGCAGCGCAATCGCCGCATCGACGTGCTGCGCCTCGCCGAGTCGCTCGGCGGCGAGAGCGTGACTCTGGATGGCCCCGCGGCTGCGGACACGCTGGTCGAGTACGCCCAGACGCGCCGCGCCACGCGGGTGATCGTCGGGGCGCCGAAGCGGCGCGGCTGGCGCGCGTGGCTGCGCCCGTCGACCGCGACCGAGCTGGTGCGCCGTGCGCGCGGCTTCGATGTCGTGATGATCGCCGCGGCCGGGCGTGCGCCCCCTGCGCCACCGATGCGGCCGGGCGCGGATCAGCTGCCGACCGCCACCGCGGTGCGTTGGGACCGCTACGCCTCGGCGGTGCTCGTTACCGTGCTGTGCACCGGGGTCGCGGAGCTGATGTATCCGCACTTCGACCTCTCGAACCTCGTCATGATCTACCTGCTCGGCGTGACGGTGGCGGGCCTGCGGCTCGGGCGCGGTCCCTCGGCGCTCACCGCCGTGCTGAACGTGGCGGCCTTCGACTTCTTCTTCGTGCCGCCGCGCTACTCCTTTGCGGTCTCGGACGCGCAGTATCTGGTGACCTTCGGCGCCATGGTCACCATCGCACTGGTGATCGCGACGCTCACCGCGAGCGTGCGGCAGCAGACCCGGGTGGCGGGAGCCCGTGAGCGGCGCACGGCGCTGCTCTATGCCATGAGCCGCGAGCTGTCCGTCACCCGCGGCATCACCAACATGGCGCGGGTGGCCGTGCGACACGTCGCGGAAGTCTTCGAGTGCAGCGCGACGGTGCTGCTGCCGGATGTGAACGGCAAGCTCGGGTACCCGGCGGAGGCGCCGCTCGAGACCTCGTTCCGCGGCGCGGATCTCGCCGTGGCTCAATGGGTCGCCGATCACGGCCGCCGCGCCGGGCTCGGCTCGGACACGCTGCCGGCGGCGCGCGGCCTGTACGTGCCGCTCGGCGACGAGGGGCGCACGGTGGGGGTGCTGGCGGTGCTGCCGGATAACGCGCGCCGTGTGCTGCTGCCGGAGCAGAGCCACCTGCTCGAGACCTTCGCCGGGCAGATTGCGCTGGCTCTCGAGCGCGCGCACCTGGCGGAGGTGGCGGAGCAGTCGAGCCTGGCGGCCGAGCGCGAGACGCTGCGCAATACGCTGCTGTCGTCCATCTCGCATGACCTGCGCACCCCGCTCGCGGTGATGGCAGGGGCCGGCAGTGCGCTCGCCGAGCATGGGGCGACGCTCGATGAGGCAACCCGCGTGCAGCTCGCGCACTCCATCGAGACTACCGCGCGCGAGATGTCGGACCTCGTCTCCAACGTGCTCGACCTGGTGCGACTCGAGTCGGGTCAGGTCGCGCTGCGGCGCGACTGGCAGACGCTCGACGACCTGGTCGGCAGCGCCCTCACGCGCTACCAGCAGCGTCTGGCCGGCCACCGGGTCGAGACGCGCCTGCCTCCCGACCTGCCGCCGGTGTGGGTCGACGCCACACTCATCGTGCAGCTCTTCGCCAATCTCTTCGACAACGTCGCCAAGTACACCCCCCCCGGAACCCGCGTGTCGGTTTCGGCGGTGCCGGCGGGCGACTTCGTGCAGGTGGCGGTCGAGGACGACGGGCCAGGACTGCCGGCCGGGGATCCGGCGCGTCTTTTCGACAAGTTCCAGCGCGGCAGCGGCGAGGGAGCCGTGGTGGGCGTGGGGCTGGGGCTGGCGATCGTCCAGGCGATCGTGCGCGCCCACGGCGGCGAGATCGAGGCGCAGCGGCGCGAGGGTGGCGGCGCGCGCTTCGTGTTCACGCTGCCGGCGACCGAGAGCGCCCCGGACGCGGCGGCCGCCGCGGCACCGGCGCTCGCGCGCCAGCCGCCATGACCGAGGCGATGCACCAGATGCTGGTGGTCGAGGACGAGCCAGGCATCCGCGCCGTGCTGCGCGTGCTGCTCACCGCCGAAGGCTACCGCTGCATCGAGGCGGACACCGCGCTGCGCGCCGAGATCGAGGCGCGCAGTCACAAGCCGGATCTGCTGCTCGTCGATCTGGGGCTCCCCGACGGCGACGGGCTCAAGGTGATCCGCCGGGTGCGCGCCTGGTCGCCGGTGCCCATCGTGGTGCTGTCGGCGCGCACCATGGAGGAGCAGAAGGTGGCGGCACTCGATGCCGGGGCGGACGATTACATCACCAAGCCCTTCAGTGGTCCGGAGCTGCTGGCGCGGCTGCGCGCCGCGCTGCGGCGCGTGACGCACGCCGCCCCGTCGGCGGTGCTCAGGTTCGGCAGCGTGCGGGTCGACCTGGCGCGGCGCGAGGCGCACGGCGCGGACGGCGAGATCCATCTGACGCCGCTCGAGTACCGCGTGCTCGCCTGCCTCGCCCGCCAGCTCGGCTCGATCGTGATGCAGCGGCAGCTCATTCGCGAGGTATGGGGGCCGGGGCGCGAGGACGACTCGCGCTCCCTGCGGGTGTGCATCAAGAATCTGCGCGCCAAGCTCGAGCCCGACCCGCGCCAGCCGCGCTATCTGATCACCGAGACCGGGGTCGGCTACCGGCTGCGCGCCGAGGAGGACGCGGCCTGAGCGGAACGCGCGCGGAGCTCACCGCGCCGCCGTCGATGCGTCATGGCCTTCCCCGTCAGGGTGCTGCCACTTCCCGGAAAAGAACTCGAGGAGCAGATGACTGAAGTCCTCGACGGCACGCGGGTTATAGATCGGCTCATGCCCGTCATTGGGGTAAACCCGCAGGTAGGAGCTGCGGATGGATCGGTAAAGGCTGACCGCCACCTCGACGGGAAAGAACTCGTCCCGATCACCATGGACGATCAGGGTCGGCGCTGAAATCGCGGCCAGCTGTTCCGACGTCACTGCAGCGTCGCTGGAATCGGCCAGCGCCGCAAACTGGCGCTGCAGCATATTGACCTGGGCATCCCCGCGAGCAGCGAATTGCCGCAGGTAGTCAAGCGAGCCCTTGTCCGCCGCAATTTCGCGCACCCGTGCACGAGCTTGCGGGCCGACATCAGGCGCCGCGCTGACGAGCACGAGGCCCTCGAAGCGTCCCGGGGCCCTGGAGGCGGCGTGAAGAAGCGCGATCCCGCCGCTACTCGCGCCCACGGCGCGAAAGCGCGCATGGTGCAGGTGATCCATCAACGCCAGCAGGTCCTCCGCCACCTCCTTGAACGAGAAGGCCTCGTGTGAATTGGTGGATCGACCGTGGCCGCGGAGATCCAGCAGCACTACGTCGTAGCTGACTGCCAGCGCGTCCTGGTACGGCCGCCATACGGCCATGGATTCGCCGAAGCCGTGCAGAAGGACCAGCGGCGGATGAGCGGGATCACCGTGCTCTTCCCAGTACAGCGAAGCCCCGGCCCTGCTGAACGTACCGCTTCTTACCGTGTCCCCCCGCGCGACGCTGACAGCCAGGAGGCAGAGTGTCAGCGCAGCCGGCGCCAACAGAGCTATGAGCTTCTTCATCGGTCACCCCCGTCAAGCAACGGTGCAGCATGCTCACGCCGCCTGCCACGCGTCAATGCGGCGTTGTGAGCGCGTCCGCGGCGCGTCAGGTAAGGGAGACGACCAGCTTCGCCGAGTGGCTGCGCCAGTTGATGGGAATGATGAACGAGCGCAGCCCCGGCTTCTGCGGGATCTCGGGCTTCTGGCCCGACAGCACCGACGGCACCGAGATCACGAAATCGCGGCCGAAGTCGCGGCGTGCGTTGCCGGAGATGGTGTTGGCGACCTCGCCCACGAGATCGCGCATCGTCTCATGGCTGAAGTCGTTCTCCTGCATCTTCATGAGCAGTACGGTCAGCATGGCCTTGGGGGCCGTAAAAAACACCACGCCCTCGCGCTTGCCGGAGATGTTGATGACGCCGGTGTACTCGTGCACCGCCGGCGTGCCTTCCAGGAGGTACGGGGAGCCGATCGAGGCGGGCTGCTGGGCCGCGACCTCGAAGAAGTTCGTCGTGCCCTCGACGAAAGTCTTCAGCTCCTGTTCGTGCAACATCAGCGCATCAGCTCCGCGATCGCTTCGTTCAACTGCCGGTCGGTAAAGGGCTTGTTGAGGAAGCCATTGGCACCTTTCTCCATCGCCTCGACGGCGGTCGCCTTGTCGGCGAGCGCCGAGACCACCAGGATACGCACCTCGGGCTTGAGCGCCACCAGGCGACTGATGCACTCGATGCCGTCCATGCGCGGCATGGTGAGATCCATGGTGACGACGTCAGGATCGGTGCGCTTGAAGAGCTCGATCGCCTCGACGCCGTTGCCGGCGGTGCCGACCAGCTGCAGGTCCTCGAACTGCTGCGAGCGCTCGATGCGCCGGCGCATGATGTTCGAGTCGTCGACGATCATGAGCTTCATCGGCCGCCGGGCATTCATGCTGCGTCCTCAGGCGACCGCGCTGCTGCTGGCCTGCCCGACCGGCAGTGAGATCTTGAAGCGCGTGTACTTGCCCGGGTGCGTGCTGACGCCGATCTTGCCGCCGAGAGCGTAGACGCTGCGCGCCACGACGTCCATGCCGACACCGCGGCCGGCGTCCATCGACACCTCGTCCTGAGTCGAGAAGCCGGGACGGAAGATCAGCGCCATCGCGGTGCGCGTGTCCATGGCGGCGGCCTCATCCTCGGTGATGAGCTGCTGGCGCACCGCCGCGGCCTTGAGCGTGCCGGGCGCGATGCCGGCGCCGTCGTCCTCGAATACCAGATCGAAACCCTCGGCCGCGCGGTGGAACGCCACGCTGACGACGCCGACGTCCTGCTTGGTGAGCGCGCGCCGCACTTCGGGCGCCTCGATGCCGTGCACCGCGGCGTTGCGCAGCATCTGGATCAGGCAGTCCTTGACCGTGGCCACGTAGGGGGCCGGCACGTCGCCGAGGCCCGCGAGCTTCAGGCGAAAGCGCTTGCCGTGATCCTGCGCGAGGCGCTCGGCCAGGGCGTGCAACGTCGGCGCGAGATCCTCGGCGCGGCGCGCAAACTGCTGCGCACGCGCGCTGCCTTGCGGGGGAGGCGCGGGGGCGGGTGCGGGCGCAGGCGGGGGCGGGGGCGGCGCCAGCGCGGCGGGCGCGGTGAAGGCGGTGGTGGCGGACGCGGCGCTCTCCTTGAGCGCCGTGAGGCGTCCGGCCATCTCGCGCACCGAGCGCAGGTGCGCGAGCAGGTCGTCGAGCTTGAGCACCATCGGCAGGAAGTCGTTGCCGGAGAGCTCGGCCTTCTTCTTCAGCTCGCTGACGATGTCCTCGAGCGCGTGCACGCGGGCGGCGATGCTCGAGAGGTTGAGCGCCGAGGCCTCGCCCTTGATCGAGTGCAGCTCGCGGAACAGGCCGGAGAGCTTCTTGCGGAACTCGGCGTCGGTGCGTGCCGGCTCCTTGAGGATGGTGTTGACGAGCTTCAGTCCCGTCTCCGCCCCGTCGAGGAACGACACCAGCTGCAGCGGGTCGATGTGCATCATCGCCAGCATCATGTCGACCTGGGCGTTGGCGTTGTCCTGCGATTCCTGCAGCTCGCGCGCCAGCAGCACGCTCGAGGTGATGTCGCCGACCGAGCACAGCACATGCTTGATGCCCGCCGGCCCCATGACGCGGTGGAAGTCGAACTGCAGGTAGCGCGTCTCGCGGCCGCCGTGCCCGTTGTCCATGCTGATCTCGAGCTGGCCCAGCGGGTTGATGCTCTTCATCAGATTCTCGTGGGCGCGCTCACCCCACAGGAGCTTGATGTACTTGGTGGCGGTGGCGAGCGTCGCCGCCGGCACCAGGTCCCTGAGCAGCTCCTCGAAGGACAGCCCGGCGAAATCGTCGCGCCCGAACATGCGTGTCAGGGCCTCGGACCACACCGAGCCGATGCGATAGTTGGCATCGAGCAGGAAGAAGCCTTCGCGCACCGTCTTGAGGATGTCGCGTGTCTGCTCCTGCGCCTCGCGGGCGACGCGCTCGTGGCGCGAGCGGGTGAACTGGAACCAGGCGGCCGCGGCCGCCAGCACCAGCGCGGCCAGCACGCCGATCGAGAGCATCGCGCGCAGGCGCGCGGCGGCGTCCGAGGCGTCGTGCTGCAGCGAGGTGGCGAGCGTTGCGAGCTGGCCCTGCAGCACATGGGCGTTATCGGTGGCGAATATCTGCGCCCGCTTCACCTCGGCGTAGTGCTGTCGCCCGTCGCGCGACAGCGTGCTGCCGGAGGTGTCGGAGTCGACGTACGGCTGGCCGTTGAAGGACACCACGGGCTCGATCACCGGAGCGTACTCGTGCCACAGCTGCAGCGCGCGGGCGAGCTCGGGAGAGTGAATGGCGCCGGCGGCGTTGAGCTCCTTCAGCTGCCGGTCGAAGCGCCGTACCGTGCCCTGCAGATCCTCGAGCGCCTGGCCCGAGTAGGCGCGCGCCTCGAGGCGATCGCGCAAGGAGGTGAGCTGCTGGGTGATGTCGTCGGGATAGTTCTGCAGGGCGCTCGCCGTCTGCAGCGCCGTGATGTTGGCGCGCATCTGGGTGGCGATGCGGAAGCCGACGAACAGTACCGCGCCCATGACGAGCGTCAGCACCGTGGCGATACCGGCGGTGACGAGTTGGCGACGGCGGTCGATGCCGCTCGGGGTCATCGGATCTCTCCTGTGCTACCGCTTCGGCAGCTCGAAACGCACCAGTGTTCGGGTGGGCACCTCGACCGCGACGCCGTTGACGATCACCGGCGCATATCTCCAGCGCTTCACCGCGCTCACCGCGGCGCGATCGAACACGCCGGCGGGAGTCGACTGCAGCACCTGCACGTCGCTGGTGGCGCCCTTGGCGTCGACGGTGAAGGACAGCAGCACGCTGCCCGAGACGCCGTGCTCCAGCGCGTTCTCCGGATACTCGGGAGGCACGGTCTTCAGCGGCTTGAGATTCGCGGCGAGAGCGGCCGGATCGGCGGCCGCGCCCGCCCTGGGGGCGGCGAGCTGCTGCACCGCCTGGATGTCCTTCGGGTCCGCGCCGAAGCGACGCGCGGCGCCGAGGTCCTGGTCGGCGCTCTTGCCGGCCTGCGCAGCCGCGCGGGCCCGGTCGAGGAGCCTGGCCGAGAGATCGCGGCTCAGCGGGGCGAGCGCGGCATTCTCGGGGTCCGCCGCCTGCAGCTGCGACAGGTAGTACGCGGCGCTGTCCTGGGCGGGATCGGTGAGGCGGCCGTCGCGCACGCGCTCGCGCGCGAGCTGCGCGAAGCGCTCGCCCTCGGCGTGGGCGGCCTTGGCCTGGGCGCCGGCGATATCGTGCTGGAAGGTGCTGATGTCGGCGGCCGACAGGCCGACGGCGCGCGCCTCGTTGAGCCAGCGGTCCGACTCGGCGCCGTTGCGGGCGAGCGCCGCATCGCGAGCCTTGCGCAGATACGCGTTGCCGAGATCGCGTTCGGCGCGCTGCGTGCTCGGGTTCGACGGATAGCCCGAGGCGAGCTGCCGCACATAGTACTTGGCGCTGTCGTCGGCGGGGTCGATGAGCTTGCCGTCGTGGATGCGCTCTTCCGCCAGGCCCGCGAGGCGCTGCACCCTGGCATCGTCCTGGCGGCGGCCGAGGTCGGCGCGCCACTTGGCGAGCTGGTCGGCCGGCAGCGCGCCGGACTGCTGCGCCTGGCGCAGCAGCGCCGCCGCGTGCTCGATGTTGCCGTCGGCGACCGCCTTGGCGATCTGGGCGTTGGCAAGGTGCGAGGCGAGATCCGCGCCGCGCGGATCGTCGGGCGCCGCGGCCTTGAAGTTGGCGAGGCTCTGCGCCGCCTCGTCGAGGCGGCCGCCGCTCAAGGCCTCGTCGAAGCGGCCGGCGATCACGCCGGCGACGCGCTGCAGGCCGTCCCGGGCCTCGCCGTTGGCGGCGTTGGCCGCGACGGCCGAGCGATAGTAGAGCAGCGCGTTGTCACCGGCCGGCTCGGTGTAGCGCCGCTCGCGCATGGCGAGTCGGGCCTTTTCCAGCAGCTCGTCCACCTTGCCGTGCACGATCGAGAGATCGGCGCTCGGCGCGGCGGCAGGCACGGCCTCGGGTGCCTCGGTCACCGGCGCTGCGGCCGGAGCCGCGGCGGGCGCCGCCGGCCCGACGCTGGGTCCGCCGTTGCCGCGGGTGAAGAGCCACGCGCCGGCGGCGAGCGCCGCCACGGCCACGAGAGCCCCGGCGATCAGGAGCGTGCGGCCCTTGCCGCCGCTCATGCCCGGAACCTTGAGGGCTTCGGCGCTGCGGGTCGATGCCAGGTCGCTGTCCACGGCCGGCGCAGGCGCAGGCGCAGGCGCAAGCGCCGGCGGCGCCTGCGCCGCGGTCCCGGCCTTCTTCCTGGCTGCCGCCTCCTCGATCACCCCGGCGAAGACGGCGTGGGTCTTGCGCGGGTCGATCGGCGAGGAGGGCAATACTGCGAAAACCTTCGAGCCCTTGACCGCCGCGGCTACCTGCTTCTCGAGCGCCTGGTCCGCGAATACCAGGATGACGGCGTGCGGTGCGCGGCTCTGCACGGCGTCGACCGCGGGGCGGACCTCGCTCGTCTGCAGCGCATCGACGATCAGCGCCTGGCCGCGGCGGGAGTGGGCGTTGAGGCTCTCGAGAGCGGCCGCAACCGAGTCCACCGGCCGGATGGAGGCCTGCCCGGCGAGCGCCTGGCCGAGCTCGAGCAGGAACTCGTCGCGGGTGGTGATGGCGGTGACGTCGACGGAGGGCTGCACGCTCGCCGGCGCCCCGGAGGCTCCCGTGGACGGCGCCGCGGAGGGACTACGCGATGATCTGGATGCTGCACTGGCCACGTGGCGTGTCTCCCACCTTCTTTGCGTTCACGGACAAAGCTAAAGAATCCCCTCCGTCCGTGAAGTGAGGCCCGCGGCAAGTCAAATGCGCGGCGCGGAACTCCTCGCCGATGGAGGATATGTAGCCTCACCGCAGGCGCAGTGCGTCAGTTCACAATAACGAGAGGGCACGTCGGGAGGCGGCGACGGGGATGGTCAAACTCTGAAGCACTGCTCGCTTGGCGCGTCGTGCCCGGCGAGGCGCGGCGCCGCCGCGCTCGCAGCCGCGGATGGCCAGGCGACGGCCGCCGCCCCCCGGGCGCTGCGCGGCTGCTGGCGATCTGCGCCGCAAGGAATGCACCGCTTCAGGAGGCGGCACGCGCAAACGCACCGCTACGGGGCGCCGCCACGCCCTGGCGCGCTTGCCAATCAGCCACTTAAGCGGCCGACGCTCCGGCCTGGGGTGCCTCTGGCCGTCCGCGGTGGCGTCGCGAGCCTCTGGCGTGAACAATCCGTTGCTGTGACACTCTTAACGTAATCAGTCCACGAGGATCGGAAGGCCGTCACTTTTTGCGGGCGACGTTGGGACTAGGTTAAGTGCTAAGCGGATCCGCCGGCGTCTGCCGGCATCCAGGGATTGGTGATGCTGAGCTCAACGGAGGGTAAGGACGATGCGACCACTCGGAGCTGACTCGGATTCTCACGGCGCAAGTGCCACCTTCATCGACACCCTGAGCTCCTTCAGCCGACTGCACCGCGCGCAGCGCTGGGAAGGGACCTTCGGGGAGTTTCTTGCCAACATCCTGCCGACCAACCCGAGTGCGCTGGCGCGCTCCAGCCACGAGTACATCTGGGACATGCTGCGCTGGCACGGGCGCGCCGCAGCTCCCGACGCCGTCGAGAACCTCCGCGCGCGCGAGCTCTTCAAGCGCGAGCTGTTCGGCATCGACGAGCCGCTGTCGCGCGTGGTCGACTACTTCAAGGCCGCGGCCGCGGGCTCCGACGTCGGGCGTCGCCTGCTGCTGATGCTGGGGCCGCCCTCGGGCGGCAAGTCCACCGTGGCGATCCTGCTGAAGCGCGGACTCGAGGAGTACAGCCGCACCGACGAGGGCGCGCTCTACGCGATCCGCGGCTCGCCGCTGCGCGAGAACCCGCTCAACCTCATTCCGACCAGCCTGCGCGCCGAGTTCCGCGATCGTTACGGCATCAGCGTGCAGGGCGAGCTCTCACCCTGGGCGCGCGATTTCGTGGAGCGCGAGTTCGAGGGCGACTTCGTGCGCGTGCCGATCGAGCGCGTGTTCCTCGCCGAGGCCTCGCGCGTCGGCATCGGCACCTACGCGCCGCACGATCCCACCACCGCCGACATCGCCGACCTCGTGGGCTCGGTCGACCTCGCCAAGGTCGCGCAGATCGGCGACGAGGGCGACCCGCGCGCCTGGTCCTGGTCCGGCGCGGTGTACGCCGCGAGCCGCGGCGTGCTCGAGATGATCGAGATCCTCAAGGTGAAGCGCGAGTTTCTCTACCTGCTGCTGACCCTCACGCAGGAGAAGAACGTCAAGGTGTCGCGCTTTCCGCTGATTCACCTCGACGAGACCATCCTGGCGCACACGAACCTCGCCGAGTTCCACAAGTTCCTCCAGGAAAAGGAGAACGAGGCGCTGCTCGATCGCATGGTGATCATCAAGATCCCCTACTCGCTCTCCTACCGGGACGAGTCGCGCATCTACCAGAAGCTGGTGTCGGGCGCGCCCGCGTTCCGCAACGTGCACCTCGATCCGCACGTGCTGAACCTCGCGGCCGTGTTCGCCATCCTCACGCGGCTCGTCAAGCCCGAGCGCGAGGGGCTCGATCTCGCCAAGAAGCTGCGGCTCTATGCCGGCGAGGCGGTCGAGGGAATGCCGGAGACGGAGGGGCAGCGCCTCCGCACCGAGGCGCCCGACGAGGGCATGACCGGGGTCAGCCCGCGCTTCGTCATCAACGCGATCTCCAATGCCATCACCCGCGGCAACACCCACAGTCTCACCAGCATGGAGCTGCTGCTCGCTCTCAAGGACGGCATCGAGAGCGATGCGCGCATGGATGCCAAGCAGAAGAAGGCCTGGATCGACCACCTGGTGACCGCGCGCAAGGAGTTCTACAACCGCTGGGTGAAGGAAGACGTCCACCGCGCGATGTTTGCCTCCTTCGAGGAGGAGGCGCAGCAGCTGCTGGAGAAGTATCTCGACGAGGTCGAGGCCTCGCTCGATCACCGCCAGGTTACCGACCCGATCACCGGCGAGACCCGCGCGGCGGACGAGCGCTTCCTGCGCTCGGTCGAGGAGAAGATCAAGGTATCGGACTCCGGCAAGCTCTCGTTCCGCCAGGAAGTGGTGCGCAAGGCAATGGTGGCCTTCAAGGCCGGGGAGAAGTTCAAGCTCGCGAGCCACGCGCGCATGCGCGAGGCGATCGAGCAATACCTGTTCGAGGAGCGGCGCGACGTGCTGCGCCTGGTCACTTCGACGGCGCGCCCGGACGAGGAGGCACGCCAGAAGATCTCCGTCGTACAGGAGCGCCTCGTCACCGAATACGGCTACGACGAGCACAGCGCCAAGGAAGCGCTCAGCTACGTCACGACACTGCTCGCGCAGGAGTAGCGCCGCCGGCGAAAAAGGAGTACCAGTAAGAGCATGGAAGAGGAGGGCGGCAACCGCGGCGGGCAATCCCCGCTGAGCGCCGCAAAATGGTACGAGCTGTTCTCGCGTGGCGCCCGTGACTGGCTCCGCCACGACGAGAAGGTGCGCGAGGCGGTGCGCGCCAATCTGCCCGAGATCATCGCCGGCGGCGAGGTCATAAACGACGGTGCGCGCACCGTGCGCGTGCCGGTGCGCATGCTCGAGCACTACCACTTCCGCCTGCGGCGTCCCGAGGAGCGCCAGGGCGCCGGCCAGGGCAAGGCCAAGCCCGGCGACGTGTTCTCCGACCCCTCGCAGCAGCAGGGGCCGGGGGAGAAGGGCGCCGGCGGACGCGATGAGGGCGAGGTGCAGCTGCTGCTCGAGTTCAAGGTCGACGACATCGTCGACTGGTTGTGGGAGGAGATGCAGCTCCCGAACCTCAAGGCGCGCGTGGGACCGTCGGAGGAGACCGACTGGACGCGCGAGGGCTGGGATCGCCGCGGCGCGCGCTCGCGCCTCGACCGGCGCCGCTCCTTCAAGGAGCTGGTGAAGCGGCGCGGAGCGCCGGGGGCGACCCCGACCTTCACCGACGAGGACCTGCGCTTCCGCCAGCTCGCGCGGCGCAAGCAGCCGGCGATCCACGCCGTGGTGTTCTTCATGCTGGATGTCTCCGGCAGCATGTCCGACCGCGATCGCAAGCTCGCCAAGACTTTCTTCTTCTGGGTGGTGCAGGGCCTGCGGCGCGAATACCGCTCGCTCGAGACGGTGTTCGTGGCGCATACCACCGAGGCCTGGGAGTTCAACGAGCCGGAGTTCTTCCAGGTGTCGGGCACCGGCGGCACGGTGGCCTCGACTGGGCTACTCAAGGTGCGCGAGATCATCGATGCGCGCTACAACCCCGGGCGCTGCAACCTCTATCTCTTCTACGCCTCCGACGGCGACAACTCGGTGAGCGATGCGGCGGAGGCGCGCGCCGCGCTCGCCTCGGTGGCGGCGGATACCTGCTTCACCGGCTACGTGGAGGTCTCCTCCGGCTTATCGAGGCAGCTGGCCACCGAGACCGGCAAGCTCTTCGCCGAGCTCTCCGGCGCCGGCTGCGCGGCCGGCAGCTACGCGCTCAATGATTTCGACGACGTGTGGGGCGCGGTGCGGCACTTCTTCTCGGCCGAGAGCCAGGCCCCGGAAGGACCATGAGCGCGGACTGGCGCGATTACGTGCGGCGCATCGAGGAGCTCGCCCAGCGCTCGGGCCTGGCGTTCCATCCGGTCGATTTCGAGGCGGTCCCCGACAGCTTCATGATGGAGATCGCCGTCTACGGGCTGCCGGTGCGCATGCCGCACTGGTCCTTCGGCGTACGCTACATCTACCAGCTGATCCAGCGCCGCATGGGTCATTCGCGGCTCTTCGAGGTGGTGTTTCCGGGTAACCCGGGCCACGCCTATCTCGCGGCGAGCAACGGTCTTGCCGAGAACATCCTGGTGACCGCACACGTGCTCGGGCACGCGGATTTCTCGCGCAATAATCTGCTGTTCCGCCGCTGCCAGGAGCAGGTGAGCGAGCACATCGTCGAGCACGCCGCCAATCACGCCCGCCAGATCCAGCAGATCATCGAGACCCACGGCGCGCAGCGCGTCGAGACGGTGCTCGATGCGGCGCTCGCACTCGAGCAGCACATCGACATCGACCAGCCGCTGCGGCGCGAGCGCTATCCGGAGTATCTCGAGGAGCCCAAGGTTCTCGCCGACGACAGCTTTCGTAAGCGCTTCGCCGCGCTCGATCCGGTCGCCGCGGGTACGGTGGAGGCCAAGAAACGCGCCCCGGTGCCGCCGCACCCGGAGCGCGACCTCCTGTGGTTCGTCGCGAACTACGCCCCCGAGATGGAGAGCTGGGAGCGTGACATCTTCCTGGCGGTGCGCGAGGAGTCTTTCTACTTCTACCCGGTGTTCGCGACGCAGATCATGAACGAGGGTTGGGCGTCCTACTGGCACGCGCGTCTCCTGCGCGAGGCCGACTTCATTCCGCAGCAGTCCTACGTGGACGCGGTCAAGTGCCATTCGGACGTGGTGCGGCCCATCGCCGCCGACGCGCAGGTGTCGCTCGCCATCAATCCCTATCACCTGGGCTTTTCCATGTGGGAGAAGATCGTCGAGCGCGACGGGCTCGAGGCCGCGCGCCACATCATGGAGCAGGACGACGATTTCGCCTTCGTGCGCAATCACCTGACGCGCGAGCTCGCCGACGAGCTGGGACTCTTCCGCTACAGCGCGCGCAGCGATGGGCAGATAAAAGTGCTCGAGCCCGAGCTCACCGCGCTCCATGAGGCGGTGCTCTCGCCGAAGTACAACTTCGGGGCGCCGGTCGTCTCCGCGCAGCACGTGCGTACCGACGGCACGCTCGAGCTCGTGCACGACAGCGGTACCGACGGGCGCGGGCTCGACCTCGAGCGTAGCCGCAAAGTGCTCGACTACCTGCAACGCGTGTGGCGGCGGCCGCTCGTGCTCACGACCGTGAATCAGGCGGGCTCGACGCTGGAGCTGACGGCTCCGTAGCGGGTGTCGCCGGGGACGGGTCCGAGTCCTCGGCCTGCTCTCCCCAATCCTCCTCGACCTGAGAGGTCACGATCGAGACCGGGTCGCTCGCGGGGAAGCTGTCCTCGAGCGCCTCATCGAGCTGGCGCTGGATCTTCTCGCTCCGCCGTCGCTCGCGTGCCGCTTTCGGCCGTGGTTCGCTCATGCGTCCGGGGCTCCTCGGGTGCGCGCTGCCGCCTTCTGTCGCATGGTACGCCGACCAAGTAGCCGCCGGTACGCCCCCGGAGTAGGCTTAAACCAACCGGTGATGCTCCTTGCGGGCGTCCAAATAGAAGATTCCGGGAGCATCCGCCATGGGGTACGCGACTTCTGTCATCCGCAACATTGCGCTGGTCGGCCCGGCCGGCGCCGGCAAGACGTCGATCACCGAGACGCTGCTGCTGCAGGCCGGCGCCACCCGCAGCCGCGGCAGCCTCGCGCGCGGCACCACGGTCTCGGACTTCGACCCCCAGGAGAAGCGCCTGCAGCACTCGCTCGACACCGCGATCTGCAGCTTCGCCACGGACGGCACGCGCATCAACCTCATCGACACGCCGGGATACCCCGACTTCCTCGGCAAGACGCTCTCGGTGCTGGAGGCGGTCGAGGCGGTCGCCATCGTGGTGAGCGCCGTGAGCGGCGTGGACAGCCTCACCCATCGCCTCATGGACTTCGCGCGCGAGCGCGGGCTGTGCCGCCTCATCATCGTCAACAAGATCGACAGCCGCGATGCGCGCTGCGCGCAGGTGCTCGAAGAGCTGCGCGAGGCCTTCGGCACCGAGTGCCTGCCGCTCAACCTGCCCGCCGGCGCCGGCGACTCGGTGGTGGATTGCTTCTTCCAGCCACACGGCCGGGCGACGGACTTCTCCTCGGTCGAGGCTGCCCACACCCAGATCATCGACCAGGTGGTCGAGCTCGACGAGAAGCTGATGGCGCTCTATCTCGAGCAGGGCGAGGAGATCTCACCGGAGCAGCTGCACGACCCTTTTGAGCAGGCACTGCGCGAGGGGCACCTCGTGCCGGTGTGCTTCGCCTCGGCCGAGAGCGGTGCCGGAATCCCGGAGCTGCTCAAGACCATCGTGCGCCTCATGCCAAACCCGGCGGAGGGCAACCCGCCACCCTTCCTCAAGGGCATGGGCGAGGCTGCCGAACGCGTGCCGGTCGCTCCCGATCCGGCGAAGCATGTCATCGCTCACGTGTTCAAGGTGAGCATCGACCCCTATGTCGGCAAGCTCGGCGTGCTGCGGGTGCATCAGGGCACCGTGCGGCAGGGGAGCCAGCTGTTCGTCGGCGATGCACGCAAGCCCGTCAAGATTGCGCATCTCTTCAATCTGCTCGGCAAGGACACGACCGAGATCTCCGAGGCGGGACCGGGCGAGATCTGCGCGACACCCAAGGTGGATGAGCTGCATCTGGATGCGGTGCTGCATGACTCGCACGACGAGGACCAGTATCACCTGAAGCCGGTGTCGTTCCCGCCACCGATGCTCGGGCTGGCGATCGAGCCGGATCGCCGCGGCGACGAGCAGCGTCTCGCCGACACACTCCACAAGCTCACCGCCGAGGACCCGTGCGTGCGCATCGAGCACCACGCCGCGGTGAACGAGACCGTACTGTACGGCATGGGGGAGTTTCACCTGCGGGTGCTGCTCGAGCGCATGAGCGAGCGCTACGGGGTGCATGTCAAGACTCACCCGCCGAGCATTCCCTACCGCGAGACCATCACCCGGCCCGCCGAAGGGCACTGTCGCCACAAGAAGCAGACCGGCGGCGCGGGACAGTTCGGCGAGGTGTACCTGCGCATCGAGGCGCTCACGCGCGGCGCGGGCTTCGAGTTCGTCGACGACGTGGTCGGCGGCGCGATTCCGGGGCAGTACATCCCCGCCGTCGAGAAGGGGGTACGACAAGTGCTGACCGAGGGCGCGCTCGCCGGCTTTCCGCTCCAGGACGTGCGCGTCATCGTGTACGACGGCAAGCATCACTCGGTCGACTCGAAGGAGGTCGCGTTCGTGTCCGCGGGACGCAAGGCTTTTCTGGACGCGCTGCAGAAGGCGACGCCCATCGTGCTCGAGCCGATCATGCGCATGGAGATCACCGCGCCGGCGAGCGCGATCGGCGACATCACCGGCGATCTCGCCACCAAGCGTGCGCGCATCTCGGGCAGCGACACGCTTCCCGGGCAGCGCGCGACGCTCCAGGCCCTGGTGCCGCTCGCGGAGATCTCCGAATACCAGTCGCGCCTCAAGGCGCTCACCGGGGGGCAGGGCGCCTACACCATGGAGCTGAGCCACTACGACCCGGTGCCGCCGCGCAAGCAGCAGGAGCTTGCCGCAGCCTGGCGGCCGCGGGAGGCGCAGGAATAAGGTGGGCGTGACGGCGCCGCCGCCGCGGCGGCCGTTCCTCGCGTTCGTGCGCGCCGGCGCCGAGTCGCTCCACGGCCGGCTGATCGCCGAGGACCCGCAGCGCAACTGGGACTGTTGCGTCAGCTGGTACGTGACCCCCCGCAGCGAAGCGCTCGCCGAAATCTATTCCCACGGCGGCTTCAACAAGCTCGACGGCTTCCTCGAGTTCGCGCGCGAGCGGGCGGAATATCGCGACTACCGCTACGTCATGCTGCTCGACGACGACGTGTACCTGAGGCCCGGGGACCTGTCGCGTTTCTTCAGCCTGTGCGAGCGCTACGCGACCTATCTGTCGCAGCCGGCGCTGCGCTGGTTCACGCACACGACCATCAACGCACTGGTGCGCAATCCGGTGTGCCTGCTGCGCCGGGTGAGTTTCGTCGAGGTGATGGCGCCGTGTTTCTCACGGGCGGCGCTCGCCGAGCTCCTGCCGACTTTCGGCATGACGCGCAGCACCTGGGGCACCGACCTCGCGTGGGCCGGGGTCATCGGCGGACGTCACCCGATCTACGTGGTGGATGCGATCGGCATGGACCACACGCGCACCGGCGACGGGCGTCCCACCGCCTTCTACCGCAAGCTCACCGAGATGGGCGTCGATCCCGGGGAGGAGCTCGCGCGGGTACGGCGCATGTACCCCGAGTTCCGCGGCTCGCGCACGCTCTCTACCGGCCACGTGTTCCGTCCGGGAATTCCGCGCTGGGCGGCGCCGGCCCTGATGCGGCTCGTCGAGCGGCTCAAGTTCATCGTGCGCATCCGCAAGCGGACCCTGCTGCATTGGCGCGCGCTGCGCGCCCGGCTCGAGGATCGGCTGCTGTAGTTGTCCCCTGTGCCTGCGTGCGGCCGCAGGGCTTCAGGCCGCGGGTCGGGAATCGAGGAGGTCGCGGATCACCGGCCAGCGGTTCTCGAGGAGCCCGAGCGCCTCGGCCTTGCGGCCCGCGAGCACGCCGAAGTCCTTGGCGAGGTACACGGCGGTCAGCCGGTCGAGCTGGTCAGCGAGGACGCGCGAGGCGGGGTCGGGATTCAGGACGATGCCGAGTCCGGTGGGCGGGGTGGCGATGGTGCGCACCGTCAGGTCCGGGCGCTGCTCGCGCAGCAGCAGCTGCAGACGCCAGATGTCCCCGCTCCAGAAGCCGGTAACCTGCTCGCGCTGCGCGGTGCGCTCATCGAGCGGGTAGCAGTCGTGAATGAGAATCACGGAAGTGCTCGAGCACGCGCGCTCGATGTTGATGAAGTCGCGCAGCGCATACTCGAAGTGGTGCATGCCGTCGATGAGCGCAAGCTCAACCGGCTGGCCGCCGAGCTCGGCGCGCGGGGAGTACCTGGCGAAGAAATCGTCGCTCGTCTCGTGGTAGATGCGCACGTTGGCCGGCGGCGCTCGTGCGAGCCTGGGCTGCGGATCGATGCCGAGAGTGCGTGTCTCGGGCAGTACGCACTCGAGCGATTCGCCACGCGAGACGCCGATCTCGAGGTAGCTGCGCGGGCGCAGGTGGCGGTGGATCCGCGCCAGCACGTGGAAGTAGTCCTCCCCGGGGAGGGACAGCTGTGACAGGAGCGTGTAGGCGCGCGAATAGTCGGCGCGCTCCACCGCCTCCCGGCACAGCGCGAGCGCCTCGCTGCGCCGCCCCAGCCAGCGTTGCAGCCGGGCGCGGCGGAACAGCGCGCGCGCGGCGCGCCGCGCGTCCTCGGACTGCGAGGGGAGGCTGGCGGTCACGTACTCTCGGCCTTCGAGTACTGCCGAGCGTACCACTGCCGGTACTCGCCGCTCACGACGCTGCGCCACCAGCCCTCGTTCTCCAGATACCAGCACACCGTAGCCTCGAGGCCCGTCCTGAGCGGCGTCGCGGCGCGGAAGCCGAGCCGGCGCGCGATCTTGTCCGAGTCGACCGCATAGCGGCGGTCGTGACCCGGGCGGTCGCGGACGTGCTCGATCAGGGTGCGCGCGGCGCGGCCCTGCGCCGGCGGGCTGCGCGGAAAGCGCGCGGCGCGGGCGGGCTCGGCGGCGAAGGCCTGGTCCACCAGGTCGCACACCGTGCCGACCACCTCGAGGTTCGGCAGCTGCGTGGAGCCGCCGATGTTCCAGGTCTCACCGAGCGGCGAGCGCTCGAGGATCCGCTCGAGGGCGCGGCAGTGATCGCTGACGTGCAGCCAGTCGCGGATCTGCTGACCGTCACCGTAGATCGGCAGCGGCCGGCCCTCGAGGATGTTGAGAATGCACAGCGGCAACAGCTTCTCCGGGAACTGGAACGGCCCGTAGTTGTTGGAGCAGTTGCTGATCGTCGCGGGGAGGCTGAAGCTGTGCGCATAGGCCCGCACCAGGTGATCGGCCGCCGCCTTGCTGGCAGCGTAGGGGGAGCTGGGCGCGTAAGGAGTGCTCTCGGTGAAGGCCGCCGCGCCGGGCGAGAGCGAGCCGTAGACCTCGTCCGTCGACACGTGGTGGAAGCGGCAGCCACGCGGCCCGGCGTCGGGCCCCCAGACGCTGCGGGCGGCCTCGAGCAGCGCCTGGGTGCCGAGCACGTTGGTGCGCAGGAACTGCGCCGGGTCCTCGAGCGAGCGGTCGACGTGCGACTCGGCGGCGAAATTGACGATCGTGCCGATGGCCTCCTCGGCGAGCAGCGCGGCGACGCGCTCGCGCTCGCCGATGTCGCCGTGCACGAAGCGCAGCCTGCCGGCGTCGATGAGCGCGGCGATGCTCGCGAGGTTGCCGGCGTAGGTCAGGGCATCCAGCACCACGAGGCGATCCTGCGGGTGCGCTCCGCACCAGTGGTGGCAGAAATTCGCGCCGATGAAGCCGGCGCCACCCGTGACCAGCAGCCGCCTCACGGGCGGGCTCCGCCGTCGCAGAGCTCCGCCAGCGTCGCGCGCAGCGCGGTACGCCAGTGCGGCGCGCTCACCCTGAGGAGCCTCTCGGTGGCGCGCTTGTCGAGCACGCTGTAGGCGGGACGCGCCGCTGCCGTCGGGTAGTCGGCGGTGGCGATCGGCGCGATGGGCGGCACGACAGGAAGGAGCTTCAGGCGCAGCGCCTCCTCGCCGACCGCCACGGCGAAGTCATACCAGCTCGCGACCCCGGAATCGCACCAGTGCCACAGCCCCGCGGCACGCTGCCCAGTGAGCGCCCACAGCACCCCGGCCAGCCCCGCGGCGTGCGTGGGCGCGCCCACCTGGTCGCTCACGACGCGCAGCTCCGGCCGACTCTTCATGAGCGTCAGCATGCGCGCCGCGAACCCGCCGGCGGCGCTGTAGAGCCACGAGGCGCGCACCACGGCGCAGCGCCCGCCGAGCTCGCTCAGGACCGCCCGCTCGCCCTCGAGCTTGGTGCGGCCGTAGACATTGAGCGGATTGGGCGGCGCACCGGCCTCGTAAGGATGGCCCTGCCGGCCGTCGAACACGAAGTCCGTGGACACCTGCGTGAGCCAGGCGCCCGCGGCGCGGCAGGCGGCGGCCAGCACTCTGGGTCCTGCGCTGTTCGCGCGGGAGGCAGCCTCGGCGGCGCGCTCGGCGTCATCGACGCGGGTGAAGGCGGCGGCATTGATCACGAGCGCGGGCGCGAACTCGCGGAACACTGCGCCGACCGCGGCCTCATCCGCAATGTCGAGCTCGGCGCGGGCGCAGGCGCGCAGCACCACGCCCGCGGGAGCCGCGGCCGCGAGCGCACGGCCGAGCTGGCCGGCGGCGCCCGTGAGCAGCACTCTCACGGGAAGCACTCCGCGCGCTCGAGCGGCTGGCCCTCGCGGTCCTTCGCCGACAACAGCGGCTCGACGCCCGGCGGCAGCGGCCAGCGGATGCCGAGCGCGGCGTCGTTCCACTTCAGCGTCCGCTCCGCCTCGCGCGCCCAGAAGTCGGTCACCTTGTACTGCACGCGGGTCTCGTCGGCGAGCGCGAGGAAGCCGTGCGCGAAGCCGGCCGGCACCCATAGGGAGCGCGCGCCTGCGTCGAGCTGCAAGGTGCAGCTCCTGCCGAAGGAGGGTGAGGAGCGGCGCAGGTCCACCACCACGTCGAAGATCTCCCCGGCCAGCACCCGCACCAGCTTTCCCTGGCTGTGGCGGATCTGGTAATGCAGCCCGCGCAGCACGTAGGCGCGCGAGCGACTGACGTTCTCCTGCACGAAGCGCGCCTCGATGCCGGCGGTGGCGAAGTCCCGCTCGTTCCAGCTCTCGAAGAAGGCGCCGCGCGCATCCTCGAACACCTCGTGCTCGATCAGCAGCACGCCGGGGAGCGGCAGCGCGGTCGCGCGCATCAGAACACCCGCTCCTTCAGCACGCTCTCGAGATACTCGCCGTAGCCGGTGCGCTGCAAGGGTGCGATGAGGCGCTCGAGCTGGCCGCGGTCGATGAAGCCCTGGCGGTAGGCGATCTCCTCCGGGCAGCAGATCTTCAGGCCCTGCCGCGACTCGACCGTCTCGACGAAGTTGGCGGCCTGCAGGAGCGAGGCGTGCGTGCCGGTATCGAGCCACGCGACCCCGCGGCCGAGAACCTCGACCCGCAGCTCCGCACGCGCGAGATAGGCACGGTTGACGTCGGTGATCTCGAGCTCGCCGCGCGCGGAAGGCTTCAGGGCCCGCGCCATCGTCACGCAGTCGGCGTCGTAGAAGTACAGGCCGGTCACCGCATAGTGGGAGCGTGGCGCCGCCGGCTTCTCCTCGAGCCCGACCGCGCGGCCCGCGGCGTCGAACTGCACTACGCCGTAACGCTCTGGGTCGCGCACGTAGTAGGCGAACACCGTCGCGCCGCGCTCGCGCGCCGCGGCCGCGCGCAGCTGCTCCGGCAGCCCGTGTCCGTAGAAGAGGTTATCGCCGAGCACCAGGCACACGGCATCCGTGCCGATGAAGTCGGCGCCGATGAGGAGCGCCTGGGCGATGCCGCGCGGCTCGGGCTGGATCGCATAGCGGAGCCGCAGGCCCCATTGCGAGCCGTCCCCGAGCAGCCGCTCGAACAAGGGCCGGTCCTCGGGCGTCGAGATGAGCAGCACGTCGCGAATTCCGGCCAGCATCAGTGTCGCGAGCGGATAGTAGACTAGCGGCTTGTCATAAAGCGGCAGCAACTGCTTGGAGACCGCCCGGGTGACCGGATAAAGTCGGGTGCCGGAGCCACCGGCGAGGACGATACCTTTGGTGATCATGGTGCTATGGCAGTCAGGGCGGGCGGCGCATCCTAGCGTGCCGCCGCGGGTCCTACCAAGCGGCGGCAGCAGGCGCCGCGGGGGACGGGTGCTGTCGTGCGCGGCGGCGCTGCTGGCGCTCCTCGCCGCCGGTGCGGCGCTCGCCGATCCGCCCCCCGACCATCGGAAGACCAAGGCGAGCTCGTTCGCGCCGCACCACACGGCCAGCCACGTCTACGGCACGCCGATCGGTAAGCCGATCCTGCACAAGCAGAAGAAGCATGCGCACGCCGCTGCGCCGGCGGGCGCGGACGCGCCAATCAAGTAGTCCTCCGTGAGACCTGTGCATTAGAGTGGCCGCGTGCTCACTGCGGCCGAACTCGACACTCAGCTCACCCAGGCATCCGCGTCCTTCAGCCGCGGTGAGCTCGCGCAGGCCGAGAGCGCCTGCCGTACGGTGCTTGCCGACCAGCCGAACAATGCCGCGGCGCTGCACCTGCTCGGCCTGGTGCGCGCGCGCGGCGGCGACCGCCAGGCGGGCGAGGAGCTTCTGCGGCGCAGCGTCGAGCTCGATCCCACCGACACCCGGCTGCGGGTGAATCTTGCGACCTTTCTGCGCCGCGCCGGGCGGCTGGAGGAGGCCGAGCGCGTGTACCGCCGCGTGCTGCAGCTCGCCCCCGGGGAACGGGGCGCGCGTCATGGCCTGGTGCTGACGCTCGACAGCCTGGGGCGCGCTCGCGAGGCGGAAATCCACTGTCGCACGCTCGTCGACTCCGATCGCGCGAGCCCCGACGGCTGGGCGGCACTCGGCTTCGTGCTCGCCAAACAGAACCGCCTGCTCGAGGCCGAGGGCGCGTATCGCCAGGCGCTCGCCCTGAATCCTCGCGGGAGCGGTGCGTTGTACCGCCGGCTCGGGTCGATCCTGGCGCGGCTCGAGCGGGCCGAGGAAGCGCTCGCCGCGCTCACCCGGGCACAGGCGCTCGGGGTTCGCGGCTTCGAGCTGGAGCTCGCGCGCGGCCGGGCGCTCGGACAGCTCGGGCGGCTCGAGGAAGCCGAGCGCGCCTATGCGGCGGCCGTCGACTTGAGGCCGCACCACGCCGATGCGCAGCTGTATCTGGCGCGCGTCCGGCAGGCGCTCGGCGATCCCGATTTCGCGCGCTCGCTGGCGGAGGCGGTGCTGGCCGCGCGCGACGACGTCCATCTGCAGGAAGCGCTCACCGGGCTGCTGCTCAATGCCGGCAGGGGGGACGTCGCCGAGCGGCTGCTGCGCGAGGAGCTCAAGCGCGCCGGTCCGGTGCCGCGCCTGCGCTATCTCCTGTCGCGAGTCATCCGCGAAGGGGAGCAGCTGGCGGAGGCGGAGACGGAAGCGCTGGAAGCGGCCGCGGCGCTCCCCGACGACCCGGGGGTGGTCGAGAACCTGGTCTCGATCCTCTTGTCGCGCGGGCGGGCGGAGGAGGCGATGGCCTTCATCCGCACGCAGCGCGCCCGCACGCCGCGCGCCCAGGGCTGGATCGCCTACGAGGCGCTCGCCGCGCGCCTCCTCGGACAACCGCTCTATGAGCAGCTCCATGAGTATCAGCGCCTGGTGCGCGTCTACGAGCTTCAGCCGCCGCTCGGTTACGCATCGATGCCTGAGCTCAACGCGGCGCTTCTGCCGGTGCTGGCGGCGCGGTTGCGCGCCGACGTTTATCCCCTCGGAGAGAGCCTGCGCAACGGCCGCCAGTCAACGCGCAATCTGGTGACGGATCCCGACCCGGTCATCCAGGCGCTCATGCGCTGCTTCGACGAGCCGCTGCGCGCCTACCTGGCCGCGCTCGGGCGCAGCGCCGAGCATCCTCTCAGCGCCCGCAACCCGGGTGCCGTGCAGATCGCGGCGGCGTGGGCGGTGGAGCTCAATCGCGGCGGCTTTCACGTCAACCACTTTCACAACCAGGGCTGGATCAGCGCGACCTACTACCTGCAGGTGCCGGAGGAGGCGAGCGACACGGAGCTCAAGAGCGGCTGGCTCAAGCTCGGCGAGCCGCGCTTCCCGACTCCGGGGGCCGGCGTCGCCTGCGTGGTGCAGCCGCACGCCGGGCAGCTGGTGCTCCACCCGGCGTACATGTGGCACGGAACCAGTCCCATCCACGGCTCGCAGCCACGCACCGCGCTGTCCTTCGACGCGGTGCCTGCCGGCGGAGGCTAGCTCGCGGCTCGAGGGTCTAGCGGGCCTTGTTGACCGGCCTCCAGCTGACCAGGTCTCCGACCTTGAGCCCGAGCAGCCCGGCCTCACCGCCGCGCAGCTCGAGCACCGCCCCGACCGGCAGGTCGGAGCTCAGCAGATCGAGCTTCAGCGGCGCCGCCCGCTCGATGATCTTGACCACGCGCTTGTCGGCACCGATGAACAGCAGGTCGAGCTCGATGTAGGTGTTCTTCATCCAGAAGGACACGACGCGCGGGGGCTCGAAGGGAAACACCATGCCGCGCCCGGCCGGCAGGTCGCGCACGAACATCAGGCCCTGCTCCGAGCGCGCCGGGGTATCCGCCACCCAGACGTCGAAGTGGAGCTTGCGGGCCGGCGCCGGCTCGCGCTGGACGATCTCGAGCGCGGCGCGCGGGAAGGTCGCCAGGTCGAGCGGCGCGCTCGACTGTGCGAGAGCGGCACCGGCCGCACCCATCAGGACGGCGGCACACCGGGCGCGTGCGATAGCTCTCATCACGGGTCTCCTGTCATCGGATCGCGTCGTCGCCGAATACGGCGTTGCCCGCGAAATCGAAGCTGCTGACGAGAATGTGCTCGGCGTTGTTGAGGGTGCTGGCCGGAGCGATGCAGAAGCCGCGAGCCACGACACGATACTTGCGCGGGGTGCCCGGCGCGCGCAGCCGCTGCTGGCTCAGGGAGTCCACGGTGCAATGCTCCGCGCCGCGGGTGGTATAGAGGCGCTGTCCGCCCTCGACGATCACGGTGAGGTTGGTCGGCAACGCGTGGCCGCTGCGGCCCTCGTGCGCCGCGCTCACCCCGAAGACCATGCGCAGCCGCCGCCCGTCCGCGCGCTTCGGTCCCGCGAAGCTCATGCGGATGCCGCTGCCGTCAGGCCGCGGCCCGCCGTCGCATTCGATCTCGGCGTTGCGCCAGTCGACATCGAGATTGAGCGCGCCGCGGATGGTCGCCTTGAGGTAGCCATTGCCGGTGGGCAGGCACCCGGGCGCCGCGGCGGGCGGCGCGTTCGGCGGCGGCGGAGCGGCGGCCGGCGGCATGACGATCGGCGCGGCATTCGGCGGCGCGGCAACTGCCGCACGGGGCAGCGCGGCGGCGAGGCCCAGGGCGATGATGATTACTCGGACGAGGCGCGGCATGCGGCGCAGTCTATCGCGCCGCGGTGCGCGCCGCGTCTCACGCTCCCGGCACCACGAGCAGCGCCTTGGCCAGATGCGCGTGTCCGCGCCCGATCGCACGCGCGGCGTGCATGAGGAGCGTGACGACCAATACGCCGAGCGCGCCGAGGATCACCGCCGAGACCATCGAATGGTCGGAGAGCGCCCAGCCGCCGATGTGCACATCGTCTGAGAACAGCGTGGCATTCGCGTCCCATCCGAGCCACCGCGCCAATACCAGCAGGGGGAGCGAGGTGAATGCCAGGCCAACGGCGAGGCCGGTCACCGTGACCGTGAAGTACACGATGCCGAGCGGCAGCATGAGGAGCATGTAGAGCAGCGTCGTCCAGGTGCGCACATCCCTCAGCATCTCGCCGATGCGCGTCAGCCAGCCGGCCGGCGGACCCGGGTGCACGGGGCGGCGCGGCATGCGTTCGCCGGTCACCGCCTCGATGAGGCGCCCCTCGCCGAGGGCGATGACACGCGTAATGCCGATGAAGGCGAGGAAGAACGGGATGCCGATGATGAGGATGGCGAAGCCAAACGACAGCGACAGCCCGGTCACCACGATCGTGAAGTACACGATGCCGGTCGCGAGCGCGAGGAGCATATAAAAGATAGAGGTGTAGGCCCGCGGGTCCAGGTACACGCCGAAGAAGCGCTTCCAGCCGCTCGCGCTCGCCGCCGCCGCCGGCACCGGAGTCTTGAGGGCCGCCTTCACCTTCGCTTCGGTGTCCCGGTAGGCCGCGGCGACCTCCTCGGGCGCGCCGTAGGTGCTCGCGATGAGCTCGAGCACGTCGGCCTCGGACTTGCCAGGGTGTGCCGCGACCTCGGCGCGCAGATATTCCTCCGCGTCGTAGAGCGCGTCCTGGATCAGCGCCGGGTCCTGACCTTCGAGCGCAGCGCGCAGTTGCTTCAGATACTCATCGATCGAGCGGGGAGCATGAGCACTCATGAGTCGGTTCCTTCAATGAAGCGATCGACGAAGCCGCGCGTCTGGCGCCAGATGCCGCTCCATTGCGCGAGCAGCGCCCTTCCTTCGTCGGTGATGCGGTAATAGCGCCGCGGCGGGCCGGAGTAAGAGGGCACGACGCGGCTGGTGAGGAGTCCCCCGGCGGCCAGGGTGCGCAGCACCGGGTAGATGGTGCCCTCCTTGAAGAGGGCCTCCCCCTCGTTCGCCTTCTGCAATCGCTTGGCGATCTCATAGCCGTAGAGGTCCTCGGAACTGCGCTCGAGCACCGCAAGCAGCACCAGCGCCACCAGCCCTGCGTTGAGGTCCTTCTGAAACTTGCGTGCCTGACTATCGTCCATTTGCTAGTACTATATGCCAACCAATACTAGATGTCTATCAATAGTGTGATGTTACCTGCCTTGACGAAATAAAGCGCCGCTGCAGCCCCTCGCAGGACGAGGGTGGGGCTGCGCGGCCGAAACGGCGCGGACTGTCTGGCTGCTAGACTTCGGCCTGCATTTCCCCAGGGCAGGTGATGAGAAACACGCTCCTCGAAGTCACTCCGGTGATACCCGCGAGCCTGTCCCGGCTTCCGGAGCTGGCCGGCAATCTCTTCTTCAGCTGGCACCGACCGATCCGCGCGCTGTTCGAGGATCTGGATCCCGAGCTTTGGAAACAGAGCGGCGGCAACCCGCGACTGATGATCCGCTGCGTCAACCAGTCCGCGCTCGAGCGCTGTGCGGGAGATGCTGCCTACCTCGAGCGCTACCACGCGGCGCTCGAGCTGCTCGATGCCTACGTGCGCGTGAGTGCGCCGGGAGCCGATCAGCCGCTGATCGCGTACTTCTGCGCCGAGTACGGCTTTCACGAGAGCTTTCCGATCTACTCGGGCGGCCTCGGCGTACTCGCTGCCGACTACTGCAAGGGGGCGAGCGACGAGCGCGCGAACTTCGTGGCGGTGGGGCTGCTCTACGAGCAGGGCTACTTCACGCAGACCGTCGACAACGACGGCATCCAGCAGGCCGAGTATCGCGAGCGCGATCCGCGCGACCTGCCGGTCGAGCCCGTGCGCACCCCCGCGGGCGAGTGGCTCAAGGTGAGCGTGCGCATCGCGGGGCGCGACGTCGTGGCGCGCGCCTGGAAGGCACAGGCGGGACGCGCGCCCGTCTACCTGCTGGATACCAATTGCGCGGAGAACGCGCCCTCGGACCGCGATATCACCCACCGCCTCTACGGCGGTGACGACTCGACCCGCATACGCCAGGAGATGATTCTCGGCATCGGCGGCGTGCGCGTGCTGCGCGCGCTCGGCTTAGCTCCGGCGGTGTGGCACCTGAACGAAGGCCACGCCGCGTTCCTCATCCTCGAGCTGCTGCGCGAGCATCTCGCGACAGGACTGCCCTTCAACGCGGCGCTCGAGGCCGTGGCGGCCGACTGCGTCTTCACGACGCACACGCCGGTCGCCGCGGGGCACGACGCCTTCGGACACGATCTGGTGGTGGCGCACTTCGGGGACTTCATCCGCGAGCTCGGCGTGCCGGTCGAGCGCTTCCTCGACCTGGCGCGTGCCCCGTCCGCGCCGCATCTCTTCAACATGACGCGCCTCGCTCTGGGGGGCGTGCGGCACGTGAACGGCGTCAGCCGCGTTCACGGCGCGGTGTCGGCCCGGCTGTGCGCGGACGAGTGGCCGGAAGTGCGCCCCGAGGACAACCCGGTCGGATTCATCACCAACGGCGTGCACGTTCCGACCTTTCTCCACCAGCGCTGGACCGATTTCTTCGATCGCGAGCTCGGAAGCGACTGGCGCGAGCGGCTGCGCGATGCCGCCTTCTGGAGCGCGCTCGAGCGGGTGCCGGATGAGCGTTACTGGGCGACCGCCCAGGACGTGAAGTCGCGCATGCTCGGGAGCGTGCGCGAGCGGCTGCAACGCGAGTACGAGCGCAAGGGCCTCTCGCCCGCGCAGCTGCGCCACGTCACGCGCCTGCTCGATCCGCTGCGCCCCGGGGTGCTGACCATCGGCTTCGCGCGACGCTTCGCCACCTACAAGCGCGCGACTCTGCTGTTGCACGACCGCGCGCGCCTGGCGCGCCTGCTCAACAACCCCGAGCGGCCGGTGGTGCTGCTGTTTGCCGGCAAGGCGCATCCGGCGGATGAGCCCGCCAAGCAGGTGCTGCGCGAGATCCGCCAGCTCATGATGACTGCCGAGTTCCTCGGCCGCGTGGTGTTTCTCGAGGACTACGACCTGCAGCTCGCGCGCAGCCTCGTGACGGGGGTCGACGTCTGGCTCAACAACCCGATATCCCCGCTCGAGGCGAGCGGCACCTCGGGAATCAAAGCCGCGATCAACGGACGGCTGAACCTCTCCATCCTCGACGGCTGGTGGGCCGAGGGCTGGATGCACGACAACGGCTGGGGCATCCAGCCGGCGAACGTGGCCGACCCCGAGCGGCGCAACATGCTCGAGGCGGACATGATCCTCGAGACCATCGCCGAGGAGGTGCTGCCGCTTTACTACGACAAGAGCTCCCCCGCCTGCCCGCCCGAGTGGGTGCGCCGCAGCAAGCGCGCCATGATGACCGTGATCCCGCGCTTCAACATGCGCCGCGTGCTGTTCGACTACACCCGCGGTCTCTACCAGCCGGCGATCGCCCAGTACCGGCGGCTGGCCGCCGAGGGTTTCACGGGAGCGCGCACGCTGGCGGAGTGGAAACAGCGCGTCCGCGCGGCCTGGCCCAGGGTGAGCCTGAAGCTCGTCAACGACTCGGCGCGCGACCTGCCGCGCGGCGAGCGGCTGCGCCTCTCGGTCGCCGTGGCGCTCAACGGGCTCGCGCCCGCCGACGTGCGGGTCGAGTTCGTGGCCCGGCGGCTGCTGCCGCAGGCCGACCATAGCCAGCCGCCCCTCTCCTCCTACGGTCTGCCGGCGCGCGATGGTCTGTGGCGCAGCCCGCTCAGCGCTGCGGAGGAGTCGGCGAACGGCGAGACGGTGTTCGCGCTCGACGTCGACCCGCAGGAGTGCGGCCAGTTCGCCACCGAGATCCGGATCTATCCGTTTCACGAGCTGCTCACCCACCCCTATGAGCTCGGGCTCATGAAATGGCTGTGAGGGGCCCGGGTTCCGCGGTTGCGCGGCGGTTGCGGCTTGCGCTGTAGTAGGGCTCATGACCCGCCAGCCCGCCCGTGCCTCCTCCGGCCGTTACGTGAGCCGCCTCACCGGCGGCACGCTCGCGATCATCATGGCCGGCGGCCGCGGCGAGCGGCTGCGTGATCTCACGCTGCACCGCTGCAAGCCCGCGACGCCCTTCGGCGGCAAGTTCCGCATCATCGACTTCGTGCTGTCGAACTGCGTGAACTCCGGCATCCGCCAGATCTCGATCCTCACGCAGTACAAGGCGCAGTCCCTGATCCAGCACGTGCAGCACGGCTGGAGCTACCTGCGCGGCGAGTTCGGCGAGTTCGTCGAGGTGGTGCCCGCGCAGCAGCAGATCGGCGTGCAGTGGTATCGCGGCACGGCGGATGCCGTGTACCAGAACGCCGAGCTGATCGCCTCGCACCGGCCCAAGCACGTATTGCTGCTCGCCGGCGATCACATCTACAAGATGGACTACGGACCGATGATCGCCTATCACGTCGAGAAGGGCGCCGACATCACCGTGGGCGTGGTGGAGGTGCAGGCGGCGCAGTCGCGCCACTACGGCGTGCTCACCACCACCGAGTGGAACCGCGTGACGCGCTTCGCGGAGAAGCCGGCCGTGCCCGATGCGCTGCCAGGCCGTCCCGACACCATCCTCGCCTCGATGGGCATCTACGTGTTCAACGCGCCGCTCCTCGAGAGCCTGCTGACTGCGGACGCCGGCCGCGACAGCTCCTCGCACGACTTCGGCAAGGACATCCTGCCGGAGGCGATCAACAGCGACCGCCAGGTGTTCGCCTATCCCTTCCAGGACGTCAAGACCAGAGCACAGAGCTACTGGCGCGACGTCGGCACGCTGGACGCCTACTTCGACGCCAACCTCGAGCTGGTGCACGTGCGCCCCGAGCTCAACATCTACGACCAGGACTGGCCCATCTGGACCTATCAGGTGCAGCAGCCGCCGGCGAAATTCATCCTCGACGAGGACGGCCGGCGCGGCATGGCCATCAACTCCATGGTGTCGGGCGGCTGCATCATCTCGGGCGCCGTGGTGCGCGAGTCGCTGGTGTTCTCCAACGTGCGGGTGGAGGAGGGCACGACCATCCACCGCTCGGTGGTGCTGCCGCACGCCGAGATCGGCCGCGGCTGCCGCATCAGCGGCGCGATCATCGACGAGGGCTGCGAGATTCCAGCCGGCATGGCGATCGGCAGCGATCGCGCCGCGGACGAGCAGCGCTTTCACGTCACCGAGAAGGGCGTGGTGCTGGTGACGGCCGACATGCTGCGCAAGCTCCGCCCCTGAGGACCCGGGCCGATGACACCCGCCGCGCGCCTGCCGGTAGCCGTCCTCTGGCACATGCACCAGCCGCAGTACCGCGACGCGCTCACGGGGCAGTACACGCTTCCCTGGACCTATCTGCACGCCATCAAGGACTACACCGACATGGCGGCGCACCTCGAGGGCAATCCGGGTGCGCGTGCCGTGGTGAACTTCTCGCCCGTGCTGCTCGAGCAGCTCGAGGACATCGCGACGCGGGTGGCGGCGCACCTGAGCAGCGGCGTGCCGCTCCCCGATCCGGTGCTCGCGCTCCTCGGCCCGGACCCGCTGCCGACGGAGACCGCGCCGCGCCTGGCGCTGCTCAAGGCCTGCCTGCGCGCGCAGCGCAAGCAGATGATCGAGCGTTTCGGACCCTACCTCGAGCTCGCGACCATCGCCGACACGCTCGCAACGGCGGAGCGGGTCGGCTACGCCTCCGATCGCTTCATCCATGATCTCGCCGTGTGGTACCACCTGGCGTGGCTCGGTGAGACGGTGCGCCGTGCCGATCCGCTGGTCGCGCAGCTCACCGAGCGTGGCCGGGATTTCAGCGCCGCGCAGCGCCGCTCGCTGCTCAGGCTGATCGGCGAGCTCGTGGGGCAGGTGGTGCCGCGCTACCGCCGCCTCGCCGAGCGCGGCCAGTGCGAGCTGTCGATGACGCCCTACGCACATCCGATCATCCCGCTGCTGCTCGATTTCCGCTCGGCCCGCGACACGGTGCCCGACATCCAATTGCCCGAGCACGCGGCCTACCCGGGCGGCGCCGCGCGTGCCGCCTGGCACGTGGAGGAGGCGCTGCGCGTGTTCACGCGCGCCTTCGGTCAGCGACCTGCGGGCTGCTGGCCCGCCGAGGGCGCGATCAGCGCCGCGACGCTCGAGCTGCTCGCCGCCCATGGCTTCCGCTGGGCCGCGAGCGGTGGCGCGGTGCTGCGCAACAGCCTCGAGCGCAGCGACGCCCGGGCGGCGCGGGAGGCGCGCAGCTACAACCGACCGTACCGGGCGCAGGGCGTCCCACTCGACTGCTTCTTCCGCGACGATGCGCTGTCGGACCTGATCGGCTTCACCTACGCGACCTGGCACGGCGATGACGCCGCTCACAACCTGGTGAGCGAGCTGACGCAGCTCGCGCGCCGCTACGACGGTGACTCGAAGCACGCGGTGCTGATCGCGCTCGACGGCGAGAACGCCTGGGAGCATTACCCGTTCAACGGCTATTACTTTCTCCGGGCTCTGTACGCGCTGCTCGCGAACCATCCGCTCATCGAGCTGACGACGCTCTCGGGGTGCCTCGAGCGCGGCGCACAGGCCGTGCCGCTGCCCAGGCTTGCCGCCGGCAGCTGGGTGCACGGCACGCTCGCCACCTGGATGGGCGATCCGGCCAAGAACCGCGCCTGGGACCTGCTGTGCGAGGCGAAGCAGGCCTTCGATCGCATCGCGAGCATCCCGGCGCTCGAATCCACGGCACGCGAGGCCGCCGCGCGGCAACTCGCCCTGTGCGAAAGCTCCGACTGGTTCTGGTGGTTCGGGGACTACAACCCGACCGAGTCCGTGAGCCAGTTCGAGCGTCTCTACCGGCGGCAGCTCGCGACGCTCTACCGGCGGCTGGGCCTCGAGGCCCCGGCGAGTCTCGCGCAGCCGATCGCGACGGGCGCGGGCTCGCCCGAGCACGGCGGCGTCATGCGCCGCGCCAGCGCCGGCTGACGGCGGAGCGCGCGTGGCCGGCATGCGCTTGCCCGTGTTCGACCGGCGCCGCGCGGGCGTGCTGCTGCCGCTCTCGGCGCTCGACGCCGCGCTCGGCCGCGGCGGACGCGCCTTCATCGACTGGCTGAGCGAGGCCGGCTTCTCCGTATGGCAGATCCTGCCCGTGGGTCCTACGGGAGCGGACGGCTCGCCTTACTGGGTGCGCTCGGACTGGGCGGGCAACGCGCAGTTCCTCGACCCCGCCGAGCTGCCCGATGCGCAGCTGCCGCCCGATGCGCAGTTCCTGGAGACTTCCGCCGCCTGGCTTCCCGACTACGCGCTGTTCGAGGCGCTCACCCGGGCGCACGGCGGCACGCCGTTCTGGGCGTGGCCCGCGGCGCTGCGCGACCGCGACTCCGGCGCGCTCGAGGCGGTGCGGCGCGCGCTCGGCGCCGAGCTCGACCGCACCGCACGCGAGCAGTACGCCTTCCACGTGCAATGGCAGCGGCTGCGCGACTACGCGCGCTCGCGCGGCGTGCGGCTCTTCGGCGACCTGCCGTTCTATGTCGCGCCCTCCTCGGCGGAGACCTGGACGCACCGCGAGCTCTTTCAGCTCAGCGCGGGCGGCGAGCCCGCCGCGGTCGGGGGTGTGCCGCCGGATTACTTCGCCGAGCTCGGGCAGCTGTGGGGCAACCCGGTCTACGACTGGCACGCCCAGCGACGCGAGGGCTTTGCCTGGTGGGTGGCGCGGGTGGGCGCGCAGCTTGCGCGCATGGACCTGCTGCGCCTCGATCACTTCCGCGCGCTCGCCGCCTACTGGGCGGTCCCGGCCGGCGCGCCGGACGCGCGCGGCGGCGCCTGGCACAGCGCCCCGGGCATGGAGCTGCTCACACGCCTGCGCGAGGAATTCAGCGACCTGCCGCTCGCGGCCGAGGACTTGGGTGTGATCACGCCCGACGTGCTCGCACTGCGCGAGAGCTTCGGCCTGCCGGGGATGCGCGTGCTGCAGTTTGCCTTCGACGGGGATCCCGCCAACCCGCACCGGCCCTACCTGCATGAGCGCGCGAGCGTCGTCTACACCGGCACGCACGACAACGACACGACACGCGGCTGGCTATCCGGGCTCGACCAGGAGGAATTCACGCGCGTGGCGGATTATTTTGCCTTGGGAGGAACGCCGACGGCATGGCCGATGATCCGCGCCGCGTTCGCGTCGGTCGCCCGGTTGGCGGTCATTCCGATGCAGGACCTGCTCAACCTGCCGTCGACGGCGCGCATGAACCGCCCGGGCACCACCGAGGGGAACTGGCGCTGGCGTTTCACGGACAAGGATCTGGCGCGGTTGGAGCGGACGCGGCTGGCGCAATTGCGCCAGTGGCACCTGAGCTTTGATCGCACAGGCGACGCGCGCCAGCGCGACTACAGCGCACCGCCGGCCGAGTTGCCTCCAAGCGAACCTGCGATTTCCTCTTCGGCGTCCACCATC
>DASPRP010000016.1:0-18260 GCA_035624385.1 Steroidobacteraceae bacterium | reverse complement strand
CGCCACCGCCGCGAGGATCTCCAGGTTCTGCTCGGGGCGCTCGCCGCGGATCCAGCCGATGAGGCCGGTCTGGTAGCGCGCCCGCAGGCGCCGCGCCCACTGCTCCACGGTCAGCGGCGGCTCGCCCGCGGTGGCCGGCTGCGGCTGCGCCTGCTTGTCGGACTTGAGGTTCAAGAGCAGCAGCGTGCCCTCGGAGAGCAGCGCATGGCCGCGCACCGCCCGCAGGTCGTTGAGCAGCGGCAGCAGTACCAGCGCCAGGTCGCGGCCGCCGGCCAGCACCCGGTCGAGATAGCTCGGCAGCTGCACCATGGCGCGCATCAGCGCGTCCAGACTCTCCGCCTGGCCCTTGCGCTCGCTGACCGTGGCGAGCAGGTAGTGCGCCACCTGCTCCATCTCCTCGGCGAGCAGTGCCGCACCGTAGATCTCCAGCACCCGCAGCACGCCCTGCACCTGGTGCAGGTCCTGCGCGCAGCGCTCGAGCAGCGGTACGTTCTCGGGCTGCTCGACGTAGTTCTCGAGCGCGCCGCGCGCCTCGGTGAGCGTGGCGGTGATCTCGCGGCCGACGAGCTCGAGTGTCTGGGAGGCGATTTCGGGCATGAGCTGAGGTTTCGTCAGCTTCAGGAGCCGCCGAGCGCGGAGATCTGCCGCAGCTTGGCGGTGGTGAGCGTGCTCTCCTCGAGCTTCTTCAGGCGCACGCTGCTGCCGGCGGCGCCGCTCCCCGGCAGGCGGAAGCCCGCCGCCGACTTGCGCAGCCCGGCCGACAGCTCCGCGAGCTTGGCGATCGCAACCGAGGTGGCGTTGGTGGATTCCGCCGTCTGCGCGCTGATCTCCTTCAACACCTGCATGTTGCGGGCGATCCCCTGCGCCGCGCTCGTCTGGGCGCGCGCGCTCGAGGAAATGTTCTGCACCAGGCTCGCGATCTGGTTCGACACCTGCTCGATCTCCTCGAGGGAGGCGCCGGCGTTCTCGGCGAGCAGCGCGCCGCCCACGACGTCGGTGGTGCTGCGCTCCATGGAGACGACCGCCTCGTTGGTGTCCGTCTGGATGGTGCGCACCAGCACCTCGATCTGCTTGGTGGCGTTGGCGGCGCGCTCGGCGAGCCGCTGCACCTCGTCCGCCACCACGGCGAAGCCGCGCCCGGCATCGCCCGCCATCGAGGACTGGATCGAGGCGTTGAGCGCCAGGATGTTGGTCTGCTCGGCGATGTCGTTGATCAGCTCGACGATGTTGCCGATCTCCTGGCTGCTCTCGCCGAGGCGCTTGATGCGCTTGCTGGTCTCCTGAATTGTCTCGCGGATGGTGTTCATGCCGTCGATGGTGCGGCGCACGGCATCGCCGCCCTTGTGGGCCACCTCGACGGAGTGGCGTGCGACGTCCGAGGCCCGCTCGGCGTTGCCCGAGACCTCCTCGACCGAGCCGGCCATGCTGGCCGCGGACTCGGTGGCAGAGGCGATCTGCTTAGACTGGGCCCCCGACGCCTTCGCGAGGTGCTGCGACAGCGCCTGCGTCTGGCGCGTGGCCGAATCGAGCTGGATCGCGGAGGCGTTGATGGTGGTCACGAGGCCGCGCAGCGCGTCGACCGCGTAGTTGATCGAGTCCGCGATCGCACCGGTGATGTCCTCGGTGACGGTCGCCTGCACGGTGAGATCCCCGTCGGCGAGGCTCGAGAGCTCATCGAGCAGCCGCAGGATCGCCTGCTGGTTGCGGTCGTTCTCCTGCAGCCGGGCATCGGCCGAGGCGCGCTGCCGCTCGACCGTGCGCCCCGTGCGCAGCGCCACGATGAGGGCGATGAGCAGCGCGACGAACGCCGCGGCCGCGAGGATCAGCGGCGCCCACGAGAGCGGAGCCCTGGTCGGCGGGTAGAGCAGGTAGTCGGCGGCTCCGCCGCCGGCGACCAGCAGCGCCGCGAGGATGAGCAGCGGGATCAGGCTCATGCCGCCGCCTCCGCGAACGCCGCGCTCTCGAGCACCGAGCGCAGCGAGAGCACCGGCCACTGCTCCTGGGCGTGGCGGAAGGCGCCCGCGAGATAGCGCTCGCAGCGCGCCACGGTCGGCGGCGCATCCCCGGAGAACTCGCTCTCGGCGAAGCGGCGGAAGCCGAGCACCTCATCCACCAGGAGTCCCGCGGGAATCTCGCGATGATTCACCACCAGCACGCGGGTGTTGCGCGTGACGGGGGTGACCCCGCTGCCGAGGAACTGCCGCAGGTCGACGATCGGCAGCAGTTGCCCGCGTACGTTGGCGAGCCCGCGGATCCAGGGCTTGGCGCCCGGCACGCGCGTCGTCGCGTTCGGGACGCCGAGGACCTCGCGGGTCTCCTCGCGCGCCACCAGGTACAGGTCCCCGGCCATGCGCAGCGCGACCCCGACCCACTCGCGTCCCGTGGCGGCCTGCTCGTTCACCTGCGCCGAGACCGCACGTCCGCGGCGCTCGAGCTCGGCGAGCAGCTCGAACGGCCGGTCCCTGAGGGACTTCAGATCAATCTCGCTGCTGCTTACCGGCTCGGGCATGGGCGCTAGGATCTTTTTGAGGACACGCGACCAGCGCGCGGTTCACGCGGACAGGGTCGCCTGGGCCTTGGCGACCAGCTGGTCGGGCGAGACGGGCTTCACCATGTAGTCGACCGCGCCCTGGCGCAGGCCCCAGATGCGATCGGTCTCCTGGCCCTTGGAGGTGACCATGATGATGGGGATGGTGCGGGTGCGCGGATCGTTCGCCAGCGCACGCGTGGCCTGGTAGCCGTTCATGCCGGGCATGACGATATCCATGAAGATCAGGTCGGGACTCATCTCGCGCGCGAGCCGCACTCCCTCGGCGCCGTCGGCCGCGGCCGCCGTGCGGTAGCCGTGCTTCTCCAGCGCCTTCTGCATGACGTGCACTTCGGTTGGTGAGTCGTCGACGATCAGGATCAGGGGCATGGCCATCATCTCCCGATATGAGTCTCGATCGCGGAGAGCAGCTCGTCCTTGGTGAAGGGCTTGGTGAGGTAGTGCTCGGAGCCGACGATCCGGCCGCGCGCGCGGTCGAACAGTCCGTCCTTCGAGGACAACATGATCACCGGGATGGCGCGGAAGACCTTGTTGTGTTTGATGAGCGAGCAGGTCTGGTAGCCGTCCAGGCGCGGCATCATGATGTCGACGAATACGATATCGGGCTGGTGGTCGGCGATCTTGGCGAGGGCGTCGAAGCCGTCGATCGCCGTGAATACCTCGCAACCTTCCTTGGCCAGCAGCGTCTCGGCGGTGCGCCGGATCGTCTTGCTGTCGTCGATGACCAGTACTTTCAGTCCCTGGAGCTTCGCGTTGCTGCCGGTCACGCTCAGGCAACTCCTTCCTTCACAGGCCACGCCGGCGAGGCATGGCGGCCTAGAGAATCGCCGCGAAAGTACGCCACGAAATCAGGTTGGAACAGCCACCGGCGGCGCGCCGTCCAGACAAGCGTCCGTAGTTTCACGGGCCCCTTAACGCTGAGGCAAGCGCAGGCGGTTTTAACATATCGGTATACCCCCCGCTATGCCATGCACGTCACGTTTTTCGAAGATCGGAGGGCGCCGCCGCCGGCGCACCAAGCCCGGGGCAGACATATTCACGCCGCCCTGAGCATAATCGGCCCCCGATGAGCACGGCCAGACGACTCGGCGTGGTGATGGATCCGATCGGGGCCATCGCCTACGCGAAGGATTCGACGCTCGCGATGCTGCTCGCCGCGCAGCAGCGCGGCTACGCGTTGAGCTACCTGGAGCAGGGCGATCTCATGCTGCGCGACGGCATCGCCTTCGGAAGCACCCGGCCGCTCACCGTACGGGCCGATCCCAGGGGCTGGTACAGCCTCGGCGAGCCGGTCACCGAGCCCCTCAGCCGGCTCGACTGCATCCTGATGCGCAAGGACCCGCCGTTCGACACCGAGTACATCTACAGCACCTACATCCTCGAGCGCGCCGAGGACCAAGGGGTGCTGGTGGTCAACCGGCCCCAGGGGCTGCGCGACATGAACGAGAAGGTCTACACCGCGTGGTTTCCGCAGTGCTGCGCCCCGACGCTGGTGACGCGCGACATGACCGGCATGGGGGCGTTCCTGCGCGAGCACGGGCACATCGTCGTCAAGCCGCTCGAGGGCATGGGCGGACGCTCGATCTTCGTACTCAAGCACGGCGACCCCAATGCGCGCGTCGTCTTCGAGACGCTCACCCACTACGGGCAGCGCTTCGCGATCGTGCAGCGGTATCTGCCCGAGATCGCGACCTCGGGCGATTCACGGGTGCTGCTCGTCGACGGTGAGCCGGCGCCTTATGCGCTCGCCCGCATGCCGGCGGGCGAGGATCACCGCGGCAATCTTGCCGCCGGCGCCCGGGGCGTCGGCCGGCCGCTCAACGACCGCGATCGCTGGCTCTCGCGCGAGATCGGACCGCCGATGGCCGCTCGGGGCATGATGTTCGTCGGCCTCGATGTGATCGGCGGCTACGTCACGGAGATCAACGTGACGAGCCCCACGGGGATCCGCGAGCTCGACAAGCAGTTCGGCACCGACATCGGCGCGCTGCTGATCGAGGCGATCGGGCGGCGCCTGGAGGCCGCGCCGCGCCGGAGCGCTTAGAGCCCATGGCACGCCGGGCACTGGCACTGCGTGAGGGGCGACCGCCGGCGTGGGACCGCCTGCTGGCCATGGTGTTCTTCGTCGGCCTGCTTCACGGGCTCGTGATCCTCGGCATCACCTTCAACGCCGAGGCGGGCGATGACAGCGGCGCGCCAGGGCTCAAAGTGCTCCTGGTCTCGGATGAGCTGCCCGAGGCGTCGGCGAACGCAGCCGCCAGGTACCTCGCGCAGCGCACCCAGCTCGGCTCCGGCAATACACGCGAGCCGGCGGCGCCCCACAGCCCGCCGAGCGCACTCCCCGCCCTGAAGCACCCGGGATCCCCGCAGGGCGACTCGCTCGCGAGCCGCGGCGACATGAAGGGCGCCGAGGCCGACCGCGTCCTCGCCACCACCGCCTGGGTGACCGACGTGCGCTATCTCGCCGATGCCGGGACTACCGGCTCCCAGCGCAATCGGCCGCTGCTCGTCGACGAGCCGCCCGCCGCCCAGCCGGGCCCGGACGAGCCGGGTCCCGCGCAGCTCACGGGTCCGAAGCGCGACGAGCTCTGGGTCACGGCCGATACCCGCGCCACCTCACTTGCGCCCTATCTCGATGCCTGGCGGCGCAAGGTCGAGCGCATCGGCACGCTGAATTTCCCGGCCGCCGCCCGCACGGCCCTGGGTACCGCGAGCCCGGTCCTCGAGGTCGGGATCGCCGCCGACGGCACTCTCGACCGCGCCGTCATCCGCCGCTCGAGCGGCAACCCCGAGCTCGACCAGGCGGCCCTCGCGATCCTGAAGCTCGCAAGCCCCTTCGATCCGTTCCCCCCCGAGCTTGCCGCCGAGCATAGCGTGTTGCGTTTTGCCTACGAATGGCAGTTCGTGGGTGGCCGTGCGCAGCGCGGCTCCGTATCCACGGTTCCTTGAGACTCGGGGCGGCCGTGCCCATACTTGGGCCATGGTCCGCAAGCAAGCATCGAGCGGCGGCGCCACGCCTTCCGAGGGCGGCTCGGAAAGCGAGCCTCGCAGCTCTTCCCCGGTCTTCACCGACGGCGCCCCCGGGAGCCTCACCAATCATCTGCTGATCGCCATGCCGCAGCTCAACGATCCGAACTTCGCCCAGACGGTGGCGCTGATCTGCGAGCACACCGACAAGGGCGCGCTCGGGATCGTGCTCAACAAGCCGCTGCCGATGAAGCTCTCGGACGTGCTCTCGCAGATGAAGCTCGAGGCCTCGACCGAGCACATCGGCGAGCAGCCGGTCCTGCGCGGCGGCCCGGTGCACACCGACCGCGGCTTCGTCCTGCACCGGCCCGGCGGGGAGTGGGACCACACCCACAAGGTCTCCGATACGATCCAGGTGACGACCTCGCGCGACGTGCTGGCGGCCATGGCGCGCGGCGAAGGTCCCTCGGACGCCTTCATCGCGCTCGGCTACGCCGGCTGGGAGTCCGGACAGCTCGAGCGCGAGCTGAAGGAGAATGCCTGGGCATCGATGCCCGTGGATGCCCGGGTCGTGTTCGAGCTGCCCTTCGAAGAGCGCTGGGCGGGGGCCTGGCGGCTGATGGGCATCGATGTCGATCGGTTGAGCCACGAGGCGGGTCATGCCTGAGCGCGGCCCTTGGCGCCTCGCCCACCCACCGCTGCGGGCATGACGGCAGCCCATACCGTCCTCGCCTTCGACTTCGGACTCAGACGTATCGGCATCGCCTCCGGCGATACGCTGACGCGCGGTGCCGCGCCGCGGCCGGCCGTGTCGGCCGGCGCCTCCGGGCCCGACTGGCCGGCGATCGAGCGCGAGGTGCGCGCCCTCGCGCCGGCACGGCTGGTGGTCGGCGCCCCGTATAATGACGATGGGAGCGAGGGGGCGCTCGCCCAGGCGGCGCGCCGCTTCGCCGCCGAGCTCGAACGCCGCTTCGCACTACCCGTCCACCTGGTCGACGAGCGCTTCTCCTCTCTCGAGGCGAGCGCGCGGCTGAAGGCGCAGCGCGCGAGTGGCGAGCGCCGAAGGCGCCTCAGGCGCACGGACGTCGACAGCGCAGCCGCGGCGGTGATTCTCGCGCGCTGGTTCGCCGGTGAGGGGAAGTAATGACTGAACAGCTGCGGCCCGACGGCTCGCTCCGCCACCTGCTCACGCTCGAGACGCTCTCGCGCGGGCAGATCGAGCGTCTGCTCGACCGCGCACAGACCTTCGTGCGGCCGCTCGGCGAGCGGCCGCCGCGCAGCGCGGCGCTCGCCGGTTTCACCGTCGCCAATCTCTTCACCGAGCCTTCGACCCGCACGCGCGTCAGCTTCGAGCTCGCCGCCAAGCGCCTCGGCGCCGAGGTCGTCAACCTCGAGGTACAGCTCTCCTCGCGCGTCAAGGGCGAGAGCATGCTCGACACCGTGTATACGCTGCAGGCGGTGCACGTGGACGCGCTCGTGATCCGCGACGCCGAGGCGGGCGTCCCGGAGCTGGTGGCCGCTCATGTGGCGCCGCACGTGAGCGTACTCTCGGCGGGCGAGGCGCACGTGTCGCATCCGACGCAGGGACTCCTCGATGCGCTCACCATCTACCAGCGCAAGCAGCGCTTCGCCGGCCTCGCGGTCGCGATCGTGGGCGATATCCGTCACTCGCGCGTGGCGCGCTCGGCGTGGCACGCGCTGCGTGCGCTCGGCGTCGCGGATCTGCGCATCATCGGCCCGGTCGCCCTGATGCCGGCGGCGGATGAGTTCGAGGGCTGCATCCGCTACAAGAAGCTCGCCGAGGGCCTCAGGGGTGCGGACGTCATCATGATGCTGCGTATCCAGAAGGAACGCTTCGGCGATGCCGACATGCCGGACGGCGACAAGTACTTCACCGCCTGGGGCCTCACCGCCGAGCGCCTCGCTCTCGCGCGTCCCGACGCCATCGTGATGCATCCGCAGCCGATGAACCGCGGCATCGAGATCGCCTCGGAGGTGGCCGACGGCCCTCAGTCCGTGATCCGCGACCAGGTGCGCAACGGTGTCGCGGTGCGCATGGCGGTGCTGGCCGAGGTCCTGGCCGGCGGGCGCACATGAGCTCCGCGGCGCGCGGCACCATCTTCCTCGAGCAGGCGCGCGTCATCTCCCAGCTGGCGTACGAGGGCGAGCAATTCGTGCTGCGGCTCGCCGCGCCGAAGTGCGCCGCGCATGCCGAGCCCGGCAGCTTCGCGCATCTGACCTGCGATGCGGCCATCCCGATGCGACGGCCGCTGTCGATCATGCGCTCTGACGCAGCTGCCGGCTGGATCGAGATCCTCTACAAGGTGGAGGGACGCGGCCTGCGCGCGCTCGCCGCGCGCAAGGCCGGTGATACACTCAGCGTGCTCGGCCCCATCGGACGCCCCTTCAGCGCCCACCCCGAGCGGCCGCGCACGCTGCTCGTCGGCGGCGGCGTCGGCATCCCGCCGATGGTGTTCCTCGCCGAGCGGCTGCACGAGGCGGCCCGCGCCACGGGCGCCGCGGCCGCCTGGAGGCCGCTGGTCCTCATGGGATCGGAGATCCCGTTCCCGTTCCGTACCCGCCCCTCGACGCTCATCGTTCCGGGTATCCCGGAGGGCACGATCGCCTGCATGCCGCTGCTCGATGAGTGGGGCGTGCCCAGCCGGCTCGCGAGCCGAGCGGACTTCCCGGGCTGCTTCCCGGGTTTCGTGACGCAGCTCGCGGACGCGTGGCTGAAGTCCCTTGGCCCGAAGGAGCTCTCCGAGGTGGAGATCTTCGCCTGCGGGCCGACGCCGATGCTGGAGGTGACCGCCCAGGTGGCGCGGCGCCATCAAGTGCCCTGCCAGGTGTCGCTCGAGGAATTCATGGCGTGTGCGGTCGGCGGCTGCGCCGGCTGCGCGGTCGAGGTGCGCACGCCCGAGGGCCCGGCGATGAAGCGCGTGTGCGTCGACGGGCCGGTGTTCGACGCCTACGCGGTGTTTTGATCACGTGATCCGCAGGTCCTGCACCGCCAGGAAGTGCCCGGGGCTGGAGGGATCCTGATAGAGCACGCCCGGCGCGGGGAGCGCTCCGAATGAGGGAACGGTGGCGCCCGAACTGGTGACAATGTCCGGAAAACCGTCGCCGTCGACGTCGACCACCGCGACGCCGTCAGCGCCGATCGGCACCGGGTAGCTCACCGCGGCGCCGAAGCTTCCCGGCCGTGCGGGGTTCTGCAGGTATACGAGCACCGCATCGCTCGCCGCGATCACGATGCCGGGAGGCGCGCCCTTGCCGCTCAGATCAGTGACGACGAGGCGGTTCAAGCCGTCGCCGGCGGGCAGCGGATAGCGGACCGGCGGCAGGAACTGCCCGGGCGTGGTGTGACTCTGCAGAATCACCGCGACCTCGGAATTCACCGGATCGACGACCACCAGGTCGTTGCGCCCGTCCCCATCGACGTCGGCAATCGCCACCGCATTCTGGCCGGTGTTGGGGCCCGGGACCGCGTTACTGTAGATGCGCGCAGCGCTCGCCACGGCCGGAGTGGCCGCTCCCGGAGCCAGAAAGAGCACGCTGACTCCCAGCTCGTCGGCGACCGCCACCTCCGGCGAGCCGTCGCCGTCGAGATCGCCGACGGCGACCGCGACGAAACCCGCGCCGCTCCCCGAATAGAGCGTCGCGGGCGCGGCGAAGGTCCCGGGCGCGCCCGCATTCTGCAGCGCGACCATCAGCGTGCTGCCGGCGATGATGAGGTCAGACCGGCCGTCCCCGTCGAGATCGGCCACCGCCACATCGTTTGCAAAGGGCACGCTGAGCAGCTGCGGGGCGCCGAAGCTGCCGGGCTTGCCGGAGCTGTTGAGCAGCACGGCGACCATGCTGCTCGCGGACTCCGACGTCAGCAGGAGCAGATCGGGTCGCCCGTCACCGTCGAGATCGGCAGCGACCATGCGCGAGGGGAAGCTGACGCCGGCCGGGTAGTCGACTCTCGAGAGGTATCCCTGGCCGCTCGCAGGGCCGTGCTCGTACACCGCGGCTACGCCCGGGGTGTTGGCTCCCTCGTCGACGGCAAGCGCGACGTCCGGCCGCCCGTCACCGTTGAAATCCGCAGCCGCGACGTCGATCGTGACCTCGATCTGCACCGGGGGTCCGCATGGGCCGACGCCGAGCTCACCGCAGCCGAACCCATCGCTGCCGCACGAGGCGAGGGCCGCCGCCCCGATGATCGTGGACAGCCGCCGGCTGCCGAATCTGCTCTGTGGTCGCGCTTGCATGGCCGTAGCCCTCCGTCGGAAGGCAAGCCTGAGGCCCGCGGCGGACGGCGCACTTACAGCTCGCTTACGGCAGGCTCACGGAGCGGCGGCACGCCATCGCAACGGCCCCGCGGGACGGGGCACGCACGGCGGCGCCTCTCCGGGGAGTGCGCTTCAGCCGAAGTTGATCTTCGCCTCGAGGTTGGCGCGCGAGTCGGCGTTGGTGAGGGCCTCCTCGAGCGGCACGCGCCCCGCCCGGTAGAGATTGAAGAGCGCCAGGTCGAAGCTCTGGATGCCGCGCTCGCTCGAGGCGTTGATGGCCTCCTTGATCGCCACCACGTCGCCCTTCTTCACCAGCGTCTGGATGTGCGGTGTGTTGATCATCACCTCGAGCGCGGCGAGCCGCTTGTTGTCGACTCCGATGATCAGACGCTGCGCCATGATGGCGCGCAGGTACTGCGACAGGTCGAGGAAGATCTGGTTGTGCTGCTCGCGCGGGAACATGTTGATGATGCGGTCGAGCGACTCGGCGCAGTTGTTGGCGTGCATGGTGGCCAGCACCAGGTGACCGGTGCCGGCGAGGTTGATGGCCGCCTCCATGCTCTCGCGGTCGCGGATCTCGCCGATCAGGATCACGTCGGGCGCGGCGCGCACCACGCCGCGCAGTGCGCGGGCGTAGGACTTGGTGTCGAGCCCCACCTCGCGCTGGTTGACGATCGAGCGCTTGTTGGTGTGCAGGAACTCGAGCGGATCCTCGATGGTGACGATGTGATCGGAGGAGTTCTCGTTGCGGTGGTTGATCATCGCCGCGAGCGTGGTGGACTTGCCGGAGCCGGTGGCGCCCACCATCAGGACGAGCCCGCGCTTCAGCAGCACCAGCTCGGCGCATACCTCGGGAAGGCCGAGCGCATCGAGCCTGGGCATGTCGGCGGTGATGTAGCGCATCACCATCGCCGGGTAGCCGCGCTGCAGGAACACGTTGACGCGGAAGCGTCCGAGCCCGGGCTCGGAGACCGCGAAGTCGAGCTCGAACTCGCGCGTGAAGTACTCGCGCTGCTCCGCGGTCATGAGCGCCAGGGCGGTCTGCTTGACCGTCTCGGGGGTCAGCACCTGGCGGTTCACCGGCAGAATCTGTCCCTCGATCTTGATCTTGATGGGCGCGTTGGAGGTGAAGAACAGGTCCGAGGCCTTCTTCTCCACCATCAGCTTGAAGAGCGGCTTGGTGTTGAGGGTCGGATGTCCGGCGCTGGCGGTGACGGCCGCCAGTGCCTCGGCGCCGGTGAGCGCCGCCTGCGTCCCCGTCGTGGTCTCCAGGGACGGTGCCTTCGCCTCCTTGGCCATCAGATGCTGCGCCCGTGCTCTTCCTCGACGACCTGCAGCGCGGCGCCGTCCTCGACCGTCTTCACCTCGCGCTTGCCCTCGAGCTTGATGCGCAGCCGCAGCTCGTTCTTCGAGTCGGCGTTGCGCAGCGCATCCTCGTAGGAGATGAAGCCGGTCTCGTACATCTCGAACAGCGCCTGGTCGAAGGTCTTCATGCCGAGCCTTGTCGAGCGCGACATCACTTCCTTGATCTTGGCGACCTCGCCCTTGAAGATCAGGTCCTGGATGAGCGGGGAATTCAGCATGATCTCCATGGCGGCGATGCGCCCGGTGCCCGCCTCGCGCGGGATCAGGCGCTGCGACACCATGGCGCGGATGTTGAGCGACAAGTCCATGAGCAACTGATCGCGGCGCTCGTCGGGGAAGAAGTTGATGATGCGGTCGAGCGCCTGGTTGGCGCTGTTGGCGTGCAGCGTCGCCAGCACCAGGTGGCCGGTCTCGGAGAACTGGATGCCGTATTCCATGGTGTCGCGGTCGCGGATCTCGCCGATCAGGATCACGTCCGGCGCCTGACGCAGGGTGTTCTTCAGCGCGTTGTGCCACGACTCCGTGTCGACGCCCACCTCGCGGTGCGTGATCACGCAGCCCTTGTGGGTGTGCACGTACTCTACCGGGTCCTCGATGGTGACGATGTGGCCGCGCGTCTTCTCGTTGCGGTAGCCGACCATCGCGGCGAGCGTGGTCGACTTACCCGAGCCGGTGCCGCCGACGATGATGACCAGCCCGCGCTTCGACAGCACGACCTCCTTGAGGATCGGCGGCAGGTCGAGCTCCTCGAAGGTCGGGATCTTGGCGTTGATGAGGCGGATGACGCAGCCGATGGCGGCCTGCTGCACGAAGGCGCTGACGCGGAAGCGCCCGATGCCGGGCGGTGCGATCGCGAAGTTGCACTCCTTGGTGGCGTCGAATTCCTTGGTCTGGCGGTCGTTCATGATGGCGCGCACCAGCGTCGCCGACTGCTCGGCGGTGAGCGCGCGCTCGGACTGCGGACGGATCTCGCCGTCAATCTTGATGGCCGGCGGGAAGCCGGCGGTGATGAACAGGTCCGAGGCCTTGCGCTCCGTAACCCGGCGCAGCAGATCCTGCATCAGCTTGATGGCCTGATCGCGGTCCATTGATGTCTACCTGCTATGGTCCCTTGCCCTTCAAGTCTTCGCATCATGCTCCGGCTTCGCCTTCTGGGCGAACCCGGTCGAGTCCGGCGCGCAGCGCCTAGAGCGCATCCTTGTTCTGCGCCTTGTAGCGCGCCTCTTCCTTGCTGACCTGTCCCTTGGTGACGAGGTCGGAGAGGCACTGGTCGAGCGTCTGCATGCCTTGTGCGCCACCGGTCTGGATCGACGAGTACATCTGCGCGATCTTGCCCTCGCGGATCAGGTTACGGATCGCCGGCGTGCCGATCATGATCTCGTGGGCCGCCACGCGGCCGCCGCCGACCTTCTTCAGCAGCGTCTGCGAGATGACCGCGCGCAGCGATTCCGAGAGCATCGAGCGCACCATGTCCTTCTCCTCGCCGGGGAACACGTCGACGATGCGGTCGATGGTCTTGGCGGCAGAGCTGGTATGGAGCGTCCCGAAGACCAGGTGACCGGTCTCGGCGGCGGTGAGCGCCAGGCGGATGGTCTCCAGGTCGCGCATTTCGCCGACCAGAATGACGTCGGGGTCCTCGCGCAGCGCCGAGCGCAGCGCCTCGCTGAAGCCGAGCGTGTCGCGGTGCACCTCGCGCTGGTTGACCAGGCAGCGCTTCGACTCGTGCACGAACTCGATCGGGTCCTCGATGGTGATGATGTGGTCGGGCCGGTTGTCGTTGCAGTGGTTGACCATGCCGGCCAGTGTGGTCGACTTTCCGGAGCCCGTGGGACCGGTGACCAGCACCAGTCCGCGCGGCAGCATGCACAGGTCGCGGAAGATCTTCGGCGCGTTCAGGTCATCCAGCGAGAGAATTACCGAGGGAATGTTGCGGAACACCGCGCCCGCGCCGCGGTTCTGGTTGAAGGCGTTGACGCGGAAGCGCGCCAGCTTTGGAATCTCGAACGAGAAGTCGGTCTCGAAGAACTCCTCATAGGCCTTGCGCTGCTTGTCGTTCATGATGTCGTACACCATGGAGTGCACTTCCTTGTGCGACAGCGGCGGCATGTTGATGCGCTTCATATCGCCGTCGACGCGGATCATCGGCGGCACCCCCGAGGACAGATGCAGGTCCGAGGCGTTGTTTTTGACGGCAAACGCCAGGAGTTGCGCGATGTCGACGGCCATTGATGCTCCCTGGAACGGCGCCTCCGGCGCGGTGCAAAGCGACAAATAAAGGGCGCGCCTGAGCGGCGGCAGTATAGCGGAGGGGTCACACGTCCAATATGTTACGGGGTCCGCAGAATTTACCCGAGCGCGTTCGCGCCGTGCAGGAGCGCATCGCGCAGGCGGCCGCCCGGGCCGGCCGGAGTGCGCACTCGGTCACACTCCTTGCCGTGACCAAGGCCCAGCCGCCCGAGGTGGTGCGCGCGGCCGCCGACTGCGGGCTCGAGCACTTCGGCGAGAGCTACCTGCAGGAAGCGCTCCGGAAGCTTGATGCGCTGCGGGATCGCCAGCTTACCTGGCATTTCGTGGGCAGGATCCAGGCCAACAAGACCCGAGCGATCGCGGAACGCTTCGCCTGGGTGCACGCGGTGGACCGCCTGAAGATCGCTGCGCGGCTCTCCGAGCAGCGCCCCCAGGATGCCGCGGCGCTCAATGTCTGCCTGCAGGTCCGCCTCGGGGACGAAGCCGGCAAGGGCGGGGTCGCACGGGGCGAGCTCGCCGAGCTCGCGCGCGCGGTGGCGCGGCTCCCGCGCCTGAAGCTCCGCGGCCTCATGTGCATCCCACCCGAGGAGTCGCAGGCGGCGCGCCAGCACACCTGGTTCCGCGAGTTGCGGCAGGCGTACACGGAGCTCAACGCAGCTGGCGCCGGGCTCGACACGCTCTCGATGGGAATGAGCGGCGACTTCGAGGCCGCGATCGAGGAAGGCGCGACGATCGTGCGCGTGGGAACCGCGCTGTTCGGCGCGCGGCCTTAGCTGAGTGCCCTGGGACCGAGTGCCCCTATAATCCCGCCATGCCCGACCAGCCCCTCGCCGTACTCGGTGGCGGCAACATGGGCCGCGCTCTGATCAGCGGCCTCGTGCGCGCCGGCACGCCTCCGGCGCAGATCCGCGTCGGCGAGGCTTCCGCAGCCGCCCGCCGCGCGCTCGAGCGCGAGCTCGGGGTGAGTGCGAGCGCTGAGAACACCCGCGCGATCGACGGGGCCGCGGTCGTCGTCCTCGCGGTGAAGCCGCAGCAGGCGGCAGCAGTCGTCACCGAGCTCGGCCCGCTGCTGCGCGCGCAGCGGCCGCTCCTGCTGTCGGTGGCCGCGGGAGTGCGCATCAGCTCCCTCGAGGCCTGGTGCGGCGCCGGGGTGCCGGTGGCGCGCGCCATGCCCAACCGCCCGGCGCTGCTCGGCGCCGGGGTCACCGCGCTCTACGCCCCGCCATCCGTCGGCAGCGGGCTGCGTGCAGCCGCCGAGGGCATCGCGCGCGCCGTGGGTGAGCTCGTCTGGGTGAGCACGGAGGATCTCCTGGACGTCGTCACCGCGCTCTCGGGGAGCGGGCCGGCGTATTTTTTCCTGCTCGCCGAGCTCATGGCCGAGGCAGGCGCGGGACTGGGGCTCGCAGAACCCGTCGCGAAGCGGCTCGCCGCCGCCACGCTCCACGGCGCGGGTCTCATGGCCGCGGCGGCCGATGCGGACCTCGCGCGGCTGCGAGCCGAGGTGACCTCCAAGGGGGGCACGACCGAAGCCGCGCTCGGGGTGTTTGCATCCGCCGACCTCAGGGGGACGGTCGCACGCGCTCTCCAGGCCGCCACCCGCCGCGGCCGCGAGCTCGGCGCCGCGGCCGAATACCGCTCGTGAGCACCCTTCCATGAGCGCCGTCATCTACATCGTCGAGACGCTGATGTCGCTGGCGCTGTTCGTGGTGCTGGCGCGCCTCTTGCTGCAGCTGACGCGCGCCGACTTCCGCAACCCGCTGGCCCAGGCGGTCGTGCAGCTCACCAACCCGTTCATCGTGCCGCTGCGGCGCGTGCTGCCGCCGATCGGCAAGGTGGATACCGCCTCGGTCGTGGCGGTCATCCTGGTCGCGGGCATCGAGGTCGCGGTCCTCTCGGCGCTGCACGGCGCGGGGCTGCCCGACTGGCTCACCTGGCTGGACGCGCTCGCGCTCGAGATCGCGCATACGCTGCTCTGGACCTACTGCTACGCGATCCTCATCTACTGGCTCCTCAGCTTCATCGCCCCCGGCGGCTATTCCCCCCTGCAGTCGCTGCTCACCTCGCTGTGCGAGCCGGTGCTGCGACCCTTCCGCCGCATCATTCCGCCGATCGCGGGTCTCGACTTCTCGCCGCTCTGGGCGACCATCGCCATCCAGGCGATCCTCATCCTGATTCGCTGACGCGCAGCATCCACGCTGACGGAACACGCGCTTAGCGCGCACTTCGCATCGGGAATCGCAGCATCGTGGAGCCCGCATGCACGCCGTTACGGTGCGCGCGTGCGCCGGGAAACCCTAAGAAAAAAGGCATTTCACGAACAGCGACGAGAAGAAACCGCTTGCCAAAGCGCGCGCATGTGCTATTTTCCGCGCCGATTCTCTTCGCGCGGCGGCAAACGGCGCGCGTGGTACCCAACCAAAATCCTCGAGGAGTACGACAAAATGGCGAAAAAGGGTGGCGCACCGACGAAGTCGGAAGTCCTGACACACATCTCCAAGGAGACTGGGCTGTCCCGCAAGCAGGTCGGAGGCGTCTTCGATTCGCTCGGGGGCGTGATCAAGAAGAGCCTGCGCGGCAATGGCCTGTTCACCCTGCCCGGGCTGTTGAAGATGAAGGTCGTGAAGAAGCCGGCCACCAAGGCCCGCGAAGGCGTCAACCCGTTCACCGGCGAGAAGATGATGTTCAAGGCCAAGCCGGCGAGCAAGAAGGTTCGCTGCCTGCCGCTGAAGAGCCTCAAGGCGATGGTCAACTCGTAAATCACGGGCTTTCCCGCGCGCAGCGGGGGTGAGAGGCCCGGGCGGAAGCAAGAGCTCCGCCCGGGCTTTCGCTTTTCAGGGCACGAAGGCGAGTACTGCCTCGCGCAGCTCGTTGAGGCGTCCGTGGAAGAAGTGGCCCGCGCCCGGCAGCACGCGCACTTCGGGACGCGGCGCGCCGGGAAGGGGCTCGCGTGCCGCCGTCCAGGCGAGCACCGCCGGCGCGGGCACGACATCGTCCTCATCGCCCTGGACGATGAGCCACGGACACGCCGGCTGCGCCGCGCGCGCGGGCCCGAAGTCGGCGCGCTCGAGGCGCGTGATCCCGGGCGCCACCAGTATCAGGCGCTCCGGGCCCGCGAGCGCCGCGATGCGCAGCGCCACCGCGCCGCCGAAGGAGAAGCCCGCGAGCCACAGCGGCGCCTGCGGCCAGCGCTGCCGGCCCCAGGCGATGACGGCGAGCGCGTCGTCGCTCTCGCCACGTCCCTCGTCGTAGGCGCCGCGGCTGCCGCCCACGCCGCGGAAATTGAAGCGGATGGCCGGCGCCGCGCGCTGCTCGCAGGCGCGCGCGACCGTATACACGACCTTGTTGTCCATGGTGCCGCCGAACAGGGGATGCGGATGGCACACCACGGCGAAGGCCGGCACGGTGAGCGACTCGCCCTGGTCGGTCACCGGTGTCTCGACGAGCGCCTGCAGCGTGCCGGCGGGGCCCTCGAGCGTCACTCGCTCCGCGCGCGGAGGTTTCAGCACCATGCGCGCATTGTAAGCGCGCTGATCGAGGCTCAGGACCCCGGGGCGGCGAGCCTCACCAGCAGGCGGTTCAGGCGCAGCACGAAGTCCGGCGGATTCTCGAGCACCGCCCCTTCAGCGAGCTGCGCCTGCTCGTAGAGCAGCTGCGCGAGCTCGGCGAATTGTCCGGGATCGGCGCGGCCGTCGAGATACTTCACCAGCGGGTGCGTCACGTTCACCTCGAGAAGAGGCTTGCCCTCGGGGACCTTCTGGCCGGCGGCGCTCAGGATGCGCCGCAGCCGCTCGCCGAGCTCGTGCTCGCCCAGCACCAGCAGCGCCGGCGATTCCTTCAGGCGGTCGCTGACCCGCACCTCCGTCACGCGCTCGCCGAGTGCGTCCTTGATGCGCTTGAGGAGGCCCTTGCTCTCCTTGAGCTCGGCGTCGTGACGCGCCTTGTCGGCCTCGCTCGCGAGACCCCCGAGCTCGAGGTCGCCGCGCGCGGCGTCCTTGAAACGCTTGCCCTCGAAGCTCTCGAGCTGTCCCATCACCCATTCATCGATGCGCTCGCAGAGCAGCAGCACCTCGAGCCCGCGCTCCTTCAGGCGCTCGATGGCGGGATGGGCGCGGGCCGCGGCGAGCGACTCGGCGATCACGTAATAGATGCGCTCCTGGCCGGGCTGCATGCGCGAGACGTAGTCGGCGAGACTCACCGACGGCGTGTTGTGGCCTTCCGCGGTGCTCGCGAAGCGCAGCAACGGCAGGAGTGTGGCTTCATTGCCCTGGTCCTGGGCGATGCCTTCCTTCAGCACCGCGCCGAACTCCTTCCAGAAGATGGCGTATTTCTCCGGCTCGTCCTTGGCGAGGCGGGCGAGCATGTCGAGCACGCGCTTGGTGAGGCCCGAGCGGATCGCCTCGACCTCCGGCTCCTGCTGCAGCAGCTCCCGCGAGACGTTCAGCGGCAGGTCGCTCGAGTCGACCACGCCCTTCACGAAGCGCAGATACAGCGGCAGGAACTGCTCGGCGTCGTCCATGATGAACACGCGCCGCACGTACAGTTTCAGTCCGCGCGCACCCTCGCGCTGCCACAGATCGAAAGGCGCCCGGCCCGGCACATACAGCAGGCTGATGTATTCGCGCTTGCCCTCGACCTTGTTGTGGCTCCAGGCGAGCGGGTCGGTGAAATCGTGGGCGACGTACTGGTAGAACTGCTTGTATTCCTCGTCGCTGATCTCGGTCCGCGGCAGCGTCCACAGCGCCTTCGCCTGGTTCACCACCTCGTACTCGAGCGATGCCTCGCCTTCGTTGCGCATGCGCACCGGGAAGCCGATGTGGTCGGAGTAGCGGCGTATAAGCCCGCGCAACCGCAGCGCATCG
>DASPRP010000031.1:0-11307 GCA_035624385.1 Steroidobacteraceae bacterium | reverse complement strand
CACCCCCAACCTACCGATGCGCACAGAAGTAAGAGCGCGAGAAATACCCAAACCGAAGCGCCCCTCGGAGAGTTTAGCCAGCTTATCAAGCAAGCAAGAGCGAGGCCGCATGCAAGGACGAGCGCCGAGCGCCAACCAATGATCACGCTGCTGAGGAGATCGCCTAGCACGTGGTCTTCTCAATCATGGTCGTGCGCCAAGAAAGCCACTGTCTTTCGCCCGACGTCTAACGGTGAAGTTGAGGGGCCGCGCAGAAGCGCCGGCCGGGCGACGCGGGCGCACACTGTCCCCAGGCGCCCGCGGAGCCAAACAGAGCACGCATCACGGACCCCTCCAGCGATTGTTAGAGCGCACCCTTAACGAAGAGGACTTCTTCACCGACGCAGTTAGTTGCGGTCGAAGCATAGACACGAGCTCCCTCTGCGGTACAAGTACCTTTGAGGTTGTCCTCAAGAAACTGACAGTTGTCGAAGCGGCATTCAACAAAGATGCAGTCCGGAAAGGACACGCCACGAAATTTGCACTGAGTGAACGTACAGCCCACAAACACTGAGCCGTTGAAGAGCGTCCAGTACCAGTCAAGGCCCTCGAAGGTACAGTGGAGAAACCCCGCGTCAACGTGTCCTCCCTCGTTAAAGGACGCAAAGCGGCAATAGCGGAATACACCGCCGTTTAGCAGTTTGCCGCTTGGGGCCTTACCGGAGTACTCGGTGTTCTCGACCAGCACAGTGCGCTCTAACTTCATTTAGACGATAGTGGCGACTTGCCGCGCTGAAAACCCCTCGAAATCCTATTCCGCACGCGTACTCCGCTCGACCATTACTTAGAGGACCGAAACGGGGCGATGAAATGCCCCACACTCGAAGGATATTCCTCTCGACCCGCAACCCGCGGGATGCTTCCATGCTCCTGCATCGCGGCAGCGTTGTCGCACGTCAGGAGGACGGGGCCTATGGACAGGGAATCCGGACTGTTCGCCGTGGCTCGCGAGAAGATGCGGACGCGTCACCTCGCGCTCAGAACCGAGCAGGCGTATCTGCATTGGCTGCGGCGTTACGTCGAGTTTCACGATCGTCGGCATCCCCGTGAGCTCGGCGCTCCCGAAGTCGAGAGATTCTTGACCCATCTGGCGGTGGCCCGCAAGGTGAGCGCTGCGACGCAGAGCCAGGCGCTCCAGGCACTGCTGTTTCTCTACCGCCAGGTGCTCGGGATCGACCTGCCGTGGCTCGAAAACATCACCCGCGCGTGCCAGCCGAAACGCCTGCCGGTGGTCTTGAGCCGCGCCGAGGTGAGTTCGCTGCTGGCGCAGCTCTCCGGAACGCCGTGGCTTGTCGCGAGCCTGCTCTACGGCAGTGGCCTGCGCCTCGCCGAGGGGCTGCGGCTGCGGGTGAAGGATCTGGCGTTGGACCGCGGCGAGCTCATCGTTCGCGAGGCCAAGGGCGGCAAGGATCGCGTCACCATGGTGCCGGCCGCGCTCGAGACGGTGCTGCGTGCGCACCTGCAGCGTCTGCGTGCGTGGTACGAGGACGAGCGGCACCGGGCACGCCCCGGCGTCACTCTGCCCCGCGGACTGGCGCGCAAGTACCCGCACGCGGCCACTGCCTGGGGCTGGCAGTACCTGTTCCCCGCCGCGACTCTCTGCCGCGACCCGTACTCCGGGCAGCTGCTGCGGCACCACCTGCACGAGAAGGTCATTCAGCGTGCCGTGCAGGGAGCGGTGCTGCGCGCGAGCCTGGCTCAGCCCGCCAGCTGCCATACGCTGCGCCATTGCTTCGCGACCCACCTGCTCGAGGACGGCTACGACATCCGTACCGTGCAGGAGCTGCTCGGCCACTCGGACCTCAAGACCACCATGATCTACACCCACGTCCTGGCAAAGGGAGCCAGGGGCGTGCGCAGCCCGCTCGACCGCGACGGGACCGCGCCTCAGAAGTGATAGGTGATCGCGCCGTTCGTATCGCTGAGCGTGCCCTCGGCGATCAGCTCATCGACCAGGCGCTGCAGCTCGCTCTCCGGGGTTTGCTGCGAGAAATGCGAGTGCAGCACGGCAATGAGGCCCTTGCGCCGGCGCGGGCGGCGGATCTTCTGCGTCCCCGCCAGCAGCTTCAGGGCCTCATCCTTGAGCGATCCGCCCTCACCGCGCGCGCGCCCCCGGTGAGCTGCCGCGCGGCCGCCGCCGCCCTGCCGCCCGGTGCCGCTACCGGCGCGGCCGCCGCCGGGGCTGCGGGCCGCCTGGGGTGCGCCCCGCGCACCGAGCGCCTCGGCCATGGAGTTGGCGCGGCGCACTGCGAAGCCGCGGCGGTTGAGATGACGGACCAGGGGATCAAAGCCCTTGTCCTTCGAGAGAATGACGCAGGCCGTCATCGGTGAGCGCGCCAGGTACTCGCCGAGATAGAAGGCGATGTGGAAGTCGAGCGCGTTCTTGCCCTGGCCTTCGATGTCGATGGGCACGAAGCGCTCGCCGAGCTTCAGGGCCGCCTTCAGGAACTCGGTCGGCACCGTGCGCTGGGACGCGCCGAAGAAGAACGGCACGCGCACCCCGTCGGGGATCGCGCCGAGATCGAGCTTGCCGATGTTTTCGTAGTCGACGAGCAGCACATTCTCGGTCATGGTCACCTCGCGGCGCCGGCGTTCGCGCCGGCGAAGCCATTCTGCCGCCACGCCTCGTAGACGACCAGTGCCACCGCGTTCGCGAGATTCAAGCTGCGATTGCGCGCGCGCATCGGGATCGCCAGCTGCCGTGCGCGCGGCACGAGCGACAGCACCTGCTCCGGGAGTCCGCGGGTCTCCGGACCGAAGAGGAGCGCATCGCCCGCGCTGAAGGTCGCCTCACTGTAGGGCCGCGCGCCGCCGGTCTCGATGCTGAAGAGGCGCGCGGCACTCAAGGCCTTGAGGCAGGCGGCGAGGCCCTGGTGCACGCGCACCTCGGCGAGCGCCTCGTAGTCGAGGCCGGCGCGCCGCACGGCCTTGCGGCTGAGCTCGAAGCCGAGCGGCCGCACCAGGTGCAGCGTCGCGCCGGTGTTGGCGCACAGGCGGATGACGTTGCCTGTGTTGGGGGGAATCTCCGGCTGGAATAGCACGACGTGGAACATGGGGCTCGCGTGGCGGGCTGTGGGGGTGTGCGATAATGCGCGCCATGCCGAGCGCGATACCAGAAGCAGCCGGGGCGGACGCCCGGCCGGCAGCGAGCGCCGACCGATCGGCACTGCGCTTCTCCTTCTGCGGCCTGGAGTTCGCCTCGCCGATCGTGCTCCTCTCCGGCTGCGTCGGCTTCGGCGAGGAGTACACGCGGGTCGAGGGCTTCTCGAACCGCGACGCCGGTGCCGTGGTGCTCAAGGGCACGACCGGCAAGCCGCGCCTCGGCAATCCCCCGCACCGGATCTACGAGACGTCCTCCGGCATGCTGAACGCCATCGGACTGCAGAATCCGGGCGTCGACCACGTGGTGAGCACGGTGTTGCCGCAGCTCGACTTCACCGAGACGCGCTTCATCGCCAACGTGTGCGGCTCGACCGTGGAGGAATACGTCGAGGTCACGCGCCGCTTCGATCAGTCGCCGATCGACGCGATGGAGATCAACATCTCCTGCCCGAACGTCAAGCAAGGCGGCGTCGCCTTCGGCAACTATCCGGAGATGTCGGCGCAGGTGGTGGCTGCCTGCCGCCGCGCGACCCGCAAGCCCCTCATCACCAAGCTCTCGCCCAACCAGACCGACATCCGCGAGAACGCGCGCCGCTGCATCGAGGCGGGAACGGATGCGCTCGCGGTGATCAATACCGTCATGGGTATGGCGATCGATGTGGCGACACGCCGCCCGGTGATCGGCAATGTGCAGGGCGGGCTCTCGGGGCCCGCCATCAAGCCGATCGCGCTCCTGAAGGTCCACCAGGTCTACGAGGTCGCAGGCCCGCACAAGGTGCCGATCATCGGCCAGGGCGGCATCGTGAGCGCGACCGATGCGCTCGAATTTCTCATCGCCGGCGCGAGCGCGGTCGGGGTCGGCACCGCGCTCTTCTACGACCCGCTGGTGTGTCGGAAGATCAACGAGGGCGTCGCGCAGTACCTGCGCGCGCAGGGACTGAAGAACGTGACGCAGCTGGTGGGCACGCTGCGCACGGGGCGCGACATTGAGGACTGCGCAGTCTCGGGCTGACGCGGCTCGCGGCGCGCGCTGCAGGATTTCCAGGATTGCGCTGGTCGCAGGCTGACTTCAGGAGGAGCATCGTGAGGACACTTTCTTGGCAGGCACTCGCATGGGTTCTCGCGGCGGCGCTCGCCGGCTGCGTGGTGGAGGCGCCCTATCCGGCGCAGCCGGTCGATTCCACAGCCCCCGCTCCCGCCACCGATGAGACCGAGGAGCAGGCGCCCGAGCCGCCGCCGCCGCTGCCGGTCTACGAGCAGCCGCCGCCTCCGGTGGAAGGCTATATCTGGACTCCCGGTTTGTGGCGCTGGGGAGTGGAAGGCTACTACTGGGTTCCGGGCACCTGGGTCGCGCCTCCACAGGTGGGCTTCCTGTGGACGCCCGGCTATTGGGCCCTGGTCGGCGCGGTGTATCTCTTTCACCCCGGACACTGGGGGCCGCACGTGGGCTACTACGGCGGCATCAACTATGGCCACGGCTACGACGGCGAGGGCTTCCACGGCGGCCGCTGGGTGAACAACCGCTTCCAGTACAACACCGCGGTCACCAACGTGAACGTGACCACCGTTCACAACGTCTACCATGAGACCGTAGTGCACAACGTCGCGGTGAACAACCCGCGCGTCAGCTACGCGGGCGGGCCCGGCACGCGCGCGCAGCCGAACCCGGCCGAGGCTGCCCATGCGAGCGAGCCCCGCTTCAAGGCGACGCCGGTGCAGTTCCAGCACCACGTCGATGCGCGCGCCGAGCCCACGCTGAACGCGGCGCGCAACGAGGGCCGCCCGCAGATCGCCGGTACTCCGCGCCCGAGCGCCTTCCGCGCACCGGGCGTAACCGCCGCGAAACCCGTCGGCGAGCCCTATCACCCGCAGCGACCGCTGCAGCGGGACGAGAAGCCGAAGGAAGACCGGCATTAGCGCCGCGGTCACGCGGGCGCTGCTCGCAGTCGCCGTCGTCTCTGCGCTGGGCGCAACGGGCGGTGACTCTGCCGCCGGGCAGGAGTCGGCGCCCGCCGTGGTGCGGCTCGCCCTGCAGCCGGGCGAGCTCGCTCTCGGGCGCGCTACCGCGCCCCTCACCATGGTCGAGTTCACCGACTATCAGTGTCCCTACTGCCGGCGCTTTCAGGCCGAGGTGTGGCCGCGCCTCAAGCGCGAATACATCGACACCGGGAGGCTGCGCTACATCGCCCGCGACCTGCCGCTGCAGTTCCACGCCGCCGCCGCACCGGCTGCCGAGGCGGCGCACTGTGCCGGAGAGCAGGCTAAGTTCTGGGACATGCACGCCGAGCTCCTGGCCGGCGCCGCCGACCTGGGGAACGGCGGGATCGAGCGGCGGGCGCGCGCCGTCGGGCTCGACATGACGCGCTTCGGGGAGTGCGTCGCGCGCAACAAGTATTCCGCGGTGATCGCGGCGCACGTGCAGGAAGCTGATGCCGCCGGCATCGAGGGCACACCGGGCTTCATCATCGGCCGCGCCGCGCACGGCGAGCTCACCGGAGTGCGCGTCGAGGGTGCAATGCCGTACGAGGACTTCGACGCGCTGCTGCGTGAGCTGCTCGCCGGCGGCTGAAGCCTACAGCAGCCGCTGCTGCCCGCCCGCGTCCGCCACGGGTGCGAGCGGCGGGTGCAGCCGCACCGGCCGCGGCGCGGTGGCGATGAAGCTCACTTCCATCGCGCGGAAGCGCTCGAGAATCCTTAGGTTTATGGTCTGCTGCGCGTCCGCGTAAGCCTTGTACTCGGGGCGGGTGACGAAGAACACGGCCTCGAACTCGAGCGCCCTCTCCGTGCAGCGCAGCAGGTGGCAACGGTCGAAGCGTACGTCCGGGGTCGCCTCGATGATCTCGCGCACCGCGCGCGGCACCGCGGCCAGCGTCGCCACCGGCGTCTCGTAGTGCACCGGCAGTACGAACAGCGCACGCCGCTCGATGAGGCGACCGTAGTTGCGCACGCGGGCCCTCAGCAGGTCGGCGTTGGAGATCACGATCTGCTCGCCGTTGATGCTGCGCAGCCGCGTGCTCTTGACGCCGATGTGCTCGACCGTTCCCTGGCAGTCATCGACCGTGAGGAAGTCGCCGATCCCGAAGGGCCTGTCCAGCGCGATCGACATCGAGGCGAGGAGGTCCGCGAGCACGGTCTGCACCGCGAGCGCGAGCGCGATGCCGCCGATCCCCAGGCCCGCGAGCAGCGGCCGGATCTCGACGCCGAGGCTGTCGAGTGCGAGCAGGATCGCCATGCCCCAGATGACGAGCCCGGCGCCAAACAGGATCACCTGCATGGAGCTCTGCAGCAGCGTGTCGGGCCCGGTGGAGCGCTGCCGGCGCAGGTCGATGGCGAAGCGCACCGCCGTGTTGGCCCACAGCGCGAGCTGCATCCACAGCAGCAGCACCAGTGCGACCGTGAGCCAGCGCTCGACCCGCGGCGCGAAGCTGAGGTCGCGCGAGGCGAGCCACAGCGCCACTCCCCAGAGAAAGAGGCGATTGGTGTGCTCGGCGAGCAGCGCCGCGAGATCGACCGCCACATGGACCTTGAGCGGCGCGCGCGCGCTCAAGCGCCGGCGTTGCGCGCCGATCAGCCGCTTGGCGATCGGCAGAGCCGTGAAGGTGATGAGGAAGATCGCGAGCGAGATCGTCCAGTCACCGAGCGAGTTGCCCAGGAACTCGGTCTGCCAGAAGTGGCCCGACATCGGCTTGCGTCCCCCCTGAAGTCAGCGCCGGCGGCTAGTCCCCCGCGCCCTCGGCGCCACTCATCCCGAGCTCCTTCAGCTTCCGCGTCAGCGTGTTGCGTCCCCAGCCGAGGAGCTTGGCCGCCTCCTGGCGGTGGCCGTGGGTGCGCCTGAGAGCGGCGCGGATCAGCACGCGCTCGAACTGCGGCTGCGCCGCATCGAGCAGCGGCTGCGTGGCCCCGAGGCTGGCGCGCTCGGCCCAGCTGCCGAGCGCGGCTGCCCAATCCGCGTCCTTCGGCCCCGCGGACGCCGCGCTCGCCAGCTCCGCCGGCAGGTCATCGAGCCGCACCTCGCGCCCGGGAGCGAGCACCGACAGCCGCCGGCAGAGATTGACGAGCTCGCGCACGTTGCCGGGCCAGTCGTAGGCGGTGAGCAGCGCCTGGGCATCCGCGGCGAGCGTCTTCGGCTCCACCCCGAGCTCGTGCGCGGCCACCTCCATATAGTGGGCGAGCAGGTCCGGGATGTCGTCGGCGCGCGCGCGCAGCGGCGGCAGCTCGATGCGGATCACGTTCAAGCGATGGTACAGGTCCTCGCGGAACAGACCGCGCGCGACACGGTCCCTGAGGTCCTGATGGGTTGCGGCGATCACCCGCACATCGACGCGCACTGCGGTCTGGCCGCCGACGCGATAGAACTCGCCCTCGGCGAGCACGCGCAGCAGCCGCGTCTGCAGCGGCATCGACATGTCGCCGATCTCATCGAGAAACAGCGTCCCGCCGTCGGCCTGCTCGAAGCGCCCGCGCCGCAGCGCGTCGGCGCCGGTGAAGGCGCCGCGCTCGTGTCCGAAGAGCTCCGACTCGAGGAGCTCGGCGGGAATCGCCGAGGTGTTGAGCGCGATGAACGGCTTGCCGGTGCGCGGGCTGTGGTCGTGCAGTGCGCGCGCCACGAGCTCCTTGCCGGTGCCGGATTCGCCCGTCACCAGCACCGTCATGCTGGAGCGCGCCAGGCGCCCGATGGCGCGGAACACCTGCTGCATCGCCGGCGCGCGTCCCAGGAGCTCCGGTATGCGCGGCGTGCCGCCGCCCTCGGCGCCGCCCTGCATGCCGGCGTTGGCGGCGCGGCGCGCGAGCGCCACGGCCTGGTCGATGTCGAAGGGCTTCGGCAGGTACTCGAAGGCGCCGCCCTCGTAAGCCGACACCGCGCTCCCCAGGTCCGAGTGTGCGGTCATCACGATCACGGGGAGCGTGGGGCGCGTGTCGCGGATGCGCTTGAGGAGCTCGAGCCCCGAGGCCCCCGGCATGCGGATATCGGTGATCAGCACGTCCGGCGACTCGCGCCGCAACGCCTCCAGTGCCGGCTCCGCCGCATCGAACACGCGCGCGCTCATGCCGCCGTGCTTGAGCGCGCGCTCCAGCACCCAGCGGATCGAGGCGTCGTCGTCGACCAGCCACACGCGCAGTGACTCGCTGTTCATGATTCATCTCCGAGGGGCAGGAGCAGCGTGAACACGGTGCGCCCCGGTTCGCTCTCGAACTCGATGATGCCGCCGTTGCGGGTCACGAGCTCCTGCGCCACCGCGAGCCCGAGGCCCGTGCCGTTGGCACGCCCGGTGACCAGTGGATAGAAGATCGAGGAGCGCAGCTGCTCCGATACGCCGGGACCGGAGTCCTCGACCTGCACGGCGGCGACCAGGCGATGGCGCGCCGAGCCGATGCTGACGTTCGAGCGCGCGCGGGTGCGCAGCACCACGTGTCCGGTGTCCCCCTGCGACTCGAGCGCCTGCAGCGCATTGCGCCCGACGTTGAGCAGCGCCTGGATCAGCTGATGGCGATCGAGCATGGCGTTCGGCAGGCTCGGATCGTAGTCACGCTCGACCAGGATCCCGGTGCGTGCCTCGGCCCGCAGCAGGTGATACACGTGCTCGCAGATCTCGTGCACGTTCATCAGCGTCTTGCTGGGCGGGCGGCTCGGGCCCGCGATCGACTCGACCAGCGCGGTGAGGCGATCGGCTTCCCCGATGATGACCTGGGTGTACTCGCGCAAGCTGGGCGCCGGGAGCTCGCGCTCGAGCAGCTGCGCCGCGCCGCGTAAGCCCCCCAGGGGGTTCTTAATCTCGTGGGCGAGCTGGCGGATCATGAGACGGCTGCCGTCGAGGCGCGCGAGCAGATCGTTGTCGCGCGAGATGCGCTGGCGCTGCGTGGTGTCCGCGAGCTCGATCAGCAGGTGGGTCCCCGTGAGCCCGGGGAGCGGCGTCACGGTGACATCGAGCGTGCGCGCTTCGCGCGGCGCGCTCAGCGGCTTGAGCGCGAGCTCGCGATCGGCGATGCCCTCCCCCGTCTCGAGCGCGCGCCTGAGGATCGCGTGCAGGGCGCCCGCGTCGTGCAGGAAATCCCCGAAGGGCCGTCCGCGGCTCATGTTGAGGCTGAAGGCGAGCAGATCCTGAGCGGCGACGTTGGCGTAGATGGGGCAGAGCTGCGCATCGAGCATCAGGATCCCGGTCGAGAGGGCATCGAGCAGCTCCGCCGGATCGAAGTGCGAGAGCGCGGACGGACTGCGGTACTCAGCGGCCATGGCGCGGCCGGCTCGGGCTCACGGGCGGGGCAGGCGGCGGCGCGCCGCCTGGCGGCACTGCGGGCCGGCGCGTCAGCGCGGGCGCGGCGAGACCGTCGGCGCGTTCGCGGGGCTCAGGAGATTCGTCTGCTGCACGTAGAAGGTGATCGTCGGGGTCTGGCACAGCACCTGGTCGTCGCCGCCACGGATCTGCGCCTGCACCGTGTGCTGACCGCGATCGATCGGCGTGACGTTGAAGCTCATTCCGGTGGCTTGCCCGCCGTTGAGGCCCTGTCCGTCCATCGTGATGAAGATGCGATCGCCCGGGCGCGGCACCGGATCGCTCTGCACGCGGATGAACACCGCTTGCGCGTTCGGCAGGTTCTGCTGGTCGAGCGGCTGCGCGATGGCGCAGCCCTTGTAGGGATTGGGGGGCGCGGCCTCCGGTTCCGCCGCGGCAGGGCCGCGCACCGCGGCCGAGTTCGACGAATAGGTCTGCACGCCCTGTACCTGGAGCTTCTGGGCGTTCGGGTGCGGCTGATCGCTGTAATGGATCACGCCATTCTCGTCGACCCACTTGTACACGGTGGTGCCGAGCGCCGCCGAGCACGCGAGCCACATTAAGGTAAAGAGAATAGGCCGCATCGCAGCTCAGCATATCCCGGCATCGGGGCGGAGACAAAAGCGGCACGCGCGCACTGTGCGCTGGCGCTCTCTCACGCGCCGCCTGTGCGGGCCACCCCGCCCCCGGCGCGCCCGCCGTCCCGCCCCGGAACAGGCCGGCAGCTGCGGGCGCGGGGCGCGGGGACGGCGGACGCCTCACGGCATCCTCAGCAGCTGTAGTACAGCTCGAGCTCCACCGGGTGCGTCGACATGCGGAAGCGCGTGATCTCCTGGAGCTTCAGTCCCATGTACGCATCGATCACGTCGTTGGTGAAGACGCCGCCGCGGGTGAGGAACTCGCGATCCTTGTCGAGCTGCTCGAGCGCCATGTCGAGCGAGTGGCACACGGTCGGGATGTGCTTCGCCTCCTCGGGCTCGAGATCGTACAAGTCCTTGTCGGCCGGATCGCCGGGATGGATCTTGTTCTGGATACCATCCAGCCCCGCCATCATCATCGCCGCGAAGGCGAAGTAGGGGTTGGCGCACGAGTCCGGGAAGCGCACCTCGATGCGCCGCGCCTTGGGCGAAGACACCCACGGGATGCGGATCGAGGCGGAGCGGTTGCGCGCCGAGTAGGCGAGCAGGGTCGGCGCCTCGAAGCCGGGCACCAGGCGCTTGTAGCTGTTGGTGCCGGGGTTGGTGATGGCGTTCAGCGCCTTGGCGTGTCTGATGATGCCGCCGATGTAGTAGAGGGCGAGATCCGAGAGCCCGCCGTACTTGTCACCGGCAAACAGCGCCCGGCCTTCCTTCTGCAGCGACTGGTGCACGTGCATGCCGTTGCCGTTGTCGCCGACCAGGGGTTTGGGCATGAAGGTCGCGGTCTTGCCGTAGCCGTTGGCGACGTTGTGCACGCAGTACTTGAGGATCTGCACCTGGTCGGCCTTCTGCACCAGGGTGCCCGCGCCGACGCCGATCTCCGCCTGGCCGCCGGTCGCGACCTCGTGGTGATGCACCTCGACCTTGAGCCCCATCTCCTCCATCGCCAGGCACATCGCCGAGCGGATGTCCTGGAAGGCATCGACCGGCGGGACCGGGAAGTAGCCGCCCTTGATGCCGGGGCGGTGACCCTTGTTGCCGTCCTGGTATTCGCGCTGGGAATTCCACGCCCCCTGCACCGAGTCGATCGAGTAGAAGGAGCCGTTCATCTCGTTGCCGTAGCGCACGCTGTCGAAGATGAAGAACTCGTTCTCCGGTCCGAAGAGCGCGTAGTCGGCGATGCCGGTGGACTTGAGGTAAGCCTCGGCGCGCTTGGCGAGCGAGCGCGGGTCGCGCTCATAGCCCTGCATGGTCGC
>DASPRP010000020.1:0-17764 GCA_035624385.1 Steroidobacteraceae bacterium | reverse complement strand
GCCGGAAGTTACGTGATTGCGTTGATCTGCACCCGCTGCTCGCGCATGCACGCCGGGTTCTTGTTTGTTCCGCAACACAAAAGCCTGCGCGCAGGAGTCTACGACTCGGCGACGCGGGGCGGCAAGCAGCAGCCAAATCAGCGCCCTATGATGTGCCCCCAGGCGCGCGAGTGGCAGGAGGCGGCAGTGGCGCAAATAGACACTCTCACCGGCAAGACCGTATTGATCACCGGGGCGTCCACCGGGATCGGCCGGGCACTCGCGCTCGAGCTCGCATCGGCGGGGACGCAGCTCTCGCTCAACGCGCGCGACGAGGACCGGCTGGGGCAGGCCGCGCGCGCGTGCGCCGCGCTCGGCGCCGAGGCGCTCGCCGTTCCCGGTGACGTCGCCCTCCCCGCGGACTGCCCTCGGGTCGTGGAGCGCACCCTGGAACGGTTCCAGAAGCTCGACGTGCTCGTGAACAATGCCGGCATGACGATGTGGGCGCGCTTCGATGCGCTCGAGGATCTCGAGCCTCTCGAGCGGCTGCTCGCGGTCAACTACCTGGGCGCGGCGCGTATGACGGCCGCTGCCCTGCCCTACCTCAAGAACTCGCGCGGGCTGATCGTGGCGGTCGCGAGCATCGCCGGGCTCACCGGCGTTCCCGAGCGTACCGGCTATGCGGCTTCCAAGCATGCGATGGTCGGCTTCTTCGAGTCGCTCCGCATCGAGCTCCGGGGCAGCGGCGTCGACGTGACGATCGTCGCGCCGGACTTCGTCGTGAGCGAGCTGCACAAGGGTGCGCTCGGCGCCGACGGCCGTCCGCTAGGGAAAACCCCTATGGACGAGCCGCATATCATGACCAGCGAGCAGTGCGCACGGCTGATGGTGCGCGCCATGCGGCGGCGGACCAGACTCCTCGTTACCTCGCGGCGCGGACGCTTCGGGCGTTGGGCCCGCCTGCTGGCGCCGGCGCTGGTCGACCGCATCGCCGAGCGTGCCATCCGCCGGCGGCGCTGACGGCCGCCGGCCAGCCTCACTCGTAGGCGATGGCGGGCAGGTCGAGCGCGATGAGAAAGTATTCGAACAGGTGCTGGATCACGCGGATCTGATTGTGCAGCCGGTGATCGCTGTCGAGCAGATGCAGCGCCGCGCGGTAGCCGTGCGCGAAGCGCACGCTGTGCTCATAGGGGACCACCTCATCGCGCCAGCCGTGCACCACGGCGGCCGGGCAGTCGAGCGAGCCGGCGCGCAGCTCCGGCAATCCCTCCAGGTAGAGGGCCGGCGCCATCAGAAACACGCCGCGCGCGTGCAGCAGCGAGGCGGAGGCGACCGCCACGTAGCCGCCCATGCTCGAGCCGACCAGCACCAGATCTCCGGCCAGCTCCTTGCAGAAGTCGACCAGCTTCGCCACCCGCGCGCGCGGCGCGTCGATGCCGCGGTAGTCGACCGAATGCGTCTCGTAGCCCTCGCTGCGGGCGACCTCGGCGAGCGCGCTGATCTTGCGGCCCCAGGGACCGCTTTCCTGCCCGTGGGAGAACACGACGTGACGGGTCACGGACGCCTCCACGGAGCTGCGGCGGGGATTGGGTGCCGGCTCAGCATGGGCGAATAATGCAGGCAATGGAAACGTTAAGCCAATCGGGCGAACCGCGCGGCGCCGGCGCGTGCTGGCAGTTCTGGATCGACCGCGGCGGCACCTTCACCGACGTCGTCGGGCTCGCGCCCGATGGCGCGCTGCACATCCGCAAGGTGCTGTCGGTGGCCGCCGGCCGCGCCGCGGACGCCGATCCGGGTCTCGCCGCGGCGCGCGAGATTCGCGCCGCGGTGGCGCCCGCGGCGCCCGTGAGTGAGGTGAAAGTCGGCACCACGGTGGCAACCAATGCATTGCTCACGCGCACCGGCGAGCCGGTCGTGCTGGTGACGACCAGCGGATTCGCCGACGCGCTGCGGGTCGGCTACCAGAACCGCCCCGACATCTTTGCGCGCAACATCGTGCTGCCGCAACGACTGCACGCGAGTGTCATCGAGGCCGAGGAACGCATTGACGCGGGCGGCAGGGTGCTCATACCCCTCGACGAGGCACGGCTGCGCGCGGATCTCGTCCGCGCGCGCCGCGCCGGACGCCGCGCGCTCGCCATCGTATTTCTGCACGGCTGGCGGCATCCACAGCATGAGCGCGCCGCCGCGGCCACGGCCCGCGAGCTCGGCTTCGAGGAGGTCTCGGTGTCGCACGAGCTGTCGCCGCTGGTGCGCTACGTGACGCGCGGCGACACCACGGTGCTCAACGCCTACCTGGCGCTGCCGCTGCGCGCCTATCTCGGCGGACTCGAGAGACAGCTGCGCGCGCTCGATCCCGGCGCCCGACTCACGCTCATGCAGAGCAACGGGGGACTGGCCGACGGCGCCGCCTTCCATGCCATGTCGAGCGTGTTGTCGGGGCCGGCGGGCGGGCTGATCGGCATGCGCTGGGTGGGCGAGCGGGTGGGCACGCCGAGGCTCATCGGCTTCGACATGGGCGGAACCTCGACCGACGTCTCGCTGGTCGACGGCGAGCTGCCGCAGCGCTTCGAGCACACGATTGCCGGAGTGCGCCTCACGCAACCGATGCTCGACGTGCACACGATCGCGGCCGGCGGCGGCTCGATCCTGAGTTTCAGGGACGGTCGCTTCGCCGTGGGACCCGCTTCCGCGGGCGCCGATCCCGGACCGGCCTGCTACCGGCGCGGCGGGCCGCTCACGCTCACCGACGTGCAGGTGCTGCTCGGCCGCCTGCGACCCGACACGCTCCCGGCGCTGTTCGGGCCGGACGGCTCATCGCGCATCGACGCACAAGTGGTGGCGGCGGAATTCGCAGCTCTGGCGGCCGAGGTGAGCCCGCAGGCCGCGCACGGCTGCTCCGCGGAGCTCGTCGCGGAGTCGTTCCTGGAGGTCGGCGTCGAGTCGATGGCGAACGCCATCCGACAGGTGTCCGCGCGGCAGGGACTGGATGCCGGGGATTTCACGCTGTTCTGCTTCGGCGGCGCGGCCGGCCAGCATGCCTGCCGCGTGGCGCGTGCCGCGGGAATGCGCCGCGTGCTGGTGCATCCGCTGGCGAGCGTACTGTCGGCATTCGGCATCGGCGTGGCGGACCGCCTGGCGGTGCGGCGCGCGAGCCTGCGCCGGCCGCTCGACGCGGCTGGCCTCGAGGAGGCGCGCTCGGCGCTCACGCGGCTCGAGGCGCAGGCGCGCGAGGAGCTCAGCGCCTTCGCGTCCGAGCCGGGACGCGTGGCGGTCGCGCAGCTGCTCGAGGTGCGTGCCGGCGACAGCGACGTGACGCTGTCGGTGCCGCTCGCCGCGCTCCCCGAGGTGCGCGAGCGCTTTCACGCCGAGCACCTCCGGCGCTTCGGCTTCGCCGCGCGCAGTCTCGATGCGGTCATCGAGGCGCTGCGCGCCGAAGCGCGCCTGGCATCGCTCGATGCGGGGAGGCTCATCATCCCGCCGCCACGGGCCGCGGCGGCGCTGCCGCCTTCGGCACGCGTCTGGTTCGGGCGCTGGCGCGAAGTGCCGCTCGTGTCGATGAGCGAGCTTCAGGGCACGCTCGCAGGTCCCGCTCTCATCGTCGAGCCGCACAGCACTGTGGTGCTGGAAAGCGGCTGGCGGGCGCGGCGCCTCGCCGACGGCGAGCTGCTCCTCGAGGCGGACGCGGCGGCGGCCGCAGCCTTCGCCGATGCGTCCGCGGCGCCGGCCGATCCCGCCCGCATCGAGATCTCCAACAACCTCTTCATGCACATCGCCGAGCAGATGGGCGAAGTGCTCAGGGCCACGGCCCAATCGGTCAACATCCGCGAGCGCCTCGACTACTCCTGCGCCCTGTTCGACGCGCGCGCCGGCCTGGTCGCCAACGCCCCGCACATGCCGGTGCATCTCGGCTCGATGGGGGCGAGCGTGCGGGCGGTCATCGACGCGCAGGGCGAGAGGCTTCGCCCGGGCGATGCCTGGCTTCTCAACAGTCCCTACCACGGCGGCACGCATCTTCCCGACATGACGGTCGTCACGCCGGTGTTCATCGGCGCCGACGCCAGGCCTGACTTCTTCGTCGCTTCGCGCGCCCATCACGCCGACATCGGCGGGATGACGCCGGGCTCCATGCCGCCGTTCAGCCGCACGATAGAAGAGGAAGGAGCGCTGTTCGAGTGCTTCCACCTGGTGAGCGGCTCGACCCTGAGGGAGCGGGAGCTGCGTGCCGCGCTCGCCGCCGGCCGCTGGCCGGCGCGCCAACCTGCGCAGAACCTGGCGGACCTGCGCGCACAGCTCGCCGCCAACGCGCGCGGCATCGCCGAGATCGGCCGCGCCGTCGAGCGCTACGGACTCGCCGGCCTGCACCAACGCATGCGCGAGGTGCAGGACAACGCGGCGCTCTCGGTGCGCAACGCCATCTCCGAGCAGCTGAGCGGGGAGTTCCGCTACGAGATGGACGGCGGGCAGGTGATCGCGGTGCGCATCGACATCGACCGCAGCGCGCGCCGCGCGCGCGTCGACTTCACCGGCACCTCCGCGCAGGGTCCGCACAACTTCAACGCGCCGCGGGCGGTGTGTCTGGCGGCGGTGCTGTATGTATTCCGCACGCTCGTCGGGCGGCCGATCCCGCTCAACGAAGGTTGCCTCGAGCCGCTCGAGATCGTCATTCCCGCCGGCTCGATGCTCGATCCGCGCGCCCCCGCCGCGGTGGCGGCCGGTAACGTCGAGACCTCGCAATGCATCGTCGATGCGCTCTACGGAGCGCTCGGCATCCTCGCGGCGTCCCAGGGCACGATGAACAATCTGACCTTCGGCGACGCGCGCTTGCAGTACTACGAGACCATCGCCGGCGGCGCCGGCGCGGGCCCCGACTTCGACGGCTGCGACGCGGTTCATACCCACATGACCAACTCGAGGCTCACCGATCCGGAGATCCTCGAGGCGAAGTTTCCGGTGCTGGTGCGCGAGTTCGGCATCCGCCGCGGCTCAGGCGGGCGGGGTAAGCATCACGGCGGCGACGGTGTCGTGCGGCGGCTCGAGTTTCGCGCGCCCCTCTCCGGCGCGCTGCTCGCCAATCACCGCCGCATCGCGCCCTTCGGTCTTGCGGGCGGGCAGCCGGGGGCGCGCGGGGAGGCGCGAATATGCCGGGTCGGGGGCGCGGTCGAGACGCTCGGCGCCACGGCCCGCTTCGATGTCGTCGCGGGAGATGAGCTCACCATTCTCACGCCGGGCGGCGGGGGCTTCGGCCCACCAACTTGACCCGGATCGCTCGCGGGGGAATGCGCGGATCTGACGGAGGGTGGCTCGGGAACTCTGTTCCCGGGGCGTGAAAAACAGGGACGTTTTTCCCGCAGCCTCCAGGGAAGGATTCACGGCGGCCCGGGAACAGAGTTCCCGAGCTGGCCTCCCGCTGCGGTCAACCGCGGACTCCCCCGCGCAGTATCGAGGTCTGGATCTCCCACTCGACCCGTTGCTGCGCGGTAGCCGAGCGGTTCACCGATACGGGCCGCACGCGGCTCGAGCCCGCGCGGTGAGTGATCAGCCAGGTGTCGAACTCGCCGGCGCGGGTGGTCGCGAAGCCGAACAGCAGGTTGAACTTGCCCTCGGCGAGGCTCTGCGCACCGTTGACCCGCTCGTCGCAGATGACGAAGTGGCTGTCGCGTGCCGTGGCGCCGGCAAAGGCGCCCTGCGCGGCGAGGGAGTCGAGGAATTCCACGGTGCGGGCCCGGGCGCTCGCCCAGGTCGTGGGCCCATTGTGCTCGAGCAGCACCCAGCGCGTTCCCTGCTCGATGCTCGCGGCGACGTACAGCGCCAGGCGCCGCGCCGACAGGTAGCGCCAGTCCGAAGCGCCGCTGCCGCCGGCGGCGAGCGTGCGCGGAGCGAGTCCCGCGCGCGCCGCGCCACGCACCGCCAGCAGAGTGTTGACGCCCGCCTGCGTCAGCCGCGCGCGCTCGGCGTCCGAGACCGTCACGGCCGGACGCAGTCCCGGGCGCAGACTCGCCTCCTCCGGCTCCACCGCGCTCCACACCGGCCGGCTCTCGTCCAGGCGCGCGATCATCCCGGCCGCCGCCGCGCTCGAGCCGAATACCTCGACCCGCCCGCGCAGCCGGTCGAAGGCCTGGATGCGCGGGTAGTACATCACCGCGCAATCGCTGCGGAACGGCCAGTGGCGCAGTGCCTCGAGCGCCGCCGCGGCGCTGGTCCACGACGACGGCGGATCCACGAGCAGCAGCGCGCAGCGCTCGCGGCAGAGGCGCGCGGCGACCAGCAGCGTCGAGAGTCCCACATCCTGCTCACGGCCGAGTGGCGGAACGCACAGCAGGTCGAAACGCGCGGCGCCCTCGAGCGCGAACAGGCCGGTGCCGCGGGTGCGCGAACCGATCACGTCGTAGTCGGTGAGCGGGGCGCCGTCATCGCCGTCGGGATTGGACAGGCTGTAGCCGACCGCGACGCCGCCGGGCGCACCGGCCGAGCGATCCGGGCGCCCCTGCGGAACTGCGCCGTGCACGCGCACCAGGGATGACTTCAGCAGGACGTCAGTGACGAAGCGGGCGGAGCCAGGAGCCACCGAGACGCGCCGGTAGATCTCCTGGTCCTCCACCAGCTCGGAGCCTGCGGTGCGCACGCGCTGCACGACCAGGTTGAAGCGGTCCGCGTCGGCCGCGCTAAGAGCGTCGTAGTCGACCGAAGCGCGCAGGTACTCACGCGAGCCGGGGTTGACTGCCACCAGAGTCAGCGTGCCGCCCGCCGCCGGCAGCTTGAGCGTCGGCGGGCGCGCGCCGTTGACGACGCGCACGATGCGCGCCTCCCGACCGCCGTTCTCGAAGAACTGCTCTACCGCGTACGACAGGGTCGACGGTTGCCACAGACCGCCGAAGTGCTGCTGGAACTCGGAGAAGCTCCTGACCGTCAGCGCTTGAGAGACCGGGCCCTTGAGTGTGCGGCCGACGAAAGCGGCGATTCCGGTCGCGACGCCCTCGATGGCATGTAAGTCACGGCTTTGTTGGGCGAGTTGCGCGCTGCCGCTAGGGCTGTTAGCCACTCAACGCCTCTTGGTATTGTGCCCCGCCGACTCTAGCACAGCGTCTGCGGGGCCGCCGGCAGATTCGGACCGTGCGCGACTTAACTTAGGTGTGCGCCGCCGCGCGAATCGTGCGGCGCTGCACCGCTGCGTTCGCTGCGGCGCCGCGCTTCCTCGGCACGGGCACGCTCGAGCGCCTCGCGCTTGGCCGTGATCTCCGCCAGCATGAGCTGCAACCAAGGCGATAGCGCCGGAGCTTGCGACTCTGACCCCGATAGCGGGCGCGGCGATTCGCTCCCCATCAGCCGCCGTCCTTGGACGCGGGCGGCGGCGTCCTGCCACCGGCAGCCGTGGGGCTCGGGGCCGCGGCGGCCGGGGCTGGCGCCGCGCTGCCGGGCTCGACCTCCGAGAACATCTGCTTGAAGGACGCCTCGTCCATCGGCAGGTCGGACGTGCCATCCCAGGTCGAGCCCGGGGGAATCACGTCCTGCACCCGCGCTGCAGCAGCGAGTACCTGCTCGAGACTTGCGTCCGGCGTCGAGATCGGCACCGGGATACCGCGCGGGTTGCGCGTGAGCGAGGCGACCAGATCCCAGTCGATCTGCTGATGGTGAGTCTTGAGCTGCTGCTGCAGCGTGACGGAGAGCGTCTTGCCGAGCAGCAGGCGATTCGCCTTGCTCCAGTCGCGCGCATCGTCCTCGAGCACATCGAGCGGCTGCAGATAGAGCTGCCCGTTAGCCCAGCCGAAGAGGAACGGCTGATTCACCACCCGCACCTGCGTTCCGACCGGGACCATGTTGAAGAACTGCTCGATGTCCTCGGGATACAGGCGGATGCAGCCATGACTCGAGCGCAAGCCCACGCCCGCCGGCTTGTTGGTGCCGTGGATCAGGTAGCTCGGCCACTGCAGGTAGAACGCGTACTTGCCCAGCGGGTTATCCGGTCCCGGACCGATCACCGGGTCGAGGTCATCACCGTTGTCGTGATGCTCCTTGCGCACCGACACCGGCACTCGCCAGGTGGGATCCTTCTGCCGGCGCACGATCTTGGTGACGCCCTCGGGTGTTCGCCAGCCGACCTTGCCGATGCCGATCGGGTGGGTCAGCACCACCACGCGCTCACCGCTCTTCACCGGCGGAAAGTAGTAGATGCGCATCGCGGCGATGTTGATCACGACGCCGCTGTACGCTGCGTTCGGCAGGACGAACTGCGTCGGCACGACGATCTCGCGTCCCTCGCCGGGCAGCCACGGATCCACCTTGGGATTGGCGCGCAGGATCTCTTCGTAGCCGACGTTGAAGCGGCGGGCGATATCGGTGAGCGTGTCCTCCTTGCCGGCGGTAACCACCTGCACCTCGCCCACGGCGCTCTGACCCGGCTCGAGCTCGAAGCGCTCCGTTGCCACGGGGAGCGGCAGCGTCGGCTGGGCCGGTGGGGGTGGCGCAGGCGGCGATGCCTGGCGATGCAGCACCGGACCCAGCAGGGAGCACGCGGCGAGCAGCGAGCAGCACGCAAGCGAGGTGAGCGGCCTGCCTATCCGGGCAATATTCATAAGGTGTCGATTATGAACGATGTCGACATGCCGCGATCGTCGCCAATTCACTACAGCAGCACCGGCTGATCGGGCAGCTCATCCCCGCCCCTGGCCTGTCCGGGAAAGTGGCGCCCGAGCAATGCACCAACCCCTGCGATCCCGGCGACCGAGCCCTCGCGAAAGCGGCCTTCGCGGTAATGGTGCTCCATCTGACGGCACACCGCCGCCCATTCGGGCTGCGGCACACGCGCGGCGATCCCGCGGTCGGCGATGATCTCGACGACGCGATCGGCCATATTCACGTAGATCAGCACACCGTTGTTTTCGGCCGTGTCCCACACGCCGAGCTGCCCGAACAGCTGCCGCGCACGCTGACGCGGCGCGAGCCCATGCCACAGCTCGGGCAGGTCGAGCGCCGTCTCCACCACGAAGCGGATCTCGCCGGCGTGGCGCGTCTCGCACTCACGGATCGCCTGCTCGATCGCGGCCCGCACGGGCGGCGGGAAGCGTCGCCGCGTACTGAAGCGCGTGGCGGCGAGATGGCGAATGAGGCGCACGAGCTTCAAGGCCTACCAGCTCCCGGAAGCGCCGCCGCCGGCGAAGCCCCCGCCCCCGCCGCTGAATCCACCGCCGCCGAATCCGCCTCCCAGGCCGCCGCCGAATCCTCCCCAGCCTCCGCCGAAGCCGCCGCTCGACCAGCCGCTGCGGCGGCCGAGGCCTCCGAGCAGCGTGAAGAGGAAGGCGCCGAATGCGGCCAGCCCCACGAGGATGAGCGCATAGCCCGCGATCCAAACGAGGAGTCCCGCCCCTGCGCCCGTCAGCACCGAGCCCAGCGGCCGCCCGAAGATCCCGCGCAGCACGACCGAGCCCGCGAGCACTGCGAACAGCAGCGGCAGCAGCAGGCCTGAGTTATGGTTGCGGCGGCCTGGCTGCCAGCGCTGCTCGGGAGGCGGCAGGGGCTCGCCGGAAATGAGCTTCATCATCTGCTCGAGGCCGGCATCGATGCCGCCGTAGAAGCTTCCCTGCCGGAAGTCGGGCTTGATCGTCTCATCGAGGATGCGGTTGCAGAGGGCATCGGTGAGCACGCCCTCGAGACCGCGGCCGACTTCGATGCGGACTCTGTGGTCGTCCTTGGCGACGATGAGCAGCGCGCCGTCATCGATGCCCTTGCGGCCGAGCTTCCATTGATCGACCACACGGATGGAGTACTCCTCGATCGACTCCGGCTGCGTCGTCGGCACGATGAGCACCGCGAGCTGCGCGCCCTTGGCGGACTCGAACGCGGACAGTTTCTGCTCGAGCGCCGTCTGCTGCCCGGCGGTGAGCGTGCCGGTGAGGTCGGTGACCCGCGCGCTCAGCTTCGGTATCGGCTGCAGATCCTGCGCGGCTGCGGCGAGGGCGAAGCCGAGGAGCAGCGGCAGCGCGACTCCCGCCCGGCGGCAGGCCCGCAGCGCGGTTCGGGTCATCGCGTCATTGTTTTGCGGGCGCGGCTCCCGCCGCGGTGTCGAAGCTGACCTTCGGCGCCGTCGCGATCTGCTGCTCGTTGGCGACCGTGAAGTTGGGCTTCACCTGGAAATCGAACACCTTGGCGGTGAGGTTCACGGGGAATGAGCGCACCGTGACGTTGTACTGCTGTACGGCCTGGATGTAGCGGTTGCGTGCCACCGTGATCCTGTTCTCGGTGCCCTCCAGCTGCGACTGCAGGTCGGCAAATCTCTGATCGGACTTCAGCTGCGGATAGTTCTCGGTGACCGCCATCAGGTGGCTGAGCGCCTGGGTGAGCTCGCCCTGCGCGGCCTGATACTTCTGAAAGAGCTCCGGGTTGTTGAGCACCTCGGGCGTCACCTGGATCGAGTTGGCGCGCGCGCGCGCCTCGGTCACCCCGATCAGGACCTTCTGCTCCTGGGCGGCGTAACCCTTCACGACCTCGACGAGATTCGGGATCAGATCGGCCCGGCGCTGGTATTGGTTGACGACCTCGGACCAGGCGGCCTTCACGCTCTCGTCCTGCTGCTGCAGGGTGTTGTACCCGCAGCCCGACAGCGCCAGCAGCGCGGCGCTGAGCAACGCGACCATCCACGCACGCATCGGATTCTCCTCGACAAACCGGTCCCCCGGGGGATCCGGGGCTGCGGATTGTCACATGGGGGCCGAAGCCGCGTCGATCAAGGGCAAAAAAAACCCCAGGTTTTGAGGCCTGGGGTCTGGAAGGGCGGACCTTCGATGAAGGGAAGGAAGTCCGCCAGGGGATTCAGTGCAATCGAGCCCAATGCAGGATACGGATCTCGTCCGTGTCCAGGTCGAAACTCTGTGCGAGGAGCGAGCGCAGCTCGCGGTTGGCACGCCCCTGCGTCAGCGGCTCCCGAAGCTCCACCACGCCGCTCCACTCGTTGCCGGGGGCGCTGCGCGCCTTGCCGGTGCCGGTTACGAAGTGCGTGTAGTACTTAGTAGCCACGGTCCAAAGGTTAGTAGCGCCGCGCCGCTCCCGTCCGTGAGATGTTCCACAGAACCCCGGATTTCTGTAAAACAGGCTGCGACATAATTCACAGGATCTTCGCGCAATGGGACGCATGCCCCCGCCGCAGGCCGCGGGCTCCAAGTACATCACCCCGCAGGGCGCGCAGCGGCTGCGGGCGGAGCTCGATGAGTTGTGGCGCGGCGAACGGCCCCGGGTCACCCAGGCGGTCGCCGCAGCCGCAGCCCAGGGCGATCGTTCGGAGAACGCCGAATACACCTACGGCAAGCGGCGGCTGCGCGAGATCGACCGCCGCGTGCGCTTTCTGCGCCGGCGCCTCGACCGCATGGTGGTGGTCGATGCGCCCCCCGCGGACCCCTCGCGGGTATTCTTCGGCGCCTGGGTGCTGCTCGAGGCCGAAGATGGCACGCAGTCGCGCTATCGCATCGTGGGACCCGATGAGTTCGACATGGCCCCGGGCTACATCAGCATGGACTCGCCCTTAGGCCGGGCGCTGCTGCGCAAGCGCCTCGACGAGGAGCTGGTGGTCGAGACCCCGGTTGGCCCACGCGCCTACGTGATCGTCTCGATCGAGTACCAGGGGGCGGCTACCACACAACCCGCACGTTCTTGAACTGCCAGGGGTCGCTCTTGTCGAGGTCCTCGGGGAAGAGGCGCTCGCGCTCGTGGAGCGGCGTCCAGTCGGTGTATTCGCCGGACACGGGGCCGAGGTAGGGCATGCAGATCTCGAGGTTGCGCCGGAAATCCATCTCATCGGGCTCGATGAGTCCCTGGTTCGGATTCTCCATCGCCCAGATGACGCCGGCGAGCACCGCCACCGTGACCTGGAGACTCGTCGCATTGTTATACGGTACGAGCTGGCGCGCCTCGGCGATCGACAGCTGCGAGCCGTACCAGTAGGCGTTGCGGCGGTGGCCGGCGAGCAGCACGCCGAGCTCGTCGATCCCCGCCGTGATGTCGTCCATGAGGATGCGCTGGCGCTCCTGCTGCGCGTAGTTGCGGCCCGCCAGCTCGTGCACCGACATCACCGCCGAGTCGCACGGGTGGTAGGCGTAGTGCACCGTGGGGCGGTACACGACCTGGGCCCCGTCGCGCACGGTGTAATAGTCGGCGATTGAGATGGACTCGCCGTGCGTGATGCAGAAGCCGTGGAAGTGGCCGGCACGCGGCGTCCAGGTGCGCACGCGCGTGGCCGCGCCCGGCTGCATGAGATAGATCGCCGCGAGGCAGCCGAAGTCATGGCGCTTACCGTCGCGCGGAAAGTTGCGCTCGTGCGTCCCCCAACCCATCTCGCTGGGCTGCGAGCCCTCGCTCACGAAGCCATCGATCGACCAGGTGTTGACGAACTCGCCGGGCACTTTCGGTCTGGCGGACACCTGGGTGTCGCGCTCGGCGATGTGGATCACCTTGACTCCGAGGCGGCGCGCGAGCTCACCCCACTCGGCGCGCGTCGCGGGCTTGCCGGCCTCGAGCTGCGTGTCCTGGGCGATGTTGAGCAGCGCCTGCTTCACGAAATGCGACACCAGCCCGGGATTGGCGCCGTGGGTGAGCACCGCGGTCGGCGCGCGCTCGTTGCCCTGGCGCAGTGCCAGGGCTTCCTCGCGCAGCGCATAGTTGGTGCGGCGCGAGACCGGGACCGTCGGATCGGTATAGCCGCCCGGCCAGGGCTCGAGGCAGGTATCGATGTACATCGCGCCCTTTTCCCAGCACAGCTTGATGAGCGCGACGCTCGAGACCTCCACCGACACGTTGATGAGGAAATCGCCGCGCCCGAGCAGGGGGTTGAGCACCCGGCGGAAGTTCTCGCGCGTCAGCCGCTCCTTGATGAACTTGATGCCGTACCTGGCGGCCTCCTCGCTCCCCTTGTCCTCCGCCGTGACGATGGTGATGCGCTCGGGCGCAATACCGATGTGCCGCAGCACGAGCGGCAGCATGCCCTGCCCGATGCTGCCGAAGCCGATGAACAGGATCCGTCCCGGGAACTCGACGTGAATTTTGTGCTCGTTGCTCATGATGTCCGGCGTTCAGCGACAATGGACGGCCACGCGGCGGCCGCCAGTGTGGAGCGTATCAATCGGAGGTACGCGGCTCAATTCGCTTGAGCCGCGCGGCTCATTTCCAGTGCGGCGGGTAGGTGCGCTCGTAGCCGGGCAACGCCGCCATGCGCGTCATCCAGCGGCCGAGCGCCGGATAGTTCACTTCCACCGGCATGAAGCGCGAGGACAGCTCGCGCGCCTCGGGCCGCTCGAGCGCGCGCTTCAGCAGCTGAATGCCCGGAAAGATCACCATGTCGACCGCGGAGCAGCTCTCGCCCACGACCCAGGCGCCCTTCGACAGGCGCCCTTCGATGGTGCGCGCCTCGCTCGCGACCGCGTGCATGGCGCTGGTGATCTCGTCGCCGGCCAGATCGCCTTCGCGTTGGAAGATCGCGCCGGTGATCGCCCGCAGGTGCGGCTCGATGTAGGCCTGGTACTCGCAGATGACCCGCATGATGACGCCGGCCTCCTCGGGCGTGCGGCCGAAGATCGGCGGCTGCGGATACTTCAGGTCGAGGTAATAGAGAATCGCGAGCGACTCGAAGCACACGTAGTCGCCGTCCCGGAGCACCGGCAGCCGGCCGCGCGGATTCATGGCGAGCATCTGCGGCGACTTGTGCTCCTGCTTGGAGAACTGCAGCAGGTGACTCGTGTAGGGGAGGCGCTTGTACTCGAGCGCCAGCAGCACCCGCCACGAGTAAGGACTACCGCTGCCCCAATAGACGTCGATTGCCATCGGTGCTCCCGGAGGTGCCCGGCCGATTGTAACGAGAAGCCCGCGAGGCCGAAAATGCGCGACGGCGCCTGCGCCGGAGGATTCTCATGTACACCACGCTGATCGGGGCCGCCGAGCTCGCCCCGCATCTCGATGACGAGGACTGGGTGAGCATCGACTGCCGCTTCGAGCTCGCCCGCCCCGCATGGGGCGAGCAGGCATGGGCCGCCGGGCACATCCCCGGCGCGCTTTACGCCCACCTCGATCGCGACTTGTCCGGGCCGCGCACCGGCGCGAGCGGTCGCCATCCGCTGCCCGGGGTCGGCGCGCTCGCCGCCACCCTCGGGCGCCTCGGGATCGATGCGCAGGTGCAGGTGGTCGCCTACGACCAGGGACCGGGCGCCTACGCCGCACGCCTGTGGTGGCTGCTGCGCTGGCTCGGACACACCCGAGTGGCGGTGCTCGACGGCGGTTTCGCCGCCTGGCAGCGCGCCGGACTGCCGGTCGAGAGCGCGCGGCCCGTGCGCTCGCCTCGCCGCTTCGAGGCGCGGGCGGTTTCCGGCTCCGTGGCGACGACCGAGGCGGTCGCCGCGGCGCTCGCCTCCGGGGCACTGGCGCTTGGCACGCCGCTGCTGATCGACGCCCGCGGCGCCGATCGCTTCGCGGGCGAGAACGAGACGATCGACCCGGTGGCCGGCCACGTTCCCGGCGCGCACAGTCACCCGTTCGCACGCAACCTGGACGCGAGCGGGCGCTTCCTCTCCCGGGAGGAGCTGCGCCGCGCGTGGAGCGAGAGCCTGCGCGGACGGCCGCCCGCTGCCGTGATCTCGATGTGCGGCTCGGGCGTCACCGCCTGCCACAACCTGCTGGCGCTCGAGGTCGCGGGCTTCCCCGGCGCGCAGCTCTACGCGGGATCGTGGAGCGAATGGATCCGCGACCCGACGCGCGCGGTGGCGCGCGGGCCCGACACTGTGTGACGCAGCACTCTCACTGGCCACACAATTTTGATATAACGCGCCCCGTGGCCGCCGATCCCAAGATCGCCCTCAACGGCAACCGCAAGTTCAACCCCGCGCAGCCCTGGCGGATCGAGGACTCCCTCGATCTCTACAACGTCGCCGCCTGGGGCAAGGGCTACTTCTCGATCAACGATGCCGGCCATGTCGTGGTCCGGCCCGATACCACCGTAGAGCGCGAGATCGACCTCTACGAGGTAGTCGAGGGGCTGCAGGCGCGCGACCTGAGCACGCCGGTGGTGGTGCGCTTCTCCGACATCCTGGCGCACCGACTGAAGCGCATGCACGACGCCTTCGCGACGGCGATCACCGAGAACGACTACCGCAACCGCTACGCCGCGGTGTATCCCATCAAGGTGAACCAGCAGCGTCTGGTCGTCGAGGAGGTGTACCGCTACGGGCGCGAATATGGCTTCGGTCTCGAGGTGGGCTCGAAGCCGGAGCTGCTGGCCGTGATGGCGATGACCGAGAACGCCCCCGAGCGGCTCATCGTCTGCAACGGCTTCAAGGACGACAGCTACATCGAGGCCGTGACGCTCGCCACCAAGCTCGGCCGCACCATCATCCCGGTGGTCGAGAACTTCGACGAGCTCGGCCTGATCCTCAAGCACGCCGCCGCCTACCAGGTGCGCCCGCGCATCGGCGTGCGCGTCAAGCTCTTCAGCGAGGGCTCGGGGCGCTGGAGCGCCTCGGCCGGAGAGAAGTCGAAGTTCGGCTTATTCATCACCGAGATCCTCGAGCTCTTCAACGTACTGAAGTCGCACGACATGCTCGACTGCCTGCAGCTGGTGCACTGCCACCCGGGCAGCCAGCTGCAGGACATCCGCCGCGTCAAGGACGCCATCAACGAGCTGGCTCACGTCTATGCGGAGCTGAAGCTCATGGGCGCGGGGCTGCAGTACATCGACGTCGGCGGCGGCCTCGGCGTCGACTACGACGGCAGCGGCACCAACTTCGCCTCCTCCATGAACTACACGCTCAACGAGTACGCGAGCGACGTCGTCTACCGCATCGCGAGCGTGTGCAACGCGCGCGACATCCCGCATCCCATGATCGTGAGCGAATCGGGCCGCGCGATCGCCGCCTATCACAGCGTGCTGATCTTCGACGCGCTCGGCTCCTCCGCCCTCGATAAGTTCCGCGTCACCGGCTACGAGGCCGAGGACTACTCAGGCGACGAGGAGCTGCCGCAGCCGGTACAGGACCTGTTCGAGGCCTACCGCGCGGTGAGCGAGCGGCGCCTGGTCGAGTGCTACCACGACGCCCTCACCGCCCGCGAGCAGGTGCTGCAGATGTTCAATCTGGGTCTGCTGTCGCTCGAGTTCCGCGGGCTCGCGGAGCGGCTCTACTGGGCCACCTGCGCCAAGATCCGCGACTCCTGCCGCAAGCTCGAGCGACTGCCGGAGGAGCTCGACGATCTGGAGTCGATCCTGTCGGACACCTATTTCTGCAACTTCTCGGTGTTCCAGTCACTGCCCGACAGCTGGGCGATCGACCAGCTGTTCCCGATTCTGCCGATCCACCGCCTGGATGAGCGTCCGACGCGCACCGCGGTGCTCGCCGACATCACCTGCGACTCCGACGGCAAGATCGACCACTTCGTGTCCTTGCGCGATGTCAAGCGCACGCTCGAGCTGCACGAACTGAAGAGCGGCGAGAAGTACTACCTGGCGGCGTTCCTCGTGGGCGCCTACCAGGAGACCCTCGGCGACCTGCACAACCTCTTCGGCGACACCCACGTGGTGCACGTGCGGCTGCACGACGAGGGCGGCTGGTGGATCGAGGAGATCGTCAAGGGCGACACCGCCAACAAGGTGCTCGAGTACATGGAGTACGACGTCGCCGAGCTCTACCCGGCGCTGGCGCGCGACTGCGAGCGCGCCATCCGCGACGGCCGCATGACGCTCGCCGAGAGCCAGGCGCTCAAGCGCTTCTATGAGAGCGAGCTCGACGGCTACGCCTATCTCGAGCCCGCCGGAGCCTAAGGCCGCGGCACTGAGCAGCCGGGAAACGTCTGCGCCTAGGTGTGGAGTCTCAACAGGCTGTTCCTGTTGAGGCTCAGGCGTGAGGTAGGTGGCTGGCCGGCCAGGCTCATGTGAGGTCGATGCCAGTTGTAGCCGTGCAGCCAGGTGGGAAGGGCTGCGCTGCGCTGAACTGAGTGCGCATAGGCTCGAGCATAAGCCCATTCGCGCAAAGCACTCTGGATAAAGCGCTCGGCTTTACCGTTGGTGCGAGGGGTATAGGGACGGGTGTAGTGATGGGAGAGTCCCAGACTGGCACAGGCAGCGGCGAAGTCGCGGCTGCGGTAGCAGTTACCATTGTCGGTATAGACACCCTTGATGTGTACACCGAGGCCTGCGTAATAGGCGACTGCTGCCCTCAAGAACGCCACGGCTGCGGCGTTGCTTTCATCGGGAAGCAGCTGGGCATAGGCCACGCGCGAGGCAGCGTCGATGGCTACGTGCAGATACTCCCAGCCAGCCGTGCGATCACGATGTCGCCAATCGCCTGTGATGCGGTGGCCGACCTTGACGATTCGACCTAGTTTTTTAACGTCCAGATGCAGCAGCTCCCCGGGCTCAGCTCGCTCATAACGCCGATACACGGGAGCGGGCTCCAGACGGTTGAGGCGGTTCAGACCTGCGGACTTGGCGATCCGAGCCACCGTCGAGCGTGACAGACCGAGCTGCGTGGCGATCGTGATCAGCGTCAGTCGCTGCCGCCTGAGAGCCAGCACGGCGCACTTGAGTACCTCCGGAGTTGCACGCGGCGAGCGGTGTGGCCGCGAGACACGATCCTGCAATCCTGCCGCACCCAGTTCTCGGTACCGCTTGAGCCACTTATCTGCAGTGCGTACTGAAACGGCCAGCTCACGAGCGGCTTGAGCCTTGATCCGACCCTTCAAAATGCGCTCCACCAGCAACGCTCGACAGTGCGGCGTCAGCCGCGCATTCTTGTGCACGTCCATTCGGGGCTCCCTTGACACT
>DASPRP010000023.1:0-44081 GCA_035624385.1 Steroidobacteraceae bacterium | reverse complement strand
CGCTGATGCCACCGCTGCCGCTGATGCCACCGCTGCCGCTGATGCCGCCGCTGCCGCTGATACCGCCGCTGCCGCTGATGCCACCGCTGCCGCTGATACCGCCGCTGCCGCTGATACCGCCGCTGCCGCTGATGCCACCGCTGCCGCTGATGCCACCGCTGCCGCTGATACCACCGCTGCCGCTGATACCACCGCTGCCGCTGATGCCGCGTGCCATCGGAGGCGCAGCGTTACTCGCCACGCTCGCCAATGCAGCCACTACCGCAGCCAGAATTACCGAACGTGACGATTTCATAAGTTTGCTCCCCACTTTGTGTACTCCCTTACTTCTGTTCCCCAAGTCCCGCGAGAACATCGATCTCTTGTACGGCCGCGCGATGAGTCTGCTCAGACGTCTTCTTAGGTTCCGCGTCTGCGGCAATCCCGCCGACCTGATCTTCGAAAAAGTAAATGCCGACGCCGTATCTCTTTCCTGAGTCGCTGCGCTCCGACGCCGCCAGACGGGTCAGAAACGTATCGAGCTCGGCCAGCAACTCCTGAGCCCGCTCGCCGGTGAGCGCGAGGAACTTGTCGCGACCGGTCTCCGTCAACGGCTCGTCAGAAGTCACCGCACGCTCGAAGTAGAGAGGGTCGGTGTTGAGCCGCAAAACGTTGTGCACGAAGCTCGCGGCCACGCTCGCGAGAAAGCGGCCCATGCGCTCGATACGCTTTACGTCCGCACCCTGGGGCAAATACGCGCGGGACAGGCACCGGATCGTGGTTCCTTCGATAACCTCGACGGAACCGGCGGCCACCAGCTCATCGAGCAGCGCCTCTTCGTCGACACCGCGACACGCCGCGTCGACGAGCTCGCGGAAGCTGCGACGCGGTGAGCCCGCCGTCGGCTGCAAATCCAGCTCGAGCGCGAGCCCATACGCTCCGGAGAAGCCCGGCTGTGTGTGCCAGACCGTCAGCAAGTTAGTTATTTGATCGAGGCTAACCGACGAGCGAAGGCTGTGCGGCGCTCCCAACCTCGACGCCTCGCGCAGCGCGCTGACATCTGACTTGGCGAGACCCGAAACGACTGCCAGCCGAGCGTCGGTGGTTGGTCTCTTCTGCTCGCGCAGCCGAGCCTCGAGCCCCTGGATGTATACGCGACGCACGACGCCGGCAATCTCTCCCGCGGAGATCCCGTATTCGAAGGCAACGCGCATGAGTGGCTGCACAAGTGCAGCGAAGACGCTCAGCACCGCCTCTTTTTCTCGGCTCGTTTTGGTCATGCTGTCGTTGCGTTGTTGTGACATAACTCTAGGCAGTTCAGTGACTTATGTCAATTTCGAGGATATGACAAGTTGATTATGGCAGTTCGGGAGCCATAAAAATAAACAAAAACAAAGGGTTAAGTTAGGCGAGCGCCGGAGGACGCCGCCCGTGCGGAGTGAGACTCAGCGCACGGAATCCGGGAACGGGATGGGCTAGCGGGGTGGCGCTTCGGCCGCGTCAGGTGCGCTCGGCCGGATCGAAGAGGCGCTGGTGCTCGAGAATCGCGTAGCGGTCCGTCATGCCGGCGATGTAGTCGGCCACCGTGCGCGCGCGGCCTGTGCCGGGATTCTCCGTTTCAGACTTCAGCGCCTGGTCGCGATGCTCTGGCGGCATCAAGGTGATGTCGTTGATGAATGCGTCGAAGAGCTCGTGCACGACGCGGCGCGCCTTGGCCGTCATGCGCAGCACCTTGTAATGCCGGTAGACCTGCTCGCGCAGAAATTCCTTCAGCTCCAGATGTTCCTCGCGGCACTCATCGCTCAAGGCAACGAGAGGCTTGCCGAGGGCGCGAACCTCCTCGATCGAGTCGGGCTGGGCGCTCGCGAGCTGCGACTGTGTGGTGCGGATCAGATCGATCACGATGTGATTGATCATGCGGCGGATGATCTCGTGCACCAGTCGGCGCTCGCTGAGGCCCGGATAGCGCGCGGTGACGGCCTCGTACTGACGGCGGAACATGCGCGTCGCGCGCAGCGCGTCGACCGTGAGGAGCTGCGCGCGGAGACCGTCATCGACGTCGTGATTGTTGTAGGCGATCTCGTCGGCGAGGTTGGCGATCTGCGCCTCGAGTCCCGGCTGCTGGCGTTTCAGGAAGCGCTCGCCGAGCTCGCCGAGCTCGCGCGCGTGGCGTGCCGAGCAGTGCTTGAGAATTCCCTCGCGGCATTCGAACGTCAGATTCAGGCCCGGGAATTCCGCGTAGCGCTCCTCGAGCTCGTCCACGACGCGCAGTGACTGCAGGTTGTGCTCGAAGCCGCCATAGTCGCGCATGCACTCGTTCAGCGCGTCCTGGCCGGCGTGTCCGAAGGGAGTGTGGCCGAGATCGTGGGCGAGACAAACGGCTTCGGTGAGCGCCTCGTTGAGGTGCAGCGCGAGCGCGGCCGAGCGCGCGATCTGCGCCACCTCGATCGAGTGCGTGATGCGCGTGCGGTAGAGGTCGCCCTCGTGGTTGACGAACACCTGCGTCTTGTAGACGAGGCGCCGAAAGGCATTCGAATGGATGATGCGGTCCCGGTCGCGCTGGAACTCGCTGCGCAGCGCCGGCTTGGCTTCCGGGTGGCGCCGCCCGCGCGAGCGATCATCGTGGGCGGCGTAAGGCGCGAGAGTCCCGGCGGCTTGGGCGGCGTCGTTCACGGGCACCTCAGCCGCAGTACGCCTGCAGCGTCCGCTCGAGGGCGTCCTCGGGATAGTCCGCGGTCAGGAACGCGTTGCCGATTCGGCGCAGCAGCACCAGGCGCAGCCGGCCGCCGAGCACCTTCTTGTCGAGCCGCATGTGGTCGAGCACGGTGTCGGGCACGACGCCCGCTCCGCGGGTGGGAAGCCCGGCCCGTTCCGCCAGCGCGTGCACACGCACCAGCTCCTCGGGGCTGACGAGGCCAAGCTCGCGCGACATGGCCGCCGCCATCACCAGCCCCGCGCCCACCGCTTCCCCGTGCAGCCACTTGCGGTAACCGGTCGCCGATTCGACCGCGTGTCCGAAGGTATGACCCAGGTTGAGCAATGCGCGATCGCCGCGCTCCTCGCGCTCATCGCGCCCGACGATCATGGCCTTGATCTCGCAGCAGCGGCGCACCACGTGTGCCAGCGCCTCGGCCTTGCCGGCCAGCAGCTCATCCAGATGCGCCTCGAGCCACTCAAAGAGAGCCGCATCGCACATGAGGGCGTACTTGAGCACCTCGGCCAGCCCCGCACGCAGCTCCCGCGGGGGAAGCGTCGCGAGCGTCGCGGTGTCGGAGATCACCGCCACCGGCTGATGGAAGGCGCCGATCAGGTTCTTGCCGCCCGGATGGTTGACGGCGGTCTTGCCGCCGACGGCCGAGTCCACCTGCGCGAGCAGCGTGGTCGGCACCTGCACGAAGGCGACCCCGCGCTGGTAGCAGGCCGCGACGAAGCCCGCGAGGTCGCCCACCACCCCGCCGCCAAGCGCGATCACGGTCGAGTCGCGACCGAAGCGGTTGGTGATGAGCACGTCGAGCACCCGCGAGGCGTTCTCGAGCGTCTTATGCACCTCGCCGTCGGGCAGGATGACCTCGAGGCGGCGCTGGGCGGGAAGACTCGCCGCCAGCGTCGGCAGATACAGCGGTGCCACCGTGGTATTGCTCACGATGAGGAGGTCGCGTCCCGGCACGTGGGGCCGGAGCACCTCGGCACGCGCGAGCAGGCCCGCGCCGATCAGGATCGGGTAGCTGCGGCTGCCGAGTTCGACCTTGAGGGTTTCCACTGCGCGCGGGGGATCAGGAGATGAGGCTCGGGGCGCTACGCGCTGAGCGGCAGTATACGTGAGCGGTCCCTTCAGCGCGCCGCGGGCGCCGCGGCGAGGAGCCTGAGGATTTCTTCGGCGACCGCCGGCACCCGCCGGCCGTCGGTCGAGACCGTCAGGTCGGCGATCTCGCCGTAGAGCGGGGAGCGCATGTCCATGAGCGTGCTCAAGCGCCCCGCGACGTCGCCCTGCTCGAGCAGCGGACGGTTGCGCCCGTGGCGGACGCGCTCCGCCTGCTGGGGTACCGAGGTCTCGAGGTAGACGACGCAGCCGCGCTCGGCCAGGTGCCGGCGGTTCTCCGGCAGCAGCACCACACCGCCGCCGGTGGCGAGCACGATGGGCTCGAGCCGGGTGAGGGCCTCGATCGCCTCGCGCTCGCGCGCCCTGAAGCCGGCCTCGCCCTCCTTCTCAAAGATGAAGGGGATGTCGACCCCGGTACGGCGCTCGACCTCGGCGTCACTGTCGTAGAAGGGCACGCCGAGCGCACGCGCGAGCTGCCTGCCGACCGCGGTCTTGCCCGAGCCCATGGGGCCTATGAGGAATACGCTAGTCTTGCCGAGCACCTTGAAACCAAGGATACCGAAGAGTCGCGGTGCCCAAAAACGCCGCGGCCGCCTTCGGTGGCGGCCGCGGTGTGCATCAGCCTCGAGGCGCCCGCGTCAGTTGGTGACGTTCACGCCCTCGCGGACGATCTTCGGGGTGATGAAGATCATCAGCTCGTCCTTGTCGTCGGTATGGTCGGTGCTCTTGAACAGATGGCCGAGGATCGGGATGTCGCCGAGGAATGGCACTTTCGTGTCGTCCTCGCGCTGCGTGGTCTGGAGAATGCCGCCGAGCACCACCGTCTGGCCGTCGTTCACCAGCACCTGGGTCTGGATCTCGCGGGTGTTGATCGAGGGCACGTTGACGCCGCCGGAGGCGACCACGATGGTGCCGACGCTGTCGTCGCGCACGTCGAGGTCGAGAATGATGCGGTTATCGGGCGTGATCTGTGGCGTGACCTTGAGCGACAGCACCGCCTTCTTGAACTGGATGGTGGTCGCACCGCTCGAGGCCGACTGCTGGTAGGGGATCTCGATGCCCTGCTCGATCGTCGCCTCCTTCTGGTTCGCGGTGATCACCCGCGGCGAGGAGATGATGTTCGCCTGCGTCTCGGCCTGCGCCGCCGACAGCTCGAGGTCCACCAGGAAGTTGTTGCCGAGCACGCTCAGGGCGAAGGTGCCCGCCGGGCTCGTGACCGGCAGGTTGACGTTGTAGCGGTTGATGGCCGCGGAGCCCGTCGGGATCGAGACCGGGGTGACCACACCCGTGCTCTGCAAGTTGGTGATCGCCGAGCTCACCATGGTATCGGCGCCGGGCGCGGTGCCGGTGGTGGCCACCAGCCCGTTGGCGCCCGACTTCTGGTAGTTGGTCACGCCGAAGATCGCGCCGATCTGCCGCTGGAAGTCATTGTTCACGATGACGATGCGCGACTCGATAAGCACCTGGCGCACCGGGATGTCGAGCGTCGCGACCAGGCGGCGGATGTCTCCCAGCTTGTCAGCGGTGTCGAGGAGCAGCAGCGTATTGGTGCGCTCATCGACCGCGACGTGGCCGCGCGAGGAGAGCAGCGAGTTGTTCTGCGACTTGATGAGCGCCGCCATGTCCTGCGCCTTGGCGTAGTTGACCTGCAGGTACTCGGTGCGCAGCGGCGCGAGCTCCTGCACGTCCTTGCGGGCGGCGAGCTCGGCCTTCTCGCGCGTCGCGAGCTCGGCCTGCGGCGCGACGATGATGACGTTGCCGTCCTTGCGCTTGTCGAGACCCTTGGTCTTCAGCACGATATCGAGTGCCTGGTCCCAGGGCACGTTCTGCAAGCGCAGCGTCACGTTGCCCGTCACCGAGTCGCTCACCACGATGTTCTGCCCGCTGGCATCGGCCAGCAGCTGCAGCACGGCGCGCGTATCGATGTCCTGGAAGTTGAGCGTGAGGCGCTCGCCCGTATAGACGGGCTTGTCCTCGGCCAGGGCGCTCGCCTTGCGTCGCGGCGCCACTTCCACCACGTACTGGTCGTCCGACTGGTAGGCGAGCTGCTCGTAGTCGCCGTTGGCGTTGATGGCGATGCGCGCGCCGTTGCCGACGCGCGTGACGTCGAAGCCGGACACCGGGGTGCCGTAGTCGGTGGCGTCGTAGCGGCGCACCAGGTTGGCAGGCACGCCGGCGTCGGTGAAATCCACGAGGATCTGGCTGCCGATCTGGTGCAGGCTGATGTGGATATGCGGGTCGGAGAGCTTGACCACCACGCGGCCGGCGCCATCGGTGCCGCGGCGGAAATCGATCGAGCGCAGCTCGCGCAGGCCGCCACCGCCGCCGCTGCTCGCCGCGGCCACGGTGCCGCCGCTGCTCACCACGCTCGGCGCGCGGGTGGCAACCGGGGCTGCGGCGCCGCTGCCGAGCATGACGATGATGTTGTTGCCGTCGACGTGCGCGTCGTAGGGCACCAGCTTGTCGAGGTTCAGCACCACGCGCGTGCGGTCCTTGGTCTCGGCCGCGAGGATGGTGTCGAGGCCCGAGGCGTGCACGTCGATGCGCCGCGAGGGCAGCGCCAGGGTGGTGTTCGGCAGGTCGAAGGAAATGCGCGCCGGGTTGTCGATGGTGAACGACAACGGCTGCGGCGCGGGTCCCGACAGCCGCATGGTGAGCTGCAGCTGCTGTCCGGCGAGGGGCTGCACGTCCACGGCTTGGAGGCTCAGCTGATCCTGCGCCAGCGCCGGCGCGCCCGGGGCTGCCGCAAGGGCCCCCGCGATCACGACCCGGGCGGCGGTGCCGAGAATGCGTTGGAACAGGCTAGAGGCATGCATTGAGAAGACTCCCTGCTGGACCTTACTCGTTCAGGGCGAGCCCTGCGGGCCGCTCCATGTACCCGCCGAGGCTGTCCGGAACGATTTCGATGAGGCTGATCTTGGACGGTGAGATTTCGGTGATCTTGCCTTCGGCCTGGCCCATGTGCTCGCCCACCGCAACGCGATGCACGAGGCCGTCTTTGGTCTGCACCAGGCCGTACATGCTGCCGCCGAGGCGCAGCGTACCGACCATCCTGAGGGTATCGAGCGAGAACTGCTCGAGGAACTCGCGGTTGCGCTTGGAGTCGGGGCGCACGCCCGCGAGTCCGGCGCCGGCACCGGGCGCGCTCGGCATGAACGGTGAGCGCATCTCCGCGTCCGCGTACACGTAGGTCTCGTAAGGCTTGATCTCGGGCAACGGCTCGACGCGGCCACCCGGCTCGTGCTTGGTTTCCTCGATGAAGCGGTTGAGCTCGTCGTCGGCGCTCGAGCAGGCGCTGAGCACGGCGTAGCCGAGGCAGGCGAGCGCCACACACACGGGGCGGAGCGCGGAGCGGTGTTTCATATGCTGCATGGCGGCTGCCCTCAACGGGCCGGCTTCGGAGTCGGACGGTGGGTCACGTCGCCCTTCTTCTTGTCGGCCTCGCCCGCCGCGATCTCCTCCTCGTCGAGATAGCGGTAGGTCTTGGCGGTGAGCTCCATCGACAGCTGGTCGTAGGCGTCCTTGCTGTCGGGCTTGATGTTGATGTCGTCGAGCGTGACGATGCGCGGCAGCGCCGCGATGCCGCTCACGAACTCGCCGAACTGGTGGTAGGTGCCGGTGAGGCGGATCTTGATGGGCTTCTCGGCGTAGAAATCCTTCTTCACCTCAGCCTGGGGCTCGAACAGCTTCTCCTGCAGGCCCGCGCCGAGTCCGGTCTGCGAGATGTCGACCAGCAGGCTCGGCACCTCGGTCTTGCCGGGAAGCTGGCGCAGCAGCGCGCCGAAGGAGCGCTCGATGTCCTTCAGCTGCTGCTTGTAGACCTCGAGGTTGACCGCCTTGGCGTGCTTGGTCTTGAACTCCTGGCGCAGCGTCTGCTCCTCGGCCTGGCGCTGCTGCAGCTCGGGGCGCTGCTGGCTCCACACGAAGAAATAGATGAGTCCGATGGTCACCGCCACGAACGCCAGCACCACCGCGCCGGCGCGGAAGGCGAACGGCCAGCGCCCCGGATCGCGCGGATCGAGTGACCGCAGCTCTTCGAGCAGGTTCATTGCTGCACTCCCCCGCCGCCGAGGCTCGCCTTGCGGATCTTGCCCTTCGGCACCGCCGTCTTGCCCGGCTCTTCCTGGCCGCCCGTGGTCACCTCGTCCGCCGTCAGCGTGAAACTCGAGCCCGGGCCCTTGCCGGTCTGCACCACCTGGAGCTCGGGGTTGCGCAGCCACTCGGAGGCGTCGATGTTGCGCATGAAGGAGGAGACGCGCGTGCTCGACTGCGCGACGCCGTCGAACTTCAGGCGCTTGTTGGCGCCGGCGCTGACCTGCTGCACGCCGGTGAGATACACCCCGTCGGGCAGCGTCTTCACGATCTCGTCGAAGACATGCACGATGCCGGGACGCGAGCGCTGCAGCTTCTCGATGACCTCCATGCGGTCGATGAACCGCTTCTTCTCGGTCTCGAGGCTGTTGATCTCCTCGATCTGCTTGTCGAGCAGCTTGATCTGGGCACGCAGCGTCTGGTTGCGACGCTGCTGGCCGGCGACCGTCGAGTCGAACAGCAGATAGGCGGCGAAAGTGGTCACCATCGCCGCGAGCACCGCGACACCGAGCGCCACCAGGAACGCGAGCTTGCGCTCCTTGCGCTGCTCCTCACGCCAGGGAAGTAGGTTAATGCGTGGCATGTCAGTCAAAACTCCGCAGTGCAAGCCCGCACGCCGTCAGGAGCGCGGTGGCATCGCGTTGCACCGCCTGCGCCTTGGCGCGTGAGGACAACTTCATCTGGCCGAGCGGATCGCCCTTCTCGGCGGAGATGCCGACGCGGCTGGAGATGACCTCGGCCACGCCCGGAATGTTGGCGCAGCCGCCACACACCAGGATCTTCTCCGGCTGCTCGCGCCCGGAGCCGGAGGCGAGATAGAACTGCAGCGAGCGGCTCACCTGCTGCGTCATGTCGTCGATGAAGGGATCGAGCACCTCGGACTGGTAGTTGCCGGGAAGCCCGCCTTCCTTCTTGGCACGCCCGGCCTCCTCCATGGCGAGGCCGTAGGTGCGCATGATCTCCTCGGTGAGCTGCTGCCCGCCGAAGGCGAAGTCGCGCGTGTAGACCACCTTGAGATTGCGCAGCACGCTGAAGGTGGTGCTGCTCGCGCCGAAGTCCACCACCGCAATGGTGCGGTCGATGCCGCCGTCGGGCATCTGATGCGTCATCAGCTTGCAGGCGTTCTCGAGCGCGAAAGCCTCGACGTCGACGATCTTGGCGGCGAGCCCCGCGGCCTTGACCGCCGCCTGGCGCTGCTCGACGTTCTCGGTGCGCGTCGCGACGAGCAACACGTCGTTCGACTCCGGATCCTTGTCGTTCGCGCCGAGCACCTCGAAGTCGTAGGAAACCTCGTCCATCGGGAAGGGGATGTACTGGTCGGCCTGCATCTCGACCTGTGCCTCGAGATCGCTGGCGCGCAGCGAGCGCGGCATCTGGATCACCTTGGTGATGGCGGCGTCGCCCGAGATCGCGATCGCAACCTCATCGCTCTTGGCGCCCGCGCGCTTGACCGCGCGGCGGATGGCTTCGCCCACCGCCTCGGCGTCCACGATCGCCTTCTCGTTGATGGCATTCTGGGGCGTAGGCTCGGCCGCGTAGGCCTCCACCCGGTACTGCCCGCCCGCCATGGCGAGCTCGATGAGCTTCACCGAGGAGGTGGTGATATCGAGACCGAGGAGCGGCCGGTATTTGCGCTGAAGAAGGAACATTTTTTATTTCCTTTTCAGGATTTTACGCCTGAAACTGACCGCCCTGTATAAATCCGGAGACACTATATATCAGCGCAAAGTTAAATTGAACGTGAGGGGCCTCACGGATCCGCGCAGCCGTCCGGGCGGGCGAATCCGAACCACCAAAGGCGTCACGCCCCGGTGTGCCGGGGTCCCGAGTCAACGAATGTCGCTGCGCCTTGTCCAAAGCGTTCTGTGAAGGGGACGGTGAAGCCTTCGGGACGGCGGGACCGGCGTCGCGCGGAGAGCGGCTGAACCGCATTTCGCCTGGCGACCGCATGGCCGCTCGCGGCGGAGTGCGTTAACGTTCGAGCCGGCAACCCCGCTGTCATAGGCACGTACGTCCCGTAGACCGGAGGCTTTGCGTCCCCACCTTTCGGTGAGTTTGCCCTGATGCGGCGGCTACTATGCATAGCGCCCCGAGCGAGCGCAAGGTGACAAAGTTGGTTTCTGTGAAATGGAATAAGTTTCGGATTATGACCATCGTCGCCGGCTGCGTGATGTTGGTCACATTTCTCGGCGCCTATGCGCTCGCCTGCAGTTACGTCTACCTGGTGCCGACGCTTCCCTCGACTGAGGCGATGCGCAACGCCGAGCTGCAGGTGCCACTGCGCGTCTTCACGCGCAGCGGCGAGCTGATCGCGCAGATCGGCGAGCAGCGGCGCATCCCGGTCACGTACGCCGAGATCCCCGAGCTCGTCAAGCACGCGTTCGTCGCCGCCGAGGACGAGCGCTTCTTCGAGCATCACGGCATCGATTACTTCGGCGTGATCCGCGCCGCGGTCGTCGACGTCATCTCCGGGCACAAGACCCAGGGCGCCAGCACCATCACCATGCAGGCGGCGCGCAACATGTTCCTGAGCCTCGACAAGACCGCGCGCCGCAAGCTCCAGGAGACCTTCGTCACCTACCGCATGGAGCACGAGTTCAGCAAGCAGGAGATCTTCGGTCTCTATCTCAACGTCATCTTCTTCGGGCAGCGCTCCTACGGCGTGGCAGCGGCCGCCGAGGCCTTCTTCGGCAAGACCCTCGACAAGCTCGACGTGGCCGAGGCGGCGACTCTCGCCGGCGTGCCGAAGGCGCCCTCGAGCTACAATCCGATCGTCAATCCCGAGATGGCGACCGCGCGGCGCGCCTACGTGCTGCGCCGCATGCGCGAGCTCGGCTACATCGACGCCGCCACCGCCGACGCCGCCAACAAGGAACCGATGCACGCCCGGGTGCATGCGCCGCTGTTCGACGTCGAGGCGCCCTATGTCGCCGAGATGGCGCGGCTCGAGCTCCGGCAGCGCTTCGGTGCGAGTGCCGAGACCGCCGGCTACAAGGTGTACACGACGCTCGACGGGCGGCTGCAGGCCGCCGCGGTGCGCGCGGTGCGCATCGGGCTCATCGAATACGACCGCCGCCACGGCTGGCGCGGGCCCGCCGGACACGTCGAGCTCACCGCAGGCGCCACACCCGACTACGACGACCTGGTGGACGAGTACGCCTCGATCGGCGATCTGTCGCCCGCGATCGTCGCCTCGGTCGAGGAGCGCGGCGTGCATGCCTACGTCAAGTCGGTCGGACCGGCGACGATCGACTGGGACGGACTGGCGTGGGCGCGCAAGGCGCTCGCCAACGAAACGGTCGGCCCGCCCCCGAGCCGGGCGGCACAGGTGCTGAAGAAGGGCGACGTCGTGTACGTGGTGGCGGACGAGGCCGGGCACGCGCAGCTGGCTCAGGTGCCCGAGGCGCAGAGCGCGCTCGTCGCGCTCGATCCGAACGACGGCAGCATCGTCGCCCTGGTCGGCGGCTTCGACTACTTCACCAACAAGTACAACCGCGTGATCCAGGCGCGGCGCCTGCCGGGCTCGGGCTTCAAGCCGTTCCTGTACTCCGCGGCGCTCGAGCAGGGCATCACCCCGGCGAGCGTCTTCCTCGATGCGCCGATCGTGCTCGAGGGCAACGGGGCCGAGGAGGCCTGGCGGCCGGAGAACGACTCCCGCCAGTTCGGCGGGCCGACTCGCCTGCGTGAGGCGCTGGTGCACTCGCGCAATCTCGTCTCGATTCGCGTACTGAAGGAAATCGGCGTCGACAACGCCATCAATTACGTGAGCCGCTTCGGCTTCGATCCCCGGACGATGCCGCACGACCTGACGCTGGCGCTCGGCACGCTGGACGTCACGCCGCTCGAGATGGCAGACGGCTACGCGGTGTTCGCCAACGGCGGCTACCGCGTGCAGCCCTACTTCATCGACCGCATCGAGGATGCGGCCGGTCAGGTGGTGTGGCGCGCGGCCCCGCGCATGGTGTGCCGGCAGTGCGATGCGGGTGCCGGTGCGGCGGCGCCGCCGGCCGGCGCCGCTGCCGTCAAGGTGGCAAACACGGCGGTGAATACCTTCCCGGGCGGCGATCCGCGCCAGGCCCCGGCAGCCGGCGAGACGGCCGACAGCACCCACGGCGAGCCCGGTGCGCTGGCGCCCGAGCAGGTCGCGCCGCGAGTCATCACGGCGCAGAACGCCTACCTGATGGCCGACATGATGTCGGACGTCATCCGCCACGGCACCGGCCGGCGGGCGCTGGCGCTCGGGCGCGAGGACATCGCCGGCAAGACCGGCACCACCAACAAGGCGATGGACACCTGGTTCAACGGCTTCACGGAGAACCTGGTCGCGACCGTCTGGGTGGGTTTCGACCAGGAGCGCCCGCTCGGGGAGAGCGAGGAGGGAGCGCGCACGGCGCTGCCGATATGGGTCTCCTTCATGCGCGAGGCGCTGCGTGGCGTGCCCGAGGAACGGCGCACCATGCCGGACGGACTCGTCAGCTTGCGCATCTCGCCGCAGACCGGGGAGCTGGTGAGCGCTGAGAACCCGACGGGCGTGACCGAGATCTTCATGGCGAACCACCTGCCGCAGAACGAGCCCGGCATGATGCAGAGCGCCGAGGGCCAGGCGAGCGGCGAGCCGATCTTCTGATCGATGCGCGCGCGGCGACATCCCACGCGCGGCGACAACCTGCGCCGCGCACTGGCGCAGGAGGCCGCGCGCATCATGGCCGAGCACGGCGTGCAGGATTTTCTCGTCGCCAAGCGCAAGGCGGCCGAGCGCCTCGGCGTGAGCGACGTCGCGGCGGTGCTGCCGAAGAACCGCGAGATCGAGGTCGCGCTGGCCGAATACCAGCGCCTCTTCGGCGGGGAGTCGCACCTCGAGACCTTGAGCGCACAGCGGCGCGCGGCGCTCGCCGCCATGCGTCGTTTGAGCGAGTTCGAGCCGCGCCTCGTCGGCGCGGTGCTCGCCGGCACCGCTACCCGGCATTCGGACGTGCAGCTGCATCTTTTCGCGGACCGCGCCGAGGCGGTGACGCTCAAGCTCATCGACGCCGGCATCCTCCACGAGGTAACCGAGCGGCGCGTGAAGCTCGACGCCGAGCGGGTGCGCGCCTTCCCCGGAGTGCGTTTCAGCGTGGACGATCATTCGATCGAGGTCACGGTCTTCCCCGCCGACGGCATCCGCCAGGCGCCGGTGAGCCCGGTCGATGGCCGCCCGATGCGGCGCGCCAACACCTTCGAGGTGGAAGCGCTGCTCGAGCTGGACTAGAGTCCCGCGGGTCGAGGGAGGTCAGCCATGAGCTTGTGGACAGTCATCGCGCCGCTGACTCGCGCCGCGCGAGCGTGTGGGGTGCTGCTTGCGGCGAGCGCCGCGGCCATCGCGGCGGATTCCCACGGAGCGCACTGGAGCTACTCGGGCGCGACCGGCCCCGAGCACTGGGCCGAGGAGGATCCGGCGTTCGCGACCTGCGGCACCGGCCACCATCAGTCGCCGATCGACATCGAGGCGGCGCAGCGCGATAAGTCGCTGGCACCGATCGCGTTCGCTTACCGGCCGACGCCGCTCACGGTGACCGACACCGGGCACGGGTTCCAGGTGAACGCCGCAGCCGGCAGCGGCGGCATCACCGTCGGCGCTGACCACTACGAGCTCGTCCAGTTCCACTTCCACCGGCCGAGCGAGGAGCGGCTGCAGGGTCACCGCTACTCGATGGTGGCCCACCTGGTGCACCGCAATGACAAGGGCGAGCTCGCGGTCGTGGCGGTGCTCATCCACAAGGGCGCGGAGAACGCCTTCCTCAAGCCGGTGTTCGACAATTTCCCCGCCACGGGCACGGCGGAGAAATCCGTGGCTGGCGCGACAGTCGATCTCGGCGGCTTCCTCCCCGCGACGCGCGGCTACTTCACCTTCGACGGCTCGCTCACGACGCCGCCGTGCACCGAGCACGTGCGCTGGTTCGTGCTGAAGAGCGCGGTCGAGGCCTCGCCCGAGCAGATCGCGCGCTTCGCCGCGCGCTATCCGATGAATGCACGGCCGACGCAGCCGCTCAACGACCGCACCGTGGAGCAGACGGCCGACTAGCGGCGCTGCTTGATGTCGAGATACTCGCGCCGGGCGGGGCCGGTGTAGAGCTGTCGCGGGCGGCCGATGCGCATGCCGGGATCGGCGATCATCTCCTGCCAGTGCGCCACCCAGCCCACGGTCCGCGCGATCGCGAACATCACCGTGAACATCGAGCGCGGAATGCCGATCGCGCTGTAGATGACGCCGGAGTAGAAATCCACGTTCGGATAGAGCTTGCGCGAGAGGAAGTACTCGTCCTTGAGCGCGATCTCCTCGAGGCGCAGCGCCAGCTCGAACAGCGGGTTGTCGGTGCGGCCGAGCGCCGTCAGCACGCGATGGCACATCTCGCGGATGATCCGGGCGCGCGGGTCGAAGTTCTTGTAGACGCGATGGCCGAAGCCCATCAGCCGGAAATGGCTCGACTTGTCCTTCGCCATGGCGAGGTACTTCGGGATGTTGTCGACGCTGCCGATCTGCTCGAGCATCGCCAGCACCGCCTCATTGGCTCCGCCGTGCGCGGGCCCCCAGAGCGCGGACACGCCTGCCGAGATCGCCGCGTAGGGATTGGCGCCGGTGCTCCCGGCGAGCCGCACCGTCGAGGTGCTGGCGTTCTGCTCATGATCGGCGTGCAGCACGAACAGCAGGTCGAGCGCCTCGCAGGCCACCGGGTCGAGCCGGTACTGCTCGCACGGCACCGCGAACAGCATGTTGAGCACGTTGCTCGCGTAGTCGAGATCATTGCGCGGATAGATGAAGGGCTGCCCGACGGAGTGCTTGTGCGCTGCGGCGGCGATCGTCGGCAGCTTGGCGATGATGCGGTGGGAGAAGATCTCGCGATGGCGCGGGTTATGGATGTCCATCGTGTCGTGGTAGAAGGCCGACATCGAGGCGACCACGGCCGAGACCATCGCCATCGGGTGCGCGTTGTGATGGAAGCCGTTGAAGAAACGCAGCAGCGTTTCGTTCAGCATCGTGTGATAGCGGATGTTGCCGGTGAACTCCTCGAGCTGCTTCGCCGTCGGCAGCTCCCCGATCAGCAGCAGATACGCGACCTCCATGAACGTGGAGTGCTCGGCCAGCTGCTCGATCGGGTAGCCGCGGTAGAGCAGCACGCCGGCATCGCCGTCGATATAGGTGATGCGGCTCTCGGTCGCCGCGGTCGTCGCGAAGCCCGGATCGTAGGTAAAGACGTCCAGATCCTTGTGGAGCGAGGCGATGTCGAGCGCCGCGGGCCCGATCGTGCCGCTGCGGACCGGGAGCGCGGTGTTGCGCCCGCTCGCGGGATTGGTGAGTTCGAAGGTCTTCTCAGTCATGTGGCGCCGCGGCTTCCATGGCCAGCGCCCGCGCGCGCAAACGGCGCGCGGCGCGTGAATCAAGGCAGGTTTACATGGACCGCGCGCGACAATCAAGGCGCGCCGCCGCCGTTGTGAGGCGGCTCACCCGAAGGAGGGAGGTGCTGTCGAGGCCGGGGGCGCGCCTACTTGGGCGCGACGGCCGTGGCGTACTTCTTGCGGAACTTGTCGACACGCCCCGCGGTGTCGACGATCTTCTGCTTGCCCGTATAGAACGGATGGCAGTTCGAGCATACCTCGACCTGCAGATCGTGCCCGAGGGTGGAGCTCGTCTTGAACGTGTTGCCGCACGTGCAGGTGACGGTGATCTCCTTGTAGTCCGGATGGATGGCGGCTTTCATGGCGGCTCGCGAGATGTCCTGGGGCTCACGCTTTATGGGGCGGGAGCGGCTCGGGTTAAAGGGCGCGGGAGTTTAGCGGCAGTGCCGCGCCGCCTCAAGCAGGCCGCCTCCCACCCCCTCGTTCCTTATCCACAGAAGCTGTGGACAAGTCTGTGGACGAGTGAGTCGTGCAGGCCGCGATTTCCGCACCAGATTGCATAATTGTTACCTTGATCAAATTTTGACCAGGCATTTTTGACGTGCTCTTTCAATGGCTTAGATCCATCATGTCCAGCGGCTTAGGCACTTTGCCGTGTAATTTGCTCATTCTCCGGCGGCGCTTTCGGCGCCTGTGAATAAAGGCCTGAGGCTGTCCCGCCCGCCTCCGGCGGGGGCAATTGACAAAGCGAAATTACCGGACATTTCCGGGCTTTCGGGCATGAAATCCACGAGCAGATCGTTGAGGAATCGGAGCCCGAGCTCGCTCGGCCGGTAGCCCGTGGCGGTGCGCTCGAGGAGTCCACGGGCCAGGAGCCGCGCGAGCGGCGCTGCGATGCTCGAGCTCGGAAGTCCGGTGCGCGCGACGAAGTCCTCCATGGAGAATCCCGCCGTGAGACGCAGCGCATTCAGCATGAACTCGAACGGCAGCTCCTCGGCGGGAACGGCACGGCGGGCGAGCTCGCCCGCGCCCGCGGCGAGGTAACGGCGCGGCTCGCGCGGCTGCACGGTGCGCACGATCTCGCCACCCTCAGGCAGGGTGAGCTTGCCGTGTGCCCCCGCGCCCACGCCCAGGTAATCGCCGAAGCTCCAGTAGTTCAGGTTGTGCCGGCACTGCTTCTCCGGGCGTGCATAAGCCGACACCTCGTAATGGCCGAAGCCTGCCGCCGCGAGGCGCGCCGCGCATGCCTCGAGCTGCGCCGCCGCCTCGTCCTCTTCCGGCAGCGGCGGCGGACGCGCGGCAAACACCGTGCCGGGCTCGAGCGTCAGCTGGTAGTGCGAAAGATGCGCGGGCGCGAGCGCCAGCGCCTCCTCGAGGTCGCGCAGCGCGCCGGCGCGGTCCTGCCCGGGAAGGGCGTACATGAGATCGAGGTTGAAATTGCTGAGCCCCGCGGCGTGCAGCTCCTCGGCCGCGCGGCGCGTCTCTCCGGGCGAGTGGACGCGCCCGAGCGCCGCCAGCGCCTCGGGCGCGAAGCTCTGTGCGCCGAGCGACACGCGCGTCACGCCCGCGGCCCGGTACTCGCGGAACGCGCCCCGCTCGACTGCCCCCGGGTTCGCTTCGAGGGTCACCTCGGCATCCGCGGCGAGGCTGAGGTGGCGGCGCGCCGCGCCCAGCACCCGCGCGATCGCCTCGGGCGCGAACAGGCTCGGCGTACCGCCGCCGAGGAACACGCTCACCACGGTCCGGCCGGCGACCTCGGGAGCCTGTCCCTCGAGGTCGCCCGCGAGCCGTGCCAGGTACGGCTCCGCCGCGAGCTTCCCCTGCAGCGTGTAGGAATTGAAGTCGCAGTACGGGCACTTGCGCACGCACCAGGGGAAGTGCACGTACAGAGAGAGCGGTGGAGTGGCGAGGGCGGACATATCGCAAGGATCAGTAGCGCCTGGCCTGCAGCCAGTGCTCGATCCCCATCTGCGTCAATACTGCGATCAGCAGCCCCCAGCCGAAGCTCATGAAGGTCCCGATGATGATGTACTCGGTCAGCTTGCGCTGCGTCGATTCCTTCACGTCGCCGAAACGCAGAATGGACTTGGCGGTGATCAGGAATCCCACGCCAGCCGGCTGGCCGATGAGGATGAGCATCATCACCAGAGCCCGCTCCAGGCAGCCGATGTAGGCACCACCTTTCTCGAGGCCGGGGATGTCATCACCTATCTGACGAGTGAAGGGCGCGGTCGCCTTGCGAATCACGATGGCACCCACCTGCAGACTCGCGATGGCACCGCTCACCAGGCAAAGTCCGAGGAGATAGTCGGTCTGCAGATCAGCTGGCAGCCGACCCCACCAGCCCTCGGGCACCGTGCGCGGGAACGCGATCGCCAGCCCGGCAATCACCGCGAGATGAACCAGCTGATCGAGAGTGAAGCTGCGCAGCGAGTCCTTCAGGACGAATACCTTGATCGCATCCATGACGGCGTGTGTCGTTACGAGTATCGCCAGCAGCACAACCGGCGCTCTGCCGAGCGTCAGGATCGCGACGGCGCCTACCAGCGCGATATGCAAGCCGAGCACGCCAGGGTTCCTTTTCCGCTGGATCATCCACGTCGGCTGGAGGGGGAAGTCCGCGATCAGATGCGCGGTCAGCAGCGCGAGAAAGGTCTGCACCGTACTCCCCTGGTGGTGTGGTCAGGTTAAAGAGCCTGTCCTCGACAGGACGCGGAATATAGCTTGTCAATCGCCGCCCGGCGGGCCGCGGCGCGGGACAACGCTCGGCCAATCCGTCCTTTCGAAGGCCCGAATGGCCTCCAGCAAGGTGCGCCAGCCCGCCCCGGCCAGTGACTCGGACACCGTCTGCTTCGACACCGGTGGGCGGAGCGACCTTGCGATCCTCTCATGAGTCAGCTTGTCCGACAGCAACGCCAGGCTGACGATCTCGGCCTGTCGGCGCGTCCAGTGCCGTATCAGGCCGCTGCAAAGATGCAGCACCGCCGGGAACCACCCCGCCAGAGGGCCGGCGCGCTCGGGCAAGGCGCCAGTGAGATCAAAATAACCAGTCATTTCATCGAGCGCGTGTCCAGACAGCGTGAAGGCCTCCCCGGTGGACAGAGACACGTGCGCCCGGTCGATCACATCGACGCCACCGACACCGATTGATATGCGCGTCTCGACGCCGATCTCCGCGCTGAGCAGCGCCCGAATATGAAGGGCGGTCCGCAGCGACCGCTTGGGCTCCATCAGCAGCTGCCAGGCATCCCCGCGAAAGAACTCCGGCATTCCGTAGATCGCGGGCCGCAACCTGGGGTGAAACCGCTGGCCTTCCTTGAGTATCACGGCACGGGCACGAGCGAGTCGCTCCGGCGACAACCTGCTCGAGCCGATGATGTCGCCGGTCAGTACAGCAAAGACGCCGGCGGAGGAGCGCCGCGAGGCTTTCACCGTGGGGTACCGAGACAAGATATTTACCCTGTCTGGTATAGGACAAGCATTTATGCCTGTCAACTCCCTGCCTTCGGCTCCGAGCGGCGATCTGTCGCCGCCGCCCGGCAGGGCATCGCAGCGCATGCCGATTTTCTACTCGATTAATCGATCATTATGCTCATTAATATCGATTTAAGATTCGTAAGCGCTTGCCATTGTCATTTCGAACCAGTAGATTCAATTCGATTAATCGAGCTTTAACGTACTCACGCATGATTAAACGAGCATGAAGGTGACGCAATCGGCTTTGCTGAACGAAAGCCAGGCCGCCGAGGCCAGGAAGCTCGGGGCGGCGCTCGCGCGTTTGCGAATCGCCCGCGGCATCAAACAGGAGCAGGCCGCACTGCGTGCCGGACTGTCCCGAAACACCGCGTATCGCCTCGAGAAGGGCGATCCCGGAATCGCGATGGGTCAGATCCTGCGCTATCTCGATGCCGTCGTGCCGGGCAAGACGTTGCTGGAGCTTCTGTCTGAGACCGATCCGGCACTGGCCGCTCTCGCTGCCAGAGAGCAGCGGCGCCGGGTGCGGGAGCTGTCCAAGCGCGAGCTGGACGAGATCGACTTCTGAGCTCATGAGCGCGATGGAACAGAAACTGTTCGTCTTCGCCTGCCTCGACACGGAGTGGCTGCCCTGCGGCCAGCTCACGCTGAGCGAGGAGGGACCGAAGCTTCTGGCATCGACGTTCGCGTACGGACTGCGCTATGTGCAGCGTCCCGGCGCTCTTGAAGTGGATCCCGTGAGCCTCAGCCTCCGGGACCGGCTCGGGGTGCGCGGGAAAGCTCTCTTCCCACCCAACAATCTGCCGACGTTCGGTGGAATCCGCGATGCCGCCCCCGATGCCTGGGGCCGGCGGGTGATCGAGTCCCGCCTGAAAGTACCCGCCAACAGCCTGCCGGAGTCAGCCTACCTGGTGCATGCGGGCAGCCAGCGCGTCGGTGCGCTCGACATTCGCTCTTCCCGGGACTCCTCCGCCACGCCGGGCTTTGGCACCTGGAACAACCTCGAGTACCTGATGGATGCGGCCCAACGCATCGATGAGGGCTTGCCCGTTCCCGCCCCCCTCGAGGAGATCTTCGCCGAGGGCAGCGCGCTCGGCGGCGCAAGGCCCAAGGCAACGGTTCGCGATGACGAGCGGATGCTGTGGCTCGCGAAATTCCCGAGCCGCAAAGATGCGCTGGCGGTACCCGTCGTGGAGACGGCGACCTTGCGCCTGGCGGCCACCGCCGGTCTCACCGTGCCTCAGGTGAGGCTGGTGCGGCTGGGTTCCCGGACGGTCATGCTCATCCGCCGCTTCGACCGCTATTGGGCGAAGGCAGGTCAGGATGCGCCGCTGCCGGATGATCTGTGGGCCACGGCTCCGGCGTACGGACTGGCGGAGAAGCGTCTCGGCTTTGTCAGCGCTCTTACGCTGCTCGCGTGCGACGAGATGGACTCACCGAACAAGTCCTACGGAGATCTGGCCCAGGCGGTACGACGCTACTGCCACCCGAGCGTGATACGGGAGAACAATCGCGAGCTCTTCGAGCGGCTCGTCTTCAACATTCTCGTCAACAACGACGATGATCATCTGCGCAATCACGGCTTCGTCTGGGACCTGCGCCTGCCCGGATGGCGCCTGAGTCCGCTCTACGACGTCCTGCCGCGGGCAAGTCTCTCGCCCGAGCGGCGGCTGCACCTGGGCGTCGGGCCGCAGGGACGGACCGCAACCCTCGACAACGCCTTTGCCGGCCGCGAGATGTTCACGCTGTCCGCGGAGACCGCCGCCGAGAGCATCGCCCGGATCTGGGGGGTCGTGCGCGAATGGAGGGTGTATTTCGAGGAGTACCAGGTACCTTCCGAGCAAATCGAGAAGGTCGCGCCGGCGTTTCGCCACATCGACGATCTCTCGACACCGGCGCTGCGCAAGCTGATCCCCTGAGAATCGAGCGCGCGCGATCAGGACGCTATTCGGCGTTCTGCACCTGCTCGCGCATCTGCTCGATCACCACCTTCATGTCGACCGCGCTGCGCGTCGTCTCGAGGTCCTGCGACTTCGACGACAGAGTGTTGGCCTCGCGATTGAGCTCCTGCATGAGAAAGTCGAGCCGGCGACCGGCCGGCTCGCCGCCGCCGATGACGCGCCGCACCTCGGCGACGTGACCGGTGAGGCGCTCGAGCTCCTCGTCGACGTCGAGCCGCTGCAGCAGCAGCGCGAGCTCCTGCTCGACGCGCTCGTGGTCGACGCCGGCCGTCAGCTCGGCGAGCCGCTCGGCGAGCCGCACGCGGGCGCGCGACTGGACCTCTGGCAGGCGCGCACGCACGGCGCCGATGAGGCCCTCCAGCGCCGTGCAGCGCTGCTCGAGCAGCTCGCGCAGCCGCTGTCCCTCACGGGCGCGTGCCGCGCCGAGCTCCTCCAGGGTGGCGGCGAACAGCGTAGCGGCGGCCGCGAGCAAGGGCTCCGTGCCCATCGCATCCTCGCGCAGCACGCCGGGCCAGCGCAGCACGTCGAGCACGTTCATGGTCGCCGGACCCGGCATCGCGCGCGCCACCGTCTGCGCCGCGGCCAGCAAGCGCTCGAGTGCGAGGCGATCGACCTCGAGCACCACCCCGGCGCCGGTGGGACGCCGGTAGCTCATGGTGCAGTCGACCTTGCCGCGCCGGACCTTCTGCACGAGCCGCGTGCGCAGCTCGCTCTCGGCCGAGCGCAGCTCGTCCGGCAGGCGGAACCCCGCCTCCAGGAAGCGGTGATTCACGCTGCGCAGCTCGCACACCAGCGTGCCCCACTCTCCGGTGGCTTCACGGCGCGCGAAGCCGGTCATGCTCGCGATCATGCTGGCGAGGGTGATATAAAAGTGCCGGCAAGTCTAACAAATGCGATGGAAACCTCTTGCGGGTCGAATACGCCGACATCAGCCTGCTGGGCGGGCGCGAGGAGAATCAGGATCGGGTGAGCGCCGCGGTGGCGGAGCACGCCGCGCTCCTGGTCGCGGTGGACGGCATGGGCGGGCATGCGCACGGCGCGCGCGCCGCGCAAGTCACCCAGCAGGTGATCACGGAAGCCTTCTGGCACTCGCCCCAGCCGCTGTTTGATCCGCTCGGGTTCCTGCACCTGACGCTCGGGCGCGCGCACGAGGAGGTCGTCAAGCTCGGCACGCAGCTGCCGCTCGAGCAGCGGCCGCGCGCCACCTGCGCCGTGTGCCTCATCCAGCAGCACGCCAGCTGGTGGGCACACGTCGGCGACAGCCGGGTGTACCAGGTGCGGCGCGGCGAGCTCGTCGCGCGCAGCCGCGACCACAGCCACGTGGAGCTGCTGCTGCGCGAGGGGCTGATCAACGCCGACCAGGCGCAGACCCATCCGATGCGCAACTTCGTCGAATGCTGCCTGGGCGGCGACCCCATCCTTCCCGACATGACGCTCAGCCGGCGCCGGCCCATGGAGCCGGGCGATCTGCTGCTGGTGTGCACCGACGGCTTCTGGGGGCCGCTCAAGGACCCGGAAGTCACCGGCGGTCTCACCGGCAGCGGGCAGCTGCGCGAGCAGCTGCTCGAGCTCGGTACGCGCGCCGTCCGGCGCGCAGGGCCCGGGAGCGACAACACCTCGGCGGCGGCGCTGCGCTGGCTGGGCGAGTAGATCATGGCGAGACCCTCGGGACGCGCGCCCGATGAGCTGCGGCCGGTGCGCTTCACGCGCGCCCACGGCAAGCACGCCGAGGGCGCGGTGCTCATCGAGTTCGGCGACACGCAGGTGCTGTGCACGGCGAGCGTCGAGGAGACGGTGCCGCAGTTCCTGCGCGGCAAGGCCCAGGGCTGGATCACCGCCGAGTACGGCATGGTGCCGCGCGCCACCCACACCCGAACCGCACGCGAGGCGGCGCGCGGCAGGCAGAGCGGCCGCACCCAGGAGATCCAGCGCCTCATCGGCCGCTCGCTGCGCGCGGTCGCGGACCTGCGCGCGCTCGGCGAGCGCACCATCACGCTCGACTGCGACGTGCTGCAGGCCGACGGCGGCACCCGCACCGCGGCGATCACCGGCGCCTACGTGGCGCTCGCGGAGGCCTGCGAGACCCTCGCGCGGCGGCGCCTGATCGCCGCGAGCCCGCTGCACGGCCAGGTGGCGGCAGTCTCGGTCGGCATCGTCGGCGGCGTGCCGGTTCTCGACCTCGACTACGTGGAGGACTCGCAGGCCGAGACCGACATGAACGTGGTGATGAACAATGGCGGCGCCTTCATCGAGATCCAGGGCACCGCCGAGGGCCACGCCTTCCGCCGCCACGAGCTCGACGCGCTGTTGAATCTCGCCGTCGCCGGCATCGGCGAGCTGCTGGCGCTGCAGGCGCAGGCGCTCAACGCGCCGTGAAGCGCGCGGTCGTCGCGAGCGCCAATCCCGGCAAGCTGCGCGAGCTCACGGCGCTGCTCGCGCCCGCGGGAATCGCGCTCGTGTCCCAGAGCGCCCTCGGCATCCAGGCGGTGCCCGAGACCGGCACGACCTTCCTCGAGAACGCGCTCCTCAAGGCGCGCCACGCGGCGCGCGCCGCGCAGCTTGCGGCGCTCGCCGATGATTCCGGGATCGAGGTCGATGCGCTCGGCGGGCGCCCCGGCGTCCACTCCGCGCGCTTCGCCGGTGAGGGTGCAAGCGATGCGGCGAACCTCGCGCGTCTCCTCGCCGAGCTCGCCGGCGTCCCCGAGGCGCGCCGCACCGCGCGCTACCGCTGCGTGGTGGTGTGGGTACGCACCGCCGACGACCCCGCGCCGCTCACGGGTGAGGGAACCTGGGAAGGCCGCATCGCGCTCGAGCCCCGCGGCCGCGGCGGCTTCGGCTACGACCCGGTGTTCATCCCCGCGGGCGAGCAACGCACCGCCGCCGAGCTCTGCGTCGAGGAGAAGAACCGAGTGAGCCACCGCGCGCAGGCACTGCGCGCGCTCGTCGCGGCGCTTAAGTCCGGCGGCGTATATTCGCGCCCATGAAGCGCGGCAGGCTCTACGTCATCTCGGCGCCCTCGGGCGCCGGCAAGACCTCGCTGGTGAAAGCGCTGCTCTCGAGCGAGCCTGAGCTGCGCCTGTCGATCTCCCACACCACCCGCACGCGCCGTCCAACCGAGGTGGAGGGACGCGAGTACCACTTCGTGTCGAAGGGAGAGTTCGACGAGCGGGTGAGGCGCGGCGAGTTCCTCGAGCACGCGCAGGTGTTCGACAACCACTACGGCACCTCGCGCGGCTTCGTCGACTCGCAGCTCGCCCGGGGCCACGACGTGCTGCTCGAGATCGACTGGCAGGGCGCGCGGCAGGTACGCCGCGCGATGCCCGACTGCGTCAGCATCTTCGTGCTGCCGCCAGCGCGCACGAGCCTCGCCGAACGGCTCGCGCGGCGCGCGACCGACACCGCCGAGGTGATCCGCCGGCGCTTGAGCGACGCCGCCGGCGACATGTCTCACTACCAGGAGTTCGACTACGTGGTCGTCAACGACGACTTCGACACGGCGGTCGCGGACCTGCAGCGCATCATCGAGGGCCGGGGCGAGGATCTTCACAGCGGCCGGGCCTCACTCGAGCCGCTGCTGAAGGAGCTGCTCGCCCCCGCCTGAAACGGGCAGCGGCGCCCGGGGGCACGCGCCCGGCGGCTCGGGACTGACGCACCGCGAGCTACGCGGCCCGACTGGCCCGAATGGGCACTTTTCGCTTATAGTTAAAGGCCCTGCGCAGCCCGCGCACGGTGTACTCACTCAGCTCGAGCGACCCATGGCCCGAATTACCGTAGAAGACTGTCTGCACAACGTCGACAACCTGTTCCAGCTCGTGCTGCTGGCGGCGCAGCGCGCCCGCCGGCTCGCCAACGGCGCGGAGGCGACCGTCCCGCTCGAGAACGACAAGGCGACCGTGGTCGCGCTGCGCGAGATCGCCGCCGGCAATATCACCGCGGAGATGCTGCGTGAGCCCGAGCCGGCGCCCGAGCCCGCCGTGCCGGACGCGGATAATCAGTCCTCTTTCCGCGCGCCGCAGTTCGGCCTCGGAGACTGACGACAGCGCGGGACTTATGGACTATGCGTCTTCGCTCCGCGGACTCCTGCCCGGCGGAAGACGCACCCCGGGACTGAAGGAGCTGCTCGCGACCGCGGGCGGGTACCTTGCGCCCGAGCAGGTCGGACGCATCCGCGAGGCGGCCGAATTCGGCGCCTCCGCTCACCAGGGACAGAAGCGCCTCTCCGGCGAGCCCTACATCGCCCACCCGGTGGCGGCCGCCGCCATCCTCGCCGACCTGCACCTCGACACCGACACCATCGTCGCGGCGATCCTCCACGACGTCATCGAGGACACGCCGACCCCCAAGGATCAGCTGGCGGCACGCTTCGGCGCCGACGTCGCCGAGCTGGTCGACGGCGTCACCAAGCTCGACCAGATCAAGTTCAAGAGCCGCGAGGAGGCGCAGGCGGAGTCGTTCCGCAAGATGCTGCTCGCGATGGTGCGCGACCTGCGCGTCATCCTGGTGAAGCTCGCCGACCGCACCCATAACATGCGCACCATCGAGGCCATGGCGCCGGCGCGGCGGCGCGCCGTCGCGCGCGAGACGCTCGAGATCTACGCGCCGATCGCCGAGCGACTCGGCCTCTACAACATGAAGCTCGAGCTCGAGGACCTGGGCTTCAAGGCGCTCTACCCGCGCCGCTACCAGGTGCTGGAGCGCACGCTGCGCCGCGCCCGCGGCAACCAGAAGGAGTTCCTGAAGAAGATCGACCAGCAGCTCAAGGCCGCGCTCCTCAAGAACGACATCCCCGGCCAGGTCGAGACGCGCGAGAAGCACCTCTACAGCATCTATAAGAAGATGCAGCGCAAGCGCTCGCTGCTCAACGAGATCGTCGACGTGTACGGCATCCGCATCATCGTCGACAAGCCCGATACCTGCTACCGGGCGCTCGGCGTCGTGCACTCGGTGTTCAAGCCCATGCCCGGCCGCTTCAAGGACTACATCGCGATCCCGCGGGTGAACGGCTACCAGTCGCTGCACACGACGCTGTTCGGGCCCAATGGGGTGCCGATCGAGGTGCAGCTGCGCACCGCCGACATGCACCGCGTCGCCGAGTCCGGCATCGCGGCGCACTGGAAGTACAAGGCCGGCGACTCTTCGGACGCCGCCCAGCAGGACCGCACGCGCGAGTGGCTCTCGAACCTGGTATCGCTGCAGGAGGCCGGCTCCTCCGAGGAGTTCCTCGAGAGCGTCAAGGTCGACCTGTTTCCCGACAAGGTGTACGTGTTCACCCCCAAGGGGCAGATCCTGCGCCTGCCCTCGGGTGCCACCGTGGTGGACTTCGCCTACAGCGTGCATACGGACATCGGCAACCGCTGCGTCGCCGCCAAGGTCGACCGGCGCCTGACGCCGCTGCGCACCGTGCTGCGCAACGGCCAGACGGTCGAGATCATCACCGCCAAGGGCGCGACCCCCAACCCCTCGTGGGTCAACTTCGTCGTGACCGCCAAGGCGCGCAGCGCCATCCGCCATTACCTCAAGGGACTGCGGCGCACCGAGGCGATCGCGCTCGGCTCGCGCCTGCTCTCGCAGGCGCTGCGCGAGTTTGGGCTGGCGCTCGAGGACGTGAAGCCCGAGGTGCAGCGGGCCGCGCTCGGCGAGCTCGGCATGAAGGACCTGGACGAGCTCTACGAGAAGATCGGGCTCGGCGAGCGCCTCGCGCCGCTGGCGGCGCGGCGGCTGCTCCCCGGGGCACCGGCGGGCGAGGGCAAGGCGACCCCGGCGCCGCTGGCGATCGCCGGCACCGAGGGGCTGCTCGTGACCTACGCGCGCTGCTGTTTCCCGATTCCCTACGACCCGATCTTCGCCTTCCTCTCCACGGGGCGCGGCGTGGTGATCCATCGCGAGAACTGCGTCAACGTCGAGGACTACCGCAAGCACCCGGAGAACTGGCTGCCGGTGAGCTGGCAGAGCGCGCCCGACCGCCTGTTCTCCTCCGAGATCCGCGTGCACGTCGTCAACCGCACCGGCGTGCTGGCGGCGGTTGCCGCCGCCATCGCCAGCACCGAGACCAACATCGACCACGTGTCGATCGACGAGCAGGACGTCGACGCCGCGGTCCTGACCTTCGAGCTGCGGGTGCGCGATCGCCGACAGCTCGCGCGCCTGGTGCGGGTGATCCGCCGCATGCCGGACGTCACCCGCGTCACGCGCACCATCGCCGCGCGCGCCCGCGACGAGCACGGCCCGGAGAGCGAGGGCGAGAGCGATGCGAGCGGATGATGGGCGGCGCACGCGCAAGCTTCCACCCACGAGACTGCCGAGGAGATGAGCCGATGAGCCGTCAGAGCATTCACACCGACCGTGCGCCGCAGGCGATCGGCCCCTACTCCCAGGCCGTGCGCGCCGGCGACACGGTGTACCTCTCGGGCCAGGTACCGTTCGACCCCGCCACCATGCAGCTCGTGACCGGCGACATCGAGACCCAGGCGCGCCGCGTGTTCGAGAACCTCAAGGCCGTGGCCGAGGCCGCCGGCGGCTCGCTCGCCCACGCGGTGAAGCTCACCATCTTCCTCACGGACCTCGCGAATTTCGCCAAGGTCAACGAGGTCATGGCGAGCTACTTCGCCAAGCCCTACCCGGCGCGCTCCACGATCGGGGTGGCGCAGCTGCCGCGCGGCGCGCAGATCGAGATCGAGTGCGTGCTGCACCTCGGCTGACGCCCGCGGCGGCGCGCGCGCCGGGAGCGAGCGTCGCGCCCGGCGGGCCTGACGCCGTGGCTGCGGCGGACGCCGGCAGCCGCCCGGTCACGACTCTGCGCGGCGTGGGCGCGGCGCTCGCCGCGCGCCTCGCCCGCCTCGGTGTCACGAGCGTCGCGGATCTGCTGTTCCTGCTGCCGCTGCGGTACGAGGATCGCACCCGGGTCATCGCCGTCGGCGCGCTGACTCCCGGTGTGCGTGCCACGGTGGAGGGCGAGGTTCAGCTCACCGAGGTGGCATACCGCAGGCGGCGGCAGCTGCTCACGCGGATCTCCGACGGCTCGGGCTTCCTCACGCTGCGTTTTTTCTATTTCTCCGGCAGCCAGCAGCAGGGCCTCGCGCGCGGCACGCGCCTGCGAGCTTTTGGCGAGGTGCGCCGCGGGCCGCTCGGGCTCGAGATGGTGCACCCGGAGTATCGCCGCCTGGGCGCCGAGCCCACGCCGCTCGAGGAGACTCTCACACCGATCTACCCGCTGACCGAGGGAGTGCCGCAGGGACGGCTGCGCGCGCTCATCGCCCAGGCACTCGACGAGGTCGCCCGCTCGGGCCTCGCCGACCTGATCCCGCCGCGCGCCGGGCTCCCGGGCGGCCTGCCGACGCTCACGGAGGCACTCGCCTATCTGCATCGGCCGCCGCGCGAAGCCGAGCTCACGGTGCTCGCCGCCGGCCGTCACCCGGCGCAGCGGCGTCTCGCGTTCGAGGAGCTGCTCGCACACACCCTGGCGCTGCGCTCGCGCAAGCGCGCGCTGAAGAGCGACCGGGCCTTCGGGCTCGACGACCGCCCGGGCCTGGCGCGCCGTCTGATCGCCGCGCTGCCCTTTGCGCTCACGCGGGCCCAGGCACGCGCCCTCGCCGAGGTCGAGGGCGATCTCGTCACCGGCGTGCCGATGGTGCGCCTGCTGCAGGGCGACGTGGGCTGCGGCAAGACCGTGATCGCGGCGGCGGCGGCGGCGCGCGCCGCGGGCACCGCCAAGCAGGCGGCGCTCATGGCGCCCACCGAGCTGCTCGCCGAGCAGCACTGGCGCAATTTTCAGGACTGGTTCCGTCCGCTCGGGCTTCCCGTCGCGCTGCTCTCCGGCACGCAGCCGGCCCGCACGCGCCGCAGCGCGCTCGAGGGCCTCGCCTCCGGGGAGATCCGCGTCGTCGTCGGCACGCACGCGCTCTTTCAGGAGGGGATCGGCTTCGCCGAGCTCGCCCTCGTCATCGTCGATGAGCAGCATCGCTTCGGCGTACAGCAGCGCCTCAGGCTCGCGGAGAAGGGCCAGGGGTCGGGCCGCCTGCCGCACCAGCTGATCATGACCGCGACGCCGATACCGCGCACGCTCGCCATGACCGCCTATGCGGACCTCGACATCTCGGTGATCGACGAGCTGCCCCCCGGGCGCACCCCGGTCAAGACCGTGGTGCTGCCCGAGGAGCGGCGCGCCGAAGTGGTGGCGCGCATCGTCGGCGCCTGCCGCGCCGGACGCCAGGTCTATTGGGTGTGCCCGCTGATCGACGAGTCCGACGAGCTGCGCGCCCAGGCGGCGGAGGAGACGGCGGCGGCGCTCGCCGAGGCGCTGCCCGGAGTGCGCGTCGGGCTCGTGCACGGGCGCATGCCGCCCACCGCCAGGGATCAGGCGATGCTGGCGTTCAAGTCGGGCAGGATCCAGCTGCTGGTCGCGACGACCGTCATCGAGGTGGGCGTGGACGTCGCGAACGCCACCCTCATGGTCATCGAGAACGCCGAGCGCATGGGGCTCGCGCAGCTGCATCAGCTGCGCGGGCGCGTGGGCCGCGGGGCCGAGGCGAGCACCTGCGTGCTGCTCTACCGCGCGCCGCTGTCGGAGCCGGCGCGCGCGCGGCTCAAGGCCATCCGCGCCACGACCGATGGCTTCGAGATCGCCCGGCACGACCTCGAGCTGCGCGGACCCGGCGAGCTCCTCGGGACGCGCCAGACCGGGCTCGCGCAGCTGCGCGTCGCGGAGCTGATGCGCGATGCGGACCTGCTGCCGCGGGTGCAGGCGGCCGCGGAGCTGCTCGAGTCGAGCCCCGACAGAGTGCGCGCGCTCACCGGGCGCTGGATCGGCTCTGACGAGCGCTACGGGCGCGTCGGCTAAGATACCCGCACAGATGTCCGCTGCCGCACCCGAGCTCCCCGCAACGCCGCCGGCACCCGAGCTCCCCGCAACGCCGCCGGCACCCCAGGCTCCGCACGTTGCCGAGGCACCCGCTTCAACGCCGGGCTTTCCCGGCTCACCGGCTGCGGCGCCTGGATTTCCCGAGGCCCCGTTCTCGTGGCGTCTCGGCCGGCGCCTCACCCAGTACACGCGTCTCATGCGGCTCGATCGCCCAGTGGGCACGTGGCTGCTCCTGTGGCCGTCGCTGTGGGCGCTGTGGATCGCGGGCGCGGGGAAACCCAAGCCGAAGGTGCTGATCGTGTTCGTGCTCGGAGTGGTCGTGATGCGCGCCGCCGGCTGCGTCATCAACGATTTCGCCGACCGCGACATCGACCCCTACGTGCGGCGCACGCGCGACCGGCCGCTCGCCGCGCGGCTGGTGTCGCCGGCCGAGGCGCTCATTCTGTTCACCCTGTTGATCGCCGCCGCGCTCTATCTCGTGACCCGGCTCGATGAGTTCACCGTGAAGCTCGCCTGCATCGGCGCGCTCCTCACGATCTCCTACCCCTTCGTCAAGCGCGTCTTCCCCATGCCGCAGCTCTACCTCGGCATCTCCTTCGGCGGCTGGGCCGTGCCGATGGCGTTCGCGGCGCAGATCGGTACGTTGCCGCGGGTCGCCTGGGTGCTGTACATCGCCGCGGTGATCTGGGCGGCCATGTACGACACGATCTACGCCATGATCGACCGCGAGGACGACATCAGGATCGGAGTGAAATCGAGCGCGATCCTGTTCGCCGACATGGACAAGCTCCTGATCGGCGTGATGCAGGCGATGATGCTGTACGCGCTCTACCTGGTGGGCGACGACATGCACTTCGGCCGCTGGTTCCACGGCGGCGTGCTGGCCGCCGCGGCGCTGTTCCTGTGGCAGCAATGGCTCATCCGCAGGCGCGATCCGGCCGGGTGTCTGCGCGCCTTCGTCAACAACCAGTACGTCGGGCTCGCGATCTTCGTCGGCATCCTGCTGCAGTACGTCTACAAGAGCTGAAAGGCACCACCGTGCCCCTGAAGAACCAGCCATTCCCCGCGCGCCTCGGCTTTGCGCTCCGCGGCCTCGCCCACGCGCTGCGCAGCGAGCGCAGCGTGCAGGTGCAGGCCGCGGTCTTCGCCGCCGTGCTGCTGGCGCTCATCCGGCTGCGCCCGTCTCCGGGATGGTGGGCGCTCGTCGGGCTCGCGAGCGCCGGGGTGATCGCGGCGGAGCTCCTCAACACCGCGATCGAGGAGCTCGCCGATCATCTGCACCCCGAGCTCCATCCGCGCATCCGCCTGGTAAAGGACTGCGCCGCCGCGGGCGTGCTCATCGCCGTGCTGGGCGCGCTCGGCGTGGCGCTCGCGCTCGCGGTGGAAATCCTGCGCCCGCGGCTTTGAGGCGCCCGCGGCGCGACTCTCGCGGGCTGCGCCCGCGGCTGCGCGATTGTCGACTTCCGGCCGCGCATTGCGTTGACATGGAACGCCGCCCTCGGGCATGGTCGGCCCATGACTCACGCGCCCCACGAGCCGATCCGTCACGACTGGACGCTGGATGAGGTCGAGGCGCTCTACGCGCTGCCGTTCATGGACCTCATGTTCCGCGCGCAGCGCGTGCACCGCGCCTGGCACGACCCGAACACGGTCCAGCTCTCGACGCTCCTTTCCATCAAGACCGGCGCCTGCCCCGAGGACTGCGCCTACTGCCCGCAGAGCGTCCATTACCAGACCGGACTCACGCGCACGGCGCTGCTCGAGGTCGCTGTGGTGCGCGAGTGCGCCGAGCGCGCGCGCGCGGCCGGCGCGACCCGCTTCTGCATGGGCGCCGGCTGGCGGTCACCCACGGCCCGCGACCTCGCGATCGTCGCCGCGATGATCCGCGAGGTGCGCGCCCTCGGCCTCGAGACCTGCGCGACGCTCGGCATGCTCACCGCCGGGCAGGCCGCGGAGCTCCGGGCGGCGGGCCTCGACTACTACAACCACAACCTCGACACCTCGGCGGAGTTCTACGGCGAGATCATCACCACGCGCACCTACCAGGACCGGCTCGACACGCTGGCGGCGGTGCGCACGGCTGGCATCCACGTCTGCTGCGGCGGCATCGTCGGCATGGGCGAGTCGGTCACGGACCGCGCACGGCTGCTGCGCACGCTCGCCAATCTCCCGGAGCATCCGGGCAGCGTGCCCATCAACCGCCTGGTCAAGGTGCCCGGCACCCCGCTCGCCGACGTTGCGGAGGTCGATGCGTTCGATTTCGTGCGCACGATCGCCGTGGCGCGCATCCTGATGCCGCGCGCGCACGTGCGGCTCTCCGCCGGACGCGAGGCGATGTCGGATGAGCTGCAGGCGCTGTGTCTGCTCGCCGGGGCGAACTCCATCTTCTATGGCGAGCGGCTCCTCACCACGGGCAATCCCGACGTCGAGCGCGACCGACGCCTGTTCGAGCGGCTCAAGCTGAGCGCCGAAGAGGCCGCGCGCGGGGCGGACGCGCCGGCGGCCGCGGCCGACACGCGCGGCACCCAGGGCGGCTCGCCCACTCGCCATGAAGCGAGCCGCGCACGCGCTTGAGGGCGCGCTGGCGCGGCTCGAGGCCGCGCACCTCAGGCGCCGCCGCATCACCGTCGAGGGCTTCGCGGAAGCCGACGGCCGCGCCCGGGTGGTGGTCGGCGGCCGTACTCTCGTCGACTTCAGCAGCAACGACTACCTTGGGCTCGCCCGCCACCCCGCGCTCGCCGCGGCGATGGCCGCGTGCGCCGGCGCCGCAGGAGCCGGCAGCGCCGCCTCGCATCTGGTCACCGGGCACGGCACGGAGCACGAGCGCCTCGAGGAGGAGCTCGCGGCCTTCACGCGCCGCGAGCGCGCGCTGCTCTTCTCCAGCGGCTACCTGGCCAATCTCGCCGTCATGAGCGCGCTCGCCGGTCGGGGCGAGCGCATCCTTCTCGATCGGCTGAGCCACGCCTCGCTCATCGACGGCGCGCAGCTGGCGGCCGCGGAGCTGAAGCGCTACCAGCACGGCGATGCGGCGGCCGCGGGCCGGGCGCTCGATGAGGACCCGGCGCGCACCGCGCTCCTCGGCACCGACGGAGTCTTCAGCATGGACGGCGATCTCGCCCCGCTCGCGGCGCTCGCGCGCCTGGCGCGCCGCGCCGACGCCTGGCTCGTGGTCGACGATGCGCACGGCCTCGGGGTCATCGGCGCGAGCGGGCGCGGTACGCTCGAGGAGTGCGGGGTGAGCGGCGCGGAGGTGCCGGTGCTCGTCGGCACGCTCGGCAAGGCCTTCGGCTGCTGCGGCGCCTTCGTCGCCGGAGAGGCCGCCCTCATCGAGTACCTCATCCAGAAAGCGCGCTCCTATATCTACACGACCGCGCTGCCGCAGCCGGTCGCGGCGGCGAGTCGCAAGGCGCTCGAGCTCATGCAGACCGAAGGCTGGCGGCGCACGCGCCTCGCCGCGCTCGTCGAGCGCTTCCGCAGACTCGCGCTCGCGGCGCAGGTGCCGCTCGGTGCCTCGCGCACGCCCATTCAGCCCATCGTGCTCGGCGCCGCGACGGCGGTGCTCGAGGCGCAGCGCGCGCTCGAGGCCGAGGGCTTGCTCGTGGTCGCCATCCGGCCGCCGACCGTGCCGCAGGGCACGGCACGGCTGCGCGTCACGCTCACGGCGGCGCACACCGAGGCGCAGATCGAGCGGCTCGCCGAGGCGCTCGGCCGCTGCTGTGCGCGGCTGCGCGCGACCGGCGCGGCATGAGCGCGCTCAACGCCGAGGTCAGCGGGCGCGGGCGGCGCGACCTCGTGCTGCTGCACGGCTGGGGGATGAATCTCGCGGTGTGGAGCGAGCTCGCGGAGGCGCTGGCGCGTCGCTTCCGCGTGATCGCCATCGATCTGCCGGGGCACGGCAGGAGCGACTGGGACGGCGCGGCGTACACGCCGGCGGCGCAGGCCTTCCGCGTGCACGAGACGCTCGCGCCGCTCACCACCCGCTATCACCTGCTCGGCTGGTCGCTCGGCGGCCAGTTCGCGCTCGACCTCGCGGCCGCGATGCCGGCCGGCATCGAGCGGCTGGTGCTCATCGCCACGACGCCGCGTTTCCTCGCGGGGCCCGGCTGGCGCTTCGGGCTGAAGGAGGTGTCTCTCGAGCGGCTCGCCGCGCAGGTGCGGGCGGATCCCGCAGAGGCGGTCAGCGCATTTTTGCGGCAGCAGGTGCGCGGGCTCGCGCCGCGCACCGCAACCCGGGTGCTCGAGCGGCTGCGCGGCGCGCTCGCGCGCGGAGGCGCCGCGAGGCCTGAGGCGCTCGCCTGGGGTCTCGAGCGGCTGCGCCAGGGCGACCTCCGGCCCCAGCTGTCGCAGGTGCGTGCGCCCACCCTGGTCCTCGCCGGTCAGGACGATCACATCACGCCCCCGGCGGCATCCAGAGCGCTCGCCGCGGCGCTCCCGAAGGCGCGCTTCCGTCAGCTCCGGGGCGCGGGTCATGTGCCCTTCCTCTCCAACCGCGCGCAGTTCCTCGCCGCGCTCGACGGATTTCTGCGTGGTTGACAGCGCGGACGCCTTTCGGCTCGATCGTCCGCGCCTGCGCGCCGCGTTCGACCGGGCGAGCGCGGGTTACGAGGCCGCGGCAGCCCTGCAGGCGCGCGTGTCGGCGGAGCTCCTCGGGCGGCTGGCAGCCTTCGAGTTCGCGCCGCGCGTCGTGCTCGACCTGGGTGCCGGCACCGGGCGCGTCACGCGCGAGCTCAGGCGCCGCTACCCGCGTGCGCTCGTGATCGCGCTCGACATCGCGCCCGGGATGCTGCGCGAGGCGCAGCGCCACCAGGGGCTGTGGCGGCGCTTCGCACGCGTGTGCGCCGACGCGCTGAGGCTGCCGCTCGCCGCGGCGAGCGTCGATCTCGTGTACTCGAGCCTCGTGCTCCAGTGGTGCGAGCCGCTCGAGCAGGCGCTCCGCGAGGTGCGCCGGGTGCTGAAGCCGAGCGGGTTCTTCGCCTTCAGCACCTTCGGCCCGGACACGCTGAAGGAGCTGCGTGCCGCGTGGGCGCAGGTCGACGCCCACACGCACGTGAACCGCTTCCTCGACATGCACGATGTGGGCGATGCGCTCGCGCGCAGCGGGCTCGCGGAGCCCGTGCTCGACGTGGACCGCATCGAGCTCGGCTATCCCGACGCGCTCGCCCTCATGCGCGACCTGAAGGCGATCGGCGCGCACAACGCCACCGCCGGACGGCCGCGCACGCTCCTCGGGCGCTCGCGCCTTGAGCGCATGAGTCAAGCCTACGAGGCCTTCCGGCGGGGCGCGGCGCTCCCCGCCACCTACGAGGTGATCTACGGCGCGAGCTGGGGTGCGCTGGGTAAGCCGGCCGCCGCGCCGCACGCGGGCGAGGTGCAGATACCACCCGGCTCGATTCGCCGCCGGGAGGCGCACACCCGGTGAGCGCGCGCAGCTTCTTCGTCACGGGGACCGATACCGGCGTCGGCAAGACGGTGATCGCGTGCGCCCTCGTGCGGGGTTTCGCCGCCGCCGGCGAGCGCGTCGCGGTCATGAAGCCCGTCGCATCGGGCGCCGAACGCACGGCCCAGGGCCTGCGCAATGCCGATGCGCTGGCCCTCATGGAGGCCGCCAACGTGCCCCTGAGCTATGCGCAGGTGAATCCGTATTGCTTCGAACCTGCCATTTCTCCGCATATCGCTGCAGAAGACGCCAGGATCCGGATAGATATCGGCACGATCAGGACTATTATGGGAGCCCTGGAAGCGATCTCCGACCGGGTCGTGGTCGAAGGGGTGGGCGGCTGGCTCGCTCCGATCGGCGCTCGTGAGTCCATGGCGGAGCTCGCGCGCGCACTCGCCGTGCCGGCGGTGCTCGTCGTCGGGCTGCGCCTCGGATGCCTGAATCACGCCGACCTCACGCGCCGTGCCATCGATGCCGCGAGCGTGCCGTTCGCGGGCTGGGTCGCCAACCGCCTGGGGTCGCCGCTGGAGCGCGAGGCGGAGAACCTCGCGACCCTCGAGCGGCGCCTCGGAGCCGCGCCGCTCGCGATCGTGCCCTTCGCGCCTGAGCTCGCCGCCTCGCTGCTGCTCGACGGCGCCGCGGCGCGGCTCGCCGCCCCGGAGAAATCACGCGGAAAACAGCGGGATTTCCGCTTCATTTGAATCGCCGCGGCTGCGCGCTACCATCGACACGCAAGCCATGGACGCTGCGCCACTCTCGATCGAGATCCGCCCGAACTGCTCCCTCACCGTGCGCAGCGCGCGCGTCTTTTTCGCGGGCGCCTGCCTGGTGCCCTTCGGCCTGGGAGGCTTCCTCGCCCTCAAGGGCTTTTGGCCGATCCTGCCGTTCGCGGGACTGGAGATGGCGCTGCTCGCCTGGGCGCTCAAGGTCTCGCTCGAGCGCCGCTTTCACTCCCAGACCATCACCGTCACCGAGTCGGACGTCAGCGTCGAATCGCGCCGGCGCCTGAGCGCCGAGCGGGTCGTGTTCCCGCGGCATTGGGCGCAGGTTAAACTTCGCCGCCCTGCCGCAAGCCTGCACCCGAGCCGGCTCACCATAGAGTCGCACGGTCGCCAATGCGAGCTGGGCAGCTTTCTGACCGAAGAGGAGCGACGCGGACTGGCCGTGCGCTTGGCTAGGGCCATCGGCCGCGTCAACGAGTCGCCGTCCTGGCCGTGAGGCCGCCGCGGTCGGGAGTTGAGGGACCGCTCCGGGAATTTTCGCGCCGCATCCTCCAGTCGGGTGCGCGCTGTAAGGCACAAGAATGTCGATCCGTAAAACGCTCGTGCGCCTCGCCCTCACCGCCGCCGCGGGGGTGCTGACGCTCCCGGCAGGGGCCGAGGAGTCCGGCTGGGCGCAGCTCAACATGCCGCGCGGCGTCACTGACATCAGCCGCAAGATCTACGCGCTGCACATGGAGATCTTCTGGATCTGCGTCGCCATCGGCGTGGTGGTGTTCGGCGCCATGATCTGGTCGCTCATCATCTACCGGAAATCGAAGGGCGCCGTGGCCGACACCACCATGGTGCACAACACCCAGGTAGAGATCGTCTGGACGGTCATCCCGGTCATCATCCTGGTCGTCATGGCCGTGCCCGCCGCCCGCACGCTGATCGAGATCGAGGACACGACCAAGACCGGGCTCAACATCAAGGTCACCGGCTTTCAGTGGGGCTGGGAGTACGAGTATCTCGACGAGGGGGTCACGTATTTCTCGCACCTCGACCGGGCGAGCGACGCCGCGCGCGAGCTCGGCTCGGGCGTCGATCCGACGACCGTGCCGCACTACCTCCTCAACGTCGATCACCCGCTCGTGGTGCCGAACGGCGTCAAGGTGCGCCTCCTCATCACCGGCGCCGACGTCATCCACTCCTGGTGGGTGAAGGATCTCGGCGTCAAGAAGGACGCGATCCCGGGCTTCGTCAACGAGGCCTGGTTCAAGGTCGATGACGGCTGGACCGGGCTGCTGCGCGGCAACTGCGCCGAGCTCTGCGGCCGCGACCACGGCTTCATGCCGATCGTGGTCGACGTGCGCTCCAAGGCGGATTTCGACACCTGGCTGAAGAGCACCGCGGCCGAGCAGAAGCAGGCGGCGGCCCCCGCCGCGTCTGCCGCGACTACCACGACCGCTTCCGGCTGACACCACCCGCGAGGAATCTCCGACATGGCCGAGCCACAAGCCCACGCCGCCGCCCACGCCGACGAGCACGATCACAAGCCGCACGGCTGGCGGCGCTGGGTCTATGCGACCAACCACAAGGACATCGGCACGATGTACCTGGTATTCGCCTGCACGATGTTCTTCATCGGCGGCGCGATGGCCATGGTGATCCGGCTCGAGCTGTTCAAGCCCGGGCTGCAGTTCGTCGACCCGCAGTTCTTCAACTCCATGACCACCATGCATGCGCTGATCATGATCTTCGGCGCGGTAATGCCGGGGTGGACGGGGCTTGCGAACTGGATGATCCCGATGCAGGTGGGCGCGCCCGACATGGCGCTGCCGCGCCTCAACAACTTCAGCTTCTGGATCCTGCCGTTCGCCTTCACGCTGCTCATCTCCTCGCTGTTCGTCCCGGGCGGCGCGCCGGCCGGCGGCTGGACCATGTATCCGCCGCTCATCCTGCAGACCGGCGCCTCCTTCCCGATGCTGATCTTCGCCGTGCATCTCATGGGCGCCTCCTCGATCCTCGGCGCCATCAACGTGGTGGTCACCATCATGAACATGCGGGCGCCCGGGATGACGCTGCTGCGCATGCCGCTGTTCGTGTGGAGCTGGCTCATCACCGCCTACCTCCTGATCGCGGTGATGCCGGTGCTCGCGGGCGCCGTGACCATGCTCCTCACCGATCACTTCTTCGGCACCACCTTCTTCACCGCCGCCGGGGGCGGCGATCCGGTGATGTTCCAGCACATTTTCTGGTTCTTCGGGCACCCGGAGGTCTACATCCTGATCCTGCCGGCCTTCGGCATCGTCTCCGAGATCATCCCGACCTTCTCGAGGAAGCCGCTGTTCGGTTACGAGACGATGGTGTACGCGGTGGCCTCCATCGCCTTCCTGTCGTTCATCGTCTGGGCGCACCACATGTTCACGGTGGGCATGCCGCTCGCGGCGCAGCTGTTCTTCATGCTCTCGACCATGCTGATCGCGGTGCCGACGGGCGTGAAGGTGTTCAACTGGACCGCCACCATGTGGAAGGGGTCGCTGTCCTTCGAGCCGCCGATGCTGTTCGCGCTGGCGTTCCTGTTCCTGTTCACGATCGGCGGCTTCTCGGGACTCATGCTCGCCATGGTGCCCGCCGACTACCAGTACCAGGACACGTACTTCGTGGTCGCGCATTTCCACTATGTGCTGGTGCCCGGCGCGATCTTTGCCATGATGGCCGGCGTCTACTACTGGCTGCCGAAGTGGACCGGCAGGATGTACGACCAGAAGCTCGCCACCTGGCACTTCTGGCTGTCGACCATCTTCGTGAACGTGCTGTTCTTCCCGCAGCACTTCCTGGGTCTGGCCGGCATGCCGCGCCGCATCCCCGACTACGCCGTGCAGTTCACCGACTGGAACATGGTGTCCTCGATCGGCGCCTTCGGCTTCGGCCTGTCGCAGCTGCTGTTCCCGTACATCATCATCAAGTGCATCCGCGCGGGTCAGCCGATCGGCAACCGCGCCTGGGAGGGAGCGCACGGGCTCGAGTGGGAGCTGCCCTCGCCGCCGCCGTACCACTCCTGGACGACGCCGCCTTCGGACGCGGTCATCGCGCGCGGAGCGGCGCACTGATGGCGCAGCACGGCAGCCTGCCGGTCACGGTGTCCCCCGGCCCGGTCGATGAGGCCGGGCGGCGCCGCCGCGTGCGGCGCACCGCGATTCTCTTCGCGGTGATCGCCGCCGCCTTCTACCTCGGCTTCATCGCCCTGATGCTGCTGCGGGGCGCGAAATGAGCGACCGCGAGCGCGAGAACCGCAGCCTCACGTGGAAGCTCGCAACGATCGCGCTCGGCGCCTTCGGCTTCGGCTTCGCGCTCGTGCCGCTCTATCGCACTCTCTGCGCAGTCACCGGCTACGGCGACCAGGGCAAGCTCCTCGAGCGTTCGGCCGCCAGCACCCACCCGGACCTCAGCCGCACGGTAACGGTCGAGTTCCTCACCGACGTGGCGAGCGCCGGCAGCTGGGACTTCCGCCCGGAGGTGCGCCGCATCGAGGTGCACCCGGGCGAGCTCTACACCGCGGAGTTCTACGCCCACAATCTCACCGGGCGCGAGTCGATCGCGCAGGCGGTACCCAACATCTCCCCCTCGGAGGTGGCGGCCTACTTCCACAAGACCGAGTGCTTCTGCTTCTCGCCGCAGCACTTCGCGCTGAACGAGGGCCGCGACATGCCGGTGCGCTTCATCGTCGACCCGGCGCTCCCGACCCATATTGACGTGATCACGCTCGCCTATACCTTCTACGACGAGTCCTCGCGCGTGACGCGGCGCTAACGCACCCCTTGAGAAAGCCAACGCAATGACCGACGCACACGCTCACGACCCCAGCCAGTACTACATTCCGCACCACAGCCCGTGGCCGATCTACGCCTCGGTATCGGTGTTCACGGTGATGCTCGGGGCGATCGCCTATCTCAACGAATGGACCGGCGCGTGGTCCTTCATCCCGGGTGCGGCATTGCTCGCGAGCCTGTTCTTCCTGTGGTTCGGCACCGTCATCGACGAGAACCAGCGCGGCATCTACAACCTGCAGGTCGACCGCTCGTTCCGCATGGGGATGATGTGGTTCATCTTCTCCGAGGTGATGTTCTTCGGCGCTTTCTTCGGCGCGCTGTTCTACGCGCGCGTGCTGGCGGTGCCGTGGCTCGGCGGCGAGGGCGTGAAGGTCTTCACCAACTACCTCCTGTGGCCGCACTTCGAGCCCGCCTGGCCCACCAACGGCCCGGGCCACGTCGGCGGGCTCGCCGACTCGACTTTCAGCGTGATGAACCCGCTCGGCATCCCGGCGCTCAACACCGCGATCCTGCTCACCAGCGGCCTCACGGTGACCATCGCGCACCACGCGCTGCGCGCCGGGCAGCGCGGCAAGCTGGCGTTGTTCCTCGGGCTCACCTTCCTCCTCGGCTTCACCTTCGTCGGCTTCCAGGCCCACGAGTACGGCGAGGCCTACGCCAACATGGGCCTCAGGCTCACCACCGGGATCTACGGCTCGACGTTCTTCATGCTCACCGGCTTCCACGGCCTGCACGTCACCATCGGCGCGATCATGCTGACGGTGATCTGGCTGCGGGTGCTGCGCGGGCACTTCACGCCCAGGCGCCACTTCGCCTTCGAGGCGGTAGCCTGGTACTGGCACTTCGTCGACGTCGTGTGGCTCGGCCTCTACATCTTCGTGTATTGGCTGTAAGCGCAGCGCCGGGCGCCAGGGCCGCGCCGTTACCGATGCGGCGGGGACGCGAGCCCGTGGGGCGAGATCAGCCCGAAATACCAGGCCAGCATCAGCAGCCCGAACAACATGAGCGACAACGCGATGCGGATCGTCAGAGCGCGCGCGAGCTTCCTCGAGTCCTCGTCGTCGCGCCCGCGCGAGAGATGAAAGAGCCCGGCGCCGAGGCTCAGCACGATCGCCGCGAGTGCGCACACGACCAGCAGCCCGAAGAGCTTATCCATGGCGGCGGGCAGTGTAGCGCGGCCACCGGCGACCCGGTGCCGGCGTGATTTTCGGTGCGAGGCTCGCGGCGCTGACGCGCCCGGCCGCCGCGACGCTCCTCACGCTCCTGCTGTGCGCCGCATTCGTGCGGCTCGGGGTGTGGCAGTGGCAGCGCTGGCGCACGAGCGACGCGGACTGGACGCGCTTCGCGCGCGGCGCGGACGCGCTGCAGCCGCTCGGTGCGCGCGCGCTGGAGCAGGTGGCGCTGTTCCAGCGCGTGAGCGTCACGGGACGCCTCGACGGCCAGCACCAGTTCCTGCTCGACAACCGCAGCCACCAGGGACGGGCGGGCTACGAGGTGCTCACTCCCCTCGCCCGCGCCGACGGCCGCGTGCTGCTGGTCGATCGCGGCTGGGTGGCGTTCACCGGCTCGCGCGCGCACCTGCCGGACGTGAGCCTCAGCGGCGGGACGGCCGTCACCCTGAGCGGGCGCGCGGCGGAGCTGCCGAGCGCCGGGCTGGCGAGCGGGCGGGCCGCGCCGCAAGCCGCGGATCCCTGGCCCAAGCTCACGAGCTTCCCGCGACCGGCGGAGCTGGCGCGGGCGCTCGGCGTCCCGCTGGGCGCGCGCATCCTGCTGCTCGATGCCGACGCGCCGCAAGGCTTCGTGCGCGACTGGCAGCCCCCCGGCCTGACGCCGCTCCGTCATCTCGCCTACGCGATCCAGTGGTGGTGCTTCGCGGCGCTGGCCGTCATCGTCTGGGCGGTCATCGGCGTGCGCCGCGCGCGCGCGGCGGCGGGCCCGCCATGAAGGAGAGGGCGCCGTGACGGAAACCGCCGCCGTGCGGGCGCGCAATCTGCGCACCGTGGGGATGCTCGCCGCGCTCTTCCTGCTGCCGCTCGCGCTGGCGTTCTTCGCCTACTACGGGACGGGCTGGCGCCCCGCGGGACGCGTCAACCACGGGAGCCTCATCACGCCGCCGCGTTCATTGCCCGCGCCGGCGCTGCCGCGCGTGCCGCCCGAGGCGGGCGCTGCCGGCGACCGCTTCCGCGGCGCCTGGACGCTGGTCTACGTGGGCGACGGCGCCTGCGGCGAGGACTGCCGGCGCGCGCTCGTGGTGATGCGCCAGACGCGCCTCGCGCTCAACAGCGATATGACGCGGGTCAGGCGGATGTTTCTCGCGACCGGAAGCTGCTGCGCCCGCGAGCTCATCGAGCACCCCGAGCCGGGACTCGCGGTGCTCGATGCCACCGGAGCTGAGGCCGGCGCACTGCTCGCGGCGTTTCCCGCCGCCGGGCGCGCGCATCTGCTCTTCGTGGTCGACCCGCTCGGCAACCTCATGATGAGCTACGATGCGCGCACCGATCCGCACGGCCTGCTCGAAGACCTGCGCAAGCTCCTGCGGCTGTCGCATATCGGTTGATGGGCCGAAATGCCTGCTGACTCCCGTGCCCGCTGGATGCGCCGCCTGGCCGTGGCCGGCGTGCTGCTGTGCTTCGTCGTGGTGGTGCTCGGCGCCTACGTGCGCCTCACCGCCGCCGGGCTCGGCTGTCCCGACTGGCCCGGCTGCTACGGTCACCTGAGCCCGAGCGGCGCGGCGCACGATGCCGCGCAGGCCGGCTTCGCGAGCCGGCCGCTCGAGCCCGGCAAGGCGTGGCGCGAGATGGTCCACCGTTACGCGGCCGGCACGCTGGCGCTGGTGATCGCGGCGATCGCCGCGCTCGCCGTGAGCGCGCGGCGGCAGCGAGTGGTGCGCGTCGGCTTCGCGCTCACGCTGCTCGCGACCGTCATCGTGCAGGCGATACTCGGCATGCTGACCGTGACCTGGCAGCTCAAGCCCCTCGTCGTGACGCTGCATCTCCTCACCGGCATGACGACGCTCGGCATGCTGTGGTGGCTCGCGCTCTCGCTGCCCTCGGGCCCCTGGGGCGCGAGCTCGCTCGGGGGCGCGGGCCGCTCGCTGCGCGGCGGCGCCGCCTACATCGCCAACGCGCACCACCTGGCGCTGCTGGCGCTCGCGGCGCTCGCGCTGCAGATCGCGCTCGGCGGCTGGACCAGCAGCAACTACGCGGCCATCGCCTGTCCCGACCTCCCCACCTGCCAGGGCCGGTGGTGGCCGCAGAGCGATTTCCGCGACGCCTTCGTGCTGTGGCGCGCCGCGAAGGTCGACTACGAGGGCGGGCTGCTCGCACCGGCCGCACGGATCGCCATCCATCTCACCCACCGCCTGGGCGCGCTGCTCGCCGCGGCGGCCCTGGTGCTCGCGGCGGTGTTCACGCTGCGCCAGCGCGGCCTCTCAGGCGCGCGGCTGCGAGCCTGGGCGGTGCTCGGCGCACTGGCGCTGCAGCTCGTGCTCGGCGTGTCGATGGTGGTGCGGGGCTTCCCGCTGTGGCTCGCCACCGCGCACACCGCCGGGGCGGCGCTGCTGCTGCTCGCGGTGCTCGCGCTGGTGAGATACCTGAGCGCACGCTAGGCTGCGCATCCCGGCCTCAGGGGCAGCGCGAGCCAGAACATGGCGACCAGACCGGATCTTGCGACCCGCGCGCCGCCCCTGTGGCGGCGCTACCTCGAGCTCACCAAGCCGAAGGTCGTCGCGCTCATCACCTTCACGGCGATCGTGGGCACCCTGCTCGCGAGCCCGGGTGCGCCGCCGCTCCAGCCGCTGCTCTTCGGCAACTTAGGCATCGCGCTCGCGGCCGCCTGTGCCGCCACCATCAACCACGTGCTCGACCGGCGGCTCGATGAGCAGATGGCGCGCACCCGCGCGCGCCCGCTGCCGACCGGTGCGCTGACCGAGCGCGCCGCGATCGCCTTCGCGGCCGTGCTCGGGGTGGCCGCGATGACGGTGCTCGCGTTCCTCGTGAACCTCCTCACCGCGGTGCTGACCTTCTGCTCCCTGATCGGCTACGCGGTGATCTACACCGTGTGGCTGAAGCGCGCCACCTCGCAGAACATCGTCATCGGCGGCGCCGCGGGAGCTGCGCCGCCGGTGCTCGGCTGGGCCGCGGTCACCGACCGCATCGACCCGAACGCGCTGCTCCTGTTCCTCATCATCTTCGTGTGGACGCCGCCGCATTTCTGGGCGCTGGCCATCGCGCGCCGCGACGAGTACGCGCGCGCCGGCATCCCGATGCTGCCGGTGACCCATGGGGTCGAGTTCACGCGGCTGCAGGTGCTGCTCTACACGGTGCTGCTCACCGCCGTGACGCTGCTGCCCTATGTCACGCGCATGAGCGGGCTCGTGTACCTCGGTGCCGCGCTCATTCTCAACGCCGGCTTTCTCTACTACGCGCTCATCCTCAAGATCAGCGCGCGCGAGGAGCTGCCGATGCGCGTCTTCCGCTTCTCGGTGAGCTACCTCATGTGGCTGTTCGCGGCGCTGCTGGTGGATCACTACCTGCCGGCGCTGCGGTAGTTGG
>DASPRP010000032.1:0-83371 GCA_035624385.1 Steroidobacteraceae bacterium | reverse complement strand
CGCCGCCGGCCGCGATCGAGCGCGGCGTCGGCTTCGTCACCGAGGACCGCAAGGAGAGCGGCTGCTTCCCGGGCCTGAGCGTGCTCGAGAACCTGGAGATCGCGGCGCTCGGGCGTGACTTCGTACGCTGCGGGCTCGTGCGCGGCGGCGCGGCGCGGCGCGCCTGCGCTGGTGTGGTGAGCGCGCTGCGCATCAAGACGCCGGGCCTCGGCGAGCGCATCGAGAATCTCTCGGGCGGCAATCAGCAGAAGGTGCTGCTCGGTCGCTGGCTGCTGATGCGCCCGAGGATCCTGATCCTCGACGAGCCGACGCGCGGCGTGGACGTCGGCGCCAAGGCAGAGATCCACCAGCTCATCGCGGGCCTCGTCGCCGAGGGCACCGCGGTGCTCATGATCTCGTCCGAGATGCCCGAGATCCTCGCCTTGAGCCACCGCATCCTGGTCATGCGCGCCGGAAGGGTCGCGGGGATGCTGGAGCGCGCCGCCGCCACTCAGGTGAAGATCATGGACCTGGCTGCGCACTAGCCTCAGGGACCGAAGCGCCCATGCAGCAGGCCCTGGCAGACCGAAGCGCGCCCGCCGGCACCCGGATACCGGCGCGCCGCTGGCCACCCGAGGCCGGAATTCTCCTGGTGCTCGTCGGGCTCGCCCTCGCCTTCGAGCTGCTCGGCTGGATCCTCGTCGGGCAGAGCTTCCTCGCCAACGAGCAACGGCTGGTGGTGATGATTCTGCAGGTCTCGGTGATCGGCGTCATCGCCGTCGGCGTCACGCAGGTGATCATCACGGGCGGCATCGATCTGTCCTCGGGCTCGGTGGTCGCCCTCACCGCCCTGGTGGCGGCGAGCCTGGCACAGTCCTCCGAGGCGCTGCGCGCCGTCTACCCCTCGCTTACCGATCTGCCGGTCGTGGTGCCGGTGGCCGCGGGGCTCGTGGTGGGGGCGGCCGCGGGGCTCGTGAACGGCACGCTGATCGCCGCCACCGGCATTCCTCCCTTCATCGCCACGCTCGGCGTGATGGTCACGGCGCGCGGCATCGCCAAGTGGTATACGCGCGGCCAGCCGGTGAGCATGCTGACCGATTCCTTCGCCGCGATCGGCAGCGGTGCCGTTCCGGTGCTGGTTTTTCTCGCCACCGCGCTGCTCTTCCACATCGCGCTGCGCTACACGCGCTACGGTAAGTTCACCTACGCCATCGGCGCCAACCGCGAGGCCGCCCGCGTCTCCGGTATCCGCGTCGGTCGCCATCTGATCATCGTGTACGCGATCGCCGGAGTGCTGTCCGGGCTCGCCGGCACCCTCACCGCGGCGCGCGCCGTCTCGGGTCAGGCAGGCATGGGTCTGATGTACGAGCTCGATGCGATCGCGGCCGCGGTGATCGGCGGCGCCTCGCTCTCCGGCGGCGTCGGGCGCATCACGGGTACGGTGATCGGCACGCTGATCCTCGGCGTGGTCACCTCGGGCTTCACCTTCCTGCGGATCGACGCCTACTACCAGGAAATCGTCAAGGGCGGCATCATCGTGACCGCGGTCGTCATCGACCAGTACCGACGGGGTCGATTGACGCGCGCCTGAGCGGCGCGACACGATAGCCACCATGAGCAACGACAGCTACCAGCGACGGGGCTTGAGCGACGGCAAGCCCTACGACCCGATGAAGGAGCCGCGCTTTACCGAGATCGCGACCTTCATGCGCTGCCCGCTCGCGGTCACGCTGGACAACGTCGACATCGGACTGATCGGCGTTCCGACCGACATCGCCGTCACCAACCGCCCCGGCGCGCGGCACGGTCCGCGCGAGATCCGCAATTCCTCGAGCCTGATGCGCGGCTACAACGTCGCCCTCGGTGTCAACCCTTACGAGCTCTGCCGGATCGCCGACCTGGGCGATGTGCCGATCTCCCACCGCTACGACCTCGAGCGGCAGAACGCGGAGATCGAGGCCTTCTACCGCAAGGTCAGGGCAGCCGGCATCCTGCCGGTGAGCGCCGGCGGCGATCACTCGATCACCTACCCGATCTTCAGGGCGCTCGGCGCCGAGCAGCCGCTGGGCATGGTGCACGTGGATGCGCATTGCGATACCTGGGGGGAGTTCTTCGGCTCGAAGTTCACGCACGGTGCGCCGTTTCGCCTGGCGGTCGAGGCGGGGGTGCTGGATCCCAAACGCACCATCCAGATCGGCATCCGCGGCGCGCAGAACTTCCTCGACGGCATCCAGTTCTCGAAGTCGCATGGCATGCGCGTCGTCTTCATGGACGAGTTCGCCGAGCTCGGCGTCGACAAGGTGATCGCGCTGGCGCGCTCGGTGGTGGGCGATGGCCCGACCTACATCTCCTTCGACGTGGACGGCCTCGATCCGGTCTATGCCCCGGGCACCGGTACGCCGGAGGTCGGCGGCATCACGACGCTCGAGGCGCAGCGGCTGCTGCGGGGCCTGAGGGGCCTGAAGCTGATCGGCGGCGACGTGGTCGAGGTCGCGCCGCCCTACGATCAGACCGGCAACACGGCGCTCGTCGGCGCCACGATGATGTACGAGATCCTGTGCCTGATCGCCGAGCGGAATTTCGCTCCGGCACGGCGCGCCTGAGGCTCACCCCGACGCGAGCGTGCGCTCGACGGCGCGGCTGAGACTCTCGACGAGCTCGGCGAGCTCAGCATCGCTCGCGTTGTAGGGCGGAGCGACGATCACGGTGTCGCCGGCCGTGCCACCGACGTTGCCGGCGCACGGATAGATGATCAGTCCGCCCGCGAACGCGCGCCGCCCGAGTGCCTGGCTGAAGGCGCGCTCGGCAGGCAGCGGCTCGCGCGTGGCGCGATCGCGCACGAACTCGAGCCCGATGAGATAGCCCCGGCCGCGCACATCGCCGACCTCGGCGAAGCGTGCGAGCGTGCGGCGCAGCTCGGCGAGCAGCACCGCGCCGCGCTCGCGCACGCGGGCGATCAGCGATTCGCGCTGAATGATGCGCTGAACCGCGAGCCCGGCGGCACACGCGGTCGTATGACCCGAGTACGTGTGTCCCGTGAGGATGGCACCGTGCGCGGCGAGGATCGTGTCACCGAGCTCCCGGCTCACGATCGTCGCCGCGAGCGGAATGTAGCCGCCCGCCAGCCCCTTGCCCACCGCCATGATGTCGGGAACCACGCCATCGTGCGCGAGCGCGCGCCAGGTGCCACAGCGGCCGGCACCGCACATCACCTCGTCGGCGATGACGAGCACGCCGTGGCGCGCGCACACGGCGTGCACCGCCTGCGCATAGCCCTCGGGAGCGGGCACCGCACCGCCCGCCGCTCCGACCACCGGCTCGAAGATGAAGGCCGCCACGCGCTCGGCGCCGAGCGCCCCGATGCTCTCCTCGAGCTCGGCGGCGAGCGCCTCGACGAGCGCCGCGCCCTCGAGCCCTCGCAGCGGCCGATAGGCGTTGGCAGCGGACACGAACGTCACATCGAGGAGGCTTCCCTCGAAGGGGCGGCGGCGCTCGAGAAAACCCGATACCGACAGCGCACCGAGCGTATTGCCGTGGTAGGAGCGCTGGCGCGCGATGAAGTGCTTCTTGGAGGCAAGCCCGCGGGCGTCCCAGTATTGCAGCGCCACCTTCAGCGCCGACTCCACCGCCTCCGACCCACTGCTCGAGTACACGATGTGCCCGAACTCAGGCCCGCAGAGTGACAGCAGCAGCCGGGTCAGCTCCTCGAGCGGCTCGCTGGTGAAGAGGTAACGGTAGCCGCAGGCCACCTGCGCGAGCTGCCCGGCGATCGCGGCGTTGACCTCGGCGTTGCCATGACCGATCGAGAATGCGGCCGGACCCCCCGAGCCGTCGAGATAGCGCCGGCCCGCGGCGTCATAGAGATAGCTCCCCGCGCCGCGCACGACGCGCGGCAGCGCGCCCATCCCCCAGCCTGCCGAGCGGTTTGCCGTCATGGTGCGGCTATTGTGAGGGCTTTGGCGTTATGCTGCCCGCCTCCCGGAGGCGGCGGAGGGTGCCAGTGCCGAGCGAGGCGGTTTTCATCACCTGTGCCGTCACCGGCTCCGGCGATTCGGTCCGCAAGAGTCCGCATGTTCCGGTGACACCGGCGCAGATTGCCGCGGCCGCGCTCGATGCGCACTCGGCCGGGGCGGCCGTCGTGCACATCCACGTGCGTGATCCAGCCTCGGGCGCACCGAGCCGCGAGACCGCGCTCTATCGCGAGGTCGTCGACCGCATCCGCAGCCGGAACGTCGAGGTCCTCCTCAATCTGACGGGCGGCATGGGCGGGGACCTGGTGCTGGGACCAGACGAGGCGCCGCTGCGCTTTGCCAAGGGGACCGATTTCGTCGGTCCCCGCGCGCGCATCGCGCACATCCTCGAGCTGTTGCCCGAGATCGCCAGTCTCGACTGCGGATCGCTGAACTTCGATGAGGCGCTCTACGGCACGACGCCGCGCTATCTGCGCGAGATCGCCGCGGCATACCGTGCGCGCGGCGTGCGCCCGGAGATCGAGGTCTTCGAGCTCGGGCACATCGAGCTCGCGCGGACGCTGATCAGCGAGGGCCTGATCGCGCAGCCCGCCCTGTTTCAGCTGTGCCTCGGCATCAAGTACGGGGCACCCGCCACGGCGCAGGCCATGCTGGCGATGCGCGACGCCCTGCCACCCGAGGCGGCGTGGTCGGCCTTCGGAGTCGGCCGCCTGCAGATGCCGATGGTTGCCCAGGCGGTGCTGCTCGGAGGCAACGTCCGGGTCGGTCTCGAGGACAATCTCTATCTGGAGAAGGGCGTGCTGGCGACCAATCCTCAGTTGGTCGAGCGCGCCGTCAAGCTCGTGGAGCTTCTCGGCGCGCGGGTGCTTTCCTCCGCCGAGGCACGCACGCAGCTCGGCTTGCGAGGGGGTTAAGCGCCGAGGTCGACCACCCGTCCGGTGCGCAGGCTCTCGCCGGCTGCTCCGGCGAGCCGCAGCGCCTCGAGGCCATCGGAGAAGTCCGGACTCATCGACCCACCCTCCTCGAGCGCGGCCACGAACGCATCCATCTCGGCCTCGTAGGCCTGGGCGTAGCGCTCGAGAAAGGAGTGCAGCACGACGTCGCGCGCGGCCGTGCGCTCACCGCTCCAGGCGGCAACCGAGGTCTCGTAGCGATTCCCGGCCTGCAGCATGCCGCCCGAGCCGAAGGCCTCGATGCGCTGATCGTAGCCGTACACGCAGCGGCGGCTGTTGGTGATCTGGATGAGCGCACCGGACCTGGCCCGCAGCGAGATCGCGCAGGTATCGATGTCGCCGAGCTTGCCGATCTCCGCATCGACGAGGTTCGCGCCGAAGGCATGCACCTTGGCGATATCCCCCGCGAGGTAGCGCGCCATGTCGAAGTCGTGGATGGTCATGTCGCGGAACAGGCCTCCGGAGCCCTGGAGGTAGCTCACCGGGGGCGGCGCCGGATCGCGGCTGGTGATGACGGCGAGCTCCAGGCGGCCGATCTCCCCGAGCTTCAGGCGCTCGCGCAGTGCCCGGTACGACGGGTCGAAGCGACGGTTGAAGCCGATCATCACGGTCGGGTTGTCGTGGGCGATCTCGCTCCAGCAGGCGCGCGCACGCTCGAGGCTCATGTCGATCGGCTTCTCGCAGAATACGGCCTTCCCGGCCTTCACCGCCGCGACGATCATGGGCACATGAGTGTCGGTGGGCGTGGCGATCACCACCGCACGGACGTTCCGGTCGTCCCACACTTCATCCACGGTGCGCGCGCTGCGGACACCGAGCTCCGCCGCGGTCTGCTGCGCCGGCTCGCCCGAGATGTCGAAGACCTGTGCCAGCCGTACGCGCGGGTGCCGCGCCAGATTGCGTGCATGCAGGCGGCCGATGCGCCCGCAACCCAGAACCGCCATGCCAAGCGTCGCCATGAGCCTTCTTTCCGTCAGCCTCGCGTCAGGAACTCGTAGCCCGGCGCGTAGCTGATGCGCCAGCGCCGCACCGGTCCTGCCATGACGTTCAGATAGTAGAGGTCGAAGCCATGCGGCGCGCTCACCGGATGGTGGCCGCGCGGCACCAGCACCAGGTCGCGGTCCTCCACCGCCATCGTCTCATCGAGCGAGCGGTCGTCCGTGTAGACACGCTGGAAGGCAAAGCCGCCCGGGCGCGACAGGCGATGGTAGTAGATTTCCTCGAGCTGACTCTCGCCGCCCCCGGCCCGGTCGTGCTTGTGGGGCGGGTAGCTCGACCAGTGGCCGCCGGGCGTGCGCACCTCGACCACCAGCAGAGACTCGCCCTCGGTACTCTCCGGCAGCACGTCGTACACATAGCGCGTGTTGGTGCCGGTGCCCCTGACCTCCTCCTTCACATCCCCGGGCCGGATCAGACGCGGCCGGAACCGGCCCTCGGCCGGTGCCGAGCCCACGGCGAGCTCGCAGTGGCTTTGCGCCGTGAGGCGCACCTGCGCCCGCGGCGGCACGTAGACCGCGAACGGCTTGCCGCCGAAGGGAGTCTCCCGAGCGCCGATCGCGCCGAAGTCCTCCTCGGCCACGCGCAGGGTCACCGTTCCTGAGAGCAGCACCAGACACTGCTCGCGATCCGGGAGCTCGCGGGTGAGCGTCTGCCCGGGAGCGAGATCGAGAACCTCGAGGCCGACATAGCGCCACCCCGCGCTCTCGGGCGTGACCCGGTGCACGTGCGCGGCGGTGGGCGAGAGATCCGGCTTGACGAGGAGTCTCGAGGTCACCGGACACCCTCCTCCGACACCAGGCGCTTGAGGTTGCGGTAGCCGAGCGTGGCGTAGGTCAGGGGATTGGCGATGCGCGGATCCTGCTCGGCTTCGAGCACCACCCAGCCTGAATAGTCCCGGAGCGCGGCGAACAGCGGCTCGAATGCCACGTCCCCGTCTCCCGGCACGGTGAAGACCCCGGCGAGCACCGCGCGCAGGAAGCTCCAGTTCCCGCTGCGCGCCTGTTGGACCACCGCAGAGCGCACGTCCTTGGCGTGCACGTGCACGATCCGCGCAGCGTAGCGCCGCGCGAGCCTCCCGGGATCGGCTCCCGCGAACGCCGCATGCCCGGTATCGAGCAGCAGCCCCACCTCGGGCCCCGTCGCCGCCATCAGTGCATCGATGTCCTCTTCGCTCTGTACCACGGTGCCCATGTGAGGGTGATAGGCCAGGCGCACGCCCTCGGCCGCGGTCGCCGCCGCCACTTCGGTGAGGCGCTTGCCCAACTCACGCCAGTCGCGCGCCGTGAGCACCGGGCGCTCCGACAGTGGACGGCCGAGATCGCCGTGCACCGCCTGGCTCACCTCGGCGAGCACCAGCACCGGGCTTCCCATGGCCTTGAGGAGCTCGAGGTGCGGGCGCAGCCGCGTCAGCTCCTCGCGCGCTCCCCAGACGAGGAGCTCCGCCGAGTGCCAGCCCGATACGCACTCCAGCCCATGGCGCTCGAGCACTGCGGCGAGCGCTCTTGGGTCGCGCGGAAACTTGTGCCCGAGCTCCATACCCTCGAAGCCCACCGTACGCGCCTGGGCGAGGCAGGTCTCCAGGGTGATGTCCGCGCCGAGCTCCCGAAGATCGTCATTCGACCACATGATGGGATTGGCGCCGAGGCGAACGTTCATGGCTCACTCTTCATCCGCACGCCGCCTGACCGCCGCGGAGTACTGCGCGCGCGCCGCCCGGATCTCGGCGCGCTCCGACAGCTCGGGCACCGGCACATCCCACCAGTAGCCCCCGGCGGTGGTGCTGACGGCGGGGTCGGTCTCGATGAGGATCACCGAGCTGCGATCGGCGCGCCGTGCGGTCGCGATGGCGCTCTCGAGCTCGGCCGTGCTCCGTACCCGGCTTGCGAGCGCTCCCAGGCTGCGCGCGTGCGCCGCCAGGTCAGGCGCCGGCGTGCCCTCCGGGCGCAGGTTGTTGAAGCTCGCGTTGCCGGTGGCGTTCTGCAGCCGCTCGATGCAGCCGAAGCCGCCGTTGTCGAGCAGCACGATGATGAGTCGGGCATTCAACCGCACCGAGGTGGCGATCTCGCTGTTGAGCATCAGATAGGAGCCGTCGCCCACCATGACGATCACCTCCCGCTCCGGGTGCGCGAGCTTCACGCCGAGCGCGCCGGCGATCTCGTAGCCCATGCAGGAATAGCCATACTCGACGTGGTAGCCGCCCGGCTGCTCGGCCTGCCAGTGCCGATGCAGCTCTCCCGGAAGGCCTCCCGCCGCGCACACGAGGATGTCGGAAGCCTCGGCGGCTCGCTGCACCGCACCGATCACCTGCGCGTCCGACGGCAGCGCGGCCGGAGCAGCCGCGGTGAACGCCGCCGCCGTCCGCAGCCACTGTCCGCGCTCGGCATGGGCGCGCTCGGTCCATTCCCGCGGCGCGCGCCAGTCCGCGAGCTGCTCGCTGAGGCGCGTGAGGCCCTCGCGCGCATCGGCGACCAGCGGCAGCGCCGCGTACTTGCCCGCATCGTAAGGTTGCACGTTGAGCGCCACGATGCGCCGCCCCCGGGCGCGAAACAGCGCGGCGGATCCGGTCGTGAAGTCCTGCAGCCGCGTACCGACCGCCACGATCACGTCCGCCTCCGCGGCGAGTGTGTTGGCGGCCGAGCTGCCCGTGACGCCGATGCCGCCGAGATTGAGCGCATGACTCCCCGCCAAGGCGGACTTCCCCGCCTGCGTCTCGCCGCTCGGCACGCCGTGCCGCTCACAGAAACCGCGCAGCGCCGCCCCCGCCTCGGAGTACAGCACACCCCCGCCGCAGACCACCAGCGGGCGCTGGGCGCCACGCAGTGCCTGCGCTGCCTGCGCAAGCTCGCGCGGGTCCGGCAGCGGGCGCCGCGGGATCCACATGCGTTCCTCGAACAGGCTCCGTGGCCAGTTGCAGACCTCCGCCTGCACGTCCTGGCATAGCGCGAGGGTCACCGGGCCGCAGCGCGCCGGATCGGTCAGTGTCTGCATGGCCCGCTCGAACGCCATCACCAGCTGCACCGGCCGCGTGATGCGATCGAAGTAGCGCGATACGGGTCGCAGGCAGTCGTTGGCGGTGGTGAGTCCGTCGCCGAAGTCCTCCACTTGCTGCAAAACCGGCTCGGGAACCCGGGAGGCGAATACATCGCCCGGCAGCAACAGCACCGGCAGGCGGTTGACGTGTGCCACCGCCGCCGCAGTCACCAGATTGGTCGCACCGGGCCCGATCGAGGTGGTGCACGCCATCATGCGGCGACGCCAGGAGGCCTTGGCGTAGGCGACGGCGGCATGGCCCATGGCCTGCTCGTTGTGAGCCCGGAGGGTCGGCAGAGCCGCCCGCGCCGCGTACAGCGCCTCGCCGAGCGCCGCCACATTGCCATGCCCGAAGATGGCCCAGACGCCGGCGAACAACCGCCGGTGCTCGCCGCCGAGCTCGGTCCACTGGGCCGCCATGGCCCGCACCAGTGCCTGCGCTACTGTGAGCCGAGTTGCCGTCAATGCCCGCCCCCGCGAATCCAGCCCTCGAGCAGTACGCGAAAACGCTCCGCAATCTCTGCGGTCACCGACTCGGCGGACATCTGCCCCGAGAGCCACGCCGCTGCGAGGTCGGCGATTATGCTACCGCCGGCAATGAAGCCACGCACGATGGGGCTGGCAGCAGCTGTGGCCATCGCCGTCGCGGCCGTCTCCGCCGCATCGAGGACGACCAGGACGCCGCGGCAGTAGCGGTCATGCGCGGCGATGACCTGCGCGCAGCGCTCCCACGCGCCCGCCGCGTGCTGCGCCTCGAAAGCCCACCAGTCCGGTCGGATTCCGAGCCCGTAAACCCGGAGCATGGCCGCGGCGGCAGCCTCCGCGCTCCGCCCGCGCCCGCCGCCCGCGTCGATCTCGAGCAATAGCTCGCGGCCCTGCGCCCGGCAGGTGGCGGCGAGCGCCGCGAGCTCGCGCTCGCGCGCCGCCTGCAGCTGCGGCGGCTCATCGGACTGACACTGATATCGGCAGGCCACGGTGACGCCGCCCGGCCACTCCACGAGCTGCGCCGCGAGGCCCGCTTCCCGCGCGAGCCACAGCCCGGTTGCTTGGGCTTCGCGCAGCGCCACGGGGCCGGAGGGCCCTGCGAGCAGCACGCCACAGCCCTCGCGTCCGGCCGCGACCTGCGCGGCGGCTCGCACTGCCAGGACTCCCAGCGGAGGCTCCGCGCCCCCCGGCGCGGTGAGCGCCGCCCGCGCGGGCTGGATCGGCTCGGCCACGCTGAGCGCCCGCACCACGCTCGGCCCGCGCCTTTGCGTCGTGACCCAGTGCAGATGATTGAGCTCAGCGTCCGCGCGCAGCGCGTGCTCGCGGCTGCCATGCACGAGGTAGTGATCGAGCTCGGCGAGCGAGGGAAACTCGCAGGAGCACAGAAGGCGCGACACCGCAATCGCGCCGCAGGCGTTGCCGTAGCGTGCACTCGTCGCGTGGGGCTCATCGCGCAGAAACCCGAGCAGATACCCGGCGAGGAAGGCGTCGCCGGCGCCCAGCACGTTGTAGACCTCGACCGCCTCCCCGCGGACGACCAGCGCGTCCTCGATCCGCGCCGGGATCGCGCCCGCAAACACCACGCACCCCTGCGCGCCGCGCTTACACACGATCACGGCATCCGAGCGCGTGCGGATCTGGCGCGCCGCCTCGAGCGTCTGCTCGCGGCCGGCGGCGATGTGCAGCTCCTCCTCCGTGCCGACGATGAGGTCGCAGTCCGGGAGCACCGCGGCCAGCGTCTCGGTCACCCGGGCGGAGCGGGCATAGCGGCTCTCACCCGCGCCGTGTCCGCCGATCCCCCAGAGATTCGGCCGGTAGTCGATGTCGAGCACGACGCGGCGGCCATGAGCCCGGGCGACGTCGATGGCCTGGCGCTGGGCACGCGCGGCGGCCGCCATGGAAAAGTGCGTGCCGGTCACCAGCAGCGCACGCGCCGAGGCGACCAGACCCGCATCGATGTCCTCAGGGCCGAGCGCGCTGTCGGCGCAGTTCTCCCGATAGAAGATGAGGGGGAAGGTCTCCCGGTCGCGGACGCTCAGGAGCACCAGCGGCGTGAGACGCGCCTCATCGGTGCGAACGCCGCGGGTGTCGACGCCTTCGCGTGCGAGCTGCTCGCGCACGAAGCGACCCATGGGCTCGTCGCCCACGCGGGTGATCAGCGCGGCTTTGAGCCCAAGCCGCGCCGCGCCGATGGCGACGTTCGCCGGGCAGCCGCCGACCCCCCTGGCGAAGCTCAGGACGTCCTCGAGCCGGCTGCCGAGCTGCTGCCCGTAGAGGTCGACGCTGACGCGGCCGATCGCGACGAGGTCGAGTGGCGTGGTCACGCCGCCAAGAATAGCCTCCCGGCCCCCGGACCCGCCATCGGCGCGGGCCCCTGCCGCCAGGGGCTCCCGTAAATACCTATACCCCCTACCCTATCTGAGGGGCGCGAGCGCACTTGCCCCGCGCCAGGCGGCATCGTATCGTGCCGGACATGGCACAGGCGCATCATGGCGGACATCACCACCACGGCCACGGCGCTCACACCCATGGTGATCGGGGCGGCGAGCGCCGGCTCGGCGTCGCGCTGCTGGTTCTCGCCAGCTTCACCCTCGTCGAGGCCCTCGGTGGCTGGTTCGCCAACTCGATCGCGCTGCTCGCCGAGGCGGCGCACATGCTGGCCGACTCCGCCTCGCTCCTGCTCGCCATCGTCGCGATTCGCGTCGGCCGGCGACCGGCCAGTGAGCGGCGCACCTACGGCCACCGTCGCTACCAGCCGCTTGCGGCCTTCGTCAACGGCCAGGTGCTGCTGCTGCTCACTGCCTGGGTCGTTTACGAGGCGCTGCAGCGCCTCGCGACCCGCCCGCCGGTCAACGGGCAGCTGATGCTCGGCATCGCGCTCCTCGGGGGCGCGGCCAACCTCGCGGCCTTCCTCGCGCTCGCCGGCGCGCGCTCGCTCAATGAGCGCGGCGCGCGGGCGCACGTGCTGAGTGATCTGCTGGGCTCGGCGGCGGCGAGCGCGGCGGCGATCGTGATCCTCGCGAGCGGCTGGACGCTCGCCGATCCGCTCCTTTCTCTGGTGGTCTCGGCGCTCATCCTGCGCTCGGCGTGGAGGCTCACGCGCGAGTCCGCCCATGTGCTGCTCGAGGGTGCCCCACCCGGCTGCGACGTGAAGATGATCGAGGCGGAGGTCGTCGGGCACGTGCCCGGGGTCGTGGGCGTGCACCACGTGCACGTGTGGTCGATGACCGGCGAGCGCCCGACGGTGACGCTGCACGCCAACCTGGCAGCCGGCAGCCGGCACGGCGAGGTCATCGCCGCCATCCACGCTCGCCTCGAGGAGCGTCTGTGGGTCGAGCACACGACCGTGCAGATCGAGGAGGAAGGCGACTGCGAGACGCCGGGCTGTGGTGCGCACGGGCACTGAGCGCCGTGGGCTAGAATGCGCTGCCAGGGGGTAAGCCATGACTAGATGCGGACCCGCACTCCTTCGCTGTGCGGCACTCCTTTCCGTACCGGCGCTCTGCGCTCCCGCCTGGAGCGCGCCACCCGCGGGGGCGGAGTTGCGTGATGCAACCGTCGCGATCGGCTACGACGCCAAGGGGCGCTGCCCGGATCTGATGCAAGTGGATGCGCAGGACACCTCCGCGGCGCTGGTGCTGCTGGTGGTGGGCCCGAGCGGCGTACCCTCGCAAGCCTCGATCAAGTCCTCCTCCGGGTCGGAGAGCCTCGACGCCGCCGCAATCAAGTGCGTCATGAAGCTGCGCTTTCTCCCGGCGGTGCAGGCCGGTGAAGGGGCGGCGATGGCGTCGTGGCAGGAAATCGCCTGGAAATGGGGCCGCGGCCACGTCGCACCGGGCGCGCCCGCAGCCGCAACGGCGAGCGTACCCACAGCCGCAACCAGCGCACCCGCGGCCGCGGCGGCCACCGCGACGGCGGCCCTGGCCGCAGGAAGCACCGTGACAGCTCCGGCGGCCGCGCCTCATTCCGCGCCCGGCAGCGCCGAGGTGCGCGTCTGCGCTGATGAGAGCGGCACGCTCATCCAGGATCCGGCCATTACCCGATCCTCGGGCGACCCGGGCCTCGATGCGGCGGCGCTCAGGATCGCGAGGGCCGGGGCGCCCTACTATCGGCCCGCGGGCAGCGCCTCCGTGACGGGGTGTGCGCAGCTGGCGATACGGTTCGAGACGAAATGAGCGCCTCGCCGCAGATCTCCTCGGTGCAGAGCGACGCGCAGCGCCGCGCCCGCATCGATCTCGCCGCCTGTCATCGCCTGGCGGCGCACTTCGGCTACCACGAGGGCATCGACAACCACATGACGATGCTCGTGCCGGGCTTTGCCGACCGTTTCTATCTCGCGCCCTTTGGGCTCCTGTGGTCGGAGGTGAAGGCGAGCGACCTCCTCGAGCTCGATTTCGCGGCTAAGCTGGTCGGTGGACGGGGCCTGGTCGAGCACACGGCTCTCTATATCCACCTGTCGGTGCATCGGCTCGCACCGCACGCCCGCTGCGTTCTGCACACGCACATGCCCTACGCGACCGCGCTCGGGATGCTCGAGGGCGCGCGTCTCGAGACTGCCTCGCAGAGCGCCATCGGTTTTCATGACGAGATCGCCTATGCCGATTACAACGGCCTGGCGCTCGATTACGCCGAGGGCGAGCGGATGGCGCGCGCGCTGGGCAGCCGATCGGTGCTCATGCTGCGCAACCACGGCGTGCTGGTGACCGGCGCCTCGGCGGCCCAGGCCTTCGAGCGGCTGTACTTCCTCGAGCGGGCGTGCCACGTGCAGCTGCTCGCGCTGTCGACCGGCCGCCGCCTTGGCGTATTGCCCGAGCCGCTCGTGCGCGCGACGCTGGCGCAGTTCGTCGCCTGCGAGAACGTGGGTAGCGAGGACCGCGCGCAACTGCACTTCGAGGCGCTCAAGCGCCTCCTGGATCGCAGCGGCGCGGACTACGCGAGTTGACGCCGCCGCCCGCAGCGTCCGAGCTCGGCAGGGGCGCGCGCTGGTGGATCGTAGGGCTGCTGGCCGCGGCGCTCTTCATCAACTACGTGGATCGCGGCACGGTGCCGACGGCGGCGCACCTGATCCAGGACGATCTCGGCTTCTCCCCGCAGCAGCTCGGCCTGCTGCTCTCGGCGTTCTGGTGGTTGTACGCGCTGCTGCAATTCCCGGTCGGCTGGCTCGTCGAGCGTTTCGGCGCGCAGCGCCTCCTCGCCGCGGGGCTCGCGCTCTGGGCCTGCGCCACGATGCTGGTCGGTGTCGTGCATTCCTTCGCCGCGCTGCTCACCCTGCGCTTGCTGCTCGGCGTCGGCGAGAGCGTCGGTTTTCCCGCGGTGTCGAAGCTCCTGGCGACGGTCGTGCCGGTGAGGAGCCTCGGGCTCGCCAACGGCATCGTGGCCTTTGGTTACCTGTTCGGTCCCGCGGTGGGCTCGTTGGTCGGCGGCGTCCTGATGGCGAGCTACGGCTGGCGCAGCGCCTTCTGGGTGTTCGGCGCCCTGTCGCTGCTCTGGCTCGTGCCCTGGTCGCGCGTGCGGCTGCCGGCACGGCCGGTCACGCCAAGCGCGGGCGTCGATCCGCCGATGCGCGCGCTCCTCAAGCGTCGCGAGCTCTGGGGCACCAGCCTCGGGCTCTTCTCGGTCAACTACGCCTTCTTCTTCACGCTGACCTGGCTGCCGTTCTACGTGGTGCGCGAGCACGGTTTCTCGACCACGGAGATGGCGCGCTTCACCTTCCTGGCCTACGTCGTGCACGCACTCAGCGGACTGATCGCGGGCTGGCTCATCGACCGCGTCGTCGCGCGCGGTAAGCACGCCAGCCTCGCCTACAAGGCCGTCATGGGCGGCACCCACATCGGCTTCGTGGCCTGCATGGTGTGCATCGCGCTGGCACCCGCGCCCTGGGCACTGGCTGCGATCTTCGTCTACCAGATCCTCGATGGCGCCAACTCGCCCGGGGTGTTCGGAATACCACAGATCCTCGCGGGGCCGGGCGCCGCCGGCCGCTGGGTCGGAATCCAGAACGGCATCGGCAACTTCGCCGGCGTGATCGCCCCGGCACTGACCGGCTTTCTGGTCGGAGAGACTCATCACTTCACCTCGGCATTCCTGGTCGCTGCGGTCGTCAGCATCCTCGGGGTGGTCGGGTGGGTGTTCATGATTCCGCGGGTCGCCCCGCTCGAATGGCCCCGGCCTGATCTCCTCAGCCCCCTCGGTGCGACCGGGGGCGGCGCGGGGAGCTCGCCCTCGGTGGCGTAGAGGACGGCGGCCCAAATGCGGCGCCTCGCGTCCGTTCTCGACACGCTCGAGTCCTTCTACGGCAAGCAGACGGCGGGCTGGCCCACCGACCCCTTCCTCTTTCTCGTCTGGTGGCACTGCGGTTACCCGCCCAGCGAGGAGCGCTGCAACCGCGGGTGGGAGGCGCTGCGGGCGGCGGTCACCCTTACCCCCACGGCGCTCGCTGCCGCGAGGTCCGCGACGCTCGCGCGCGTGCTCAAGGCCGGTGGCCTGGTCCCGCAGCTGCGCGCGGCACGCCTGAACGGCATCGCACGCAGCGTGCACGCGGACTTCGCGGACGACCTGCACGCTGCGCTCGGGAGAGTCCCCGAGGCCGTGGCACGCAAGGCACTCAGAAAATTTCCGGGCATCGGCGCGCCCGGCGCCGACCGTATCCTCCTCTTCGGGGGAGTTGTGCCCGTGGCGGCGGTGCCGTCCAGCTGCCCGCATGTGCTGGTACGCATCCAGTCCGGACGCGAGGGGCCGAAGTACACCGCGACCTACCGGCAGGCGCAGCGGATGATCGAGGCGCAGTTGCCCGCGACGCTCGCTGCGCGCAGGCGCGCCTACCTGTTGCTGCAGCGGCACGGACGGCAGCTGTGCAAACTCAAGAGCCCGAGCTGCGGCGAGTGTCCGGTCTCCGGGAGCTGCGCGTACTTCGCGCGCCTGGCGCGAGGCGCCGCGGCGCGTGAGCCACGCGCTCGCGGGCGTTGACCGCTAGTGCCTCAGGATCGCTCCTTCGAGATCGATTAGACTGCCCGGGACCCTTGAGGAGCGCGCCATGATCCCGTTCCCCGAAGACATCTACACCGAGCAGGAAGCCGATCCCGACACGCTCGCAAACCTCGGTCCGCTGCGCCGCCTGGCGGGCACCTGGGAAAGCAGCGCCGGTGTCGACATCAATCCCAAGGCCGACGGGCCGCAGCGCCGCGAGTACCGCGAGCACATCGAGCTCGAGCCGCTCGACGCCCAGTCGAACGGCCCGCAGCTCTTTTACGGACTGCGCTACCACACCCACATCAACGCGCCGGGCGAGGACGCCACCTTTCACGATCAGAATGGCTATTGGCTGTGGGAGCCGGCGACCGGGCTGGTGCTGCAGACGCTCAGTATCCCGCGCGGCCAGGTTGCGATCGCCGCCGGGCACACGACCCCTGATGCCACGGAGATGGTGCTCACCGCGCAGCGCGGCCAGACCGAGTACGGCATCTGCTCCACGACCTTCCTCGAGTATGCCTTCCGCACCGATTCGTACCGGATCGAGGTGGTCTTCAATCCCGACGGCAGCTGGAGCTATGTGCTCGATACCATTCTCCAGGTGCGCGGGCGCGTGGAGCCCTTCCTGCACCGCGACCGCAATACGCTGGTGAAGGTCGCCGAGCCCAAGCCCAATCCACTCGCGCTGCTGCGCGCCCGGGCCGCGCGCGGCTGAGCGCGCCGCTTCAGCCCGGCGGGTTCGGGCCCGAGAAGCGAATCGCCGTGGCCCCCGTGATCGGCCCCGTGGTCGCCTGGTCGCTCACGTAAAGCTCGACCTGCCGCTCAAAATGCAGGTCTCCCTGCACGACCGCACCCGGCCCGATCACGATGCGCGGCTTGTGCACGCTGAAGTTGAACCACCCGCCGCCGCCGTGCTTCACCACGATGCCCCCGTCGACGCGCGAGCCGCCGCGCACGTCGATGTCGCCGTCCACGGTACGCAGTCCGCCTGCGACGTGGGCATCGCTGAGCGCAATGCGGCCGTTCACGTTCGACACCGGACCGCCGACCTCGGCGCCGCTCTTCAAGGTCATCGAGCCGTTGACGGTCGTCACATCGTGAGCGACGTGTGCGCCCTCACCGAGCGTGATCGAGCCGTTGACCGTGGCGACGGACTCCGCCGTCGCATGCGCGCCGAGTGCAACCGAGCCGTTCACGGTTCCGGCGCTGGCCACGGAGGCGTTCTCGTCGATGTGGATCGAGCCGTTGACGGTGCCGACTGCACCGCTGTGGGCGCCGGCAGGCACGTGGATCGAGCCGTTGACGGTGTTGGCGCCATTCGCATCGGCGGTGACATCGCCCCCCGGCATGTTGTAGCAGCCCGTAAGCGCAAGCAGCGTCGCAGGCAGCAGGTAGCGTGACATGGGTGCCCTCCTTCGCGGCAGGGGAAGCTACCGCCGCCGGCGCGAGGTGTCCACCCCCGTCGGCTGCCGGTGCCGCTCCATGCCGCGGAACTCGACGAACTGAGTGATGCGCGCCCACAGGTAGTCGCCGTAGAGGAACGGCGCGAAGCTCGCTTGCGTCTCGCCGGGCAGCGGGCGGATCAGGGCATCGGCGCGCGCCTCGTAGAAGAACGGGATCGAGCAGCGCTCCTGCGGTGAGCCGATCACCCGGTGCTCGGTCGCGCGGATGCGCCCGCCGCTGCAGCGCTCGAGCACCTGGCCGAAATTCACCGCGAGCGCGCCGTCCTCCCCGGGTACATCGACCCAGAGGCCGTCGCGGTCGCGGGCCTGCAGGCCCGATACGCCGTCCTGTGCGAGCAGCGTCAGAAAGCCGGAGTCCGTATGCGGGGCTCCGGTCAGGTAGCGCCGCTCCCCGCGGTGCTCGACCCACACGCCCGGGTCCGTACAGCTCGCGAGCTCGACGGCACTGCGTGCCGGGTAGCGCAGCAGGCGCAGCGTGGATAGCCCCTGGTGAAAAGCGCCGTCGAAGTAATGCTCCTCGAGCCCGAGGCCGCGCGCGATCGAGCGCATGAGCGTCCGGCTCACCCGTTCCATCGCCTGGTAGTAGTCTGCCGCGGCGGCCCGCCATCCGGGCAGCTGCTGCTCCTCAGGCAGCGGCGTCGGCTCGCGCAGCGGGTCCTCCGGGGCGGTGACCGCCGCTCCGTAGACCAGGTCGGGACCCAAGTCGATGCCCTCCTTGCTGGTCACGTTCCCTGGCTGGAGCGGAAAGAAGCCGCGATAGACGTTGGCGTTGGCAGGCTCGAACTTGCGCCGCCACAGGCGGCGCAACGCCGCCGCGTCGAGGGAGAAGATTCTGAGCAGCGCTGCGCGTGCCGCGTGACTCAAGGGCGCAGCCGAGCCGAGCCCGACGACGGTCAGGAAGCCGATATCCCTGGCAGCCGCCGCGATGGCGCGATCCACGGCCTCACGCGCGCGCCCCGCGGGTCCGAACAACGGGGCGACGTCGACGCGCGGCACCATGCATACGGATACTACGCCGCTCGATGCGCGACGCGCGACGCTGCGCACTATCGGTCGATCGGGACTCAGGCAGCGCCGGCGCTGCGACCGGGAACGGACTTCAGCGCGCGGAAGCGCCCGGTCGGCGACAGCTCGTCGTTACGGGTCTGCGCGTTCCACAGCGCGTTGCGGCGCGCCACGAACGGGCTCCTGGCCAGCTGCTCGAGCGAGCTTGCCCTGGCGAACAGGAATCCCTGCCCGGCGACGCAGCCGAGCGCGAGCAGCGCGGCCACCTGCGGCTCGAGCTCGATGCCCTCGGCCACCGTCTCGAGACCGAGCGTCTCGCCGAGCGTGATGACCGCGCGCGCTAGCTCCGGTCCGTTGTCGGAATTGGTCAGGCTGCTGACGAAGGAGCGGTCGATCTTCAGGATGTCGATGGGGAAACGGTGCAGGTAGGAGAGCGACGAATAGCCGGTGCCGAAGTCATCGATCGCAAGCCGCACACCGAGTGCCTTCAGGCTGTGGAAGCGCTCGAGGTTCGCATCCGTGTTGTACATGATGGTGCTCTCGGTGAGCTCGATCACCAGATTGCCGGGCTCGAGGCCGGACTCGGCCAGCGCCTGCGCGACGTCGTGCACCAGCTCCCCGTGCTGCAGGTGGCGGCCTGAGATGTTCACCGCGAGCCGCAGCCCCGCCCCGCCGGCAATCGAGCGGCGCCACGCGCACATGTCGCGGCACGCCTGCCGGAGCACCCAGCGGCCGAGCTTGACGATCTGACCGGACTCCTCGACCACCTGGATGAAGCGGCCCGGCATGAGAACGCCGGCCTCCGGATGGCGCCAGCGCACCAGCGCCTCGACCCCGAGCAGGCTCTTGGTGCCGAGATCCACGATCGGCTGGTACTCGAGGAAGAACTCCTGGTTGGCGAGCGCGCGCGAGATATCGGCCTCGAGCCGCAGCCGCTCGTGCAGCAGCGCCTGCATCTGCGGCTGGAAGGTCACGTGGCGATTCTTGCCGGCGGCCTTGGCGTGGTACATGGCGATGTCGGCATTGCTGAGCAGCGCGTCGGCTCCGTCCTCGGCCGCGGAGATCGCCACCCCGACGCTGGCGCCGACCCGCACCTCGCGGCCGTCGAGCTGGAAGGGGACGTTGAGGGCGGCGATCAGCGCATCGGCCACCCGCCCGACCTCGCTCGAGCGCTCGACGCCCTCCATCAGCACCGCGAACTCATCGCCCCCGAGCCGCGCCACGGTGTCCGAGGTGCGCGTGTTCTGCAGGATCCGGTGCGCCACCGCCTGCAGCAGCCGGTCGCCGGCGTCGTGCCCGAGGGAGTCGTTGATGTTCTTGAAGTTGTCGAGGTCGAGGAACATGACCGCGAGGGAGTTCGTGCCGCGCTGCCCGATGGCGAGTGCATGCTGCACGCGGTCGCGGAACAGATTGCGGTTGGCGAGCAGCGTGAGCGGATCGTGGAAGGCGAGCTGGCGCAGCTGCTCCTCGAGCGCCTTGCGCTCGCTGATGTCGCGGAAGTTGAGCGCCAGGCCCTGCACGGCCGGGTCCTCGGTCAGGTTGCTGCCGACGGTCTCGAGCACGTAGCGCTGCGCGCCGCGCTCGACCCGCAGCTCGACCGGGCCCACGGTGCCCGCAGGCGTCGCCGCCACCTCGGCAAGAAACGCCCGCAGTTTCTGCGCGTCATCGCCGGCCCAGAGATCGGGCAGGCACTTGCCGGTGATCTCGGCGGGCGAGAGCCCCAGCGTGCGCTCCGAGGCCGGCGAGGCGAAGCGCAATACGCCATCGGCCCCCACGATCATGATGACGTCCGAGGCATTGGCGATGAGCGAGGCGTACCGGTCCTCGACCATGCGCGCCGCGCGGCGCTCGCGCACCAGCGCATCGCCGCGCAGCACCACGCTCTGGCGCACCATGAGCAGCAGCGTCAGCGCAAACACGACCATGGTCATGAGGTTCGACGAGCCGCTCGCGTCGCCGCCGCTTAAGTACACCAGCATGAGGAAGGCGGCGAGCATCGCCACATAGGGCAGCGCGCGCGCCAGCGCGTCCGCGTTCTGCGAGGTCGCCGGCGGCGGCGCCGTCATCCACTTCAGCTGCACGCGCGCCGCGGCCGCCAGCGGCACGTAGCACACCAGGTACATGACTTCTCCCGTATCGCCCGGCTGATAGTAGCCGCGCACCTTGGCGAGCGACCAGATGATGTCGCCGGCAAACATCGTGGCGAAGCCAGTGAGCAGCAGCAGCGGCACGCGCTGCCCGCCGAGGTTCCCCGAGCCGGTGAGCAGCAGCACGCCGAGCATGAGCAGCAGGACGCAGTCGAGCGTGAGATAGGTCTGGCTCAGCACCTGCTTCAGGACCGAGGCCTCGTGCAGCTGCGCGGCCGGATGCAGCACCAGGAACCAGAAGAATGCGCCGAAGCCCACTGCGAAGATGGTCGCGTCCATGGACAGCTGCACCCAGGGCACGCGCACCGCGGCGGCGCGGATCAGGAAGATCGCCGCGGTCGGCAGGGCGAGGTAGAAGACAGGGTAGACAAAGTCCGCCGGGCCCGGGAAGGGGTCGATGTCATGCAGCCACGAAGTGACGCCGATGCACTCGCCGATCAGGTAGAAGCCCAGTGCGCAGGCGAGCGAGATCCAGGCGCGGCGCAGGTCTCCGGCGGGCGCGCAGCGCGCCGTGATCGCCGAGGTGACGACGGCAACGAGCCCTGCGGGCAGCGCCCACGTGAGTCCGATGTAGTGCGTGACGGTCGGCCCGAGGACACCGGTGAGCATGAAGGCGGTGCCGGCAGCGCTGTAAAGCACGAGCCCCACGAACAGCCGGTCCACCCAGCGCGTGGCGGTGTCGGGGAGGTTCGTGTGCGCAGCTACTTCTGTTTTGTCCACGGCCGATCTTTAGGTATCCCGAAGAAGCGCCCGGGCGCGCGGGCGCCGTGCATCCTGCCTCTCGCTAGAGAGTCGGCCACCCGAGGAGAAATTTGAGGCTAAATCGCTGCGGCGGCTAGCAAGAAATCCGCCGGCGTGACGCAGTTCACTTAACAATAAAAAGAACTGGGCTGCCCGTTCAATTTGTGCCTCGCGCGGCGAGCGAGCAGTGCCGCGACGAGCCCGCACAGCGCGGCGAACGACAGCCAGAGCCCCGGCACCGCCGGATTGTGCGTGCGGTGAATCAAGTAGGTGCTGATCGCCGGCGTGAAGCCGCCGAAGAGACTGGTCGCGAGACTGTAGGCGAGCGCGAAGCCGGTGGTGCGCACGTCTGGCGGCATGATCTCGGTCAGAAAGACCACCATGGCGCCGTTGTAGCTCGCGTAGAGGAACGAGAGCCACAGCTCCGCGGCCAGCAGCCCTGGGAAGCAAGGCGCGTGAGTCAGCAGGGCGAGCAGCGGATAGGCGCTCGAGAGCATCAGCAGCGTGGCGCCGCGGAGCAGCGGCGCGCGGCCGATCCGATCGGACCAGGCGCCCATGACCGGGAGCCACACGAGGTTCGAGGCGCCGACCGCGAGCGTCACGAGGAAGCTGTCGAGGCTCGAGAGGCGCAGCACCGCGGTGCTGAAGGTCTTCGTGTAGGCGGTAATCAAGCCCTTGCGGCCGGCCGGCGCGATCTCCGCCAGGTACACCGACACGCCGCCGAGCTCCATGCCGGCGGAGAAGCCCTGCAGCAGCCGTCCTGCGAGGACCAGGAGCGGCGCGGCCATGCCGATCGTCGCGTACCCCGGTGTGGCGGCGGTGATCAGGATGCCGACGCTCATGAGACTCAGGGTCAGCAGCAGTCCCGCGCGCCGCCCACGGCGGTCGGCGTAGGCCCCGAGCACGATGGCGCCGATCGGCCGCATGAGAAAGCCCGCGCCGAAGGTGGCGAGCGCGAGCAGCAGCGAGAGATAGGCATTGCCGGCCGGGAAGAACGCAGCACCGATCGCGGCCGCGTAGTAGCCGAAGACCATGAAGTCGTACATCTCGAGGAAGTTGCCGCTCGCGACGCGGATGACGGCCGCGAGCCTCGGCGGGAGCGACATGGCGGCGAGACTACGATGGCGGGGGTATCCATGCCATCATCGGGGCACGGAAAAGACGGAGGCCCCATGACCCGGCCACGGAGCTCGAGTGTGTCGCGCCGCGGATTTCTCGCCGCGGGTCTCGTGGCGGGCGCCGGCGCGCTCCTGAGCCGCCCGCTGCGCTCCGCCGATCCGCCGCCCGGCGGCAACAGCGCCCCAATCAACAATGGCCCGCCGCAAAGCAGCGCCCCGACGGCCTCGCCACGCCTCATCACCAAGGCGATCCCCTCGAGCGGCCAGTGGCTGCCCGTGATCGGCATCGGCACGGACTCCTTCCGCACCGAGGTGCGCGCTGACATCAAGGCAGAGCTCAAGCGCATGAGCGAGCTCGGGGCCACCGTCATCGACACCGCCGCCGCTTACGGCGACAGCGAGGCGCTCATCGGCGAGGCGCTCGAGAGCCTCGGCACGCGCGACCGCATGTTCCTCGCGACCAAGCTGGTCGGCGATGGCCCGTCCGGGCCCGCGGGAGCTGAGAGCTTCGCGCGCTCGCTGGAGCGCTTGCGGACCCGCCGCGTCGAGCTGCTGCAGGTACATAACCTCAGGGGCGTCGCCGAGGTCATGCCGCGGATGCAGGAATGGAAAAAGGAAGGAAGAATCCGCTTCCTCGGCGTTACCACCTCGCGCGTGAGTCAGCACGCCGAGCTGGCAGAGTGCATGCGCACCTACCGGCTGGATTTCGTCCAGCTGGACTACTCGCTCGCCAACCGCGAGGCGGCCGCAACCCTCCTGCCGCTCGCGCTCGAGCGCGGCATCGCGGTGCTCGCCAATCTGCCCTTCGGCCGCTCCTCGCTCTTCAAGCAGGCCGCGGGCCGGCCCTTGCCTGCGTGGGCGGCCGACATCGACGTCACGAGCTGGGCGCAGTACTTCCTCAAGTACGTCGTCTCGCACCCGGCGGTAACCTGCGCGATCCCGGGCTCGACCCGACTCGCCCACCTCGAGGACAATCAGGCCGCCGGCCGCGGCCGCCTCCCGGACGCCGCCATGCGCCGCCGCATGGAGGAGTACTGGGACGCTGCCTGAGGACCGCTCGCGCCCCCTCACGGGTACTTGTGCTGAACCACTCCGCGCACCGGCTGCGTGTCGTAGACCAGCACGATCGACTCGATCTTGCCGGTCTCGCGATCGAAGTTGAACACGTCGGCGCAGTCGAAGGCGACGTGCGAGCCATCCCGCAGCGTCCAGTCGTAGAGATAGTACGCCACGGCCCGCAAGTGCCCCTCGGCGCTCACCAGCACGTCGTAGACGGTCAGCTTCGAGCCCTGGGAGGCGCTCGCCACCTTGCCGACGAAATCGCGCACCGGGAGCTTGCCGAGAAACGGCGACTGTACCCAACCCTGGGGCACAAACAGGGCCGCGGCCCTCTCGGGATCACCCGCTTCGAGGGCCGCGAGGTACTTGCGCACGGCTTGCTGCATAAACCCTCCGGGACGAAAGCCCGCTTCAGGCTCACTTGATCGTGGCCGCGCCGGCCTTGCAGGCGACCTCGTCCTGCGAGCCGGTGCCGCCCGAGCAGCCGATCGCGCCGACCAGCTTGCCACCTTCGATGAGTGGAATACCGCCGCGCGAGCCGATGACTCCGTCGAGCGTCAGGAGGTAGTTGTAGCCGCTCTGCTGGATACCCGTCTCGAAGACCTTGGTCTCGCGGCGGAACGTCGCCGAGGCGCGCGCCTTGTGCTCGGAGATCTGCACCGAAGCGATTTGCGCGCCGTCCATGCGCTCGAAGGCGACCAGGTTCCCGCCCGAGTCGACTACCGCGATGCAGAGCTTCCAGTCGTGCTTGCGGGCCTCGGCCGCGGTGGCGGTGATGGCGGCTGAGGCGCGCTCGAGCGAGATCGGCGCTCCGTAGGGAACATCGAACGGCATCTTGTCCGGCACGTTGTCGAGCGGGTACGGCGTGGGCGCTGCGGGCGCCTGTTGTGCCCCGCTCGAGGCGGTGCCTGCCGCGACGACGATGAGCAGCACGGCGGTCAGCACGGGCCTTGAGGACATGGTAGTGCTCCTTTTTTTGGTTTGACGAGGGCGGTGAAGGACGAAGCTTGAGGTATCTTACCTCGATGACAGACCTCGCTCTCGGCTTCATCGGTCTCGGCAACGTCGGCGGGCAGCTGGCCGCCAACCTCCTGCGCCACGGCGTGGATCTCACCGTCCGCGACCTCGATCCCGCGCGCGTCGCGGCCCTGGTGGCGCGCGGGGCCAAGGCTGCCGGCTCTCCGCGGGAGCTCGCCGAGCGCGTCGATCTGGTGATCACCTGCCTCCCCTCCCCGGCGGTGTCCGCCGCGGTGATGGAGGCGCCGGACGGGGTGCTAGCGGGCCTCTCGCCCGGGAAGATCTGGCTGGAGATGAGCACCACCGATGCCGCCGAGGCGCGGCGGCTGGCCGCGCGGGTCGAGGCAGCCGGAGCGGTGGCCATGGACTGCCCGGTCTCCGGCGGCTGCCATCGGGCCGCGAGCGGCAACATCTCCATCTTCGCCGGCGGCTCGCGCGCGGCCTTCGAGCGCGTGCTGCCGGTGCTGGCGATCCTCGGGCGGCAGATCCTGCACACGGGCCCGGTGGGCTCGGCCTCGGTTCTCAAGGTGATCACCAACTATCTGTGCACCGTGCACCTGGCGGCGCTCGCCGAGGCGCTCACGGTCGCGAAAGTGGCGGGCCTCGACCTCAACATGACCTACGAGGGTATCCGCATCTCTTCGGGCAACTCCTTCGTCCACGAGACCGAGTCGCAGGTGATCCTGAACGGCAGCCGTGACATCAATTTCACCATGGAGCTGGTGGTCAAGGACGTCGGCCTGTTCGACGCGCTCGCGCGCGCTCACCACGTGCCGCTCGAGCTCTCTCCCCTGGTGCTTGGCCTGTTCGAGGACGGCGTGCGTCGCTACGGCCCGCGCGAGCACTCACCCAACATCATCCGCCGGCTGGAGGAGGCCTGCGGCGTGCGGGTGCTCGGCGAGGGTTTCCCGGCGCAGATCGTGGACGATGAGCCCAAGGTCGCCGGCGCCGAAGTGTTGCCGCACGCCCGCGGCGCGCTCCGCTAAAGGGGTATGGCCAGAGCTAAGCTCATCGAGACCCGCTCGATCGATTACGTGCCGCTCGCCGAGCGGCATGGCAAGGTGTGGCACCTCTGGCCGGTGTGGTTCTCGGGCGACGCGCACCTCGCGACGCTGGCCGTGGGGGTCCTCGGCATCACCCTCGGCGGAAACCTGCTGTGGACCGCTATCGCGGTGCTGCTCGGCAACGCGCTCGGCACCTTCTTCATGGCGTTCCACTCGACGCAGGGGCCGCAACTCGGGCTGCCGCAGATGATCCAGTCGCGGCCGCAGTTCGGCTACAGCGGGGCGCTGCTCGTCTGGGCGGTCGCCCTGGTGGCCTACGTGGGCTACAACGCCTTCAACCAGGTACTGGCCGCGCAGGCGCTGCACCAGCTGACACCGGCGATCTCCGCCACCTCCTCCGGCGCCATCATCGTGTTTGCGCTGCTCGCGGTGAGCCTGGCGGCCGTCGGCTATGACCAGATCCACCGCGCGCAGCGCGGCTTCGCCTACCTCATGATCGCGATTCTCACCGTGTTCTCGCTCGGGGGCCTCGCGCTGCTGCGCTTTCCGGCCGCGCAGTGGGCGGTGGGCGGCTTTCGCGCCGTGCCGTTCCTCGCGCAGATCTTCGCCGCGGCCTCCTACCAGCTGAGCTGGTCCATCTACGTGTCGGACTACTCGCGCTATCTGCCGCGCGACGTCGGCGTGCGCGAGTCGTTCTGGTGGACCTACCTGGGCGCCTTCATCGGTGGCGCATGGATGATGCTGGTCGGAACGGTCGCCGCGGCGATGGCGCCGCAGCTCGACGTGGCCGCCGCCATGGAAGCGGCCGCGGACGCGGTCATTCCGGGCCTCGGCAAGGTGCTGATCGCAGGAGCCCTGCTCGGCCTCGTCACGATCACGTCGCTCAACTTCTACGGCGCATCCCTCACGCTGCTCTCCGTCGCCGATACCCTCCGGCCGCTCAAGTGCACGGCGGCCAAGCGCCTGGCGAGCCTAGGGGTGGCGCTGCTCGCGAGCACGGTGCTGGCGCTCAATTCCTCCGGAAACTTCGTCGCGCGCTTCCAGGACTACCTGTCGCTGCTGCTATACCTGTTCACGCCCTGGACCGCGGTCAACCTGGTCGACTTCTACCTGGTGCGCAAGGGCCACTACTCGATCCGCGAGATCTTCAACTCCCGGGGGATGTACGGCCACTGGAACTGGCGTGGCCTCAGCGCCTACCTGGTCGGCTTCGTCGTCATGATCCCGTTCTTCAGCACGGAGATCTACACCGGGCCGGTGGCGCGCGCCCTCGGCAAGGCCGACATCGCCATGCTGGTGGGACTGCCCGCGGCGGCGGGCGTTTATCTCCTCACTTGCCGCTCCATGGACCTCGAGCGCGACCGGCGGCGGGCCGCGGCTGCGGATGTCGGTCTCGATCCCGACGACCGTGTCGGTGCGCCAGGGTAGTATCCCGCCATGCCCAAGATCGTCGACCATGCGCAGCGCCGCGATCAGATCGCGCTGGTCGCCTGCCGGGTGGTGGCCGAGCACGGCTTCGATCAGGCGAGCATGGTGCGCATCGCCCGCGAGGCGGGCTACACCACCGGCATGCTGGCGCACTACTTCGACAGCAAGCACGACATCATCATCGCGGCCTTGCGGCTCATCCTGCGGCGCATCGAGGAGCGGTTGCTGCGTCCGGCCCGGGGCGGCACGCCTCCGGACTTGCTGGCACTGCTGACCGAGGCGCTGCCGGTCGATGCGCACCGGCGCATCGAGTGCGCCCTCTGGACCACGTTCTGGGGGCAGGTGTCGGCGGACCGGCGCCTCAAGCGAATCAACGCCTGGGTGCACCGTGAGTACCTGCGCCTCTTCGAGCGCTGCCTGGCGCAGGGCTGGCCCGAGTACCGCAGCTGGTCCGCCGCCACGCGCGCGCACGTGCTGCGCTCGCTGGTCACTTTCATCAACGGACTCACGGCGAGCGCTGTCGCCAATGGCGGCGACTGGCCGCCGGACGCGCAGCTCGAGCAGCTCGCGCTGCAGCTCACACTGCTGCGCACCTGGGCGCAGGCCTCGGCCGCTGCCACGCGCGCGCGGCCGGCGGCGCGCGCTTGAGGGCTAGTTGCGCGGCGGCGCGGAGGATTGCGTGGCTGGCGCGCTCGCCAGGCGTTGCCGGTATGCCGCGAGCCGCGACTCGAAGGCGGCAGCCTCGGCGCGGCTCGCCTCGGTCGGGGCGTTCTCGCGCCAGGCGCCGGCGAACTTTGCCGCGCAGTCCCACTGCTGCGTCTGCGCGCACATGTGGGCGAGCGCGTAGGCGAGATTCCCGTTGCCCGGGTGTCGCTCCAGCGCCTGTGAGGCCTGCGGCAGCAGCGCCTGGGCCGCGGCGCGGTCGCGCCGGGCCCCGTAGAGACCGGCCAGCCCCGCCCAGGAGCGCAGGTCCTCCGGGTTGGCCGCGATGGCAGCCTGGTAGTACTGCTGCGCGTAACGCAGCAGCGTCGGCGCATCCACCGGGAGCGCCGCGTGGCCGCCGGTCACGGCGGAAGCCAGCACGGTGAGGATCGCGGCGCTCTCGGCCATGCCATCAGGGGAGAGCGCCGCGCGCGACAGCTGGTCCACGGCGGCAAACGACGCCCCGTAATCCCACTCCTCGAGCTGCGCCTGTGCCAGCACCCGCAGCGCGCGCTCGTTCGCGGGGTCGTCGTGCAGCGCGGCGCCCGCAAGCTGCCGCGCCTGTGCACGCCTGCCCAGCTGGAGGTTGACCAGGGCGAGACGTGCCCGCACCTCGGGCGGCGTGAGCTTGCGCGGGGAATCGCAGTCCGGGCTCTCATCCGTGGAGCTCGCCAACATGAACACATGCGACTGGGCGAGCCGGTCGTCGCGCAGCATCCGGTCCAGATCCTCGTAGCTCACATTGAAGCTCGCGGCGAAGGCGGCCCGCTCACTGCGGCCCTCATGCATGAGGCCCAGGTACTTGCCGAACTCGCGGCGGTAGCGGCCCTCGACCAGGATCTCGCGGGTGAGGTACCAGCTCTCGGCCGCATACATCTCGCTGACCGGTCCCGACTGCAGCTGCGGATCCTCCTCCTGCATGGCGAGGAAGGTACGCAGCGGGATCAGGGTTCCGCTGGCGACCGTGAGCGCATAGCCGGGAGCAATGCCACCGGTGCGGATGCGGTCCTGATCGACCTCGGTCGTGGCGAACACCTCCGGGACCCCGAGCCGGTACCAGTACGGGTAGCGCTGGGCACCGGCGCCGGCGACCAGGCTGCCGACATAGCCGAAGTAAACGCCCCAGTACCTGTCAGCGCTGCCAGTCCCCCGGCTCGCGATGACGGTGGCATCGTATCCGGAGCTGCGGTAATTCGAGTTACCGCTCGATCCCAACACCTCGATGATCTGCTCATCGGGGAGGACGTAGATGTGGGTCGGCAGGCGCGCATCGCCCTTGAAGCTCAGGACCCGGGTGAGCGCGGCCCCGAGCCGATCCGCGTTGCGCGCGACGCCGCGCGCGTATTCGCTGCTGCCGGCCACGGTCACATCGATGTTGCGGTACTGGCAGGCCCAGTAGTCCGCGGCCGCCGCCGGCGCCGATATCAGCAGCGCCGCAGCCAGGGCCCAGCGGGCCGTGCGGCTCACCTCAGCCGCTCCACCCCGACGCGCAGTGTCTCCACGGCACGCATCTCGGGATCCTGAAACGACGCCGGGTACCTGAGATAGTCGAGCGCCATGCCGAAGGCGTCGTGTCCCCAGAAGAGCTCCGTGCCGATCACCAGGGTCGGCACGCCGAACACGCCGAGCGAGATCGCCCAGTCGGTGTTCGCGCGCAGCTGCTGCTTGACCGCCGGGTCGCTCACCGCACGCTGCGGTTCGGCTACCTGGAGCTCGCGGGCGAGATCCGCGATCACCTCCGGGTCGGTCACATCGCGGCCGTCACGGAACACGGCCTCGAGAACCACGGAGGCCGCACGCCGGTCGCTCCCGGCCGCGACCACCAGGCGCAGCGCGGCGAGCGGGTTGAAGGGGTGCGCAGGCGGCAAGCGCAGCGGGATGCCCATCTGCCGTGCGCGCCACAGGACGAAGCGGTAGGTGAAGCGCCGCTTGGAAGGAATCTCGGCGGGACCCATCTGCCCGAAGTGCGACAGCATGCCCGCGAGCAGCACCGGCACGAACCTGAGCTCCACCTGCGCCGGCAGGCGCTCCAGATCGCGCAAGCCGAGATAGGCGAAGGGCGAGATGACATCGAACACCCACGAGACCGCGATGCGCTCCGCCACGGCCATGCTCAGGAGACCCGCACCACCCGCTTGCCGAAGTTCTCGCCCGCGAGGAGGCCGATGAGTCCGCGGGGCGCATGCTCCAGTCCCTCGATCACTTCCTCGCGGTAGTGGATGCGCCCGCTACGCAGCCACTCGCGCATGTCGGCGATGAAAGCCGGGAAGCGCGCGTAGTGGTCGAAAATGATGAATCCCTGAATCGTGATGCGCCGGCGCAGCACCGCCGAGAGCAGCGCCGGCGTGCGATCGACGCCCTCGGGCAGCTTCTCCAGGTTGTACCAGGAGACGAGCCCGCACAAGGGCATGCGCGCCCCGACGTTGAGCAGCGGCATCGCGGCGTAGAGCACCTCGCCCCCCACGCTCTCGAAATACACATCGATCCCCTTCGGGCAGGCCGCCGCCAGCCGCTCCCGCAGCTGCGGCGTGCGATGGTCCAGGCAGACATCGAAGCCGAGGCTCGCAACGGCGTAGTCGCACTTGGCCGCGCCGCCGGCGATGCCCACCACGCGGCAGCCCTTGAGCTTCGCGATCTGTCCGACCACCGACCCGACGGCACCGGTCGCCGCCCCGACGACGACCGTCTCGCCTGGCTTCGGCCGGCCGATGTCGAGAAGTCCCACGTAAGCGGTGAGCCCCGGCATGCCGAGCACGCCGAGCGCGTAGGAGGGCCGCTCGAGCCTGGGATCGATCCTCACCAGATCACGTCCGTCGGAAAGCCCGAAGTCCTGCCAGCCGACGTTGGCGACCACCAGCTCGCCGGCCTGGTAAGCGGGATTGTCGGAGGCCTCGACGACACTCACCGTCTGCGCGGTCATCGGCGCGCCGAGCGCCACCGGCGGGGCGTAGGACGGCGCATCGCTCATGCGCCCGCGCATGTAGGGGTCGAGCGACAGGAAGCGCGTGCGCAGCAGCACCTGGCCCGCCGCCGGCACCGGCACCGGCACCTCCTCGAGGCGAAAATCCTCCGCCACGGGCGCGCCCTGCGGTCGGCGCGCCAGCACGATGCGGCGGTTGCCGCGCTCCGCGCTCATCGCAGGAACTCCAGCTGCACGCCGGGCGGCGCCTGCAGCTCGCGCGCGATAAAGAGGTCCGCGAGCAGCGGCGCACCGGGCTCGACACTGTAGCCGCTGAAGTCGCGTACCCCCGCTTCGTAGAGCACGCTGTCGTCGATGAGGAAGCGCCCCGTGTACTCGCGCGCTGACCTCGAGAGGATCACGTGGGCTGCATCGGCGACGATCTCGGGCTTGCGCGAGCGGCGCATCATGGCCGGCCCGCCGAGCGCGAACTCCACCGCCGCGGTGGCGATGGTGGTGCGCGGCCAGAGGGCGTTGCAGGCAATGCCGGCTTCCGCGTATTCCTCGGCCATTCCCAGCATGCACAGCGACATCCCGTACTTCGACAGCGAGTAGGCGAGGTGCGGCGCGAACCACCGCGGGTTGAGGTCGAGCGGCGGCGACAGCGTCAGCACGTGCGGATTGGCGGCGCGCTTCAGGAACGGCACGCAGGCACGCGTGGTCACGAAAGTGCCGCGCGTATTGACCTGCTGGATGAGGTCGTAGCGGCGCATGTCGATCTGCTCGGTGGCGGCGAGATTGATGGCCGAGGCATTATTGACGCAGATGTCGATACCGCCGAAATGCTCGGCGCACTGGCGCACCGCGGCCGCCACGCTCGCCTCGTCACGCACGTCCACCACCAGCGGCAGCGCCCTGCCGCCGGCTCGCTCGATCTCCGCGGCCGCGGTGTGGATGGTGCCCGGGAGCTTCGGGTGCGGCTCGGCGGTCTTGGCGGCGACGGCGATGTTGGCTCCGTCGCGCGCCGCGCGCAGGGCAATCGCGAGTCCGATGCCGCGGCTCGCGCCCGTTATAAAGAGTGTCTTGCCTTTGAGACTCATGTCCGCCCGCCCTTGAGCTCGACCCGGTTGCCGTCCGGATCCTCGATGTAGATGGAGCGCCCCTCCCCCTCGGCGCCATAGCGCACGGCGCCCTCGCCGGCCTCGAGCCCGTGCGCGGCGAGGTGGGCGCGCAGCGCGCCCTCATCGAACGGCACGAGGGTGAGGCAGAAGTGCTCGAGGTTCGGCCCGCGCGCCGCCGCCCCCGACTCGCGCTGCCCGAGCGGCCCGTCCGCGGTCACGAGATCGATGAGGCTGCGTCCGGCCCGCAGCTGCGTGAGGCCCTGCGCGCGCTGCTCGCGCTCCACCGTACAGCCGAGCATGTCGCAGTAGAACTCGAGCGCGCGGCCGACGTCGCGTACCCGCAGCACGATGTGATCGATGCCGCTGATGCTGAAGCCTGGTGCAGCCACGCGGTGCGCATCCCGCTACGGCTTGGCCGCGTAGCTCCCGGCGAGGTAGTCGAGGATCTGCTGCGCCTCCTGGTCGGTGATCGGGGCTCCGAAGCGATCGCGCATCTTCTGAACGGTCTTCTGCCAGGTGTTGCGGTCCATCGCGGGCGCGTTGCTCTGCAGGTAGTCGAGGCTGTGGCAGGTGGCGCAGCGCGCCGCCGTAAGCTCGCGTCCGCTGCCATCGTGCAGCTGGATCGTCTCCTCGCCGGCGAACGCGCCCGCGCAGGCGCCTGCGAGCGCCGCCCACAGCGCCATGTCCGCGAGCGCGCCTCTCACCCGACCTCCAAGGTGAGGGTCTGCACGATGTTGTGGTGGTAGCCGGCGGGGTTCGCCGTCAGCTTGTCGGGCTGCGTCGTGCCGTCGCCGCTGCGCGCCCGCACCGCCACCACGAGCGCGCCCGGCTTCGAGGTATCGAGCCGGTATTGAAACTCGCGCCACGCGAAGCGCCCGAGGTCACGGCCGAGCGTCGCCGCCTGCCAGCTCAGGCGCCCGTCGGTGGAGATCTCCACCGCGGCAATTCTGGCGCCGCCATCCCACGCCTTGCCGGCGAGCTCGACCTTGGCGCCATGCTTCACGCGTGCGAGCGATGCGTGGCTCGTGACGAGCGAGTTCACCAGGATCTCGGTGATCGGGGTCGTCTCCGGCGTCTCCTGCGTCTTGAAGCGAACGCCGGGGAAGGCCCCGGTCGGAATCCGGTAATCGCTCTTCATCCAGAAGCCGTCGAACGGCGCGGTCTCGACGCGGATCTCCGTCAGGTGCTTCACCCAGTAGGTGCCGGTCCAACCGGGCACCACCAGCCGCGCCGGCGCTCCGTTCCAATGCGGCAGCGCATGCCCGTTCATCTCGAAGGCGATCAGCGTGTTCTCATCGAGCGCGCGCTCGATGGGAATGCTCTTGAGGAAGTCGGGAGTCGCGGGCAGCACCGGGACATCCGCCCCGTTGAGGACCACCTCGACGGCGTTGGCGGCGACGCCTGCGCGGTTGAGCACGTCGCGCAACCGCACGCCGCTCCACTCGGCATTGCCAATCGCGCCGTAGCCCCACTGCACACCCGGCACATGCGGAGTGAACAGTCCCCGGCGGTTCCCCGAGCACTGGTTGACGGCGGTCAGCGTGACGCGCTTGTAGTCGTGCTTGAGATCCCGCAGCGTGACGACGAGCGGCTTCTGCGCGCCGCTGCCGCCGATCTTCAGCCGCCAAGTGTCGACGTCGATCTCGGGAATGACCGCGAGGTGATAGCGCACGAAGAAAGCCTCGTTCGGCGTGAAGGCCGGCACGAGATCGGCGAGCGGCGTCTCGAAGTTCGGCGGCCGCCACGTGCGGCGGATCAGCGGCTTCTTCCCGGGAAGCGTTGCCAGCGAGTCCTGACGCTGATCGGCGTCGGCCGCGAGCGCGCGGCGCGCCGTGCCGCCCAGCAGCCAGCCGCCGGCCGCCGCCAGGAGCAGATCACGTCGACTCGCCACGCGTCCTTGTTAGGAGCAGGGCTTGCCGTGATCCGGACGCGCGCCCTGCGCCTTGGCCTGTGCCTCGGTCATGTACGAGCCCTCCTTGGTCTTGCCGTAATAGCGATCTCCCTGGCAGTGGTACACCTTGCTCGCGGTATTGACCCACACCATTCCGGGCCCGCCGCCCGGCGCCGCCTGTGCCGCGGGAGCGGCGGCGGGCGGCTTGGCGGGCGCTGCCGGGGCTGCGACAGCGGCAGGCGCAGCCGGCGCCGCGGGTGCCGCCGCGGCAGCGGGAGCCGCCGTCGCGCCGGCGGTGGAAGCGGACTTGTTGATCCCACCGTGACCGCTGCAGGCACCGCGGCCGCCGTGCGGCGAGGTAGTGCCGTCCTTGCAGGTCACCGGTCCGCTGGCCGCGCTCGAAGCGGCCGGCGCTGCCGCAGCGGATGCCGGCGCTGCCGCAGCAGGTGCCGGCGCTGCCGCAGCGGATGCCGGCGCGGAAGCGGACTTGTCGATGCCGCCGTGCCCACTGCAGGCGCCGCGGCCGCCGTGCGGCGAGGTGGTGCCGTCCTTGCACTTCACCGGTGTACTCGCGGCGCCGCTCGTTGCGGGAGCCGCGGTGGTCTGCGCCACCGTCACGGCGGGCATGGCAGCGAGCGCGGCGGCGCACAGCGCGCCGCAGATCAAAGCGTTGAGACTCTTGAGGTTCATGCGTCGCTCTCCCCGGTGAGTGACCGCTTTGTCGGACGAGCAGGCAGAATACCCCAATCGCCCCCCGCGCGGTACGCGCGGGGCTAGCGCACAGACAGCGCCGCCGGAGCTGGGTAGTCTATGGCTTTCAGGATCTGGAAAGGAGCGCAACTGATGATGAGATCGGCCGGTGCCCTCGTGAGTCTCACGCTGCTGGCGCTCGCCACGACGCCGGCCCGCGCCGCGTGGATCGACCGCACCGAGGCGATCATGGGCACACGTGTCTACGTGCAGCTCTGGGCCGACGATCCCGAGAAAGGCAACGCGGCGATCGCGGCGGTGATGGAGGAGATGCGCCGCATCGATGCGCTCATGAGCCACTACAAGCCCGACAGTCAGGTGTCGGTCATCAATCAGCGCGCGGCGTTCGAGCCGGTGCAGGTGGACCCGGAGCTCTTCGAGCTGATCAAGCTGTCCACCCACTTCTCGGAGATCACGGCAGGGGCCTTCGACATCACCTATGCGAGCGTCGGCTACCTGTACAACTACCCGCTCCACGTCCATCCGAGCGAGGAGCAGATCAGGGCGGCCCTGCCGGCCGTCAACTGGCGCAACCTCGAGCTCGACGCCGCTCACCATACGATCCGCTTCGGCCACGCCGGTATGCGCATCGACCTCGGGGGGATTGCCAAGGGCTACGCGGTCGACCGCGGCGTCGCGATCCTCAAGGCCCGCGGCTTCCAGCATGCCCTGGTCACTGCCGGCGGCGACAGCCGCCTGCTGGGGGATCACCGCGGGCGCCCCTGGCTCGTGTCGATCGCGCATCCCGACGAGCCCCATAACGCCGACAAGGTGGTCACCAGGATCCCGCTGTCGGACGCCGCGGTCTCAACCTCGGGCGATTACGAGCGCTACTTCGATGAGGGCGGGGTGCGCTACCACCACATCATCGATCCGCACACCGGGCACTCGGCCAACAAGGTGCGCAGCGCGACCATCATCGGCCCCACCGCGACGCAGACCGACGGTCTGTCGAAGACCGCCTTCGTCCTGGGTCCCGACAAGGCCCTCGAGATCATCAACCGCATGCCGGATTTCGATGCGGTGTTCGTGACGCCGACTGGCCGGCTGCTCTACTCCAACGGGCTGCGGCCGCCCAAGCCGCGACCCGCGGGCGCTCCTGCGCCGGGCAACAACCCTCCCTCAGCCCACTGATCCCGGCGGGGAGGCGGTTCCCACCGGGTGAGCGCTACTGCGCTGCGCCGCCCGGCCCGAGCTTCAGCAGTGCGTCGACCTCGACCTCGGCGGCCAGCCAGTCCTCGGTCTCGTGCCCGGGCGCGAACCCACGCCGCTCGGCGCGCAGGTACGCCGCCTCCGCAATCATCGCGCGGCGGTGCTCAGCGGTGACGGGAGTGCGTTGCGTTGACTTGGTGCGCACACCCCGCGTCCCTCTAGGCTGCGCGCTGCGCGCGCGGGTCTCAGCAGTGGCGGGAGTCTCATCGGTTCGACGCGTGGCCATCGGCTCCTCCTTTGCAGCGGTCCCCTCCGTCCGAGTCACTTTGCGACGGCGGCAGGCGAGTGCGCAAGACCCGAAAGAGCCACGGTCGCGGCGGCGGGAGTGTCCGGCGGTGTCCGCTGCTGTCCGCTTCGCGAGGGCGGACATCTCTGACGCCCGCGGGGCGCGCGCACAGTGCACCTCTGCAACGGAAAGATTCTCAGTGCATACAGGCGCTTGAGGTTGGCGCGCCCCCACGCCTCGAACCATGGCATACGGTATGCAGCTCAGCGGGCCATGAAGCTCGCGCAACTGCGCAAGATCCCGGAAAGGGTCTCGGACGTGGTCGGCATCCGCGGCACCGAAGCGCAGGACACCGCCCTGGCGGCGCCCGCTTCGCCCTGGACCCGGAGGCGCCTGGCTCTGGCCGGCGGCGCGGCGGCATTCCTCGCGCTGCTCTTTGCCTGGCTCATCCACGGCTGGCTCACGACCGGTCAGGTCATCTCGCGCGAGCGGCTGCGCATCGCCGAGGTCAGCCGCGGGCACTTCGTGCGCGACGTCGCCGCCGACGGCACCGTCGTTGCGGCGGTGAGCCCGACCCTGTTCGCGATCGCACCCGGTACCGTGACCTACGCCGCGCGCGCCGGAGATGCGGTCAGGAAAGGCCAGATACTCGCGACCCTCGACAGTCCGGAGCTCACGAACGAGTTGCAGCGCGAGCAGGCCACGCTCGACAGCCTCGATGCGGCGCTCCAGCATCAGCAGATCGAGATCCGCCGTCAGATTCTCACCAGCAAGCAGCAGGCGGATCTCGCCGAGGTCACGATCAAGGCCGCCGAGCGCGAGCTCAAGCGCTCGCAGTGGGCCTGGGACCAGCGCGCCATCAGTGAGCGCGATTACCGCCGCGCCATCGACGATGTCTCGACCGCCCGGCTGAACTTCGATCACGCGCGCGAGACCGCCGATCTCGAGCGCGACAGCTTAGGCCTAGACCTGCGCACCAAGCGCCTCGAGCGCGACCGCCAGGCGCTCACCGTCGCCTCGCTCAAGCAACGCGTCGCGGAACTCAGTGTGCGCTCCCCGGTCGACGGCATGGTGGCGAATCTCGCACAGCCACAGAAGACCCTGGTACCGGCCAACGCTGCACTGCTTACCGTCGTCGACCTCTCGGCGTTCGAGATCGAGTTCCAGGTGGCGGAGTCTTATGCCGGCGCCATCAAGCCCGGCATGAGCGCCGAAATCACCGTCGAGGGGCACAGCATCCCCGGTAGCGTCACCGCGATCTCCCCCGAAGTGCGCCAGAGCCAGGTCACGGGCCGCGTCAAGTTCAGCGGTGGCCAGCCGCCGGGCCTCCGGCAGAACGAGCGCACCGCCGTGCGCATCGTTCTCGATGAGCGCGACAACGTGCTCCAGTTCGAGCGCGGCTCCTTCATCGACGAGACCTCGCGTGCGCTCTACGTCGTGCGCGGGGGGCGCGCGGTGCGCGTGCCGGTCACGCTCGGCGCCGCCTCGGTGGGCGAGATCGAGGTGGTGAGCGGTCTCGCCGCCGGCGACCAGGTGGTCATTTCCGACATGCGCGATGCAAACCAGGCGGCCGAGGTCGCCATCTCACGTTGAAGGCCTTACGAGGGATAAGACGATGCTCAAGATGCACGACATCAGCAAGATCTACCGCACCGACCTCATCGAGACCTACGCCCTGCGCAAGTTCTCGCTCGAGGTCGAGGCCGGGGAATTCGTCGCGGTCACGGGGCCCTCCGGCTCGGGCAAGACCACCTTCCTCAATGTCGCGGGACTGCTGGAGGAATTCGAGTCCGGGAGCTACCAGCTCGACGGCACCGACGTGCGTGCGCTCTCCGACGATGCGCGCTCGCGGCTGCGCAACCAGCGCATCGGCTTCATCTTCCAGAGCTTCAACCTGATCCCCGACCTGAACGTCCAGGACAACGTCGAGGTGCCGCTGCGCTACCGCGGCCTGGCCGCCGCCGACCGCAGGGAGCGCATCACCAGCGCGCTCGAGCTCGTCGGGCTCGCCTCGCGCGCCAGGCATATGCCGGCGCAGCTCTCCGGTGGCCAGCAACAGCGTGTCGCGATCGCGCGCGCGATCGCCGGCGACCCGGCGTTCCTGCTGGCGGATGAGCCCACCGGCAACCTCGATTCCCTCATGGCACGCCAAGTCATGGACCTCCTCGAGCAGATCAACGAGATGGGCACCACGATCCTGCTGGTCACCCACGACCCGGAGCTGGCGCGCCGCGCCCAGCGCAACGTCCATCTGATCGACGGCCAGATCTCGGATTTCCGGGCCTACGAGCCGCGCGCCGCCAGCGCCGGGGCAAGCACCGCCGGCGCCGCGCTCGGCTGAGGGGGGCACATGCAAGGCTACTACCTGCGTCTCGCGCTCAAGAGCTTCGGCCGCAATCCCGGCCTCACCGCGCTCATGGTGCTCGCGATCGCCCTCGGCATCGCGGTGTGCATCATGACGCTCACTGTCTACCACGCGATGTCGGGCAACCCGATCTGGTGGAAGAACGACCGCCTGTACACGGTCATGATGGACAACTGGGATCCGCTCCGCGGCTACCGCCAGAGCTTCAAAGGGCCGCCAGTCGAGATGACCTACAAGGACACCCGGTACCTGATGCACTCGAGCATTCCGGAGCGCAAGGTGGTGATGTATGCCACCAACGGCGTGATCAGCGCGGGCGCCGTGCCGGCCAAGAACGTCAGCGCCCGGGTGACGAGCGCGGACTTCTTCGCCATGTTCGAGGTCCCCTTCCTCTATGGTGCGGGCTGGAGCGCCGCCGCCGACGACCCGGCGCAGCCCGTGATCGTGCTGTCGCGCGAGGAGAATCAGAAGCTCTTCGGCGGCGCCAACAGCGTCGGCCGCAGCGTGCGCTGGGACGATCGCGAGTTCCGCGTCGTCGGCGTGCTCGATGACTGGTTTCCGCAGCCGCGTTACTTCGATCTGAACGGCGGCAGCTTCGGCGAGCCGGACGACGTCTATATTCCTTTCGGCTGGGGACCACAACTCGAGCTCCTCAACGGCGAGGAGACCGACTGCTGGGGGTCCGAGAAGCTCGACACGTTCAAGGACTTCATGGCCTCGGAGTGCGTGTGGCTGCAGATGTGGGTCGAGCTCCCCGACGCCGCGAGCCGCGAGCGCATGCAAGCGCTCCTCGATGGCTACTGGGCCGAGCAGCACAAGACGGGCCGCTTCCAGCGACCGCGCGATAACCGCCTGACCAACGTCGCCGACTGGTTGAAGTACAACAAGGTCGTCGATACCGACAACCGGGTGCTGGTGGGGCTGGCGTTCGCGTTCCTTGCCGTGTGCCTCATCAACACCGTCGGCCTGCTGCTCGCCAAGTTCCTCAACGGCGCCGCCGTGACCGGCGTGCGGCGCGCGCTCGGCGCGAGCCGCCGCCAGGTCTTCGCCCAGCACCTGGTCGAGGTCGGTGTCCTGGCGGTATGCGGCGCGCTGCTCGGACTCGGGCTTGCGACGCTCGGACTGCTGGCCGTCCATCACATGTACGCCGCCGCGCATGCCTACCTTCGCGGCGGCTACCAGGAGCTGATGCACGTCGATTCCGTCGCGCTGCTGTGGGCGGTGATCCTCGCCTGCGCGGCCACGCTCGCCGCCGGACTCTACCCGGCCTGGCGCGTCGGCCGGCTGCCGCCCGCCGTCTATCTCAAGAGCCAGTGAGGGACCGACCATGAGCTACGAAGTCCGCCCGATTCTGTCCGCGCTGCTGCGTAACCGCACCGGTGCGGTGCTGGTGGCGCTGCAGATCTCCATCGCCCTCGCCGTGCTGGTGAATGCGCTCTATATCGTGGTGCAGCGCGCCGAGAAGATGCGTCGCCCGACCGGCATCGACGTCGACAACATCATCGTGATCAGAAGCAAGGGCTTCACCGAGCGCTTCCAGTCGGTGCCCTCGCTGCAGGAGGACTTGCGGTATCTGCGCGGACTCCCGGGCGTCATCGCCGCCACCGCCACCGGCTCCATCCCGCTCTCCGACGGCGGTGACAACAATCCCCTGGTAGTGCGTCCCGACGAGCACCGCACCGACAACTACAACGACCTCGAGATCGACGAGCAGGGGCTCGATGCACTCGGCCTCACGTTGGTCGCCGGGCGTAATTTCCGCCACGACGAGATCCAGCCGGCGCTCACCACCAATGACGCCTCGCGCTTCGTGCCGGAGATCATCGTCAGCCGCGCGCTCGGCGAGCGCCTCTTCCCGCACCAGGATCCGGTCGGCAAGCAGGTCTACGATTCGCTCAACCAGGTCGCGACCATCGTCGGCGTCGTCGACCCGGTGATGGGCTGCTTCCCGTCCAACGATCATCCCGACTGGGTGTACTTCATGCCCCGCCAGCCCTACGGCTTCGGCGGCGGGATACACTACCTGGTGCGGACGAAGCCCGGACAGCGCGCTGCACTCATCCCCGAGATCGAGGCGCACCTGTCCAAGTCGAACCCGGATCGGGTGATCGGCACGGTGCGGCCGCTCAACTTCTACCGGGATCTCAGCTACCTCTCCGACCGTGCCATGGAGATCTACCTCATCACCGTCACGGCGCTGCTCATCGCCGTGACCTGTCTCGGCATCTTCGCGCTCGCGACCTTCAACGTGAGCACGCGCACCAAGCAGATCGGCACGCGCCGCGCGGTCGGCGCGCGCCGGCGCGACATCGTGCGCTACTTCCTGGTCGAGAACGGCCTGATTACCACCGCCGGCGTCGTCGTCGGCTGCGCGCTGGCGCTGGCGGCAGGCTACTGGCTGTCGCTCGAGTACTCGCTGCCGCGCCTCAATCTCTACTACCTGGTGGGTGGGGTACTGGTGCTGTGGAGCATCGGGCAGCTCGCCGCCTGGCAGCCGGCGCGGCGGGCCTCGGCGGTGCCGCCCTCGGTGGCGACCCGCACGGTGTAACACACGCCGGGCGCGGGTTAGGATCGCGGCCATGAGCGCCGGTCCGCACGGCTCGCTCGATGCGAGCCTCGCCCACCGCACCATCCTCGTCATCGACGACAGCGAGGCGGTGCGCACGGCCTTCGAGGTGCTGCTGACGCTGCATGGCGCGCGGGTGCTCGGCGCTGCCACCCCCGGCGCGGGCCTCGCGCTGCTGGCGCGCGAGCGGATCGACCTCGTGATCCAGGACATGAACTTCCTGCGCGAGGCGACCAGCGGCGCGGAAGGCATCGCGCTGTTTCGCGAGATCCGCGCACGCCATCCCCTGGTGCCGATCATTCTGCTCACCGCCTGGACGCACCTCGAGACCGCCGTCGAGCTGGTGCGGGCCGGCGCCGCCGACTATCTCGCCAAGCCCTGGGACGATGCGCGCCTCCTCACCAGCGTGCGCAACCTTCTCGATCTCGCCAGCGCGCGTGCCGAGGCCGAGGCGCTGCGCGCGAGAAGCCGTGAGGCACGGGCGAGCCTCGCGGCGCGCTTTGACCTGAGAGGCGTGATCTACGAGAGCGAGGCGATGCACACGCTCGTCACCATGGCCACCCAAGTGGCCCACGCCGACGTGCCGGTGCTCATCACCGGCCCCAACGGCGCCGGCAAGGAAGTGCTGGCCGACATCGTGCAGGCCAACTCCGAGCGTGCCGGGCAGCCCTACCTCAAGGTGAATCTCGGGGCGCTGCCAAACGAGCTCATCGAGGCGGAGCTGTTCGGCACCGAGGCGGGAGCCTTCACCGGTGCCCGCGCCCGCACCGGGCGCTTCGAGGCGGCGGACGGCGGGACGCTGTTCCTCGATGAGCTCGCGACGCTCTCGGGCAGCGGGCAGGCGAAGCTGCTGCGCGTGCTGCAGACGGGGGAGTTCGAGCGCTTGGGCTCCAACGCCACGCGCCGCACGCGGGTGCGCGTCATCGCCGCGACCAACACCAACCTCCGGCAGGCGATCCGCGCCGGGACCTTCCGCGAGGACCTCTTCTATCGGCTGAGCGTCATCGAGCTCGAGGTGCCGCCTCTCGGCGAGCGGCGCGAGGACATCCTGCCGCTCGCGCGTCATTTCCTCGAGCCCGGGTTCGGGCTCACTCCCGAGGCGGACGCGGCGCTCCTGCGCCACTCCTGGCCAGGCAACGTGCGCGAGCTGCATAACGTCATCAAGCGCGCCTGCCTGCTCGCCGGCAGCCGCTCGATCGGACCCGCCGCACTCAACCTGCCCGCGACCACGGCCCCACAACCGGAGAACGAGCCGGATCGGGCCGCGGTGGAAGCCGCGCTCGGGCGTGCCCGGGGCGTGATCGCCCAGGCCGCACGTGACCTCGGCCTGTCACGTCAGGCACTCTATCGGCGCATGGAGAAGCTCGGTCTCAGGACAGACGCATCACGGCCCGCCTCGGAGACCTGATGCGACGCTGGTCGTTCGCCGGGCGCCTCGCGGCTGCGCTGGCGCTCACCGCGATGCTCGCCGCGGCCGTCACCACGCTCGCGATGCGCTGGGTGCCGGCGCTGCTCGCGGCGCTCATCGGTTTCGCGGCGGCGCTGCCCCTGGCGCTATGGCTCGCCCGGCAGCTGCCGCGACGCTGGGTGCGGGTGCTGCAGGCGCTGCACGACGGCATCGTGAGTCTGCGTGATCGCGACTTCAGCGTGAGTGTGGCGGCGGTCGAGGATGCGGAGCTCAGCGGGCTCATCCAGGCCTACAACTCCCTCGGCGAGCTGCTGCGCCGCGAGCGGCTCGATCTCTACCAGCGCGAGCTGCTCCTCGACACCGTGATCCAGACCACGCCGCTCTCGATGGTGCTCACCGACGACGGGGGGCGCATCGTCTACAGCAACGCCGCCGCGCGGCAGCTGCTGCACGCAGGCCGCAAGCTCGAGGGGCTCAGCCTGGCCGCGGTGCTCACCGCGGCGCCGCCGGCGTTGGCCGCGGCCTTGAGTGCCAGTGGCGATACGCTCTTCACCATGGAGGTCGGCGGGGAGCCCGAGGTCTATCACCTGTCGCAGCGCAGCTTCGTGCTGAATGCGCGCCCGCATCGCCTGGTGCTCCTGAAGCAGCTGACGCGCGAGCTGGCCGCGCAGGAAGTGGCCATCTGGAAGAAGGTGATCCGGGTCATTGCGCACGAGCTCAACAATTCGCTCGCCCCCATCACCTCGCTGGCGCACTCCGGACAGCTGCTGGCCCGGGAGGCTGCCGACGCGCGCCTGGCGCGCATCTTCGACACCATCGGCGAGCGCGCCGCGCACCTTGCAACCTTCATCGAGGGCTACGCGCGCTTCGCCAAGCTCCCGCGGCCGCGGCCCGAGCCCGTGGCCTGGGCGCCGTTTCTCGCGCGCCTCGAGGGCACGACCCCTTTCCGGGTCGAGGGACCACTGCCGGGCGACCCCGCAAGCTTCGACGCCCGCCAGCTCGAGCAGGTGATGATCAACCTTCTGAAGAACGCGGCCGAGTCCGGCTCGCCGCCCGCGGAGATCACGGTCGCCGTGCGGCTCACCGCGCCGGGCTTCCGAATCGAGGTCGCCGACCGCGGTACGGGCTTGAGCGAGGACACGCTGCGCGATGCGCTGCTGCCCTTCTACTCGACCAAGCCGACCGGCACGGGACTCGGGCTCACGCTCTGCCGCGAGATCGTCGAGGCGCACGGCGGCCGGCTGAGCCTCGCGAACCGCGCGGGCGGCGGCGCGCTGGTGACCCTCTGGCTGCCGTGAGGTGCAGGCCTTCGAGGTATTTGCGGAACTGGGCCCCGAGCTCGGGATGACCGAGGGCGTACTCGACCGTGGCCTGGAGGTAGCCGAGCTTGCTGCCGCAGTCGTAGCGCTTGCCGCTGAAGCGGTAGGCGTACACGGCTTCCTCGCGCATCAGCGCCGCGATGCCGTCGGTGAGCTGGATCTCGCCGCCCGCTCCCTGGCCGATCTTCTCCAGGTGCTCGAAAATCGCCGGCGCCAGCACGTAGCGGCCGACCACGGCGAGATTCGAGGGGGCGTCGGCGGGCTTGGGCTTCTCGACGATGCTGCGGACGCGGCTGGTAACCGCGTTGTCGGCCTCGACCGCGACGATGCCGTACTTCTCGGTGTCGCGCCGTGCCACGGCCTCGACGCCCAGCACGCTGGCGCGCTTGGCCTCGTACACGCGTGCCATCTGCGCAAGACACGCGACCTCGCTCTTGATCAGGTCATCCGCCAGGTGCACGAAGAAGGGCTCGGCCCCGACGGCCGGCTGCGCGCACAGCACGGCGTGGCCCAGACCTAAGGGCGCCGGCTGTCGAATGTAGATGCAGGAGGCATAGGACGGCAGCACGCTGCGCAACTGCTTCAGCAGGTCGCTCTTGCCCTGACTCTGGAGCATGTTCTCGAGCTCCTGGTCGGAGTCGAAGTGATCCTCGATGGCGCGCTTGGCGGCGCCGGTGATGAACACCAGGCGCCGCGCGCCGGCGGCGAGTGCCTCCTCCACCGCGTACTGGATCAGCGGCTTGTCCACCACCGGCAGCATCTCCTTGGGACTCGCCTTGGTTGCGGGCAGAAAGCGCGTGCCGCGACCGGCCACCGGGAACACGGCCGTGCGGATCGCCGGCCTCGAGACAGTCATCGGGAATCTCTCCTCAGGAAGGGCGCGCGCTCTGATCGGCGCGCTCCGCCCACTTGAAAACGGCCGGCCGCAGGCTGTCCCACGAGCGGCATTTCGGACAGTGCCAGTACCAGCCCACGCTGTTCAAGCCGCAGTCCTCGCATTGATAGCGCCCGCCCGCATCGCCGATGCGCGTGAGCAAGGCGCTCAGCGAGGTGGCGTCCGCGACCGACTGCACGCCGGGGCCGAGCTCCGCGGCGATGCCCGGCAGGCGCGCTACATCACTGGCCGGCACCGCGGTGGCGAGCAGCCACGCAAGCTGCCGTGGGGTGACGCGGCCGCTCTGCCGGAGCCGCCGGCCGAGCTCCTGCAGGACGTCGCTGCCACCGGTGGCGCTCGCGATGCGCAGCACCGCCGGGATGATCTCGAGCGCGAGTCCCGGCGACATCTCCAGCGCCTGCAGATACAGCACCAGCGCCCCGTCGGCATCGCCCTCGCGCTCGGCGATGCGCGCGGTGAGGATGTCCGCGCGTGGCAGCTCCGGCTGATGGGTGCGTGCCTGGCGCAACAGCGTACGCGCCCGCTCCGGGTCGCCCTGCAGCAGCGCGTGCTCGGCGAGCTCGCACAGATAGTGCGCCGCGACCCGCCGCCGCTCGAGCTGCACGCTCGCGGGCAGGGCGTGGAAGATCTTGAGCGCCTTGGCCCAGTCCCCCTGGGACTCATAGATGCGTACCAGGTGATCGAGCGCCGCGTTGCGGTACTCGCGCGAGGCGGCGAGCTCCTCGAGCACCTGCTCGGCGCGATCCATGAGCCCCGCGCTCAGGTAATCGAGCGCCAGCGCGAACGCCGCCTTGTCGCTGACAGTGCCGGCGCCGTGATCGCGCAGCCGCGAGTGGATGGCGATGGCACGCTCGACCTCGCCGCGGCGGCGGAACAGGCTCCCGAGCGCGAACTGGATCTCCGCGGCATCGCCGTCGGCCTCGGCCATGCGGGCGAAGATCTCCGCCGCATGGTCGAAGCGGTCGTTGATCAGGTGCTCGAGGCCGACGTAATAATCGCGCGGCAGCCGCACGGTGCGTGCGGCGCCGTTGCGGCGGCCGAGAAAATAGGTGGCGAGACCCACCAGGACGAAGGCCAGCGCCAGGAAGACCGGAGGCAGCTCGAACACGCCGCTGACGATAACAGGTCCACGGGGCCAGGGATAACCATGGCCCCGCGCGAGCGTCTCAGTCGCGGATTGGCCGGCCGGCCCCCTCGTTGACGCGCTCGCGCAGGTCCTTGCCCGGCTTGAAGTGCGGCACGTGCTTGCCCGAGAGCGCCACCGCCTCGCCGGTCTTCGGGTTGCGCCCCTGGCGCGGCGGGCGGAAGTGCAGCGAGAAGCTGCCGAAGCCCCGGATCTCGATGCGCTCCCCCTGCGAGAGCGCGTCGCTCATGATCTCGAGAATCTGCTTCAGCGCCAGCTCGACGTCCTTGGCCGGCAGGTGCTTCTGCTTGGCGGTGATGATCTCGATGAGCTCGGACTTCGTCATGGCGCTCAGCCGCCGCGCTCGCCGCCCGAGCCGATCTGCTCCTTCAGGAGGTCGCCGAGGCTCGTGCCGCTCGGCACGGCCTCGGAGCGGTAGCTCTGCACCGCCTCGGCCTCATCGTGTGCTTCCTTCGCCTTGATCGACAGCGAGATGGTGCGCGACTTGCGGTCGACGCCGGTGAACTTGGCCTCGATCTCGTCGCCCACCTTGAGCACCGCGCGCGCGTCCTCGACGCGATCGCGGCCGAGCTCGGAGGCGCGCAGCTGTCCCTCGATGCCGTTGCCGAGATCGATGACCGCGCCGCGCGCGTCGACCTCCTTCACCACGCCCTTGACGATCGTGCCCTTGGGGTTGTCGGCGATGTAGGCCGAGAACGGATCCTTGGCGAGCTGCTTGATGCCGAGCGAGATGCGCTCGCGCTCGGGGTCGATTGACAGCACCATGGCCTCGATCTGCTGGCCCTTCTGGTAGTTGCGCACCGCCTCCTCGCCGGGCTGGTCCCAGGAGATGTCCGAGAGGTGCACGAGGCCGTCGATGTTGCCCGGGAGCCCGATGAAGATGCCGAAGTCGGTGATCGACTTGATCTGCCCGCCCACCTTGTCGCCGCGGTTGTAGTTCTCGGCGAACTCCTTCCACGGATTCGCCTGGCACTGCTTGAGTCCGAGGGAGATGCGGCGGCGCTCCTCGTCGACGTCGAGCACCATGACCTCGACTTCCTGGCCGCTGTGGACCACCTTCGCCGGGTTGACGTTCTTGTTGGTCCAGTCCATCTCCGAGACGTGCACCAGGCCCTCGACGCCGTCCTCGATCTCGACGAAGGCGCCGTAGTCGGCGATGTTGGTGACCTTGCCGAACACCCGGGTACCCGGCGGATAACGCCGCGCGATGTTCTCCCAGGGATCGGCGCCGAGCTGCTTGAGCCCGAGGCTCACGCGCGAGCGCTCGCGGTCGAACTTCAGGATCCGCACCTCGAGCTCGTCGCCCACCTTGACCACTTCCGAGGGGTGCTTGACGCGCTTCCAGGCCATGTCGGTGATATGCAGCAGGCCGTCGATGCCGCCGAGGTCGACGAACGCACCGTAGTCGGTGAGATTCTTGACCGTGCCGCGCACCACGGAGCCTTCCTGCAGGTTGTCGAGGAGCGCCGAGCGCTCGGCGGAGAACTCCTGCTCGACGACCGCGCGGCGCGACACCACCACGTTATTGCGCTTCTGGTCGAGCTTGATGACCTTGAACTCGAGCGGCTTGCCCTCGAGGTACGAGGTGTCGCGCACCGGGCGCACGTCGACGAGCGAGCCCGGCAAGAAGGCCCGCACGTTCTCGATCTCGACCGTGAAGCCCCCCTTGACGCGGCCGGTGATGACACCGGTGACGATCTCGGACTTGTTGAACGCCTCCTCGAGCCGCGTCCAGGTGCGGGCGCGCTTCGCCTTCTCCCGCGACAGGCGGGTCTCGCCGGTGCCGTCCTCGACCGAGTCGAGGGCGACCTCCACCTGATCGCCGGCCTTGACCTCGACCTCACCGCGCTCGTTCTTGAACTGCTCGAGCGGAATGACCGCTTCGGACTTCAGGCCCACGTTGACGATGACGACGTCCGGGGTGACGTCCACCACGAGCCCCGTGAGGAGCATGCCGGGGCGGATGCGCTGATTGGCTAGACTTTGCTCGAAGAGCTGGGCAAAACTTTCTGACATACCTTCACTTTGCACGCGGTGCGTGCGACCTCTGGACCCCATCCCTGGGAGCCCAGGAAAACGTAACAGGCACCCGCATCCTGCAGGCACCCACCTCACATAACCTCCGCGCGTGACTTAAAGCGAGCGGCTCAAGGCCACAGGCGACGAGCGGCTCCCAGGTCCAGCACCCGGGCAACGACCGCCTCGATGCTGAGACCGGTCGAGTCGATCTGCTGAGCATCGGGCGCCGCACGCAACGGGGCGACCTGGCGGGTCTGATCCCTCAGGTCCCGCTCGGCTATCTCGCGCGAAAGGGCGGCAAGGCTAACATCGGACCCCTTGTCTTTCAACTGCTTATAGCGGCGGAGGGCCCGCTCTTCGGCGGTTGCCGTGAGGAATATCTTGAGGTCGGCCGCCGGAAAGACCACCGTGCCCATGTCCCGTCCGTCGGCCACCAGGCCGGGGGCTTGCGCGAAGGCCCTCTGGCGCTCGAGGAGCGCCTCGCGGACCTCCGGCCAGGCCGCGACGCGGGAAGCCCCTGCGCCGGCCGTCTCGGCGCGGATCTCGGAGCTCACGTCGCGGCCGTCGAGCTGCACCCGCTCCTCCCCATCGGGCCGGGAGCCGAAGGTGACCCGCATGGTCCGAGCCACCTCGGCATGGCGTGCGGCGTCATGAGGCGCAATGCCGGCGCTCGCGCCGGCGAGCGCCACCAGGCGGTAGAGCGCGCCGCTGTCGAGCAGATGCCAGCCCGCATGGCGCGCGACGGCACGGCTGATCGTGCCCTTGCCTGAGCCGCTCGGGCCATCGATGGTGACGACGGGACAGGAGGAGGAAACGGACATCCTTCGAGGGAGCGTGGGTCAGAGCCCTTCGATACGCAAGCCGGCGGCGCGGGCGGTATCCACGAAGCCGGGGAACGAGGTGGCGACGTTGGCGACGTCGAGGATCTCGATCGGCGCCGCGGCGCGCAGCGCCGCCACCGCGAAGGCCATCGCGATGCGGTGATCGCCGCGGCTGTCGATCGTGCCCCCGGTGAGCCGCTCGGCGCCGCGCAGCCAGAGCCCGTCGGGAAGCAGCTGGTGCTCCACGCCGAGCACCTCGAGGCCCGCCGCCATGGCGGCGAGCCGATCGCTCTCCTTGACGCGCAGCTCGAGCGCCCCGCGGACCAGGGTCTCGCCCGTCGCGCACGCGGCGGCCACGAAGAACACCGGAAACTCGTCGATGGAGAGCGGCACTTCGGCCTCGGGCACGGTAATGCCGTGCAGCGGGCTCGGATGAATCTCGAGGTCCGCGACCGGCTCGGCGCCGGGCGCGCGACCGGCGGGGCGCGCGTGCACGCGGATGTCGGCCCCCATGCGGCGCAGCAGCTCGAGGAGCCCGATGCGCGTCGGGTTCACTCCCACGTTGGTGAGGGTGAGGCTCGGGCTCCCGGCGAGGCAGGCGGCCACGATGAAGAACGCCGCCGAGGAGAAGTCCGCCGGCACCGCGACCGCGGTACCCTTCAAGGTCTGTCCGCCGTCGAGCGCGATGCTGCGCCCCTCGCGCTCGAGCTCGACGCCGAAGGCGGTGAGCATGCGCTCGGTGTGATCGCGCGAGGGGGCGGGCTCGGTGACCCGGGTGCGCCCGGCGGCGGCCAGCCCGGCGAGCAGCACTGCAGATTTCACCTGCGCGCTCGCCACCGGCAGGCTGTAGTGGATGGCCCGCAGGTGCGGCGTCCCGCGGATCTCGACCGGCGGGCGCCCATCGTGGGTGCGGATCTGCGCCCCCATCATCGCCAGCGGCACCACCACGCGCTGCATCGGCCGCCGCATCAGCGACTCGTCGCCGACGAGCGTGGAGTTGAAGCTCTGCGGCGCGAGGAGTCCCGTGAAGAGACGCATCGCCGTGCCGGCGTTGCCCATGTCGAGCGGAACCGTCGGCGGCCTGAGCCCTCGCGGGCCGACGCCGTGCACCAGCACCTCGGTATCCCGCGGCCATTCCATCCGCACGCCGAGCTCACCGAGAGCGCGCGCGGTCGCGAGACAGTCCTCGCCGGCGAGAAAGCCCGTGACGTGGGTGTCGCCCTCGGCGATCGCGCCGAGCATGAGCGCCCGGTGCGAGATCGACTTGTCGCCTGGCACGGTGAGGGTGCCGGCCACGTGGCCGCCGGGGAGCACGCGGTAGCGCGCCGGCGCGCTCATTGCACCGCCCGCGGGTAGGAGCCGAGCACCCGGAACAGCGACGCCCGGCGCTTGAGCGCCGCAAGCGCCTTCTTCACATGCCGCTCCTCGGCGTGGCCTTCGAAGTCGATGAAGAACACGTAGTCCCACTTGCGCCGATGCGAGGGGCGCGACTCGATACGGGTCAGGCTCACCTTGTGCCGCGCCAGGGGCTCGAGCAGCCGGTAGAGCGCCCCCGGCGCATCCGTGTGGCCGACCGACACCAGGAGCGTGGTGCGGTCGGCGCCACTCGGCTTGAAGAGCTTGCGCCCGAGCACCAGGAAGCGCGTCGTGTTGTCGGCCCGGTCCTCGATCTCGGCGGCGAGGATCTTCAGCCCGTAGACCTCCGCCGCGGTCTCGCCGGCGATGGCGGCGCTGCCCTTCTCATCTCTCGCGCGCCGTGCTCCCTCGGCGTTGCTCGCGACCGGCACCTGCTCGACCCCCGGCAGGTGCTCCTCGAGCCACACGCGGCACTGGGCGAGGGACTGCGGGTGCGAGCAGATGCGCTCGATGCGCGGCAGCTCGCTCATGGCGCCCATCAGATGATGGCGGATGCGCAGCTCGACCTCACCGCAGATCTTCAGGGGCGAGGTCAGGAAGCGGTCGAGCGTGTGGTTGATCGTGCCCTCGGTGGAGTTCTCGATCGGCACCACGCCGAAGTCGGCATGCGCGGCCTCGACCTCGTGGAACACCTCGTCGATCGAGGCGAGCGGCAAGGCGCGTACCGAGTGCCCGAAGTGCGTGAATACCGCCGTCTGCGTGAAGGTGCCCTCCGGACCCAGAAACGCCACCTTGAGCGGCTCCTGCTGCGCGAGGCACGCCGACATGATCTCGCGAAAGAGCCGCAGCACCTCCTCGTCGCGCAGCGGCCCGGCGTTGCGCTCGCGCGCGGCACGCAGCACCTGGGCCTCGCGCTCCGGGCGGTAGAAGTCCACGGTGCGTCCCGCGGCGCCGCTCTTGGAGATGCCCACCAGCTGCGCGAGACGGGCGCGCTCGCTGATCAGGCGCTGGATCTCGACATCGACCGCGTCGATGCGGCCGCGCATTTCTTCGAGGTCGGGACGCGTGACATGCGGCGCCCCGGCAGGTGCCGCTTTGCGGGAGGCGGGCCTGAGGCGCGGCTTCCTCATAGGATGCGCGCCGACAGCACGCCGTCGATGGCGCGGAGCTCGACCAGCAGCTCCGCGCCCAGCACGCCGTCCGCATCGATCAGGGTGTAGGCGTACTCGCCGCGCGACTTGTTGAGAAGATCAGCGATGTTGATACGGTGCTGTGCCAGCGCGGTGGAGATCTGGCCCACCATGTTCGGCACGTTGCGGTTGGCTATACCTATGCGCGTCGTGCCCGGCAGCCGCGGCAGCACCGCCTCCGGGTAGTTGACGCTGTTCCTGACGTTGCCGTTCTCGAGGAACTCGCGCAACTGCTCCGCCGCCATGATGGCGCAGTTCTCCTCCGCCTCGCCCGTCGAGGCGCCGAGATGCGGCAGAGTCACCACCCGCGGGTGGTCCTTGAGGGCGTTGTTGGGGAAGTCGCACACGTAGCCGCGCAGCCGCCCGGAATCCAGCGCGGCGATCACCGCCGCATCGTCGACGATGCCGGCGCGCGCGAAGTTGAGCAGCGTCCCGCCCGGCTTCATGAGCGCCAGGCGCCGCGCGTTGACGAGCCCCAGGGTGGCGTCGTTGAGCGGCACGTGCACCGTGATGGCATCCGCGCGTGCGAACAGGTCCTCGAGCGATAAGGCCTGCTCGACGCTCGCCGACAGCTGCCAGGCGCGCTGCACGGTGATCTGCGGGTCGTAGCCCAGGACCTTCATGCCCAGCGCAAGCGCGGAATTCGCCACCTCGACGCCGATCGCCCCGAGGCCGACGACGCCGAGCGTGCGTCCCGGGAGCTCGAAGCCGACGAACTGCTTCTTGCCGCGCTCCACTTCCCGCTCGAGCGCCTCGTCGTCCCCCTTGAGGGCACGGGTGAAGAGCCACGCGGGACCCAGGTTGCGCGCGGCGAGCAGCAGGCCCGCGAGCACCAGCTCCTTGACGGCGTTGGCGTTCGCCCCCGGGGTGTTGAACACCGGGACACCGCGCCGGCTCATGGCCTCCACGGGGATATTGTTGACACCCGCCCCGGCGCGGGCGATGGCGCGCACGCTGGGCGCTACGCCCTCGGCACTGAGTTCGGCCGAGCGCACCAGGATCGCGTCCGGGTCGGCGATGTCGGGACCGACCTCGTAGAGCTCGCGCGGCAGCCGCTCGAGGCCGCGCGGACTGATGTGGTTCAGGGTGAGGATGCGGAAGGTCATGACGCGCGCGCCCTCAGCCGTGACGGCGCTCGAAGTCCTTCATGAAGGCGATGAGCGCCTCGACCCCGGCGATTGGCATGGCGTTGTAGATGCTGGCGCGCAGGCCGCCGACCGAGCGGTGGCCTTCGAGATTGATGAGTCCGGCGGCGCGCGCTTCCGCGAGGAAGGCGCCCTCGAGCGCGGGCTTGGCGAGCGTGAACGGCACGTTCATCCACGAGCGGCACGAGCGCGCCACCGGGTTGGCGTAAAACCCGGAGCCGTCGATCGCGGCGTAGAGCCGCTCGGCCTTCACGCGGTTGCGCTCAGCCATCGCCACGAGACCTCCCTGGGCCTTGAGCCACTTGAAGATGAGGCCGGCGAGATACCAGGAAAAGGTCGGCGGCGTGTTGAACATCGAGTCCTCCTGCGCCACCGCCTGATAGCTCCACACCGCCGGGACGTCCTTGCGGGCGCGGCCGAGGAGCTCCTCCCGCACGATCACGACCACGAGCCCCGAGGGGCCGATGTTCTTCTGCGCGCCGGCATAGATGAGCCCGAATTTCGCCACCTCGATCGGGCGCGACAGGATGGTGGAGGACATGTCGGCGACCAGCGGCACGCCGCCCGTCTCGGGCACGTAGGGAAACTCGACTCCGCCGATGGTCTCGTTCGGGGTGTAGTGGACGTAGGCCGCGCCGCGGGTGAGCTGGAGCGCCTCCCGGTCCGGCACCGTCGTGTACTTAGACGCCGCCTCGTCCGCGACTACGTTCACGTGCCCGATCAGGCGCCGTGCCTCGTGGATCGCCCGCGTCGACCAGTGGCCGGTATTCAGGTAGTCGACGGTGGCATCCGCCGCTGCCAGGTTGAGCGGGACGGCGGAGAACTGCGCCGCCGCGCCCCCCTGCATGAAGAGCACGCGGTAGTTCGCCGGAACGGCCAGCAGCTCGCGCAGATCGCTCTCCGCGGCGCGCGCCATGGCGAGAAAGGGCTTGCCGCGATGGCTGATCTCCATCACCGAGGCGCCCAGGCCCTGCCAGTCGGTGAGCTCCTCACGGGCCTGTTCGAGGACTTCCACGGGCAGCGTGGCCGGCCCCGCAGCGAAATTGAATGCGCGCACGGGAGCTTCAGAACCTCAGGAGCTGACTCCCGGCGCGCCGGGCGCCGGGTCCGTGGCCGCGGCCGCCTCGGCCTCACCCTCGCCGGACTCGAGGCTCTCGACGCGCTCGATGCCGACCAGCCGCTCCCCGCCTTCGCCGAGCCGAATCAGCCGCACTCCCTGGGTATTGCGTCCCTGCACGGAAATCTCATCTACGGTAGTGCGCACGAGCGTCCCGGTGGAGCTGATCAGCATGATCTCCTGGCCCGGCAGCACCTGCAGCGCCGCGACCGTGTCGCCGTTGCGGCCTCCGGTCTGCAGCGCGATCACGCCCTGGCCGCCGCGGCCGTGGACCGGAAAGTCCTGCAGCGGCGTGCGCTTGCCGTAGCCGGCGGCGGAAGCAGTGAGCACCTCGCCTTCCCCCACGACGATGAGCGCGATGAGGTCCTGACCGGTGCCGAGGCGGATGCCGCGCACGCCGGCCGCTTCGCGCCCCATGTAGCGCACCTCGCGCTCGTGGAAGCGGATCGCCTTGCCGCCGCTCGAGATCAGCATGATCTCGCGGTCGCCGTCGGTGATTGCGACGCCGACCAGTTGGTCGTTGTCGGCGAGGTCCACCGCGATGATGCCGCTCGAGCGCGGCCGCGAAAACGCCGCCAGCGGCGTCTTCTTCACGGTGCCGGCGCGCGTCGCCATGAAGACGAAGTGCTGCTCGTCATACTGCTTCACCGGCAGCAGTGCGTTGATCTTCTCGCCCTCGCCCAGCGGCAGCAGGTTGACCATCGGCTTGCCGCGCGCGCCGCGGCCGGCCTGCGGCAGCTCGTAGACCTTGAGCCAGTAGACCTTGCCGCGGTTGGAGAAGCACAGCACGGTGTCGTGGGTGTGGGCGACGAACAGCTTCTCGACGAAGTCCTCGTCCTTGACCGCGGTCGCGGTCTTGCCGCGGCCGCCGCGCCGCTGCGTCTGGTACTCGGTGAGCGGCTGCGCCTTGGCATAGCCGGCGTGCGACAAGGTCACCACCACGTCCTGGGGCTCGATCAGATCCTCGGTGGTGAGATTCAGGTGATCGCGGTTGATCTCGGTGCGTCGCGGGTCGCCGTAGGAGTCGCGCACCTCGAAGAGCTCGCCGCGCACCACCTGGGTGAGGCGCTCGGGCCGCGCGAGGATGTCGGAAAGATCGCGCAGCTGCTCGAGCAGCCCGCGGTACTCCTCGATGATCTTGTCGCGCTCGAGGCCGGTGAGCCGGTGCAGCCGCATGTCGAGGATCGCCTGCGCCTGCGCCTCGGAGAGGCGGTAGCCGCCGCCGTTCAGTCCGAAGTCCGCGGCCAGGCCCGCCGGACGCGTCGAGATCGCGCCGGCGCGCGCCAGGAGCTCCGTCACCAGTCCCGGCGGCCAGGTGCGCCCGAGCAGCGCGGCGCGCGCCTCAGGCGGAGCCGGCGCCGCCTTGATGAGCGCAATCACCTCGTCGATGTTGGCGAGCGCGACCGCGAGACCCTCGAGGATGTGCGCGCGCTCGCGCGCCTTGCCGAGGTCGTAGATGGTGCGGCGGGTGACGACCTCGCGGCGGTGCCGGATGAAGGCCTCCAGCATCTCCTTGAGCGACATCAGCTTCGGCTGCCCGTCCTGCAGGGCCACCATGTTGATGCCGAACACCGTCTCCATCGGCGTCTGCGCGTAGAGATTGTTGAGGACGATCTCGCTCACCTCGCCGCGCTTGAGCTCGATGACGATGCGCATCCCGTCCTTGTCGGACTCATCGCGCAGGCCGTCGGCGGCGATGCCCTCGAGCTGCTTCTCGCGCACCAGTTCCGCGATGCGCTCGATGAGGCGCGCCTTGTTCACCTGGTAGGGAAGCTCGCTGACCACGATCGCCTGGCGGTCGCCGCGGCCGAGGTCCTCGATGCTCACCTTGGCGCGCACCGACAGCCGCCCGCGCCCGGTGCGGTAGGCGGTGGCGATCTCCTGGGCGCCGTTGATGATGCCGCCGGTGGGGAAGTCGGGCCCCGGCATGTGCTGCATGATGGACGCGAGCGGCAGCGCCGGGTCGTCGAGCAGCGCCAGGCACGCGTTGACCGTCTCGGTGAGGTTGTGTGGCGGAATGTTGGTCGCCATGCCGACCGCGATGCCGGTCTGGCCGTTCACCAGCAGGTTCGGGATGCGCGTCGGCAGCACCGAGGGCTCGGATTCGCTCTCGTCGTAATTGGGGACGAAGTCGACGGTTTCCTTGTCGATGTCGGCCAGCAGCTCGTGCGCGATGCGCGACATGCGCACCTCGGTGTAGCGCATGGCGGCCGGCAAATCGCCGTCCACCGAGCCGAAATTGCCCTGCCCGTCGACCAGCAGATAGCGCATGGAGAACGGCTGCGCCATGCGCACGATGGTGTCGTACACGGCAGTGTCGCCGTGCGGGTGGTACTTGCCGATGACGTCGCCGACGACGCGCGCCGACTTCTTATAGGGCTTGTTGAAGTCGTTGCCGAGCTCGCGCATGGCGTGCAGCACGCGCCGGTGCACGGGCTTCAGTCCATCGCGCACGTCGGGCAGCGCACGCCCGACGATCACGCTCATGGCATAGTCGAGATAGGACTGCCGCATCTCCTCTTCGAGACTGACCGGCAGAATTTCGCGGGCGATCTCAGCCATTCACTATCGGTAGGGAGCCCGTTCGGGCCGTGGAAATAAAGGGGAAATTCTAGCATGAAGCCCCCTTCCGGCCGCCTTCCGCGGACCCGCGTGGAGCGTGTCCGGCGCTCCCTGTCAAGCCGCGACGCGACGCTGCCCGCCGCCGCGGCGGCGCGTTGCTGCTTAAGCGCCCGGCGCGCGATAGCTGAGCTTCTTGCCGAGCGCCCGATCCGTCTCCTCGACACTGAGAAGCGCGGTGATCTGGGTCCTCACCAGTCCGGTGGACGAGGCGGCGAGCGACAGGGCCGCGACGCTCACCGCATCCGGCAGCTCGGCGATCACCACGACGTCGCGCTCGCCGAGCGCGAAATACAGGCTCTCGACCTTGCCTTCGAGACTCTCCACTGCCTTGATGACCGCCTGCTTGCGTCCCGAGGCCCTGTCTTTGTGCAGGCCGCGCAGGCCTTCAGCCGTGTAGGTGCCTTCGATGAGATACTTGGGCATGACATGCTCCTTTTTATTGGGCGTTGCACGCCGGCAATTCTACGCCCCGCGGGGTGCGGGCCCCGCGCATGCCGTGCGCCGCGCCGATATACTGCGCGCTGCCGAGCCACGAACTCCTCATGCTGAGTCCTGAAGCCACCCGCACCGCCAACGCCGATCCCGGCGAGCTCGGCAAGTTCGACGCGGTCTCGGCCCGCTTCTGGGACCCCCAGGGAGAGTTTCGCCCGCTGCACCTGTTGAACCCGGTGCGCGCGCAGTTCATCGCCGCCCGCGTGCCGCTCGCCGGCGCGCGCGTGCTCGATGTGGGTTGCGGCGGCGGACTGCTCGCCGAGGCGCTGTGCCGCGCGGGGGCCAGGGTCACCGGCATCGACCTGGCGCCCGGCATGATCGAGGTCGCGCGGCTGCACGCCGCGGAATCCGCGCTGAGTATCGACTATCGGCTGTGCGAGGCGGCGACCTTGCTGCCGGCCGATGCGGGCGGCTTCGACGCCGTCACCTGCATGGAGATGCTCGAGCACGTGCCCGAGCCGGCCGCCATGGTGAGGACCCTGGCCGCCCTCGTGCGACCGGGCGGCGCGCTCATCGTGTCGACGCTCAACCGCAACCTCCGCTCCTTCCTCCTGGCGATCCTTGCCGGGGAGTACCTGCTCAGGCTCCTGCCGCGCGGCACTCACGAGTACGAGCGCCTCATCCGCCCCGCGGAGCTCTCGCGCTGGGCCCGCGACGCGGGGCTCGAGTTGCGGGACCTCGCCGGCATCGAGCTCAATCCCTTCACCAGCCACGCCGCGCTGAGCGGCAACGTCGCGGTGAACTACCTCGCCTGCTTCACCCGCTGAGTCGCGCCCGGTGAGTGCCCCAACCGCGCTCGTCCTGGCCGCCGCCGCCGGGCTCCTCGCCGGAGTGCTTCTCGGCGGCCTCATCGTGCAGCTGCGCGCCGCGCGCCGCATCGGGACGCTGCACCTCGAGCTGACCGCGGCGCGGGTGCGGCTGGAATCGGCCGCCGCGCAGGATGCCGACCGCCTGAGGCTCCTCGAGCAGTCCGAGACGCGGCTGCGCGCCGCCTTCGACTCGCTCGCCGGAGAGGCGCTGCACTCGAACAGCAAGCTCTTCCTGCAGCTGGCGCGCGAGGCGCTCGGCCGCGACCAGGTGATCGCTGCGGGGGCGCTCAAGGAGCGCGAGACGGCCATCGCGCAGCTCGTGGAGCCGCTGCGCACGGCGCTGGCGCGCGCCGAGTCCCAGGTGCTCGCGCTCGAGCGCGAGCGGCGCGAGGCCTTCGCCTCCCTGCGCACGCAGATCGAAGCCTTGAGCGGCGGGCAGGCGCAGCTCTCGCGCGAGACTCGCAATCTGGTGACGGCGCTGCGCCGCCCGGAGGTACGCGGCCGCTGGGGCGAGCTCACCCTGCGGCGCCTGGTGGAGCTCGCCGGCCTCACCGAGCACTGCGATTTCACCGAGCAGCTGCGGGTGGTGGGCGAGGACGGCGCTCTGCGTCCGGACCTCGTGGTGCACATGCCCGACGCGCGCGACCTGGTGATCGACGCCAAGACGCCGCTCGATGCCTATCTCGCCGCGCTCGAAGCCCCGAGCGACGAGGAGCGCACCCTCGCGCTCCGGCGCCACGCGCAGCAGGTCGAAGCAAGGGTGCGCGATCTCGCCGCCAAGAGCTACTGGAGCCAGTTCGAGCGCAGTCCCGAGTTCGCGGTGCTGTTCCTGCCGGGTGACCAGTTCCTGTCCGCGGCGCTCGCCGAGCGGCCGGAGCTGCTCGAGAGCGCGCTCGCGCAGAATGTGATCATCACCACGCCCTCGACACTCGTCGCGCTGCTGAAGACCGTCGCGTACGGCTGGCGTCAGTCGGAGGTTGCGCACAACGCGGCGATCATCCGTGACCTGGGCCAGGAGCTGTACCGGCGACTGGCGAGCTTCGACGGCCACCTCGCGCGCATGGGGCAGCGCCTCGCCTCGGCGGTGGAGGCCTATAACGCCGCGGTCGGGTCGCTCGAGCGGCAGGTGCTGCCACAGGCACGCCGCTTCACCGAGCTCGGCGTGACCACGGATGCGCCTCTGCCGGTGCTCGAGCAGGTGACGCAGCTCGCACGAGCGAGCGAGGCGCCGACGCTCGCCGAGCCGCCGGCCGGCACCGAATGACGCCTGCGCGGCCCGAGGCGTCCAGCGCACGGGCTCTGGCCTGGCTCTACTCGCCGCCGCTGCAGCGGCCGCTGCTCGCGGCGCTCCTCGCCGTCGAGGGCGAGATCGGCGCGAGCCTGAAGGCCGGGGTAGATCACCAGGTCGCCCATGTGCGGCTCGAGTGGTGGCGCGCAGAATGCGCCCGCTGCGCCGCAGGCAAGCCGACTCATCCGCTGACTCAGGCCGCCCTCGCCTGCTTCGCCGGCGGCGACCTCACCGCCCTCGCCGGACTCGGCGGCCTCGTGGACGCGGCGGAGTGGGATCTCGCTGCGGCCACCTTTGAGACCCGGCAGGAGCTTCGCGCCTACTGTGCTCGCTGGGCGGAGGCGATGATCGTCCCGCTCGCGCGCCTCGCCTCACCCGAGCTCGATCCGGCCGCCGCCCGCGCTCTCGGCGCGGCGCTGCGCCAGGGGGAGTTGCTGAGTCGCCTCGCGCCGGATGCGCGCGCCGGACGCCTGCGCCTGCCGATCGACGAGCTCACCCGCGCTCCCGTGGATCCGGCGTGCCTCGCGCGGCCGCCGTGGCCGGCCGCGCTGGCGGCTCTCCTGCGCAAGCGGCACGCGCTGCTGCGCGCGGAGCTCGCCGCCGCGGTACGCGCCCTGCCGCCGGCCGCCCAGCCCGCGCTCCGTGCGCTCATGGTATGGGCGGCCATCGGCTCGGCCGGGTCGCGCCGCGCCGAGCGGCGCTTGCCGCACACGCCGCCGCAAGGAGACGATGAGGGTTTCCTCGACGGCTGGCGCGCCTGGCGGGCGGCGCGCAGGGCGAGCGGCGGGCGGTTCGCACTTGAGTGAGACCAAGGGCATGACCGGCAGTTTCGATCCACGCGCGCACCGCGCGCGCCCCGACGAGCTCAGCGGGCACGTGATCGCCATCAGCGGGGCGACCGGCGGGCTCGGGCGCGCCGTCGCGGTCGCCTGCGCACGGCACGGCGCCACCGTGGTCCTCATCGGCCGCAACGAAAGCAAGCTCGAGGCGGTGCATGCCGAGATCGCCGCCAGCGGTGCGCCCGAGGCCAGCATCGGCGTGCTCGATCTCGAGCGCGCGCTCGCGCCCGACTACGACGCCCTTGCCGCAGCGCTCAATGAGCGCTACGGGCGGCTCGACGGCGTGCTGCACAACGCCGCACTCCTCGGGACACTCGCGCCCATCGAGCACTACGACGTGCCGACCTGGTGTCGCGTGCTGCACGTCAACCTCACGGCGGCCTTTGCCCTCACCCAGGTGCTGCTGCCGGTGCTGAAGAAGTCCGCCGACGCCTCCGTCGTCTTCACCGCGAGCAGCGTCGGGCGGCGAGGCCGCGCCTACTGGGGTGCCTACGCGGTCTCGAAGTTCGCCCTGGAGGGGCTTTCACAGGTGCTCGCCGACGAGCTCGAGGGCACGAGCGCCATCCGCGTGAATACCCTCAACCCGGGCCCTGCGCGCACCGCGTTGCGGCGTCTGGCCTATCCGGCAGAGGACTTCGCCACGGTGCCGGCCCCGGAGACGCTGACCGGTCCCTACCTCGCGCTCCTCGGTCCCGCCAGCCGCGGCGTCACCGGACGGGCTTTCGATGCTCAGGGCGCGAGCAACCCGGCGAGCTCCTCGGGCTCGAGCTCGCGCGCCTGACCGCGCGAGAGCGCGCGCCCGAGCGCAATGGGTCCGAGCTGCGTGCGCAGCACACGGCTCACGAGCACGCCTTGACGCTCGAGGAGCTGGCGCACTTGCTTGCCGCTCGCGCCGCGCACGCTCAACGTGTACCAGCGGTTCGCACCCTCGCCGCCGGCCGGCGCGCAGCGCTCGACCGCGAGCTGCCTGCCGCCGTCGAGCTCGCCGCCCACGACACCGGCAAGCTGCGTTTCACCGAGCTCGCCGCGCACCCGCACGCCGAATTCGCTTCCCCAGGCGTGCACGCGCCGCTGCAGCCTGAGCGCCAGAGCGCCGTCGGACGTGACCAGCTCGAGTCCGCCATCGGCGCGCGGCATGGGGCTGACGGCAATGAAGCGCCGGCCGGCGCGACTCGGCAGCCGTGCGGTGACGTTCGAGAGCGCCTCGCCCGGGGAGCGGTGACAGAGAAATACGTGGGCGCCGCCGGGAGCTGCGCGCGTGCGTACCAGCCGTCCGTCGAGCCTCACCTGGTCGGCGGCCGTGGCGCGGCTGCCGAGCGTCGCCACCGCGCCGTTCACGGTGAGGCGGCCCGCGCGGATCCAGGCCTCCACCTCGCGCCGCGAGGCAAGACCCAACCGCGCCAGCAGCTTCTGCAAGCGCTCGGGACTTGAGCCCGCGGCGGCCGGCGCCGCGGGAGCCCGGGGCCGCGCAGCCGCGGGGCCGCGCCGCATCAGCCGTCCGGATCGTAGGAAGCGGCGACCAGCTCGTGCGAGCCCTCGGTTCCGGCGGACGACAGTTCCTCGTCCTCCGCAGCCTCCTCGCCCTCAGTGGCCTCGGCGGCGCTACCGCCGGCGCCGCCGGCTTCGGCGCCGGGCGCCTCCTCCCCGGCGAGCGCGAGCTGCACGTTGATGTCGCCCATCGCCTTGAGCTCCGCAAGCGCCGGCAGCTCATCGAGGCTCTTCAAGCCGAAGTAGTCGAGGAACTCGCGCGTCGTGCCGAGCAGCTCCGGGTGCCCTGGTACGTCGCGATGCCCGACCACCCGCACCCAGCTGCGCTCGATCATGGTGCGGATGATGTTGGGATTGACGGCGACGCCGCGGACCGCCTCGATCTCGGCGCGGGTGATCGGCTGGCGATAGGCGATGAGCGCCAGTGTCTCGAGGAGTGCCCGCGAGTAGCGCACGGTCCGCTCCGGCCACAGCCGCGAGATCTCCGCCGCCAGCTCGCGCCGCACCTGGATGCGGTAGCCGCCCGCCGTGTGCTTGAGCTCGATGCCGCGGCCGGCGTACTCCGCCGCCAGCGCCTCGAGCGCCGCCTGCAGCTGCTGGGTGCTCGGGCGCCCGGCCTCATCGAACAACCGCGCGAGCTCGGCTACCGGCAGCGGCTGGCCCGCGGCGAGCAGCGCCGCCTCGATGATGTTACGCAGATGAGAGGGGTTCATGCGGGATCCTCGTCCTCGGAGTCGTGGTCGGCGACCAGGTGCAGCGTGCGTCCGGCGCTCGCCGCGCGCACGTGCAGTGGCGCATAGGCCTCGGCCTGCACGATGTCGATCAGACCCTCGCGCAGCAGCTCGAGAATCGCCACGAAGGTGACCGTCACGCCCATGCGGCCCTCCTCCGGACGGAACAGCCGCATGAACTCGACGAAGCCCGCCGTGGCGAGTTGGGCGAGGATGTCGCTCATGCGCTCGCCGACCGAGAGCTGCTCGCGCTCGATATGGTGGTGGGCGAACATCTCCGCCCGCGCCACCACGTCCTTGAAGGCCACCAGCATCTCCTGCAGCGTCACCTGCGGCAGCGTGCGCACCACGCGCCGCTCTTTCAGCTCCGCCGACGTGGCCCACACGTCGCGCTCGAGCCGCGTCAGCGCATCGAGCTCCTGCGCGGCGCGCTTGAAGCGCTCGTACTCCTGCAGGCGGCGCACCAGCTCGGCGCGCGGATCCTCGCCCTCCTCGCCCGCGCTCGGCGGCCGCGGCAGCAGCATGCGCGACTTGATCTCGGCGAGCGTTGCGGCCATCACCAGGTACTCCCCGGCGAGCTCGAGCTGCAGCTCGTGCATCAGCTCGATGTACTGCATGTACTGGCGGGTGATCTCGGCGAGCGGAATGTCGAGGATGTCGAGGTTCTGGCGGCGGATCAGGTACAGCAGCAGGTCGAGCGGCCCCTCGAAGGCCTCGAGGAAGACCTCGAGCGCCTGCGGCGGGATGTACAGGTCGCGCGGCAGCTCCGCGAACGGCTCACCGTTCACGACCGCGAACGGCATCTCCACCTGCTCCGGCGCGCCTTCCGGGGCGACAGCCGTTGCCGGGGCGTTCGACACGACGACGGTGAGCTTGGGTTTCATCAGTCGGCGCGCAGATGCATGGTGCGGCGGACCTCGTCGAGCGTCTCGCGCGCGGCGGCGCGCGCCTTCTCGGCCCCCTCGGCGACGATGCCGCGCACCAGCTCGGGGTTATCCTCGAACTCCTGCGCCCGCCGGCGCATGCCGCCGATCTCCTCGACGATCTTGTCGATCACCGGCTGCTTGCACTCGAGGCAGCCGATGCCGGCGCTGCGGCAGCCCTCGCTGACCCACTGGCGCGTGGCCTCGTCGGAGTAGATCTTGTGCAGGTCCCACACCGGACACTTGTCCGGGTCGCCCGGATCGGTGCGCCGCACGCGCGCCGGATCGGTCTTCATGGCCTTGAGCTTCTGCACCACCGCTTCGGGATCCTCCCGGAGGCCGATGGTGTTGCCATAGGACTTCGACATCTTGCGGCCATCGAGGCCCGGCACCCTGGGGGTCGCGGTCAGCAGCACCTGCGGCTCGGGCAGGATCGTGACGCCGGTGCCCTCGAGGAAGCCGAGCAGCCGCTGTCGGTCCGCGACCGTGATGCGGTTGTTGCTGTGGACCAGGGCGCGGGCGCGCTCGAGCGCCTCCGCATCGCCGCTCTCCTGGAACTTGCGGCGCAGCGAGCGGTAGTTGGTCGCGTTGCGCGAGCCGAGGCTCTTGACGGCCTTTTCGGCCCGGGTCTCGAAGTCCACCTCGCGGCCGTAGAGATGGTTGAAGCGGCGCGCGATCTCGCGCGTCAGCTCGACGTGGGCCACCTGGTCCTCGCCGACCGGCACGTAGGCGGCGCGGTACACCAGGATATCGGCGCTCTGCAGCAGCGGGTAGCCGAGGAAGCCGTAGGTGGCGAGGTCCTTTTCCTTGAGCTGCTCCTGCTGATCCTTGTAACTCGGCACCCGCTCGAGCCACCCGAGCGGCGTGATCATCGACAGCAGCAGGTGCAGCTCTGCGTGCTCGGGCACGTGCGACTGGATGAAGAGCGTCGCCACCCCGGGATTCAGGCCCGCCGCCAGCCAGTCGGTCAACACCTCGCGCACGTGCTCCTGCAGCTGCGAGGTGTCGTCGTAGCCGGTGGTGAGCATGTGCCAGTCCGCCACCATGAAGAAGCACTCGTACTGGTACTGCAGCTCCACCCAGTTGCGCAGCGCGCCGTGGTAGTTGCCGAGGTGCAGCCGGCCCGTTGGCCGCATGCCGGAGAGGACGCGCCGGGAGGGCGCGGGCGAGCTCACGTGCCTCCCCGCAGCGGGACTGCGGGTGTCTTCAGGGTGCGGCCGTGGCTCACGCAGGGAATTATAGCGCACGCCCGGTGATCGGGCCGAGAGCGCCCTTGCCCTGGCGCACGATGACCGGCGGCGATATCGAGAGATCCACCACCGTGGTCGGTACGACGCCGCAGTCGCCGCCATCGAGTATCGCGTCGACTTCGTGCGCCAGGCGCCGCTCGATCTCGCGCGCCTCGGTGAGTGGCTGCGGATCCGTGGCGAGCATCAGCGTCGAGCTCATGAGCGGCTCGCCGAGCTCCTTGAGCAGCAGGCGCGGCACCGGATGGTCGGGAATGCGCACACCGATGGTGCGACGCCGCTCGTGCTGCAGCCGACGCGGCGTCGCGCGCGTGGCGCGCAGCAGAAAGGTGTAGGGGCCGGGCAGGCAGGCCTTGAGGATCCGGAACTGCCAGGTCTCGATGTGGGCGAAGCGTCCTACTTCGGCGAGGCTCGCGCACACCATGGTGAAGTGGTGATGACGATCGGCCTGGCGGATGCGGCGCACGCGCTCGAGCGGGCGCTTGTCGCCCAGGTGCCAGCCGAAGGCGTAACAGGAGTCGGTCGGATAGGCGATGAGCCCGCCGCCGCGCACGACCTCGGCGGCGCGGCGGATGAGGCGCAGCTGCGGATCGACGGGGTGTAGTTGGAGGAACTCGGCCATCCGTGACAATATACGCGGCCGTTTGTCCGGTACACCGTTGGTCCCGCACCCCAATCTCCCATGCAGGCTCTGACCGAGTTCGCGCCGCTCGTCGCGTTCGTCGTGGCGTATTTCCTGGGCGGCCTGTACGCGGCCACGGCGGTGCTGATGGTCGCAATGCTGGTGCTGCTCGGGCTCGACTGGTTGCGCCTGAAGCGCATTCCGCCGATGCATGCGGTGTCGGCCGTGCTGGTGCTGATCTTCGGCGGCGCGACCCTCGCGCTGCACGACAAGACGTTCATCCAGTGGAAGCCGACGGTGTTCTTCTGGCTGGTGAGCCTCGCCTTCGTCGGCAGCTTCTGGATCGGGGAGCGCACGCTCACCGAGCGGCTGCTCGGCGGCACGCTCGCGCAAGGCTTCGGCGAGCAGGTGCGCGTCAGCGCGGCGCTGTGGCGGCGTTTGAATCTCCTCTGGGCCGTGTTCTACGCCCTGCTCGGCGCGCTCAACATCGTGGTGCTGCGCTACTTGAGCGAGCGCGCCTGGGTGGCCCTCAAGCTGGTCGACTTCGTGGCCATGGTGCTGTTCCTGCTGGCGCAGGTGCTGTGGCTCGCCGCGCGCGCCGCACCGGCGGCGCCGCAGGCCCTGGAGAGCGGCGATGGACGGCGCGAGTGAGGCGGTGATGGCCGAGATGCGCGCCGTGCTGGAACGCGCCTTCGCGCCGAGCCGGCTCGAGATCATCGACGACGGCGCACGCCACGCCGGCCACGACGCAGCCGGCCGCGGGCATTACCGCGTACTGCTGGTGTCGGAAGTCTTCCGCGGCCATCCGCCGCTCGCGCGGCACCGCCTGGTGTACGCCGCGCTCAGTCCCCTGCTGCGCAGCTCGGTGCACGCGCTCAACATCACGGCGCGCACCGCCGACGAGAACCACTGACTCATCGCAACCACCGGAACCCCCCCCATGACCATGAACCCTTCGCGCCTCCTCCTCCTGGCCGCAGCCCTCGGCGCCCTGAGCGCCTGCCAGCCGAAGTCGAGCACCGCGCCGGCCGACACCTCGCCGTCGGTAGCGACCGTGAACGGCCGGCCCATCACGCGGGACTTCTACGAGTTTTACGTCAAGAACGTCAGCGGCAAAGCGTCCGCGGAGCTCTCGCCCGACATCCGCGGCAAGCTGCTCGATAACATGGTGCGCGGCGAGGTGATCGCGCAGGAAGCCGTCAAGCAGGGCCTCGACAAGAGTGGCGACACCGCCTACATCCTCGAGCTCTCGCGACTCAACGTACTCGGCCAGGCGGTCGGCGACCACTACCTCAAGGACAAGAAGCCGACCGACGCGCAGCTGCGCGCCGAGTACGAGGCCTACGTGGCCGCCGCGCCCAAGAGCGAGTACCACGCCCGCCATATCCTCGTGGCCACCGAGCCGTTCGCCGATAAGCTCGTGCAGCGCCTCGCGCGCGGTGAGAAATTCGAGGACCTCGCCAAGGCGGAGTCCATGGATCCCTCCAAGAACAACGGCGGGGACCTGAGCTGGATCCGTCCCGAGTCGGTGCCGCCGGAGTTCATGAAGGCGCTCGAGTCCCTGAAGCCGGGCGAGTACACCAAGACGCCGGTGCAGACGCCCTTCGGCTGGCACATCATTCAGCTCGTGGAGATGCGCCCGCTGACGCCGCAGCCCTTCGAGCAACGCAAGCCGCGCATCGAGCAGGAGCTCGAGAGAAAGACGTTCAAGAACTACATGGACGAGCTGATGCGCACCGCGCAGGTTACCAAGACGCTCGACCAGGGCGCCTCGGGAGCCGCGGCCGCGGCTCCGGCGGCGATCGCGCCGGCACCGGCGTCCGAGCCCGCCGCGACGCCAGCGGCGGCGCCGGCTGCACCGGCGGCCGCGCCGAAGAACTGACGCGGACCGCCCGAGCGGCGCGCCTCAGCCCTTCAGCAGCGCGCGCAGCTCCTGCTCATCGAGCACCGGGATTCCGAGCTCGCGCGCGCGAGCGAGCTTGGAGCCCGCGTCCGCTCCGGCGACCACGAAGCTCGTCTTCTTCGATACGCTCCCCGCCACTTTCGCGCCGCGCGCGCTCAGCGCCTCCGCGGCCTCCTCGCGCGTCATGCCCTCGAGCGTTCCGGTGAGCACGAAGGTGCGTCCCGCGAGCGGTGCGCCCGCCCCCTGGGGGGCGCGGGGGACTTCAGGCCACTTCAAGCCTTCCTTGCGTAACGCCTTGATGACCTTGATATGGTCTTCCGAGGAGAAGAAGGCGGCGATGTGGGCCGCCACGATCGGGCCCACGTCCTCGACCGCTTGGATCTCCTCCGCGCTCGCACGCATCAGCGCTTCCAGCGTGCCGAAGTGACGCGCGAGCGTGAGCGCCGTGGCCTCGCCTACCTCGCGGATACCGAGAGCGTAGAGCAGGCGCGGCAGCGTCGTGTCCTTGCTCTTCGCGATCGCCGCGACGAGATTCGCCGCGGACTTCTCCCCCATGCGCTCGAGCCCGGCGAGCTCGGCGGCGGTGAGCCGGTAGAGATCGGCGGGCGAGCGCACCAGCTCGCGCTCGATGAGCTGCTCGACCAGCTTGTCGCCGAGGCCCTCGATGTCGAGTGCCCGGCGGCTGGCGAAGTGCCGGAGCGCCTCCTGGCGCTGCGCGCGGCAGGTGAAGGCGCCGGTGCAGCGCGCCACCGCTTCGCCCTCGACGCGCAGCACGCGCGAGCCGCACACCGGACAGCGCTCGGGGAGCGACACCCGCCGGGCGCCCGCGGGGCGGCGCTCCGGGACCACGCTCACGAGCTCCGGAATGACGTCCCCGGCGCGCCGCACGATGACCGTGTCGCCGACGCGCACGTCCTTGCGGTGGATCTCGTCGATGTTGTGCAGCGTCACGTTGCTCACCGTTACGCCGCCGACGAACACCGGCTCGAGGCGCGCAATCGGGGTGAGCGCCCCGGTGCGACCCACGTTGAACTCGATGTCCTTCACCACCGTCAGCGCCTCTTCGGCCGGGAACTTGTGCGCGATGGCCCAGCGAGGTGCGCGGGAGACGAAGCCCAGGCGTTCCTGGTCGGCGCGCGCATCGACCTTGTAGACGACGCCGTCGATCTGATACGGGAGGCTGCTGCGCCGCCGGCCCATCTCGCGGTAATAGGCGAGGCATCCGGCGACACCGCGCACCGCTCGCGCGTCCGGCGACACCGGAAGACCGAGCGCACGCAGCCAGGCGAGCAGCTGCGCCTGGCCTTGCGGGTAAGGCGCACCCTCGAGGACTCCGAGACCATAGAACAAGGCGCGCAGCGGGCGCGCGGCGGTGATGCGCGGGTCGAGCTGGCGCAGGCTCCCGGCGGCGGCGTTGCGCGGATTGACGAACACCTTCTCGCCGCGCTCGCGTGCCAGCGCGTTCATGCGCTCGAAGCCCTTCAGGAGCATGAACACCTCCCCGCGCACCTCGATGAGGGGCGGCGCCTGCCCCGTGAGCTTCTGCGGAACCGCGCGGATGGTGCGCACGTTGGCGGTGACGTCCTCGCCCGTCACACCATCGCCGCGAGTCGCCGCCTGGGCGAAGAGCCCGCGCCGGTACAGCACGCTCACGGCGAGGCCGTCGAGCTTGGGCTCCGCCACGTAGCCGAGCTCACCCTCGCGGCCGAGGCGCTCGCGGATGCGGCGATCGAAGGCCTCGACGTCCTCCTCGCTGAAGGCGTTGTCGATCGACAGCATCGGCAGGCGGTGCACCACCTCGCCGAAGGCGGCGCTCGGGGTTCCGGAGACCCTTTGGGTCGGCGAGTCCGGGGTGATGAGCTCCGGATGCGCGGCCTCGAGCGCGCGCAGCTCGGCCATCAGCCGGTCGTACTCCGCATCGGGGATCGTCGGTGCATCCAGCACGTAGTAGCGGTAGTCGTGCTCCGCCAGCTGCGTACGCAGCTCGGCGGCGCGCGCCGCCGGGCGCACTGTCACGCGAGCGTTCCGCTGCTCAGGCGCTCGCGCAGGCTCGCGATGCGCGCCGGAGTGAGCGGCGTACCGCCCTCGTCCTGCAACACCCCGCACAACCGGTCGTTCAAGTTGCGCGCCGTGGTCACCAGCTCCTCGAAGGCCTGCGGCGGCGACTTAGGTCCCGGCAGCACCGCAAACAGCGACAGGCCGCCGAAGTGCTGCGAATCCATGGTCTCGGCGTCGAAGGTTCCCGGCCGTGTGAGGCTGGCCGCGCTCACGACCGCGCGCCACTCGTCATCGGGCTTGTGGAAGATGTCGAAGCGCCCGAGCACGAAGCCCTCTGCGGCGAGCGCCTGGCGCAGCGAGCGCCCGGCGAATCGTTCCGGCTGCGGCGCCACCAGCCGCAGCGCCACGACCCGGCGCTGATCGTCCGGCGGCCATTCGACCCTCGGGCCGTCCTCGGCGGACGCCGACGGCTCGTCTGAAGGCGCGCCCTCCGGCGAAACGTCGGAGTTAGCTTCCACAGGAGCCGCTTCCTGCGCGGCCGACGCAAGCGCTGCCCGTTCCTCCGCCTCGAGCTCAGCCGGCGCCGCGGAGGCCGGCGGCTGCGCGGGAGTCTCGGGCAGCGCCGCCGCCTCCAGCACCGGGAAGGTCGCGGTGTCCTCGGGCAGCTCGACGAGCGGCAGGGTGGCTGTGCCGAGCGGCTCGAGCGCGCGCATCTCGGGCAGCTGCAAGGGCGGCTCGTGCGCGCGGGTGGGCTCGGGCGGCGCCGCGCGTCTGCGCGCCTGGCGCGGGCGGCGCAGCTCGAAGAGCGTGAGGCCGACGAAGAACAGCACCCCGAGGATCAGCAGCCACCAGCGCAGCTCAGACATCAGGTGCACCCCTTGAGTGCCCATAGCCTTCAGACCGCCGCCAGCCGCACCGCCTCGTCGACGTCGACCGTGACCAGGCGCGACACGCCCGGCTCCTGCATGGTGACGCCGATCAGCTGCGAGGCGAGCTCCATGGTGGCCTTGTTGTGTGTAATGAACACGAACTGCACGCGGTTCGACATGTCGCGCACGATGTCACAGAAGCGTCCGACGTTGTGCTCATCGAGCGGCGCGTCGACCTCGTCGAGCAGGCAGAACGGTGCCGGGTTGAGATCGAAGATCGAGAACACCAGCGCCACCGCGGTGAGCGCCTTCTCACCACCGGAGAGCAGGTGGATGGTGCTGTTCTTCTTGCCTGGCGGCCGCGCCATCACCGTCACCCCGGCGGTCAGCTGGTCCTCGCCGACCAGCTCGAGATAGGCATGCCCGCCGCCAAACAGCCGCGGGAACTTGTCGCGCAGCCCCGCATTGATGCGCTCGAAGGTGTCCTCGAAGCGCGTGCGGGTCTCGCGGTCGATGCGCCGCATCGCTTCCGCGAGCGTATCGAGCGCGGCAGTGAGATCCGCGAACTGGCGATCGAGGTACTCCTTGCGCTGTGTTTGATCCTTCAGCTCCTCGATCGCGGCGAGGTTCACCTGGCCGAGCTTCTCGATGTCGGCTCTGGCCTCGGCGAGCGATAGCTCCCACTCCGCGACGCTCGCCTCCGGGGCGAGGCTCCCGAGCACCTCAGCGAGCTCGCAGCGGGTCTCCGCGAACTGCTCGGCGAGCGCCGCGCGGCGCACGTGCGTCTCCTGGGCAGCGAGGCGCGCCGCGTCCATGGCCTCGCGCGCCGTGCTGACGCGCTGCTCGGCGGCGAGACGCTCCTCGTCGAGCGAGCGCAGGGCCGTGTCCGCCTCCTCGAGCGCCGCGCGCGCCTCCGCGAGCTCGGTCTCCACCCCGAGGCGCCGCTCGAGCGCGGCGCCGAGCCGCCCCTGCGCCTGAATGATCGGCTCGTCTCCCGAGGCCAGCTCCTCTTCGAGCGCGGCGCGGCGCCGCGTGAGCTGCTCGCGCTGCTCAAGCATGCGGCTCAAGCCCACGGTCACCGTGCCCTCGGTGGAGCGGCGGGTCTCTACCTGCACGTGCAGGTCGCGGCATGCGAGCTGCGCGGCCTGGGCGGCGGCGCGTGCCTCGGCGAGCGCGCTGCGCCGTGCCTCGCGCCCGGCCTCGACCGCGGGGCGCTCGGCGGCCAGGGCACCCGCCGCGGCGCTCGCCCGTGCCAGCTCCTCACGCGCGCGCGTCAATGCGGCCGCAACTGCCGACTGCTCGCGCTCGAGCTCGCTCGCCTCGCGCTCGAGCCGCATAACCCTCAGATTCGTTTCCTCGGCACGGGCGCGGCCGGCCTCGAGCGCCGCTTTGAGCTGCGCGTACTCAGCCTGACCCTGCTGGATCGCTTCCTGGGCGCGCTCGCGCTCGGCCTCGGCCGCTGTGAGCGACCCGCGCGCCTCGGCCAGCGCCGCTTCCGCGACCGCGGCGCGCTGCTCCGCGGCGGCAGCCGCGGCGCGCAGGCCGGCCAGCCGGCGCTCGCGCGCGATGACGCCCGCGCGTGGGTCGGGACCGCGGCCGATACGCAGCCACTCGCGCCCCACCCACTCGCCTTCGCACGTCATGAAGGACTCGCCCTCGGCGAGCGAGCCGCGCCGGCGCAGTGCCTCGCCGAGCGATTCGGCGGTGCGCACCCTCGCAAGCTGCGCGAGCGCCGCGGGCGGCCCTGACACCCGCGCGGCGAGCGTGCGAGCCGCGCCCCGCGCCGCGGCGCCGCTCTCCACGATGGTGATGCGTCCGGCGGTGAGGGCTGCCACCGCCGCCTCGACCTCCTCGAGACGCGGCACGCACACCGCCTCGAGATAGTCCCCGAGCGCGGTCTCGACCGCGCGCTCCCATCCGGCTTCGACATCGAGGGATGCCGCGAGGCGCGGCCGTCCGGCCAGACCTTCGCCTGCCCGCCAAACCGGTTCCCCGGCACGGTCCGCCAGCGCCGCGCTCTGCAGCGCCTCGAGTGAGGTGAGCTCGGCGCGTGCGCCCTCGCGCGCCGCGCGCGCCTCCTCGAGCGTGGTCTCGGCGGCGAGCTGCGCGCCGCGAGCGAGCAGCACCTGCTCCTGGGCGCGGGTGAGCTGCAGGCTGCGCGCGTCGCCCGCGGCACGCGCCTGCGCTTCGTCGTGCTCGAGCACCAGCAGCTGCTCGCCCGCGCCCGGGCCCGCGAGCACGGCGCGCTCCTCGGTGAGGCGCTGCGCCTGCGCCCCGAGGCGGCGCAGCTCCTTCTCCACCTGCTCGATGCGCGCGCGCTCGACCTCGGCCGTCTGCTCGGCCGCGCCGATCGTCAGGGTGTGCTGCTCCCAGCGCTGCTGCGCAGCGTGGAGCGCCTGCTCGCCCGCCGCGAGCGCCGCGGCGGCGCGCTGCTCCAGCTCCTCGGCCGCCGCCAGTGCGGGCGCGAGACGTGCCAGCTCGGCGCGGATCGCCGCGAGCTGCTCTTCATCGCGGCTGATGTGAGCGGCCAGCTCAGCGAGCGTCGCCGTCGCCTGCGTGAGATCGTCGCGCTGGCGCTCGCGCAGCTCCCGGGTGTGCTCGATCGTCTGCTCGAGGCGCGAGATCTCGGCGCCGGCCTCGTAGTAACGCGCCTGCACCGCCGACAGCCGCTCGCTGCGCTGAACTTGCGCGACGCGCTGTCTCTCGAGCGCCGCCTCGGCGGCGCGCTGCCGGGCGAGCTCGGCCTGCATGGCGAGCTCGCAGCCGCGCAGCTCCGCGTCGTGAACCTCGGCGCCGCTGTCGAGGTCACGAAGCCTGAGCGCGATGAGCTCGGCGACCAGGCGCCGCTCGCTCTCCTTCAATACCTGGTAGCGGCGCGCGCTGGCCGCCTGGCGCTGCAGGTGGCGGATCTGCTTCTCGACCTCGTCGCGCAGATCCTGCAGCCGCTCGAGGTTCTCGCGCGTCTCGGCGACGCGCACCTCGGTCTCCTTGCGCCGCTCCTTGTAGCGGGAGATGCCGGCCGCCTCCTCGACGAAGGCGCGCATGTCCTCGGCCTTGGCGTCGATCACGCGGCTGATCATGCCCTGCTCGATGATCGCATAGCTGCGCGAGCCGAGTCCGGTGCCGAGGAACAGGTTGGTGATGTCCTTGCGGCGGCAGCGCACGCCGTTGATCAGGTAGGTGGACTGGCCGTCGCGCGACACCGCCCGCTTGAGCGCGATCTCGCCGTAGCTCGCATAGGGCCCGCCGATCTTGGCGTCGGAGTTGTCGAACACCAGCTCGACCGCCGCGGTGCCCACGGGCTTGCGCGCGCTCGAGCCGTTGAACACGACGTCCGCCATGTTGTCGCCGCGCAGATGCTTGGCGGACAGCTCGCCCATGACCCAGCGTACGGCGTCGATCACGTTCGACTTGCCGCAGCCGTTGGGGCCAACGACACCGGTGAGATTGCTGGGGAAGCTGATAGTGGTGGGATCGACGAAGGATTTGAAGCCTGCGAGCTTGATCTTGGTGAGCCGCATCGCTTGCCTTCTACCCCCCGAGTCCCGGCCATCCAGGGATGGTGTAGTGTAGAGCAATATGCCCTCGACGCCCACCACGCAGCTGGAGACTTTCGCGAACCCGGAGGTCGAGCGCGACTACACGATCCGCATGCACATCCCCGAGTTCACCTGCCTGTGCCCGCGCACCGGCCAGCCGGACTTCGCGACGCTCGATCTCGAGTACGTACCGGACCGGCGCTGCGTCGAGCTCAAATCGCTCAAGCTCTACATCTGGTCGTTCCGCGACCGCGGCGCTTTTCACGAGGCCGTGACCAACGAGATCGCCGATCACGTGCACGCCGCAGTCGCGGCGCGCTACCTGCGCCTCACCGCCCGCTTCAACGTACGCGGGGGAATCCATACCACGCTTGTCGCCGAGCGCCGACAGCCGGGCTGGCAGCCCGCGCCGCACGTCCCGCTGCCCTGATACACCGTACCGCACCGCGCCACGCCGCACCCCGCCCGGCGCAGCTGTACACGCCAAAGTCGGCCGGTATAATCGCGCGTTCTTCACGAGCCTGACGTTGCTATTCGAGGAGTGATTGATGCCGGCCAAGAGAACTGCGCCGAAGTCCGCCAAGGGCAGGAAGGCGACCGGCCGGCCTGCGGTGCGTAAGCTGGCCCCGGCGCGCAAAAGCGACGCTGCGCGCGGCCGCGCGGCCGCCCACAGGAAGACCCCCGCCCCGGCGAAGAAAGTCCCGGCCCATCCCGCGACACCCGCCGCTGCGCCGGCTGTCGAGGCGCGCAAGCCCGCACGCCCGGCCGCTCCGCCGCCGCCGCCGCGTCCCGCGACGGTGGCTCCCGTCGCGCCGCGCGCCGCCGCGACCGTAGCCCCGGCCGAGGGCGACGACGTCGAGGGGGCGGAGCCAGGCAGCCTGCTGGCCGGTCCGCGCAACGTCCAGCCCTACATCGTCAAGCGCGGCGAGCTGTACATGAGCAAGGAGCAGCTCGATCACTTCCGCAACATCCTCCACAGCTGGAAGCGCGACCTGATGGTCGAGGTCGACCGCACCGTCTCGCACATGAAGGACGAGGCGGCGAATTTTCCCGATCCCAACGACAGGGCCACCCAGGAAGAGGAATTCAGCCTCGAGCTGCGCACACGCGATCGCGAGCGCAAGCTCATCCGCAAGATCGACGATGCACTGAAGCGCATCGACGACGGCTCCTACGGCTATTGCCTCGAGACCGGCGAGGAGATCGGCATCAAGCGCCTCGAGGCGCGCCCGGTCGCCACGCTCAGCATCGAGGCCCAGGAGCGGCGCGAACGGCGCGAGCGCCAGTACGGCGATCGCGACGACCGCTATCGCTGAAGCTCCTTACCTCGGGCGCTTCGCGCCCTCACCCACCGGCCCACTGCACCTCGGCTCGCTGGTCGCCGCCGTCGGGAGTTTCCTCGACGCGCGTCGTCACGGCGGCCGCTGGCTGGTCCGCATCGAGGACCTCGATCGCGAGCGCGTGGTGAGGGGCGGCGCGGATGCGCTGCTGCGGACCCTCGAGGCGCACGGCCTCACCTGGGACGGCGTGATCGAATACCAGAGTGCCCGCACGGCGCATTACGCCGAGGCGCTCGAGCGCCTCAGGGCGCGCGGCCTGACTTTCGAGTGCAGCTGCACGCGCCGCGAGCGCACCGAGGGGGGCTACCCCGGCACGTGCCGCGACGGCCCGAAACGCGCAGCTCCCACTGCTACGAGATTCCGAGTCGATGACGCGGAGCTGGCATTCGAAGACCGCGCGCAGGGGATCTGCCGGTTCAGTCTGCGAGAGCGTGGAGACGTCGTAGTGAGACGCCGCGACGGGACGTTCGCCTACCAGCTCGCCGTGGTGGTCGATGACGCGCGGCAGGGCGTGACCGACGTCGTCCGGGGCGCGGACCTCCTCGACAACACGCCCTGGCAGATCGCTCTGCAGCGCGCCCTTGGCCTCCCGACCCCGCGCTACACCCACCTCCCGCTGGTCGTCGAGCCGCAGCGGGGCAAGCTCAGCAAGTCGCGCCGGTCGCTGGCGCTTGACCCCCAGCAGGCAGGACTCCAATTGCATCAAGCACTTACGCTATTGAACCAGGCTCCCCCGCTTACGCTTAAGCTTGAGACTCCCGCTGCGATCCTCGGCTGGGCGAGCGCTCACTGGAGCATCGAGCGGTTCCGGGGAGTCAAAGAAGTGAGCCTCGGCCCGTAGAACGGAAGCGACAGATCGATGTTGGGAGTTGGGTTCGTACCGCCAATGTACTAAGGTAGTGTCATAACGCCCAGCACTAAGGAAGGTGCATTACCCATAGTGAGGGACGTGCGATGAGCGAGCCGCGCAAGATAAAAAAGTATCCCAACAGGCGGTTGTACGACACGGTCGAGAGCCGTTACATCACCCTCGCCGACATCCGCCGGCTGGTGATCGAGCGCATCGACTTCGTCGTCATCGACAAGAAGACGCAGGGGGACATCACGCGCTCGATCCTGCTGCAGGTGATCGCCGAGCAGGAGCACGGCAACGAGCCGCTCATGAGCCGCGACTTCCTCTCGCAGGTGATCCGCTCCTACGGCGTGGCGACGCGCGGCATGGTGGGCAGCTACCTCGAGCAGAGCCTGCGGCAGTTCGCCAGCCAGACTGCCGCACGCCCCCCGCAGGGCTGAACCCCAGCCATTTCCGGCCGCGACCGCGCGCTGCAGACGCAGCGCCGGCCTGCCGCCTAATGCGGCACTTCGATGTCGCGCATCGACAAGCGGATACGTCCCTGCCGGTCGACCTCGAGCACCTTTACGCGGATGACGTCGCCCTCGCGCAGCTTGTCGCTGACGCGCTCGACCCGCTCGTTGGAGATCTGCGAGATGTGCACCAGGCCGTCGCGGCCCGGGAGGATGGTGACGAAGGCGCCGAAATCCATGAGGCGCGCCACCTTGCCCTCGTAGATGCGTCCCACCTCGACGTCGGCGGTGATGAGCTCGATGCGCCGCTGCGCCTCGCGCCCGGCCGCGCCTGAGACGGAGGCGATCTTCACCGTGCCATCGCTCTCGATGTCGATGGTGGTGCCGGTCTCCTCGGTGATCTGGCGGATGACCGCGCCGCCCTTGCCGATGACGTCGCGGATCTTCTCCGGATCGATCTTGAGCGTGATGATGGACGGCGCCCACTCGGACATCTTCTCGCGCGACTGGTGGATGACGCGGTTCATCTCCGCGAGGATGTGCAGCCGGCCTTCGCGCGCCTGCTCGAGCGCCACGCGCATGATCTCGGGCGTGACGCCCTCGACCTTGATGTCCATCTGCAGCGCCGTGACCCCTTCACTTGTGCCGGCGACCTTGAAGTCCATGTCGCCGAGGTGGTCCTCGTCGCCGAGGATGTCGGTGAGGACTTTGTAGCGTGAGCCTTCGAGCACCAGGCCCATGGCAACGCCGGCCACCGGCGCCTTGATCGGGACACCGGCATCCATCAGCGACAGCGACGTGCCGCATACGCTCGCCATCGAGCTCGAGCCGTTCGACTCCAGGATCTCCGAGACCACGCGGATTACGTACGGGAACGTCGTCATGTCGGGCATCACGGCATTCACGCCGCGCCGCGCCAGGTTCCCGTGGCCGATCTCGCGCCGCTTCGGCGACCCCATCATTCCGGTCTCACCCACCGAGAACGGCGGGAAGTTGTAATGCAGCATGAAGGGCTCGCGCCGCTCGCCCTCGAGGCCGTCGATGATCTGCGCATCGCGCGTGGTGCCGAGCGTCGTGACGACGAGCGCCTGCGTCTCGCCGCGGGTAAAGAGCGCCGAGCCGTGAGTGCGCGGCAGCACGCCGACTCTCACATTTATCGGGCGCACGGTGCGCGTATCGCGCCCGTCGATGCGCGGCTCGCCGTTCAGGATCCGCTGGCGCACGATGTTGCTCTCGAGCTTGAAGAGCACGCTCTCGACCGCTTCCTTGGTCGCCGTCGGCGTCTCGCCGCCGGTGAGCGCAGTCAGGAGCTGCGTCTTGATCTCGTTGAGCCGCGCATGCCGCTCGAGCTTTTCGGTGATGCTGTAGGCCTGGCCGAGAGCGGCGTTGGCCTGCGCAGTGATCGCCCGGGTGAGCTCGGCATTCTCCGGCGCCGGCTGCCACTTCCAGCGCTCCTTGCCCGCCTCGCTCGCGAGCGCCTTGATGGCGCGGATGGCGACCTGCATCTGCTCGTGTCCGTAGACGACCGAGCCGAGCATGACCTCCTCGGACAGCCCCTTGGCCTCCGACTCGACCATCAGCACCGCGTGCTCGGTGCCGGCGACGACCAGGTGCAGTTGCGACTCAGCGAGGTCCTTGGCGGTGGGATTCAGCAGGTACTGCCCGTCGCGGTAGCCGACGCGAGCGGCGCCGATGGGCCCATTAAAAGGAACGCCCGAGAGCGCGAGCGCGGCCGAGGCGCCCAGCAGCCCGGGGATGTCCGCGTCAATCTCCGGGTCCATCGACAGCACCGTCGCCACGACCTGCACTTCGTTGTAGAAGCCGTCCGGAAACAGCGGGCGGATCGGGCGATCGATGAGACGCGAGGTAAGCGTCTCCTTCTCGGTGGGCCGGCCTTCGCGCTTGAAGAAGCCGCCGGGGATGCGCCCCGCGGCGTAGGTCTTCTCGGCGTAATTGACGGTGAGCGGGAGGAAATCCCGCCCGGGAGCTGCGGTCTGCTGCGCGCACGCGGTGACCAGGACCACGGTATCGCCCATGGAGACCCGAACCGCACCTTCGGCCTGGCGGGCGACCTCGCCCGTCTCGATGGTGACCGTGTGCGGGCCATAAGGAAACGACTTGCTGACGACGCTCAAAGCTTCATTCCTCGGAAGTGGAAGGTTCGGCCGAAAACGACGAGGGCCGCGCGTCCATGACGGCGGCCCTTAGCGGTTCTCAGCGGCGCAGTCCCAGTCGCTCGACGAGCTCCTGGTACTTCTGCGGTTGGGTGGCTCTGAGGTAATCGAGGTGCTTGCGGCGCTGGTTCACCAGCTTCACCAGACCGCGCCGCGAGGCGTGGTCGCGCTTGTGCGCGGTGAAGTGCTCGCCGAGGTCGTTGATCCGCTCGGAGAGCAGCGCCACCTGTACCTCGGGCGAGCCCGTATCGGCCGGCCCGCGGCGGAACTGCGCGAGGATCCCGCCCTTTTTCTCGCTGGTTAAAGCCATGGCACCCGAGTCCTAACTGCTTGTCCTAAGAGCCCTTTTGGTAAGCCGCGCATTGTACCTGCCGAGAGCCCCAAGGGACAAGTTACCGAAAGCCGAAAACAGCATGCGGTGCCCGCGGCGCTCTGCCAATGTCAACCGGAACTTGCGCGGCCCGTTCCGGTCCCTTGCAGTGCACCAGGCACGGGCATACGCTTTTCCATCGAGGTGATCGCCATGCTGAAGTCAGTCGCTTTGAGCAGCGCGCTCGCGCTCTCGCTCGCCGCCTGCGCTACCCCACCGTCCGCCCCGAAGCAGGCCACCACGGCCGCGGCCAAGCCGGCCTGCGTCCCGGAAACGGCGAGCCGCATCCCGGCGAAGGACAGTGCCTTCTGCGCCGGCTTCGGCAGCACCCACACGAAGCAGGACGTGGACAACACCGGGCAACAGGATCTCTCGCGGGCGCTGCCGATGCTCGACCCCTCGGTCACCCGGACCGGATCGCATTGAGGCCTGAGGCGCTCAGGCGGGTGGACCCGCAGGTCGGCCACTAGCGGCCACTGAGTTGGCCGCATTGAGAAGCCTCCGCGGCTGCACGTAGCCGGCGCGGTCGGCGGTCCCGACACCCAGGAATCGCCCGGCCTCGTCATAGAGTCGCACGCGCAGCGTCTGCCCTGCCACAAGCTGCGCCGCGCCCGGCACGCTGGCCGGGACGGCCTGGCCTTTGAGAAGGCGCGCGGCATCGGCCGCCTCGAGCCGCACTGCGGTCAGGTGCGCGAGCGGGTAATCGGCCGGCAGGAGCGGCACGGCGCCACCGGCGGCGCAGATCTTCGCGAGCGACTCGAGCGTCTGCATGGCCTCCTCGCCGAACGGCTCGACCGACAGCCTGCGAAGCGAGCTCACGTGCCCCATGGTGCCGAGCGCCTCGGCGATCTCCTCGGCGAGCACCCGAACGTAGGTTCCCTTCGAGCAACGGGTCTCGAGCTCGAGCCTCCGGGGCTCCAGGGCGAGGAGCTTCAGCTCGTAGATCTCGATGGCGCGCGGTGCGCGTTCGACCGTGAGCCCGGCGCGCGCCAGCCGGTAGAGCGGCGCCCCGCCCTGCTTGAGCGCCGAGTACATGGGCGGCACCTGGCTGCGCGCGCCGAGAAAGGCGTCGAGCACCGACTCGACCGCGCCACGCGTCAGGGCGGGCACCGCTGCCGTGGCCGTGACCGCGCCCTCGGCATCGGCGGTCGCGGTGCGCGCCCCCAAGGCGATCGAGAAGCGATAGCGCTTGGCGCCGGCGACGATGTCGCCGGCAATCTTGGTGGCTTCACCCACGCAAATGGGCAGCATACCGGTGGCGAGCGGGTCGAGGCTGCCGGCATGGCCGGCCTTCGCGCCCTCGAGGAGCCGCCGCACGCGCTGCAAGGCGGCGTTCGACGAGAGTCCCCGCGGCTTGTCGAGCAGCAGGATTCCGCTCGGCATGCGCTGCTTCAGCGCCGCGGGTCGCCGCCCGAGCCGCCGTCACCCCCGCCATCGCTCCCGCCGTCGTCAGGGTGCGCGGCGCGATCGGCGGCGACCGCGCGATCGATGAGGCGGGTGAGGCGGGCCGCACCCTCGACGCTGTCGTCGAACACGAACTCGAGGCGCGGCGCGTGACGGAGCGCGAGCCGCCGGCCGAGCTCGCCGCGCAGGAAGCTCGCGGCGTGAGTGAGGCCGAGCCGCACCGTCTCGGGGGCCTCGCGCGCGGCGAACGGCGTGAAGTAGACGCGCGCGGTACCCATGTCGGGCGCCACGTGCACGGCCGTGATCGTCACGTTGCCGACCCGCGGGTCCTTGACCTCGCGCGCGATCAGCGCCGCGAGCACCCGCTGGATCTCCGACTCGATGCGTCGGCTGCGGGCCTCGCTCATGCTGCTGCGCTCATGACAGGGTCCGTGCCACCTCGACGCGCGCGAAGCATTCGATCTGGTCGTTGACGCGCACGTCCTGGTAGTTCTTCACGCCGATGCCGCACTCGGTGCCGGCGCGCACCTCGTTGACGTCGTCCTTGAAGCGGCGCAGCGACTCGAGCGCGCCCTCGAAGATCACCACGTGGTCGCGCAGCACGCGGATCGGATTGTTGCGGCGCACGTAGCCCTCGGTTACCAGGCATCCGGCCACCACGCCGAACTTGCTCGAGCGGAACACCTCGCGCACCTGGGCGACGCCCACGATCTGCTCCTTGATCTCCGGCTGCAGCATGCCGGTCATCATCTGCTTCACGTCGTCGATCGCTTCGTAGATGATGCTGTAGTAGCGCACCTCGACGCCGGTCTCCTTCATCGCATCACGCGCGCTGGCATCGGCGCGCACGTTGAAGCCGATGATGTGCGCACGCGAGGCGGCGGCGAGCTGCACGTCGGACACCGTGATGGCACCCAGGCCGGTCGCGATCACCTTCACCTGCACTTCCTCGGTCGAGAGCTTGGCGAGCGCCTCGTTGAGCGCTTCGGCGCTGCCCTGCACGTCGGCCTTGATGAGCACCGACACGACGCCGGCCTTGGCCTCCCCCATCTGCGAGAACACGTCCTCGCTGCGGGTCGTCTGGCGGGCCAGCTTGACGTCGCGGAACTTGCCCTGGCGGTAGAGCGCCACCTCGCGGGCCTTGCGCTCGCTCTCGGCGGCGAGGATCTCGTCGCCGGCATTCGGCGGGCTCGACAGCCCCAGCACCACCACCGGCATCGAGGGCGGAGCCTCCTGCACCGCCTTGCCGTTCTCATCGAACATGGCGCGCACGCGCCCGAACTCCGAGCCGGCGATGATCGGATCGCCCACGTGCAGCGTGCCCTTCTTCACCAGCACCGTCGCCACCGCGCCGCGCCCCTTCTCGATGCTCGACTCGATCACGACGCCCGAGGCGAGCCCGCTGCGCGGGGCGCGCAGCTCGAGCACCTCGGCCTGCAGCAGGATCGCGTCCAGCAGCTGCTCGACCCCGGCGCCGGTGCGCGCCGAGACGTTCACGAAGATGTTCTGGCCGCCCCACTCCTCCGAGATCACCTCGTGCTTGGAGAGCTCGGTGCGCACGCGGTCGACGTCTGCGTCGCTCTTGTCGATCTTGTTGACGGCGACCACGATCGGCACGTTGGCGGCGCGCGCGTGCTGGATCGCCTCGATCGTCTGCGGCATCACGCCGTCATCGGCCGCCACGACCAGCACCACCACGTCGGTGGCCCTGGCGCCGCGGGCGCGCATGGCCGTGAAGGCCGCATGTCCCGGAGTATCGAGGAAAGTGATGACGCCCTTCGGCGTCTCGACATGGTAGGCACCGATGTGCTGGGTGATGCCGCCGGCCTCGCCGGCGGCCACCTTGGTCCGGCGGATGTAGTCGAGGAGCGAGGTCTTGCCGTGGTCGACGTGACCCATGACGGTAACGACCGGCGGGCGCGGCTCGATGTCGGTCTCGGCCTGGCCGCCCTGCAGGTCGGCCTCGATCTGGTTCTCCTTGAGAACCTTCGGCGTGTGGCCCATCTCCTCGACCACCAGCACCGCGGTGTCCTGATCGATGGGCTGGTTGATGGTCACCATCACCCCCATGTTCATCAGGACCTTGATGACTTCGGTGGCCTTGACGGCCATCTTCTGCGCGAGCTCGGCCACCGTGATGGTCTCGCCGATGCCGACCTCGCGCACCACCGGCGCGGTCGGCATCTCAAAGCCGTGCTTGCCCTCGGCGGCGGCCGGCAGCGGACGCGACTTGACGCGTCGCTTCTTCTTATAGCGCGAGCTCACATCGCCGGCGACGTGCAGCTCCTGGCGGCCGTAGCGGGTCTGCTTGTCGTCGGCACCCGGAGCGGGGGGTCCGGCAGGGGCGCGCTCGCGCGGTGCGGGCGCGGCAACTGGTGCGGCCTGCGGCCGCTCGCGGTCGGTCCCGCGCCGCTCGTGCTCCTCGCGCTCACGGGCACGCCGCGCCTCGTCATCACGTGCGCGCTGCTCGGCCGCGCGGCGCGCTTCCTCCTGAGCCCGGCGCCGGGTCTCTTCCTCCTCGACGCGGCGGCGATTCTCGGCCTCGAGCCGCTCGCGCTCGCGGCGTTCCGCCTCGGCGCGTTCCGTGGCCGCACGCGCGGCCTCCTCGGCCTCGCGCTTGCGCGAGTCGATCTCGTCCTGCTGCGCGCGCGCCTGCTCCTCGAGCACGTCGCGCTTGATGTAGTTGCGGGTGCGGCGCACCTCGACATTGACCGTGCGGGCGCGCCCCTGGGCGCTCGCGAGCTTGAGCTCGCTCTGCGTCTTGCGCTTCAAGGTGATCTTGCGCGGTGCGCCGTCGCTGTCCGCTTCGCTGCCGTGGCTGCGGCGCAGGTGCGTAAGCAGCTCGAGCTTCGCATCGTCGCTGATGCGCGCCTCGGGTCCCTCGACCTTGATACCGGCCTGATCGAGCTGCACCAGCAGCCGGTCGACCGGCACCTTGAGGACTTCCGCGAACTGGGAAACCGTCACTTCCGCCATAGACTCAAGCCTCGCTTGCGAACCACGGAGCGCGCGCCGTCATGATCAGCGCCGCGGCCTTGTCGGCGGCCAGCCCCTCGATGTCTGCGAGCTCGTCCACCGACTGCTCGGCGAGCTCCTCGCGGGTGCGCACCCCGCGTCGCGCGAGCGCCAGCGCGAGATCCGGGCTCATGCCCTCGAGCAGCAGCAGGTCGTCCGCCGGCATCGACTGGTCGAGCGTTTCCTCGCTGGCGATCGCCTGCGTCAGCAGTACGTCGCGCGCGCGGTTGCGCAGCTCCTTGACGATGTCCTCGTCGAACTCCTCGATGGCCGCGAGCTCCGCCTGCGGCACGTAGGCGATCTCCTCGATGGTGGAGAAGCCCTCCTGCGCGAGGATCGTGGCGACGTCCTCGTCGACGTCGAGCTGCTTCATGAAATTCGCCACCAGCTCCTTGGCCTCGGACTCGCTCTTCGCCTCGGCGTCCGACTCGGTCATGACGTTGAGGTCCCAGCCGGTGAGCTGGCTCGCCAGGCGGATGTTCTGCCCGCCGCGGCCGATGGCCTGCGACAGCTTCTCCTCCGAGACGGCGATGTCCATGCTGTGCGCGTCCTCGTCGACCACGATCGACATGACCTCGGCGGGCGACATGGCGTTGATCACGAACTGCGCCGGATTGTCGTCGTGCGGGATGATGTCGACACGCTCGCCGGCGATTTCGTTGGAGACCGCCTGCACGCGCGAGCCGCGCATGCCGACGCAGGCACCCACGGGGTCGATGCGCGGGTCGTTGCTCTTCACCGCGATCTTGGCGCGCACGCCCGGATCGCGCGCCGCGCCCAGGATCTGGATCAGGCCCTGTCCGACTTCCGGGACCTCGAGCTTGAAGAGCTCGATCAGGAACTCGGGCGCGGTGCGGGTGAGGAACAGCTGCGGGCCGCGCGGCTCCGAGCGCACTTCCTTGAGGAACGCCTTGATGCGGTCCTGGGGCTTGGCCTGTTCGCGCGGAATCATGTCGGTGCGCGGCACGAAGCCCTCGGCGTTGGAGCCCAGGTCGACGTAGATGCCGTTGCGATCGACACGCTTCACCACCCCGCCCACCAGGGTGCCGACGCGGTCGCGGTACGCCTCCACCACCTGGGCGCGCTCGGCCTCGCGCACCTTCTGCACGATCACCTGCTTGGCCTGTTGCGCGGCGATGCGCCCGAAGGCCACCGACTCCATCGGCTCCTCGACGTACCCGCCCACCTGCGCGCTCTTGTCCATGTCGAGCGCGTCGTCGAGGCGCAGCTCGCGCTGTGGCACTTCGAGTTCCTTGGAGTCGTCGGCGAACACCTTCCAGCGGCGGAAGGTGTCGTAGTCGCCGCTCTTGCGGTCGATGGCAACGCGCACGTCCCACTCCTCGCCGTGCTTCTTGCGGGTCGCGGACGCGAGCGCGGCT
>DASPRP010000029.1:0-92689 GCA_035624385.1 Steroidobacteraceae bacterium | reverse complement strand
GGAGATGGTCATGCCCGGGGACAACATCAAGATGACGATCGAGCTGATCAGCCCGATTGCGATGGATCAGGGGCTGCGCTTTGCGATCCGCGAGGGCGGCAAGACCGTCGGCGCCGGCGTCGTGGCGAAGATCCTCAAGTAACGCATATGGCAAACCAGAACATCCGTATCCGTCTGAAGGCGTTTGACCATCGCCTCATCGACAGCTCCGCCAGGGAGATCGTCGAGACCGCCAAGCGCACCGGCGCCACCGTCAAGGGCCCGGTGCCGCTGCCCACCAAGATGGAGCGCTTCACCGTGCTCGTCTCCCCGCATGCCGACAAGGACGCGCGGGACCAGTTCGAGCTGCGCACGCACAAGCGGCTCATGGACATCATGAACCCCACCGACAAGACGGTGGATGCGCTCATGAAGCTCGAGCTGCCGGCGGGAGTCGATGTGCAGATCAAGCTGAACTAGTTAATTGGGCAAAAGTCGCCTGCGGCGCTTTTGCCGGACATCACCCTGATTGCCGCCGGCGAAAGGCGCGACTTTCGCCGGCTGCGCTCAAGCAGGCGATTTCGGCGGGCATCGGCTTCGTTACCGCCGGGCAACAAACATCAGAGCTTGTCGATCTTGCCGACCTTGATGGTCTTGACGAGCCACTTGCCGTTCACACGTGCGAGCGTCATATCCGAGAATGAGTGCGTGCCGATAGCGTTGCTGTCGACGTCCATCCACAGGCACTCGAAATAAAGCGTCGCACTGTCTCCGTCGACCTCGGCGTGCATGCGCATCGCGGGCGTGTAGCCGATCCAGTGATGCTCGGGCCGGAACGGGCCGCTCACGTCCGCTGCGCGCCACGGCGGGCGACTCCGACTGGTTCTTCATCGCCGGCGTTTATGCGGCGCTCAGGGACCCGGATACCGCCTTTGACTGCTTACACCGCGCGTATGAGGCACACGATTTCTTTCTGGTATTCCTCGGGGTGCACCCCTATATGGACCCCCTGCGCTCGGACCCGCGCTTCAAGGAGCTTGAGCGGCGCATCGGATTGCCCTCAGCGGGCTGATCTGGCGTGAAATTCCGGGGTTGATCGCACGGCGCGGCGCGCCTATACTGCGCGCCCTTTTGGGCCCCCGGTTTCCGGAGGCCTTAGTCGCGTAAGCGGCATCGGGCGAGGTTGGAGCTGAGCCTTTTCGGGCTCTTCAGTCTCCAAGACCACTCGAGACCAGCGCAGTCTTAAGGCTTGCGCAAATCTCCTGTTGTCTCAATAACTTAGCCCCATGCCCCTGGGTTTCTCGGGGTGCGGATTTTGCCGCGCCCGGGCGTGGTGAGAGGACAGAAATGGCTATCGGACTCGTCGGCCGCAAGGCCGGCATGACGCGCGTGTTCACGGACGCCGGCGAGACAGTCCCGGTCACCGTGATCGAGGTGCTGCCGAATCGCGTCACGCAGGTGAAGTCGCAGGAGAAGGACGGCTACCGGGCTGTCCAGGTCACCTATGGCACGCGCCGTCCGCAGCTCTATTCGAAGGCGGTGGCCGGGCACTACGCCAAGGCCGCCGTCGCTCCGGGCCGCGCACTCGTCGAGTTTCGGCTCGCCGAGGCCGACAAGAGCGACCTGAAGGCGGGCGCCGAGATCAAGGCCGACCTCTTCAAGGAAGGCGAGGCGGTGGATGTCACCGGCACCACCATGGGCAAGGGTTTCGCCGGCGTCATGAAGCGCCACAACTTCGCCGGCGGCTACGCGAGCCACGGTAACTCCGTGTCGCACCGGGCGCCGGGCTCGATCGGTCAGCGCCAGACGCCAGGCCGCGTGTTCAAGGGCCGCCGCATGTCGGGCCACATGGGCGTGGGACGGCGGACCAACGAGAACCTGCGCGTCGTGCAGGTCGATGTCGAGAGAAACCTGCTCCTGATCCGTGGGGCGGTGCCTGGAGTCGAGGGCGGACAGGTGATCGTGCGCCCGTCGCTGAAGGCCGCACGGCGCCTGAACCGCAAGACTCTGGCTCCGAGCAAGGCCGGCTCGACCGCGTCCAAGGACCCGGCGAAGCAGGGGAAGAAGTAAGCCATGCAGCTCAAGTCAGTGAACGGCGGGGCGACGGTTCAGGTGTCTGAAGCCGCCTTCGGCCACAAGTTCAACGAGGCTCTGGTGCACCAGGTGCTCACCGCGTACCGCAACGCGAGCCGCGCCGGCACCAAGGCGCAGAAGTCGCGCGCCGAGGTGAGTGGCGGCGGCAGGAAGCCCTACGCCCAGAAGGGCACCGGCCAGGCGCGCGCGGGCTCGAACCGCTCACCCATCTGGGTCGGCGGCGGCAAGACCTTCGCCGCCAAGCCGCGCAACTTCGAGCAGAAGGTGAACCGCAAGATGTACCGCGGCGCGCTGCGCTCGATGCTCTCGGAGCTTGCGCGCACGGAGCGCCTCCTGGTGACGGACGGCATCCCCTTGAGCGAGCCGAAGACCAAGCTGCTCGCGAACCAGCTGAGGCAGTGGTCGCTCCCCTCGGTGCTGATCGTGGTCGAGGCGACCGACCAGAAGCTCGCGCTCGCCGCGCGCAATCTCCCGCACGTCGAGGTGCTCGAGGTGACCGCGCTCAACCCCGTGTCGCTCGCCGCCTACGACAAGGTGCTGATGACGGTCGGCGCCGTGAAGCTGATCGAGGAGCGCCTGCAGTGAACCGGGAACAACTGATGACGGTGCTGATCGCTCCGCATGTAACCGAGAAGACCTCGCTCGCCATGCAGAACCATAACCAGTACACCTTTCGCGTGCGCCGCGACGCGAGCAAGACCGACATCCGCAAAGCGGTCGAGCTCATGTTCGACGTCAAGGTCGCCGGGGTCCAGGTGGTCAACGAGCCGGGCAAGCAGCGCCGCTTCGGCCGCATCGCCGGGCGCACCCAGGACTGGAAGAAGGCCTACGTGAGCCTCACGCCGGGTCAGACCATCGACTACGAAGCCCGCGCCAAGGCCTGACAGGACGGACTGCAATGGCTCTCATCAAGTACAAGCCCCGCACCCCCGGCACGCGCGCGGTCGTCAAGGTCGACCGTTCGCACCTCTACAAGGGCGGGCCGCGCATGGACCTCACCGCCCATCAATACAAGACCGGCGGGCGCAACCACTTCGGCCGCATCACTACGCGCCACCACGGCGGCGGCTCGGCCCAGAAGTACCGCATCATCGATTTCAAGCGCGACAAGGACGGCATCACCGGCGTCGTCGAGCGGCTCGAGTACGACCCGAACCGCACCAGCCACATCGCCCTCATCAAGTACCCGGACGGCGAGTGGCGCTACATCCTCGCGCCCAAGGGCGTGAAGGCCGGCGACGAGGTGCGCTCGGGCGCCGATGCGCCGATCAAGCCGGGCAACGCCATGTCGCTCAGGCACGTTCCGGTCGGGTCGATCATCCACAACGTCGAGCTCAAGCCCGGCCGCGGCGGCCAGCTCGCGCGCAGCGCCGGCAGCTCGGTGTCCTTCACTGCCCGCGAAGGCATTTACGCCTACGTACGGCTGAAGTCCGGCGAGACGCGCAAGGTGCACATCGACTGCCGCGCCACGATCGGCGAGGTGGGGAACGACGAGCACAACCTGCGCAGCTACGGCAAGGCGGGCGCCAAGCGCTGGCGCGGCATCCGTCCCACGGTGCGCGGACTCGCCATGAACCCGGTCGATCATCCGCACGGCGGCGGTGAGGGCAAGTCCGGCCAGGGCAACCCGCATCCGGTGTCGCCGTGGGGCTGGAACACCAAGGGACTGAAGACCCGTCACAACAAGCGCACGGACAACATGATCGTCCAGCGCCGCAAGAACCGCATCCGCTGATCGGAGCGAATCGCACATGCCACGCTCAACGAAGAAGGGACCGTTCGTCGATCTGCACCTCGCGAAGAAGGTGCAGGCGGCGTCCGCCAAGAACGACCGCAAGCCGATCAAGACCTGGTCGCGCCGCTCGATGATCGTGCCGGAGATGGTCGGACTCACCATCGCCGTGCACAACGGCCGCCAGCACGTGCCGGTGCTCGTCACCGAGAACATGGTGGGCCACAAGCTCGGCGAGTTCGCTCCCACCCGCACCTTCAAGGCGCACTCGGGCGATCGCAAGGTCGAGGCGGCGCCGGCGGCGGCGAGCTGATCGCGGCAGGACCTCACATGCAAGTCACCTCCAAACTCCGCTACGCGCGCATCTCTCCGCAGAAGTGCCGGCTGGTCGCCGACGTGGTGCGCGGCAAGCCGGTCGGCAACGCGATCGCGACGCTCAAGTTCATGCCGAAGAAGGGCGCGAAGCTCGTGCGCAAGGTGCTCGAGTCCGCAGTCGCCAACGCCGAGCACAATCACGGGGCCGACATCGATCTCCTCAAGGTGTCGCTCATCCACGTGGATGCGGCTCCGCAGTTCAAGCGCTTTGCGGCGCGCGCCAAGGGACGCGGCACCCGCATCATCAAGCGCAACAGTCACATCACCGTCGGCGTGAGCGACGGTAAGAAGGATTAACGCATGGGTCAGAAGGTCAATCCGCTGGGCATACGCCTCGGGATCACCCGCGACTGGACCAGCCGCTGGTACGCCGGCAAGAAGCAGTTCCCGGTGCACGTGCACACCGACTTCCGCGTGCGTGAGTTCCTGAAGAAGAAGCTGGCCGAGGCATCGGTGAGCCGCATCCAGATCGAGCGCGCCGCCAAGAAGGTCAACATCACCATCCAGACCGCGCGCCCCGGCATCGTGATCGGCAAGAAGGGCGAGGACATCGAGAAGCTGCGCCAGGAGACGGCCGCGCTGCTCGGCATGGCGGTCACCGACGTGCGCCTCAACATCGCCGAGATCCGCAAGCCCGAGCTCGACTCGCAGCTGGTGGCCGACTCCATCGCGCAGCAGATCGAGAAGCGCGTGATGTTCCGCCGCGCCATGAAGCGCGCCGTGATGAGCACCATGCGCTCGGGCGCGCTCGGCGTAAAAGTACGCGTCTCGGGGCGGTTGAACGGCTCGGAAATCGCCCGCACCGAGTGGTACCGCGAGGGGCGGATTCCGCTCCATACCTTCCGCGCCGACATCGACTACGGATTGTCCGAGGCACACACCACCTACGGCGTCATCGGCGTCAAGGTGTGGATCTTCAAGGGCGAGGTGTTCGACAAGAGCGAGCTCGCCGCGCAGGAACCGGCCGAGGAGGCCGCGCCCGCCGCCGCCGCACCCGCCAGCGCCCCGCCGGCCCCGCCGGCCACGACCGCACCGAGCGCCGCGGTGGTGCCCGCCGCGGCCGCGGCGTCCGCCGAGCCGCAGGCCTAAGGCCCGATGTGAAGGCGTAACGAGATGCTGCAGCCCAAACGCACCAAATACCGCAAGCAGTTCAAAGGCCGCAACGGCGGCTTTGCCACCCGCGGTGCCAATGTCTCCTTCGGCGAGTTCGGCCTGAAGGCGACCAGCCGCGCGCGCATGACCGCCCGGGAGATCGAGGCCGCGCGCCGCGCCATGGCACGCTACGTGAAGCGCGGCGGACAGATCTGGATCCGGGTGTTCCCCGACGTGCCGATCTCGAAGAAGCCGCTCGAGGTGCGCATGGGCTCGGGCAAGGGCAACGTCGAGTACTACGTGGCGCGCGTGCAGCCCGGCAAAGTGCTGTTCGAGATGGAAGGGGTGGATGAGCCCACCGCGCGCGAGGCGTTTCGGCTCGCGGGCTCGAAGCTCTCGGTGTCGACCACATTCGTGAAACGGCAGGTTCGCTGATGAAACTCGCTCAGGTACGTCAGTTTCGCGAGAAGCTGCGCAGCCACTCGCCCGAGGAGCTGGCCGAGGAGCTGGTGGCGCTGCGCAAGGAGCAGTTCGCGCTGCGCATGCAGCGCGCCACCGGCCAGCAGCCCAAGCCCGATCAGTTCAGTGCCGCGCGCCGCAACATCGCGCGCGTCAAGACGGCGCTGCGCCAGAAGCAGCTCGTCGGCGGCGGAGGTAAAGGGAAATGAGCCCGAAGGCCAAGACCACCAAGGCGGCCGCGCCGAAGGCCAAGACTGCGAAGGCCAAGTCGCACGCCAAGGCGCAGCCGGCTGCTGCGGCCCCGGCGCCCGAGGCCGCTGCGGCCTCTGCGCCGGCAGCGGCTGCCGCACTGGCGGCCGCGCCCGCGACTGCGCCTGCAGCCGACGCGCGCGGCGCGCGCACCCTCACCGGGCGCGTCGTGAGCAACAAGATGCAGAAGACCATCGCCGTCGAGATCGAGCGCCTGGTGAAGCACCCGACCTACGGCAAGTACATCCGCCGCACGACGAAGCTGCTGGCCCACGATGAGACCGGCAGCTCGCAGGAGGGCGATCTCGTCGTCATTACGCCCTGTCGCCCCGTGTCGCGGCACAAGTCGTGGCGGCTGCTCGAGATCGTGGAAAAGGCCGCGCGGTCATGATCCAGTTGCGCACCATGCTGAATGCCGCCGATAACAGCGGCGCGCGCACCCTGATGTGCATCAAGGTGCTGGGCGGCACCCGGCGCCGTTACGCGACCGTGGGTGATGTCATCAAGGTGAGCGTCAAGGACGCCATCCCGCGCGGCAAGGTGAAGAAGGGCGAGGTATACGACGCGGTGGTAGTGCGTACCACGCGCGGCGTGCGCCGTCCCGACGGCTCCCTCATCCGCTTCGACGGCAACGCGGCCGTGCTGCTCACCAACAAGCTCGAGCCGATCGGCACGCGCATCTTCGGGCCCGTGACGCGTGAGCTGCGCAACGTGCAGTTCATGAAGATCATCTCGCTGGCCCCCGAGGTCCTCTGAATGAACAAGATCCGCAAGGGCGACCAGGTGGTGGTGCTCTCCGGGCGCGACAAGGGCCGCAAGGGTGCGGTGCTGCAGGTGCTGGCCGACGGGCGCGTCGTGATCGAGAGCATCAACCGCGTCAAGAAGCACCAGAAGCCCAACCCGCAGGCCAATAAGCAGGGCGGCATCATCGAGAAGGAGATGCCGCTGGCGGCCTCCAAGGTCGCGATCTGGAACCCGTCCGCCAAGAAGGGCGATCGCGTCGGCATCAGAACGCTTGCTGACGGCAAGCGCGTGCGCTTCTTCAAATCGAATGGAGAGATGCTCGATGTCTGAAGCAGCTGCAGGCAAAGAAGCCGGCAAGCCCGCCGGCAAGCAGAAGCAGGCAGCCAGGCCCGAGAAGCCGGCGGCCAAGCCCGAGAAGCAGGCGGCCAAGCCCGAGAAGCAGGCGGAAGGCCAGGCCGGCAAGCAGTCTGCGGCGCACGGGCACCGCGTGGCTGACCAGCGCACGGCGCCGCCGCGGCTGCAGCAGTACTACCGCGAGCAGGTCGTGCCGAAGCTGCGCTCGGAGCTCAAGATCGACAACGTGATGCAGGTGCCGCGCATCACCAAGATCACGGTCAACATGGGCGTCGGCGAGGCGGTCGCCGACAAGAAGGTCATGGACGCGGCGGTCGCGGATCTCATCAAGATCACCGGGCAGAAGCCGCTCGTGACCAAGTCGCGCAAGGCGATCGCCTCCTTCAAGATCCGCGCGGGACTCGCGGTCGGCGCCAAGGTGACGCTGCGGGGAACGCGCATGTACGAGTTCCTCGATCGCCTCATCAGCATCGCGATGCCGCGCATCCGCGACTTCCGCGGCGTGTCGCCGCGCTCCTTCGACGGCCAGGGGAATTTTTCGCTCGGCGTCAAGGAGCAGATCATTTTCCCCGAGATCCAGTACGACCAGATCGACCAGGTCCGGGGCATGGACATCACCATTACTACGACGGCGAAGGACGACCGTCACGGCCGAGCGTTGCTCGAGGCATTCAACTTCCCGTTCCGGAAGTAACCGGACCACAGGAACCGCATAGTCTATGGCAAAGACGAGCATGGTCGAGCGCGAGAAGCGTCGCGCACGTGTCGTGAAAAAGTACGCGGCGAAGCGCAGGAAGCTCAAGGAGCTGATTCGCAGCCCCCGGACCTCCCCCGAGGAGCGCGCCGCGGCCCAGGCGGCGCTGCAGTCGCAGCCGCGGGACGCGAGCCCGTCGCGCCAGCGCAAGCGCTGCGCCATCACGGGCCGCTCGCGCGGCGTGTACCGCAAGTTCGGCCTGTCACGGGTCAAGATTCGCGAGACGGCCGCGCGCGGTGAGATTCCGGGCCTCGCGAAGGCGAGCTGGTGAGGGGCTGGCCATGAGCATGACCGATCCTGTTGCTGATCTTCTCACCCGCATCCGTAACGGCCAGAGTGCCGGCAAGAGTGAGGTGCAGCTCGCCTCCTCGCGGCTGAAGACCGCCATCGTCAAGGTGCTGAAGGAGGAGGGCTACATCGCCGACTTCCGTCTCGACGCCGACGGCGGCCATCCGCGCCTCACCATAGGCCTCAAGTACTTCGAGGGCCGGCCGGTGATCGACCGCCTGGAGCGCGTCAGCCGTCCGGGGCTGCGCATCTACCGCGGCAAGGACCAGCTGCCGAAGATCCTCGGGGGCATGGGAACGGTGATCGTCTCGACCCCCAAGGGCGTCATGACCGACAAGCAGGCGCGCTCGATCGGACAGGGCGGCGAAGTCCTGTGCATCGTCGCCTGATGTAGAGAGCCATCATGTCGAGAATCGCCAAAGCACCGGTCGAGCTGCCTCAGGGCGTGACCGCCACCATTGCCGCCGAGGCGGTGACCATCAAGGGCGCCAAGGGGAGCCTCAGCCTGCCGCTCACCGCCGGCGTCACGGTGGCGCAGACGGACAAGAAGCTCAAGGTGAGCTTCGCCGACCCGGACCTGGCGCGCACGCGCGCCGGCGCCACGCGCGCACATCTTGCCAACATGGTGCGCGGCGTCACCCGGGGCTACGAGAAGAAGCTCGAGCTGGTCGGCGTGGGCTTTCGCGCCCAGCTCCAGGGCAAGACACTCAATCTCACGCTCGGCTTCTCCCACCCGGTGAATTTCCCCATCCCGGAAGGCATCAGCATCGAGACCCCGAGCCAGACCGAGATCATCGTCAAGGGCATCGACCGGCAGAAGGTCGGCCAGGTGGCGGCGGAGATCCGCGACGTGCGCCCGCCCGAGCCCTACAAGGGCAAAGGGGTGCGCTACGTCGGCGAGCAGATCACCCTGAAAGAGGGGAAGAAGAAATGAGCACGACCAAGAAGGAGCGGCGGCTGCGGCGCGCGGTCAAGACCCGCTCGCACATCCGCGATCTGGGCGTCGCGCGCCTCACCGTGCATCGCACGCCGAAGCACATCTACGCCCAGGTCACGACCGCGGCAGGCGCGAAGGTGATCGCCGCCGCCTCGACCGTGCAGGAGAAGGTGCGCGAGGGCTTGAAGGCCACCGGCAACGTCGAGGCGGCCAAGGCCGTCGGGCGTGCGATCGCCGAGAAGGCCAAGGCGGCCGGGGTGAGCAAGGTGGCGTTCGACCGTTCCGGTTTCCAGTTCCACGGGCGCGTCAAGGCGCTCGCGGATGCGGCCCGCGAAGCGGGTCTTGAATTCTGAGCAGGTAACACCATATGGCGAGAGCGGAAAAGGGCCAGCCGGCGGACGAGTTCATCGAGAAGCTCGTCGCAGTGAATCGCACCGCGAAGGTGGTCAAGGGCGGCCGTCAGTTCGGCTTCACCGCGCTGACGGTGGTCGGCGACACCGCCGGGCGCGTCGGCTACGGTTTCGGCAAGGCGCGCGAGGTGCCGGTGGCGATCTCCAAGGCCATGACCCAGGCGCGCAAGAATCTGATCAACGTGGCACTGCGCAACGATTCGCTGCACTACGCGATCACCGGCGCGCACGGCGCGACGCGCGTCTACATGCAGCCGGCCTCCGACGGTACCGGCGTCATCGCCGGCGGCGGCATGCGCGCGGTGCTCGAGTGCGCGGGCGTGCGCAACGTGCTCGCCAAGAGCTACGGCTCGCGCAACCCGATCAACGTGGTGCGCGCGACCATCAACGCGCTCGCCAAGATCCGCTCGCCCGAGGAGATCGCGGCGAAGCGCGGCAAGAGCCTCGAAGAGATCACGGGCTAGAGCATCATGGCGGACAAGACACTGAAAGTGACACTGGTGAAGAGCCTGGCCGGACAGCTCGCGAGCATCCGGGCGTCCGCGCGCGGACTCGGGCTGCGCCGCATCCGTCAGAGCGTGACGGTGAGCGACACGCCGCAGAACCGCGGCATGATCCGCGCGGCCGTGCACCTCCTGAGGATCGAAGGCGATGCCGCACCGACGGGCGCTGCCCGGAAAGGCGCCTGAAGCCTATGCGACTCAATACCCTGAAACCCGCCCCCGGCGCCCGCCGTGCGCGGCTGCGCGTCGGACGCGGAGCCTCCGCCGGCCAGGGCAAGACCTGCGGCCGCGGCACCAAGGGACAGCGCGCCCGCAAGGGCGGTTACCACAAGGTGGGCTTCGAAGGCGGCCAGATGCCGCTGCAGCGCCGCATGCCCAAGGTCGGCTTCCGCTCCGACATCAAGAAGAGCCGCGCCGAGGTGCGCCTGCACGAGCTCGCCAAGGTCGAGGCCGCGGTCGTCGATCTCGAGGCGCTGAAGAAGGCCGGTGTCGTGCCGCCCTCGACCGAGCGCGCCAAGGTAGTGCTGTCGGGCGAGCTCAAGAAGGCCGTGACTCTCAAGGGCGTGGCGGCCACCAAGGGTGCGCGTGCGGCGATCGAGGCCGCGGGCGGCAAGGTCGAAGAAGCCGCGACCGGCAAGGTCGCAGAAGCCGCGGCCGGCAAGGCCGGGGCGTAACGGAACCGCAACGGGCATGGCGAACACTCCCTTCAGCAATCCGGCCGCAACGCTCGGCGACGCTGCCCGTTTCGGGGAGATCCGCAGCCGCATCTTCTTCCTGATCGGCGCACTGGTGGTGTACCGCATCGGCACCTTCATCCCGGTGCCGGGCATCAATCCGGCCGAGGTCGCGCGCTTCTTCGGTGACAAGTCCAACACCATCCTCGGGATCGTCAACCTGTTCTCGGGCGGGGCGCTGTCGCGCCTGTCGATCTTCGCCATGGGCGTGATGCCCTACATCTCCGCCTCGATCATCATCCAGATGATGTCGATGGTGGTGCCGACGCTCATGGAGCTGCGCAAGGAAGGCGAGTCGGGCCGGCGCAAGATCACCGAGTACACGCGCTACGGCACCGTGATCCTGGCCGCATTCCAGTCGTTCGCCGCCGCCGGCGCGCTCGTCAAGGGCGGCCTGACGCTGATCACCGGCTGGCCCTTCCTGATGATCGCCACCGTCACCATGACCACGGGAACCATGTTCCTCATGTGGCTCGGTGAGCAGATCACCGAGCGCGGCATCGGCAACGGCATCTCGATGATCATTCTCTCCGGCATCGTCGCCGGTCTCCCCGGAGCCGTGGGCAACACCATGGAGGCCGTGAGCAACGGTGAGATGCCGGGACCGGTGGCGCTCGCGCTGCTGTTCCTGGTGGTGGGCGTCACCGCCTTCGTGGTGTTCATGGAGCGCGCGCAGCGGCGCATCCCGGTCGATTACGCCAAGCGCCAGGTGGGCCGGCGCATGTACGCGGGCCAGAGCACTCACCTGCCCTTCAAGATCAACATGTCGGGCGTCATTCCGCCGATCTTTGCCTCGAGCCTGCTGCTGTTCCCGGCGACGCTCGCGAGCTTCTTCGGTGCCAGCGCCGAGGGCCCGATCTCGGGCTTCATGCAGGAGGTGGCCGCCGCGCTCGGCTACGGCCAGCCGCTGCATCTGGTGATCTACGCGGTGCTGATCATCTTCTTCTGCTTCTTCTACACCGCGCTGGTGTTCAACGCGCGCGACACCGCCGAGAACCTCAAGAAATCCGGCGCCTTCGTGCGCGGCATCCGCCCGGGTCAGCAGACCGCCGAGTACATCGATCAGGTGCTGACGCGCCTGACGCTGTGGGGCGCGCTGTACGTAACCGCGGTGTGCCTGATCCCGGAGATCCTCATTTCCTGGTACGGCGTGCCGTTCCGCTTCGGCGGCACCTCGCTGCTCATCGTCGTGGTGGTGGTGATGGACTTCATGTCGCAGCTCAACGCGCACATGATGTCGCATCACTACCCGGGACTCCTCAAGAAGGCCAACTTGCTCGGCTACGGGCGAACGGGATCGGGTGGTTAGTCAATGAAAGTACGTCCGTCGGTCAAGAAGATCTGCAAGAACTGCAAGATCGTGCGCCGCCGGCGCGTGGTCTACGTCATCTGCTCGGACCCGCGCCACAAGCAGCGCCAGGGTTGAGGTAAGGCACACATGGCACGCATAGCTGGTATCAACATCCCGATGAACAAGCACGTGTGGGTCGGGCTCACGCACATCTACGGCGTGGGCCGCGCGCGTGCGCACGCCGCCTGCGAAGCCGCCGGCGTCAACCCGGCCACCAAGGTGAAGGATCTCACCGAAGTGGAGGTGAACGCGATCCGCTCAGCCGTCGCCAAATACGCGGTCGAGGGCGACCTGCGGCGCGAGGTGTCGATGAACATCAAGCGGCTCATGGACTTGGGTTCCTGGCGCGGCATCCGCCATCGCCGGGGACTCCCGGTGCGCGGCCAGCGCACGCGTACCAACGCGCGCACCCGCAAGGGACCGCGCAAGCAGGCGGTGAAGCTCAACGCCCCGCCGGGAAAGGCATAAAGCATGGCTGAACAGCAGAAACCCGAGACGAAGCCCGCAGCGGCCCCGGCGGCGGCGCCGGCGGCAGGCGCGGCTCCCGCGGCGGCGGCGGTCGCCAAGAAGCCGAAGAAGGCGCGCAAGAACGTGCTCGATGCGATCGCGCACGTGCATGCCTCCTTCAACAACACGATCATCACGATCACCGACCGCCAGGGGAACACGCTCTCGTGGGCGACCGCAGGCGGCTGCGGCTTTCGCGGCTCGCGCAAGTCGACGCCGTTCGCGGCGCAGGTCGCGGCCGAGAAGGCCGGCACGGCCGCACAGGAGCACGGCGTGAAGAACGTCGAGGTGCGCGTCGGCGGTCCCGGCCCAGGGCGCGAATCCGCGGTGCGCGCGCTCAACAACTGCGGGCTCAAGATCACCAGCATCTCGGACGTGACGCCCATTCCGCACAACGGATGTCGTCCGCCCAAGAAGCGCCGCGTGTAGAGGCAACGAGGAAACTATGGCGCGTTACACCGGTCCAAAGTGCAAGCTCGCTCGGCGCGAGGGCACGGATCTGTTCCTGAAGTCGGGCGTCAAGCCGCTCGAGAACAAGTGCAAGTTCACCGTGCCGCCCGGCGGCATCAAGGGCGAGCGCCGCCAGCGGCTCTCCGACTACGGCCTGCAGCTGCGCGAGAAGCAGAAGCTGCGGCGCATGTACGGCGTGCTGGAGCGGCAGTTCAGCAACTACTACAAGGCGGCTGCGCGGACCAAGGGCGCCACCGGTGTGACGCTGCTGCGGCTGCTGGAGTGCCGCCTCGATAACGTCGTGTACCGCATGGGCTTCGCCGCGACGCGCGCCGAGGCACGGCAGCTGGTGAGCCACAAGGCGATCGCCGTGAACGAGAGGCCCGTGACCATCGCCTCCTACCAGGTGAAGGCCGGCGACATCGTGCAGGTGCGCGAGAAGTCGCGTAAGCAGCTGCGCATCCAGAGCGCGCTCAACGTCGCGCAGCAGGTGGGGCTGCCCGACTGGGTCGAGGTCAACGACAAGGAGTTTCGCGGCTTGTTCAAGTCGGCGCCGGGCCGGGACGACGTCCTGCCCGACATCAACGAGAACCTGGTCGTCGAGCTGTACTCGAAGTAAGCGAATTTTTCGTGTTTGCGCCGGCCTCAAGCTGCCGGCAAGGTGAAACTGCAATGCAGGGTTCTGTAAGCGAGTTCCTGAGACCCCGGGTGGTGAAGGTGCAGCCGATCGCGCCGCGCCAGGCGCGCGTGGTGATCGAGCCGTTCGAGCGCGGCTTCGGCCATACGCTCGGCAACGCCTTGCGCCGCGTGCTGCTGTCCTCGATGCCGGGCAGCGCCGTCACCGAGGTCGAGATCGACGGCGTGCTGCACGAGTACACCAGCATCGAGGGCGTGCAGGAGGACGTGGTGGACATCCTGCTCAACCTGAAGTCGGTGGCGCTGAGGATGCACTCGCGCGAAAGCGCCGAGCTGCGCCTGCACAAGAAGGGCCCGGGCCCGGTCACCGCCGGCGACATCCAGGTCGATCACGACATCGAGGTCGTGAACCCGGAGCTCGTGATCGCCAACCTCACCAAGGCGGGCGAGCTGGCCATGACGCTGCGCGTCGAGCGCGGCCGCGGCTACCGGCCGGCGGCCTCGCGGGTGGCCTTCGAGGAGCAGACACGCCCGATCGGCCGTCTGCAGCTCGATGCCTCCTTCTCGCCGGTGCGACGCGTCACCTATGCGGTGGATGCGGCGCGCGTCGAGCAGCGCACCGACCTCGACAAGCTGGTCATCGACATCGAGACCAACGGCACGATCGACGCGGAGGAGGCCATCCGCCGCGCCGGCGCGATCCTCAAGGACCAGCTGTCGGTGTTCATCGATCTGCAGGGCGAGGAAGAGGCCGCGACCAAGGTCTCCGAGATGCAGTTCGATCCGATCCTGATGCGTCCGGTGGACGAGCTCGAGCTCACCGTGCGCAGCGCCAACTGCCTCAAGGCCGAGAACATCCACTACATCGGCGATCTGGTGCAGCGGACCGAGGTGGAGCTGCTGCGCACGCCGAATCTCGGCAAGAAGTCGCTCACCGAGATCAAGGAAGTGCTGCAGAGCCACGGGCTGATGCTCGGCATGCGGCTCGACGGCTGGCCGCCGCCGGGGCTGAAGCACGAGGAAGGCCGGGAAGTCATTTAACTAGCTGGGACTGGCCTGCGGCGCGGGCAAGAGTCACGCCTCTTGCCCGCGAGTCGAAAGCGCCGCAGGCGGCTTTCGACCGACAGAAAATCGCCGCAGGCTTTTTCCGCCAAGAGGAACTATGCGTCACCATCTCTCCGGCCGGCAGCTGTCGCGCAACAGCTCGCACCGCCATGCGCTGATGCGCAACATGTCGGTCTCGCTGCTGCGGCACGAGACCATCCGCACGACACTCCCGAAGGCGAAGGAGCTGCGGCGGGTGGTCGAGCCGCTCATCACGCTCGCCAAGAGCGACGAGGAGGCCAACCGACGCCTGGCGTATGCGCGGCTGCGCGACGCGGGGGTGGTGGAGAAGCTGTTCGCGGACCTGGGTCCCCGCTTCAGGGCACGGCCCGGCGGGTACACGCGCATCCTGCGCATGGTGCCGCGGCCGGGCGACTCCGCGCCGATGGCCCTCATGCAGCTCGTCGAGGGACCGGCGGCGGCGGCCACCGAGCAGCCGCTCGCGGAGGAGGGAAAGAAGGCCCCTCGCCGCGCCAGGGCGAAGGGCAAGGCGGCAGAGGCCCCGGCCAAGACCGAGGCAAAGGCCGAGCCTAAGGCAAAGCCCTCCGCTGAGCCCGCCGAGGAGCCGAAGAAGCGCACCCGTCGGAAGAAAGCCCCGGCCTGATCCTTCCCGCCTGACCCCAGACGCGCCCGGCTCGCCTCGAGTCGTGCGGCCTGCACGCGCGCATTGTGAGGGCGCGCGTTTGCCTCCCCCGGAGGCCATCCGATACGCTCAGAAGCTCACCCGGCGATACGACCGGTGTTCGAGGGGAGGAGGCCCGCATGAGTTTCGCTTCTGAGTTCAAAGAATTTGCAATGAAGGGCAGCGTCATCGACCTTGCGGTCGGTGTCGTGATCGGCGGAGCGTTCGGGAAAATCGTCGCCTCGCTCGTCGGCGACGTGATCATGCCGGCGCTGTCGCCGATCCTCGGGAGCGTGAACTTCAGCGAGCTGTCGTTCCAGATTGCGACGAACGCGGCGGGCAAGCCCGTGCTTCTGAAGTACGGGGCCTTCATCCAGACGGTCTTCGAGTTCGTGGTGATCGCCTTCTCGATCTTCATCGTCATCAAAGGCATCAATCAGCTGAAGCGTGCCCCGCCGCCGGCAGCGAATGCGCCCCCGCCGGCGCCCACGAAGACTGAGGCACTGTTGCAGGATATTAAGGATCTGCTGTCAAAGCGCTAGAATTGTCTCTTTAGAGAGACAGTCTAGCGTTCTCTGAGCTAGCTAGCGGCGGAGCTGGCGGCCCGGAAGGCGTCGCGCGTCAGGTTCTCGCAGCCCGCGGCCGTGATGGCCAGGTTGTCCTCGATGCGGATGCCGCCGAACTTCATGAGCCCCGCAACGCGCGGCCAGTTGATCCGGCTGCTTTGTTGGTCGTCGGCCCGTGCGGCCTCGAGCAGCTGCGGGATGAAGTAGATACCGGGCTCCATGGTGACGACGAAGCCGCTCTCGAGGACGCGCGTCAGCCGCAGGTAGGGGTGACCCTCGGGGCGGGGGATGTCGCCGTCGCCGCGGGCCTTCATGAATCCACCGACGTCGTGCACCTCGAGACCGAGCAGGTGCCCGATGCCGTGGGGGAGGAACACCTTGGTGACCCCCGTGGCGACCGCTTCGTCGCCGCCGCAGCGGATGAGATCGGCGTCCTTGAGCAGCCGCCCGGTGTGGGCATGGGCCTCGAGGTGCACGTCGCGCCAGTCGACCCCGGCGCGCACGCTTGCGCACAGGCGCAGCTGCATCTCGTCCATGCGGGCGATGAGGGCGCGAAAGTCCGCGTCCTGGAACGAATGGGTGCGGGTGATGTCGCTCGCGTAGCCGGCGAATTCCGCGCCGGCGTCGATCAGCAGCGAGTGGCGCTCGCGCGGCGGGCGCTTGTTGAGCACCTGGTAGTGCAGCACCGAGCCGCCTTCGTTCAAGGCGATGATGGGGTTATAGGGCAATTCCTGCTCGCGCCGGCCGCAGGCGGTGAGAAACTCGAGCTCGATCTCGAACTCGGAGGCCCCGGCCTCGAAGGCGCGCGTGGCCGCGAGATGTCCGTGCGCGCCGAGGCGATTCGCGGCCCGCATGCAGTGAAGCTCGTAGGGACTCTTGACCGCCCGGTCGTAATCTAGCCGGCGCATGAGCGCGCGCGGATTCACCGCCGCCGGTCCCCAGGCGGTGATCTCAGGCGTGGCGTCGCCGATATAGGCCGCCCGGGACAGATCCCGGGGTAAGGCCGCGCGCGCGGCGACGGCGTCGACGGCCGGGAGCACGTCGAAATGCCGCACCCAGTAGCCGCGCGGCAGTTCCGCGGGCTTGTACCAGTAGTCCCGGGGTTGATGCAGGATCAGCCGCGGCCGCGCGCCGGGCTCGAACCAGATGAAGGAATCGGGCGCCTCGGAGAGGGGAGCCCACACCTTGAAGGGGGCATGCGCCACGAAAGGATAGGTGCGGTCGTCCTCGAAGACCGTGAGCGCCGAGCCCGAATGCACCAGCAACCCCGCGAAGCCACAGGCCGTGAGGGCCTGGGCGGCTCGGTCGCAGAGCGCCGCCAGGTGCGGAGCGAAGGACTCCTCGAGGAGTCTCGTCAGACCGGGGACGGGTTCTATGTCGGACATTCGTTTGTCTCCCGTCAGCCACAAGCGCGGCGGTCCTGTCGCACCGGCCCGACAGCGCGGCCTGCGCGCAGCCCGCGGCACTTTCCAATCGTACCGGGACTTCTATAGAATTTGCGTTCTCCGCGGCTCGAATGAGAGTCCGGAACGGCCTCTACCCGGCCGTGGCCTTACCCACACAACTCTTGCTTCCTTCGGGGAAATTATCAATGAACACCAAACTTGCTCTTAGCGCAATCGTTGCGGCGCTGATGCTGACGGCCTGCGCGAAGCAGGAAGCCGCAGGCCCAGAGAGCGCTGCCACTCCTCCTGCTCCGGCTGCTGCCCCGGCCGCGGCTCCCGCTGCCCCTGCTGAACAGGCTGCCGCTCCGGCCGCCGGCACCGCGGCTCCCGCCGAGGGCGCTGCTGCCGCGCCCGCTGCTGGCGCCGCTGCCGCTCCCGCTGCACCGGCCGAGCAGACGCCGCCGCCGAAGCAGTAAGTCTTCACGGCTTACGGCTGAAAACCGCGGCCCGGACGGAGCGCAAGCGCGAGCCGTCCGGGCCGCGTCATTCTGGGCCCCAAGCGATGTCCGCGGTGACTGTCAGTGTGCGCGATGCACGCGCCCAGCCGGCCGACCGGCTCTGGATCCAGAGCGTCTATCGCGACTATCTCGATGATTTGAATCCCGGCACCGGGCTGTTTCCCGCGCTGGGAGAGATCGGGCACCGCGAGGGCGACCAGATCGCACACTGGTTCGGCGATCCCAATACCTTCCCGCTGGTGATCCTGAAGGGCAACGAGCCCGTGGGCTTCGCGCGCGTGCTGCGCGCCAGTCCCGCGCCGCTCCCGCGGCCGCGCACCGACTACCGCATGGCGGAATTCTTCATCACCCGTGCGCGGCGCCGCCTCGGCGTGGGACGGAGCGCAGTGGAGCTGATCCTCAACCGCTTCGCCGGGCGCTGGGAGATCACCGAGTACCTGCGCAATGCGGATGCCGTGCGTTTCTGGCGCCGCGTGGTCGGAGGCTATACGCGCGGCAACTACCAGGAACGCATCGTCAACGGCGAAGTGCACCAGGTGTTTGATTCGGGCGCGCCGCCGCGTCCTGCGTGAGTCCGCCCCCCGCGGCGCAGCCGGCGCAGCCGCCGGCGAGCTGCGCGAGCGTGCGTTGCCGCAGCGCCGCCAGCCACCGCGCGGTCAGCACCGGGGGCAAAGCGCCCAGCGCATCGATCAGCCGCAGACGAAACTTGAGCGAGGCGAGCCGCCAGGCGCTGTAGATGACGCACGCGACAACCACCACGCCCACGAGCACACCCTGCACCGCCAGGCTCATGACGCTACCCCGCTCACGCGGGCGGCGCTCCGGCGCCGAGGGCCAGCGCCACGCGATAGGTCACGAGTGCCCCGAGGTAGGCGAGCGCAAACAGGTAGCCTGCCATGGCGAGCGGATAGGTCCAGGAGTTGGTCTCGCGCTTGACCACCACGAGTGTGGAGAGGCACTGCGGCGCAAATATGTACCAGGCGAGCAGCGACAGCCCCGTGGCGAGACTCCAGGTCTGGCTGATGATCGGCGCGAGCGCACCGGCGACGTCGCTCGAGCCCGACATCGCGTAGACGGTGCCGAGCGCGCTCACCGCGACCTCGCGCGCCGCGAGTCCTGGCACGAGCGCGATCGAGATCTGCCAGTTGAAGCCGATCGGCGCGAACAGATACTCGAGGCCGCGGCCCAGGAGCCCGGCGACGCTGTACTGGATGGCGGGTCCCGGCGCGCCGGGCGGCGGCGCCGGAAAGCTCGCGAGGAACCACAGCACCACCATGAGCGTGAGGATGATGGTGCCGACGCGCGTGAGGAAGATCTTGGTGCGCTCCCACAGTCCCAGCACCAGGTTCGATAGATGCGGCCAGCGGTACTCGGGGAGCTCGAGCAGCAGCGGCCGGTATTCGCCGCGCATCATGGCGCGCTTGAGCACGAAGGCGACCGCGAGCGCGCTCACGACGCCGGCGATGTAGAGGGCGAACAGCACCAGTCCGCGCAGATTCACGGGACCGAGCTCCCGCTGGGGAATGAAGGCGCCGATCAGTAGCGCGTACACGGGCAGCCGCGCCGAGCACGTCATGAGCGGCGCGATCATGATGGTCGCGAGCCGGTCGCGTGAGGAAGGGATGGTGCGCGTCGCCATGATCCCCGGGATGGCACAGGCGAAGCTCGAGAGCAGCGGAATGAAGGCGCGCCCGGAGAGTCCCACCCGGCTCATGAGCCGGTCGAGCATGAACGCCGCGCGCGGCAGGTAGCCGGAGTCCTCGAGCGCGAGGATGAAGAGGAACAGGATCAGGATCTGCGGCAGGAACACCAGCACGCTGCCGGTTCCGGCGATCACGCCATCGAGCAGCAGTCCGCGCAGGGGTCCCGCGGGCAGCACCGCCGCCAGCGAGCTGCTGAGCGCGGCGACGCCGGAGTTGATCCAGGCCTGCGGGGCCTTGGCCCAGCTGAACACCGCCTGGAACATGAGGAACAGCACGACGGCGAGCAGCAGGGGGCCTGCCACGGGATTGAGAACCACGGCATCGAGCCGCGCGAGCATCGCCGCGCGCGCCGGCACGCGATAGCCGATCTCGCTCAGCAGGCGGCGCACCTCGCGCTGCATGGCCTCGATGTCCGCGGCGCTGGCGGGGGGCGGCGCCTCGGTGGGCCGCCGTGCGCGCGCGGCGTCCGCGAATCCAAAGGTGTCGATCGCTTCGACCAGCTCGCGCTCGCCGCCGGCGCGGATGGCGACCGTGGGCACGACCGGGACGCCGAGCGCACGCTCGAGCGCCGCGCGATCGAAGCGATAGCCCCGCTGCGCGGCGACGTCGCTCATGTTGAGTGCGACGATCATGGGCACGCCGAGGCGCCTGAGCTCGAGCACCAGGCGCAGGTTGAGGCGCAGGTTCGTGGCATCGACGACGCACACCAGCAGATCGGGTGCCGGCTCGACCGCATGGCGGCCGAGGACGACGTCACGCGCGATGGCCTCATCGAGGGTCGTGGGCTCGAGGCTGTACGCGCCCGGGAGGTCCACCACCCGATAGCTGCGGCCGGTGCGCGGGCCCAGGAGCCGGCCTTCCTTGCGCTCGACGGTCACGCCCGGATAGTTGGCGACTTTCTGGCGGCTGCCGGTGAGGCGGTTGAAGAGCGCGGTCTTGCCGCAGTTCGGCACGCCGACCAGGGAGAGACTGATCTGCGGCGCCGCGACAGCCGCGGTCGCCGGGGCGTTCATGGAGCGCGGGCTGCGCCCGGGGCTGAGGCGCCCGATCCGGAGCGTTGCAGCTCGATGACGATGCTCTGGGCCTCGCGCCGGCGCAGGGCGAGCGTGGTATGGCCGACGCGCACCACGAAGGGATCGCGGCCTGGGCGCGCCTCGGCGAGGACCTCGACATGCTCCCCGCTCACGAAGCCGAATTCGAGGAGCCGCCGCTCGAGCGGTGACAGGGCGCCCTTACCCGCGCCAACGCTGACGACCCGCCCGGCGCTGCCGGGAGGGAGCGCGGCAAGACTCACGAAGCCGGGATCAAGAGCGAGCCCGGTGGGAGCAGCTAGGGCGTCCATGGATGGAATTATGGATGAGAACAGTTCGCATTTGCAATCGCGTTATGGCCATTCCGATAGGTTAATTAAATCAGTCACTTACATGCGACTGGACCTCAGGAAGCCACGGCCAAAATTACACGGGACGGGATTCGGGAGCGATGCGTATTCATCCCTATGCGCCGACCGCTGCACGGCGCTCGTCATCGCGCGCGAGCAGGGGCCGGAGGAAGGCGCCGGTGTAGGAGCGCTCATTCGCAGCGATCGTCTCGGGAGTGCCGGTCGCGATGACCTCGCCGCCCCCTTCGCCACCCTCCGGACCTAAGTCGATGACCCAGTCGGCCGTCTTGATGACATCGAGGTTGTGCTCGATCACGACGATGGTGTTGCCCTCGTCGCGTAAGCGGTGCAGCACGTGCAGCAGCTGCTCGACGTCGTGGAAGTGCAGCCCGGTGGTGGGCTCGTCGAGGATGTAGAGCGTGCGCCCGGTGGCGCGCTTGGCGAGCTCGCGCGAGAGCTTCACCCGCTGCGCCTCGCCGCCGGAGAGCGTCGTGGCGTTCTGCCCGAGCCGCACGTAGGAGAGCCCGACGTCGGCGAGCGTCTGGAGCTTGCTCGCGGCGGCGGGCACGTTCTGGAAGAAGCGCAGCGCCTCCTCGACCGTGAGCTCGAGCACCTCGTGGATGTTCTTGCCGCGGTAGCGGATCTCGAGAGTCTCGCGGTTGTAGCGTTGTCCTTTGCAGACATCGCAGGGCACGTAGACATCGGGCAGGAAGTGCATCTCCACGCGGATGACGCCGTCTCCCTGACAGGCCTCGCAGCGCCCGCCCTTGACGTTGAAGCTGAAACGCCCGGCGTCGTAACCACGCGCGCGTGCCTCGGGCACCGCCGCGAACAGCTCGCGCAGCGGGGCGAACAGGCCCGTGTAGGTCGCGGGGTTCGAGCGCGGCGTGCGCCCGATCGGGCTCTGGTCGATGTCGATCACCCGATCGATCTCGCCCAGGCCCTCGATCTGGTCGCACGGCGCGGCCTCGACGCGCGCGCCGTTGAGGCGCGCCGCGGTGTGGCCGAACAGCGTATCGACGATGAGCGTCGACTTGCCCGATCCCGACACGCCGGTCACGCAGGTGAGGAGGCCGAGGGGAATCTCGGCCGTGACGTTGCGCAGATTGTTGCCGCGCGCACCCACGATGCGGATCTGCCGGTCCGGCGCGGGCCGGATGCGTAAGGACGGCACCTGGATGCGCCGCCGGCCCGAGAGATACTGGCCGGTGATCGAGGCGGACGCCGCCTCGATCTCGCGCGGCGACCCTTGAGCCACCAGGTGTCCGCCGTGGGCGCCGGCACCGGGACCCAGGTCGACGACGTGATCGGCCGCGCGGATCGCCTCCTCGTCGTGCTCGACCACGATGACCGTGTTGCCGAGGTCGCGCAGCTGCTTGAGCGTCGCCAGCAGCCGTCGGTTGTCGCGCTGGTGCAGCCCGATCGAGGGCTCGTCCAGTATGTACATGACGCCGGTGAGCCCCGAGCCGACCTGGCTCGCTAGGCGAATGCGCTGAGATTCCCCGCCCGAGAGGGTCTCGGCGCTGCGATCGAGCGTCAGGTACTCGAGTCCGACGTCGACCAGGAACGCCAGCCGCTCGATCATGCCCTTGAGGATCCTGGCTGCGACCTCGCCGCGCCAGCCGGCGAGGTCGAGGCTGCGCAGGAGCTCGAGCGCCCGGCCCACCGTCAGGTGGGCCACTTCCGGGAGGCTTCGATCCGCGACGAACACGAAGCGCGCGGCGCGATTCAAGCGCGTGCCCTGGCAGTCGGGGCAGGGCCGCAGGCTCAGGTAGCGCGCGAGCTCCTCGCGCACCATCGGCGAGGATGTCTCGCGGTAACGGCGCGTGAGATTCGGCAGGATTCCTTCGAAGGGATGGCGCCGCCGGACGCGCCGTCCGGATTGCCCGCGGTCGCTGAACTCGATCGCCTCCGTGCCGCTGCCATTGAGCAGCACGTGGCGCACGCGCTCGGGCAGCTCCGTCCACGGCGTCTCGATGTCGAAGCCGTAGTGGGCGCTGAGCGCCTGGATGAGATGGAAGTAGAGATCGTTGCGCCGGTCCCAGCCGCGTACCGCGCCGCCGGCGAGCGACAGGTGCGGATGCAGTACCACACGCTGCGGATCGAAGAACTCCTCGACGCCGAGGCCGTCGCAGCCGGGGCAGGCGCCCGCGGGATTGTTGAAGGAGAACAGCTTCGGCTCGAGCGGCGGCACGCTGTAGCCGCACACCGGACAGGCGTGCCGGCTCGAGAAGGTCAGCGCCGCGCGCTCTTCGCTCTCGAGAAAGATCAGTTGCGCGAGTCCTCCCGAGAGCCGCAGCGCCGTCTCGAACGACTCCGCCAGGCGCTGCGCCGCATCGGGCCGCACCCGCACGCGGTCGACTACTGCCTCGATGTCGTGCTTCTTCCTGCCGTCGAGCGCGGGCAGCGCGTCGAGCTCGTGAATCCGGCCATCGATGCGCACGCGCACGAAGCCTTGACTCGTGAGGTCCTCGAGGAGCTCGAGGTGCTCGCCCTTGCGCTGCGCGACCATCGGCGCGAGCAGCGCCGCCGCCGTGCCCTCGGGGAGCTTGAGCACCTGGTCGACCATCTGGCTCACCGTCTGCGCCGAGAGGTCGATGCCGTGATCGGGGCAGCGCGGCGTGCCGGCGCGTGCATAGAGCAGTCGCAGATAGTCGTAGATCTCGGTTACGGTGCCGACCGTGGAGCGCGGGTTGTGCGAGCTCGCCTTCTGCTCGATGGCGATCGCCGGGGACAAGCCCTCGATGCTGTCGACGTCGGGCTTGTCCATGGTCGCGAGAAACTGCCGCGCATAGGCCGATAGCGACTCGACGTAGCGCCGCTGGCCCTCGGCATAGAGCGTGTCGAAGGTCAGCGAGGACTTGCCTGAGCCTGACAAGCCCGTGACCACGATCAGCCGCTCGCGCGGCAGGTCGAGGCTCAGGTTCTTCAGGTTATGAGTGCGCGCACCGCGCACGCGAATTTGCTGCATCGAACCAGAAATTCTACGCGCTGATCCCACCGAGACCAAAGCTCGGGGCTGCGCGCGGCAAAACTGCGGGTAGAGACCCGATTTGGGGGCTGCGCGGCGCACCTCAAGGGGTTCGCGCGGCCTGCGCCGCTACTCTAGAATGCGCCGACTATCGGCGGGCGCTGCTTACCGACCACGCCCCACTCAAGCGGAATTCTCGAGGGCCTTACCATGGCGCGTGGAGTCAACAAAGTCATCCTCATCGGCAACCTGGGCGCGGATCCCGAGACCCGGGCCATGCCTTCCGGCACCACCGTCGCGAACCTGCGCGTGGCGACCAGTGAAAGCTGGCGCGACAAGCAGACCGGCGAGCAGCAGGAGCGCACCGAGTGGCATCGGGTGGCGCTCTTCGGGCGCCTGGCCGAGGTGGCCGGCGAGTACCTGCGCAAGGGCTCGCAGGTCTACATCGAGGGGAGCCTGCGCACGCGCAAGTGGCAGGACAAACAGGGCAACGAGCGCTACTCGACTGAGATCGTCGGCAACGACCTGCAGATGCTCGGCGGCCGCGGCGGTGGCGGGGGCGGCGCCCCAGGCGGCGGCGGAATGGCGCCGGGCGGATCGGGCTCTTCGGGCGGCGGGCGCGATCAGTTCGCCGAAGACACCGGCGGTGGTGGCGGGGGCGGAGGCGGAGCGGGCCGCGGTGGCGGGGGCGGCTCAGGCGAGGAGTTCGACGACGATATTCCGTTCTAGCGCGCGCCCGCCGGAAACGCGCGGCCAGAGATGCTGCTTGAGGAAGCTCTCGAGCGCCTGGAGCAGCTGCGTGCGGGTTTCCGCTCTCGACAGCCAGTGGTCTTCCTCCGGCAGCTTCACGACCTCGACCGGCTTACCGGCTTTGCAGGGCGAGAATACGCAGCGTTTTGCGGGCGTCGACGTCGAACATCTCCACGTGCGCCTTGAGCTCGGTGTTGTCCACCCAAGCGAGCCGACGGCCATCCGGGCTGAGCGCCACATCGGTGTCTGCGGGCAGCGCCCCAAACGCCTCCGCCGGAGGCACAGCGGTCGCGCTCTCCGATCCCAATGAGATCTGGGCAAACGCGATGAAGACCAGTACGAGCGTCGCCGCTGCCAAGTACGCGGGGCGCGAGGACGGCATCGCCGGCCTCCTGAAGGTCGGTCGGAACACGAGCACGGCAACCCCCTTTTTATCCAGTATGCAGGCGTTCCCGCTGGATGCCAACGGAGGACAAGAGTCCGGGGCCTTGATAAGCCGCTGACCTGCCTCAATTTTTATGGTGTGCTCCGGGCAGATCGAGCGGCTCGCCGTGCGCGCCCCCAGCGGAGCCCTTAAAATTCGGCGATCGACCTCACCATGCCCCGCCGCTACTTCATCAAAACCTTCGGTTGCCAGATGAATGAGTACGACTCCGCCCGCATGGCGGACGTCCTCAACGCCGGCGCCGGCCTCACCGCCACCGACGACCCGCGCGAGGCGGACGTGCTGCTGATGAACACCTGCTCGGTGCGCGAGAAGGCGCAGGAGAAGGTGTTCTCGCTCCTCGGCGAGTGGCGGCTTCTCAAGAGCCGCCGTCGGGAGCTGATCATCGGCGTGGGCGGCTGCGTCGCGAGCCAGGAGGGCGAGGCCATCACCGAGCGCGCGCCGTTCGTCGATCTGGTCTTTGGTCCCCAGACACTGCACCGCCTGCCGCAGATGATCGCGGACCTCGAGCGCACGGGCCGTGCGCAGGTCGACGTCAGCTTCCCCGAGATCGAGAAATTCGATTCGCTCCCTGAGCCGCGCGCCGCAGGGGCGCGCGCCTTCGTGTCCATCATGGAAGGCTGCAGCAAATACTGCAGCTTCTGCATCGTGCCGTACACGCGCGGGGAGGAGATGAGCCGCGGCTTCGACTCGGTGCTGGAGGAAGTGCGCTCGCTCGCGGCCCAGGGCGTCGCCGAGGTGACCCTCCTCGGCCAGAACGTCAACGCTTACTCGGGCCCCATGGCCGACGGCGCGCGCGTCGACCTCGCGACACTCATTCATCACGTCGCACGCGTGCCCGGCATCGAGCGCATCCGTTTCACCACCTCGCACCCGCTCGAGTTCAACGACAGCCTGATCGAGGCCTTCGCGAGCGTGCCGCAGCTCGCCAATCACCTGCACCTGCCCGTGCAGTCGGGCTCCGACCGGGTGCTCGCGCTCATGAAGCGCGGCTACACCAGCCTCGAGTTCAAGGATAAGGTGCGGCGCCTGCGCGCCGTGCGGCCCGGCATCTCGATCTCCTCGGACTTCATCGTCGGCTTCCCCGGAGAGACCGAGCGCGACTTCGCAGCGACCCTGGCCCTCACGCGCGAGGTAGGCTTCGACCAGTCCTTCAGCTTCATCTACAGCCGCCGCCCCGGCACACCCGCCGCTGCGCTTCCCGATGAAGTGAGCCACGAGGTCAAGCAGGAGCGGCTGATGCGGCTGCAGGCGCAGCTCGAGGCCCAGGCGCGCGCCATCAGCGAGTCGATGGTAGGGACACGGCAGCGTGTGCTCATCGAGCGGCCCGCGAAGCGCAACGCGCGCGAGCTCGCCGGCCGCACCGCCAACAACCGCTGGGTGAACTTTGCCGGGCCCGCGGCGCTCATCGACCGCTTCGCGGACGTCGAGGTGACCGCGGCGCTGGCGCACAGCCTGCGCGGACGCCTCAGCGGCGCCGCGCCGCTCGCGGCCTGCGGCTGAATGGCCGTGACTGCCTCAGCGCCACGCGAGCAGCGGGAATTCGATCTCGGCGGCGACGACAACACCCGGCTCGCCAACCTGTGCGGACCGCTGGATGAGAACCTGCGCCTGCTCGAGGAGCGGCTCGGGGTGCGCATCCGCCGCCGTGGCGACAGCTTCCGCGTGAGCGGCGCGCTCGCCGCGAGCGCCGAGGACACGCTGCGCGAGCTCTTCGATCTCACGCTCACCGAGGAAGTGACTCCGGAGCGGGTGCATCTGGCACTGCGCGACCGCGCGGCCGGCGAGCCGCCCGCGGACGCGGACTCGCGCGAGCAGGGCGTGCACGTGCCGCGCGGCGGCATCCGCGCGCGCGGCAAGCACCAGCGCGACTACCTGGCGCACATCCGCGGCGGCGATCTCACCTTCGGCATCGGGCCCGCCGGCACCGGCAAGACCTATCTTGCGGTCGCATGCGCGTGCGAGGCGCTGCAGGCGGACCGGGTGCGGCGCATCGTGCTGGTGCGGCCCGCGGTCGAGGCGGGCGAGCGCCTGGGATTCCTGCCCGGGGATCTCACGCAGAAGGTCGATCCGTATCTGCGGCCCATGTACGACGCGCTCTACGAGATGATGGGCTTCGACCGCGTGGCGCGCTTCATCGAGCGCAACGTCATCGAGGTGGCGCCGCTCGCCTTCATGCGCGGCCGCTCGTTGAACGACTCTTTCATCATCCTCGATGAGGCGCAGAACACCACCATCGAGCAGATGAAGATGTTCCTTACGCGCATCGGCTTCGGCTCGCGCGCGGTGGTCACGGGAGATGTCACGCAGACCGACCTGCCGGCGGGCAGGCAGTCGGGCCTGGCGCACGTCGTCGACGTGCTGCGCGACGTGCCGGGCGTTGCCTTCACCTTCTTCGATGCGGGAGACGTGGTGCGTCATCCGCTGGTGCAGCGCATCGTTCAGGCCTACGAGTCCCGCGGCGGCTCAGCGTGAGCGCGCGCCCACTCGCCCTCGAGCTGCAGCGGCGCGTGCGGGTCTGGTCGCCGCGGCGCGCGGACCTGGCACGCTGGGCGAGCGCGGCGCTCGGCGCCCGTGCGGCGGGCGCCGAGCTCGGCGTGCGCGTGGTGAGTCCCGCCGAGAGCCGCCGCCTCAATGCGCGCTATCGCGGCCTGGATGCGCCGACCAATATCCTGTCCTTTCCGCCGCCCGCGCTGCCGGCGCGGGCGCACACCCGCGCACGCGCGCTCGGGGACCTGGTCATCTGTCCGGGCGTACTGCGCGGCGAGGCGCGCGCGCAGGCCAAGAGCCTCGAGGCCCACTGGGCACACCTGATCGTGCACGGGACGCTGCACCTGATCGGCTACGACCATGAGCGTGCCGCCGACGCGCGCCGCATGGAGCGGCGCGAGATCGCCGTGCTGCGCCGCCTGGGCTTCGCCAACCCCTACCTCGAGCACTGAGGCGCGGAGCCGCTGACCACCATGACCAAGGACCTGAATGCGACCGGACGCTGGCTGAAGCGCCTCACGCAGGGGCTCGCGCCCGAGCCACAGGACCGCCAGGAGCTGCTCGCGGTGCTGCGCGATGCCGGCGAGCGCGGCCTGGTCGACAGCGACGCACTCTCGATGATCGAGGGCGTGCTCGAGGTGTCGGACCTGCAGGTGCGCGACATCATGGTGCCGCGCGCGCAGATGGTGTTCATCCGGCGCGACGAGCGCGCCGCGGCGATCTTGCCCAAGGTGGTCGAGTCGGGCCACTCGCGCTTCCCGGTGATGGACGAGGACCGCGACGACATCGTCGGCATCCTGCTGGCCAAGGACCTGCTGCGCCTCAGCGTGGAGAAGCGTGAGCGCTTCGACATCCGCGAGTTCATGCGTCCGGCGCTGTTCGTGCCCGAGTCGAAGCGCCTCGACGTGCTGCTGAGGGAGTTTCGCCGCAACCGCAACCATATGGCGATCGTGGTGGACGAGTACGGCGGCGTCTCGGGACTGGTGACCATCGAGGACGTGATCGAGCAGATCGTCGGCGAGATCGACGATGAGTTCGACGTCGAGGACGATCAGAACATCCGCCGCGATGCCGAGCGGCAGTTCACCGTGCGCGGTGTCACCCGCATCGCCGAGTTCAACGAGTTCTTCGGCGCGCGCCTCTCGGAGCAGGAAGGCTTCGACACGGTGGCGGGCCTGGTGATGAAGCAGCTCGGGCACCTGCCGCGGCGCGGCGAGAGCGCGACCATCGACGGCTTCGAGTTCCGCGTGCTGCGTGCCGACCGCCGCCGCATTGAGACGCTCAGGGTGCTCGCGCCGCGCGACGTGCTGCCGCCGGAAGAGCGCGCCGCAGGCGGCGGACCCTAGGTGGACTGGCGGACGCTGCCGCGGCCGTCTTCGGCACGGCTGCGGGCCCTCCTCGCGCTCGTAGCCGGCGCGGCGCTCGCCGCGTCCTTCGCCCCTCTGGCGCTGTGGCCGCTCGCGGTGCTGTGCCCCGCGGCGCTCATGTGGCTGTGGCAGGACACGCCACCGCGCGAGGCAGCGTGGCTCGGCTTCTGCTTCAATGCCGGCACCTTCGCGGCCGGAACGTACTGGCTCTACATCAGCGTCCACGGCTTCGGTAACGCCCCGATCTGGCTCGCCCTGTTCCTCATGGTGGGACTGTCGGGGATCATGGCGCTCTATCACGCGGCGCTCGGCTACGCTGCGGCACGCTGGCTGCCGCGCACGGGCGCGGTGCGCTGGCTCGTGGCGCTGCCGGCGGCGTGGCTGCTCATCGAGTGGTGGCGCGGGTGGTTCCTGTCGGGGTTCTCATGGCTGTCGCTCGGCTACTCACAGACCGACACCTGGCTCGCGGGCCTGGCGCCCGTGGTCGGAGTCTATGGCGTGAGCGCGGCGTTGCTGCTCTGCGCCGGTGCGCTCACCGCGCTTGCCTGCGGCACGCAGCGGGTGCGCGTTGCGGCCGTCCTCGTGCTGCTCCTTCCCTGGGGGGCGGGGGCGGCGCTGCGCGGGGTGTCCTGGACTCACCCCTCGGGAGCCGCGGTGTCCGTGGCGATCGCCCAGGGCGCGATCCCCCAGGATGAGAAGTGGCTCGAGAACAACCGCGATACCACCCTCGACCTCTATCAGAAGCTCACCGAGCGCTCGCTCGGCACTGCGCTCATCGTCTGGCCCGAGTCCGCCACTGCGGCGGTGGCCAACGAGCTCGTGCCCTATCTCACCCGGGTCTACCGCGAGGCGCACGCGCACGGCTCGGCGCTCGTCATGGGAATCCTGCGCGCCGAGGGCGGCGTGTCGGATACGGACCCGGTGCGCTACTACAACTCGGTGCTCGCCCTCGATGAGGGCGTGAGCTGGTACGACAAGCACCACCTGGTGCCATTCGCGGAATTCTTTCCCGTGCCGCAGTTCGTGCGCTCGTGGATGCGCCTCATGAGCCTGCCGTACTCGGACTTCACCGCCGGCGCCGCGGTTCAGCCGCCGCTCGCCGCGGCCCACCTCAAGCTCGGGACTACGATCTGTTACGAGGATGCCTACGGCAGCGCCATGCTCGCAGTGCTCGGCAGCGCCGATGCCCTGGTGAACGTGACCAACGACGCCTGGTTCGGCCATTCGAGCGCCCGGCACCAGCACTTCCAGATTGCGCGCATGCGTGCGCTCGAGGAGGGGCGCTACCTGATCCGCGCCGCCAATGACGGCATTTCCGCGGTCATCGGCCCGCACGGGGAGGTCGTGGCCCGGGCCGAGGAATTCCGCCCCATGGTGCTGCTGTCCGGGGTGACGCCGCTGACCGGCCTCACCCCCTACGCGCGTGTTGGAAACTGGCTGGTGGTGGCGCTGGCGGTGCTGGCGCTGGCATACGGGCTGGGGGTGCGGAATGATAGGCTGTGGCGGACCCGCTCCAGGTCCGCCGGCGCGGGTAGCTGAGGGACATGAACGTGAAATCGGAATCGAATCTCCTGCCGCTGCGGCGCTCGCTCGCCGTGCTGGCGCTGGCCGTGGCGGTCGGGGCCTGCTCGCGCGACACCAGCGCCCAGCCGACCCACCCGGCGGCCGCGCCCGCCACGACACTGGCGGCGGCGCCCGCGGCGCCCGCGGCGGCCACCGAGTCCGGTGCGTCCGAGCCGGTGATGCGCCTGCTCCCGGACTTCACGCAGCTCGTCGAGAGATACGGCCCGGCGGTCGTCAACGTCGAGGTAGTGGAAAAGGCGCAGCCGGCACCGGGATTCCAGGGGCTCTCGCCCAACGATCCGTTCTACGATTTCTTCCGCCGCTTCGGCATCCCGGCGCCCGGGGAGGGGCCGCGCGGCAATCAGCCGCCGGTACGCGGCGCGGGCTCGGGATTCATCGTGAGCCCCGACGGCTACATCCTCACCAACACCCACGTGGTGGCCGAGGCGGAGACCGTGACCGTGCGGCTCACCGACCGGCGCGAGTTCCAGGCCAAGGTCATCGGCGCCGACGAGCGCACCGACGTCGCGGTGATCAAGATCAGCGCCAGCAATCTTCCGATCGTGAAGCTCGGCGATCCCGCGCGCATCAAGCCCGGGCAGTGGGTGCTCGCGATCGGCTCGCCGTTCGGCTTCGAGAACTCGGTCACCGCCGGCATCATCAGCGCCACCTCGCGCTCGCTGCCGAGCGATAACTACGTGCCCTTCATCCAGACCGACGTGGCGGTGAACCCCGGCAACTCGGGCGGACCGCTCTTCAACATGGCGGGTGAGGTGATCGGCATCAACTCGCAGATCTTCAGCCGCACCGGCGGCTTCATGGGCCTCTCCTTCGCGATCCCGATTGACGTCGCACGCAACGTCGAGGAGCAGCTCATCAAGACCGGCCGCGTGGTGCGCGGGCGCATCGGCGTCACCATCCAGGATCTCAACGCGCAGCTCGCCGAGTCCTTCGGGCTCGACCGGCCGCGTGGCGCGCTGGTCTCCTCGGTCGAGAAGGATGGGCCGGCGGCGCGCGCCGGCATCCAGCCCGGCGACGTGATCCTCTCCGTCGGCGGTCACCCGATCGAGCATTACGGCGAGCTCTCCGGCGCGATCGCCGCCATGAAGCCGGGGAGCGAGACGACACTCGCGCTGTGGCGCAACGGCAAGCCGCTGAACGTGAGTGTGGCCGTCGCGGAGCTGCACGAGCAGCAGCAGACCGCCGCCCGGGGCGGCCGGTCCGAGAGCGGCGGCGCCGGCCACCCGAGCGCCTTCGGACTCACGGTGCGGCCACTCACTGCCCAGGAGAAGCAGCAGGCCGGCACGCAGGGGAGTCTCGTGGTCGAGGAAGTCACCGGTCCCGCGGCGGCCGCCGAGGTCGAGCCCGGCGACATCATCCTGGGCGTCAACGGCAAACGCGTGCACACCGTGCCGGAGCTCGAGGCGGCGGCCAAGACCGCCGGCAAGAGCGTGGCGCTCCTCATCCAGCGCGAGGACGCCCAGATCTTCGTGCCGCTGCGTCTGCCGTAGGCCAGAGATGCAGGAGAGCTACGATCCCGCGGCGGTCGAGCGGGCCGCGCAGGCGCATTGGCGGGAGCGACGCGCGTTCGAGGTGCGCGAGGATCCGGCGCGGGAGAAGTTCTACTGCCTGTCGATGCTGCCGTACCCCTCGGGCAAGCTGCACATGGGGCACGTGCGCAACTACACCATCGGCGACGTGCTGGCGCGCTACCTGCGCATGCAGGGCTACAACGTGCTGCAGCCCATGGGCTGGGACGCCTTCGGGCTTCCCGCGGAGAACGCCGCCCTCAGCAACGGCGTGCCGCCGGCCAGGTGGACGCGCGACAACATCGCGCACATGCGCAGGCAGCTTGAGTCCCTCGGCTTCGCCATCGACTGGCGGCGCGAGATCGCCACCTGCGATCCGGATTACTACCGCTGGAACCAGTGGCTGTTCCTGCGCATGCGTGAGCAGGGCCTGGCGTACCGCAAGAGCGGTCTCGTCAACTGGGATCCGGTCGATCAGACCGTGCTCGCCAACGAGCAGGTGATCGACGGGCGCGGCTGGCGCACCGGGGCGCCGGTGGAGAAGCGCGAGATCCCGATGTATTACCTCGCGATCACGCGCTATGCGGAGGAGCTCCTCGGCGCGCTCGGGCAGCTGCCCGAGTGGCCGGAGCGCGTGCGCCTCATGCAGGCCAACTGGATCGGCCGCAGCGAGGGCTGCGACATCTCCTTCCCCTATGCGCCCGATACCGCGCGGGCGCTCGGTGGCGCGGGCGGCATCAAGGTGTTCACCACGCGCGCCGATACGCTCTTCGGCGCCACCTTCATGGCGGTCGCCGCCGAGCACCCGGTGGCGCTCGCCGCCGCGCGCGCCAATCGGGCGCTCGCGGCCTTCATCGAGGAATGCCGCCGCGGCAGCATCATCGAGGCCGACCTCGCCACGCAGGAAAAAAAGGGCATGCCCACCGGGCTGCACGTGCTGCATCCCTTCACGAACGAGCCGCTCGAGGTATGGGTCGCGAACTACGTGGTGATGGCCTACGGCGAGGGCGCCGTGATGGGCGTGCCGGCGCACGATGAGCGCGATTTCGAGTTCGCCCTCAAGAACCGCCTGGCCGTGGTTACCGTGGTGCGCTCCGCCAGCGGTGCGTACGAGGAGGTGCGCGCGCCCTGGAATCCGGCGTATGCCGAATACGGCGTGACGGTGAACTCGGGGGAGTTCTCCGGGCTCACGTTCGGTGAGGCGGTCGAGACAATCGCCGCGGCGCTCGAGCGCAAGGGCCTCGGCAGGAAGCGTGTGCAGTTCCGCCTGCGCGACTGGGGCATCTCGCGGCAGCGCTACTGGGGCTGCCCGATCCCGATCATCCACTGCGGCGCGTGCGGCGAAGTGCCGGTGCCGGACGAGCAGCTGCCGGTGGTGCTGCCCGAGGACCTGGTGCCGGATGGCAGCGGCAACCCGCTCGCCAAGTCACCGGCCTTCTACGAGTGCCGCTGTCCCAGGTGCGGCAAGGCGGCGCGCCGCGAGACCGATACCATGGACACCTTCGTCGACTCGTCCTGGTACTTCATGCGTTACGCCTGCCCGGACGATGCGCGTGCCATGGTCGATGAGCGCGTCGACTACTGGCTGCCGGTGGACCAGTACATCGGCGGCATCGAGCACGCCATCCTGCATCTGCTCTATGCGCGCTTCTGGACCAAGGTGATGCGGGACCTGAAGCTGGTGAAGTTCGGCGAGCCCTTCACGCGCCTCCTCACCCAGGGCATGGTGCTGAATGACATCTTCTCCTATCAGCCGCCCGGGGGCCGCAAGCGCTACTTCAACCCGGCCGACGTCGACACGCTGCGCGCCGCGGACGGCAGCGTCCGCTACCAGGCCGTCACCAGCGATCTCGGCACGCTCGCGGTCGAGCACGAGGGGATCGGCAAGATGTCGAAGGCCACCCTCAACGGCGTCGATCCCGAGGGCCTCATCGAGCGCTTCGGCGCCGATACCGCGCGGCTCTTCACCATGTATGCCTCGCCCCCGGAGCAGACGCTGGAATGGTCCGACGAGGGCGTGCAGGGCGCCTCGCGCTTCATCCGGCGGCTGTGGAACACGGTGTACGAGCATGTGGCGGCGGGCGCCGCGCCGGCGCTCGATCCCCGGGCGCTCACGCCGGCACAGGGCGACCTGCGGCGCCAGGCGCATCAGGCGCTCGCCAAGGCCACCGATGACATCGGCCGCCGGCGCAATTTCAACACCGCCATCGCCGCGATGATGGAGCTGCTCAACTCGATCCGCGCCTTTGGCGATGCGGGACCGCAGGGCCGCGCGGTGCGCCAGGAAGCGCTCACCCTCGCCGTGCTGGTGCTCTCGCCCATCACCCCGCATGTCTGTCACGCGCTGTGGCAGGCGCTCGGCCACGCGAGCGCCCTGGTCGATGAGCGCTGGCCGAAGCCGGACCCGGCCGCGCTCACGCAGGAGACGCATCAGCTGGTGGTGCAGGTGAACGGCAAGCTGCGCGGCCACATCGTCGTTCCGGTGGCGGCCGACGAGGCGGCGGTGCGTGCGGCGGCGCTCGCCGACGAGGGGGTGCGGAAATTCGTGGCCGACAAACCGGTGCGCCGCGTGATCGTCGTGAAGGGCAAGCTCGTCAACGTGGTGGTGTGATGGCACGCGCGCCGGGCAGCTGGGCGGGCACTGCCGCGAGGCTCGCCGCAGGCGCGCTGCTCGCGCTCGGCGGCTGCGGCTTCCATCTCGAGGGGCGCACGCCACTGCCGGCAAGTGTGAAGACGCCGTACCTGCAGACCGAGGACCGGCAGAGCGACTTCATGCAGAGCCTCGAGCGGGCGCTGCGCGCGAACGGCGCGCAGCTCGCGCCGCAGAAGGACAAGGCCTCCGCCGTCGTGAGCATTCTCAAGGACAGCGTGAAGCAGCGCGTGCTCTCGGTCTCGAATCTCAATGAGCCGAACGAATACGAGCTGACCTACACGGTGAGCTTCTCGGTCACGGCGGGTGACAAGGAGCTGCTGCCGGCGCAGGAAATCTCCACCACGCGCAGCTACAGCTTCGATGCGCGTCTGTTGCTCGCCAAGGGCCACGAGGCGGACATCCTGCGCGGCGCGATGGCCCAGGATCTCGCCGACATGGTCATGCGCCGCCTGGCGAGGCTCTAGCGCCGTGGCGGGGCCGCCCGCAGCCCGCGCGCCGCGCGCCGTCGCATCCCACTCCGCGGCGGCGCTGACCGCGCTGCCCGAATTCGGCAGCCCCGCCGTCCTGCTGTTGCGCAGCGTCGATCGCGTGGCGGTCGCGCTGCTGCTCACGCGCTTCGGCCTCGAGCTCACCCTGGTGGCTTCCGGCGAGGAGATCCCCGGATCCTACTGGGGCGACAGCGAGGCGGGCCTGAAGGGCGAGCGGCTCCACGCGCGGCTCGACACGCCGCTGCACTCGATCCTCCACGAGGCCTGCCACTACATCTGCATGAGCCCGGAGCGGCGCGCCGGGCTCGACACCGATGCCGGCGGCGACGACCTCGAGGAGTCCGCGGTGTGCTACCTGCAGGTGCTGCTGGCGGCGGAGCTGCCCGCGGTCGGCCGCGCGCGCATGCTCACCGACATGGATTCCTGGGGCTACAGCTTCCGTCTCGGCAGCACGCGTGCCTGGTTCGAGGGCGACGCCGCGGATGCACGCGCCTGGCTCGAGCGCCACGGGGTGATCGATGCGGGCGGGCGTGTCACCGGCGTGCTGCGCGCCGCCTGAGCTACACTCGCTCGAGGCCAACATGAGCGAGCCGCCCGCCATCAAGCCCGCCGACGCGGCGCCCGGGCCCGCGGGGCTGCTGCGCGCCGTCTGGGTGCACATCAAAGAGCACAAGATGGTGCAGTGGACGCTCGCGTACCTCGCGGTCGCCTACACGCTGCTGCACGGCGCGGAGCTGCTGGCCAACTCACTCTCCTGGCCGCACTCGGCGCTGCGCCTGTTCACGCTGCTGCTGATTCTCGGCGTGCCGGTGGTGATCACGCTCGCCTGGTACCACGGCGCCCGCGGGCACAGCCGCCTGAACGCCACCGAGATCATGGTCATCATGATCCTCCTCGCCCTGGGCGGGGTGCTGATCTGGCGCGACACGACCACGCATCGCGCGGCCGAGGCCGAGCGCGCGGCGGCCGGGGAGGAATCGCCGGGAGCCGCGGCGCCCGCGGCCTCCATCGCGGTGCTGCCGTTCGCCGATCTCTCGCAGACGGGCGATCAGGGCTACTTCTCCGACGGGGTGGCGGAGGAGATCCTCAACGACCTCTCGCACGTGAGCGGGCTCAAGGTCGCCTCACGCACCTCCTCGTTCCAGTTCCGCAACACCGATATCGGCATCCCCGAGATCGCGAAGAAGCTCGGCGTGCGCCACATTCTCGAGGGGAGCGTGCGCAAGGCGGGCGATACCGTGCGCATCACGGCGCAGCTGGTCGACGCGGCCAGCGATCAGCACCTGTGGTCACAGACCTTCGACCGGCCGTTGACCACCGCCAATCTGTTCGGCATCCAGGACGAGATCGCCACGGATATCGTTCAACAGCTCACCAGCACGCTCGGCGCCGCCGTCGGCAAGCCCGCTTTGCCGCAGGCCGATACGGCCAGCCTCGACGTGTACGATCTCTATCTCAAGGGCCACGCGCTGTTTCTCGCCCGCACCAAGCCCAACCTGAGCGAGGCCGCGCGCCTGCTCCGAGCCGCGGTGGACCAGGACCCGAAGTTTGCCCGCGCCTGGGAGTCGCTCGCCGCGGTGCTCGTGATCTCGCGGTTCTGGGGACTCACCGAGGAGGAGGACTATGTGCGCTCGGCGATCCAGGCTGCCGATCAGGCGCTGCGGCTCGATCCCGGCTTGTCGCTGGCGTATGCGGTACGCGGCATCGCGCAGGCCAACCTGATCGCGCTCGGACAGCAAGGAAGCTGGCAGGAGGCGCTCGCGCAGCTCGCCGAGGCGCTGAGGCGCGATCCGCGCAATGCCAGCGCGTACCTGTGGCGCGCCGGCACCTACTTCAACCTCGGCTACCTGGAGCGGGCGCGCCAGGACGCCGAGCGCTGCCTCGATGCCGATGCGGCCTACGAGCTCTGCTACCGCACGCTCGCTCTGGTCGAGCTCTGCGCGGGGCGCACGGACGCGGCGCTGCGCCTCTATGAGGCGGGCATGGCCCGCGGCTACGTCAACGCGGATGTCTATTTCGCTCCGGTTGCCGCTGCGCGCGGCGACCGGCTCGGACTCCTCGGCATCCTGTCGCAGCAGTACCGCGCGAAGCCGCAGTTGCTGCAGGCACTCTACCGCTCGCTCACCGATCCGGCCTTCGGCCCGCAGGACCGCAAGGAAGCCCTGCCACTCATCGACAGGCAGCACGACGATCCCGAAGCCGCGATGGGCGGGTACTGGCTGTTGAAGGCCTATGACCAGATGCCCGGGGTGGTCAACGATTCTTTGGCCGTTATCTGGTTGCGCAGCGATCCTGACTGGCTCAAGTCGGCAGTCCGCAAGAGCGTGATCGAGCGCTGGCGCATGCCCGAGTACTGGCGCGCACAAGGCTTCCCGACGCAGTGCAAGCCGGTGGGCCGGGCCGATTTCGCCTGTCCGTAGCGGTGCGGCCTGCGTGCCGCGCGTCGCATAATCCATAGCCGTGGGCGCTGCCGGCTGGTCTTGCAGCCGGAGGGCAAGCTAGACTCGGCGTCCGTTGTCCGGCCGGTTATCTCGTAGAGCCAAGTGCGCCGCCTGTCTCTCGCCTGGGTACTGTCCCTGCTGCTGGTGTTCGCCCAGCACGGCGCCGTGCTGCACCAGCTCAGCCACATGCAGCATGGCGCGAGCGGCGAGGGCTCCTCGCTCCGTGCCGACGTACAGCTCAACGACAGCGCCTGCCCGAGCTGCGCGGCTTTCTCCCAGGTGGCCAATCCGGCCTCGGGCGCGGCCAGCACGCTCTCTGCCTGCGCATCCGTCTTCGTCCCGATTCCTGCCCCCTCCTGCGCGTTCGTCGCGGTCGACGCTCCGACCCCGCGCAGTCGCGGCCCTCCGCAAGCCTGACCTTCAGTCCTCGTTGATTCGCGCGTGCGCTCCGAGCCACATCGGGGCGCGCGTCGTTCAGGCTTCTGCGGAGCGCACTCATGTCAATCGATGGATTTCTTCTTGCCGTCGCCTTCATCGGCGCCGGTGCGACGGCCGCTGCAACTGGTGCGGATGCTCCGGCGAGCGTCGCTGCTGCGGCCAGCGCCGGTGCTGCGGATGCCGCGGGTGCCGCACCACCGGCCGGCAAAGGCGGCACGGATGGCGCCGGCGACACGCCTCAGCTGCAGACCATCACGGTCACGGCGCAGCGCCTCAACGAGGAGCGTCTCGGGATCGAGACGCAGACCGGAGCATCCACCTACACCATCGACAATCAGGGGATCGTTGCGCAGCCGGGAGGCGGCAACCAGTCGCTCAGCGACGTGCTGCTGCAGGCACCGGATGTGGTGCAGGACTCGTTCGGCCAGCTGCATGTGCGAGGCGACCACAACGGCCTGCAGTACCGCCTGAACGGCGTGATCCTCCCCGAGGGCATCAGCGTCTTCAGCCAGACGCTGAGCCCGCGCCTGATCTCCTCGGTGAGCCTGATCACCGGGGCGCTGCCGGCGGAGTACGGCCTGCGCACGGCAGGGGTCATCGACCTCTCGAGCAACAGCGGCCTGTTGCAGCCGGGTGGTTACGTCTCGCTCTATGGCGGGAGCTTCGGGACGATACAACCGTCCTTCGAGTACGGCGGCAGCAGTGGCGGCCTGAGCTACTACGTCACCGGCGATTACAAGCAGAGCGATGTCGGTATCGAGTCCCCCGACGGCAGCGCCGTCCCGCTGCACGATCAGACCCGGCAGATTCACGGCTTCGGTTATCTAGAGAAGATCCTCGACCCGAATAACCGCCTGTCGCTGATCCTCGGCATTTCCGACGGCAAGTACCAGATTCCGAACCAGCGGGGGCTGCAGCCGACGCTCGGGCTCGACGTCAACGGCATCACCGGGTTCCTCAGCGACGATCTCGATGAGAACCAGCGCGAACTGGCCGAATACGCGATCGTCAGCTGGCAGCACGCGGCCGGTGCGCTGAACTTCGAGACCTCGCTCGCGGTGCGCTACACCAGCCTGCACTTCTCCCCCGACTGGCTCGGTGACCTCCTCTACAACGGTAACGCGCAGGACGCCTTCAAGGATGACAGCGCAGTCTCCTGGCAGACGGACGCCGCGTATACCCTCGCCGATGCGCACACGGTGCGCTTCGGGTTCTTCCTGCAGCACGACAGCTCCGCGAGCACGACCGGCTCGCAGGTGCTAGCGGTCGACATGAACGGCGTGCAGACCAGCAACGTTCCGCTCGTCATCCCCGACAACGGCACCCAGGCGCAGGAGATCGAGAGTGTCTATCTGCAGGACGAGTGGCGGGTGTTCGAGCCGCTCACGCTGAACTACGGGCTGCGCTTCGATCACTACAGCGCCTATTCGAACGGCAGCCTGCTGCAGCCGCGCATCAATTTCGTCTGGAAGCTCGGCTCCGACACCACGGTGCACGGCGGCTACTCGCGCTATTTCATCCCGCCGCCTTTCGAGCTCATCGGCGCGACCACGATCAGCAAGTTCATCGGAACCACCGCGGAGCCGGCCATCCTCCAGGACACAGCCCCGTTCGGCGAGCGCGACAACTACTACGACGTCGGTGTGCAGCGGAGGCTCCTGGACAACACGTTCACCCTCGGCGTCGACAGTTTCTATAAGCAGTCGCAGCACCTGATCGACGAAGGGCAGTTCGGCGCGCCGATCATTCTCACCCCCTTCAACTACCGCTACGGCCTGATCGGAGGCGTCGAGTTCACGGCCAACTACTCGATCAGTAATTTCTCAGCGTACGGCAACGTGTCCTTTCAGGCCGCGCACGGCAAGGAGTGGGAGTCGGCGCAATTCAACTTCGACCCGGCCGACTTCGCCTACGTTGCCCAAGACTACATTCACCTCGATCACGAGGGGCGGGTGGCAGCATCCGGAGGGGTCTCCTATCTATGGCAGGGCACGCGTCTCAGCGCTGATTTCATCTTCGGTACCGGTTTGCGCCAGGATCTGGTTCTTACCGATGGAACCACCATACCCAATGGCGATCACACCCCGAGCTACACCCAGGTCAATCTGGGGCTCAGCCACGACTTCCATTTGTCCGGCTCGAGCCTCTTGAGCGCGCGCTTCGACGTCATCAACGCGCTCGACAAGGTGTATGTCATCCGCAGCGGCACGGGCATCGGTGTCTTTGCGCCGCAGTACGGCCCGCGGCGGGGATTGTTCGCGGGGCTGGCGTGGCAGTTCTGAGCCAATGGTTGATAATGCGCCGGTGACCGCCGTACCGGACCGCATTTGAAGCTCACCGCCGACTCTCTCGCGAGCCACCTGCGCGAGCATCTGCTGCCCGCCTATCTCATCTCCGGGGATGAGCCGCTGCTCACCGGCGAGGCCGCGGATGCGCTGCGCGCGCGCGCCAGGGCTGCCGGCTTCACCGAGCGCGAAGTGCATTTCCCCGAGCGCGCCGCCGACTGGGAGGAAGTGCGGGGCTCGGCGCGGAATCTCTCGCTGTTCGGCGCCCGCCGCCTGTTTGAGATCCGCATGTCCGCCCGGCCCGGCACCGCGGGCAACGCCGCACTGGTCGCGCTGCTCGAGGCCCGGGATCCCGACACGCTGTTCCTCATCCTCACCCCCAGGCTCGACCGTGAGGCGCAGAGCGCGGACTGGGTGCGCGCGGTGGAAGCCCACGGTGCCTGGGTGCAGATCTGGCCGGTGGAAGCGCACCGTCTCACCGCCTGGCTCCGCGGGCGCGCCCGACAGCTCGGGATCGCGGCCAACGAGGAGGCGCTCGAGCTCCTCGCCGAGCGCACCGAGGGGAATCTCCTCGCGGCGCAACAGGAGCTCAGCAAGCTCGCGCTGCTCGCGGGCGCAGCTCCGGTGACGCCGGAGACGGTGCTCGCGAGCGTCGCCGACAGCGCGCGCTTCGACGTGTTTCAGCTCTCCGAGGCCGTGCTCGCCGGGACGGCGGCGCGCGCGCTGCGGGTGCTCGCGGGGCTGCGTGCCGAGGGCACCGAGCCGACGCTGGTGCTGTGGGCGCTCACCAAGGCGCTGCACGATGCGTGGGGCGCGCTCGGCGGAGCGGGAGCCCACGGCCAGCGTGCCTGGCGGCGCCAGAGCGCCGCACTCGAGCTCGCCACGCGCCGGGCACCGCACATGGCCTTCACCGCTCTCACGGCACGCGCGGCGCGCGCCGACCGGGTGATCAAGGGGCGTCTCGCCGGCAATGCCTGGGACGAGCTCACGCTTCTCACCCAGGCCCTCTGTGCCTAGTGTTGAGTCCATGACCGCCGCGCGGCCCATCGGGCTCTTCGGCGGCACCTTCGATCCGATCCACTGCGGACATCTGCGCACCGCGTTCGAGCTGTGGCAGGAGCTCGCTCTGGCGGAGGTGCGCTTCCTGCCGACCGGCCATCCGCCGCACCGCGAGCACCTGTACGCGAGCGCCGAGCTGCGCCTGCAGATGGTCGCGGCCGCGATTGCCGATCAGCCGGGGTTCGTGGTCGATGACCGCGAGGTGCGCCGCTCCGGCGTCTCGTATTCGGTCGACACGCTCACGGAGCTGCGCCGCGAGTATCCGCAGCGCTCACTGTGCCTGCTGCTCGGCATGGACGCGTTCCTCGGTCTGCCGAGCTGGCACCGCTGGCGTGAGCTCCTCGAGCTTGCGCACATCGTGGTGGCGCACCGTCCGGGCTGGAACGCGCCGAGCAGGGGTCCGCTCGGGGAGGTCATGGTCGACCACGGGACGGGCACGATCCGCGAGCTGCACGAGCGGCCGGCGGGGTGCCTGTACGTGCACGCCGTGACTCAGCTCGAGATCTCCTCGACCGAGCTGCGTGCGCTCATCGTCGCGGGCCGCGATCCACGCTACCTCGTTCCCGATGCAGTACGGCAGATCATCCTCGAGACGAGGTGCTATGCTGCACGGCAAGGTCCGTGAGACCTGGCCACCCTCAGGAGACGCCACCTAAGCATGACCACCCGTACACGCCTGCGCCCCGCCGCCGCGGAGCGCGTCTCACCCTTAAGGGAAACCGTGACGACTGCGCTCGATGACATGAAAGCCGTGAACGTGAGGGTTATGGATGTACGAGGGCTGACCGACATTGCCGATACGATGGTCATCGCATCCGGCAACTCCGACCGCCACGTACGCTCGATCGCCGAGCGGGTGGTCGAGAAGGCCAAGGCGGCCGGCTTCCGGCCCCTCGGCACCGAAGGCGCCCGCGACGGAGAGTGGGTGCTCGTGGATCTGCAGGATCTCATCGTGCACGTCATGCTGCCCCGGGTCCGCGAGTTCTACGGGCTCGAGCGGCTGTGGGAGGACGGCGCCGAGACGCTGGCCGCACCCGCGCTGGCCCACGCCGCCCCGCGCCGCCGGCAAGCCTCGACCTGAACTGAAGGCCTATGCGCGTGCGGCTGATCGCCGTCGGCACGCGCCCTCCCGGCTGGGTGCGCGATGTGTGCGAAGATTACATAACGCGGTTAGGCTCGCACCTGCCGGTCTCGGTCACCGAGATTCCATCCGGCCCTCGCAGCGGTGGTGAGCCGCCCGCGAGGGCGATCGCGCGGGAAGGCGAGCGGGTGCTGGCGGCTTTGCGCCGTGAGGACTTCGTGGTCGCGCTCGATGAGCGCGGCACCGAATTCTCGACACGCGAGCTCGCCGAGTGGCTCAGGAAGCGTCGGCTGGAAGGTGAGGACCTGGCGTTCGTGATCGGCGGTCCCGACGGGCTCGCGCCCGAAGTGCTCGCGCGCAGCGCGCTGCGCTGGTCGCTGTCGCGGCTCACCCTGCCGCACGCCCTGGTGCGCGTGCTGCTCGCCGAGCAGCTCTACCGCGCCCACAGCCTGCTCGCCGGCCACCCCTATCACCGGGACTGACGCTCGTGCAGTCCGGCGCGCCGCTCGTGTGTCTCGCCTCCCTTTCGCCGCGCCGGCAGGAGCTGCTGACGCAGATCGGTGTCACGCACGTGGTGAGCGCGGCGGACATCGACGAGGCGGTGCATCCGGGCGAGGCCCCCGCGGACTACGTGGTGCGAGTCGCCTGCGCCAAGGCGCGCGCGGTGCGTGCACGCGGCACGCAGCTCCCGGTGCTGGCCGCGGACACGACCGTGGTCATCGATGGGCTGATTCTCGCCAAGCCGCGCGACCGGACCGAGGGTATCGCCATGCTGGCCCGGCTCTCGGGACGCACCCACCAGGTGCTGACCGCGGTGGCGCTCGCGAGCGCCACCGGCGTCGCCTTCCGCCTGAGCGCGAGCGAGGTGCGCCTGCGTGAGCTGACGTCCGAGGAGTGCGCCGCCTACTGGGCGACCGGCGAGCCGCGCGATAAGGCTGGCGGCTACGCGATCCAGGGCCGGGGAGCCCTCTTCATCGAGCATCTGAGCGGCAGTTACTCCGGGGTCGTGGGCCTACCGCTCTACGAGACCGGGCAGCTGCTCGCCGCGGCGGGCATCCGCTTGTGAGCACCGAGATCCTGGTGAACGTGGCGCCGCGCGAGACGCGCGCCGCCATTCTCGAGAACGGCGTGGTGCAGGAGGTGCACATCGAGCGCACCAGCCGGCGCGGCCTGGTGAGCAATCTCTACAAAGGGCGCGTATCGCGCGTGCTGCCCGGCATGCAGGCGGCCTTCGTCGAGATCGGGCTCGAGCGCACCGCGTTCCTGCACGCCGGGGACATTGCCCGCGCCGGCTCCGACGACACCCTGGCGAGCGCGGTGGCGAGCGCCCTGCCGCCCCCCGAGGACATCCGCCGCCTCCTGAGTCCGGGCGATGAGATCCTGGTGCAGGTCATCAAGGACCCGATCGGCACCAAGGGCGCACGCCTCACCACCTTCATCGCGCTCCCCTCGCGCTACCTGGTGTATCTGCCGCGCGGCCAGGCGGTCGGAGTCTCCGCGCGCATCGAGGACGAGGCCGAGCGCGCGCGGCTCAAGGCCGCGGTCGCCGCGCTCGGCGGCCCCGAGTCCAGCGGCGGCTACATCGTGCGCACCGCGGCGCAGGGAGTCAGCAGCGAGAGCCTGGGCGAGGACATGGCCTATCTCGCGCGGCTCTGGGAGCACGTGTGCGCGCGCGCCGCCGCGGCTGAAGCCGGCTCCGTGGTGCACGAGGACCTGCCGCTCAGCCTGCGAATACTGCGCGATGAGCTGTCGCACGGCGTGAGCCGCGTACAGGTCGATTCCCCGCGTGAGCACGCGGCCATGCTCGAGTTCGCCGCCGCGTTCGCGCCGGGGGCGGCTGCCCTCATCGAGCTCTATACGGGTCCGCGGCCGCTCTTCGACCTGAACGGCGTCGAAGAGGAGGTGAACCGCGCGCTCGACCGCAAGGTACCGCTCAAGTCCGGCGGCCATCTGGTCTTCGATCAGACCGAATCGATGACCACGATCGACGTGAACACCGGCGCCTACGTCGGTCACCGCAACCTCGAGGAGACCATCTTCCGCACCAATCTCGAGGCGGCGGTGACCATCGCGCGGCAGCTGCGTCTGCGCAACCTCGGCGGCATCATCATCATCGACTTCATCGACATGCGCGACGAGCCGCACCGGCGGGCGGTGCTGGCGGCTCTCGAGCGCGCGCTCTCGGGCGACCGCGCCCAGACCCACATCGTGAGTCTCTCGCCCCTCGGGCTCGTCGAGATGACGCGCAAGCGCACCCGCGAGAGCCTGGAACACCTGCTGTGTGCGCCGTGTCCAAGTTGCGAGGGCCGTGGTTTCGTGCGCACGCCGGAAACGGTATGCAACGAGATCTTTAGGGAGATTGTGCGACAGAGCCGGCAGTTTGCCAGCCGCGAGCTGCTGATACTGGCTCACCAGGACGTCGTGGACCGGCTCCTCGACGAGGAGTCCGCCACCCTGGCGGAGCTCGAGGCGCAGGTTGGCCGACCGATCCGCCTGCAGGTCGAGGCGCTCTACGGCGTGGATCAGTACGACGTGGTGCTCGTCTAGGACCGAAGAAACGTGATGCGTGTGAAGCCCGCGGATTCCGTTGCCGGGACGGATGAGTCCGGCGCGCGCCCCCTCATGCGCGTGATGCTGGCGTCGCTGGCCGCGGTGCTGATGGTGGCGGCGCTGGCCGTGTGCGCCTATGCGCTGGCGGCGGCACGCGTACCCCAGAGCCGTGCGAACCTGGAGAAGCTGGTGCACGCCGAGACGGGACTCGATGTGCGCTTCAGCGAGCTGCGGCTGCGCTGGGGCTGGTACGGGCCCGAGGCGGTTTTTCGCGCTGTCGAGCTGCGAGAGCCCGGCGCGGCAGCCTCACTGCTTGCCGCCCCCGAGCTGGTCCTCGGCATCGACCTGTGGCGCATGCTGCGCGGCGGCGACCTCACCATCAGCCGTATCACCCTGACCGATCCGGACATTGATCTGACGCACGCGCGCGAGGCGCGCGTCTCGAGCGCGCCCGCGCCTCTCGGGTGGGCGCGCCTGCTGTCGCGCTGGCGCGGAACCCGCATCGACGTCGTGGGCGGAAGGCTGCGCGCGGACTTCCCGGGCCAGCCGCTCGTCGCCGCCATCCGCCGGCTGCAGCTGCGGCGTTCGGGACCGGACTGGAGCGCGGAGGCGCTGCTCACGCTCCCGGAGAGCCTCGGCGGGTCGGCTCAAGGATCGCTCACTCTCCAGGGCGAGGCGACGCGGCCTGCGGATCTCGACGGTACGCTCACACTGAGCGGCGCTGGGCTGCAGCTCGCCGGCTGGCGGGCGCTGCTTCAGGCCGCGTCGGTGGCAGACTGCCTGCCCGGCGCGGGAAGCGCGGACGTGACGGTGCATATCGGCCTGGCGCATGGCGCGGTCGCGGCGGCCGACGGCTCGGTCGAGGCGCGCGCGCTCGAGTGGCCCGCCCTGGGCGGGCCCGGTGTACCGTTCACTCTCGAGGCGCTGCACGCCGACTGGCATCTCGAGCGCAGCGGAGCCGGCTGGCACCTGGCGGTCGAGCCGCTCGGGCTCGGCTCCGGAGCGCCGGCCCGCGCCGCGTTGAGCATCGATGCCGCCGCGGATGGGAGCTGGCTGCGCGGCCGCGTGCAACGCGCGCCGGTCGCAGTGCTCGCCGCTCTCACGGCGCGCATCGTGCCGCAGCTCAGGCTCTCGGGGCTCGAGCTCGCGGGTCTCGCGAGCGAGGCGAGCTTCGACTGGAATGACGCGCGGCCGCCGGGCGCGCAACTGCGCACCAGCGCCGAGCTCCTGGACCTGAGCATCACGCCTCCCGGGCGGGCGCTCACCCTCGGCGGGCTCACGGCGCACCTGAGCGGCGTCGGCTCGAGCCTCGACTCGGAGCTGCACGCGGACAGCGCGCGTCTCACGGTCGCGGCCGATCCCGCCTTCGCGCTCGACTCGATCGAGCTCTCCGCGCGCATCGCGCTCGATGACAGCGGACATGCCTGGCGGGTCGATGCCCGCGAGCTCGAGATCCGTGAGAAGCAGGCGCACTTTTCCCTGAGCGGCACGCTCAGCGGCGAGGACTCCGGCGCGCGTCCGCGCCTCGACGCGCACGCCAGCCTGAGCGGTGCGCCGGTCGAGCTGATGCGCCAGCTTCTCGGGCCGCGGGCGCTCGCCGCGCTCGGCAGCGCTGCCGGCGAGCTCACCGCCGGCCGCATCGAGCATGCGGAGCTCCTGGCGCGCGGCCCGCTCGATCAGCCGCTGCCGTGGAGCGGCCCGCACACGCAGCTCTCGGGCACACTCCGGCTCGGCGGCGCGAGGCTTGCGGGCGCGGCGGGCTGGCCCGATCTCGAGGGCCTGGATGCACGCATCGAATGGCGCGGGGCCCGGGTCCGCGCCGAGATCGACCGCGCCACCGCCGGCGGCTTGACGCTGACAGCCGCGCGGGCGGAATGGGACGCGCGCGATGCGCGCCTGACGCGCCTCTCGGCCAGGCTCTCCGGTGACACCGGGCAGGCCCTCGGATGGCTGCGGCAGCAGCCACGGCTCGAGGCCTACGCTCCGGGTATCAGCGCCCTCGCGTTGCGCGGTCCGACGCTCATCGACCTCGACCTGCGGCGCGCACCACGCGTCACGACGCGCCTCACCGCGCTCCTCGACGGAGCCGAGCTGCGTCCCGTGGCGGGGCTCCCCGGGGTCGAAGGCCTGCGTGGCACGCTGGCCTTCGCCGATGGCCACCTCAAGCGCTCGACCCTGACGGGGCAGTGGCTCGGCGGCCCCATCGCACTCAGCGTCGCAGAGCGGCGCGAGCACGGCACGACGGCGCTCGCCATCTCGGGCCGCGGACAGCTCAATGTCCGGCGGGCGGTCGTGGCCGCCACCGGGGTGCCGGACGCCGAGGCCGCGTTGCAGGGCAATGCCGAGTGGAGCGCAGATCTCAAGCTCCTGCCGGCGGCGAATGGCTCGCCCCCGAGCTGGCGTGTGCGCGCCGACTCGAGTCTGGTCGGCGTCGCGAGCGCTCTGCCCGAGCCCGTCGCCAAGGCCTCCTCCTCCGCGCTCCCCGTGCACATCGAGCTCCTCGGGACCGGGGACGCGGCGGAGCTGCGTGTCGGGCTCGGCGAGCGGCTGCGGGGAGTTGCGGCCGTGAAGCGCCGCGGCGATCTGTGGCAGATCGAGCGCGGGACGGTGAGCTTGGCGTCCGGCGCACCCCTGTTGCCGGCGGCTCCGGTGGTGCGGGTTGAGGGCACGGTGAGCCGCCTGGATCTGCCCGCCTACGCAGCGCTGTGGCGCCAGCTGCCGCGCAATCCAGCCTGGCCGGCGCTGCACGTCGAGCTCACGGCGAACGAGCTCGTGGCGCCCGAGCGCAGCTTCGCCGACGTGCGGGTGGCAGCCGACGCCGCAGCGGACGTCGAGCAGCTGCGACTCAAATCCGCAGAGCTCGATGCGCTGCTGCGCTGGCCGGGCGTGATCGACGCCGATCACCCCGTGAGCGCGCATCTCGAACGGCTCGACCTGAGTGAGCTTCAGAGTGGCGCTTCCGCCGGCGCGCTGCTCGCGGCCCTGGGACGGTCGATGCAGCTTTCCATCGACGATCTCAGCTGGCAGGGCCGCCGGCTCGGGACCCTCACCGCGACCGTCGCCGCGCACTCCGGCGCGCTCGAGGCGAGCGAGGTGCACCTCGGCGGCGCGGGCGAGGAGGCCCGTGGCACACTCAAGTGCAGCGCAGGTGTGTGCCGCACCAGCTTCAGCCTCGAAAGTCACGATGCCGCCGCTACACTGAGGCGCCTCGGTTTTCGCGCCGACCTGGCCGCCTCCCGCGCCACGGCGAGCGGCGAGCTCGAGTGGCCCGTCGCAAGCGATCCAGTGCTCACCGGCGTGCGCGGGTGGCTGCATCTCGAGCTCGAGGACGGGCTCACGCGCGGTACCCGCCGGGACGCCGAGGCGGGAGCTGCGCTGGGACTCCTCGCGGTTCCCGGGCTCGCCGCGGCCATGGGGCTGCCCGAGCTGCCTTTCGCGCGCCTCAGCGTGGATTTCACCGTTGCGGACGGCCAGGCGCAAACCTCCGACCTGCACCTCGACGGGGAAACCGAGATCCTGATGCGCGGGCGGATAGGACTCGTGGCCCGCGACTATGCGGCCCAGGTGTGGGTGCTGAAGGGCGAGGAGCGGCTTCCGGCCGCGGTGCGGGGACTCGGGCCGGGTGCGCGGGTGGCGGCACTGTGGATGTCGCTGCGGGAGCTGTTCGCGGGCATCAACCACGAGCACGCCACGCTGCGCTTGCACGGCACGTGGGATGACCCCATGGTGGCGGTTGGAGAATGAAAGTCGCTGCCATACAAATGACCTCGGGCCCCGAGGTCGCGGCCAACCTTGACCAGGCCGGGGCGCTGCTCGAGGAGGCGGCCCGGGGTGGTGCGCGCCTCGCGGTCCTGCCGGAGAACTTCTCCTTCATGGGCCTCAAGGACGCCGACAAGCGTGCCGTCGCCGAGGCCGACGGTGAGGGTCCGGTGCAGGATTTTCTTGCCGCGACTGCGCGGCGGCTGAAGCTGTGGATCGTAGGGGGTACCACGCCCCTGAAGAGCGGCGCCGACGGTCGCGTCGCCGCCGCATCCCTGGTTTATGATGCCGACGGCGCCCGCGTGGCACGCTACGACAAGATTCACCTCTTCGACGTCGACATACCCGGGCGTGCCGAGAGCTATCGGGAGTCGGCCAACGTGGCCCCGGGGACACGGCCGGCGGTCCTCGACACGCCGGTGGGGCGCCTCGGGTTGTCGGTATGCTACGACGTCAGATTCCCGGAGTTGTACCGGCAGCTGAGCGCCGCAGGGGCGCAGCTCCTTTCCGTGCCGTCGGCGTTTACGGCGCCCACCGGGCGCGCGCACTGGGAGACGCTGCTGCGCGCCCGCGCCATCGAGAATCTCTGCTACGTGATCGCGCCGGCGCAGTCCGGGATCCATCCGAGCGGACGTGAGACTTATGGAGACAGCATGATCGTCGACTACTGGGGCCGGATACTGCAGCGCGTCCCGCGCGGGCGCGGCTGCGCCCTGGCCGGGATCGACCTCAGGCGTCAGGAAAGCGTGCGCGCGAGCTTCCCGGCGCTGAGCCACCGCGCACTCGAGCGGGAGGCATCCCGATGAGCACATCCGAGACCACCGCGCCCGCCACGCACCCGAGCGCCGACCCGCTCAGCGTGGCGCGCGAGCTCATCCTCGCGCCCGGCGGGCTCGACGACCGCCGCCTCGACAACGTATTCGGCGAGGTTCTGACGCACTCGGTGGACTTCGCGGACCTCTATTTTCAGCTCGCGCACCAGGAGTCATGGTCGCTCGAGGACGGCATCGTCAAGGACGGCAGCGCCAGCATCGACCAGGGAGTGGGCGTGCGGGCGCTCGCCGGCGAGAAGACCGGCTTCGCCTACTCGGACGAGATCGTGCTGCCGGCGCTCGAGGAGGCGACGCGCGCCGCGCGCGCCATCGCCGTGCAGGGCGGCGAGCGCCGGGTGAGCGCCTGGCGCGCCACGCACGGGCACCAGCTGTATTTGCCGGCGGACCCTGCCGCCGCGCTCGCCACCGCCGACAAGGTAGCCTGGCTCGAGCGCGTCGATCGCGAGGCGCGCCGCCTCGATCCACGCATCGTGCACGTCAATGCCAGCCTGGTCGCGGTGCACGAGGTGGTGCTCGTCGCCAACAGCGAGGGCGAGCTGGCCGCCGACGTGCGCCCGCTGGTGCGCTTCAACATCTCGGTGCTGGTCGAGCAGAACGGCCGGCGCGAGCAGGGCTACGCCGGGGCGGGCGGGCGCTACTCGCTCGCCGAGCTGGTCGCTGGCGACAGGCCGCTCGAGCTGGCGCGCGAGGCGGTGCGGCAGGCGCTGGTGAATCTCGAGGCCGTGCCGGCGCCTGCCGGCACCATGACCGTGGTGCTGGGTCCCGGCTGGCCCGGGATCCTGCTGCACGAGGCCATCGGCCACGGGCTCGAAGGGGATTTCAACCGCAAGGGCACCTCGGCCTTCGCCAACCGCATCGGTGAGCGCGTGGCGGCTGCGGAGTGCACGGTGGTGGACGACGGCACGCTCGCCGCGCGCCGCGGCTCGCTCAACATCGACGACGAGGGCACCCCGACTCAGTGCACGACGCTCATCGAGAACGGGGTGCTGCGCGGCTACATGCAGGATCGCCTGAACGCACGGCTCATGGGTGTCGCCACCACGGGCAACGGCCGCCGCGAGTCCTTTGCGCACGCAACGCTGCCGCGCATGACCAACACCTACATGCGCCCCGGTCCCCACGACCCCCAGGAGATCATCCGCTCGGTGGCGCGCGGCATCTACGCGGTCAACTTCGGTGGCGGACAGGTGGACATCACCTCGGGAAAGTTCGTGTTCTCGGCCAGCGAGGCCTACGCGATCGAGAATGGACGCATCACGGCACCGCTCAAGGGGGCGACGCTCATCGGCAACGGACCCGATGTGCTCACGCGCGTCACCATGGTGGGGAACGATCTGAAACTCGACGAGGGCGTCGGCACGTGCGGCAAGGAGGGGCAGAGCGTGCCGGTGGGTGTGGGCCAGCCTACGCTCAAGATCGATGGGCTCACGGTGGGCGGCACGGCCTGAGGCGTGTCGTCTACCGCGGACGTCGTCGTTCCCCGACATTCTCCATTCTCGACACACTGCGCCAATATGTGCCCTGTGAGGGCACGCGGTGATCCGTGATGCTTGGCACCGCGGGCGGAGCAGGATCGCCCCCGCGTGCGCAGGCAGGCGCGGCCCGCAGCGCCCCAAGACATAATCGGGAGCGTTGGCAGGTTTGTGAATCTCCACACGCCCCCGAAGGAGCCGAGTCCGTAGCGTGCATCCGGCAGACACTGCCGCTGGAAGGACGACACGATGCAAGCCGAGCCCCATATCTCGATGGCTGACACTTCCACCCTGAAGCTGCCCGCGGAGCTGCTGGCGGAGCTCAAGCGCCACGCCAAGCAAAAAACCGACTTTCGCGTGGAGAGCTTTAAGCCGTCCCTTCTCGAACGGCTGCTGGGGATGCTGGGCCTGAAGTAGCGCCCGCACGGCCCGTCAGGCGGGGCGGTATGCGCCGCCCATGCCGGCAAGTTAGGATGCCGGTATGGAGCGCCGCCACCTGTCCCGTCCGGTATACGAAGGTCTGCCCTGGTTCTACATGGCCTTCGGCATCGCGGCGCTCGTCGCGAGCTACCTGCTGGCCGCTCACGGCACGCTGAGCCTCGCCGTGGGCGCGCTCGGCTTGGGCGCGCTCCTCTACGGCATCGTCGTATTGCTGCGCCGCCGCGATTACCGGGCGCTGCGCAGCCAGTACGGTAACCCCGATTCGATCAGCGACGACGAGTCCCGCTGAGGCGCGGTGAGCGCCTCAGCCGCCGGCGCGGCGCTTGCCTTTGGATTCCCCGCCGGCGTCGCCGGCCGGTGCCGCGTGCAGCTCCGGGATCTCGCTCAAGGCCGGAACCTTCGGCAGGGTGTCGGATGGCACCGGGCGACCGCGCGCCGCGCGCTCATCGACGTAGATCAGCTCGTGCTTGCCGATGAGCACCACATCGCCGTCGTTCAGGTAGTGGCGCCGCACCCGCGCCGATTTCACGTAGATGCCGTTGGTGCTGTTCAGATCCTCGATCACGCACGAGTGCGCGGTGGTGATGATCTGGCAGTGATGACGGCTGACGAAGCGGCTGTCGATGTGCACGTCGTTGTCAGGCGTGCGCCCGACGATGAGCCGGCCGATGCGCAGCGGAACCTCCTGCACGGTGCGCCCGTCGGTGGCCACCAGCAGCTTGCCGACGGGCTCCGATGCGTGCGCCGGGGCAGGCGCGCGCGCGCCGCCCTCCTCGCGCGACGGCTCGTGCATGGCATCGGCTGCGGCGGCATCGGCGGCGGCGGCCTGGGCGGCGGACTCCGCCGCCGGTGCGGTCTCCGCCGGCGGCGCGGGCCCCGTCGGCGGCGCGATCGTCGGGTGCAGCGCGGTCGCTGCGGTCGGCGGCGCGGCTGCCTCCGGGTGGCTGCGCTGCGCGTACAGCGGCCAGCGCAGCTCCGCCACCGCGCTGGCGACGTCGGCGCGCCGCACCGAGTCGCGGTTCTCCGTGTAGGCCGCCATCATCGCCGTATCGCACAGCGTGTTGATCAGCCGCGGCACGCCGCCGGTGTAGCGGTAGATCTCGTGGAAGGTGTCGGGCGCGAAGATCTCGCGGTCGCCGGCGCCGGCCACTTCCAGGCGATGCTCGATGTAGGCGCGGGTCTCGGACTCGGTCAGCGTCGTCAGATGAAAGCGCAGCCGCACGCGCTGCGTGAGCTGCTCGAGGCGGGGCGAGTTGAGCGTGTGGTTGAGCTCGGGCTGCCCGGCGAGAATGATGCGCAGCACCTTCTCCTTGGTGGTCTCGACCCCCGACAGCAGGCGGATCTCCTCGAGCACGCGCGGTTCCAGATTCTGCGCCTCGTCGACGATCAGCAGCACCTTGCGCCCGGCGGCGTGCTGCTCGATGAGGAAGTTGTTGATGGTGCTGATGAGCTCGGACTTGCGCATCTTGAAGGGCGAGAACCCGAACTGCACCAGCACCGCCTGCAGGAAGTCCGTGGCGGTCACCTGCGTCTGGTTGATCTGCGCCACGACGACGTCCGCCGGGACCTCCTTGAGGAATGACTCGATCAGGGTCGTCTTGCCGGAGCCGATCTCGCCGGTGATCACCACGAAGCCGTCGGTGAACCAGACGGTCGACTCCATGTACGCCTTGGCGCGGGCGTGCTGCTTCGACAGGTAAAGGAATTGCGGGTCCGGGCTTAGGCGGAACGGCAGCTCCTTGAGTTTGAAGGGCTCGAGGTACATGCGAGTTGGACTCGCAGGGGATGTTACGGGATGCGCACCCCGCCGGCCAATTCCGCGGCCAGGCGCCGCGCACGCGCGTCCCGCCGGGCGGCGCTCGGCTCGACGACGGTGCAATGCCCGACCTTGCGCCCCGGGCGCGGCTGCTTGCCATAATCGTGCAGGTGCACCCCCTCGAGCGCCAGCAGCCGCGCGCGCGGCGGGATGCGCCCGATCAGGTTGATCATGACGCTGTGGCCGAGCGCGCGCGTCGATCCGAGCGGCAGCCCGAGGATCGCGCGCAGGTGATTCTCGAACTGGCTCGTGGCCGCGCCCTCGATGGTCCAGTGGCCGGAGTTGTGCACCCGCGGGGCCATCTCGTTGGCGATCAGCCGGCCGGAGCGCACGAAGAACTCGAGGGTGAGAATGCCGCGGTAACGGAAGTGCGCGAGCACCCGCTTCAGATAGCGCGCCGCGAGCTGCTGCCAGCGCACGGGTCCGTAGGGGGCGCAGGTGAGGCGCAGGATCCCGGCACCGTGCACGTTACCGCACAGCGGATAGATCACCACCTCGTCATGGGCGCCGCGCGCGCCGATCGCCGATACCTCGCAGTCGAACGGCACCCACTCCTCGTAGAGAAGCGGCGCGGCACCCAGGCGCGCCCAGGCGCGCTCCGCGTCCGCGTGCGTGCGCACCAGCGCCTGGCCCTTGCCGTCGTAGCCGAGGCGCCGCGTCTTCAGCACGCCTGGCAGGCCCACCGCGCCGATCGCAGCCGCCAGGTCGCCGCGCGAGTCGACCGCGCGCCAGCGGGTGGTTGGAATCTCGAGCTGCGCGAACAGCCGCTTCTCGCTCACGCGGTCCTGGCCGCAGGCGAGCGCCGCCGGCGGCGGGGCGATGCGCACCGCTCGCGCGCCGCGCTGCATCGCATGCAGGCTGGTCACCGGGACGTTCTCCCAGTCGAAGGTCACCACCTCGCAGCGTCGCGCCAGCTGCCTGAGGAGCCTGAAGTCGGTGAAGGCGCCGGTGAGGAGCGGCGCCACCTGGCCCGCGGGCGCATCCCGCGCCGGGTCGAGGCACAGGAAATCGAGGCCGAGCGGGTAGCCTGCCAAAGCGAGCATGCGGCCCAGCTGGCCGGCGCCCACGATGCCGACGGTCATGTGTGCTTGGGTGGGCGCGGATCGGGGTTGCCGAGCACGCCCGCGGTCTGCTGGTGGCGGAATGCCTCGAGCGCTTTCTGCACTGCGGGGTGACGGTTGGCGAGGATGGCCGCGGCGCACAGCGCGGCATTGGTGGCACCGGCGCTGCCGATCGCGAAGGTCGCCACGGGAACGCCGGCGGGCATCTGCACGATCGACAGCAGGGAATCGAGACCGCCGAGGCTCTTTGACTGCACCGGCACGCCGAGCACCGGCAGGGTGGTCTTCGCCGCGGCCATCCCGGGCAGGTGCGCCGCGCCGCCCGCACCGGCGATCAGCACCTCGAGCCCGCGCGCGCGCGCGCCGGAGGCGTACTCGAACAGCAGGTCGGGCGTGCGGTGCGCCGATACCACGCGCACCTCGTAGGCGATGCCGAGGCGATCGAGGGCATCGGCGGCGGCCTGCATGGTCTCCCAGTCGGAAGAGGAGCCCATGATGATGCCGACGAGGGCTTGCATCACGGCATTGTATCGAACAATGCGCGCAGAGCGCGAAACAGCTCGCGGGAGCGGCGCGAGCGGCCTGCGCGTCGCGCGCGCTCGCTCTGGGCGGCGCTCACGCGGCGCGCCCACTCGGTGGCATCGATGCCGGGGTGCGCGCGCACGAGCTCGGCGAGCGCCACACTGCCGCCCGCGATCAGCCGCTCGCGCCATTCCTCCACGCGGCGGAAGCGCTCGGCCTCGCGTGCGCTGACCGCGCCGCGCGCGGCGAGCGCTGCGCGGATCGGCGCCGAATCGAGCGTACGCATGAGCTTGCCGATGTACTGACGCTGGCGCGCGGCGGCGGCGCGGCTGGTGATGCGGCGCGCGGCACGCACCGCTGCGGCGAGCTCCTCCGGGAGGGCGAGCGCGGCGAGCTCGCCGTCGGGCAGGCCGATGAGCGCCTCGCCGAGGTCCTGGGCGGCGTGCGCGGCGCGCTTGAGTGAGCTCTTGCTGGGCCGCCCGGTCGCGGCATCGTCTGCGTCGCTGTCGCGCCCTGATGTCATGTGTGCATCGCCCGGCTGCTACAATTTACGCCCGATCTCCTCTTCCCTTCACGCATCATGCAATCGACCTCCGAGCTCTCTGGCGGCAGGCAGCTCCCCGACCTGGTGAGCTTCACGCTCGAGGAGGCGCGGCGCCAGGGGGCCACGCAGTGCGAGGCCGACGCATCCGTGAGCCGCGGCCTCTCGGTGAGCGTGCGCCTCGGCGAGGTCGACACCGTCGAGTATCAGCGCGACCGCGGCCTGTCGGTGACCGTGTACTTCGGCAAGCGCAAGGGCTCGGCCAGTACCGCCGATCTGGGGCGGGACGCGGTGCTCGAGACGGTCGCCAAGGCGTGCGCGATCGCGCGCTACACCGCCGAGGACCCGTACGCCGGGCTCGTCGAGCCGGAGGCGCTGGCCCGCGACATTCCCGACCTCGATCTCGACCATCCCTGGGACCTCCCTCCCGAGCAGGCCATCGAGCTGGCGCGCCGCTGCGAGGCCGCGGGGCTCGCGGTCGATGCGCGCGTCAGCAACTCCGAGGGCGCCTCCGTGGGCACCCAGCGGCACAGCGGCGTGTACGGCAATTCGCACGGATTCCTCGCCGGCTATTCCGCCACCAGCCATTCGCTCAGCTGCTCGCTCATCGCGGAAGAGCGCGGGGAGATGCAGCGCGACCACTGGTACAGCGTGGCGCGCGATCCGGCCGATCTCGAGGACGCCGCCCACATCGGGCGCACCGCCGGGGAGCGCGCGCTGGCGCGCCTCGGTGCCCGGCGCCTGAGCACGCGCAAGGCGCCGGTGGCCTTCACTCCCGACATGGCGCGCGGTCTCATCGGGCACTTCATCGGCGCCATCCGCGGCACCAGCCAGTACCGCAAGGCCTCGTTCCTGCTGGATGCGGCCGGCTCGCAGGTGTTTCCCGCCTTTCTGCAGATGCACGAGCGGCCGCACCTGAGGAAGGCGCTCGCCAGCAGCCCCTTCGACCAGGAAGGCGCCGCCACGCACGATCGCGAGCTGGTGCACGACGGTGTGCTCGATGGCTACGTGCTCGGCAGCTACTCGGCGCGGCGGCTCGGGCTGAAGACGACCGGCAACGCCGGCGGCATCCACAACCTGATCGTGGCGGCAAGCGATGGCGGGCTCACCCCCGGGCAGTTCCTGGCGCGTCTCGATCGCGGACTCCTCGTGACCGAGCTCATGGGGCAGGGCGTGAACGGCGTGACCGGCGACTACTCACGCGGGGCGAGCGGCTTCTGGGTCGAGGACGGGGCGATCCAGCACCCGGTGCACGAGGTCACCATCGCCGGGAACCTGAAGCGCATGTATCTCGACATCGCCGCCGCCGGCGCCGATATAGACGTGCGCGGCGCCATCCGCAGCCCCTCGCTCCTGATCAGCGAAATGACGATTGCCGGTGAGTGAGCTGCAGTGCCGGGCGCGGCGTCTCCTCGACCAGCTCGCGCAGCGTGAGCTCGCCGCAGCGGCCGCGGCGGGCCTCCTCGAGACCCGCGAGCACGCGGTCTACCGGCGGCACCGGCAGATCGCGCGGCGCCACGTGGCCGCTGCGCTCGCCGCGCGCGAGATCGAGGATCTCGTGCACCGGGATGTGACCGATGTCGCGTCCGGGACTGAGCTCGTCCTCGTCGGTCACGATCAGGAGCCCGGCGCGCTCGAAGGTGGCGGCCATCTGCGCCACCGCGATGCCCGGGAGGCCGAGCTCGTCGGCGAGGCGGTTCACGCTCCAGCGCGCCCCGCCCGCGACGTGCGCGCGGCCCACGAAGTACATGAGCTTGAGGGCGAGCTCCTCGAGCTCCACGGCCGAGAGACGCAGCTGCTGCAGCCCGAGGCGCAGGTAGGCCGGATTCTGCACATAGAAGGAGAGCTGCGCCCCGGCGAGCAGGATGAGCCAGCCGAAGTAGGTCCACAGCAGCCCCGCCACCACGAAGGCGAATCCGGCGTAGACGATGGTGAGGCGCGTCGAGTAGACGACGAAGGCCGTGAATACCTTGCCGACCGCCGCCCACAGCACTCCGCCGACGACCGCGCCGGTGAGCGCCGCGCGCCACTGCACCCGGGTGTTGGGCACCATGGTGTAGAGCGCCGTAAAGAACGCGCTCACCATGGCGTAGGGAGCGAGCGCGATGCCGGCGGCGCGCAGCCACTGGAGCGGCGGCAGCCGCAGCCGCGCCACCTCCTGCATCGGGGCGCTCGCGAGCGCGTGCTGGGTGAGCCCGATGAAGCCGACCAGCAGCAGCGGACCGGCCACCAGCAGCGCGGAGTATTCCGCCAGGCGCCGCGCAAAGCTGCGCGGCTGCTCGACGTGCCACAGGAAGTTGAAGCTGTCCTCGACCTTCTTGATCGTGCCGATCAGCGTCCAGGCGAGCAGCGCCAGTCCCACCGATCCGACCACTCCGCTGCTCACGTGGTTGGCGAACTGCACCACCCGGGTGGTGAGGTCGGTGGCCGCGGGCTCCCCGACCGGGGCGAAGAACTGGTAAACGACCGGCACCAGGTCGCGCTGCCCGCCGAAGAACTTGAGGATGGCGAAGCTGAAGGCGAGCAGCGGAATGAGCGACAGCAGCGTCGTGTAGACCAGGCTCATGGCGCGCAGGTTGATCTCGCCGCGCGACAGGTCGCGGATCACGGCGTAGGGGTAGCGCAGGAAGCGCAGCGCGCCCGCGGCGACTCCCGTGCGCTGCGAAGCGGGGCCGAAGAAGCACCAGTCGAGAAAGCGCCAGATGCGCAGCCACATGTCTCAAGGATACCGTGCCGGCGGCCGCGCCGGTGGTGAGATGACCGCGAACCCGCGATACCCGCAGCGCATCGTCTGCCTCACCGAGGAGACCACCGAGACGCTGTACCTGCTGGGCGAGGACTGGCGCATCGTCGGGATCTCCGGCTTCACCGTGCGCCCGCCGCGCGCGCGGCGCGAGAAGCCGCGCGTGTCCGCCTTCACCAGCGCCCGCACCGCGCGCATCCTGGAGCTCGCGCCCGACCTGGTGCTCGGCTTCTCGGACCTGCAGGCGGAGATCGCCGCCGAGCTCACGCGCGCCGGCCTGAACGTGCACGTCTTCAACCAGCGCAGCGTCGAGGAGATCCTCTCGATGATCTGCATCCTCGGAGGCATGATCGGCTGCGAGGCGAAGACCGTGGCTCTCCTCGAGGAGCTGGAGGCGGGACTCGCCGCGGTGCGCCGCGCGGCAGCAAGGCTCGTCAGGCGGCCGCGCGTCTACTTCGAGGAGTGGGATACGCCCCTGATCTCGGGGATCCGCTGGGTGTCGGAGCTCATCGGGCTCGCCGGCGGCGAGGAGTGCTTTCCCGAGCTCGCGCGCGAGCCGCTCGGGCGCAACCGGATCATCGCCGACCCGCTCGAGGTGGTGCGCCGGGCGCCTGACATCGTGCTCGGCTCCTGGTGCGGCAAGAAGTTCCGTCCGGAGCAGGTCGCGGCGCGCCCCGGCTGGGACGCGATTCCCGCCGTGCGCACCGGGTTCGTGCGCGAGATCAAGTCGGCCATCATCCTGCAGCCCGGCCCCGCGGCGCTCACCGACGGGGTACGAGCGGTGCAGTCGGTAATCGGCGAGTGGGCTAATGCATCCCGCGCCGCGCCCGGATCAGCTCGTAGGCCTCGATGATCTGCTGGGTGCGCTGCTTGGCGTGACCGAGCATCGATTCCGGCAGCCCATTCGCCTTGAGCTTGTCGGGATGGTGGCGGTTGAGCTGCCGGCGGTAGGCCTTGACGACCTCGGCATCGCTTGCGCCCGCTTCCGTCTCGAGCACGCGGTAGGCCTGCGCCAGCGACTCGGCCCCTGCAGCGCTGCCGCTGTCGTGCCCGTTGCCGGGGCGCTGCTGATAGAAGCCGCCGCGCTGGATGCGCAGCACCGTCTCGATCTGCGCGAGCTCGAGGTCGGAGACGCGGGTTGCCACCGCGATGCGCCGCATGATCGGCCGCACGGGCCCTTGCAGGTTGTTGCCGGCGAGTGCGGCACGCACCTGGATCTCGAGGAAGATGCGCAGGATGTCCGCTCGCCCGCGGCACGCGGCGCGCAGCTCCGCGAGCTCGCCCGCGAGATCGAAATCCGGCTGCTTGCCGGCGGTGAACAGCGCGATCGCCTCGCGCACCTGGGCCGTATCGAGCCTCAGGTCCGCCATCACACCGCGCGCCGCAGCGATCTCCTGCTCGGACACGCGGCCGTCGGCCTTGGCGACATAACCCATGACGCGGAAGGTGGCGCGGAAGAAGCGCTCAGCTGTCGCCGCGACCTCCCCGGGCGGCGCGCCGGTCTCGGCGTCGTGCTCCTGCGCCTGGTCGAACTGGTGTCCGAGCATCACCCCGATCGCGACGCCGATCGGGCCGAAGGCGAGGCCGATGAGCCCGCCGGTCAGCTTGCCGATCCATTTCATGCCCGCCGCCATGTCAACGTATAGTACCAAGCGCATGCCAGCGCCCACCGTGTACCGCACGCAGCTCACCGGGCTCGAGCGCCTCCATGAAGGCAAAGTGCGCGACATCTACGCGGTCGACGCCGAGACGCTGCTCATCGTGACCACCGATCGCCTGTCGGCGTTCGATGTGGTGTTGCCGGATCCGATTCCGGACAAGGGCCGCGTGCTCAATTCCATCTCGAATTTCTGGTTTGCGAAGCTCTCCCATCTGGTCCCGAACCATCTCACCGGCCGCTCCCTCGAGGGCGTCGTCAAGGATCCCGCTGAGCGTGCGCTGCTCGATGGGCGCGCGGTGGTGGTGCGGCGCCTCAGGGCACTGCCGGTCGAGGCGGTGGTCCGGGGCTATCTCATCGGCTCGGGCTGGAAGGACTACCAGAAGACCGGGGCGCTGTGCGGCATCGCGCTGCCTGCCGGCCTGCCGCTCGCCGGTGAGCTGCCGCAGCCGCTGTTCACGCCCGCCACCAAGGCGGAGGCGGGCGCTCACGATGAGAACATCAGCTTCGCGACCATGGCCGAGCGCATCGGCGCGCCGCTCGCGGCCGCGGTGCGCGACACGGCGCTCGCGCTCTACCGCTTTGCGGCCGCGCACGCCCGCGCGCGCGGCATCATCATCGCGGATACCAAGTTCGAGTTCGGGGTCGACGCCGCCGGCACGCTCACGCTGATCGACGAGGTGCTGACGCCCGATTCCTCGCGCTTCTGGCCCGCCGACACCTACCGGCCCGGTATCAGTCCCCCGAGCTTCGACAAGCAGTTCGTGCGCGACTATCTCGAGACCCTCGACTGGGACAAGCGCGCACCGGGTCCCAGGCTCCCGCCGGATGTGATCGCGCGCACCAGCGCCAAGTACCGCGAGGCGCTCGAGCGGCTCACCGCGCCATGAACGCTCCGGAGCAGGGCGGCGCGGGCGCGCGCCGCGGTGGGGTAGACTAGCCTTATGCAACCGTGGATCGCCCCCTCGATTCTGTCCGCGGATTTCGCCCGCCTCGGCACCGAGGTCGAGGCCGTGCTGGCAGCTGGCGCGGATCTCGTCCACTTCGATGTCATGGACAATCACTACGTGCCGAATCTCACCATCGGGCCGCTGGTGTGCCAGGCGCTGCGCAAGCACGGCATCGCCGCTCCCATCGACGTGCACCTCATGGTGCGCCCGGTCGATCGCATCGTGCCGGACTTCGCCGCCGCCGGGGCTACCTTCATCACCTTTCATCCGGAGGCGACCGAGCACGTCGATCGCACCATCGCGCTCATCCGCGAGCACGGCTGCCGCCCGGGCCTGGTGTTCAATCCCGCCACCCCGCTCGACTATCTCGACTACACGCTCGAGCTCCTCGACATGGTGCTCATCATGTCCGTGAATCCCGGCTTTGGCGGCCAGCAGTTCATCCCCAGCAGCTTGCGCAAGCTCGCCGATGCGCGCGCACGCATCGCGGCGTGCGGACGTGAAGTGCGCCTCGAGGTCGACGGGGGAATCAAGACCGATAACATCGCGGCCGTCGCCGCGGCCGGGGCCGACACCTTCGTGGCGGGCTCGGCGATCTTCGGCAGCCGCGATTACGCCGGGACCATCCGCGAGATGCGCCGGCAGATTGCGGGCGTCAGCGGCGGGGGCAGGGGTGCCGCGACTCCGATCGGCGACCGGCGTTCGGGTGCGCGCCGGGCTCGTTAGCTACTCTTCGTCCTCGTCGTCGTCATCATTGTCCTCGTCGTCCAGCGCGACCTGGCCGCCGGGCTTGGCGGTCGCGGCGCTCTTGGCGGGCACGATGACGGGGCGGGTCTTCATCTTCGGGCGGGCGTTGAACACGACGATGGTCTTGCCGGTGGCGCGCAACAGCCCCTGTTCCTCGAGCACCTTGAGCACGCGGCCGGCCATCTCGCGCGAGCAGCCGACCAGACGCGATAGCTCCTGGCGACTCACCTTGATCTGCATGCCCTCGGGATGAGTCATGGCGTCGGGCTCACCGCACAGGTCCATGATCGCGTGCGCCACCCTGCCCGTGACGTCGACGAAGGCGAGGTCGCCGAGCTTGCGGTTGGTGCGATCGAGGCGTGTCGCGAGCTGCGTGGCGAGCTCGAACACCAGTCCCGGACTCTCGGCGGCGATCTGCCGGAAGCGCGGGTAGGTCATCTCCGCGAGCTCGCACTGGTTACGGGTGCGCACCCAGGCACTGCGGGTGGGTTGCTCGTAGAACAGGCCCATCTCGCCGAAGAACTGGCCACGGTTGAGGTAGGCGAGCACCATCTCGTTGCCTTCCTCGTCCTCGATCATCACCTCGACCGAGCCGCTGATGATGTAGTAGAGAACGTCCGGCAGGTCGCCGGCGTGGATCACCACGGTCTTGGACGGGACCGCACGGATGCGGCAGTAGCTCAAGAAGCGATTGATCGCCGGAATTTCGCTCAGCGGCTTGATGTTCTCTTCCATACCGGCTCCCCCAATCACTTCTAATATACAGCCTTCACGGCGCGTCAGACCCAGTAGGCGGTGCCCGTCATCACGCGCGCCGTTTGCCGCATGAGTGCGCGTACCGGGGCCGGCAGCGGTACGCCGCCGGCGGCGGCCGCCGTTGCGCCGTGCTCGATCTCCTCCGCCCTCATAGTCTCAAGTATGGCACGGCTGCGGTTATCGCCCACCGGGAGCCTGCCGAGGTGATCGTCCAGGTGCCCTTCCACCTGGCGCTCCGTCTCGACGACGAAGCCGAGACTCGCCCGGTCCCCGGCCAGCGCCGCCAGCGCGCCGATGGCGAAGGAGCCTGCATACCAGAGCGGGTTGAGAAGGCTCGGGCGTGCGCCGAGCTCCGCGAGGCGGGTCTCGCACCACGCCAGGTGATCGGACTCGGCGCGCGCGGCTTCCAGCAGCAGGGCGCGTGTCGGCGCGGAGCGGGTCACCAGCGCCTGGCCGTGATAGAGCGCCTGGGCCGCGAGCTCGCCGGAATGATTGACGCGCATCAGCGCGGCACTCTCGCGCTGCTGCGCAGCGCCGAGGGGAACGGGAGCCTCCGGGGGGCTCCCGGGAACCGGCCGGGAGGCTCGCGCCGGGGCAAAGACCGACCGCAGGGCACGATCCAGGGCGGTGATCGCCGCGTCTAAAGAGAGGCCGGGCTCCATATACAGGGGCTCTATTATAGGTGCGGAGCCGCTGCTAAGGCCTCGAGACCCACCCCCGAGGCCGGGACCTCGAGCCGGGAGCCGATGCTTTGCATTGCGGCACCTGCTTGAGTAAACTTCCCCGCCTTTTTTTGGCCCCGGCCGTGATAGGGGTTTCCTTCGGCGGCGGGCCTGCAGCCACGAGTGACCTATGAAGACCGTATTTGCCAAGCCCGGGAGCGTCCGCGGCGACTGGTTCATCGTCGACGCCAGCGACAAGACGCTGGGCCGCCTCGCCTCGCAGATCGCCCATCGCCTCAAGGGCAAGCACAAGGCCGACTACAGCCCGCACGTCGACATGGGTGATCACATCGTGGTGGTGAACGCCCAGAAGATCCGCGTCACCGGGCGCAAGCTCAGCGACAAGATCTACTACCACCATACCGGCCACATCGGTGGCATCAAGTCGATCGCGCTCGAGAAGCTGCTGGCCGAGCACCCGGAGCGGGCCATCGAGTTTGCGGTCAAGGGCATGCTGCCGAAGAACCCGCTGGGGCGGCGCATGTTCAAGAAGCTCCATGTGTTCGCCGGCGGCGAGCATCCGCACCAGGCACAGCAGCCGAAGCCACTCGAGATTCAATAGGACCTACGCATGCCAGCAACCCCGAATCACTACGGCACCGGCCGGCGCAAGACCGCCACGGCGCGCGTCTACCTGAAGCCCGGTAGCGGCAAGATCACGGTCAACGACCGCTCGCTCGATGAGTTCTTCGGCCGCGAGACCGGCCGCATGATCGTGCGTCAGCCGCTCGAGGCCGTGAAGCTGCAGGCGCGTTTCGACATTTCCGTCCAGGTCGACGGCGGCGGGATCACCGGCCAGGCGGGCGCGATCCGCCACGGCATCACCCGCGCGCTCGTCGAATATGATGAGAGCCTGCGCAAGCCACTGCGCGACGCCGGCTTCGTGACCCGCGATGCGCGCGAGGTGGAGCGCAAGAAGGTCGGCCGGCGCAAGGCGCGCCGCGGGACGCAGTACTCGAAGCGTTAGTAGCTTGCGCGCGCGGGCAAAAGCCCGTGCGCCAGCCTTACTACCAAGTGCTCGGCTGCTGAGGTGAATTTGATTGCTGCGCATCGAGCCCCGCCTTTTGCCCGCGTCCCGAACGGAGCTACGATGCCCGATCTGCGAAGAGCGCCGCAGGCGCCTTTTCGCCAATCGACGATGGGGGATCGTCTAGTGGTAGGACAACGGACTCTGACTCCGTTTACCTAGGTTCGAATCCTAGTCCCCCAGCCACTCATGGAAAGGGCCCGTCGATGGACGGGCCTTTTCGTTTTCCCCCAGCCAAGCGGCTTGCGGGCACTTCAGCGACGCGTCGCGGTCCAAAGCTGGCGCCGCACATCCACGGATGGCGCACCGTGATGCCAGGAGGTACCGGCTATGGCGACTACCGAGTCCAGGATCACTCTTCCCCCGCTGCCTTACGCGCGTGAAGCCCTCGAGCCGTACATGTCGCGCGAGACCCTCGACTACCACTACGGCAAGCACCACAGGGCCTACATCGACAACGTGAACATGCTGATCCGCGGCACCCCGCAGCAGCAGGCGACGCTCGAGGAGCTGGTGCTGCGCGCCGAGGGCGCGCTGTTCGACAATGCCGCGCAGGCGTGGAACCACGCGTTCTTCTGGAGGTGCCTGTCACCGCGCCGGCAGACTCCGGGCAGGGAGCTCGAGGGCGTGCTGCGCAGCTTCGGCGGACTCGAGACGCTCGAGAGCGAGTTCACCCGGGCGGCGCTCGCGGTGTTCGGCTCCGGCTGGGCCTGGCTCGTCAAGGACCGCAGCGGCGCGGTGCGGGTCGTGACGACGGCCAACGCACATACGCCCCTGCGCGATGGACAGGTCCCGGTGCTGGTCTGCGACATGTGGGAGCACGCCTACTACGTGGACCATCACAACGACCGCGGTGCATACCTCAGGAGCTTCTGGCAGCTGGTGAACTGGGACTTCGTCGCCAGCAACCTGCACTGAGGATCAGCGGGTCTCGACGCCGCGCGCGGTGCCGATGATCAGCACGTCCGCCGGGCGGACGGCGAACAGGCCGACCGTGACCACGCCGGTGATCTGGTTGAGCTCACGCTCGAGCGCCACCGGGTCGGTGATCGTCAAGCCGTGCACGTCGAGGATGTGGTTGCCGTTGTCGGTGACGAATCCCTCGCGCCACAGCGGCCGGCCACCGCGCGCGGCGAGCTCGCGGGCCACCAGCGTGCGCGCCATGGGGATCACCTCGACCGGCAGGGGGAATCTCCCGAGCGTGCGCACCAGCTTGCCGTCGTCGACGATGCAGACGAAGCGCCGCGCGGCCGCCGCGATGATCTTCTCGCGCGTGAGCGCGCCTCCGCCGCCCTTGATGAGGTGCCGGGCTGCGGTCGCCTCGTCGGCGCCGTCGACGTAGAGCTTGAGCTCGCTCACATCGTTCAGATCGCGTACCTCGATGCCGGCCGCTGCGAGCCGCGCGCTCGATGCCTGAGAGCTCGAGACCGCGAGGCGGGGGCGATGGGGCCGCCGCGCGAGCTCTTCGATGAAGAGGTTGACGGTCGAGCCGGTGCCGATGCCGATGATGGTCTCTGCGGCGACCAGCTCGAGCGCAGCTTGTGCCGCGCGTCGCTTCTTTGCGTCACCGTCCGCCGTCATGCACTCCCCCTTGTCGGTTTTTCCGCAGCCAGAAACGACTGTGCCCGCTATGGCGAGCGGGCACAGTCCTCGAATTCGACTCGGCGGCCACTTGCGCGACCGCCGAGTTAAGGCCTATTTCTTCTTGCTGGCTTTCTTCTTGGCCTTCTTTTTCGCCTTCGCCATGTTGGCTCTCCAAGTGTAACGGGTTAGTCCGGGGTCCGAGTATATACACGCGCATCTAAATTACAAGCGAGCGCGAGCGAAGTGTGCTAGGTGAAGCGCGCACTGCGACTCATCGAGCACCGCACGCGACGCGCGTCATGCGCCACTCACGCCGATGGCGCGCGCGACTCGAGCGAGAGAATGAACTTCCAGTGCGCGCTCTCGAGCGGCGTGACCGACAGGCGGTTGCCCGGGCGCAGCAGCACCAGACCAGCGAGCTCCCGGGTCGCATGCGCGCGCAGCTCCTCGAGCGTGATGGTGCGCGCCAGGCGGCGCTTGAGCTGCACATCGACCATGAACCAGCGTGGATTCCTGCGGTCGCTGTCCGGATCGTAGTGCTCGTGCTTGCGATCGAAGGCGGTAGGGTCGGGATAACCCTCCCGGACGATCTCCATGATGGCGACGATGCCCGGCACCTCGGTGCTCGAGTAGTACATGAACGCCTGGTCGCCCTTTTTCATCTGATCGCGCAGCATGTTGCGCGCCTGGTAGTTGCGCACTCCGTCCCAGCCGGTGGTCTGGCGCGGTGCCGCCGCGAGCTGCTCGACGCCGAACGTGGTCGGCTCGGTCTTCATCAGCCAGTAGCGCATCGCATGAACCCCTCGTCGGTCACCACCGCGTCCAAGGCCACGTCGTGCGGCGCCTTGGTGAGGTGCTCGACCTGCTGGAATGCGTAGCCGAAGCCTACCAGGCGCGGCTTGTGCCAGACGCGACGCAGCTGGCGGAAGGCGAAAGCGCGGTCGTAGAACCCACCGCCGGTGCCGAGGCGAACGCCGCCGCGGTCGAATCCCAGCAGCGGCAGGAACACCAAATCCAGCCAGCGTGCGGCGATGGTCGCGGAGCCCTCGGGCTCATCGATCCCCAGGCGGTTTTCGCGCAGCGTCGCACCCAGCTCGACGAAGCGCATGCCGCGCGAGCGCCGCCGCCGGTCGATGCGCGGCAGGAAGATGCGGCAGCCGCGCTCGCGTGCCAGGGCGATGAGCGGCGCGGCATCGAGCTCCGCGGGCAGCGCGGCGTACACCGCAATGCGCTGCTGCGCGCTGAGGCGCAGGGCACGGTCGGCCTGGAGGGCGGCACGCCGTGCGGCACGGACACGTTCGTCAGTGCTCACGGCGCGGCGCCGCGCGGCGAGCTCGGCCCGCAGCGAACGGCGGGCCGCGCTCAGGCTGGAATCAGGCAGCGCCACCCGCATGTGCCGGTGCGAGCCGTTGCTCTCGAACCAGAGCAACAGGTGGGACGAGCTGCAGCAGGTAAGGCTTTCCGCTCACAGGCGGACCTGCACAATGCTGCCGCAAGCACTGAGTCCCGAGGGTGTTTCAATTAGGGTCCGAGGTAACCCGGTCCGCTGTCGAACACCGCAGGCGACGCTGCGGGCACTGTACACCAAGCGCGGGGCGCGCGCTTGAGACCCCCGTCGCATCACAGATCGAGCTGCTGACCCTTGCCGAGGGCGCCCTCGACGCGTTCCCGCAGTGCGCGCACCCGGTGGCCGGCGCTGCTGTCGAGCTTCGATTCGCGATCGCGCACCTTGAGGAACTCGTGCGCCAGGTTGAGCGCAGCCATCACCGCGATGCGGTCGAGGCCCACGACCTTGCCGCTGTCGCGGATCTCGCGCATGCGGCTGTTGAGGAACTCGGCGGCATCCAGCAGCGCCGAGCGCTCCTCGTAGGCACAGGCCACCACGTATTCCTTCTCCATGATGCGCACGCTGACGCGTGCCTGGTCCGGCGGGCTCACGCGCCGTGCTCGAGGGTCTTCAGGCGGCCGATCATGGCCTCGACGCGCGTGCGCACCTGCTCGTTCTTGTGCATCAGCGCCGCGCGCTCGCCGGCCAGGGACTCGTGCCGCGCCTTGAGCGCGCGGTTTTCTTCCTTCAGGTGCTCGAGCGTCGCGAGCAGCTCTTCGACGCGTTTGGTGAGACGGGTGAGCTCGAGATCGAGTTGTGTTTTTGTCGTGTCGCTCATGGCCGGGGACTATAGAGCCGCGCTCTTCGTGCGGTCAATTGCACTCAACTATAATAGGGCGGCCCCATGAACCAGCCCGACTACGCCGAGATCGAGCAGCTGCTCAGCGCGCAGCGCTCCCTCACCGAGGCCGCCGAGGCGCACGGCACGCTCACCGGCTGTCTGTGCGCGCTGGCCGATTACGGCTTCCAGGACTGGCTGCGCGAGATTCTGCCCGAGGGGCGGGCCGAGCCTGCGGCCGCCGACACGCTCTATGGGCTCTACAGCGCAACCGCCGCGGCGCTCGAGCAGACCGACATGGAGTTCGAGCCGCTGCTGCCGAGCGATGCGCAGCCGCTCGCGGTGCGCACCGCGGCGCTGGCAAGCTGGTGTCAGGGCTTTCTCTACGGGCTCGGCTCGGGCTCGATCCCCGATGCGAGCGGCCTGCCGGGCGACGTCGGCGAGATCGTGCGCGATCTCGGCGAAATCACCCGCGCGGGCGTCGACGAGGAGCAGGGCGAGGACTCGAACGAGGGCGCCTACGCCGAACTGGTCGAGTTCGTGCGCGTGGGGGTGCAGCTGCTCTACGAGGAGCTCGCGCCGGTGCGGCACGCACCGCTCCCGGCCGCGGCCCCGCTGCACTAGGACGCCGCTCAAGGCCATGGCGAGAGACGAGTTCGCGCGCCGCCGCCGCCAGCTGATGCGCCTGATGGGCCGTGACTCGATCGCGGTGCTGCCCGCGGCCCCCGTACGGCACCGCAATAACGACGTCGAGTACCCCTACCGCCAGGACAGCGACTTCCACTATCTCACCGGTTTCGGCGAGCCCGAGGCGGTCGCGGTGCTGGTTCCGGGGCGTGAGCAGGCGGAGTACGTCCTGTTCGTGCGCGAGCGCGACCCCACGCGCGAGACCTGGGACGGACGGCGCGCGGGCCCGGCCGGCGCGGCGCGCGAGCATGGCGCCGACGACGCCTTCCCGATCACCGATATGGACGAGATCCTGCCGGGACTGCTGGAGAACCGCACGCGGGTCTACTACACGATGGGCGCGTACGCGGACTTCGACCAGCGCGTGGTCGGCTGGGTGAACGCCTTGCGCACCCAGGCGAAGAACGGCCGCCACCCGCCGCAGGAGTTCGTGGCGCTCGATCACGTGCTGCACGACATGCGGCTCTACAAGTCACGCGGCGAGCTCGACCTGATGCGCACCGCGGCGCGCATCAGCGCGCGGGCGCATCTGCGCGCCATGCGCTTCTGCCGCCCGGGCGCCACCGAGTACCAGGTGATGGCGGAGCTGGTGCACGAGTTCCGCCGCCACAACGCCGACACCGCCTACCACCCGATCGTGGGCGGCGGCGGCAACAGCTGCATCCTCCACTACCGCGACAACGATCAGCCGCTCGCCGATGGCGAGCTGCTGCTGGTCGACGCCGGGTGCGAGTTCGAGTGCTACGCATCGGACATCACCCGCACCTTCCCCATCAACGGCCGCTTCACGCCCGAGCAGCGCGCCGTCTACGAGGTGGTGCTGGAAGCCAACTGTGCGGCCATCGCCCGCGTGCGTCCCGGCAATCACTGGAACGATCCGCACGAGGCGGCGGTGCGGGTCATCACGCAGGGCCTGGTGAAGCTCGGGCTGCTCAAGGGCCGGGTGGCGGCGCTGATCAAGAGCGGCGCCTACCGGCGTTTCTTCATGCACCGCACCGGACACTGGCTGGGACTCGACGTGCACGACGTCGGCGACTACAAGGTTGGCGACGAATGGCGGGTGCTGGAGCCCGGAATGACGCTCACCATCGAGCCGGGTATCTATCTGCCGGCGGGCGCGCGCGGCGTGCCGCGGCGTTTCCGCAATATCGGCATCCGCATCGAGGACGACGTGCTGGTGACGCGGCGCGGCGCCGAGGTCCTGAGCGCACGCGCGCCCAAGGACCCCGAGCAGATCGAGGCGGTGATGGCGAACGGCTTCGGTGCGCGCGAGCCCTCTCAATGAGCACGGCTCTCCCTGACCCGCTCGACGTCGACGTGGCCGTGGTCGGCGGCGGGATGGTGGGCGCGAGTCTCGCGGCAGGGCTGATCGATACCGGGGTGCGGCTGCTGCTCATCGAGACCGTGCCGTTCGGAGCGAGCAGCCAGCCGAGCTTCGACGAGCGCACGACGGCGCTCGGCAACGCGAGCCGGCGCATCTTCGAGGGTCTCGGCGTATGGGACGCGATCGCACCCGAGGCCGCGCCCATCCGCGTCATCCACATCTCCGATGCCGGCCGCTTCGGCTGCGCGCGCCTCACGGCCGGGGAGCAGGAGGTCGACGCTCTCGGTTACGTGGTGCCGAACCGGCGGATCGGGGCGGCCCTCTGGGGCCGTCTGTCGCAAGGTGCGCAGCTCCTGCTGCGCGTTCCGGCTCAAGTGGAGGGCGTCGAGATCGGCGCCGCGGGTGTGCGCTTCACGCTGACGAGCGCGGCCGGGCGTGAGGCGGTCGCGGCACGCCTCGTGGTGGCCGCCGACGGCGCCCACTCGCAGATCCGCACCGCCGCCGGCATCTCAGCCACGACCGAGGACTACGACCAGGTGGCCGTCGTCGCCAACGTCGCCGCGGACAGGCCTCATCACGGGATCGCCTACGAGCGCTTCACGCCGGCAGGACCGCTCGCCGTGCTGCCGCTCGCGGACGGGACTCGGAGTGTCATCTGGGCATGCCGTCGCGAGGATGCCGCCCGAGTGCTCTCGCTCGATGACGCCGCCTGGCTTACCGAGCTGCAATCGCGCTTCGGCTGGCGCGCCGGGCGCCTGCTACGGGCCGGACGCCGCGCGTCCTACCCCTTGAAGCTCACGCGCGCCGCCACCCCGGTGGCAGCCCGCACGGTGCTGATCGGCAACGCGGCCCAGGCGCTGCATCCGGTCGCCGGCCAGGGCTTCAATCTCGGCTTGAGAGACGCGGCGATGCTCGCGGAAGTCCTCGCCAACGCGTCCGGGGATCTCGGCGCGCGCGAGCTCACCGAGCGCTTCGCCGCCTGGCGCGCCGCCGACCGCGGCGGCGTCACGCGCTTCACCGACGGACTGGTGAAGCTGTTCGGTGATTCGCGAGCGGGCGTCGGCCTGCTGCGCAATCTGGGGCTTCTGGCCTTCGACCTGACGCCGCCGGCCAAGAGCGCGCTCGCGCGCGTGAGCCTCGGCTTTGGGGGTCCGACGCCGCGGCTCGCGCGCGGACTGCCGGTGCGTCATGCCTGAGGCGGCGCTGTTCGATGTGGCGATCGTCGGCGGCGGACCGGTGGGCGCCTGCGCCGCCGCGCTGCTCGTGCGCCCCGGGGCCGGCGCCGGACGGCTGCGCGTGGCGCTGCTCGAGCCGAACATCCCCGCGCCACCCGCCGCCGACGCCCCGCCCGATACACGCGTGGTCGCCATCTCGCGCGCCAGCGAGCGGCTGCTGCGCTCTGCCGGCGCCTGGTCGCGGATCGCCGGACCGCGCGTATGCGCGTACGAGCACATGCGCGTATGGCACGAGAGCGTCCCCGCGCGCAGCGACGGCGTGCTGGCCTTCGATGCCGCCGACGTCGGCGAGGCGAACCTGGGCTGCATCCTCGAGAGCCGGCTGCTGCAGTCGGCGCTGCTCGGCGCCTTCACCGAGGCCGGCGGGCAACTCGAGGCGGGACAGTTTGCCTCGCTCACGGTCGGCGACGACGCCGTGAGTATCGAGAGCAGCCGCGGCACGCTGCGCGCGCGACTGGTCGTGGGCGCCGACGGAGCGCAATCGGCGCTGCGCCGCGCGGCGGGGCTCGGCGCGGAGCTCAGCGACTATCGGCAGACGGCCATCGTCGCCACGGTCGCCACCGAGCGCCCCCACGAGATGACGGCCTGGCAGCGCTTCATGAGGGACGGCACGCTCGCCTTCCTCCCGCTGTTCGATGGCTCGAGCTCGATCGTCTGGTCGGCTGACGAAGGGCTCGCCGCGGCCCTCTCCGGGGCCAGCGCCGCGGATTTCGCGCGCGAGCTCGACCGGGCCTCGGACCTGGCGCTCGGAGCCACACGCCTCCTGAGCGAGCGCGCCACTTTTCCGCTGCGACGTCTCGCGGCGCCGCGCTACGTCACGCGGCGCATCGCGCTGATCGGTGACGCGGCCCACGTCGTGCATCCGCTCGCCGGCCAGGGCGTGAACCTGGGGCTGCTCGACGCCGGGGCGCTGGCGCAGCTGGTGGGCTCGGCCGTGGCGGTGCGCGAGGATCCGGGGTCGCTCTCGGTGCTGCGCGCTTACGAGCGCTGGCGCAAGAGCGAGGTCGCCGTCATGGCAACCGCGATCGAGGTCTTTGACCGGCTGCTGTCTCATGGCACCGGGCCGCTGGCGCGGCTCGCGCAGCAGGGACTGTCGTGGGTGAACCGCAGCCAGGAGCTCAAGCGCCTCTTCGTCCGCCGGGCGCTCGGGATGACCGGAGAGCTGCCGGAGGCGGCGAGGCGGGCCTCCTGAGGGCGACCAGATGAGTGAGCAGCCCCAGCTGGACCACCGGCTCGCTCTCGGCGGCTTTGCGCTCGCCGCCGGACTACTCTCGCTGTTGCTCCTCGCGTCCGTGACCCCTCCGGTGCCGCGACATCCCGAGGAGTTGCTGCCCTACCTCGCCGCTCACCGGTCCGCCTACGTGCTCGCGGCGGTCACCGTCCTGCTATGGACCACCGTGTCGGTGCCTTTCACCGTGTCCCTCGGAGCGCTCCTCGGTGCGGGTGCGCGTGCGCTGGCACTCGCGGCAACGCTCTTGTCTGCGGGCGGGGTGCTGCTCCTCGGCTTCGCCACTTTTGCCTCGGTGGGCGCGCTGCTGTCCATCGCGGCGGCGAGTCCCGCCGCTCGGAGCCCCGCCGATGCCGCCTTTCAGGCGGTCCTCTGGAGCAACCTGTCTTTCTTCCTGTCCGATCCGGGTCTGATGACGCTCGGTCTCGGTCAGCTCCTTTTCGCCCACCTGGCCTGGAAGAGCCGGCTATTGCCCAGGCTCGTCTCCCTCACAGGGTATCTGGGAGGCCTGGCCGGCCTGCTGACGCTGGTCGTCTATCAAACACCGGTGCTCGCCGTGGCGCAGCTGGCTGCGTTTGGGGTTTGGGGCATCGCCACCGGCGCGGTGCTGGTGCGGCGCAGGGAGCTCAGCTCAGGGGAATGAGATCCACCTTCGCCGCGCATACGAAGTCGTTCTCGGAGAGCCCCTTCACGGCGTGGGTCGTGAACTTGACGCGGCAGTAGTTGTAGCCGACCTCGAGGTCGGGGTGGTGATCCTCGATGTTGGCAAGATGCGCGAGCGCGTTGACGAAGCTCATGGTGCGGTAGAAGTCGCGGAAGGCGAATTCGCGGCGGATGGCGCGCGCATCGTCGCTGAGCACCCAGTCGCGCGAGACCTGCGTCAGGAGCCGGGCAGCCTCGGCCGGCGTGAGCGGCGGCACGCCGCCCTCGCAGGGCCTGCACTTGCGTGCGGAGAGCGGCTCGCTCATGCGTCGCCTCGCTCGCTGAGGCGGGCGTAGCGGCGCGCGACGTAGCGCTCGACGATCTCCTGGAATTCCTCGGCGATGCGCTCGCCCTTCAAGGTGACGGTCTTCTCGCCGTCCTCGTAAACGGGTGCCACGGGACGCTCGCCGGTGCCGGGCAGGCTGATGCCGAGGTTGGCGTGCTTGCTCTCGCCCGGGCCGTTTACGACACATCCCATGACGGCCACCGTCATGTCCTCGACGCCGGTGAACTCGCGCCGCCACTGCGGCATGCGCGCGCGCAGATGCGCCTGGATCCGCTGGGCCAGCTCCTGGAAGAAGCTGCTGGTGGTGCGGCCGCAGCCGGGGCAGGCGATCACCAGCGGCATGAAGGCGCGCAGCCCCATGGTCTGGAGGATCTCCTGCGCAACGATCACCTCCTGGGTGCGATCGCCTCCCGGCTCGGGCGTCAGCGACGCGCGGATGGTGTCGCCGATGCCTTCCTGCAGCAGCACCGCCATGCCGGCGGTCGATGCCACGATGCCCTTGGAGCCCATGCCCGCCTCGGTGAGCCCGAGATGCAGCGGGTAGTCGCAGCGCCCCGCAAGATCGCGATAGATGGCGATGAGATCCTGCACGCCGCTCACCTTGGCGGAGAGGATGATGCGGTCGTGCGGGAGCCCGAGCTCCTCGGCGCGCTGCGCGCTCCCCAGGGCCGACAGCACCACCGCATTGCGCATGACCCCCTGGGCATCGAGCGGCTCAGGCAGCGCCGAGTTCTCGTCCATGAGCCGGGTCAGCAGATCCGAGTCCAGGCTCCCCCAGTTCACGCCGATACGCACCGGCTTGCCGTGGCGGCAGGCGATCTCGATCATCTCGGCGAACTGTGGGTCGCGCTTCGCTCCCCGCCCGACGTTGCCGGGGTTGATGCGGTACTTGGCGAGCGCCGCGGCGCAGTCGGGATGTTCGCGCAGCAGCTTGTGGCCGTTGAAGTGAAAGTCGCCGATGAGCGGCACCGTGACGCCGGCGCGATCGAGCCACGCACGGATCGGCGCCACCGCGGCCGCCGCCTCGCTGGTATTGACCGTGATGCGCACGAGCTCCGAGCCTGCGCGGGCGAGCGAGCGCACCTGACGCGCGGTGCCCTCGACGTCGGCGGTATCGGTATTGGTCATCGACTGCACCACGATCGGGGCCCCGCCGCCGACGCGGACCGGTCCGATCGAAACCTGCACTGTGGTGCGACGCGGGGGGCTCATGCGGCGCGAATTCTACCGTTGCCGAGCGGCAGACATCACCCTGGCCGGACGCAAGCGTCTTGGGCGGCACATACCGGCGCTGGTATCATCCCACGGCCCGAATCGGTCTGTCCGGAGAGAGTCCGGCACGAGCCGGAACGCCGAAGGCGCAAATTCCGCCCGGAAACGCTCAGGCACAAGAACGGCAGACGGCGGAACGCGGTCTCAGAGCGCGCTCCGCGGGGCTTCTGGAGAGCGGTGGACGCAAGTCCACCCACCGAAGGGGAGCGGCGCCTCGAGGGTGCCTGATCTCTCAGGTCACAGGGACAGAAGGGCGGCAGGCGCCTCGCGTGGTGAGGTTGCCGGTCGCCTTTTTTGCTCTACGGAGGCTCCGTGGGAAGACAGACCCCGTTGTTCAGCCTGCACCAGGAGCTTGGCGCCCGCATCGTCGATTTCGGCGGGTGGGACATGCCGGTGCAGTACGGCTCCCAGATCGGCGAGCATCACGCGGTGCGCCGTGCCGCGGGGGTCTTCGACGTCTCGCACATGTGCGTCGTCGATCTCAAGGGGCCGCGGGTGCGCGCGCTGCTCGCACAGCTCCTTGCCAACGATGTCGGCAGGCTGAAGGCCGCCGGCAAGGCGCTCTACTCCTGCATGCTGAACGAGCGCGGCGGCGTCATCGACGATCTCATCGTGTATTTCCTCACGGAGAGCTGGTTTCGCGCGGTCGTGAACGCCGGCACCCGCGACAAGGACCTCGCCTGGATCCGCCGGCACGCGTCGGCCTTCGGCGTCGAGGTCACCGAGCGTACCGATCTGGCGATGCTCGCCGTGCAGGGCCCGGAGGCGCGTGCCAAGGCCGCGCAGCTGCTCGCCGCCCCCGAGCGGGAAGCAGCGCTCGCGCTCGGCGCGTTCGTGGGGCGCGAGCTCGGCGGCTGGTTCGTCGCCCGCACCGGCTACACCGGCGAGGACGGCTTCGAGATCATGATGCCGGCGGCGGCTGCGGTCGCGGCGTGGCGGCGCCTCAACTCTCTCGGGGTCGCCTCGTGCGGCCTCGGGGCGCGCGACACACTGCGACTGGAGGCCGGCATGAACCTCTACGGCAACGACATGGACGAGAGCACGCATCCGTTCGAGTCGGGACTGGCGTGGACCGTGGCGCTCGAGCCGCAGGAGCGCGCCTTCGTGGGGCGCGCGGCGCTCGAGGCGATCCGTGCGCGCGGCCCGGGACCGAAGCTCGTGGGGCTGCTGCTCGAGGACCGCGGCGTGCTGCGCAGCCACCAGCGGGTCGTCGTGGCGGGCGCCGGCGAGGGCGAGATCACCAGCGGCACTTTCTCCCCCACGCTCGAGCGCTCGATCGCGCTGGCGCGCGTGCCCGCGGCGACCGCCGGCCATGTGCAGGTCGAGATCCGCGGCAAGCTCCTCAGCGCGAGAGTGGTCAAGCCGCCGTTCGTGCGTTTTGGCAAATCCCTGGTCACATGAGGACCCATTCATGAGCAATGTTCCCGCGGACCTGAAATACACCAAGTCGCACGAATGGGTGCGCAGCCTCGCCGACGGCACGGTCGAGATCGGCATCACCGATCACGCGCAGCATGCGCTCGGTGACATGGTGTTCGTCGAGGTGCCGGAAGCCGGACGCACGGTGAGAGCGGACGAGCCATGCGCGGTGGTGGAGTCGGTGAAGGCCGCGTCCGATGTCTACGCGCCGCTCGCCGGCGAGATCACCGCCGGGAATTCCAAGCTGGCGGATGCGCCGGAGACGGTCAACTCCGACCCCTACGGCGAGGGCTGGCTGATGCGGCTGCGTCCGGCCGCCGGGGCGCTTGCCGCGGCGGGCCTGCTGTCGGCGGCGGACTACAGCCAGGTGCTGGCAGCGGAGGGCGGCTGATGGCCTTCATTCCCCATACCGCGGCCGACGTCGCGGCGATGCTGGCGACCATCGGCGCGCGCGGCATCGAGGATCTGTTCGAGGAGATTCCGCCGGCCCTGAGGGTGGGCTCGCTCCCCGGAGTGCCCGAGGGGCTCAACGAGATGCAGGTGGGACGGCTGATGAGCGAGCGCGCCGCCCTCGATGGCATGCCCCTGAGCTTCATCGGCGCCGGCGCCTACGAGCATCACATCCCCGCGGCGGTGTGGGCCATCACGACGCGCGGGGAGTTCTACAGCGCCTACACGCCCTACCAGGCCGAAGCCAGCCAGGGCACGCTGCAGATGATCTACGAGTTCCAGACCATGATCGCGCGCCTCACCGGCATGGAGGTCGCCAACGCCTCGATGTACGACGGCGCCTCCGCGACCGCGGAAGCGGCGCTCATGGCCGTGCGCGCCAACCGTAAGTCGAAGTCCGCGCGCATTCTCGTTCCGACGACGCTGCATCCGCACTACCGACGCGTGGCGGTCGCGATGGCGAGCAACCAGGGGCTCAGGTTCGAGGAGCTGCCCTATTGCACGGTCGAGGGAGTGACACTGCCCGCCTCGCTCGGCAAGTACCAGGGCGAGGACCTGACCGCGCTCGTCATCCAGCAGCCCAATTTCTTCGGCCGGCTCGAGGACGTCGATGCGCTCACCGACTGGGCCCACCAGCGCGGAGTCCTCGTGATCGCGGTCGTCAACCCGACTTCGCTCTCGCTCCTCAAGCCCCCGGGCGAGTGGGGCCGCCGCGGCGCCGACATCGCCGTCGGCGAGGGCCAGCCGCTCGGTGTGCCGCTATCATCGGGCGGCCCGTACTTAGGCTTCATGACCACCCGCATGGAGTACGTGCGGCAGATGCCCGGCCGCATCGTCGGCCGCACCCTCGATGCCGCGGGACGCGAAGGATTCACGCTCACGCTGCAGGCGCGCGAGCAGCACATCCGCCGCGCCAAGGCGACCTCCAACATCTGCACCAACCAGGGCCTGCTGATGACGGCGGCGACGATCTATCTGTCGCTCATGGGGCCGCAGGGACTCGAGCGCACCGCGGCCGCCGCCCACGCCCGCAGCCGCGAGCTCCTCGCCGCGCTCACGCGCGTGCCGGGGGTGCGGCCCGCCTTCAGCGGTCCCTGCTTTCACGAGACGGTGCTGCTGCTCGACCGCCCGGTCGCGCCGGTGCTCAAGGCGCTGGCCGCCCGCGGCATTCTCGGCGGGCTCGATCTCGCGCCGTACTACCCGGAGCTGGGTCCCGCGCTGCTCGTGTGCGCGACCGAGACCAAGACCGCCGCCGACATCGAGCGCTACCGCGCCTCCCTCAGCGAGGCGATGCAGGCGGCGCGCGCTGCCTGATGAAGGATCGACAGATGCCCAACCGCGAAAAAGTGATCTTCGAGTACTCGCAGCCCGGACGCGGCGCCAGTGACCAGTGGCCGCAGGAGGTCGCCCCCGCGGCCCTCGCCGATCTGCCGGCGAAGCTGCGCCGCGGCCGCGCTCCCGCTCTGCCCGAGGTCGGCGAGCTCGAGGCGGTGCGGCACTTCACCCGGCTGTCGCAGCTCAACTTCTCCATCGACACGCACTTCTATCCGCTCGGCTCGTGCACGATGAAATACAACCCCAAGGCGTGCAACCAGTACGCGATGCTGCCGCAGTTCCTGGCACGCCATCCGCTCGCGCCCGAGTCTCACGGCCAGGGCTTCCTCGCCTGCATGTACGAGCTGCAGGAGATGCTGAAGGAGGTCACCGGCATGCAGGGCGTGGCGCTCTCGCCCATGGCCGGCGCCCACGGCGAGTTCGTCGGCGTCGCCATGATCCGCGCCTATCACCGCGCGCGCGGGGACCTGAAGCGCAACGAGATCATCGTCCCGGAGGCCGCCCACGGCACCAACCCCGCTACCGCGACCATGTGCGGCTGCGTGGTGCGCGAGATTCCCGTCAACGCCTCGGGCGACGTGGACCTCGCGGCTCTGAAGGCCGCGGTCGGCCCCAACACCGCGGGCATCATGCTCACCAACCCTTCCACGCTCGGCGTGTTCGAGCGCGGCATCGAGGAGGTGGCGCGCGTGGTGCACGAGGCCGGCGGGCTGCTCTATTACGACGGCGCGAATCTCAACGCGATCCTCGGCAAGGTGCGCCCGGGTGACATGGGCTTCGATTGCCTGCACATGAACCTGCACAAGACCTTCTCGACGCCGCACGGCGGCGGCGGGCCCGGCGCGGGCGCGGTCGGTGTCGGGGCGCGCCTCCTGCCGTTCCTGCCGATCCCCGTCGTCGGCAAGGACGGCGAGCGCTACCGCTGGCTCGGCGAGGCCGATCTGCCGCAGTCGATCGGCCGGCTGTCGGCCTTCATGGGCAACGCGGGCGTGCTGCTGCGCGCCTACATCTACATGCGTCTCCTCGGACGCGACGGCATGCGCGCCGTGGGCGAGTACGCCACGCTGAACGCCAACTACCTCCTCAAGCGCCTGCGGGATGCGGGCTTCGAGGCCGCCTACCCCGAGCGCCGCGCCAGCCACGAGTTCATCGTCACCCTGAAGCGCCAGGCGCGCGAGCTCAACGTGACCGCGATGGACTTCGCCAAGCGGCTGCTCGATCTGGGCTTTCACGCCCCGACGACCTACTTCCCGCTGCTGGTGCCCGAGTGCCTGCTGATCGAGCCGACCGAAACCGAGAGCAAGGACGTGCTCGATGCGTTTGTGACGGCCATGTCACAGATTCAGAAGGAGGCGCAGCAGGAACCCGAGCGCGTGCGCACCGCACCGCATACCATGCCGGTGCGGCGCCTCGACGATGTGCGGGCCGCCCGCCACCTGGACCTCACATGGACGCCAACGACGCAGCCCTAGACCGATACAAGCCCCGGGGTCTCACCCGCGTGCTGCGTGCGCTCGGCGCGAGCCTCCGCGGGCTCACGGGCGCGTTTCGCGACGAGGCGGCCTTTCGCCAGGAGCTCGCCTTCGCGGCGGTCGTCATCCCGCTGGGACTCTGGCTCGGGAGGAGCGGCACGGAGCGCGCCGTGCTCATCGCGCCGGTGCTGCTCATCCTCATCGTCGAGCTCGTCAACAGCGCCATCGAGGCGACCGTCGACCGCATCGGTTTCGAGCGGCACGCGCTCGCCGGCCTTGCCAAGGACATCGGCTCCGCCGCGGTGCTGATGTCTTTCGTGCTGCTCACCGCGGTGTGGCTGCTGGTCCTGCTCGGACGCTAGGCAAGTAGAGTGTCGCTGCGCTGCGCGCGCCTGCTGCTGCTCACCGCCATCGCCTGCTGCGCCGCGGTGTGCGCTGTCGCCGATCCGGCGCGCGCCGCCCCGCAGGCGGCGCCGGCCCCGGCGCCTCCGCCGGGGACACCCGGCAATGCGCTCACGGAGCCGACGCCGACGCCGCCCGCGGCGCCGGTGCCCGTTCCGGCGGGGGCGAGCCCTCCGGGTGCGGCGCCGCAGATTGCCCAGCAGGCCGCCGCCGTCGAGGCCAACCCCGACTGGGCCGTCACCCTCGAGCGGATCGCCGGGAGCGTCGTGTCGATCGACATCGACATGGTGCGGGCCTTCGACACCGAGTGGAACACCACGGCGCAGGCGACCGGTTTCGTGGTCGACGCCGAGCGCGGCCTGATCCTCACCAACCGTCACGTGGTGACGCCCGGACCGGTGACCTCCGAGGCGACCTTTCTCAACCGCGAGGAAGTGCAGCTCTATCCGGTGTACCGCGACCCGGTCCATGATTTCGGCTTCTACCGTTACGACCCGCGCAAGCTGCGCTTCATCAAGCCGAGAGCGCTGCCGCTCTATCCGGAGGGCGCGCAGATCGGGCGCGAGATCCGCGTCGTCGGCAACAACGCCGGCGAGCAGCTGTCGATCCTCGCCGGCACGCTCGCCCGGCTCGACCGGGATGCGCCGGAATACGGCCTCGCCAAGTACAACGACTTCAACACCTTTTACCTGCAGGCGGCTTCCGGCACCTCGGGCGGCTCTTCCGGCTCTCCGGTGATCGACATCCACGGACGGGTCGTGGGGCTCAATGCCGGCGGCGCCACCGGCGCCGCCTCGAGCTTTTATCTGCCGCTCGGGCGCGTGCGGCGCGCGCTGACCCTCATCCAGGAGGGCAAGCCGGTGCCGCGCGGTACGCTCTACAGTGTCTTCAACTACATGCCCTACGACGAGCTCGATCGCCTCGGGCTCGATGCGCGTACCGAGGCCGAGGTCCGGCGCACCTTTCCGCGTTTCACCGGCATGCTGGTCGTGACCGAGGTGCTGCCGGGCTCGCCCAGCGAGAACCTGCTGCAGCCCGGGGATATCCTGGTGCGCGTCAACGGGCGCTACGTGACGCAATTCGAGCCGCTGGAGGAAGTGCTGGACGACTCGGTCGGGCAGCAGGTGGAGGTCGAGCTCGAGCGCGGCGGCAAGCCGGTGTCGGCGCGGCTTCCGGTCGGCGACCTGCATGCGATCACCCCGAGCGCCTACGCCGAGTTCGGTGATGCCGTCGTCAACACCCTGTCGTACCAGCTGGCGCGGGCCTACAACGTACCGACCCGCGGGGTCTACATCGCCAGCCCGGGCTATGTGTTCGGCGCGGCGGCGATCCCGCGCGGCGCGGTCATCCATGCGCTCAACGGCCACGCCACCGACACGCTCGCCGACCTCGAGGCCAGCATCGCGCAGCTCGGCAACGGTGACTACGCCACGGTGCGCTACATCACCATCGACGATCCCAACGGCGGCCAGCTGCGCGCCGTCCGCATGGACCGCCTGTGGTTCCCCGCGCACCACTGCGATCGCGACGACGTGCGCGGTCTGTGGGACTGCCAGGATCTCGCTTCCGGACCTGCGCCGAAGCCGCCGGTGGCGAGCTCGACGGTCTTCCCGCGCTTCAGCGACGCGCGCCAGACCGCGCTCGCAGCCTCGCTCGTCATGGTGACCTTCGACATGCCGTACTCGGTGTCCGGCATCACCGAGCGCAACTATCACGGCACCGGGCTGGTGGTCGATGCGGCGCGCGGACTCGTGGTGGTGGACCGCAACACGGTGCCGGTGGCCCTTGGCGATGTGACCATCAGCTTCGCCGGCACGGTGCAGGTGCCGGGGCGCGTGGTCTACGTCCATCCGCTGCACAATCTCTCGGTCGTCGCCTACGACCCGGCGCTGATCGGCACGACACCGGTCAAGTCCGCGCGGCTCACGGTGCGCGAGTTGAGCGCCGGCGAGCCCGTGTGGGTCGTGGGCCTGAGCGGCGACAGCCAGATGCGCGCGCGCGCCACCGAGATCGCCAGCATCGAGCCGCTCGAGCTGCCGCTGTCGCGCACCATGCGCTTCCGCGACAGCAACCTCGAGACCGTGCAGCTGGTGAATCCGCCGGCCGACTTCGATGGCGTGCTCTCGGACAGGGACGGCAACGTGCTCGGCACCTGGTCGAGCTTCGCCTACGAGAGCGGCCGCGAGCTCGCCCAGGAGAATCGCGGCGTGCCGATCGACCTGGCGGCCGACATGCTCGAGCGGGTGCGCACCGGGCGCGCGCTGCACTCGCTCGAGGCCGAGTTCGGCGTGCTGCCACTCGCCGGCGCCCGCGAGTTCGGCTTGCCCGAAGGCTGGACGCAGCGCCTCGCGCAGCACACCCCGACACGCCGGCAGGTGCTGTCGGTGGTGCGCCTGGTGGGCGGCTCGCCGGCGGCGCGCGTGCTGCAGCAGGGCGATCTGCTGCTCGCGATCGACGGCAAGGTGGTGACCCGCTTCCGCGAGGTGGAGCAGGCGGCGGCCGACAAGGATGTGGTGCACGTCAGCGTGTGGCGCGGTCAGGGCGAGCAGACCCTGGAAGTGCCGACGGCGGAGCTGTCGGGGAGTGACCTCACGCGCGTGGTGCAGTGGGCAGGCGCGACGCTGCAGGCGCCCCACCGCTCGATGAGCGCACAGCGCGCCATTCCGCCGCGCGGCGTGTACGTCGCGTACTTCGCCTACGGCTCTCCGGCCACGCGCTATGGACTGTTTCCCGGGCGGCGCATCATCGAGGTCGACGGGGCTCCTACGCCGGACCTCGACACCTTTCTCAAGGCCGTCACCGGCCGGCCCGACCGCTCATCGGTGCGCTTGAAGACCATGACCTGGAACAACGCCCCGGAAGTGATCACTCTCAAGCTCGACAAGCACTACTGGCCCGCGTACGAGCTCACGCACACCGGCGGCGGCTGGGTGCGAACCGCCCTGGAGTAATTCTCCCGAAAGCCCTCGGGAGGTTGCAGCGGGCTGATGCTTTGCTGCAACAGCCGGTTCCGCCGCCCGCGGCTTGCTAGAATTCATCCGATCCCTATGGTCCGCGTCGTCAGAGCCACTCAGGTCGAGATCGAGACCGCCGTGCAGGCGCTGCGCAACGGCGAGCTGGTGGCTTTCCCCACGGAAACCGTCTACGGGCTCGGCGCCAACGCGCAAAATCCCGCCGCGGTGCGCCGGATCTTCGAAGTCAAGGGCCGGCCGGCCGGCCATCCGGTGATCGTGCATCTCGACAGCCCCAAGTACCTGCATCGCTGGGTGCGCGAGGTGCCGCAGGGGGCGATCAAGCTCGCCGAAGCCTTCTGGCCGGGGCCCCTCACCATGGTCATGCCGCGCGCCGCGCACGTGCACGACGTGGTGACCGGAGGACAGGACACGATCGCGATTCGGGTGCCGGCGCATCCGATGGCGCAGCAGCTGCTCACGGCCTTCGGCGGCGGCATCGCCGCGCCGTCCGCCAACCGCTACGGCCGTCTCTCGCCGACGCGTGCCGAGCACGTGCGCGAGGAGCTCGGCGATGCGGTGCGTGTGGTGCTCGACGGCGGCGAGTGTCAGATCGGGCTCGAGTCGACCATCGTGTCCTTCGAAGGCCCGATCGTGCGCCTGCTGCGTCCGGGCAGCGTCACCGCCGCGCAGATCCGCGCCGTGGTCGGAGATCTCGCCATCGGCGCGGCGCACGAGTCGCCCCGGGTCCCCGGCACGGGCCCGAGCCACTACGCGCCCGTGACGCCCATGACGATCGTGCCGGCGGGTGAGATCGATGCCCAGGCCGACGCGGCTTCCGGCGGGGGCCGGCGCATCGCGGTGCTGGCGCAGCGCCTGCCGCTGCGCTCGCACAAATACGTCACCTGGATCAACGCGGGGCGCCGGCCGGAAAGCTTCGCGCACGATCTCTACAACAATCTGCGCACCCTCGACCGTGCCGGCTGCCAGCGCATCCTCGTGCAGGACGTGCCCGAGGGCGAGCGCTGGGACGCCATCCGCGACCGCCTGCTGCGCGCCGCAACCAGCATCGCCCAGAGCGACGACGGCAGCGGCACGATGGCCGTGCTGCCTTAGAGCCCTCGCAGCCCGCCCCGGTGGCCCGCCCGCGATTCATCGACCCGTTTCAGCCCGCCGAGGTAAGACGCCTGGTGCGCGAGTTCGGCTCGCCGCTGCTGATCCTCGACTGCGAGCGCGTGCGGCTGCAGTACCGCAAGCTCCGCAAGGCGTTGCCGCACGTCGATCTGCACTACGCTCTGAAGCCCCTGCCGCACCCGGCGGTGGTGCGCACGGTGATCGAGGAGGGCGGCTATCTCGACCTCGCCACCAGCGGCGAGGTGCACCTGGTCGAGCACCTCGGGGTCTCTCCCGAGCGCTGCATCCACACCCATCCGATCAAGCGTCCCGCGGACATCGCCAATGCGCTCGAGTTCGGCGTACGCGTTTTTGTCGCCGACAATCCGGACGAAATACGCAAGTTCGCCCGCCACCGCGAGGTGGCGCAGCTGCTGCTGCGCGTCTCGTTCCGCGCACCCGGCGCGGTGTGCGACCTGTCGCGCAAGTTCGGCTGCGACCCGGAAGGCGTGCTCGACCTGGCGCGGATCGCGGCCGGCCTCGGCATCGGCGTGCGGGGACTCTCGTTCCACGCCGGCTCGCAGACTCCGGACGCGACCAAGCACGTCGAGGCGCTCGAGGCCTGCGCGCGGCTCATGGCGGCGGCGCGCCGCGAGAGGCTCGGCATCTTCGATACGCTCGACATCGGCGGCGGCTTTCCCATCGACTACACGCAGCCCGTGCAGGACATCGGGCGCTTCTGCGCGCCGCTGCGCGCCGCGCTCAGCGCGCTGCCGAAGCGCGTGCGGGTGATCGCCGAGCCGGGGCGCTACATCGTCGGGCCCGCCGCGATCGGCGTCGCCTCGGTCATGGGGCGTGCGCAGCGCGAGGGCCACTGGTGGTATTACCTCGACGACGGGCTCTATGGCTCCTACAGCGGCCAGCTGTACGATCACGCGCGCTACCCGGTCGAGCCGCTGCGCGACAGCCCCGAGCGGCTGCCTTCGGTGCTCGCCGGCCCCACCTGCGACAGCATCGACGTGATCGCCGAGAACCTCATGTTGCCGCAGCTCGAGGCCGGGGACCTGATCATCGGACGCGCGATGGGTGCCTATACGCGCGCCAGCGCCACGGAATTCAACTTCTTCCCGCGCGCCACGGTGGTCGCGGTCAACACCCGGCCCGGCGACGGCGGCAGTGTCGACCCATTGGCGCTGTAGCGCGCACCGCTCATGAGCGAGTCCACGATCCGCAACGTAGTCTTCGATATCGGCTGGGTATTCGTGCGCCTCAAGTACCAGCCGCTGCTCGGGTTCCTGAGATCGCACGGGGTCGAGACCGACGACCTGCACTCGGTGCTCGCGCGCGCCGCACTCGAGGATCACGAGTCCGGCCGGCTGCACGGACTGGGGCTGCTCGAGCGGCTGGCGGCGCTGACCCCCGGCCCGGTGTCGGTCGAGGAGCTGTATGCGTACTGGACCGACATGTTCGAGCTCGAGCCGGAGATGGTGGAGCTGGCCCACCGCCTGAGCGGGGCCCATCGCGTCTACCTGCTGTCGAACATCGGCGATCTGCACTGGGCGCACCTGTCGCGCGAGTACCGCTTCCATCGCATCGGCCATGGTGCGCTGCCCTCGTACCTGGCCGGCGTCATGAAGCCGCATGCGGGCATCTACGCCGAGGCCGAGCGGCGCTTCGCGCTCGAGCCGGCCGCCACCGTGTTCATCGACGACCGCGCCGACAACATCGCCACCGCCCGCGCGCGCGGCTGGCACGGCATCGTGCACGGCGGCTATGAGAGCACGGTGCGCGCGCTGCGCGGCCTCGACGTGGCCTGCTGAAGGGAGCGTGTGGTGACGCCGGTGCTTTCGGCAACGCTGCTGCTGATGGCGTCGAACGTCTTCATGACGTTTGCCTGGTATGCGCACCTCAGGAACCTCGCCGACCGTCCGTGGTACCTGGCGGCACTCGCGAGCTGGGGCATCGCCTTCTTCGAGTACCTGCTGCAGGTTCCCGGCAACCGCATCGGCTACTCGGAGCTGAGCCTTCCGCAGCTGAAGATCCTGCAGGAGGTCATCACGCTCGCGGTGTTCGTGCCGTTCGCGCTCTTCTACATGGGCAAGCCGCTGAAGCTCGATTACCTGTGGGCCGCGCTGTGCATTCTCGGCGCGGTCTACTTCGTGTTCCGTTCGCCGGGCCATTCATGAAGAACGATGAGGCCGCCGAGCCGCTCACCGCGATACACCGCCAGGTGCACGAGGCGCGCGCCGGACGCAACCCGCGCGTCATCGCGCGCCTGTTCTCGGGGTGGGCGGTGTTCGGCGAGCGGCAGTTCGTGCGCGGTTATGCGCTGCTGCTGCCCGATCCGGTAGTCCCCAATCTCAACGCGCTCGGGGCGCGCGAGCGCGTCGCGTTCCTCACCGACATGACCCGCCTGGGGGACGCGCTCCTCAAGGTGACCGGGGCGCTGCGCATCAATTACGCGGTGTTCGGCAACGAGGAGCCGGCGCTGCACGCGCACGTGATCCCGCGCTACCTCGACGAGCCGGAGGCGCTGCGCGCCGCGCATCCCTGGGCGTACGACTGGAACGCGGCGCCCGCATTCGAGCGCGCCGCCTGCCAGGAGCTGGCCGGGAGTCTGCTGCGCGAGCTCGAGCGCCTCGGGGTGACGAAACCGATGCGTTTCGCGCCGGGAGCGAACGCCCCCGGGCCCTGAAGCGCTCGCCGCCGCGCGCTACTTCGGCGCCGGCTGAATCGTCGCGGGCGAGGGTGAGTTCGGGCCGTTGGGTGGATTTATGGGCGCCGTGCCCGTCGGCTTCGGCAGGGCCGAGGCCGGCACGCTCGCGGCCGGCTTAGCTTGCGGCGCCGGATTCGCCGACGCCGGTGGAGTCGCGCCCGGCGCGGCCGGCTTCACGCTCACCAGCTCCACCTCGAACAGCAGCATCGAGCCGGGTGCAATTCCCGAGCCCGGGGGCGGCCTCAGGTCGTAGGCCAGCTGCGGTGGAACGTAGAGCTTCCACTTCGCGCCGGGCTTCATCAGCTGCAGCGCCTCGTTCCAGCCGGGGATGACGCGGCCGACCTCGAAGGTCGCCGGCTGGCCGCGCTTGTAGGAGCTGTCGAACTCCTTGCCATCGAGCAGCGTGCCGCGATAGTTCACCACCACCGAGTCGCCCATCTTGGGCGAGTCGCCGCTTCCGGCTTTGAGCTCCTGGTACTCGAGTCCACTCGCGGTCGTGACGATGCCCGGCTTCTTGCCGTTCTCCGCCAAGAACTTGCTCGCCACCTGGTGGTTGGCATCGCCCGCGGAGGTGGCGAGCGCGCGGATGTTCTGACGGTCCTCATCCGACACCGCCGCCTTGCCGCTGATCGCATCCTGTATTCCCTGGGCGACGCGTGCGGTGTTGATGGCGTCGGGCGTGACGCCGGTATTGCGCAGCTGCTCGCCCCACATGAGGCCGAGGCTGTAGCTGCGGGCGTTCTTCGGGCTCTGCGTCGCCTGCGTCGCGCCGCTCTTTGCCGGGGCTTTCTTCTGCGCCGCAGGCGTGGCGGCGGAGGAGGCGGGCGCGCCGGCGGGGGTCGATGCGGAGGAGGGCGGCTGCTGCGCCCCGGCCTGCATCGTGGCCGCGAGGAGCGCGGCGGCCGCCGCGCTGACGGTGAGCTTGAGCCGGCCGCGGCATCGCACTGGCAATGTCATGAGTTTCCCTTTATCTGCCTGCGGGCCGTGCACGGCACGGCTTCTGGAGGACCGCGGCGGGGCGAGAGTGTCGCCGATCCGGCGCGGTCGTGCCAGAGACGCCCGCGCTAGCGTGCCAGTTGAAATTTCCCGCCCGCCTCGAGCGCCCGCCGGTAGGCGGCCCGCTCGTGGATGCGCTCGAGAAACCCCCGCACTCGCTCGCCGAGCGGGATCCCGGCGCGCGCCGCAGCCGCTTCGAGCGGAAAGCTCATCTGCACGTCCGCCCCGGTGAGCTCCTCACCGGCGAACCAGGTGGACTTAGCGAGCTCGCCCTCCCAGTAGTCGATATGAGTCTTCAGCTGCGGATCGATGAAGCTCTGCTGCGCGCGCTGGGCGACCGCGCGCACGATCGGGCGCAGGAGCGCCGGCGCGCTCCTCGGCAGGCGCAGGAACACCAGCTTGAGGAGCAGCGGCGGCATCGCCGAGCCTTCCGCATAGTGCAGCCAGTAGCTGTAGCGCAGCCACGTGTCGCTCCCCGGAGGCGGCCGCAGCCTTCCCGCGCCGTAGCGCTCGATGAGGTACTCGATGATCGCGCCGGACTCGGCGAGCGTGTGGGCCCCGTCGGTGACCACCGGGGACTTCCCGAGCGGGTGGATGCGCCTGAGCTCCGGCGGCGCGAGGAGCGTCTGCGGATCGCGCTGATACTTGACGACCCGGTAGTCGCAGCCGAGCTCCTCGAGCAGCCAGAGGACGCGCTGCGAGCGGGAGTTGTTCAGGTGGTGGACGGTGATCATGCGGCTCTCCTCGACCTGGCGGGCGCGGCTTGAGGCGGCTGTACGGTGCCAAAGGCGGGAAGTTTCTACAATGGCGCCGACGGCTCCAGTCCCGAGAGGGCAGGCGTGCTCACGATCCGGCAACTCTCCCGCAGCTTCCGCGAAGGCGCGCGCGTGCACCGCGTACTCGATGAGCTCGAGGCGCAGGTGGCCTCCGGCGAGCGCATCGCCATCATGGGGCGGAGCGGCTCCGGCAAATCGACGCTCCTCAATCTCATCAGCGGCATCGACCGCGCCGACGGCGGCACGGTCGAGATCGACGGGGTCGAGGTGACCGGGCTCGCCGAGCCCGCCCGCACCCTGTTCCGCCGGGCGCACATCGGCTTCGTGTATCAGTTCTTCAACCTGATCCCGACGCTCGACGTCGCCGAGAACGTGCGCCTGGTGCTCGAGCTGAACGGCGTGCGCGGCACGGAGGCACGCACCCGCACGCTGGCGGCGCTTGCGGGCGTGGGGCTCGCGGGTCGCGCGCACAGCGCGGTCGATCAGCTCTCCGGGGGCGAGCAACAGCGCGTGGCCATCGCCCGCGCGCTCGTGCACGAGCCGCAGCTCCTGCTGGCCGACGAGCCCACGGGCAACCTCGACGATGCAACCGCGGCCGAGCTGCTGCCGGTGCTGCTGTCGCTGACCCGTGCACGTGGGGCGACGCTCATCATGGTCACGCACGACGAGGCGCTCGCCGGCACCGCCGACCGGGTGCTGGAGCTGCGTGACGGGCGGCTGCACGAGCGGCACGTGCCGCGGGCGGGTCAGGCCCGATGAGCGCGCTGCGCGCGGCCAGCCTCAGGCACCTGCTGCGTCATCGGGCGCAACTCGCGCTGGCGCTGGTCGGACTCGCGCTCGGGGTCGGCACGATCGTGGCGGTCGAGGTGGCGACGGCGAGCGCGCGGCGCGCCTTCGAGCTCTCGCTCGAGGCGGTGAACGGCGCCGCCACTCACCAGATCGTGGGCGGACCCGGCGGGATCGACGAGCAGCTGTACGTGCGGCTGCGCAGCGCCCGGGGCGACGGGGCCGCCCGGCTCGGGCGATTCGCGCCGGTCGTCGCCGGCTACGTGACCGCCGGCGGCTCGCTCTTCGAGCTCATCGGCGTCGATCCGTTCGCGAGCGCGGAGCTCGACGAGGGAACTGCGGGGCCGGCGGCCTTCGCGGTGCACGGCCGGGACGCGGCGCGCGCCTGGTTCACGCAGCCGGGCGCGGTCGTCATGAGCGCGGCCGCGGCGCGTCAGCTCGGCGTCGCCGAGGGCGTCAGCTTCGAGCTCGACGTCGGCGGCGTGGCGCACCGCGCCACGCTCATCGCGCGCCTCGCCGAGCGGCAAGCCGGTCTCGACACGGTGATACTCACGGACATCGCCCAGGCGCAGGAGTGGCTCGAGTCGATCGGCCGCCTGTCGAGGATCGACGTGCGGCTGCCCGCTGGAGCCGCGGGCGCGGCGCCGGCCCGCCAGCTCGCCGCGCTCCTGCCCCCCGGCCTCATGCTGCGCCCGATGCGCGCCCAGGCGCGCGAGACGCTGGCGATGACGGACGCGTTCACGACCAATCTCAAGGCGATGAGCCTGCTCGCGCTTCTGGTCGGGACACTGCTCATCTACGGGGCGGTGAGCTTCGCGGTGCTGCAGCGTCGCGCGATCATCGGCGTACTGCGGGCGCTCGGCGCGACGCGGCGCGAGGTGCTGACGCTCGTGCTGGGTGAGGCGGCGGTGCTCGGGCTCGCCGGCGCCGTCTGCGGCGTGGCGCTCGGGCTCCTCATCGGCCGGGGCCTGGTGGGCCTCGTGTCCCGGACCATCAACGACCTCTACTTCGTGGTGGCGGTGAGCAAGGTGAGCGTGCCGCCGGGCACGCTGCTCGCGGCGCTCGCCGCCGGAATGGCGACCGCACTCGCGGCGGCCCTGCTGCCGGCGCTCGAGGCGGCGGCCAGCGCTCCGCAGCTCGGGCTCGTGCGCTCGGTGCTCGAGGGACGCGCGGCGCGGGTCGCGCGGCACCTCGCGCTCCTCGCGCTCGCTCTGGCAGTGGGCGCGGGACTCACAGTCGCGCTCTCGAGCCGCAGCCTCCTCGCGGGCTTCGTGGCGCTGTTCCTGCTGCTGCTCGCGGCAGCGGCGGTGACGCCCGCGGTGCTGCGCGCACTCGCCCGGGCCGCTGCGCGCCTCGCTGCGCCTTTCAGCTCCGTCGCGCGCCTCGCCTGCGCGGACGTGGGCGCCTCCCTGAGCCGCACCGGGGTTGCCATTGCGGCGCTCGGCATGGCGCTCGCGGCCATGATCGGCGTTGGGGTCATGGTGGAGAGCTTTCGCGAGTCGCTGCGCGAGTGGCTGGCGCAGACCATGCGCGCTGACGTCTACGTGAGCGCACCCGGCGTGACCGAGGGTCTCGAGCGGCGGCTCGAGCCGCAGGTCATCCAGGCGATTCTCGCGTTACCGGGTATTCGCGCCCACAGCGAGGGACGGCGGGTCACGGTACCGTCGCCTCTCGGGGCGGTGGACCTCAACGCCGTGAGACTCGCTCCGCCGAGCTACGCGGGCTTTCGCTTCACGGCCGGCGACCCGCAGCAGGCCTGGCGGGAGTTTGGGCGCGGCGCGATCCTCATCTCCGAGCCGCTCGCCTGGCGGCTGTCGCTGGCTCCGGGAAGCCCGCTCACCCTCGTCACGGCCGTCGGCGCGCGTGCCTTCGTGGTGGCGGGCGTTTACCGCGAGTACAGCAACGACCGCGGCGAAGTCCTGATCGATCTCGGTGAATACCGGCGCTGGTGGCGCGATGACGCCATTGCCGGGCTCGGCCTGTATCTCGCGCCCGGTGTCAGCGACTCGCAGCTGATCGGCGCGCTGCGCGCCGCGACCGGCACCCAGCAGGCGCTCTTGGTGCGCTCGAACGCCGCGATCCGCGAGCTTTCGATGCGAATCTTCGAGCGCACGTTCGTCATCACCCGGGTGCTCTACTGGCTGGCCGCCGGTGTGGCCGCGGTGGGGCTCCTGGGCGCGCTGCTCGCCTGGGAGCTCGAGCGCTCGCGCGAGCTCGCGCTGCTGCGCACCCTGGGACTCACGCCCGCGGCCGCCGCGGGACTGATCCTGGCGCAGACGGCCTTCATGGCGCTCGTGGCGCTCCTCGCGGCGATCCCGGCGGGGCTCCTTACGGCGCTCACCTTGACCGAGGTGATCAACCGCCGCGCCTTCGGCTGGCACATCGATCTACACCTGACGCCGGCGCAGTTCAGCAATGCCCTGTGGCTCGCGCTCGCGGCGGCGCTGGCCGCGGGCGTGTACCCGGCGTGGCGCAGCGCCCGCGGCGCACTCGCCGGCGGGCTGCGGGAGGAGTGAGCGCATGGGCGGTCCGCGGGCGATGACACGCGTCGCGACGCTGGCCGGCATGCTCGGTGCCATCACCTCTGTCACGGCCGGCGCGGCGCCGCCGCCCGATCCGGGAGTGCTGCCCGCCGCGGCCGCACCCGGCTTCGCGCAGGCGCTCGAGCCGCGTGTCTTCGTGTTTCCGCGCGACCATGGGCCGCACCCGCAATTCCGCCAGGAGTGGTGGTACCTCACCGGCAACCTCGATGGCGCGGGCGGCCAGCGCTTCGGGTTCGAGCTGACCTTCTTCCGCTTCGCGCTCGCGCCGCCCGCCGGTAGCGGCGCGGAGGAGCCAGCTCCGCCCGGGACTTCCGCGTGGCGGTCGCGCGAGATCTACCTGGGGCACTTTGCCATCACCGATGTAGCCGCGCGCCGCTTTCGCTACGCCGAGCAGCTCTCGCGCGGCGCGTTGGGACTAGCGGGCGCGGAGGCGCAGCCGCTGCGCGTGTGGATCGGTGACTGGACGCTCGGCGCTGCGGCCGACGGGTCCCAGGACTTCAGGCTCCAGGCCGCGCAGGAGGGCTACGCCCTCGAGCTCGAGCTGCACCCGCTTACGCCGCCGGTGCTGAACGGGGAGGCGGGGCTCTCGCGCAAGTCGGACTCGCCGGGCTCCGCCAGCTACTACTACTCGATTCCGCGCCTCGCGGTGCACGGCAGGCTCGTGCGCGAGGGCCAGCCGCTCGCGCTCGAGGGGCTCGCGTGGTTCGACCGCGAGTGGGGGAGCGGCGGCCTCGGCCCCAACCAGGCCGGCTGGGACTGGTTCGCCCTCCAGCTCGATGACGGCACGGCCCTCATGTTCTACGCGCTCCGGCGTCGCGACGGCAGCCGCGATCCGCACAGTGCCGGGACCTGGGTGGAGAGCTCGGGCGAGACGCGCGCGTTGGCGAGCGCGGCGGTCGGCATCGATGTCACCGATCACTGGAGCCAGGCGGATGGTGTGCGTTACCCCACGGCCTGGCGAGTGCGCGTGCCGTCACTCGCGCTCGATGTCGCGGTGCGTCCGGTGCTGGCCGACCAGGAGCTCAAAGTCAGCCCGCGTTACTTCGAGGGCGCGGTGGATGTGAGCGGCGCGCGCGCGGGGCGCCCGCTTCGCGGGCGGGGCTACGTGGAGTTGGTTGGCTATGCCTCCGGACGCTGAACGCCCGGTGTCCGCTTGCGACCCG
>DASPRP010000027.1:0-87946 GCA_035624385.1 Steroidobacteraceae bacterium | reverse complement strand
CCACACCAGCGGCTCCCGCGTCAGGGGGTCTCGCGAGCACGCTGATCCACAAGCAGATGGCCTGGTGGATTCTCAACGTCGTCATCGTGCTCATCGGGGTCATCGCCGTCTCGCGCCGCGCGTCCGGAGGCGGTGGCTAGTCGAGCGACGCGACGACCCGCGCACGATCGCCCCAGTCAGTGCGCCGTGAGCTCGGTGACATACCGGTAGAAGAACCGGTTCCACTTGTAGAATTCGCTGACCGCGACCCGCTCGTCACGCCCGTGGGCGCGAACGTCGTCGCTGTCGACGGCAACCCCGCCAAAGGTGTACGTGGGAACTCCGGCGGCCATGGTGTACTTGGCATCCGAGGCGGCCGCGTCCAACGAAGGAATCACCTTCACTCCCGGCCAGCTGGCCTCGGCGAGCGCCGTCATTGCCTTCACGATCTCGGGACGCAGCGGCGCAGGTGTGACCGCGCTCTCGTTCGTTGCACGGTCCGAGATCTGGCCGTCGTCGGCAATGTAGCGCACCGTGATCTGCGGGTCGTTCACGACCTGGATGAGGAGTTGCCGGATCTCTTCCTTGGAATGCCCGGGAAAGATGCGGCAGTTCACCACCGCCTCGGCCCGCTGCGGCAGCGCATTGTTGGCGTGACCGCCGGCGAGCCGGGTCGCGACGCAGGTCGTGCGCGTAATCCAGACGTTCTGCGGATCACGCGACAGGCGCGCGATCGCCTGCGCGTCAGGCGGATCCCTGAGGATCGCCCACATGTCCTCAGCCTCCTGCCCCTTGGCCACCTCGTTCGCCATGTGCTCGAAGTAGCCGCGGGTGACGCTGTTGAGCTCGAACGGAAACTGGAAGCGGGCGAGTCGCGTGAGGGCGCGTGCCAGCTGGTAGATCGCGTTGTCCTGGCGGGGCTCCGAGCTGTGACCGCCTCTGTTCGTCGCCGTCAGCTGGTAGTCGGAGTAGAGCTTCTCGGCGCCGATGAGCCGCGCAACCCGCGGCACACCGTGCTCGGAGACGACCGACCAGTCATCCTGGCTCAGCACGAACTCGGCATCGATCAGCTCCCGATGGTTCTTAAGGAGCCAGCTCACACCGTTGCAGCAGCCGCCCTCCTCGTCCGCGGTGAACGCCGCGATGATGTCGCGGCTCGCCCGTATGCCCTCCTTTTTCATGCGGATGAGCGCGGCCGCCATGACCGCATCGCCGTCCTTCATGTCGATGGTGCCGCGGCCGTAGTAGAAGCCGTCCTTCTCGACGAGCTTATAGGGATCCGTGCTCCAGTCCTCGCGTCTCGCCTCGACTACGTCCAGGTGACCAATGAGCAGCACCGGCTTGCGCGCGCCCGTGCCGTGCAACCGCACCACCAGGTTCTTCTTGCGATCGTTCGGCCCGAGCAGGGCCAGGTCCGCGGGCGCAAAGCCGGCGTCGCGGAAGCGCTGGGCGAGCGCCTCGGCGGCCGTCGTGACATTGCCGGTCGAATCGCTGGTGTCGATCTCGATCAGCTGCTTGAAAATGTCGTGCGCGAGCGCGTCGTAGGCGGCATCGGTCGACGGCGGGGCGGCGCCGGCGGCCACCGTCCCGAGCGCCAGGAGCCCGCCGAGCGCGAGACAAGCGAGAGTTCGGCGCTTCACGGGCGCGGATCAGGAGTCAGTCTCGAGCACCAGGAGACGCACCGACCCCGGCACGATCGCCGGCCGCGGATGCGGCTGCTCGCCCGTCGCGGCCGGCGGGGGCGAGAAATCCGCGGTCACGAGGAAGACGCGGTGTCTCTCCAGGTCGAGTGCCATGGTGCGGGCGCCGCGCTGTGTGGTGACCGACTGCACCACCTGCGGTCGTCCCGAGCGGGCGATGCGCACCACGGTCAGAACGCCCTCTCCGCAGGAAGCGTACGCGCGCCGCGTACCCGGATCGTACGCCGCGGCATCGACCCCCGCGCCGATCGGCGCGGTGCCGAGCAGCTTGCCGGAGCCGGCATCCACGACGGCCATCAGCTTGTTGCCGCACACTGCGATCAGGTGCTCGCGCGCCGCATCGAGCGCCAGTCCCGACGGCTCCTCGCATCCGGCGAGCGGCCAGGTGGACACCACCGTGACCTTCTGCGGATCGAGCACCGCGAGGCTGTTCCGGTCCTCGAGATTCACGTACACGCGGCCCTTGCCGTCGGTGGCCGCAAACTCCGGCTTGGCATCCACCGCAACGGTGCCGACGACCTCGTCGGTCCTGGCATCGATCGCGGTGACGTTGCGCCCGCGCCCGTTGAAGCTAAACACACGATGCGTGGCCGGATCGTAGAGGATCGCGTCCGGGTTCTCGCCCGTGACCTTGATCTCCTTGAGGCGCGCCAGCGACTTGAGGTCGAACACCACGACCGTGCCGGAGCGGCCGGCGCTCACGTAGCCGCGCCCGAGGTCCGGAGCGAGCGCGATGCCGTGCACGCCGGGCGTGTCGGGGATCTCCCCCACGACCGCAAGCTTCTCCGTGTCGACCACGACGACGCGCGTGCCGTGGGATACGAACAGGCGGTGCCCGCCCTGCTCGTAGACGAGGTAATCCCAGCCCTCGTCCCCGGGAAGCGGGACCTGGTGGGTGATGCGGTAATGGGGCGTGCCTGCCGCCTGCGCGGCGCCGAGCGGCACGAGGCACAGAAGGCACAGCAGCCGCGTGAGCAAGCGTTTCATACCGGACCTCCGCTGTCAGTGGATCAGACGCGCGCACAGGTCGAGCAGCGGGCCCGGCAGCAGGCCGAGCACCAGCACCGCGAGCGCATTCAAGCCGAGCGCGAAGCGCACGCCGGTGGATCTGCCGGTCGGGGGCAGCGCCTGCGCCGGGGCGTCGAAGTACATGAGCTTGATCACCCGCAGATAATAGTAGGCGCCCACCACCGACATCGCCGCGGCGATCACCACCAGCCACAGGTGGTGGCTCTCCCACAGCACCTGGAAGATGCGCAGCTTGGCCCAGAAACCCACGAAGGGCGGCACGCCTGCGGTCGAGAACATGAGCACCATCATGGCGAGCGCAAGCATGGGATCGCGCTGATACAGGCCCTTGTAGTCGTCCAGGCGGTCCGCCTCGAATCCCTTGGACGCCGCGAGCAGAATGACTCCGAAGGACCCGAGCGCCACCAGCACGTACACCAGCGTGTAGTAGAGCGCCGCACTGTAGCCCTCGGGCGTGCCGGCAACGAAGCCGAGCACGATGAAGCCGACGTTGGCGATGGCCGAGTACGCCAGCATGCGCTTCAGGTTCGTCTGCACGATGGCCACCACGTTGCCGACCACGAGGGTGAGCACCGCGAGCGCGGCCAGCATCTGCGACCACTCGGCCACGGCGCCCGCGAGCCCGTAAGCCAGCAGGCGCAGCGCCAGCGCAAAATAGGCGATCTTGGGTGCCGTGCTGATGAAGAGCGTCACGCTGGTGGGCGCGCCCTCGTACACGTCGGGCAGCCACATGTGGAAAGGCACGGCTCCCAGCTTGAAAGCCACGGCGACCACGATGAAGGTCAGCCCGAGGATGAGGCCCGGCTGCAGGGGACCGTGCAGCCGCGCGGCGATCTCGCTGAGTGACAGCGTGCCGGTGAGCCCGTAGATGAGCGACATGCCGTACAGCAGCGCCCCCGAGGCGATCGCTCCCAGCACGAAGTACTTCATGGCGGACTCGGCCGCGACGCCCGAATCGCGGTCGAAGGCCACCATCGAGTACACCGAGAGGGCGAGCAGCTCGACGCCGATATAGAGCGTCAGCAGGCTGTTGGCCGAGGTGAGCACGAAGACGCCGAGCAGCGCCGTGAGCGCGAGCACGTAATACTCGCCGCGCAGGATGTTGCGGTTCTCGAGGTAGCTGCGCGAATAGAGCAGCGCCACCGCGACGATCAGGAAGCCGGCGAGCTTCAGCGCCCAGCCGAGCTCGTCCGCCACGTACAGCCCCGCGAACAGCAGCGTGCGCCGCGGCACCTCGCCGTACTGCACCGTGAGCGCGGCGCCCAGGGCGAGCGCCAGCAGGGTGAGCGTCGGGGTGAGCCCGCGGCGTCGCTCCCCGGCGAACACATCGACGAGCAGCACGATGCAGATCGCGGCAATCAGCCAGATCTCCGCGATCGCCGGCGAGAGGCTCTCGAGACTCATCGGGTTCGCGGGCATGGGCGGCTCACAGCTTGGTGGCGATCGCCTGGGTCAGGAGATGGTGGATGGTGGGCTGCATCACCTTGAGCAGCGGCGCCGGCCAGATTCCGACCACGAGCACCGCCAGCGCCAGCGCCCCCAGCACCACGAACTCGCGCGGGTTCAGGTCCTCGAGGGCGGCGACCTTAGGTGAAGCGACGGCGCCGAACACCACGCGCTTCACCAGCCACAGCGTGTAGCAGGCGCCGAGGATCAGGGTCAGCGCCGCGAGTGCCGCATACCAGAAGCTCGCCCGGAAGCTCGCGATGATCACCAGGAACTCACCGACGAATCCGGAGGTGCCGGGAAGCCCGGTATTGGCGAGCGCAAACAGCACCATGAAGGTGGCGAACACCGGCATGGTGTTGACCACCCCGCCGTAGTCGGCGATCTGGCGGCTGTGCACGCGGTCGTAGAGCACACCGACGCACAGGAACAGCGCGCCGGAGATAAGCCCGTGCGAGATCATCTGCACCATCGCGCCGTCGAGCCCCATGCCGGCGCCGTGGCTCGAGCCGGTGGCGCGCACGATCTCGTAGATCACGAAGGCGCCCAGGGTGACGAAGCCCATGTGCGCGATCGAGGAGTAGGCGATCAGCTTCTTCATGTCCTGCTGCACCAGGGCGACGAAGCCGATGTAGATCACCGCGATGAGTGACAGCGCGATCACCAGGAGGTCCAGCTCCCGGCTGGCATCCGGAGCTATGGGGAGCGAGAAGCGCAGGAAACCGTAGCCGCCCATCTTGAGCATGATGGCCGCGAGGATCACCGAGCCGCCGGTGGGCGCCTCGACGTGGGCATCCGGCAGCCAGGTGTGCACCGGGAACATCGGCACCTTGACCGCGAAGGCGAGCATCAGCGCCAGGAAGATCCAGCGCTGCTCGAGCAGCGTGAGCGGCAGGGCCTGCAGGCTCGCGATCGAGTAGTCGCCGGCCTTGACGTACATGTAGATGAGCGCGGCCAGCATGAACACCGAGCCGAGGAAGGTATAGAGAAAGAACTTGATGGTCGCGTAGACGCGCCGCGGACCGCCCCAGATGCCGATGATGAGGAACATCGGGATGAGCATGGCTTCCCAGAAGAAGTAGAAGAGCAGCGCGTCGCTGGCGGAGAACACGCCGATCATCAGGCCTTCCATGATGAGAAACGCGGCGTAGTACTGCGCCGGGCGCGTCTCGATCACGGTCCAGCCGGCGATCACCACCGGCACGGTCATGAAGGCGGTGAGCACGATCAGAGGCAGCGAGATGCCGTCGATACCGAGCGCGTAGTACGCCTGGAAGCGCGGAATCCACGGCAGCTTCTCGACGAACTGCAGCGCCGCCGTGCCGGTGTCGAACTCACCCCACAGCGGCACCGTGAGGATGAGCGTCACCAGCGAGGCGGCGAGCGCCAGCCAGCGGCCGGCACCGATCCGGCGGTCGCCGAGCAGCACGATGCCGAGACCTGAGGCGATCGGCAGCCAGATGAGGATGGAGAGGAGATGCGGCATGCGCGTGCGGGCTTTTAACTGTGGGTCAGGTACCAGCCGAGGAGCACGACGAGCCCGATGACCATCCAGAATGCATAGGAGTAGAGATACCCGCTCTGCACCCGCCGCAGCACCCCGCCGAACCAGCCGACGGTCTCCGCGGTGCCGTTGACCATGGCGCCGTCGATCAGTCCCTGGTCCCCGCCCTTCCACAGACCCAAGCCAACCCCGCGCGTGAGCGCCGCCAGTACCTGCTCGTTGAACCAGTCGAAGTAGTACTTCTCGGAGAGGATGCGGTAGGCCAGGCGGAAGCGCCGCGCGGCCTCCTCGGCCAGCGCGGGGCGCTTGAGGAAAAACAGCCACGCGGTCGCCACCCCTGCGGCCGCGAACCAGAAGGGCGCCTTGAGAAGTCCGTGCAGCGCAAAGGACAGCGCGCCGCCGAAGTCCTCGCCCACCTTGGCCGTCACATCGTTCGCAGGCAGCACGAAGATCGAGTGGCCGAAGTAGCTGCCGAAAAGCACCGGAGCCACGGTGAAGGCGCCGATAAAAACGGAGGGGATGGAGAGCGCGACGAGCGGCACCGTCACCACCCACGGACTCTCCTGCGGGTCGCCGCCGTGCCTGCCGTGATCGCCGTGCGCGTGAGCGTCATCGGCGCCGTGCGCGGCCGTCTCGCGGAAACGCTCGGGACCGTGGAAGGTGAGGAACAGCATGCGGAAGGTATAGAGCGCCGTCACGAACACGCCGAGCAGCACGCACAGGTAAGCGAAGCCGCTGCCGAAGCGGTGCGACTCCCCGACCGCCTCGATGATCGCGTCCTTGGAATAGAAGCCGGAGAAGAACGGCGTGCCGATGAGAGCCAGCGCGCCGATCCAGCAGGTGACGGCGGTGATCGGCATGTACCTGGCGAGTCCGCCCATGCGGCGCATGTCCTGCTCGTGGTGCAGGGCGATGATGACCGAGCCCGCGGCGAGGAACAGCAGCGCCTTGAAGAAGGCATGGGTCATGAGATGGAAGATCGCCGCGCCGTAGGCCGACACCCCGAGCGCGACCGTCATGTAGCCGAGCTGGGAGAGCGTCGAGTAGGCGATCACGCGCTTGATGTCGTTGTTCACCACCCCGAGCAGTCCCATGAAGAACGCGGTGACGGCGCCCACCACCATCACCACCGAGAGCGCCGCATCGGAGTACTCGAACAGCGGCGACATGCGCGCCACCATGAAGATGCCCGCGGTTACCATGGTGGCGGCGTGGATCAGCGCCGAGATCGGCGTCGGGCCTTCCATCGAGTCGGGGAGCCAGACGTGCAGCGGCACCTGCGCCGACTTGCCCATGGCACCGACGAACAGGCACACGCAGATGAGCGTCAGCGCGTTGACGCTGGTGGTGCTCGAGAGCGGCAGAGCGGCCAGGGCGATGTGCGGCGCGGCGGCGAAAGCGTCGCGGTAGTCGAGCGAATAGCTGTAGTAGGCGACCCCGGCGATGCCGAGCACGAAGCCGAAGTCGCCCACGCGGTTGACGATGAAGGCCTTGAGGTTGGCGAAGATGGCGCTCGGGCGCGTGTACCAGAAGCCGATCAGCAGATAGGAGACGAGTCCCACCGCCTCCCAGCCGAAGAACAACTGCATGAAGTTGTTCGACATGACCAGCATCAGCATGGAGAAGGTGAACAGCGATATGTAGCTGAAGAAGCGCTGGTAGCCGGGATCGTCCGCCATGTAGCCGATGGTGTAGACGTGCACGCACAATGACACGAAGGTCACGACCGCGATCATGAGCGCGGTGAGCCGGTCGATGAGGAACCCGACCTGCATGTGCAGCGAGTCGCTCACCAGCCAGGTGTAGACCGGCGCGTCGTAGGCCGGCACCCCGTCCCACCACATCTGCTTCAGCACCAGCAGCGACAGCACGCAGGACGCCGCCACCGCCAGGCAGGTCACGGTGTGCGCGCCGGCGCGCCCGATCAGCCGCCCGCCGAGTCCGGCGATGATCGCGGCGGCGAGCGGCAGCAGCGGGATGGCGAGCAGCACGTTGGGATTCATGGAGCTCGCCTTCAGCCCTTGAGGGTGTTCAGGTCTTCGACGTTGATGCTGCGCCGCTCGCGGAACAGCACCACCAGGATCGCGAGCCCGATGGCCGATTCCGCCGCCGCCACCGTGAGGATGAAGAACACGAACACCTGGCCGTTGATGTCGTTGAGATAACGCGAGAAGGCGATGAAGTTGAAGTTGGCCGCGAGCAGCAGCAGCTCCACGCACATCAGCAGCAGGATGACGTTCTTGCGGTTGAGGAAAATGCCAGCCACCGCCAGCGAGAACAGTACGCCCGAGAGCGTCAGCAGCTGTGCGAGCGAGATCATGGGCGCTTCTCCGCCTCCATCTTGACGAGGCGCACGCGGTCCTCGCGCCGCGTCGCCACCTGGCGGCTGATGTCCTGGTACTTGAGCCCGGCCCGGCGCCGCATGGTGAGGGCGATGGCGGCCACGATCGCCACCAGCAGCAGCACCGCGGCGAGCTCGAGCGGATAGGCATAGCGGGTGTAGAGCACGCTGCCGAGCTCCAGCGTGTTGCTGTAGCCGGCCGGCTCAGGCGAGGCGCCGTGGCGCGCGTCGAGCCCGAGCCCGCCGCGCGCCCACACGACGCCGGCGATCTCCACGATCACCGCGAGCGCGGTCAGCCAGCCGAGCCAGGCGAAGCGGGTGAAGCCGCGGCGCAGCTCCGCGAGGTTGATGTCGAGCATCATCACCACGAACAGGAACAGCACCATCACCGCGCCCACGTACACCAGTACCAGCACCACGGCGAGAAACTCCGCCTCGATCAGCAGCCAGATGGCCGCCGAGGTGATGAAGCACATGACCAGCGCCAGCGCCGAGTACACCGGGTTGCGCGCGGTGATTAGCCCGAGCGCGGCCAGCACCAGGATGGCGGCGAACAGGTAGAACAGCAGCTGGATCAGCATGCGGCACCGCCCGCACCGGGCCTGTCAGCGTACGCGCTCATCGGTACGGGGCATCCGCGGCCTTGTCGGCGGCGATCATGGCTTCGTAGCGCTCGCCCACCGCGAGCAGCTTGTCCTTGCTCATGATGTTCTCGCCGCGCCGCTCCATGTGGTACTCGTGGATGCGCGTCAGGACGATCGCATCCACCGGGCAGGCCTCCTCGCAGAAGCCGCAGTAGATGCACTTGAAGAGGTCGATGTCGTAGCGGGTCGTGCGCCGCGTGCCGTCGGCGGACACGTCCGAGTCGATGGTGATGCACACCGCCGGGCACACCGCCTCGCACAGCTTGCAGGCGATGCAGCGCTCCTGGCCGTTCGGATAGCGGCGCAGCGCGTGCAGGCCGCGGAAGCGCGGCGACTGCGGGGTCTTCTCCTCCGGGTAGTTGAGCGTGTACTTAGGCGCCACAAGGGTCCGCGCCGTCACCATCAGTCCCTTGATGAGCTCCGGCAGCAGGAAGGTCTTGAGAGGGTTCATGGCCACGAGTGAGTCCCTAGTGATACCACGGGCGCGCCCACGGCCCGATGCGGTACACCGCCAGCAGCATCTCCACGCCGATCCACACCAGCGTCACGGGAATCAGCGCCTTCCATCCGAGCCGCATTATCTGGTCGTAGCGGTAACGCGGGAAGGTCGCGCGGAACCACAAGAACAGGAACAGGAAGACGAAGATCTTCAGCCCGAACCACAGGAAGCTCGGCTGTCCGAGGAAGGTGTCGCCGAGCAGCGGATAGCCCTGGAACGGCGCCTGCCAGCCGCCGAAGAAGAACACCGCGGTGAGCGCCGAGATCAGGATCATGTTGGCGTACTCGGCGAGAAAGAACAGTGCGAACGCGATCCCCGAGTACTCGACGTGAAAGCCCGCCACGATCTCCGACTCGCCCTCGGCCACGTCGAAGGGCGCGCGGTTGGTCTCGGCCACGCCCGAGATGAAGTAGACCACCAGGAGCGGAAACAGCCACAGCCAGTTCCAGGCGAGGAACCCGCCCTCCTGCGTGCGCACGATGGTGCCGAGATTCATGCTGCCGGTGGCCATGAGCACGCCCACCAGCGCAAAGCCCATGGCGATCTCGTAGGCCACCATCTGCGCCGCGGAGCGCATCGCGCCGAGGAACGCGTACTTGGAGTTGGCGGCCCAGCCGGCCACGATGACGCCGTACACGCCCATCGAGGTGAGCGACAGGAGATAGAGGAGGCCCGCATCCGCCTTCGACACCACGACCTCGGGTGACAGCGGGATCACGGCCCAGGCGGCGAACGCCGGAATGAGCGCGATCATCGGCGCCACGCGGAACAGGAGCTTGTTGGCGTTGGCCGGGATCACCACCTCCTTCAGCAGCAGCTTCAGCACGTCGGCGAACGGCTGCCCGACCCCCGGCAGCAGGCCGAAGATGCGCACGCGGTTAGGCCCCCGGCGCAACTGCATCCAGCCGATCACCTTGCGCTCCCACAGCGTCAGCAAGGCCACGCTGATGATGAGCACCACCGTGATCACGAGGATCCACACGGTGGAGCGCCCGTAGTCGGGAAGCGCGAGCCAGAGGTTGGCGAGAGTGTGCACCACGGGTCTTCCTCAGTAGCTCGCGGCCGTGGTGCGGCCCTCGCGCGTCTTCTGCAGCGACGGTGCGCGGCGCACCAGCGCATCGGTCTGGTACATCGGCAGGTCGATCACGCGCACTTCGCCCGCGGCCACCGCCGCGCTCGCCGCGCCCGCCGGGGTCACGGCGTGCGCCCCCCGATAGTCCGGCGATACAGCGCCGCTGCAGCGCCCGCGCAGCTCCTCGCGCACCTCCTCCGAGGACTGATAGTCGAAGGCGGGGAGGTTCAGGAGATTGCCGAGCACCCGCAGCACCTTCCATCCCGGTCTTGCTTCGCCGAGCGGCGCGGCCGCCCCCGTCTGGCTCTGCCACACCCCCTCGCAGTTCACGTAGGTCCCCGAGGTCTCGGCGAAGGTGGCGAGCGGCAGCATCACGTGCGCGATGCGCCTGAGCTCCTCGCTCGCGAACGGCGTGAGCGCCACCACGAACTCGGTGCGCGCGAACACACTCGCACTGTCGGGGTCGAGCCCATCGAGCGACGGCTCGACGCCACCGAAGAGGACGCAGGCCTTGAGCGGCCGCTGCAGCATTTCGCGGGCGCTCAAGCCCGGCTGGGCCACCGCCGCGCCACCCGCCTCACGGTGCGGCACCGCCCCGGCGAGGTAGGCGCCGGCGCCGTTGCCGCCCTCGGCGAGTATGCCGAAGGAGGCGCCGGCAAGTGAGCTAAGCGCGGCGGCGAGGGCGCGCAGGTCGGCGAACTGCGGGTGGCGCGCGGCCAGCGCTCCCATCCATACCGCGCGCTTCTCGCCGCTGAGGAGCGAGCGCGCCACCGCGCGATGCTCGTCGTTGACGCGGGCAGCCGCGGTTGCGGCGGCGAGCTGCGCGGGCACCTGCCTGCCCGCGGCCTCGGCCGTGGCGGCCAGGATGGCCGCGAGATCGCCCACCAGCGTGCGCGGCGCCGAGGAGAGGTAGGCGCTGACCGGGAACTGATAGACGAAACGCACCGGGTTCAGCATGGCGATCTGCGCGCCACGGCGCGCCGCCTTGCGCACCCGGTGCGCGAGTATCGGCACCTCGCGGCGCAGGTTCGAGCCGATCACCAGCAGGGCGTTCAGCGCATCGACGTCGGCGATGCGCATCCCGAGGCCGGGGAACGCCGGATCCGCTGCCTGATCGCGGAAGTCGCGCTGCCGCAGGCGGTGGTCGATGTTGTGGGTGCCGAGCCCGCGGGCGATGCGCCCGGCGAGGTACAGCTCCTCGAGCGTGGCGCAGCTGCTCACGAGGAAGCCGCACTCGGCCGCGCGCGCGCGCAGCCCCTCGGCCACCTGCACGAGGGCGCTCTCCCAGTCGGTCTCGACCCACTCGCCGCCCCGCCGTACCAGCGGGTGCTCGAGCCGGTCGGGGCTGTAGACGCCCTCGTAGCTGAAGCGGTCGCGATCGGCGATCCAGGTCTCGTTGATCGCCTCGTTCTCGCGCGGCACGACCCGCATCAGCCGTCCACGCAGCACGTGGCCATAGAGGTTGGTCCCGACCGCATCATGGGGCGAGATGAGCGGCGTCGCGCTCATCTCCCAGGCACGGGCGCTGAAGCGGTAGGGCTTCGAGACCAGCGCCCCGACCGGGCAGAGATCGATGACATTGCCGACGAGCTCATGATTGACGGCGCTCTCTATATAGGTACGCACCTTCATGTGCTCGCCGCGGCCGATCATGCCAAGCTCCTGGATGCCGGCGATCTCCTCGGTGAAGCGGATGCAGCGCGTGCAGTGGATGCAGCGCGTCATGTCGGTGGCGATCAGCGGACCCAGGTTCTCGTCCGCCACGACGCGCTTGCGCTCGTGGTAGCGGGAGAAATCCCGGCCGAAGCCGACCGCCAGGTCCTGCAGCTCGCACTCTCCGCCCTGGTCGCAGATCGGGCAGTCGAGCGGATGATTGATGAGCAGAAACTCCATGGTGGCGCGCTGTGCGCCGATCGCGCGGGGCGACTTGGTGAAGACCTTCATGCCCTCCATCACCGGCGTGGCGCACGCCGGCAGGGGCTTGGGCGCCTTCTCCACCTCGACCAGGCACATGCGGCAGTTGGCCGCGACCGAGAGCTTCTCGTGATAGCAGAAGCGCGGGACGTACGCGCCGTGCGCGTCGGTGGCGCGGATGATCATCTCGCCCTTGCGCGCCTTGACCGGCACGCCGTCGATCTCGATGTTGACCAGATCGTCCGCCATAGTTATGCCGCGCGCGCTCCCAGAGTGTCGGTGACCAGGCTCCGCCCGCCGTGATCGATGACGTACTCGAACTCGTGGCGGTAGTGCTTGAGGAAACTCTGCACCGGCCAGGCGGCGGCGTCGCCGAAGGCACAGATGGTGTGTCCCTCGATGCGGTTGGCGACATCCAGCAGGAGCCCGAGCTCCTCGCGCCGCGCCTCGCCGGCGAGCATCCGCTTCAGCAGCCGGTTCATCCAGCCCGTGCCCTCGCGGCACGGCGTGCACTGGCCGCAGGACTCGGACATGTAGAAGCGCGAGATGCGCTCCAGCACCTGCACCATGCAGGTGGTCTCGTCCATGATGATGGCGGCGCCGGTGCCGAGCGCCGAGCCCGCCGCCTTGACCGAGTCGTAGTCCATGTTGGTCTTCATCATGATCTCGCCCGGCACCACCGGCACCGACACGCCGCCGGGAATCACCGCCTTGAGCGGACGCCCGCCGCGCATGCCGCCATTCAGCGCCAGCAGGTCCGCGAACGGCGTGCCAAGCGGCAGCTCCAGGTTGCGCGGTCTTGCCACGTGCCCGGAGAACGAGAAGATCAGCGTGCCGCCCGAGTTGGGGGGCCCGAGCGCGGCGAACCAGGCCGGCCCCTTGCGCAGGATGGTCGGCACCGAGGCGAAGCTCAGCGTGTTGTTGACGGTGGTGGGCGCGCCGTACAGGCCGAAGTTCGCGGGGAACGGCGGCTTGAAGCGCGGCTTGCCCGGCTTGCCCTCGAGCGACTCGAGGAGCCCGGTCTCCTCGCCGCAGATGTAGGCGCCCGCACCGATGAAGGCATGCAGGTCGAAATCGACGCCCGAGCCGCGGATGTTCCTGCCGAGCAGCCCCGCCTCGTAGGCTTCCGCGAGCGCCGCCTCGAAGCGCGGCGCCGGCTCGCCGAGGAACTCGCCGCGGATGTAGTTGTAGGCGACCGTCGAGTTGGTGGCGTAGCCGGCGATCGCCAGTCCCTCGATGAGGGCGTGCGGGTTGAAGCGCAGGATGTCGCGGTCGTGGCAGGTGCCCGGCTCGCTCTCGTCGGAGTTGCACACCAGGTACTTCTGCACCGGGGAGTTGCGCGGCATGAAGCTCCACTTCGTTCCCGTGGGAAAGCCAGCGCCGCCGCGCCCGCGCAGCCCCGAGGCCTTGACCTGGTCGATGATCGAGCCGCGGTCGGGCTTCTCGGCGAGGATGCGCTCCCATACCTCATAGCCGCCGATGCTGCGGTAGACCGGCAGCGTCCACGAGCGCTCGAGCTTCAGGGGCTCGAAGGCCACGAGGTTCATCTTATCGGCGTACCTGCTCTCGAGATCGCTCACTTCAGCTCATCCAGGATCTTGTCGAGCTTCTCGGGCGTGAGATTCTCGTGGAACACGTGATCGACCATCGCTATGGGCGCGCCGTTGCAGGCCGCGAGACACTCCTCCTCGCGCTTGAGGAAGATGCGGCCGTCGGCGCTGCTCTCGTTCAGCCGGACGCCGAGCTTCTTCTCGGCATGCGCGACGAGCGCCTCGGCACCGTTCAGCATGCAGGAGATGTTGGTGCAGATGCTGACGTGGTGGCGCCCGCAGGGGTGAAGCTCGAACATCGAGTAGAAGCTCGCCACCTCATACACCTGGATGGGCGGGAGCTTGAGGTGCTCGGCCACCGCGTCCATGAGATCGGGCGTCAGATGGCCGTGGTTCTGCTCCTGCGCGGCGCGCAGCGCCGCGATGCACGCCGAGCGCTGCCGGCCCGGCGGGAACTTCGCGACCCAGTGATCGATCTCGCGGCGCGTCTCCTCCGACAGGAGCAACAGCTTGCTGACGAGCGCGGTGCCGGCGATACCGACGTTGCTGCGAGTGGTGCTCACCGGTCGATCTCCCCGAAGACGATGTCCTGCGTGCCGATCACCGCCACCACGTCCGCCAGCATGTGACCCTTCACCATCTCCTCGAGGGCCGCCAGGTGCGCGAAGCCCGGCGCACGGCACTTGAGGCGGTAGGGCTTGTTGGCGCCGTCGGAGATGAGGTAGACACCGAACTCGCCCTTGGGGGCCTCGACCGCCGCGTAGGTCTCGCCCTCGGGAACCTCGTAGCCCTCGGTGAAGAACTTGAAGTGATGGATGAGGGACTCCATGTCCTCCTTCATGCGCTCGCGCCGCGGCGGCCGCACCTTGCGGTCGTCGATCATCACCGGTCCCGGATGGGCGCGCAGCCACTCGACGCATTGGCGGATGATGCGGTTCGACTGGCGCAGCTCCTCGATGCGCACCAGGTAGCGGTCGTAGCAGTCGCCGTTGACGCCCACCGGCACGTCGAAGTCCATCCGGTCGTAGACCGCATAGGGCTGCTTCTTGCGCAGATCCCAGGCGATGCCGGAGCCGCGCAGCATGGGGCCGGAGAAGCCGAGCTGCATGGCGCGCTCGGGCGTCACCACGCCGATGTTGACGGTGCGCTGCTTCCAGATGCGGTTGTCGGTGAGCAGCGCCTCGTAGTCGTCGATCGCGGCGGGGAACTGCTCGGTAAACGCCTGGATGAAATCCAGCATCGTGCCGCTGCGCGCCTCGTTCATGCGCGCGACGTCCTTGGCCGAGTGCCAGCGGGTGACCTGGTACTTCGGCATCGACTCGGGCAGGTCGCGATACACGCCGCCGGGACGATAGTAGGTGGCGTGCATGCGCGTGCCGGATACCGCCTCGTAGACGTCCATGAGCTCCTCGCGCTGCTTGAAGGCGAGCAGAAACACCGTCATCGCGCCGATGTCGAGCCCGTGCGAGCCGAGCCACAGGTGGTGGTTCAGGATGCGCGTGATCTCATCGAACATCACGCGGATGTACTGGGCGCGCTCGGGAGGCTCGATGCCGAGCAGCCGCTCGATGGCGAGCACGTAGGCATGCTCGCTGCACATCATCGACACATAGTCCAGCCGGTCCAGGTAGCCGATCGACTGGTTGAAGGGCTTGGACTCGGCGAGTTTCTCGGTGCCGCGGTGCAGGAGCCCGATGTGCGGATCGGCCTTCTGGATCACCTCGCCGTCCATCTCGAGCACCAGGCGCAGGACGCCGTGGGCGGCCGGGTGCTGCGGCCCGAAGTTCATGGTGTAGTTACGGATCTCGGCGAGCGGCGGGGCGGCCATCAGCGCGGCACCTGGACGTCGCGGAGCGCGGGCTCGTAGCGGTGGTCGTGGCGGATCACCTTAGGCACCAGCACCCTCGGGGTGATGCTCACCGGCCGGTACACGACGCGCTGCTTGTCGGGGTCGTACTGCACCTCGACGTTGCCGGCGAGCGGGAAGTCCTTGCGGAACGGGTGCCCGATGAAGCCGTAGTCGGTGAGGATGCGGCGCAGGTCCGGGTGGCCGCGGAACACGATGCCGAAGAGGTCGAAGGCCTCGCGCTCGAACCAGTTGGCGCTCGCCCACACGTCGATCACCGAATCGAGCGCGGGCTCGTCCGCGTCCGGGCACTTCGCCCTGAGGCGCAGCCGCTGATTGTGGGCGATGGAGAGCAGCTGATAGACGACGGCGAAGCGTCCGGGCGCGTGCGGGTCGGGGGCGGCGCTCTGCGCGCGGCGCGCGCGACTGAAGCCCGAACGGGTGGCGCTCTCCGTCTGCCAGTCATCCCACCCGTAGTGGAGATAATCGACGCCGGCGAGATCCATGAGCATCTGGAACTTGAGGTCCGGCGCATCGCGCAGCGTGTGGCAGACGGCGAGCAGCGCGGCGGCGTCGGTCTCGTAGGCGAGCTCGTGCGCGGGTGCGGGCAAGCGCCGCAGGCTCGCCCCGAGCTGCGCGTCGACCTTCCCCGCGAGTGCCTCGACCGACTCGCTCACGCGTCCGTCCCCTTCATCCGCCTTATCTCGCGATCGTGCTGGTGCGTGCGATCTTCTTCTGCAGCTGCACGATGCCGTAGATCAGCGCCTCGGCCGTCGGCGGGCAGCCCGGCACATAGACGTCGACCGGCACGATGCGGTCGCAGCCGCGCACCACCGAGTAGGAATAGTGGTAGTAGCCGCCGCCGTTCGCGCAGGAGCCCATCGAGATCACCCAGCGCGGCTCGGCCATCTGGTCATAGACCTTGCGCAGCGCCGGCGCCATCTTGTTGACCAGCGTGCCGGCGACGATCATCACGTCCGACTGGCGCGGACTCGGCCGGAATACCACGCCGAAGCGATCGAGGTCGTAGCGCGAGGCGCCGGCGTGCATCATTTCGACCGCACAGCACGCCAGCCCGAAAGTCATGGGCCACAGCGAGCCGGTGCGCGCCCAGTTGATGAGCGTGTCGAGCTGGGTCGTGACGAACCCCCGCTGCGCGAACGCCTCCGGACCTTCGGCGACCTCTAATCCCACTCGAGCGCCCCCTTGCGCCACTCGTAGATGAAGCCCACCACGAGAATGGCGAGGAAGATGCCCATGGCAATGAGGCCCCCGAGCCCGATCCTCCCGAGCGCCACCGCCCAGGGAAACAGGAACGCGATCTCGAGGTCGAAGACGATGAAGAGGATCGCCACGAGGTAATAGCGCACGTCGAACTTCATGCGCGTGTCTTCGAAGGCCTCGAAGCCGCACTCGTAGGGCGAGAGCTTGGCCTGGTCGCCGTAGAAGCGGGAAAAGTAGCGGCCGAGCCCCGTGCCGAGCGCGAGCAGGACCGCGGCAATCGAGGCGGCGACCACCAGGAAGATGAGGATCGGCAGGTAATTCAGCAGCATGCAGATCAGCCGTAAAAAAGGCAGATCGCTCCGACCTGCCCCCGACAAAACGCGAGGCATTGTAGCAGCGCGATCGAGATTTTGGTGCCGACGGGGAGATTCGAACTCCCACACCTTGCGGCGCTAGCCCCTCAAGCTAGTGTGTCTACCAATTCCACCACGTCGGCAACATTAAAATCCGCGCCTGCGCTATTTCGGCGGCTGCGCTGGAGCCGGTGCGGGCGCCGGAGTCGCCGCCGGCGGCGCGCCCGGCACGGAGGCCGGGGGCGGGGCCGGGGTCGCGGCCGGCGACTGCCCGGTGGCCGGGGCGGCCTTGCCGCTGTCGGCCGCCTCCTCGAGGATGGTCTTCTGCGCCTCCTTGCCGGCGCTCGTCCCGAGGTAGGCCAGCGCGAGACTGTTGATCATGAAGATGGCGGCGAAAACCGCGGTGGCGCGCGACAGGGCGGTGGTGGCCCCACGCGCGCCGAACACGGTGCCCGAGGCGCCCGCGCCAAAGCCTGCGCCCGCCTCCGCTCCCTTGCCGCGCTGAAGCAGCACCAGGCCGATGATGGCCAGCGAGGAAAACACCTGCACTGCGGTGAGAAGCATGCGTAGCATTACAACATCCAGTCAGCCCGGCCGCGCTGCAGCCAGGATTGTCAGAAACTCATCGGCCTTGAGCGAGGCGCCACCGATCAGGCCGCCGTCGACGTCCGGCATGCTGAACAGGTCGGCCGCATTGCCGGCCTTGACGCTGCCGCCGTAGAGAATGCGCGTGCCTTCGGCAATTTTAGCATCCCGGGCCGCGATCCGGCCGCGAATGAACGCGTGCACCTCCTGGGCCTGCTCGGGGGTGGCGTTGCGTCCGGTGCCGATCGCCCAGACCGGCTCGTAGGCGATGACACCGCGGTCGAGCGTCCCGGCCCCGCACAGCTCGAGCACCACGTCGAGCTGCCGCGCGACAATCTCGCGCGTGCGTCCCGCCTCGCGATCGGCGAGCTGCTCGCCGACGCACAGGATCGGAATGAGCCCCTTGGAATGCGCTGCGGAGAACTTGCGCGCCACGAGCTGATCGCTCTCCCTGTAGAGCAGGCGTCGCTCCGAGTGGCCGACGATCACGTACTCGCAGCCCACGTCCTTGAGCATGACGGCGGAGACTTCGCCCGTGAACGCCCCCTGCGGATCCGCGCACACGTCCTGCGCGCCCAGGATGAACAGCGAGTCGCGCAGCAGCCGCCCGACCTCCTGCAGGTACACGAGCGGCGGACAGACGACGCAGTCGGCGGCCGCCGCGGCCGGTGCCTGGGCCAGCAGCTCCTCGACCAGCCGCGAGTTCTCGGCACGCGAGCCGTGCATCTTCCAGTTCCCGGCGACGATCGGACGGCGCATCGAATTCAAGTCCTGGACTCGCTCTGAAGACGGGGCAAGCCCCAAAAGGGGCGCGGGATGATAGCGATCGAAGGGGGGTGGTGCAACGCTAGCCGGCGGCGGCCCTGACGGCGTCGGCGAGCTCGGTGGCCGCGGCGCGCGTGACACCCTCGTCCCGCCCCTCGACCATCACGCGGATCACGAGCTCCGTTCCCGAGGGGCGCAGTACCACCCGCCCCTCGTTGCCGAGGCTCCGCTCGATGCGCACCACCGCCTCGCGCACCGCCGGTACGGCGGCAGGATCGAAGCGCTTCGCCACTCTTACATTGAGGAGTACCTGAGGGTACTTGTGCATGCCCGAAGCGAGCTCCGCCAGCGGGCGTCCGGTCTGCTGCATGACGGCGAGCACCTGCAGGGCGCAGATGAGCCCGTCGCCGGTGGTGGTCTTGTCGAGACACAGGATGTGTCCCGAGGTCTCACCGCCGAGGATGCCCTGCGCCTCGCGCAGCATGGCGAGCACGTAGCGGTCACCGACCGCGGCGCGCCGGAACTCGATGCCGCTCGCGCCCAGTCCCATCTCGAGCCCGAGGTTGCTCATCACGGTGCCGACTACCGGCCCGCGCAGCGTGCCCGCCTGCTTGAGCGCGCGGGCGATCACGTAGAGCAGCTGATCGCCGTCGACGATCCGCCCGAGGTGATCGACCATGACCAGGCGGTCGCCGTCGCCGTCGAGGGCGATCCCGACGTTGGCACGCACCCCCGGCACGGTGAGCTGCAGCAGGTCGGGCGCCGTCGAGCCGCAGCCGTCGTTGATGTTGCGGCCGTTGGGCGAGCAGCCGATGGGGACGATCTCCGCGCCGAGATCCGCCAGGATCCGCGGTGCCACCTTGTAGGATGCGCCGTTGGCGCAGTCGACCACGATCTTCAGCCCCGACAGATCGACTCCGGAGGGCAGCGTCGAGGCGCAGAATTCCTGGTACACGGTGCGCGAGCGGTCGACGCGCGTGGCGCGCCCGAGACTGCGCGAGCTGCGCGTCAGCGGCGGCTGCGCCAGCTCGCTCTCGATGCGCTCCTCGAGCTCATCCGAGAGCTTCCCGCCCGAGCCATCGAAGAACTTGATGCCGTTGTCGTCGTAGAGATTGTGCGAGGCGCTGATCACCACGCCGAAGTCGCACTCGAAGCGCGTGGTGAGGTAGGCGATGCCGGGAGTCGGCAGGGGACCTATGAGCATGACGTCGACGCCGGCCGCGACGAACCCGGCTTCGAGCGCCGCCTCGAACATGTAGCCCGAGAGCCGCGTGTCCTTGCCGATCAGCACGGTGCCGCCGTCCGGCGCCAGTACCCGCGCCGCCGCGCTGGCGAGATGCAGCGCGAAGTCGACCGTCATCGGGTGATCACCCACCCGCCCCCGGACGCCGTCGGTTCCGAAATACCTGCGACTCATTTAACTCTCTCTCACCGCAGCCACCAGCCTCAGCGCCTCGACGGTCGCCGCCACGTCGTGAGTGCGCACGATCCGCGCCCCCTCGAGCGCCGCCAGCACGGCCAGCACCACGCTGCCCAACAGCCGCTCGCCCTCGGGACGGCCGGTGAGCCTGCCCACCATGGCTTTACGGGACAACCCGACCATCACCGGCACGCCGTCCGCGCCGAGCTCGCGCAGGCGGCGCAGCAGCGTCAGATTGTGCTCCAGAGTCTTGCCGAAACCGAATCCCGGGTCGATGACCAGCTGCTCTGCGGCAAGCCCCGCGGCGCGGCACACGCGCACCCGCTCCGCGAGGAACGCGCCGACCTCGCTCACCACGTCCCCATAGGCGGGCGCGAGCTGCATGGTGCGGGGCTCGCCCTGCATGTGCATGAGGCACACGGCACAGCCACTCGCCACGGCCGCTTCCAGCGCGCCTGCCTCGCGCAGCGCGCGCACGTCGTTGACGAGGCAGGCGCCGGCGGCGGCGGCGGCGCGCATCACCTCGGGCCTGCTGGTGTCGACGGAGATCACCGCGGCGGTAGCCGCGCGTAGCCGCTCGATGACGGGGATGACGCGCCGCAGCTCCTCCTCCACGCCGACCGGGGCGGCACCCGGGCGGGTCGACTCGCCGCCCACGTCGATGAAGGCCGCGCCCTCCTCGGCGAGGCGCACGCCATGGCGAACTGCCGCCTCGGTGTCGAAGAACTGCCCGCCGTCGGAGAAGGAATCCGGCGTCACGTTCAGCACGCCCATCACACCCGGTCGGCTCAGGTCGACCGTCTTATCTCTGCAACGGAGCAATACGCTCAGTGCTGACCCGCCGGTATCGCGCTGCTGGGAGGCTCGGCCTTCGGCGGCTTGGCGGGCAGCGTCTCGTCCCAGCCCGCGGGAGGCTTGGGTTGCCGGCCCGCCATGACGTCCTTGAGCTGCTCCTCGTCGATGGTCTCGTACTTGATGAGCGCGTCGGCCATCAGGTGGAGCTTGTCGAGCGCGCCGGTGAGGATCTCGCGCGCCCGTTTATAGTTCGCCTCGACGAGGCAGCGCACCTCCTCGTCGATCGCGTGCGCGGTGACGTCCGACACCTGCTTGTGCTGCGTGACGCTGCGCCCGAGGAACACCTCGCCGGTCTCCTCGGAATAGGTGAGCGGCCCGAGCTTATCCGACAGGCCCCACTTGGTGACCATGTTGCGCGCCAGCTCGGTGGCGCGCTCGATGTCGTTGGAGGCGCCGGTGGTCACGGACTCGGGACCGAAGATCAGCTCCTCGGCGATGCGTCCGCCGAAGAGTGTTGCGATCGAGCTCTCGATGCGGCGCTTGGAAAGGCTGTAGCGGTCCTGCTCCGGCAGGAACTGCGTGACGCCGAGCGCGCGGCCGCGCGGGATGATCGTCACCTTGTACACCGGGTCGTGCTCGGGCACCGTCATGCCGACGATGGCGTGACCCGCCTCGTGATAGGCCGTCATCTTCTTTTCGGCCTCGCTCATCACCATGGAGCGCCGCTCGGCGCCCATCATGATCTTGTCCTTGGCCTTCTCGAACTCGTCCATGCCGACGATTCTCTTGTTAGCGCGCGCCGCGAACAGCGCCGCCTCGTTGACCAGGTTGGCGAGATCGGCGCCCGAGAAGCCCGGCGTGCCGCGCGCGATGAGCGCGGGCTTGACGTCGTCGGCGAGCGGCACGCGGCGCATGTGCACGCGCAGAATCTGCTCGCGGCCGCGCACGTCGGGCAGCGGCACCACCACCTGGCGGTCGAAGCGCCCCGGGCGCAGCAGCGCCGGATCGAGCACGTCCGGACGATTGGTGGCGGCGATGACGATGATGCCCTCGTTGCCCTCGAAGCCGTCCATCTCGACCAGCAGCTGGTTGAGGGTCTGCTCGCGCTCGTCATGTCCGCCGCCGAGACCCGCGCCGCGGTGCCGGCCGACGGCGTCGATCTCGTCGATGAAGATGATGCAGGGTGCGTGCTTCTTCGCCTGCTCGAACATGTCGCGCACGCGCGAAGCGCCCACGCCGACGAACATCTCGACGAAGTCGGAGCCGGAGATGGTGAAGAAAGGCACCTTGGCCTCGCCGGCGATGGCGCGCGCCAGCAGCGTCTTGCCGGTTCCCGGCGATCCCACCATGAGCACGCCTTTCGGGATCTTGCCGCCGAGCTTCTGGAACTTGCCCGGGTCCTTGAGGAAGTCGACGATCTCACCGACCTCCTGCTTCGCCTCGTCGACGCCGGCAACGTCGGCGAAGGTGACGCTCACCTGGTCCTCGCCGAGCAGGCGCGCCCGGCTCTTGCCGAAGGACATGGCTCCCCGGCCGCCGGATGCGCCCTGCATCTGCCGCAGCATATAGACGAACACGATGATCAGCAGCAGCGCCGGGGCGAGTTGCAGCAACAGCTGGCCCATGTAGTTCGGCGGCTTCGGCGGCTGACCCTCGATGCGCACGTCGGCCTTCTCGAGCGTGCCGATGAGCGCGGTGTAGTCGGTCTCCGGGTTGAAGGTCTTGAACGCCGTCTTGTCCTTGTGCTCCCCGTAGATCATGTCGCCCTGAAGCACCACCGACTCGACACGGTTGTTCTTCACGTCATCGAGGAAGGTCGAGTAGGCGATCTGCTGGGGCTGTCCCGCCGTCGGCATGTAACGGCTGAAGACGAGCAGCAGCACGATCACGATGACGACCCAGAGCAGGATGTTCTTTGTCAAGTCGTTCAAGGGCTTCCGTCCTTTGGGCCGGGGCTGCGTGGACGCTCCCCGGACCTTCCCGAGCGTATCCGAACCTACACCAAGCGAAACTTCATGGCCAGCAAGTACATCTCAGCGCTCCGGGCGCGGGAGGCCTGCGGTTTGACCACCTTGACCCGGGCGAATTCGCTGCGGGCGCCCTTTACGAGATCCTCGAAGCCGGCCCCCTGGAAGACCTTGATCAGGGCGTCTCCGCCTCGCTTCAAGACGCGACTCGCCATATCCAGGGCGAGCTCCGAGAGGTGCATGGACCTCGCCTGGTCGGTTACGTCGACCCCGCTCATGGCGGGGGCCATGTCCGACAGCAGCACGTCGACCTGACCCTCCGGCAGGAGCGCCAGGACGCGGCCAAAGACCTCCTCCTCGCGGAAATCCCCTTGCACGAACTCGACTCCGCTCAGGGGCTCCATCGGCAGGATGTCGGTGGCCACCACCCGGCCCTTCGGCCCCACCCTCCCGTGGGCGTACTGGCTCCAGGCGCCTGGGGCGGCTCCCAGGTCGAGACAGATCGCGCCGGCCTTCAGAAGCTTCTCGCGCCGATCGATCTCCTCGAGCTTGAACACCGCCCGCGAACGCCAGCCTCCGGCCTGAGCCCGCTGGACGTACGGGTCGCGAAAGTGCTCCTGCAGCCACCGATCGCTGCTTTTCGACCGCCGGGTCATCGACGCCAAATCTACCTCTACAATGGGTCGGTGAAGAAAACCACGCCCCGAAAGGTGGAGCCCGCCACCGCCGCAGCCACCGCGCCCGGGTTGGACGTCCGGGCGCCCGAGCTCTCGGAGCGCCAGCGCCGGCACCTGCGGGGACTCGCCCATCCGCTCAAGCCGGTCGTGCGCTTAGGCAGCGCGGGCCTCACGGACGCCGTGACCCGCGAGACCGCCCGCGCGTTGTCCGATCACGAGCTCATCAAGGTGAAGGCCCCGGGCGGCGACCGCGAGGCGCGCGATGCCCTCTTCAGCGCGCTCGCCGCCCGCACCGGGAGCACCCTGGTGCACCGCATCGGCAACGTCGCGGTGCTCTATCGTCCGCACCCGCAGCTGCCGCGCATCCTCATTCCGGACAGCTGACGCCCTTCAGGCGAAACGCACCGCGACGATCTCGTAGGAGCGCACCCCGCCGGGCGCGGCGACCTCCACGACATCGCCCTCCGACTTTCCGATCAGGGCACGCGCGATGGGCGAGGTGACCGAGATGCGCCCCGCACGGATATCCGCCTCGTCCTCGCCCGCGATCTGGTAGGCCACGCGGGCGCCGTCCGCCTGGTCCTCGAGCTCCACCGTGGCGCCGAACACCACCTTGCCGGTGCGAGGCAGCGTCGCCGGGTCGATGACCTCAGCGCTGGCGAGCTTGCGCTCGATCTCGGTGATGCGCCCCTCGATGAAGCCCTGCTGCTCGCGCGCCGCGTGATACTCGGCGTTCTCCGAGAGGTCGCCGTGCCCGCGCGCCTCGGCGATCTGACGGATGATCGCGGGCCGCGCCTCGGACTTCAGGCGCTTCAACTCCGCGCGCAGCGCCTCGGCGCCGCGCAGTGTCATCGGATGGCGCTTCATGCCCCGGATGCCTCGAGGTGCAGGTCCTGCAGGCGGTTGACCTCGACCTCGTCGAGGTGGTCGAGCGCCTCGATGGTGGCGAGCCCGGCGGCGAGCGTCGTGTAGTAGGTGACGCGCCGATGCACCGCCTCGCGCCGGATCGAGTTCGATTCGCGGATGGCGAGCTTGCCCTCGGTGGTGTTCACGATGAGATCGATCTCGTCGTTCTTGATCATGTCGACGACGTGCGGCCGCCCCTCGCGCACCTTGTTGACGCGGCGGCAGGCCACGCCCGCCTCGTTGAGCGCGCGCGCCGTGCCCTCGGTCGCCACGATCTCGAAGCCACGTTCGATGAGCTTGCGGGCCAGCTCCACCGTGCCCGGCTTGTCGCGGTCGCGCACGCTGATGAAGCACAGGCCCTTGCGCGGCAGCGTCACGCCCGAGGCGCTCTGGGCCTTGGCGTAGGCCTCGCCGAAGGTGCGCCCCGTGCCCATGACCTCGCCCGTGGACTTCATCTCGGGGCCGAGAATAGGGTCGGCCTCGGGGAACTTGATGAACGGGAACACCGCTTCCTTCACCGAGAAGTAGTGCGGTACGCGCTCGACCGCGCCGACCAGCTGCTTGAGCTTGCGCCCCGTCATGACGCGTGCCGCGATCTTGGCGAGGGGCTGTCCCGTGGCCTTGGAGACGAACGGCACCGTGCGCGAGGCGCGCGGGTTGACCTCGAGGACATAGATGACGCCGGCCTGGATCGCGAACTGCACGTTCATGAGACCAACCACGTTGAGCGCGCGCGCGAGCTTGCGCGTCTCCTCGCGCAGATCCGACTGCGTCTCGCGCGTCAGGCTCACGGGCGGGAGCGAGCAGCCCGAGTCGCCGGAGTGGACCCCGGCCTGCTCGACGTGCTCCATGATGCCGCCGATCAGGACGTCCTCGCCGTCGCACACCGCATCCACGTCCACCTCGATGGCGACGTCGAGGAAGCGGTCGAGCAGCACCGGGCTGTCGTTCGAGACCTCGACGGCGCTGGTCGTGTAGGTACGCAGGTCCTCCTCGTTGAACACGATCTCCATGGCGCGGCCGCCGAGCACGTAGGAAGGCCGCACCACGAGCGGGAAGCCCACCTCGCGCGCGAGCTGCACCGCCTGGTCCTCGGTGCGCGCGGTGGCGTTGGCCGGCTGCTTGAGCCCGAGCTTCCTCACCAGCGCCTGGAAGCGCTCGCGGTCCTCGGCGACGTCGATCGAGTCGGGCGAGGTGCCGATGATGGGCGCGCCGGCCGCCTCCAGCGCGCGCGACAGCTTGAGCGGCGTCTGCCCGCCGAACTGCACGATGACTCCCTCGGGCTTCTCCACCGCGAGGATCTCGAGCACGTCCTCGAGTGTCAGCGGCTCGAAATACAGGCGGTCGGAGGTGTCGTAGTCGGTCGAGACGGTCTCCGGGTTGCAGTTGACCATGATGGTCTCGAAGCCGTCCTCGCGCAGCTGCAGCGCCGCGTGCACGCAGCAGTAGTCGAACTCGATCCCCTGGCCGATGCGGTTGGGGCCGCCGCCCAGGATCATGATCTTGCGGCGGTCGGTGGGATTCGCCTCGCACTCCTCCTCGTAGGTCGAGTAGAGGTAAGCGGTGGAGGTGGCGAACTCGGCCGCGCAGGTGTCGACGCGCTTGTAGACCGGCACGACCTTGAGCTCGTGGCGCTTGTCGCGGATCGCCTTCTCCGGCATGTCGAGGAGCCTGGCGAGACGGGCATCGGAGAAGCCGCGGCGCTTGAGGGCGCGCAGCCGCTCGGCGGTGAGCGCCCCGAGCCCGTGCGCGCATACCTCGCGCTCCTCCTCCACCAGCTGCTCGATCTGCGCGAGGAACCAGGGATCGATGTAGGTGAGCTCGGCCACACGCGCGAGCGGCCAGCCGGCGCGGAAGGCATCCGCCACGTAGAGGATCCTGTTGGCCCCCGGCGCACGCAGCTCGTGCGCGAGCTTCGCCTGAGTCTCGTCGGTGAGCGGCAGCGTGAGTTGCGGCGTCAGCCCGTCGAGCCCCGTCTCGAGCCCGCGCAGCGCCTTCTGCAGCGACTCCTGGAAGGTGCGGCCGATCGCCATGACCTCCCCGACCGACTTCATCTGGGTGGTGAGCCTGTCGTTTGCGGTGGGAAACTTCTCGAAGGTGAATCGCGGGATCTTCACCACCACGTAGTCGATGCTGGGCTCGAAGGAGGCGGGAGTCGCGCCGCCGGTGATGTCGTTCTTCAGCTCATCGAGCGTGTAACCCACCGCAAGCTTGGCGGCGATCTTGGCGATCGGGAAGCCGGTCGCCTTGGAGGCGAGCGCCGAGGAGCGCGATACGCGCGGATTCATCTCGATGATCAGCAGCCGTCCGTCGCGCGGGTTCACGGCGAACTGCACGTTCGAGCCGCCGGTGTCGACGCCGATCTTGCGCAGTACCGCGATGGAGGCGTCGCGCATGCGCTGATATTCCTTGTCGGTGAGGGTCAGCGCCGGGGCGACCGTGATCGAGTCCCCGGTGTGCACCCCCATCGCATCGAGGTTCTCGATCGAGCAGATGATGATGCAGTTGTCGCGGTGGTCCCGCACCACCTCCATCTCGAATTCCTTCCAGCCGATCACCGACTCCTCGAGCAGCACCTCGCCGGTCGGCGAGGCATCGAGGCCGCGCGCCACGATGTCCTCGAGCTCCTCGCGGTTGTAGCCGATGCCGCCGCCGCTGCCGCCGAGGGTGAAGGAAGGGCGCACCACCACCGGATAGCCGATCTCGCCGGCGATGGCGAGTGCCTCATCGAGGCTGCGGGCGATCTGCGAGCGCGGCGTCTCCAGCCCGATCTCGCGCATCGCGTTGCGAAACAGCTCGCGATCCTCGGCCATGTCGATCGCGGCACGGGAAGCTGCGATCAGCTCGACCTCGTACTTCTCCAGCACCCCCTCGCGCACCAGGTCGAGCGCGGTGTTGAGCGCGGTCTGCCCGCCCATGGTGGGCAGCAGAGCATCGGGGCGCTCCTTCTCGATGATGCGCGCCACGGTGCGCGCGTTGACCGGCTCGATATAGATGGCATCCGCCATTTCCGGGTCGGTCATGATGGTCGCAGGATTGGAGTTGACCAGGATGACCCGGTAGCCCTCCTCGCGCAGTGCCTTGCACGCCTGGGCGCCGGAGTAATCGAACTCGCACGCCTGGCCAATGATGATCGGACCGGCGCCGATGATCAGGATGCTCTCGATATCGGTGCGCTTGGGCATGTCAGCGGCCGCCCACCTGCTGACGGCGCAAGGTGTCCTCGGCGAGCTTCAGCTGCGCCTGCAGCCGGCGCAGCATCAGGTGGTTGAAGCGCTCGAACAGCGCGCGCATGTCGTGCGGCCCCGGGCTCGCCTCGGGGTGGCCCTGGAAGCCGAAGGCCGGGCGGTCGGTAAAGCCCAGTCCCTGGAGCGAGCCGTCGAAGAGCGAGCGGTGGGTCGCCTTGACGGTCGCCGGCAGCGTCGACTCGTCGACCGCGAAGCCGTGATTCTGGCTGGTGATGAACACGCGGCCCGACTCGAGGTCCTGCACCGGATGGTTGGCGCCGTGGTGGCCGAACTTCATCTTCACGGTCCTCGCCCCGGCGGCGAGTCCGAGGATCTGGTGCCCCAGGCAGATGCCGAACACCGGCATATCGGTCTCGAGGAACTTGCGCGTCGCGGCGATCGCGTAGCTGCAGGGTTCGGGATCGCCCGGTCCGTTGGAGAGAAACACGCCGTCGGGCTCGAGCGCGAGCACTTCCTCGGCCTTGGTCTGTGCCGGCACCACCGTCATGCGACAGCCGAAGTCGGCCAGGAGCCGCAAGATGCTGCGCTTGATGCCGAAGTCGTAGGCGACCACGTGCAGCCGCTGCGCCGAGCGAATCGGCGGACGCGCCGGGTCCGGCCAGACCGTCCCGTCATTCCACTGGAAGGCGCGCTTGGTGCTCACCACCTTGGCGAGATCCATGCCCTTCAGGCCCGGGAATTTGCGCGCCAGCTTGATGGCCGCGGCCTCGTCGGCCTTGTCGCCGGTCATGATGCAGCCGGCCTGCGCGCCCTTCTCGCGCAGCAGGCGGGTGAGCTTGCGCGTATCGAGGCCGGCGATCGCGACGACGCGGCCGCGCTCGAGAAACTCCGGGAGCGATTCGTTCGCGCGCCAGTTGCTCCGCAGCGGCGGCAGATCGCGGATGATGAGCCCCGCCGGGAAGATCTGCGATGCCTCCAGATCCTCGGGCGTCGTGCCGGTGTTGCCGATGTGGGGGCAGGTCAGCGTGACGATCTGACGGGCGTAAGAGGGGTCGGTGAGAATTTCCTGGTAACCGGTGAGCGCGGTGTTGAAAACGACTTCGCCTGTGGTGTTGCCTTTGGCTCCGACCGACTGTCCGCGGAAGATCGTTCCGTCGGCCAGTGCGAGCACCGCAGCTACGCTCACCGGATCACTTCCCCTTGACGCACATATACAAAGCGGGAGGAGTTCTCATCGAACATCCTCCCGCCTTGCATGGACTAACCCGTACACGGATTAGGCAGAAATTTTACGGGCTAGGCGGCCGATGTGTCCATGGAAAATTCCCCACCCCGGCACGCCCGCTAATCTAGAGACACTTCGACAAGTGGTCTCTAAGACGATGTTTTAGCAACAATAAATTCTCGCATCGCGTAGCGTCCCGGAGGCTGAGACATGAGCCAGAGCGCAGCCGTCAGGGCACCTCGGGCAAAGATCGCCCGGTCGCTCGCCCGGTGGCTCAGGGCGAGCTGCTCCCCGTGACCGGAGAAGAGCACGGTGTGCTCACCGACGAGATCCCCGGCGCGCAGGCTGGCGATGCCGACCTGCCCCGCCGGGCGCGGGCCGCGCGGCGCGCTGCCGTCGGCCGGCGGGGTCGTAGCTGAGGGTAACGGCAGCCCGCGCGCGCCCGCGGCCGCCCGCGCCAGCGTGAGCGCCGTGCCCGAGGGCGCATCGAGCTTCTGCCGATGATGGAGCTCGATCACATCGATGTCGAAAGTGTCCGGCAACTTGCCGGCGCTCTGGCGCACGAGCTCGACGAGGAGCGCGACCGCGATGCTGGTGTTGGGTGCCACCATCAGCGGGATCTCAACGGCCGCGGCCGCCAGCGCCGGCTCGAGCGCCGCGTCGAGCCCGGTAGTGCCGAGAAGCAGCGGCTTGCGCGCGGCGCGGCAGGCCGCAAGATTCGCGCCCGCTGCGGCGGCGTTGCTGAAGTCGAGGGCGACGTCGGCGTCGGCGAGCGCGCGTTTCACGTCGCTCGTGACGACGAGGTTCACCACGCCGAGACCGGCCAGCTCCCCGGCGTCGCGCCCCAGCGCAAGGCTCGCCGGCGATGCCAGCGCGCCCGTCACGATGAGCTCCGGGAAGCCCGGTGCGGCGTGCAGCAGCGCCTGGCCCATACGGCCTGTGACGCCGATGACCGCGACGCGCTTGAGAGGTGGGTGATTCAGGTCGCCAGGCATGGTCCCTCGCTTCGGCCCGTCAGGCCTTGCCGCGATCGACGCCGAAGAAGCGCTTCACTCCCTCGACAAAGCCCTTCTCGCGCGGCGCATGCTTTCCCGGGTGGGCCTTGAGCGATTCCTCGAGCGAGCGGATGAGCTCACGCTGCTCCGTTGTCAGGTGCACCGGCGTCTCGACCACGACGCGGCAGAAGAGGTCGCCGCGCGCGCCTCCCCGCACCGGCTTCACGCCCTTGTCGCGCAGTCGAAATACGCGCCCGGACTGGGTCTCGCCCGGAATCTTGAGGGTCACGTCGCCCTCGAGAGTCGGCACGGAGACCGAGCCGCCGAGCGCGGCGGTGGCAAAGCTCACGGGCACCTCGCACGAGAGGTGCTCGCCGTCGCGCTCGAAGAGCGGATGCTCGCGCACGTGAATCTCGACGTACAGGTCCCCGGGCGGCCCGCCGTTGCGGCCGGCCTCGCCCTCCCCGCTCAAGCGGACGCGATCCTCGTTGTCGACACCGGCCGGAACTTTGACCGAGAGCTTGCGCGTACGGCGCACGCGCCCTTGTCCTAAGCAGGTATCACAGGGATTCCTGATGACGGTACCCGAGCCGCGGCAGCGCGGACAGGTCTGCTGCAGCTGAAAAAAGCCCTGGCTGATGCGCACCTGCCCGGCGCCCCCGCAGGTCTCGCAGGTTGACGGCTGACTGCCCTTCGCGGCGCCCGAGCCGTGGCAGGTATCGCACTCGGCGAGCTTCGCCACCTCGATCTCCGCGGTGGTGCCGAACACGGCCTGATCGAGGTCGAGCTCGAGCTCGTAGCGCAGATCCGCGCCGCGGAACACCTGCGTGCGGCCGCCGCGGCGCGCGCCGCCGAAGATGTCGCCGAACACGTCGCCGAAGATGTCGCTGAACGCATCCCCGGGCCCGAAGCCGCCGCGACCGCCGCCGCCACGCGCCGCCGCCTCGAGGCCGGCGTGGCCGTGCTGATCGTAGAGGGCGCGCTTGTGCGTATCGGTGAGCACCTCGGAGGCTTCCTTGGCCTCCTTGAAGCGCTCCTCCGCATCCCGGTCGTTCGGGTTGCGGTCCGGGTGGTACTTCATCGCCAGGCGCCGGTACGCCTGCTTGATCTGCGCCTCGGTGGCCGTCCGCGGTACGTCCAGCACCTTGTAGTAGTCGCGCTTCGCCATGGGCCGCGTGGCGCGCTTAGCCTTAAGAGGCCTTACGACCCTTGTCCTTCACCTCTTCGAATTCCGCGTCCACGACGTCCTCGCGCCCCGAGCCGCCGCCGCTGGTCTGCGCTCCCGCGCCACCGGCGGCGCCCGCCGCTCCGGACCCCGCCGCCCCGGCCTGCTGCTCGGCGTAGGCGCGCTGGGCGATCGCGGCCGAGGCCTGGGCGAGCGCCTCGGTCTTCTTCTCGATGACGCCGCGATCGTCGCCCTTGAGCGCCGTGCGCAGATCCGACACCGCCGCTTCCACCTTGGCGCGCTCGGCCGCGTCGGCCTTGTCGCCGAGGGTCTGCAGCGACTTCTCGACTGCGTGGATCAGGCCGTCCGCCTTGTTGCGCGTCTCGACCAGCTCGCGGAAGCGCTTGTCCTCCTCGGCGTGCGCCTCGGCGTCGCGCACCATGCGCTTGATCTCGTCCTCGTTGAGCCCGCTCGAGGCCTTGATGACGATCTTCTGCTCCTTGCCGGTGGCCTTGTCCTTGGCCGACACGTTGAGGATGCCGTTCGCGTCGATGTCGAAGGACACCTCGATCTGCGGCATGCCGCGCGGCGCCGGCGGAATGTCCGACAGGTCGAACTTGCCGAGCGACTTGTTGTCGGCCGCGCGGTCACGCTCGCCCTGCAGCACGTGGATGGTCACGGCCGTCTGGTTGTCATCCGCCGTCGAGAAGGTGTTCGACGCCTTGGTCGGGATGGTCGTGTTCTTCTCGATCAGCTTGGTCATGACGCCGCCGAGCGTCTCGATGCCGAGCGACAGCGGCGTCACATCGAGCAGCAGAACGTCCTTCACCTCGCCGGCGAGCACGCCCGCCTGGATCGCGGCTCCGACCGCCACCGCCTCGTCGGGATTGACGTCCTTGCGCGGCTCCTTGCCGAAGAGGTCCTTGACGTACTTCTGCACGAGCGGCATGCGCGTCTGGCCGCCGACCAGGATCACCTCGGCGATGTCCGAGGTCGAGACGCCCGCGTCCTTGAGCGCGGTGCGGCAGGGACCTACGGTCTTCTGCACCAGGTCCTCCACCAGCGACTCGAGCTTGGCGCGCGTCAGCTTGATGTTGAGGTGCTTCGGCCCCGAGGCATCCGCCGTGATGTACGGCAGGTTGACGTCGGTCTGCTGCGTCGAGGACAGCTCGATCTTGCCCTTCTCGGCCGCCTCCTTCAGGCGCTGCATGGCGAGCGGGTCCTTGCGCACGTCGACGCCGGACTCCTTCTGGAACTGCTCGGCGAGGAAATTGATGATCCTCAGGTCGAAGTCCTCGCCACCGAGGAAGGTGTCGCCGTTGGTCGAGAGCACCTCGAACTGGCGCTCGCCATCGACCTCGGCGATCTCGATGATCGAGATGTCGAAGGTGCCGCCGCCGAGGTCATAGACGGCGATCTTGCGGTCGCCCCCCTGCTTGTCGAGCCCGTAGGCGAGCGCGCCCGCGGTCGGCTCGTTGATGATGCGCTTCACCTCGAGGCCGGCGATGCGGCCGGCGTCCTTGGTGGCCTGCCGCTGGGAGTCGTTGAAGTAGGCGGGCACCGTGATGACGGCTTCCGTCACCGGCTCGCCGAGATAGTCCTCGGCGGTCTTCTTCATCTTCATGAGTACGCGCGCCGAGATCTCGGGAGGAGCCATCTTCTTGCCCTGCACCTCCACCCAGGCATCGCCGTTTTCGGCCTTGACGATCTTGTACGGCACCATCCCGATGTCGCGCTGCACCACCTCGTCCTCGAACTTCCGCCCGATGAGGCGCTTGATCGCGAACAGGGTGTTCTGCGGATTGGTCACGGCCTGGCGCTTGGCGGGCTGGCCGACGATGACCTCGTTGTCCTTGGTGAAGGCCACGATCGAGGGGGTGGTACGGTCGCCCTCGCTGTTCTCGATCACCCGGGGCTTGCCGCCCTCCATGATGGCGACGCACGAATTGGTGGTGCCGAGGTCGATGCCGATTACCTTTGCCATGGGGTCACTCCGACGCGAGACCTATGAAATAAAGAGGGATATTCCAGGGACACTTCTTAGGGATGGCCGGCTGCGCTTTCAAGGCGCCCGCGCAACGATGACCCGCGCCGGGCGCAGCAGCCGCCCGTTGAGCTCGTAGCCCGGCTGCACGACCTTGAGCACCGAGTTGGGCTCCGCCGTGGTCGACTCCTGCATCATCATGGCCTCGTGGCGGGCCGGGTCGAAGGGCTCGCCCACGGGGTCAACGACGGTAACACCGAGCTTCTCCAGGGCTTTGTTGAGGAGCTTGAGGGTCGCCTCCTGACCTTCGGTGAGGCTCTTGGCGTCGGCCCGGCCGGCGTTCTGCACCGCGAGCTCCAGGCTGTCGCGCACCGGCAGCAGCTCCTCAACGAACTTCTCGAGCCCATAGCGGTTGGCGGCCTCGATGTCGCGGGCGGCGCGCTTGCGCACGTTCTCGAGGTCAGCCACCGCCCGCAGGTACTGCTCCCAGTGGCTGCGGGCGCGCTCCTCGGACTCGGCGAGCGCCAGCTGAAGCCTCTCGAGCTCGACCAGCTGGGCCGCCGTCTCCGGCAGCACCGTGGTGGGCTCGGCGGCGGACCCGGCTGGGGTGTCCCGTCGGGATTCGTTCGCGGTCATCAGATAAGGTCTCCTGCGCTGGGGGCCGGGCACGCGGGCAGCGTGGGGCTCAGCGGCGCGAATTCAAGGCGGCCCCGAGCAGTTTAGCGGTCATATCGACGATCGGGATGACCCGCTCGTAGGCCATGCGGGTCGGACCGATCACCCCGAGCACCCCGACCACTGAGTCCCCGGCCGCGTACGGGGCGGTGACCACGCTGCAGTCATCGAGGATCTGATAGCCCGACTCGTGGCCGATGAAGATCTGCACCCCTTCCGCCTTCAGGCTCTGGTCGAGCAGGTGCAGGAAGTCGCGTTTCTCGTTGAAGGCCTCGAAGAGCCGCCGCAGCTTCTCGACGCTCGTGAGCTCGGCCACGCCCATCAGATTGGTCTCACCCTTGATCACGTACTCGAGTCGTCCCTCGCCACCGCCCTCGAAGACCTGCTGCGCGACCGAGATGGCCTCCAGCATGATCTGATTCATGTGCGCATGCGTCTCGGAGAGCTGCCGCAGGATCTCCTGGCGCACCTCGCGCAGCGTCCGGCCGCGGAACTGCTCGTTGAGGTAGTTCGAGGCGCGCTTGAGCTCGTCCGGCGAGTAACGGCGCTCGAGCTGGATGATGCGGTTCTGCACCTCGCGGTCGTTGAATACCAGCACCACCAGCACGCGGTTCTCTGACAGCACCACGAACTCGATCTGGGTGATCGAGGCCGAGCGGGCGCGCGGCACGGTCACCACGCCGGCGAGCTGGGTTGCGCTCGAGAGCAGCTGCGAGACGGCGGCGATCAGGTCGGTGGAGCTGTCGCGGCTCGCCTCGAACTGGCGGCGGATCTCGGCGGTCGCCGCCTCGTCGAGCGGGCGCAGCTGCAGCAGCGTATCGACGAAGAAACGGTAGCCCTTGTCGGTGGGCACCCGGCCTGCGGAGGTATGGGGCGAGGCGACGAAGCCGAGCTCCTCGAGATCCGCCATCACGTTGCGCACCGTGGCCGAGGAGAGCTGCAGGCCCGACTCACGCGACAGGGCGCGCGAGCCGACCGGCTGGCCCTCGCGGATGTAGGTCTCGATCAGGATGCGCAGCAGGTGCTGTGCCCGCTCGCCTAAGGCCTCGTCCCGAGCTTCGTGCGCCATATGACTGCGTGGGACCTTACATCATGCACAGTCGGCGCGGGAAGGCCAGCAGGCTCAGCCGGCCCAGGGTGCGCCCGGAGAGCCGTGAATGTGATCTGCGGCATTGGCCCAGAGCCGCGCCCCCATGCTACAAAGGCCCCGCCTCGCGATGCTGGCGAGACGTTTACTTAAGGCTTGAGCGGATGGCCTTTCCCGTTCGCAGCTGCGCGCTGGTCGGCAGGTTCACCGATGCGCGCGTGGCCGAGACCGTCAATGCCCTGCTGCCGCACTTGCAGAGCCGCGGCGTGCAGGTACTGCTCTCCGAAGCGGCGCCCGGGGGCGAGGCCGCGGGAGTCGTGCGCGTCACCGAAGCCTCGATCGGCGAGCGCGCCGACCTGGCGATCGCGGTGGGGGGCGATGGCACGCTCCTCTACGCGGCGCGGCTCGTCGCCCGCCACGGCGTGCCGCTGCTCGGGGTGAACCGCGGCCGCCTCGGCTTCCTCACCGACATCATGCCCCAGGACATGCTGCCCTCGGTCGACGCGGCGCTGCGGGGCGAGCTCGAGACGGACGAGCGTCCGATGCTCACGGCGCAGCTGCGCTCGGCCGACGGGAGAATCGCCCAGTCGCTGGCGCTCAACGACGTCGTGATGCAGAAGCACGATACCGGCCGCACGCTCGACTTCGAGACCCGCATCGATCAGCGATATGTCAACACCCACGACGGTGACGGCATCATCGTGGCGAGCGCCACCGGCTCGACCGCCTACGCCCTCTCCTGCGGCGGTCCGATCATCGAGCCCCACCTCGACGCGCTGGTGATCGCGCCGATCTGCGCGCACACCCTGTCCGACCGGCCGATCGTCGTATCCTCGCGCTCGGTCATCGAGGTGGTGCTGCTCGAGCGCCCCGACACCCAGGCGAACGTCTCCTGCGACGGCATGCGGCTCGGAGCCCTCGAGCCGGGTGACCGGCTCGAGGTGCGCGCGGCGCGCGAGCGTGTGACGCTGCTGCACCCGCCCGGCCACGACTACTACAAGCTGCTGCGCTCCAAGCTCCACTGGGGCCGCGGCAGCTTCGAGCGGTGACGGCGAAGCCATGCTGACTCACCTGCAGATCCGCGATTTCGCCCTCGTCGATTCGGTGGAGCTCGAGCTGCGCGCCGGGCTCACGGTCCTCACCGGCGAGACCGGCGCCGGCAAGTCGATCATCGTGGACGCGCTGCAGCTGCTCGCCGGCGGCCGGGCCGGCGCCGAGGCCGTGCGCCACGGCGCCGAGCGCGCCGAGGTCTCCGGCACCTTCGATCTCGCGCAGGCGCCCCGCGAGCTCAAGCAATGGCTCGAGGAGCAGTCGGTCGGCGCAGGCGCCGAGCTCATCATGCGGCGCGTCGTGGGGAGCGATGGGCGCTCGCGCGCCTACCTCAACGGCCAGTCGGTGCCGGTGCAGTCGCTGCGCGAGGCCGGCAACATCCTCATCGATATCCACGGCCAGCACGAATTCCAGTCCCTGACGCGCAGCACGCCGCAGCGCGAGCTGCTCGACGCCTACGGCACGCTCACCGCGCTCACCGGCCAGGTCGGGATCGCGCACCGCGTCTGGCTCGGCCTTCTCAACCGCACGCTGGAGCTCGAGAGCAAGGCGCGCGACCGCGATGCGAAGCTCGACCTGCTGCGCTACCAGGTGCAGGAGCTCGAGGGGCTGCACCTCAGGGCGGGCGAGCTCGCGAGCCTGTCCGAGGAGAGTGCGCGGCTCGCCAACCGCGGGCGCCTCGCGACCGGCGCGCAGGTGGCGCTCGGTGAGCTCTACGACAACGACGCCGCGAGCGCGCACGCCGGGGTTGCCCGCGCGCTCGCGGCGCTCCGCCCCCTGGTGGCGCTCGATGCCAAGCTCGGCGCCGTGCTGCCGCTGCTGGAGGAAGCCTCGGTGCAGATCCGCGAGGCGGCGCGCGAGCTCGAGCGCTACGGCGAGACGCTCGATGTCGATGCGGCGCGCCAGGACGAGGTCGAGCGGCGCCTGGCGGCGGTCGAGGAGCTCTCGCGCAAGCACCGCGTGGCACCGGCAGAGCTCCCGGAGCGCGCCGCACAGCTGCGCGCCGAGTTCGAGGAGCTCGAGCGGGCCGAGCTCGACCTGGCGCAGCTGCGCAAGGAGCTCGCCGCCGCGCTCGAGGGCTACCGCACTCAGGCGCAGGAGCTCTCCGCCAAGCGGCAGCAGGCGGCGCGCGCGCTCGCCAGGGACATCACGGCGCGGCTGCAGACGCTCGGCATGTCGGGCGGGCGTTTCGAGGCCGACGTCACTCAGGACGGCAACGCCGATCCCAGCCAGCACGGCATCGATCAGATCGAGTTCCGCGTCAGCGCCAATCCCGGCCAGCCGCCACGCGCGCTGTCGAAGGTGGCATCGGGAGGCGAGCTCTCGCGCCTCTCGCTCGCGGTACAGGTCTCGTGCGCGGCACAGGACATGCACTGCATGGTGTTCGACGAGGTCGACGCCGGCATCGGCGGAGCGGTCGCGGAGATCGTCGGGCGCGAGCTCCGCCGGCTCGGCGAGCGCAGCCAGGTGCTGTGCGTGACCCACCTGCCACAGGTCGCCTGCCAGGCGCACCACCACCTGCGGGTCACCAAGCTGACCGACGGCCGTACCACCCGCACGACGCTTGCCGAGCTGACTCCCGGCGAGCGCGTCGAGGAGCTCGCCCGCATGCTGGGCGGCGTCGAAGTGACCGACAAGGCGCGCGAGCACGCGCGCGACATGCTGAACGCCGCCGAACGCGGCACGGCAGCGGGAGCCAAGGCAGCCACGGGCGACACCGTGACTCAGCCGCGCCCGCCGGCGGCGCGGCGCCGCTAGCGGCACCCGGCGCCGCGCACCGCCGGTGCGCAACGCGGCTCGCCGCCGAAGCTCAGCTCGTCTTGTGCTTGCGGTGCGGACAGTTCGGGCGCTGGCAGTGCCCGTAGAGAATCAGCGAATGATCGCGGATCGTGAAGCCGAGCTTGTGGGCCACGGCGGTCTGGCGCGCCTCGATCCCCGAGTCCATGAACTCCTCGACGCGCCCGCAATCGAGACACACGATGTGGTCGTGGTGCGTGCCCTGGTTGAGCTCGAACACCGCCATGCCGTCCTCGAAGTGATGGCGTGTGACGAGGCCCGCGGCTTCAAACTGGGTGAGCACCCGGTACACCGTGGCGAGGCCGATGTCCTCGTTGGACTCGAGTAGCGTCCGGTAGATGTCCTCGGCCGAGAGGTGGCGCGTGGGGCTGCCCTCGAGGATCTCCAGGATCTTCAGGCGAGGCAGCGTCACCTTCAGGCCGGCTTTGCGCAGGTCCTTGCCTTCCACGCACATCTCCTGGGAACCGCGGCGGCGCTCCGGTGCCGGGGCGATTCGCAATCGGTTATGATCGCACCAACTGAGATTATCTCCCATCGGACCCGCATGCGCCTACCCTCGACCGCTCTGGCTGCCCTGGCAGTGCTCACGATGCCGCTCGGGGGTTGCATCTATCGCATGAATATCCAGCAGGGGAACTATCTCGAGGGCAAGACCGTTGCCCAGCTGCAGGTCGGCATGACGCGCACCCAGGTGCGCTACCTGCTGGGATCGCCGATGATCCCGGACCTCTTTGACCGGGACCGCTGGGATTATCTCTACTACTTCAAGAGCGGCCACCTGCAGCGCCCCGAGCAGCGCCACCTCGTCGTGCTCTTCAAGGACGACAAGGTCGCGAGCTTCAAGCACGACAATATCCCGGACAGCGCGCCGCGGGCACCGGATAACGACATCTCGGTGCAGAAGTTCCCGAAGATCTAGCGGACTTTGATCGCCCGCTGACGCTCGCGTTGCACGCGCTGGCGCCGGCGCGCCCGTGGGTCAGCGCGCAGCGGCCGGTACAGCTCGATCCGGTCGCCGTCCTCGCAGCTGGCATCGCGCGCACGGGGCTCGCCGAACACGCCGACCGGAGCCGCATCCCACACCGTCGGGTCGAGACCGGCCGAATCGCGCTCGGCGGTGCGCCGTGCCGCGGCGAGCGCATCGGCGATCGTCGCCGCCGGCGGCAGCTCGACGCTCCAGAGGTACTGCCGCTCGCGGGTTGCATAGGCGACGATACAACGCTTCACCCCGACCCCCGCGCCCGGGCGACGAACGCATCGACCAGGGAACCGACGGTCTCGGCGAACTTCGGCTCGAAGATGAGTCCGGTGAGCGCGCTCCTGAACGCAAAGCGCATGGTGAGGTCCACGCGGCAGCCGCCCGCGACCGGCGTCAGCAGCCATCGGCCCTCGAGCGCGCGAAACGGTCCGCTCACCAGCTGCATGTGGACGCTGCGGTCGGCCTCGAGGATGTTGCGCGTGGTGAACTCTCCCTGCAGCGCCCCCTGGCGCACACCGATCGTGGCGACGATCTCCTGCGCCGTGCGCAGCTCGACGCGCGCGTGCGTGCACCACGGCAGGAACCGCGGGTAGCTCTCGACGTCGTTGATGAGCTCGTACAGCCTCGCCGGCGACTGGTTGACGAGCGCCGAGCGCTTGACCTCCCGCATGGGCCCATTGTCCCATTAGCCCACGCCGATGACCAAAGCCGAGAATGCACCGCGACTGATCGCCGAAAACCGCAAGGCGCGCTTCGACTACTTCATCGAGGAGCGCTACGAGGCGGGGCTCGCGCTCCAGGGCTGGGAGGTCAAGGCCATGCGCGCCGGCCGCGCGCAGCTCAAGGAAGCCTACGTGTACCTGCGCGGCGGCGAGGCCTTTCTGATCGGCGCGCATCTCTCGCCGCTTCCCACGACCTCGACCCACGTCACCCCCGATCCGGTGCGCACCAGGAAGCTGCTGCTTCATCGCAGCCAGCTGCAGGGACTGATCGGCGCGGTCGAGCGGCGCGGCTACACGCTCGTGCCGCTCGAGCTCTACTGGAAGAACGGCCGCGCCAAACTTCAGCTCGGGCTCGCCAAGGGCAAGAAGCAGCACGACAAGCGCGCGGTCGAGAAGGAGCGCGACTGGCAGCGCGACAAGGCGCGGCTGCTGCGGGGCAGATGAGGCGTCGGCGCGCTTCAGGTATGCTGTGCCGGTACCTTGAAGGGGGCGACCGGTTTCGACGTGGGTCACGAACCTTCAGGGGCGTGCCGAGGCGCAGTGCCCTCGTAAATAACGCTGCAACTCATAGTTGCCAACGACGACAACTACGCTCTGGCTGCCTAGTCGCAGCTGACCTCTGGACGGCTCGTGCCTGTGCGACCGGCCCAGGGGACGCGCTCACAGGATCGCGCTCCGGCGTTGCGAGCAGGCCGGTGCGTTAAGAGTCACTGATCGCTGGCGCAGCGTCTTCCCTGCTCCTCGGGTAGCGCTGCGCGAGAACCAAAGAGAGAGCTACGTACGTAGATCCTGAAGTCTAGGGCTTACGGACGGGGGTTCGATTCCCCCCGCCTCCACCAACACGGGACTCCGGCCGCAAGGCCGGGGCCGGTTGCGCCGCGCATTCGATACGTCGCCTGGCTCCTGCCGGGACCTCGTGACGAGGTCCCGGCAGCCATAGTCGTGCCCGCCTCCCTCACCGCGACGGTGCGCGGCGCGCGGCAGGAGGCGACCGTCCGTCGAGCGAGGCGAGCGCGCCGTAGAGATCGGGCCGGCGGTCGCGGAACACGAACCAGTTGTCCCTGAGCTCGCGCGTCGTCTCCAGATCGAACGTCTGCACCAGCACCGCATCGCCCTCCTCGGGTGCCTCTGCCACTTTCGCGCCCATCGCGTCGGCGATGAACGAGGAGCCGTAGAAGCGGAGATAGAGGCCCTGGGGGTTCTGCAGCGAGCGCTCGAGGCCGTAACGATTCGCCGCAACGAGCGGCGTGAGGTTCGCCGCGGCGTGGCCCTGCTGGGTGCGCTGCCAGTGCTCGCGCGAGTTCACCGGTACCGCCGGCGGCGGCTCGGTCCCGATGGCCGTAGGGAAGAAAAGCAGCTCCGCGCCCATGAGTGCCATGACGCGCGCGGTCTCCGGAAACCACTGATCCCAGCAGATGCCGACGCCGATGCGCGCAAAGCGCGTGTCCCACACCCGAAAGCCCGTGTCGCCCGGAGAGAAGTAGCTCTTCTCCTGGTAGCCGGGGCCGTTGGGGATATGCGACTTGCGGTAGATGCCGAGATTGGTGCCGTCGGCATCGAGGATTGCGATGGAATTGAAGTAGGCAGGTCCCGCACGCTCGAAGAAGCTGATCGGCAGCACCACGCCGAGCTCGCGCGCCAGGGCGCCGAAGTGGCGCACGGCGGGATCGTCCGCAACGGCGTGCGCCAGGCCGAGGTGCCGTGCGTCCTGCTCGATACAGAAATACGGCGTCTCGAACAGCTCCGGCAGCAGGATGATCTGCGCGCCCTGCTCGGCCGCGGCACGCACCAGCCGCTCGGCGCGGGCGACGTTGCCCGCCGTGTCCCAGCTGCACGACATCTGCAGCGCCGCGACCGTCACCGGCCGCGGCGGACGCGAGAAGTGCTGCGGATCGCTCGACATCGCTCACCTGCCGCCGCTGAAGAGGTAGGTGGCGATTCTACTAGCTTGGCCGTCCTACCTCTTCGTGAACGGCACGAGCATCGGCGTGTGCTCGCGGTATTTCCGGTAAGTCTCGCCGTGGAAGCTGACGAGGTCGCGCTCCTCGATCTGGATGGCGACCAGGATGTAGGCCGTCGTGGCGATCGCAAACAGCAGGTGACCCTGCGTCATCACCGGGGTCGCCCAGAACGCCAGCAGGAAGCCCACGTAGAGCGGGTGGCGCACGAGCTTGTAGAGCGAGGGAGTCACGAAGGGCGGGTACTCGTACTCGAGCCCCCGCAGGCGGCGGGTAACCTGCCGCAGCCCGAAGAGATCGAAGTGGTCGATGAGGAAGGTGGAGAGGAGCACTATGAGCCAGCCGAGCGCGTACAACGCCATAAGAATCATCCGGCCGGCGCCGCCCACGTCCCAGACGACGCCGGTCATCGGCCGCCACTGCCGCATGAGGAGAATGAGGCACAGGCTCGCGATGAGCACATAGGTGGTGCGCTCGATGGGGTGCGGGATGATGCGGGTCCACCGCCGCTTGAACCACTGGCGTGCCATCACGCTGTGCTGGATTGCGAAGATGCCGAGCAGCACCGCATCGATCAGCACGGCTTCGAGCGTCAGCGCGCCGCCCCCGGAATCGATGGACTTCGGCACATAGAAGTTGGAGACGAATCCAATCGCATAAAGATAAGGTGGCCAGGAAGAGGCCATAGACCACGACGCCGTAGACGAACGCCAGCAGCTTGCCCATACATTCCCCCCCCCAAGTAACGGGCGGCCGCGAGTCTAGTCCCGCAGGCGCTGCACAAGCGAGAGTCGCCGGGCCGTCTGCCTGAGCTTTAGCTTTGCGGTTCTATGCGAGCTGGCTTGCGCGCGGCGAGCGATTCGTTCACCTGCGCGGTGATGCGCATGGCGGTCTCGAGCGCCGTGAGTCCGGCCTCCCCGGATACCACCGGCGGGCGGCCGGTGCGAATGCACTCCAGGAAGGAGTCGATCTCCGCCTTGAGCGCGTCCCCGGGCTCGAGGCTCTGCTCCTCGATGCTGACCGGCAGCTCCCCCGGCGCTCCGCCCGGCGCGCGCTTGCGGATCAGCGTGACGATCTTCTGCTGCAGGTCGAGCGAGAGATAGGCGTCGTCCTCAAAGATGCGCAGCTTGCGCTCGGTCTTCAGGCTCACGCGCGAGGCGGTCGCATTCGCCACACAGCCGTTCTCGAAGCGCAGCCGCGCGTTGGCGATGTCGATCTCCTCCGAGAACACCGGCGTGCCGACCGCGTCGATGGCCCTGATCGGCGCGCCGACGATCGTCTGCACGATGTCGATGTCGTGAATCATGAGGTCGAGCACCACGTTCACGTCGGTGCCGCGCTCGCGGTAGGGTGCGAGCCGGTGGCATTCGACGAAACGCGGTGAGTTGAGGTACGGCATGGCGGCCAGGATCGCTGCGTTGAAGCGCTCGAGATGTCCGACCTGGAGGATGCGTCGGACGCGCGCGGCGAGCGCGATCAGCTCGCGTGCCTGGCTCGCGGTCTCGGTGATCGGCTTCTCGACGAGCACGTGCGCGCCACGCTCGAGAAAGTCGCGGGCGATGGCGAAATGCGCCGGCGTCGGCGTCACGACGCTCACCGCGTCCACCGTACCGAGCAGCTCGCGATAATCGCCGAGCGGGCGCGTCTTGAGCTCGGCGGCCACCTGCTCGCGGGCCTCCTGGCGCGGATCGACCACCGCGAGCAGCTCGCAGCCCCCGGCCTGCGCGTATTTCTGGGCGTGAAACCTGCCGAGGTAGCCGACCCCGATGACGGCGGCTCTGATTTTCTGCATGAGAAGGCTATTATGCCCGCCCGCGCGCTGACGCCCGGACTTTAGTTCATGGCCACCACGCCCCCGACCGAGCGAACGGAATCCCAAGCGCGCCCACGGCGCCCCTGGCCATCAATCGCCAGCCTGTCGCGCACGCAGCGCGAGCTCATCGTCGCCGGCGCGGCCCTCGCGACCGGTGTCCTGGTGATGCCGTTCCTGATCTTCGCCGCCGGCAGCCGCTTCCTCGGCCCCTATACGCACGGCGACAACCCCAGGGCCGGCCCCTGGGCGTTGTTCGCCGATTATGTCGTGGGCCTGGCGCACGGCTCGGCCGTGTTCTGGGTGGTGGCGCTCGGCCCCCTGGCGCTGCTCGTGCTCATACGGGGATTTCTCGCGCTGCTGCGCAAGGTCCCGGCGCTCAAGCGCGAGTGAGACGGCCGGTCCGCCGCGCCCGTCTCAGGTGGGCCAGTAGAGCCACACCACGAGGGCGAACACCGCGAGCGTCGCGGTATGCGCCGCCCCCCGCCAGCGCCGCTCGCGCAGCTGCCCATAGAAGCTCGCGGCCGAAACGGCCGCAAACAGCGTGAAGACCACGATCGCCCGCAGCAGATGGGCATGCTCCGGGGCGAAGCGTTGCTCGTCCGCGGGGAGCAGCAGGATCACGGTCCAGGTCATGATCAGCCCGGCCGCCAGGGCCACGGCCGACCCTGCCAGAATCGCGAGCAGCGCCGTTAAAGGCTTCACGCTGTGAGCACCGCACTTGCTAAAGGCGAACAAGAGGCTCTAGCCTAGGTCCAAGAGTTTAGCGAACCTGTGAGCTGACCCGATGACCGAGTCCCTGCGCCGCTCCTCTGGCTGGATAACCGCGTGCCTCGTGGCGCTGGCGGCGCTCGCGCTCGCCGGCTCCGTACAGGCCCCGGCAAGCCCCTCGCTCCTGCCACCGGGTGCGATCGCCCCGAGCGACAGCCAGCGCGCCACCGCCCGCAAGATCGGCCGCATCCTCGAGGAGGCCCACTACAGCCACGCGCCGATCGACCGCCGGATGTCGGAGCTGGTGTTCCAGCGCTACCTCGAGTTCCTCGATCCGCAGCGCAGCTACCTGCTCGCCGCCGACGTCAACGAGTTCTCCACCTACCGCTACCAGTTCGACGACATGATCCGCACCGGTAACGTCGACCCGGCGTACCTCATGTTCGCGCGCTTCCAGCAGCGCAACCGCGAGCGCATGCAGTATGCGCTCGCGCTGCTGAAGACCGAGCCCGACTGGACGGTGGATGAGTCGTACGAGTTCGAGCGCATGCACGCGCCCTGGCCCGCGGACCAGGCGCAGCTCGACGACCTGTGGAGACGGCGCGTCAAGAACGACGCGCTGTCGCTGCTGCTCACCGGCAAGCAGTGGCCGGAGGCCGTCGACATCCTGCGCAAGCGCTACGAGCGCGTGCTCAAGCGCATCGATCAGGTGACCAGCGAGGACGTGTTCGAGAATCTGATGAATGCCTACGCGCGCGCCTTCGACCCGCACTCGAGCTACTTCTCGCCGCGCAGCTCCGAGGAATACCGCATCCAGATGAGCCTCAATTACGACGGCATCGGCGCCTCCCTCCAGGTGGTCGACGACTTCGTCACCATCATGAACATCATCGAGGGCGGCCCCGCCGCGGTCGCCGGCACGCTCAAGACCAACGACCGCATTACCGCCGTCGGCCAGGGGCGCGAGGGCGTGCTGACCGACGTCATCGGCTGGCGGCTCGACGACGTCGTGCAGCTGATCCGCGGCAAGGCGGGCACCAGCGTTCGGCTGCAGGTACTGCCGGGCGGCGCGGCTCCCGGAAGTCCGGAGAAGGTGCTGGAGTTCGTGCGCAACAAGATCACGCTCGAGGCCCAGGCCGCCCACAAGGAGGTCAAGACCGTGGCGCGCAACGGCCGCACCTACCGCATCGGCGTCATCACCGTGCCCGGCTTCTACCAGGACGTCGCCGCGCAGAACGCGGGCGACGAGAACTACCGCAGCACCACCCGCGACGTGGCGAAGCTCCTGCGCGAGCTCAAGGGCGAGAACGTCGACGCGCTGGTGCTCGACCTGCGCGGCGACGGCGGCGGCTACCTGCCGGAAGCGACCGCGCTCACCGGCCTGTTCATCAACCACGGACCGGTCGTGCAGCTGCGCGACACCTCCGGACGGCTCGAGGTGCTCAACGACCCGGAAACCGCCCCGGCCTACGACGGGCCGCTCGCCGTGCTGGTCGACCGCATGAGCGCCTCCGCCTCCGAGATCTTCGCCGGCGCGATCCAGGACTATCACCGCGGTCTCATCCTCGGCCAGACTACCTTCGGCAAGGGCACGGTGCAGAACCTGGTGCCGCTCGACCGCTGGTCGAAGGAGCCCGTGAACGGCCAGCTGACGGTGACCATCGGCAAGTTCTACCGCGTCACCGGCGAGAGCACGCAGCATCGGGGCGTCGAGCCCGATATTCCGCTCGCCTCCGTGCTCGATACCAAGGAAGTGGGCGAGAGCGCGCTCGAGTCCTCGCTCCCGTGGGACCGCATCGCCGGCGTGCCGTTCAAGACCAGCGCCGTGTCGGCCAGCGAGCCGCCCGTGGCAACGCTCGCCTCGGCGGAGGACGTCCGGGCGCAGCACGACCCGGACTATCGCTGGCTGGTGTCCGACATCGCCGCCATCGACACTCTGCGCGGGCAACACAGCGTGTCGTTGAATCTCAAGGTGCGGCGCGAGGAACGGGCCCGTGAGGACAAGGAGCGGCTCGAGCGCGAGAACGCCCGGCGCGTCGCCAAGAATCTGCCGGCGTTGAAGAGCATTGGGGACCTGGACAAGGCCAAGGACGAGCAGCCCGACGTGATGCTCGATCAGGCCGCGCAGATCATGACCGACGTCGTGGCCGGGGGGCGGCTGGTACCGGCGCAGAAGACCGCGCGCGCGGGTTAGCTAGCGCAGCAGAACCCGGAACAGATCCCAGGTGTCCTCGGCGAGCACGTTGGGGACGTGCGGCGTGGTCTGCGCCGGCGGGACGAGTGAGTCGCTCGTCGGGCAGGTATCGGCGGCGCCGCGGTAGCTCACCGCCGGCTTGAGTCTTTCAGTGCGCTCGCGGATCTCCTCCGTGAGCCCCGCGCGGCTCGCGAGCAGGCGCTGCGCGCGGCTGATCTGCGCCATCAGCATGACGCAATCCTTGGGCGACCCGTAGACGTCAGCCGCCGTCCGGCGCGCCGTCGCCTCGCGCGCCATCGTCAGCAGTGGCTCCTGGATCACGTGCAGCCGTGCGCACAGCACTTCCGCATAGGCGATCGCCGCGAGGTTGATCGCGCGGCGGGCCTCGATCGACAGTCCCGGGAACTCCGGCAGCGGCTCGGCGCTCACCGCCTCGAGCTCGCCGTTCGCCTGAACGAGGGAGGCGCCGGCGGCGGAGACGGCCGCCCGCGCGGCGTGGATGCGCCGCTCGAGAGCGCGCCGCTTGAAGTAATGCCAGAAACGCGTGAGCTTGATGAGCTCGCTCTCGAGCTGCCCGAGGAAGGCGCTGCTTTCCTCGCTCAGGCGCTGCGCCGCGCTCACCTGCGCCTCGCAGGCCTGGCGGCGCGCGAACTGCTGGCGATTGTGGAGCGCGAGATGGAGTTTGCGCTCGCGCTCATCCTGCTGGCGCGCCAGGTCGGCGACGAATTGACTGACGAGCTCGCGCCCGTTCTGCCACAGCCGGCGCAGCTGATAGAAAGTCAGCGTCGCGTAGGCGGTCTCGTTGGCGCCGAGACGTCCCTCGAGCTCGTTCAGCATCTCCTGGACGCGCTGGGTGGCCGCCTCCTGCTGCTTGACGAGGTCCTTGAGGCGGTAGCTTTCCTCCTGCAGTCCGCCGTAGGCCTTCTTGAGCTCGGCGCGGTTGCGGAACAGCTCGATCACCCGATGCTCGTGGTCGGGGGTCGCGCCGTCGGGGCGCAGGGTGAGCTTGAGGAATCCGAGTTGCCGCAACGCGTTCATGAGAAATCGGGCGCGCAGGCGCCCCTTCTCATGCACCGGCGGCGAGCCTTGTGCGGGATGAGAAGCGATGACCTCGCTCCACGCAGTATTCCAGCCACTTGTTTAACATCACGTTGCGTGCCCAGCGCTGATCCAGTTCACGCTCCGCGCGCGTGCGCAGCGCCTTGAGCAGCGGCTGGCTGTGAATCGCGGCCCACTGCTGCGCCTCGACCAGGTGCGCGTCATGGTAGATGCGCAGCCGCATATCCGGATAGCGCTGCGCGCCCTCGGGCTCGGGCAGCAGATAGCTCAGCGCGACGGTACTGGTGTACGGCGAGCGCTCCGTCACGGTGAGAAGGAGATCACAGTCCCCGGCGACACCCGAGCGGTGGCTGCCCGCAAGGGCGGTGAGCTCCCCGGCCAGCCACCCGAGGCGGATGAAGTTGCTCTCGTACAGGCCCATGAGCGCGACGAAGCTGCGCGGCCGGGCGCGCCAGGAAACGCGGGTCAGTGTGTCGTTCGCAAGCACGTAAGGACTATAACGCTTCAGTCCCGCTGCGCAAGCCGACGAGTGCGCGCTTCGTCGCCGCGGCGCGACCCGAAACTGCTTGCAAGTTTCGTGCGACCCGCCGTGATGCGCATCTAGGGGCGCAAACGCCGCTCGATTCCGGTAGTGTTGAGAATCCGGCTGGCGATCTCCTCGATCGAGCGCTCGGTGGTTTCGAGCGAGGGGATCGCATAACGCGCGAACAGCGCCTCGGCCGTGCGCAGCTCGTACTGCACCTGCGCCCGCGAGGCGTACCGGCTCTCGGGGCGGCGCTCGGCGCGGATCTGCTGCAGTCGCTCCGCCTTGATCGTGAGCGCGTAGAGCTTGGCGCGGTAGGGCTCGAGCCGCGCCGGCAGCTTGCCGCTCTCGAGATCGTCCTCGGTGAGCGGATAGTTCGCCGCGAACACCCCGTATTGCAGCGCCATGTAGACGCAGGTCGGGGTCTTGCCCACGCGCGACACGCCGATCAGCACCACGTCCGCGTGCGTGTAGTCGCCGCCCGAGCCGTCGTCGTTGGCGAGCGCGAAGTTGGTGGCGTTGATGCGGGTGGTGTAGGCGGCGAGATCGGCGATGCCGTGCGCGCGCCCGGCGCGATGCGTGGAGCGGGAGGCGAGCTCGCGCTCCAGCGGACCGACGAACGCGGCGAAGAAATCCAGCAACAGGCCGTCGGCGCTCGCGACGATCTCGCGCAGATCGTCCTGCACCAGCGTGCTGAACACGATCGGCCGCAGACCCTCCTCGGCGGCCGCGCGGTTGATGCGCCGGACCGCCTCCTGCGCCTTGTCAATGCTCGACACAAATGGCAAAGTCACCGCGCGAAATTCCACGCCCTCGAACTGGGTCATGAGGCTGCGACCCATCGTTTCGGCGGTCACGCCGGTCTGATCCGAGACGAAGAAAACGGTTCGACGGCTCATGGGTCGGCTGCACCTGGCACGCGGCGCGTGCGGCGCGGCAAGTGTTTCACCGCGCGCGCAGCGGAGCAAGCGTTCCGGAGGACAGCCAAGTTTGAACGCCTACGTGATCCCCTTCGAGCGCCTGACTCTGCGCGACGTCGAGACCGTCGGCGGCAAGAACGCCTCTCTCGGGGAGATGATCGGCGCGTTAGCTAAGCTCGGGGTGCGCGTGCCGGGCGGCTTCGCCACGACCGCACAGGCCTATCGGGAGTTCCTCGCTCAGGGCGGACTCGACGCGCGTATCCGCGCCGAGCTCGCCTCTCTCAATGTCGACGACGTGGTCAAGCTCGCCGCCGTCGGCGCGCGCATCCGCGAGTGGATCCTGGCGACGCCCTTCAGCGCCGCGCTCACGCAGACGGTGCTCGAAGCGCTCGGGCGCATGAGCGGCGGACCCGAGGCGGCAGTCGCCGTGCGCTCCTCGGCCACCGCCGAGGATCTGCCGGAAGCCTCCTTCGCCGGGCAGCAGGAGACCTTCCTCAACGTACGCGGCCAGGCCGCGGTACTCGAGGCGATGCACCGCGTGTTCGCCTCGCTGTTCAACGACCGTGCGATCGCCTACCGCGTCCACCAGGGCTACGACCACGGCGCCGTGGCGCTGTCCGCCGGCGTGCAGCACATGGTGCGGAGCGATCTCGGCGCGAGCGGTGTCATGTTCACCCTCGATACCGACTCGGGCTTTCGCGACGTGGTGTTCATCACGGCCGCCTGGGGTCTCGGTGAGACCGTGGTGCAGGGCGCGGTCAACCCGGACGAGTTCTACGTGTACAAGCCGGCGCTGCGCGCCGGCAAGTACCCCATCGTACGCCGCAACCTGGGCAGCAAGGCGCTCAAGATGGTGTACGCGCCGGCCGGAAGTGAGGCGCGCGTCGCGACCGTCGAGGTGCCCGAGGCCGACCGCCAGCGCTTCTGCCTGAGTGATGCCGACCTCGAGACCCTCGCCCGCCAGGCGCTCGCCATCGAGGAGCATTACGGTCGGCCGATGGACATCGAGTGGGCCAAGGACGGGGGCACGGGAGAGATCTTCATTCTGCAGGCGCGGCCCGAGACGGTGCAGAGCCGCGTCGGCCGCACCATCCAGCGCTATACACTCAAGAGCCGCTCGCGCGAGCTCGCGAGCGGCCGCAGCATCGGCCAGCGCATCGGCTCCGGTCCGGCACGCGTCGTCCGCGACGTGAGCGAGATCGCGCGCGTGCAGTCGGGCGACGTGCTGGTCGCGGACAACACCGATCCGGACTGGGAGCCGGTGATGAAGCGCGCCGCGGCGATCGTCACCAACCGCGGCGGCCGCACCTGCCATGCGGCCATCATTGCGCGCGAGCTGGGGATCCCCGCCGTGGTCGGCTGCGTCGACGCCACGCAGCGCATCCGTGACGGCCAGCCGGTCACGGTGTCGTGCGCCGAGGGCGACACCGGGCACGTGTACGAGGGGCTGCTCGAGTTCGAGCGCAAGCAGATCGAGCTCGACTCGCTGCCGAAGATTCCCGTCAAGATCATGATGAACGTCGGCAATCCCGACCGCGCCTTCGACTTCGCCGGCATCCCCAATCACGGCGTGGGACTCGCGCGCCTCGAGTTCATCATCAACCGCATGATCGGCGTGCACCCGCGCGCGCTGCTCGAGTTCGAGCGGCTCGACGGCGAGCTGCAGCAGCAGATCCGCGTGCAGATGGCCGGTTACTCCGACCCGGTCGGCTTCTACGTCGAGAAGCTCGCCGAGGGCATCGCGCAGATCGCCGCCGCGTTCGCCCCCGAGCAGGTCATCGTGCGCCTCTCCGACTTCAAGTCGAACGAGTACGCCAATCTCATCGGCGGCGAGCGCTACGAGCCGCACGAGGAGAACCCGATGCTGGGCTTCCGCGGCGCCTCGCGCTACACCGATGAGACCTTCCGCGCGTGCTTCGAGCTCGAGTGCCGCGCGCTGAGAAGGGTGCGCGAGACCATGGGTCTCACCAACGTCGCGGTCATGGTGCCCTTCGTCAGGAGCGTCGCCGAGGCGCGCCAGGTCACGGAGCTCCTGGCCGCCAACGGCCTGAAGCGCGGCGCCGACGGGCTGCAGGTCATCATGATGTGCGAGCTGCCGACCAACGCGCTGCTGGCGGACGAGTACCTCGATCACTTCGACGGCATGTCGATCGGCTCGAACGACATGACGCAGCTCACGCTCGGGGTCGATCGCGACTCGGCAATCGTGGCCAGGCTCTTCGACGAGCGCGACGCGGCGGTGAAGCGCCTGCTCGCCATGGCCATCGCCGCCTGCCGCAAGCGCGGCAAGTACGTCGGCATCTGCGGCCAGGCACCTTCGGATTACCCCGAGATGGCGCGCTGGCTGGTCGAGCAGGGTATCGGCAGCCTGTCGCTGAATCCCGATACCGTGATCGAGACCTGGCTGTTCCTGGCGCAGCACCCCAAGCCCGGGTAGAAATCGCGTTTAGCGACTTCGGTCGCGGATGCGCGCCTCGGACGCGGCGCGCTCGTCGTCGTCGAAGCGCTCGACCTCGATGTGCTCGATGGTCGAGGGATCCAGGCAGCGCGCATTGACGCTGTAGCCGTCGGGGTTGGAGCGCGGCACGTAGAAGGACTTCACGCCGCAGTGACGGCAGAACAGGTGCCGCGCCGTGCCGGTGTTGAAGCGGTACTCGGTCAGGCTGTCGGCGCCACGCAGCAGCCGGAAACGCGCCCGCGGCACGATCAGGTGCTGGTAGGCGCTCATGCGGCAGATCGAGCAGTTGCAGTCGCTCACCGTGAGGCGCGCCGGCGCGTCCACCTCGAAGGCGACCGCGCCGCAGTGGCAGCCGCCGCGGTGTGTCACCAGGGTCATGCGCCTCCCGTCCCCTGCCACGCCGGCGCCAGCAGGCGCGCGCGGTAGTGGCGCAGCTCGCGGATCGACTCGTGGATGTCGGCGTGCGCGAGGTGCGTACCCTGCTTGACGAAGCTGTCGGCGACCGCCGGCGCCCAGCGGCGCGCCAGCTCCTTGAGCGTGCTCACGTCGAGGTTGCGGTAGTGGAAGAAGCGCTCGAGCTCGGGCATGTGCCGCGCCAGGAAGCGCCGATCCTGGCAGATGCTGTTGCCGCACATGGGCGAGCTGCCGGCGGTGACCAGGGAGCTGAGGAACTCGAGGGTGCGCCGCTCGGCCTCGGCGACGCTCACGTGGCTCCCGCGCACGCGCGCCAGCAGTCCCGAGGAACCGTGCTGGCGCTGGTTCCAGTCGTCCATGCGCGCCAGCACGTCCTCGGGCTGATGGATCGCCAGCACCGGCCCGTCAGCGAGCACGGTCAGCTCCTTGTCGGTCACGACGGTGGCGATCTCGATGATCGAGTCCGAGTCGGGCTTCAGGCCCGTCATCTCCAGATCGATCCAGACCAGGTAATCGGCGCTCGGCATGTGGGCGTCGGTGGTGATAGCGTGTCGCGTCGGTGCGCGACCAATCCAAGTGTAGCAGAGGCTCCGCCGGCGACCTCCCATGAGTGAGACACTCGAGGCACGCGTGGTCGCGACCTTCGGGCGCCACATGACGGTGCGCGATGCGGCCGGGCGGCGGTTGCGCGCCCGTCCCTTCGGCCGTTCCCTCACGGTCGTGTGCGGCGACGAGGTCCGCTGCCGCGCCGACCCGCGCCACGACGAGCTGCACGTGATCGAGGTGCTGCCGCGCGTGAGCGCCCTGTACCGCGCGAACGCGCGCGGCCGCGCCGAGCCGGTGGTCGCCAATCTCTCGCGGCTGCTCGTGGTGCTGGCGCCTCTGCCGGTGCCCGATCTGTTCGTCGTCGACCGCTATCTGGCGGCGGCGGCTTCGGCGCACATCGAGGCGACGCTGGTGCTGAACAAGGAGGAGCTCGGTGCTGATGACGCCCTCGCCGCCGAGCTCGCGGCCTACGCCGCGGCGGGCTACACGGTGCTGCGCTGCTCGGCGCGCGGCGGCGCGGGCACGGAGGCACTGCTTCAGGCGCTGCCGGCGGGTGCCATGGCGGCGCTCGTCGGACAGTCCGGGGTCGGCAAGTCCTCGCTCATCGCGCGCCTCCTGCCCGGGGAGCGCCTCGCGATAGGGGAGCTGGTGCGCGAGGAGGAAGGACGCCACACCACGACCGCAGCGCGGCTATTCGAGCTGCCGGGAGGGCGCGCCCTCATCGATTCGCCGGGGGTGCGCGACTTCGCTCCCGCGCTCGAGAGCCTCGAGCCGCGCAGCCTCGGCTTCGTGGAAGTCGAGCGCCTCGCCCCGCAATGCCGCTTCCTCGACTGCCGGCACATGCGCGAGCCCGGCTGCGCCGTGCGCGCGGCCGCGGAGGCCGGCAGCTTTCACCCGCGACGCTACGAGAGTTACCGCCGGCTGCGCCGGCTGCGCGAGGAGCTCAACGCCGCCCGGGGTCACGGGCGCCGGCGCTAGACCGACTGCCGTCCGGCAAGCGCGTGCGCAAGCGTCCCCCCATCGACGTACTCGAGCTCGCCGCCGACCGGGACCCCATGGGCGATGCGGCTCGCGCGAATGCCGCGCCGCGCCGCGAGCTCACCCAGGTAATGCGCGGTCGCCTCGCCCTCGACCGTGGAGTTGGTGGCGAGGATCAGCTCGCGCACGCTGCCCTCGTCGAGGATCGACTCGAGCTCACGCAGCCCGAGCTGCTCGGGCCCGATCCCGTCGAGTGGCGACAGATGGCCCATCAGCACGAAGTAACGGCCGCGGTAGCTGCCCGACGACTCGATTGCCACGACGTCCGCCGGTGACTCGACCGCGCAGAGGAGTGCCGCCTCGCGTTGCGTGGCAGCGCAGATCGAGCAGAGCTCGGCCTCCGTGAGCATGCGGCAGCGCCGGCAGCGCACCACCGACTCGAGCGCCGCATCGAGCGCGCTCGCGAGCGCGCGCGCCCCGGGGCGCCCCTCCTGCAGCAGGTGGAACGCCATGCGCTGCGCGGTCTTCGGTCCCACGCCCGGCAGGCTACGGAGCGCCTCGATCAGCTGCGCGAGATGCGGCGAGTGCTTCATCACCCTAGAAAGGCAGCTTCATTCCCGGCGGGAGCGAGAGGCCGGCGGTGAGATGGTTCATTTTCTCCTGCACGCGCGCCTCGACCTTGTGCACGGCATCGTTGGCCGCCGCCGCAATCAGGTCCTCGAGCATCTCCCGATCCTCCCCCGCGACCGCCGCCTCGATCTGCACCCGCTTCACCTCGTGCCGCCCGTTCATCGTGATCTTCACCATGCCGCCGCCGGCCTCGCCGACCACCTCCAGGCTGGCGATCTCGGCCTGGGCTTTCTGCATGTTGGCCTGCATCGCCTGCACCTGCTTCATCATGTTGTTGAAGTTGCCACGCATGGGAAAAGCCCGTCAGGCGCCGTGCGCCGGGTGAGAACTCACGATCATTTTACCGGCCGCACCGTGTCCGGCAGCACCGTCGCGCCGAAGCGCTCGCGCAGGCCCTGTACGCCGGGGTCCGCCTCGAAGGCGCGTCGCGCTGCGGTGAGCTCCTGCTGCGAGGCCCGCTGCGCCAGGAGCGCCGGCGTCTCGCCGCCCGCGCCGCTCGATTGAAACTCGAGCCGCACCGGCCCGCCGAAGTGGCGCGACAGCGCCTGCGTCAGCTTCTCTTCCTGCGCCGCAGTGCGCAACTGCTGGTTGTGCGGGTCGAGAGCGAGGCGCACCACGGCGCCCTGGCGGGAGATGAGCGCGCAGTGACTCGCGAGCTGCCGGGCCGCGCCCGAGAGCTCGAGCGTGTTGACGATCGCCGCCCACGACCCCGGCGCTGGGGCGAGCGCGGTCTCTCCCGACCCCGGCGCTGCAGTGGGCGCAGCCTCTCTTGACCCCGGCGCCGCGGCGAGCGCGGTCTCGCCGGGAGCAGCGGCGCGCGCACCGCGCGGCGCGCCGGCCGGGCGGAACGCGACCATGCGCAGCAGCGTCATCTCGAAGCCGGTGCGCGGGTCGGGAGCGAGCGGCAGATCGCGCTTACCGGTGATCGCCGTCTGGTAAAAGAGCTGGACGTCCTCGGGCGTGAGCGCGCGCGCGAGCCGCTCGATCACCTCCGGAGCAAACACCTCGTCGCCCTCGTAATCCTCGATCGCCTGGCGCAGTCCCACGCGCACCAGCAGGCCCGCGAGCTCATCGAGCAGCTGGGCGTAGTCGGGCGCGAACTCCTCGAGTGCCTGGACGCCCTTCAGCAGCTCCCCGGGACTGAGCGTCGCCAGGAGCTCGGCAATGCGCACCACGTGGTCGCGGGCCACGGTGCCCAGCATGGCGCGCGCTTCGCTCTCACCGGCGCGGCCGCCGCCGAAGGCGATCAGCTGATCGAGGAGCGAGAGCGCGTCGCGCATGCTGCCGTCGGCCGCCTGTGCGACGAGCCTCAGGCCCGCCGGCTCGTAGGCGATGCCCTCCTGCTCGAGGATGTGGCGCATGTGGGAGGCGATCTCGGCGGCAGGCAGACGCTTGAGATTGAACTGCAGGCAACGCGACAGCACCGTCATGGGCAGCTTCTGCGGATCGGTCGTGGCCAGCAGGAACTTGACGTGCGGCGGCGGCTCTTCGAGCGTCTTCAGCAGCGCGTTGAAGGAGTGCGCCGACAGCATGTGCACCTCGTCCACGAGATACACCTTGTAGCGGCCGCGCGCGGGCGTGTATTGCACGTTGTCGAGCAGCTCGCGGGTGTCGTCGACCTTGGTGCGCGAGGCGGCGTCGACCTCGATCAGATCGACGAAGCGGCCGGCGTCGATCTCGCGGCACGCGGCACACACGCCGCAGGGCTCCGCCGTCACACCGGTCTCGCAATTGAGGCACTTGGCGAGGATGCGCGCGATGGTGGTCTTGCCCACGCCGCGCGTCCCGGTGAACAGGAACGCGTGGTGCAGACGGCCGGTGTCGAGCGCGTTGACGAGCGCGCGGCGCACGTGCTCCTGTCCGACCAGTTCGGAGAACTTCTTCGGACGCCATTTGCGCGCCAGCGCGGTGTAGCTCATTCAAGTTCCCAGGCGGGTGGAGGCGGCCCGCACCAGCTTAGCCTCCGGCACCCGACATCGCCGCTGCCGCTGCTGCCTTCCGGCCCTGACGGGATTCACGACTGGTCGTCGCGGAGAAGCCAATGCGGGCCACCATAGGGCCGGTTCCGGGCGCTCCAAGTGATCTGGCGGAGAGGGTGGGATTCGAACCCACGAACACCGGTGAAGATGTTACTGGAATTCCAGTCCAGCGCCTTCGACCGCTCGGCCACCTCTCCGTTCAATAACTTAGGTTGCACTCCTCGAAAGAACGCAAGCGAAGCCGCGCCCCAAAAAAGGCGGCGAATGATAAAGCATGGCGGCTGGAGACGCACCCCGCCTACCGCAGCGCCCGCGCCTGGCGAACTCTAGGCCTGCGGCGCCTTCGGCACCTTGTAGGGTGGCGGCTCGTCGAGGCAGGGCTCCTGGCCCTTGCGTGGCGGCGGTGCCGGCTCGTTGAGCTGCGGCAGGCGCAGCGCATTGGTCCGGTCGGGCGCATCCATCCCCGGGGGGACCTTCAGAGGCGGAATGCTGGTCGCCTCCATGTAGGGCTGTGTCTTGTGACAGGCATAGGTGAAGTGCCTGAAGGGGTGACAGCCCGCCGCTGCCAGCGTGAGCGGCGCGAGCCACAAGAGCAATCTCGCCGCCTTCATTCAGAAGGTCTCATCTTCCGCATCCTCACCTCACAGAGCCTTCTCATGCCAGCACCCCCGCGGCGCGGGCCGCCGCCCGCACCGTCGCGTGATGCGCCTCCGACAGCGGCGTCAGCGGCAATCTTAGCGCACCGCCGATCAGTCCCATCTGCGCCAGCGTCCACTTGACCGGAATGGGGTTCGACTCGACGAACAGCTCGCGGTGCAGGCCCGCAAGCGGCGTGTCGAGCTCCCGGGCCCGGGTCGCATCCCCGGCGAGCGCCGCGGCTACCATCTCCGACATCGCGCGCGGCGCTACGTTCGCCGTGACCGAGATCACCCCGCGCGCTCCGCCCCCGATCGCCTCGCGCGCCGTCGCATCATCGCCGCTCAGAATGACGAAGCCCTTGGTGACCGCATCGATCAGCTCGCGCACCCGGCCGGTCTCGGGCAACGCCTCCTTCACCCCGACGATGCGCGCGACCCGCGACAGGCGCGCCACCGTCGCCGGCTTCATGTCGACCGCCGTGCGGCCAGGCACGTTGTAGAGCAGGATCGGCTTGCGCGAGGCTGCCGCGGCCGCGGCGAAGTGCTGGTAGAGACCTTCCTGCGTCGGCCGGTTATAGGCCGGTGTGACCAGCAGCAGGCCGTCGATCGGCAGCTCGGACAGCCAGCGGACGCGCTCCACCGTGTTCGAAGTGCTGCTGGTACCCGCCCCGACGATCACCGCGAGGCGTCCACGCAAGCGCTCGCAGGCACGCAGCGCCAGCTCGCGCAGCTCCAACTCGCGCAGCGTCGCCGACTCGCCGCTGGTGCCGCCCACGACGACTCCGCTCGTGCCGTTCTCCGCGTGGAAGTCGAGCAGCCGCGTCCAGGCTTCCAGGTCGACGGCGCCGTCCGGGCGCATGGGAGTAATGATGGCAACCAGGCTGCCGGAGAAGGACATGAGGCTTTCGGTGAGATTGAGGGAGCCGCGGATGTTACGAGCCGAGCTCCCGCGGAAGCAAGCCTCGCGCGGTGCGGCCCTGCGGGAAGGTCGCAACCCGCCCCTGCACCCGGTACACTCGGCAACCGCAGGCCGGCAAAAGCACACCGCCACGTACAGATGAAGCAGCACCTGGCCGTTTCGGCGATCGGCAGCGACCGAACGGGGATGGTCCACGAGCTGACCCGCGTCATCAGCGAGTCCGGCGGCAACATCAGTGAAAGCCGCATGGCGAACCTCGGCACCGAGTTCGCGATGCTGCTGCTGGTCTCGGGCAACTGGCATGCGCTCGCCAAGCTCGAAACCGAGTTGAAGCGCCTCGCCGAGACCAGCAACCTGAGCATTCATCTGCGCCGCACCGAGCCGCGTGCGCCGCGCACCGACATGCTGCCGTACTCGATCGACGTGGTATGCCTCGATCAGTCGGGCATCGTGTCGGGGCTGGCGGGATTCTTCGCCACGCGCGGCATCGATATCGCCGAGGTCTCGACGCGCAGCTATCCGGCCGCGCACACCGGCGCGCCCATGTTCGCGGTGCAGATGATCGTCAACGTGCCGAGCCGCATCCACGTTGCCCATCTGCGCGAGGAGTTCATGGAGTTCTGCGACTCGCTCAATCTCGACGCCATTCTCGAGCCGGTCAAATCCTGAGAGAGATGCCGCAGATCAAGACGGGGAGCAAGGTGCCGGATTTTTCCCTGCCCGCGACGGGCGGCGGCACGTGGAGGCTGAGGGACGCAGCGGGCAGGAAGCTGGTGATCTATTTCTATCCGCGCGACATGACCTCCGGCTGCACGCGCGAGGCGCAGGACTTCCGTGACCTGCACGGCGCCTTCCGCAAGGCAGGCGTCGAGGTCGTGGGCGTATCGCGCGACAGCCGCGCCTCGCACGACAAATTCACCGCCCGGGAATCGCTGCCCTTCCCGCTGCTCGCCGATAGCGACGAGCGCGTGTGCCGGCTGTTCGACGTCATAAAACCGAAAAGCCTGTACGGCAGAAAGTACCTCGGTGTGGAGCGCAGCACCTTCCTGGTGGACGGCACCGGTGTGCTGCGGCAGGAATGGCGCAAGGTGAAGGTGCCCGGTCACGCGGAGGCAGTGCTTGAAGCAGCGCGGAATCTATGAACCCGGTCCCACGGCGGCCTCGGGCGAGGCGCGCGCAGTGAAAGGCAGGTCACGCGGCGGCCGGCGGCTGTTCGTGCTCGACACCAACGTGCTCATGCACGATCCGACCGCGATCTTCCGCTTCGAGGAGCACGACGTATACCTGCCGATGGTGGTGCTCGAGGAACTCGACGCGCACAAGAAGGGCCTGTCCGAAGCCTCGCGCAACGTGCGCCAGGTGAGCCGCTTCCTCGACGACATGATGCGCGACGCCACCAAGGGGCAGATCGATCTCGGGCTCAAGCTCCCGAGCGGCTATTCCGGCAACCACGGCAAGCGCCCGTCCACCGGGCGTCTGTTCTTCCAGACGCGTCAGCTCACCAGCGCGCTGCCCGAGAGCCTGCCCGGCCAGAACGGCGACAACGCCATCCTCGCGCAGACACTCGCCCTGCAGAACGAGCATCCGGAAGCGCGGGTGATCCTGGTGTCCAAGGACATCAACCTGCGCATCAAGGCCGCGGTGCTCGGAGTGCACGCCGAGGACTACTACAGCGACAAGACGCTCGAGGACTCCGATGTCCTCTACAGCGGCATGACGGCACTGCCGGTGGACTTCTGGGAGCGGCACGGCAAGGACATGCGCTCGTGGAAGGAGTCCGACCGCACCTTCTACGAGATCACGGGCCCCGCGGTGCGCGACTGGCACCCCAACCAGGGCGTGTTCGAGGACACGCCGGAGGGCATCGAGGGCATCGCGCGCAAGATCAGCGGTGATACCGCCACCATCGAGCTCACTCGCGACTATCGCAACGAGCGCCACAACGTCTGGGGCGTCACTGCCCGCAATCGCGAGCAGAACTTCGCGTTGAATCTCCTCATGGACCCGGAGATCGATTTCGTGACGGTGCTCGGGCCCGCCGGCACCGGCAAGACGCTGCTGGCGCTCGCCGCCGGCCTCATGCAGACGCTCGAGACCAACCGCTTCGTCGAGATCATCATGACACGCGTGACCATCCCGCTCGGCGAGGACATCGGCTTCCTGCCGGGAACCGAGGAGGAGAAGATGGAGCCGTGGATGGGCGCGCTCATGGACAACCTCGAGGTGCTCACCGGCTCGCAGGAGGGGGGCAACTGGGGGCGCGCCGCGACCAACGACCTGCTGCGCAACCGCATCAAGATCCGCTCGCTCAACTTCATGCGCGGGCGCACCTTCCTCAACCGCTTCCTGATCCTCGACGAGGCGCAGAATCTGACGCCCAAGCAGATGAAGGCGCTGATCACGCGGGCCGGACCCGGGACCAAGCTGGCCTGCCTGGGCAACATCGCGCAGATCGACACGCCCTATCTCACCGAGATGACCTCCGGGCTCACCTACGCCGTGAACCGCTTCCGCGGCTGGGCGCACTCGGGGCATGTGACGCTGGTGCGCGGCGAGCGCTCGCGGCTCGCCGACTACGCCTCGGACATCCTCTAAGGGCCCCCATCGGGTCGCCATTCGGTGTACGCTTGAGCGCGGTGGCGAGGGGCGCAGGGAGGCGCTTTTGTAAGCTCCTGTAAATCCTTGGAAACTCGCCCGTTCCGATCACGGTCTAAGTTGCTTATGCGTCCTTTTCTGACCCTCCTGCTGAGCGCCGTTCTCAGCTGCGCGGCCGCAAGCTTCGCCACTGCTGAGCCGCCGGTGCCGAGCACGCGCGTCCTCACCGGACCCACCGCCGGCTCGGACCTCCCGGACATGGGCAGTCCCGCCGAGACGGTGCTGTCGAAGAGCGATGAGTTCCGGCTCGGCGCGATGGTGGCCAAGGAGCTGCGCGATCAGAACGCGCTCATCGAAGACCCGGAGGTCAACGAATACATCAACGACATCGGCAAGCGCATCGCCTCGCAGAGCGAGATGGGCGGCGAGTACTTCCACTACTTCGTGATCAAGGACCAGACCATCAACGCGTTCGCCGTGACCGGCGGCTATGTCTTCTTCTACGCCGGCCTCATTCTCGCCAGCGAGAATGAGTCGCAGCTCGCCGGCGTGATCGCCCACGAGACTGCGCATATCACCCAGCACCACATCGCCCGCATGCTCGCCGACCAGTCGCGGCAGAGCCTGACCACCGCGGCCGCCATGATCGGCGCAATCCTGCTCGGCGCGCTCGGCGGCGGCAGCCAGGCGATCGAGGGCGGGCTCGCCGCGGCGCAGGGCATGGCGGCGCAGCACCAGATCAACTTCACCCGCGACAACGAATGGGAAGCCGACCGGGTGGGTATCGGTTACCTCGCGGGCGCGGGCTTCGATCCCTTCGGTATGGGCTCGATGTTCGAGACCATGGCGCGCCACCAGGGGCTGGCGGCGACCTACATCCCGGCGATGCTCATCGATCACCCCGTGGACTCGGAGCGTGAGGCCGAGCAGCTTGCCCGCGCGTCGCAGTTCCCACCCCGCAAGGGGCATGACTCGCTGAGCTACGGGCTGATTCGCGAGCGGGTCCGGGTGCTGACGGCGACCGGCGACACCGACGTGGCCGCGCAGTATGCCCAGAAGATCGCGCACGGCGGCGACACCATGGAGAACCAGTACGGGCGGGCGCTGGCGCTCATGAACGGCGAGCATACGGGCGCCGAGGAAGCCGTCGCCATCCTCACTCGCCTGGTACAGCAGCACGAGGGCCTGACGCTGCTGTACGCGGCCCTCGGCCAGGCGCAGGCCAAAGCCGGTCACGTCAATGATGCGCTCGCGACCTTCAGGCGCGCCGAGACGCTCTTCCCGCGCAACGTGCCGGTGACGGTGCGCTACGCGGAGACGCTCATGGCCGCGGGGCGCCCGGGCGAGGCGCACACCATGCTGCTCGACCTGTTCAACGTGGTGCCGCCGACTCCCGACCAGATTCGTCTCACCGCACTTGCGGCCAGCGCCGCCGCCGATCCGGGAGACGCGTACTACTACATGGGCGAATACCAGCTGGCCAACGGCGACCTGCAGCTCGCGGTACAGCAATATCAGCTGGCGCTGGCTTCTCCCCACATCAGCTCGATCCAGCGCCAGCGCTACCGCGCGCGACTCGACGAGGTGCGGGAGTTCCTCCTCAGCACCCGCAAGCCGAAGCTCAGCGACAACGGCGATCAGGGCCAGGGGCGCGGCGGGCGCGCTCACTGACGGCGCGGAAATCCTGCGTTTTTCGTCCGGCGGAGCGCGCCCGCGCCACTGCTACAATGCCGGCCGGTCCTCCCTCCACCGGTGCCATGCAAGCCACGATCCGCGTTTCCCTGGCGGCGCTCCCACTGTTGTTGCTCGCCGGGTGCGCCACTCAGGCACCGGCCCGGAGCGACGCGCGCGACCCCTGGGAGCGCATGAACCGCGCGATCTACACCTTCAACGACAAGTTCGACAAGGCGATCGCACGGCCGGTGGCGCGCGGCTATCGCAGCGGCGTGCCGCACGTCGTGCAGACCGGGATCCGCAACGCCTTCGACAACGTCGACACGACGATCATCATGGTGAACGACCTGCTGCAGGGTCAGCTCACGCCGTTCATGCACGACACCAGCCGCCTGCTCGTCAACACGGTGATCGGGATCGGCGGACTGTTCGACCCGGCGACGGCGATGGGGATCGACAGGAACGACCGGGACTTCGGCCAGACACTCGGCAAATGGGGCGTGCCACCGGGGCCGTACCTGATGCTGCCGTTCCTCGGGCCGAGCGACGTGCGTGATACCGTCGGCCGGACGGGCGACCTCTTCAGCACGCCGCGCACCTACATCAGCAACAACTACTGGAACTACGGCTCATGGCTGGTCGAGAAGATCGACACGCGCTCGCGGCTGCTCGATACCGACCGCCTGATCGACAGTGCCTATGATCCCTACGCGTTCCTGCGCAATGCCTACCTGCAGAACCGGCAGTTCAAGGTGCGGGGTGGCAGATCGCAGAGCGAGGAGGAGGAAGAGCAGAAGATGCTGGAGGAGTCGGGTATCGAGCCCTCGCCGCCGCAGCCGAAGGGCCCCGAGGAACAGCCTCCCGGCACTCCGCCCAAATGAGCACCCAGACATGCGCCGCGGGCGCGGCGTGCCTACACACCGCGCTCGAGCAGCTCGCTCACCTCGCTGATCCGCCCGAGCGCCGCGAGTCCCTGCGGCAGGTGCGCGAAGCGCAGCGCGCACCCCTGCGCCCGGGCGGCCGCCAGCCAGTCGAGCAGCACGGCGAGCCCGGCGCTGTCGGACGCCGTGACGCCCTGACAGTCGATCACGAGCCCGCCCTGCCCTGCGGCCCGCTCGATCGCATCCAGTCCGAGCCCGCGGGCGCTGCGCGCGCTGACAAAGGTCAGCGGACCCTCGGCGAGGAGCCGACCGGCTGCGCTGGCGGCGAGACTGAAGGGACCGGAGGTCAGATCGAACGCCGGCGGCGTCCCGTGTGGCTCGCGCATCGCTCTTTCAGCCGGTGGTCTGCCGGGCAATCTGCCCCGGCTTCTCGCCCGATTCGAGCCGCTTGATGACCGTCTCGAGGCCCTGGCTCTCGATCTGCGCGCCGAAGTCCTCACGATAGCTCTTGACGTAGCTGATGCCGTCGATCACCACGTCCCAGGCCTTCCAGCCCTGCGGCGTCATGCGCAGCGAGTAGTTGACCGATACGCGATCGCCGTTCCGGCGCCGCACCTCGGTGCGCACCGTCGCGGTGGTGGCGCCGGGCTCGACACGGCTCGGAAAGATCTTGAGGCGGTCGGCGGTGAACTCGACCAGCGCGTCGCCATAGTTGGCGAGCAGCGAGTGGTAGAAGGCGTCGATGAAGCGCTGGCGCTGGTCGGGGGTTGCGTTGCGCCAGAACTGGCCGAGCACCACGCGCGCCGCGGTCTCGGTGTCGAAGTGCGGCATGAGGTACTTGTCGACCAGGGCCGCGACCTTCGCCGGATCGTGACGGTAGGCGTCCCGGTTCTTGTCGAGCTCGCCCAGCATGCCCTGCGCCGTCGACTCGACCAGCGCTGCCGGATCGCCAGTGTCCTGGGCCGCTTGAGCCACCGGCGCCGCCGGCGCGGCCGGCGCGCCCGGCGCCTCGGCGGCCGCCGCGCAGATCCAGACCGCAGCCAGCACCATGCTCACGACTCTCATTGCTTCGGCTCCGTCCTGCCCGGGCCCTTGCCCTGCTTGTCCGCGCCCTGGCTGTCGCCGTTGCCGCCGCCCTTGCTGGCGAAGCTCGCGAAGAACTTGTTGACGAGACTCTCGAGCACGATCGCCGACTGGGTCTGGTCGATGCGGCTGCCGTCCTTGAGGTAGGTGTCGAGTCCACCGGGGCTGAGACCGACGTACTTGCCGCCGAGCAGTCCCTCGGTCTGAATGCTGGCGAAGCTATCCTCGGGAATCTCGTTGTACTGCGGATCGATGCGCATGCGCACCACCGCCTTGTAGACCCTGGAATCGAAATGGATGCCGGACACCTCGCCGATGCGCACTCCCGACATGGTGACGGGCGATCCGACCTTGAGGTCGCCGACGTTGTCGAACTCCGCGGTCACGTGATAGCCCACCTTCTGTCCGCCGAACTTGACGCCGCTGGCCGGCAGCTGCGTCGTAAGAAACAGCAGCGCCGCAAACCCCAACAGCACGAACAAGCCGGTGCCGATCTCAAGGGTTCGATTGCTTTGCATGGTTCCAGGTTCCTCTCAGAGAAATGCCGCGGTCAGCACGTAGTCGAGGAGCAGCGTGATCACGGAGGATGCGACCACCGTGCGCGTGGTCGCGAGCCCCACGCCTTCGGCGGTACGCTCCGCATGATAGCCCTCGTGCACCGCGATCAGGCTGCAGGCTATGCCGAACACCAGGCTCTTCACCAGGCCTTCGTTGACGTCGTGCAGCTCGACGGAACCCTGAGTCTGGGACCAGAAGACCCCGCGGTCGACGCCCATCAGCTGCACGCCGACGAGCTGCGCACCGTAGAGCCCGATCACGCTGAAGATGGCGGTCAGCAGCGGCATCGCGATCACTCCGCCGAGGAAGCGTGGCGCCGCCACGTAGCGCAGCGGGTCGACCGCCATGATCTCCATCGCCGTCAGCTGGTCGGTGGCGCGCATCAGGCCGATCTCCGAGGTGAGCGCGGTGCCGGCGCGACCCGCGAACAGGAGCGCCGTGATCACCGGCGCGAGCTCGCGCAGCAGACTGAGCGCCGCCGCGATGCCGAGCGCCTCCTCCGAGCCGAAGCGCCGCAGCAGATCGTAGCCCTGGAGCCCCAGAACCATGCCGACGAACAGTCCCGACAACATGATGATGATGAGCGAGCGGGCGCCGGCGTTGTAGATCTGCAGCACGAGCAGCCGTGGCCGGCCGAGCGCGGGCAGGCACTGGACGAGGAGCTGCACCAGGAAGATCGTCACCGATCCGAGGCGGCGCACGCCGCCGAGCAGGTAGTTGCTGCGGCTCGCGGCATTCATCGCTCATCCGCCTCGAGCAGCTGAGTCGCGTAGTCACGGGCCGGGTAGTGAAACGGCACCGGGCCCTCGGCGCTGCCCGTCATGAACTGGCGCACCGCCGCCGAATCGCTCGCCCGCAGCTGCGCCGGCGTGCCGGCGGCCGCGACCCTGCCCTCCGAGATCAGGTAGCTGTCGTCGGCGATGGTGGCGAGCTCCTGCACATCGTGCGAGACCACGACGCTCGTGATCCCGAGCGCCTGGTTCATGTGCTTGATGAGCCGCTGGATGAAGCCGAGCGAGATCGGGTCGAGGCCCACGAAGGGCTCGTCGTAGAGCAGCACCTCGGGGTCCATCACGATGGCGCGCGCCAGCGCCACGCGCCGCGCCATGCCCCCCGAGAGCTCGCCCGGCATGAGATTGGCGGCGCCGCGCAGGCCCACCGCCTGGAGCTTGGTCAGCACCAGCAGCCGCACCAGCGGCTCGGGGAGATCGGTGTGCTCGCGCACCGGGAAGGCGACGTTCTCGAAAACGTCCATGTCGGTGAGCAGCGCGCCGTTCTGGAACAGCAGGCCCATGCGGCGCCGGAGCGCGTAGACCTCGCTCCGGCCGAGCGTCGACAGATCCTGGCCGAAAACCGCGATTTGCCCGCGATCGGGTGCCACCTGCGCGGTGATGAGCCGCAGCAGGGTCGTTTTGCCGGTGCCGCTCGGGCCCATGATGGCCGTGATGCGCCCGCGACGCACCTCGAGATCGAGCCCGGCGAAGATCGGCCGGCCCCCCGCCGCATAGTGGAGCTCGCGCACGGCGACCACCACGTCGCCCGTGGGCGCGGTGGACGTGGCTTGCGCGGAGGTGGTGCTGGTCACGCGAGCGCGGCGTCGCCGCCGTGCCTTCAGGCGGCCCGGCTCTCCATCTCCGGTCCATAGCGCCCGGTGGTCGCGGCGCCGTTGAGCAGGGCGCGGCGCGCGAATTCCTTCTGGCCCGCGGCGAAGTTCGCCGCCGCCCCGCCCCAGGCCTTGAGAGCCGTGTCCTGCAGCGCCCGCCCGTAGCTGAAAGTGAGCGACCACGGCTGCGGCCCCAGCCGGTTCATCAGCGACAGGTGCAGCGTCGCCTCGGTCGGCGACTGGCCGCCGGAGAGGAAGGCAATGCCGGGGACCGCGGCCGGCACGTGGCGCTTCAGCACCCGCACCGTCGCCTCGGCGACCTTCTCCGGTGAGGCCCGCTCGCTGGCCTTCTTGCCCGAGATCACCATATTGGGCTTGAGCACCATCCCTTCGAGCGCCACGCGATGGTCGAACAGCTGGGCGAACACCGTCGCCAGCACCTGCTCGGTCACCTCCGAGCAGCGCTCGAGCGAATGCCCGCCGTCCATCAGCACTTCCGGCTCGACGATCGGCACGATGTCGTTCTCCTGGCAGAGCGCCGCATAGCGGGCCAAGGCGTGCGCATTCGCCTGGACCGCAAAGGGGGTGGGAATTCCGGCGGCGATGTCGATCACGGCGCGCCACTTGGCGAAGCGCGCCCCGAGCCCGCGGTAGGCGATCAGCCGCTCGCGCAGACCGTCGAGCCCCTCGGTGATGGTCTCGCCGGGGAAGCCGGCGAGCGGCTTCGCCCCGAGATCGACCTTGATGCCGGGGATCATGCCCTGCCTGGTGAGATACTGCGGAAACGGCGTCCCGTCCTTGGTCTTCTGGCGGATGGTCTCGTCGTAGAGAATGACGCCGCTCACCGCCTCGGCGGCGCCGGGGGCGGTGAACAGCATCTCCCGGTAGGTGCGGCGGTGCTCCTCGGTCGACTCCAGCTTGATGGCGTCGAAGCGCTTCTTGATGGTGCCGCTGCTCTCGTCGGCGGCGAGGATGCCCTTGCCCTTGGCGACCATCGCGTTGGCGACGCGATTGAGCTCAGTGAGATTCATCGTCCACTCCTTCAGGCGATCGACGCGCGCCGTACCGTGCGACGCCTCGTGATCACGAGCCTCTTGAAAATCGGATCGCTAAGGATAGCAAAAACGCCTGTCGCGCTTGGTTCTCCGCCGCAATTAGTACTAAAATAGTCCTAGTTGTTTAAGGGGTGCCTCCATGCTGCGGATCAGCCGCCTCACCGACTACGCCACCGTGCTCCTCGCCGCGCTCGCGGACGAGCCCGAGCGCGTGCAGACCGCGACCGCGCTCGCCGAGCGGACGCGTATCGCCGCTCCCACCGTGAGCAAGCTCCTGAAGCAGCTGCAGCGCGCGGGGCTCGTGAGCTCGACCCGGGGACTGCACGGCGGCTACCAGCTCTCGCGCCCCGCGGCGCAGATCAGCGCCGCGGCGATCCTGGATGCGCTCGAGGGACCGGTCGCCCTCACCGACTGCGCGGCCGGTCAGGGCAACTGCGAGATCGAGGAGAGCTGTCGGGTGAGCCGCGTGTGGCAGCGCCTCAATCTCGCCATGCGCCGCGCGCTCTACGACGTGAGCCTGGCGCAGCTCGCCGGGCTCGATGCCGCGCCCACGCGCCTGCCCGGGCTCGAGCGCGAGATGAAGGCCGCGGCGAGCCGAGCGCCGGCACGATCATGAGCGAGACTGCCAAAGAGCTCGAGAGCCTGATCGGCCGGGGCTACAGCCAGGGCTTCGTGACCGAGATCGACTCCGAGACGCTCGCGCCGGGGCTCGATGAGGACGTGGTGCGGCTCATCTCGCGCAAGAAGGGCGAGCCCGCCTTTCTCACCGAGTGGCGGCTGAAGTCGCTGCGCCACTGGCTCACCATGAAGGAGCCGCACTGGGCGCACGTGCGCTTCAAGCCCATCGACTACCAGGCGATCTCCTACTACTCGGCGCCGAGATCGAAGAAGGACGGCCCGAAGAGCCTCGCCGAGGTGGACCCGAAGCTGCTCGAGACCTACGAGAAGCTCGGCGTACCGCTGCACGAGCGCGCGCGCCTCGCCGGCGTGGCGGTGGACGCGGTGTTCGACTCGGTCTCGGTCGCGACTACCTTCAAGGAGCGGCTCGCGGCCGCGGGAGTGGTGTTTCTGCCGTTCTCCGAGGCGGTGCGCAGCCATCCCGGGCTCATCGAGCAGTACCTGGGAAGCGTCGTCCCCTACTCCGACAACTTCTTCGCGACCTTGAACTCGGCGGTGTTCTCCGACGGCTCGTTCGTGTACGTGCCCAAGGGCGTGCGCTGCCCGATGGAGCTGTCGACGTACTTCCGCATCAATGCGCTCAACACCGGTCAGTTCGAGCGCACCCTCATCATCGCCGATGTTGGAAGTCACGTGTCATATCTCGAAGGTTGCAGCGCGCCCATGCGCGACGAGAACCAGCTGCACGCTGCGGTGGTCGAGCTCGTCGCGCTCGATGACGCCTGCATCAAGTACTCCACCGTGCAGAACTGGTACCCGGGCGATGCGCAAGGCGTCGGCGGCATCTACAACTTCGTCACCAAGAGGGGCGAATGCCGGGGGCGCAACGCCCATATCTCCTGGACCCAGGTCGAGACCGGCTCGGCCATCACCTGGAAGTACCCGAGCTGCGTGCTGCGCGGCGAGGGCTCGATCGGTGAGTTCTACTCCGTCGCGACCGTCAACAACCACCAGCAGGCCGATACCGGCACCAAGATGATTCACATCGGAGCGCGCACCCGCAGCACCATCATCTCCAAGGGCATCTCCGCCGGCCACGGCCAGAACACCTACCGCGGACTGGTGAAGATGCTGCCGAGCGCGCACGGCGCCCGCAACTTCACCCAGTGCGACTCGCTCCTCATGGGCGGTGAGTGCGGCGCTCACACCTTTCCCTACGTGGAGGTGAAGAACCCGACCGCGACGGTCGAGCACGAGGCGAGCACCTCGAAGATCAGCGACGACCAGCTGTTCTATTGCCTGGCACGCGGTATCTCGGAGGAGGACGCCGTCAACATGATCGTCAGCGGCTTCTGCAAGTCGGTGTTCAAGGAGCTGCCCATGGAGTTTGCGGTCGAGGCGCAGAAGTTGCTGGCGGTGAGCCTGGAAGGCGCGGTGGGCTGACATGACTCGCGCGGCACTCCCCCTGCTCTCGATCCGGGACCTCTCGGTCACCGTCGACGGCAAGCAGATCCTGAACGGCCTGTCGCTCGAGGTGGCGGCCGGTGAAGTGCACGCCATCATGGGTCCGAACGGCTCGGGCAAGAGCACGCTCGCGCACGTGCTCGCCGGGCGGCCGGGCTACCAGGTCACGGCGGGCAGCGTCACCTACGAGGGACGCGACCTGCTCTCGCTCGCTCCCGAGGAGCGCGCCCGCGCCGGCGTGTTCCTCGGCTTCCAGTACCCGGTGGAGATCCCCGGCGTGAACAACGTCTATCTCCTCAAGGCGGCCGTCAACGCCGCCCGCAAGGAGCACGGGCTGCCCGAAGTCGACGCCTTCGAGTTCCTGGGCCTGGTGCGCGGCAAGATGCAGCTCATGCAGATGGAGGACAGCTTCCTGTCGCGCGGCGTGAACGAGGGCTTCTCGGGCGGCGAGAAGAAGCGCAACGAGATCCTGCAGATGCTGGTGCTCGAGCCGAAGCTCGCGATACTCGACGAGACCGACTCGGGGCTCGACATCGACGCGCTCAAGGTGGTGGCGGCGGGAGTGAACTCGCTGCGCTCGCCGCAGCGCTCCTGCGTGGTGGTGACGCATTACCAGCGGCTGCTCGAGTACGTCGTGCCCGATGTGGTGCACGTGCTGGTGCGCGGCCGCATCGCGCGCAGCGGTGATCGCTCCCTCGCGCTCGAGCTCGAGCGCCGCGGCTACGACTGGGTGAGCGGCGAGGCGGCCTGAGGCTTCCGATGAGCAATCCTCTCACCGCCCGCATCGCCGAGCAGCACGCCAGCACGCTGCGCGCGCTGCCGGCGCGGCTGCCCGGTGCCGCACGCCGGCGCGCGGCCATGCAGGCATTGGCGGCGACGGGACTGCCGGGCTCGCGCGATGAGAACTGGAAGTACGCCAACCTCCGGCCGCTCGAGCGTCAGAGCTTCACGCCCGCGAGCCTCGCGCAGCCGGAGGGCGACGGTGGGCCCGCGCGAGTCGCGGCCGATCTGCCGGGAAGGCTCGAGGGCTTCTCGCGCTACGTGTTCGTCGATGGAGTCTTCGCCCCTGCGCTCTCGGACCCACCCGGTGCGGCCACGGCACGTGTCATCCCGCTCGCCGCCGCGGCGGACGGGCCCGGCGCCACGGCCGCTTCCCCCGCGCTCCGCCGCGAGCCCGGCGTCGCGCAGCCCCTCGCGCTCCTCAACGAGGCATTCGCGACCGACGGCGCCGCCATTACCGTAGCGGCGGGTGCCGAGGCCGCGCGCCTCGAGCTCGTCTTCGTGGCGAGCGCCGAGGCGCAGCAGGGAGCCTCCTACCCGCGCGTGGAGCTGCGCCTCGAGGCCGGCGGGCGGCTGGTGCTGCTCGAGCGCCATCTGAGCGCCGGCGCCGCGGCGAGCTTCGTCACCAGCGCCGTCAGCGCCGAGCTCGCGCGCGGCGCGGCTCTCGATCATTACCGGCTGCAGGAGCTGGCACCCCGCGCCGTGCTGTTCGACACGCTCGGCGCCACGCTCGCCGAGGACGCGCGTTATCGCCTGCACGCGCTCGGCAGCGGTGCAGCGGCGGCGCGCTCGACACTCGGCGTGCAACTCATCGGCGAGCGGGCCGAGCTCGCGCTGTCGGTGGCAGCGCTCGGCGACCGCCACCAGGTGCAGGACACCTACGCGCTGGTCGAGCACCGCGCGCCACGCGCCCGCACCGAGGAGATCTTCCGCGGTATCGCCGCGGGGCGCGCCCGCGTTGCCTTCAACGGCAAGATCGTGGTCGCGCGCGAGGCCCAGGGCACCGACTCGCGCCAGTCGCTGCGCGGGCTGCTTGCCGGACCGGAGGCCGAGATCGACGTGCGCCCGCAGCTCGAGATCTACACCGACGAGGTGCGCTGCAGCCACGGCGCGACCGCCGGCAAGCTCGACGACAACATGCTTTTTTACCTGCTGTCGCGCGGACTCGACCGTGACACGGCGCAGCGCGCGCTCAAGTGGGCCTTCCTCGCGGACGTGCTCGCCCGGATCGAGATGCCGGCGCTGCGGCGGGAGTTCGAGCAGCGCCTCGCCGGGACGCTGCACGACGGAGCCGCGCTCCGGGAGTTCATCTGATGGCAGCCAAGGTCTCACCGATCGGCGCCGCACCCGCCTACGACGCCGCGCGCGTGCGGCGCGACTTCCCGATTCTCGCGACGCACGTGAACGGGCACCCGCTCGTCTACCTCGACAGCGCCGCCTCCTCGCAGCGTCCGCTGCCGGTGCTGCGCGCGGTCGAGAGCTATGAGACGCACTCGCACGCCAACGTGCACCGCGGCGTGCACGCGCTCAGCCAGGCGGCAACCGCCGCTTTCGAGGGTGCGCGCGAGCGGGTGCGCCGCTTCCTCAACGCACGCTCGACCCGCGAGATCGTCTTCGTGCGCGGTACGACCGAGGCGATCAACCTCGTGGCCCAGTCCTATGGCCGGCCGCGCTTCGGGCCCGGCGACGAGATCCTCATCACCGCGCTCGAGCATCACGCCAACATCGTGCCCTGGCAGATGGTGTGCGAGCAGACCGGATGCACGCTGAAGGTCGCGCCGATCAACCGCCGCGGGGAGCTCGCCTACGAGGAATTCGCGCGGCTCCTGAGCGCGCGCACGCAGCTGGTGGCGGTCGCGCATGTCTCGAACGCGCTCGGCACGGTACTACCGGTGCAGCGCATGGCGGATGCCGCGCACGCGCACGGGGCGCTGGTGCTGGTCGACGGCGCCCAGGCGGTGCCGCACTCGCGCGTCGACGTGCGCACGCTGGGCGCGGATTTCTACGCCTTCTCGGGCCACAAGATGTACGCCCCGACCGGCATCGGGGTGCTGTACGGCCGCGAGCAGCTGCTCGAGGCGATGCCGCCGTGGCAGGGGGGCGGCGAGATGATTCTCACCGTCTCGTTCGAGAAGAGCACCTACAACGAGCTGCCCTGGAAGTTTGAGGCGGGGACCCCGAATATCTCCGGCGCCGTGGGACTGGCGGCCGCCATGGACTACCTCGAGAGCCTCGGGATCGATGCGGTGGCCGCCCATGAGTCGCGCCTGCTCGCGCTCGCTACCGCCGAGCTCGGCCGGATCCCGGGCATCGAGCTCGTCGGCACGGCCGCGCACAAGGCCTCGGTCCTGTCGTTCACGCTCGCCGGGGTGCATGCGCACGACCTCGGCACGATCCTCGACACCGTCGGTGTTGCGGTGCGCACCGGGCATCACTGCGCCATGCCGGTCATGAGCTTCTTCGGCATTCCGGCGACCGCGCGCGCCTCCTTCGGCTGCTACAACACCGAAGAGGACGTGGCGCGCCTCGTGGCGGGCCTCGGCAGAGCGCGCGAGGTCTTCGGCTGATGGACCTGAAGGAGCTCTATCGCGACGTGATCCTCGATCACAACCGCCACCCGCGCAACTTCGGCCGCCTCGAGGGCGCGGGCGGCGGCGAGCTGCTGCACGCCGACGGGCACAACCCGCTGTGCGGCGACCGCCTGTCGGTCTACGTACGCATGAACGGCGAGCGCGTCGAGGACATCCGCTTCGAGGGCTCGGGCTGCGCGATCTCCACGGCTTCCGCCTCGCTGATGACGGAGGCGGTGAAGGGCAAGGAGCGTGCGGCCGTGGCCAGGCTCTTCGAGCAGGTGCACACGCTTCTCACGCACCACGACGCCGCGCCCGACGCCGGGCTCGGCAAGCTTGCGGCCCTCTCCGGCGTACGCGAGTTCCCCGCGCGGGTGAAGTGCGCCACGTTGAGCTGGCACACGCTCAAGGCCGCGCTCGAGCACGGCGCGGCCACCGTGTCGACGGAATAGCCCATGCGCCGACACGAGAACGAGCCCTTCGTCGTCAACCGCGAGGTGCGCGCGGTCATCGTTCCCGCCGGGCAGGAGGTCAGGCTCAAGCCCGGACAGGCCGGCTACATTACCCAGGCGCTTGGGGGCAGCTTCACCGTCTACCTCGAAGGCAATCTTTTCCGCATCGCGGGCGAGGATGCCGACGCCATCGGCCAGGAGGTCGTCAAGCCGCCCGAGCTGCCGCCCAATGCCACCGTCGAGGACGTGCGCAAGCTCGCCTGGGAACAGATGCGCAGCTGCTACGACCCTGAGATCCCGATCAACATCGTGGACCTCGGACTCGTGTATGAATGCCATGTGAAGGAGAACGACGACGGCACGCGCACCGTGGAGGCGCAGATCACCCTCACCGCGCCCGGCTGCGGCATGGGCGAGATCCTGGTGGAGGACGTGCGCGACAAGCTGCAGCGGATCCCGACGGTGCGCCAGGCGAACGTGCAGCTGACCTTCGATCCGCCCTGGAACCAGTCGATGATGTCGGAAGCCGCGCGGCTGCAGACGGGGATGTTTTGAGCCAGTGGCTCGACATCGGCCCGGCCAGTGAGCTCGGCGAAGGCGTTCCGCTGTCGGCCGAAGTCGACGGCGTGCCGGTGGTTGTCGTACGCTGCGGCGGCGACCTGTACGCGGTAGAAGACCGTTGCACACACGACGGCGAATCCTTCGCAGGTGCCCAGGTGGAGTCTTGCGAGCTCATCTGCCCCCGACACGGAGCGCACTTTGATCTGCGCACCGGGGATGCTCTCACCCCGCCGGCCTACGAGCCGCTGCGTACCTACGCCGCGCGCGAGCAGAACGGCCGCATCCTGATAGAGCAGCCCTGATGCGGCACGCATGAAACGCCTGACCGTCATGCGACACGCCGATGCCCGCTGGAAGGATGCCGGGACCGACGATTTCGCGCGCCCGCTCAACCGCCGCGGCCTCGCCGGAGCGGAGGCCATGGCCAGGCGGCTCCTCGAGCTCGAGCTGGTTCCCGATCGGCTGCTCGCCAGCACCGCGCGGCGCGCCGAGCAGACCGCCGACATCGTGGCGCGCGAGCTGTCGCTGTCCGTGCGGCACGTGCAGCGCGAGGAAGCCCTCTACCTGGCGAGCGCCATCGACATGCTGCGCCTCATCCACGAGACGGGCCCGCGCATCGCCCACCTGATGGTGATCGCGCACAACCCGGGCGCATCCGATCTCATCCACATGCTGGTGCCGCGCGGCGGCATCAGCACGCTCACCACCGCCGCGGTGTGCTCGATCGTGTTCGAGGCAGATGACTGGCGCGCGGTCGGCCCGGACGCCGTCAAGGAAGTGCAGCACCAGGCACCGCCGTCGCGGCTGTGGGGGCTATTGCGTTAGCACTCGGGTACGTTGACCGCGAGCCCGCCCTGCGAGGTCTCCTTGTAGATGGTGGACATGTCGGCGCCGGTCTGGCGCATGGTCGCGATCACCTGATCGAGCGACACCTTGTGCGTGCCGTCGCCGCGCATCGCGAGGCGCGCGGCGTTGATCGCCTTGACCGCCCCCATGGCGTTGCGCTCGATGCAGGGAATCTGCACCAGTCCCGCCACCGGATCGCAGGTCAGCCCCAGGTTGTGCTCCATGCCGATCTCGGCGGCGTTCTCCACCTGCTCGTTGGTACCGTGCAGTGATGCGACCAGCCCCGCCGCGGCCATCGAGCAGGCGACGCCCACCTCGCCCTGACAGCCCATCTCGGCGCCCGAGATCGAGGCGTTGCGCTTGTAGAGCATGCCCATGGCCGCCGCCACCAGCAGGAAGCGCAGCACGCCCTCGTCGTTCGCGCCCGGCTCGAAGCGCCGGTAGTAGTGCAGCACGGCCGGCACGATGCCGGCCGCGCCGTTGGTCGGCGCGGTGACCACGCGCCCGCCCGCCGCATTCTCCTCGTTGACGGCGAGCGCGTAGGCGTTGACCCAGTCCATGACGTCGAGGGGCCTGGCGGTGCCGCTCTCGGTGAGCTGGCGATAGAGGCGCGGCGCACGGCGACGCACCTTGAGCACGCCGGGCAGTACCCCGCTCTGGCGGAAGCCACGCTCGACGCAGCCCTGCATGACCTGCCAGATCCCCAGGAGCCTGGCGCGCACCTCGGCCTCCTTCGCCCAGGTGCGCTCGTTCGCCAGCATGAGCTCGAAGATCTCGAGTCCGTGCTCGCGGCACAGCACCAGGAGCTCCGCGCCCGAGCCGAAGGGGTACGGCGGCGCCGCGTGCGCGCGGGTCTCGCGTGCCTCGGGCTCCTCGCCACGCACGATGAATCCGCCACCGATGGAGTAGTAGTCCTCCTCACGCAGCACGCGGCGGCCCTCGGCGAGCGCATCGAAGCGCATGCCGTTGGAATGGCGCGGTAGCCGCTCGTGCTGCATGAACAGCAGCTGCATCGGCTCGTCGAAGGTGATCTCGTGCTCGCCGAGGAGGCGAATGCGCCCGCTCGAGCGGATGCGCTTCACGGTGCTCTCGATGCTGTCCGGGTCGACCGTCTCGGGCTCGGCGCCCTCGAGGCCGGCGAGCACCGCCCGGTCGGTGCCGTGCCCCAGGCCGGTGAGCGCGAGCGAGCCGTAGAGCCGCACCGCGATCTGCTGCGTCGCCGACAGCTGCCCCGCCTGCTTCACTCCCAGCACGAACTCGCGCGCCGCCCGCATCGGTCCCATGGTGTGCGAGCTCGAGGGGCCGATGCCGACCTTGAAGATGTCAAAGACGCTTAGGGTCATGGGAGGAAACCTCGGCCGCAGTCTGCAACGCCGCTATGGCACCCACATGCTTTGCGGCGACCTCGGAGGGCTCAAATGCGACCCCGGAGCCGGCGCAGTTGCGCCCGCTCGCGCTTGTCGGGACGCTCCACCGGCCGCGGCGCAAGAGCCGCGGCGAGCTTCATGCGCTGCGCGAACTCGGCTCGCCGGGCGGTGCTTGCCGGCGTTTCCTCGTAGCAGCGCGCCGCAGCGTGCGCCGGGCCGCGCCGGGCCGGGATTGCGCTGACGGTGCACTCGAACTCCAGCGCGCCGCGCATGAGGCTCAGGCGGTCGCCACAGCGCACCTCGTGCGCCGCCTTCACGCGCTCGCCGTTCAGGTGCACACGACCGCCGGCGACGGCCTGCGCCGCGAGCGAGCGGGACTTGAAGAGCCGCACGGCGAACAGCCAGCGATCGATGCGCGCGGCCCCGGGGCCGCCGGCGGACGCGTCGGACATGGAGCCTTTAGTATACTTGCGCCTCATGAATCAGGCCCTCATCGAGCGCCTGCGGGCGGAGCTTGCGGCCCTGCGCGAGCAGGGTCTGTACAAGAGCGAGCGCGTGCTCGCGGGCCCGCAGGGCGGCGTGGTGCGCGCCGCTGGTCGCGAGGTCATCAACCTGTGCGCGAACAACTACCTCGGCCTTGCCAATCATCCGGCGGTGCGTGCCGCCGCGCAGCGTTCCCTCGACGCCTTCGGCTACGGCATGGCCTCTGTGCGCTTCATCTGCGGCACGCAGCAGACGCACAAGGAGCTCGAGACCCGTCTGGCGCGCTTCCTCGGGACCGAGGACGTGATCCTCTACTCCTCGTGCTTCGACGCCAATGGCGGGCTGTTCGAGACGCTGCTGGATGAGCGCGACGCGGTGATCTCGGATGCGCTCAATCATGCGAGCATCATCGACGGCATTCGCCTCTGCAAGGCGCAGCGCTTCCGCTACGCCAACAGCGACATGGGGGAGCTGGAGAACTGCCTGCGCCAGGCGCAGGGCGCGCGCACGCGGCTGATCGCCACGGACGGCGTCTTCTCCATGGACGGCTTCATCGCCAACCTGCGCGGCATCTGCGACCTCGCCGAGCGCTACGACGCGCTCGTCATGGTCGATGACTCGCACGCCACCGGCTTCATGGGCCCGACCGGGCGCGGCACGCACGAGCATTGCGGCGTCGCCGCGCGCGTCGACATCCTCACCGGCACCCTCGGCAAGGCGCTCGGGGGCGCAAGCGGCGGCTACGTCGCCGCGCGGCGCGAGGTCGTCGAGTGGCTGCGCCAGCGCTCGCGCCCCTACCTCTTCTCCAACAGCATTCCGCCGGTGGTGGCGGCGGCCAGCCTCGCGGTTCTGGATCTGCTCGAGGGAGGCTCGCAGCTGCGCGAGCAGCTGTTCGAGAACGCGCGCTTCTTCCGCGCGGCGATGACCCAGGCCGGCTTTGACTTGAAGCCCGGCGAGCACCCGATCATCCCGGTGATGCTGGGCGATGCGGCGCTCGCCACGCGCATGGCGGATGCGCTTCTGGAGCGCGGCGTCTACGTCATCGGCTTCTCCTATCCCGTGGTGCCCAAGGGTCAGGCCCGCATCCGCACGCAGATGTCGGCCGCGCTGACCCGCGCGCAGCTCGAGCGCGCGGTGGCGGCCTTCACCGAGGTCGGACGGCAGCTCGGCGTGCTGCGCGCGTGATGCGCCCGCCGGGCATCACCGCGCCACTCGGCAGCCTGCTCCTGCTCCTCGCGGCGGGCGCCGCCTGGGCTGAGGACACGCCGCAGGTGGAGGTCTCGATCGTCGAGACTGACCCCGAGAGCCCGGCCACGCTGCACGGCACCGACAACGTCTACGTGCACGTCCACTACAGCGCGAGCGCGCCCATCAAGATCTGGGTACGCCCCTACTTCCAGGGGCATACCGCCGGCGCGATGACCATGGGCTCACCGGTCTACCCGGCAGGCGTTGGCGAGGCCTTCGGGTGGTTCGCCTTCCGCGGCGCCGGCCAGGTCGACTCCATCCATCTGCAGGTGGCGACGGAGAGCTCGGGGTACCCGTTCACGGAGCAGGCGTTCCCCGCAGACTTCAGCTGGGACGGCGCGCCCGGCGCGTGGCACGAGCCGGCTGCCTGGGTGGCGCCGTTTCAGGAAGCGGAGAAGCAGCGCGAGAAGGAAGCCCACCAGCGCTACGCCAACCAGCCCCTCGGAGCCGTCGGCGGCATCGCGCTCGCGGTGTTCGGCGTCATGGTCCTGACGGCGCTCGTCGTGTGCTTCGTGTGGCCGCTCTGGGCTCTCTTGCGCTGGCGGGGCAAGTGGCGGGCGCTCGCGGCTCTGCCGATGCTGTTCGTGGTGCTGTGGATCATCAAGGACGTGGTCGAGCTCTCCGCCGATCCCACCTCGCACAATCTCCTGCCGTTCGAGCTCATTGAAGCAGCCGTTCTCGTCGCCACATTCATGAGTATTCTGTGGGTATTGCGCCGGCGGGCTCTCGGTGCCGCGCGCTGACCGTTCCCCTTCCCCGAGGTCGTGCAATGAAAGCACTGGTCAAGAAGCAGGCGGCGCCCGGGATCTGGCTCGAGGACGTTCCGGAGCCGAAGGTCGGGCATAACGACGTGCTGATCGAGATCGCCAAGACCGCGATCTGCGGCACCGACATGCACATCTACAACTGGGATGCCTGGGCGCAGAAGACCATCCCGGTGCCGATGGCGGTGGGCCACGAATACTGCGGGCGGATCGTCGAGGTGGGCTCGGAGGTCAAGGGACTCAAAGCCGGCGACCGGGTCTCCGGCGAGGGCCACATTACCTGCGGCTATTGCCGCAACTGCCGCGCCGGGCGCCGCCACCTGTGCCGCAACACCGTCGGGGTCGGAGTCAACCGGCCGGGCGCCTTCGCCGAGTACCTGGCGATCCCGGCCGACAACACCTTCAAGCTCCCCGACTCCATTCCGGACGACATCGCGTCCATTCTCGATCCCTTCGGCAACGCCACCCACACCGCGCTCGCTTTCAACATGGTGGGCGAGGACGTGCTGATCACGGGCGCCGGCCCGATCGGCATCATGGCGACCGCGATCGCGCGCTTCACCGGCGCGCGGCACGTCGTGGTCACCGACGTGAACGACTATCGCCTCGAGCTCGCGCGCCGGATGGGCGCGAGCCGCGCCATCAACGTGGCCAGAGAATCGCTCGACCAGACGATGAAAGACCTCGGGATGCAGGAAGGCTTCGACGTCGGGCTCGAGATGTCGGGCAACGCGGGGGCGTTCCGCGACATGCTGCGCACCATGCATCACGGCGGCTCGGTCGCCATCCTCGGCATCCCGCCCGGAGAGATGCCGATCGACTGGAATCAGGTGATCTTCAAGGGCCTGACGCTCAAGGGCATCTACGGCCGCGAGATGTTCGAGACCTGGTACAAGATGGCGAGCATGCTGCAGTCGGGGCTCAGGATCGAGCCGATCATCACCCATCACTTCCCGATCCAGGAGTTCCAGCGGGGCTTCGAGACCATGGGATCGGGGAAGTCGGGAAAGGTCATCCTGGACTGGTCGACGTTGTAGGAGGCACAGGGATGTGCCCGCCGCCGCAGGCGGCGAGCGGCGCGCCGAAACCGCGCCTTTGGCGCGCCGCTGCGAGCATCGTGACAGGATGTCCGATGCGAGCTTAGAAAACTATCGCACTTCGCAGAAGCAGTAGGCGTACACGCGGTTCGGGATACTGAAGCGGCTCAAGCGCGCGACCTCGCGCGCGATCGGGTCGAGGCGCTGCGCCAGCTGCCCGAGCGCCAGGGGATCGGAGTCGCCCGCGCCGAGGAGCTCCCGCGCCAGGCGCGTCTTGAACGCCATCGCCAGCTCCTGCGTCCAGGTGAGCTCGGGCTCGATGAACTCGGGCGCGTAGTCGGTGAGCTTGGCACGACGGGCGGCGGCCTTCACCGCCTCGTCGAAGGAGCCGAGGTGATCGACCAACCCTAAGCGCTTGGCATCGGTGCCCGCCCACACGTGGCCTTGGGCGATCGCGTCGATCTCGGCACGGCTCTTCTTGCGTCCGCTCGAGACGCGCTCGAGAAACTCGTCGTAGCCGCGGTCGATCTGCGACTGCAGCAGCGCGCGGGCCTCGGCGCCCAGGGGCCGGTCGATGCGCAGCTGGCCCGAGAGCGGCGTCGTGCCCACTCCATCGACGCTCACGCCGACCTTGCCGAGTGTGCGGTCGAAGGTCGGAATGATCGCGAAGATTCCGATCGAGCCGGTGAGAGTCGCGGGGCTCGCCCAGATCTCGTCCGCGGGGGCGGAGATGTAGTAGCCGCCGGAGGCCGCGTAGCCGCTCATGGAGACCACCAGCGGTTTGCCGCTCGTGCGCAGCGCCTTGAGCTCCCGGTAGATCTCCTCCGAGGCCAGGACGCTCCCGCCGGGACTGTCGACCCGCAGCACCAGCGCCTTGATGTCGGAGTCGAGACGCGCCTGGCGTATGAGGCGCGCGGTGGACTCGCCGCCGATCGTGCCGGGCGGCTGTTCGCCGTCGAGGATCTCGCCGGAGGCCACGATGACGCCGACGTGGCTCTTGCCGCTGGCCTTGAGCTTCCTCTGCGCGCGGGCGTAGGGGAGATAATCCGAGACCGACACCGCGCGGAACGAGCCCGAGGACTTATCCTCGCCGACGATGCCGACGAGGAGCTTCTCGACCTCGAGCTGCGTCTTGATGCCGCTCACGAGACCGGCCTCGAGCGCCACGTGGGCGGCATTGCCGCCGGCGGCCGGAACCGTCCGCGCCAGCGATCCGACATACTTCGCCACCGCATCCGGGGCGAGCTTACGCGCGCCGGTGATCGCCTCCTGATAGCTCGCCCACAGCACGCCGAGGTAGGCGCTGCTCTCCGCGCGATCCTCGGGTGACATGTTGGTGCGGGTGTAGGTCTCGACGGCGCTCTTGTACTCGCCGACGCGGAAGACGTTGATGTCCACGCCGAGCTTGTCGAGCGCCTCCTTCAGGTACAGGCGATAGCGGTCGTAGCCGTCGATCAGCACGAAGCCGAGGGGGTCGACGTAGGTCTCGTCCGCCTGCGCTGCCAGGTAGTAGCCCTCCTGGTCGAGCTCGTCGCCGTAGGCGATGACCTTCTTGCCGGTCGCGCGGAATTCACGGATGGCGCGCGCGAGCTCTTCCATCGTGGGCTGAGTCGCCCCGTCGAACTTGTCCAGATCGAGGGCGAGCGCGGGGATACGGCGGTCGGTGGCCGCCGCGCGGATCGAGTCGGTGAGATCCCACAGGAGCGTCTCGCGACGCCGATCGCCGCGCGCGGCCTGCAGCGCGCGGGTGAACGGATCGCCCGAGAGCTGCTCGACCAGCTCCCCTTCGGGCTCGATGAGCAGCGCCGCCCTGGCCGGGATGTGCGCGGTACCGCTCAGCAGCACGCCGAGCACGACCCCGAAAATCACCAGCAGCACGATCAGGTGCAGGACCTTGCGCAGGCCGTCCAGGCCGCGCCACAGGCCCGCAAAGAACGAACGCACGTTCACGGGCTCACCGCTCCCGCGCGGTGAGCGACCACCTGAGCCGCCCCGCGCGCACCTTCAGATCTTCTCCTCGATCCTCGCCGCCTTGCCCGCGAGATCCCGCAGGTAGTAGAGCTTGGCACGGCGCACGCTGCCGCGGCGCTTGATGATGATGTCGCTGATCGCCGGGCTGTAGGTCTGGAACACGCGCTCCACCCCCTCGCCGTGCGAGATCTTGCGCACGGTGAACGAGGAGTTGATGCCGCGGTTGCTGCGCGCGATCACCACGCCCTCGTAGGCCTGCACGCGCTCGCGGTCACCCTCGACCACCTTCACCTGCACGACCACGGTGTCGCCGGGCTTGAAGTCCGGCACCGCGCGGGTCATGCGCCGCTTGTCCAGATCCTGGATTATCTTGCTCATGTCACTTACCTCGATCCTCGTCCCCGGCCGCCTGCGCGGCCAGGACCTCATTCAATGCACGCTGCGCCTCAGGCGCGAGAGTGCCCTTTGCAATCAAATCCGGCCGGCGCCGCCAGGTCCGCTCGACCGAACACTTCAGGCGCCAGCGCCGAATGGCCGCGTGGTCGCCCGACGTCAGCACCGCCGGCACGCTCAAGCCCTCGAACACTTCCGGCCGCGTGTAATGCGGCCAGTCGAGCAGCCCCTGCGCGAACGAATCCTCCGCGCTCGAGCGCTCATCCCCGAGCGCCCCGGGCAGCAGCCGCACCACCGCGTCGACCACGGTGAGCGCCGGCAGCTCCCCGCCCGAGAGCACATAGTCTCCCACCGACAGCTCGCGATCGATACCCAGCTCGATCACGCGCTCATCGATCCCCTCGTAGCGCCCCGCCACCAGCAGCATGCCCGGCAGCCCCGAGAGCGAGCGCGCCACGCTCTCGTCGAAGGGCACACCCTGCGCCGAGAGGCAGATCCGCGCACTCCCCGGCGGCAGCCGCTGGTGCGCCGCGCGGATCGCCGCGAGCAGCGGCTCGGGCTTCATCACCATGCCCGGACCGCCCCCGTACGGCCGGTCATCCACCGTGCGGTGCGCGTCCTGCGTGTGCGCGCGCGGATCCTCGGTCCCGACGGTCACGAGCCCGCGCTCGATGGCCCGAGCCATGATCCCGTACTCGAGCGCTCCCGCGATCATGCGCGGAAACAGCGTGACGACCTCGATCTTCATCGCCGTCCGAAGCTCCGGGTGCGCCTATTCCAGCTCCGCGGGCCAGTCCACCACAATAACCCCTGCGGCCAGGTCCACCGTGCGCAGGTGCTTCGGCGAGGCGGGCACCCAGTGCTCACGCCCGCCCGGCTCCCGCGTCACCATCACCGCACCGGCCGGTGCGTCGACGAAGTGACTCACCGTCCCGAGCTGTGCGCCCTCGAGATTGCGCACCGCGAGGCCCTCGAGGTCCGCGCGGTAGTACTGATGCTCGCCCGCCGGAGGAAGCGCCGCGCGCTCGACCTCGACGATCGCCCCGGTCAGCGCGGCTGCGCCCTCCCGGCCGGCCACGCCCTCGAGCTGTGCCACGAGTCCCCGGCCGTGGCCCCGCCCGGCGGCCACCCGGCGCGTGATCCGCTCGCCGCTCGCGAGCCGCAGGGTCCATTCGCGGTACTGCAGCAGGCCCTCGGGCGGGTCGGTATACGAATCGACGTGCACCCAGCCCCTGGTGCCGTACGGAGCGCCCAGGCGGCCAAGCTCGATCCAGGCCACGGCTGCTCCAGCCTGCGGCACCTCGGCGCGGAAGTGCCGCCTCAAGGCCTCAGGCCGTAGCCTGCTTGCGGTAGGACGCGACCAGCGTGCGCACCCGGTCCGAGGGGTGCGCACCCTTTTCGACCCAGTAGTCGATGCGCGGCAGATCGAGCTTCAGCTTCGTCTCCCCCCGCCGGGCGATCGGGTTGAAGAATCCGACGTGCTCGAGACTCGGGCCGCCCTGGCGCTTGCGGCTGTCGGTCACGACGACGTGATAGAAGGGCTGATTGCGCCCCCCGCGCCTTGTGAGGCGAATGGTAACCATGGTCGTATCGCTCTCGTTCCTTACCGGGCTTAAGACCCCTCGTCCGGAGGAGCCGCCCAAAAAGAGCGCGGATTCTACGCAACACTTCAATTCTGCGCCAGTTTTTGCGGGCCCTCAGCGCCCCGGGAAGCCCGGCGGGAGCCCTCCCCTGAAGGCCCCCATGAGCCTGCCCAGCCGCCCCCCCTTCATGCTCTTCATGACGCGCTGCATCTCCTGGAACTGCTTCAGCAGGCGGTTCACGTCCTGAACCTGAACCCCCGAGCCCGCCGCAATGCGCCGCCGGCGCGAGCCGTCGATGATCCCGGGGTTGCGCCGCTCGCCGGGGGTCATCGAGTTGATGATGGCGACCTGCCGGCGCAGGTCCCGATCGCCCTGCTCGGCCGAAACGGCCCCTTTTTTCACGACCGCGCCCGGGAGCTTGTCGATCAGCGCGCCGACACCGCCCATTCTCTGCAGCTGCTCGAGCTGGCCGCGCAGGTCCGCCAGATCGAAGCCCTGTCCCTTCACCACCTTACGGGCGAGACGCGCGGCCTGCTCGCCGTCGACCTGCCGGTGCACCTGCTCGACCAGGCTCACGACGTCCCCCATGCCGAGGATGCGCGACGCCATGCGCGAGGGGTCGAAGGGCTCGAGCGCGTCGGTCTTCTCGCCGACCCCCATGAACACGATCGGCTTGCCGGTGATCTGCCTCACGGAAAGCGCGGCGCCGCCGCGCGCATCGCCGTCGGCCTTGGTGAGAATGATGCCGGTGAGATCGAGCGCCGTGCCGAAGGCGCGCGCGGCGTTCACCGCGTCCTGTCCCGCCATCGCGTCGACGATGAACAGTCGCTCCGCCGAGCCCACCGTGGCATCGATGCGCCGCACCTCGTCCATCAGCTCCGCGTCGATGTGAAGCCTTCCGGCGGTGTCGACGATCAGTACGTCGAAGACGCCGTTGCGCGCGCGCGCGAGCGCCGCGCCCGCGATCGCCTCCGGCGTCGCGCCGGCGTCCGGCGTGAAGTACTCGGCGTGCACCTGGGCGGCGAGGCGCTCGAGCTGCAACATCGCGGCCGGGCGGCGCACGTCCGTGCTCACGAGCAGCACGCGCTTGCGCTCGCTCTCGATGAGGCGCCGCGCGAGCTTTGCCGCGGTCGTGGTCTTGCCCGCCCCCTGGAGCCCCGCGAGCAGCACCACCACCGGCGGCTGCGCGCGCAGCGTGAAGCCGGCGCCGCCGCCGCCCATCAGCGCGATGAGCTCCTGGTGAAGAATGCCGATGAACGCCTGGCCCGGCGTCAGGCTCGCCGCCACCTCGGCGCCGAGTGCCTTGGCCCTGACGGCCTCGATGAAGGACTTCACCACCGGCAGCGCCACGTCGGCCTCGAGCAGCGCCACGCGCGTCTCGCGCAGCGCCTGCGCGATGTTGTCGTCGGTGATGCGGCCACGGCCGCGCAGGCTCTCGAGCGTCGCCGCAAGGCGCGCCGTGAGTTGGTCGAACATGCAATCAGGATCCCTGATTCCCGCGCGCTATGCTAGTCGCCTCGAGCGTCGCCCCCTGAGAGATCGGAGAGCCGCCTTGAACCTCGCCTCAGCCCCACTGCCGCAGCTGGCGTTGGTCGCACTGCTCCTCGTCGCCGCCTTCTCCTCCGGGGCGGAGGCGGCGATGCTGTCGGTCAACCGCTATCGCATCCGCCACCGTGCCCAGGCCGGACACTTGAGCGCGCGCCTCCTCGAGCGGCTGCTCGCCAAGCCCGACGAGTGGCTGGGGGCGAGCCTGGTCATCCTCGCCCCCGCGAGCGTGTTCGCCTCCGCCATTGCCACCATCCTCGCCGAGCGCAGCGGCTACGCGTACGCCGTGCCGATCACCGAGGTGCTGCTCACCATCGTGGTGATCGTCTTCTGCGAGCTCACCCCGAAGATCTATGCGGCCTCGAACCCCGAAGGGGTGGCGCTGCACGCGGCCGGCATCTACCGCGTGCTGGTGCTGGTGGCGCGGCCGGTGCTCTGGCTCACCAACCACATGGCCTACGGTTTCCTGCGCCTCTTCGGCGTGGGTCGCGCCGCGCAGAGCAGCCAGGCCCTCTCCGCCGAGGAGCTGCGCACCGTGGTGACGGAGGCGGCGCCGGTGATTCCCGCGCGCCACCGGCAGATGCTGCTCTCGATCCTCGATCTGGGGCGCATCACCGTCAACGACATCATGATCCCGCGCCAGGAGATCGCCGGGATCGACCTGGGCGAGAGCTGGGACGACATCCTCGATCAGCTGCGGCAGACGCCGCACACGCGGCTGCCGGTCTACGAGGGCGAGCTCGATAACCTGATCGGGGTGCTCTACATGAAGCGCGTGGCAAACGAGCTGGTGCGCGGCACGCTGACCCCGGAGCGGCTGCTGGAGCTGGCGCGCAGCCGCGAACCCTACTTCGTGCCCGAGAGCACGCCGCTCAACGTGCAACTCGGCCATTTCCAGCGCAATCGCCGCCGCTTCGCCTTCGTGGTGAACGAATACGGCGGCATCGAGGGTCTGATCACGATCGAGGACATCCTCGAGGAGATCGTCGGAGAGTTCACCACCGACCCCGCGACCATCACGCACAAGGACGTGCACACCGAGCGGCCCGGCGTCTTCATCGTGAACGCAAGCGCCACCATCCGCGCGCTCAATCGCGCACTCGGCTGGCAGCTGCCGACCGGGGGGCCGAAGACGGTGAACGGCCTGCTGCTCGAGCACCTCGAGACCATCCCGGACCCGGGGACCATGCTGCGCGTCGGCGACTACGAGTTCGAGGTGCTGCAGACCGCCGAGAATGCCATCCGCACGGTGCGGGTACGCGCGCCCGCCATGGAGAAGGCGGCCGTGGTGCCCGCGCCCTAGCCCTCAGCCGCCCGCAGCGGCGCCGGGTGCGCGCGCCAACGCCGCGTCCAGCGCTTCGGCCACCGTGGCGACCGCATGCACGGTGAGGCCGGCCGGCGACCGGCGCGGCGCGTTGTCGCGCGGAATGAGCGCCACCTTGAAGCCCTGCGCCTGCGCCTCGCGCAGCCGCTCGTCGCCGTAAGGCACCGGACGCACCTCGCCGGTGAGCCCGAGCTCACCGAATGCCACGAGCTGCGCCGGCAACGCCACGTCCCTGAGGCTCGAGGCGAGCGCGATGACCACCGGCAGGTCCCACGCCGTCTCACCGATCTGGATGCCGCCCACGACGTTGACGAACACGTCGTGCTCCTGGAGCGCAACGCCCGCGTGCCGGTTGATCACCGCGAGCAGCATCGCCACGCGGTTCGCGTCCAGTCCCTGGGCGATGCGCCGTGGAGCGCCGAAGCGCATGCGGTCCACCAGCGCCTGCAGCTCGATGAGCAGCGGCCGCCCGCCGTCGCGCGTCACCGTGACGATACTGCCGGGCGCGGGCTGCGGGGCGCGTGCCAGGAAGATGGCCGCCGGGTTCCTCACCTCCCTGAGACCCGCGCCGGTCATGGCGAAGAAGCCGAGCTCGTTCACCGCGCCGAAGCGGTTCTTGGTGGCGCGCACGATGCGGTAGCGGCTGCCGGCCTCGCTCTCGAAATACAACACGGTGTCGACCAGATGCTCGAGGAGCTTCGGTCCCGCGATCGCGCCCTCCTTGGTCACGTGACCGACGATGACGACCGCGGTACCGGCCGACTTGGCGAAGCGCACCAGCTCCCCGGTGCACTCGCGCAGCTGGGTGACGGCCCCGGCGCCGGCCGGCACGGTGCCCGACTGCAGTGTCTGGATCGAGTCGATGACGAGCACGGCGGCTTGCCGCGCTGCCGCAAGCGCCAGCACCGCCTGGCAGTCGGTCTCCGCGACCACACCGAGTGCCTCGGCGGCCAACCCTAAGCGCTGGGCGCGCAGTCCCACCTGCGCAACCGACTCCTCGCCGCTCGCGTAGATCACCGGCCGGGATGCGGCCACGTGCGCCGCGACCTGCAGGAGCAGGGTCGACTTCCCGATGCCGGGATCTCCCCCGAGGAGAACCACCGAGCCCGGGACGATCCCGCCCCCGAGAACCCGATCGAGCTCCGCCTGGCCGCTCAAGAGCCGCTCGCCGGCTCCGGCGAGGGTAGTCTCGGGCGTGAGACTCACCGCCGCGGCGGGCGCTGCGGCTCGGGCCCGGGGGCCGCGCCGTTCCTCGAGCGAATTCCATTCGCCGCACAGCGGACACTGCCCCTGCCACTTGAGGGTTTCGCCCCTGCAGGAAGCGCAGACGAACACCGGATTCAGGCGAGCCATCTATGCGCCGCCGGTCGACTTTCGGCTAGGATTCGCGCCGGGACTTCACTGAAAAGCACTCTTTTGTGACCAATCACCGGGACACCCCCGCAGCCGATGCTAGCTTATGCAAGCTCGAATCGGGGACGGGAAAGTGACGCGTATCACATTCGGTGGGCCAAAGTTCGGTCAGGGCGCGGCATGAGCTTGCGAAACAAGCTGCGCTTCGTCGGTGCCACCGATACCGGGAAGGTCCGGGAGCACAACGAGGACACCATCGCGGTCGACCCCGACATCGGCCTGCTGGTGCTCGCAGACGGCATGGGCGGCTATAACGCCGGAGAAGTGGCGAGCGGCATTGCAGTGAAGACCATCGTCAACCTGGTACGCGAGCACGTGGAGCGCGAGGACCTCTCGATCCCGGACCGCGAGACGGGCCTGTCGCGCCCGAACATCATCCTGCGCGACGCCATCAATCGCGCCAACAAGATCATCTACCAGACCGCGCGCACGCAGCCGCAATGCGAAGGCATGGGCACCACGGTCGTCGCGGCGCTGTTCTTCGACAACAAGGTCACCATCGCCCATGTGGGCGACTCGCGCCTGTATCGCCAGCGCGGCGACCGCTTCGAGCAGGTCACCATGGACCATTCGCTGCTCCAGGAGCTGGTCGACCGCGGCTTTTACTCCGCCGAGGAGGCGCAGCGGGCCTCGAATAAGAACTACGTGACCCGCGCGCTGGGGGTTGAGCCCCAGGTGGAGGTCGAAATTCAGGAATACCCGGTGACCCGGGGCGAATACTTCGTCCTGTGCTCGGACGGCCTGTCGGACATGGTCGAGGACGAAGATATCCATTTAACCATAAACACCTTTAGTGCTAATCTGGATACGGTCGCCAAGCAATTGATTCAGCTGGCCAACGACAATGGGGGGCGCGACAACGTCTCGGTGGTCATGGCGCATATCATCGATGCTTTCCCGGCGCGCACTAAGATTTTCGACAAGATCCTGGGTTGGTTCGGCTGACAAGCGATAAAGGCATACGCACATGGCTAGGTTGGTCTTGAGCCTGGATGGCCAGGTAATGGCGGAATACAACATGAACAAGGAGCGCTACACCATCGGGCGCCTCCCGGATAACGATATCCGCATCGATAATGCTGCCGTCAGCGGGCACCACTCGCTGATCATCAACATCCTCAACGACTCGTTCCTCGAGGATCTCAACAGCACCAACGGAACCTACGTCAATGGCAAGCTGATCAAGAAGCACGCCATGCAGCACGGCGACGTGATCACGGTCGGTCACCACCAGCTGCGCTTCGTCGAGGACGACGAG
>DASPRP010000017.1:0-331161 GCA_035624385.1 Steroidobacteraceae bacterium | reverse complement strand
ACGGCAGCGCCCAGGTGAAGGCGGTATGCACCAAGAAGGGCATCACGCTCATTTCGCTGGAAAGCCCCGGCATGTGGCACCAGGTTGGATTCCTCGCCGATGCCTTCCAGGTGTTCAAGCAGCACGGCATGTCGGTCGACCTGGTCTCGACTTCGGAGACCAACGTCACGGTGTCGCTCGACCCGGCCGCCAACACACTCGACAACACGCTGGTGGCGGATCTCGTGGCGGACTTAGCAAGGCTGTGCCGCGTTCAGGTGATTGGCCCGTGCGCCTCGGTGAGCCTGGTCGGGCGCAACATCCGCGCGATCCTGCACCAGCTCGGCGGCGCCTTCGAGTTCTTCGAGGAGCAGAAGATCCACCTGGTGAGCCAGGCTGCCAACGATCTGAACTTCACCTTCGTCGTCGACGAGGACCAGGGTGATCGGCTCGTCGAGCAGCTGCACGAGCTGCTCATCCGCCCGGTGCCGGGGGACAAGGTCCTGGGTCCCACGTGGCAGCAGCTGTTCTCCGCACCCCAGCCTGCCACGCGGCGCGGGATGCCGTGGTGGCGCACGCGGCGCACGGAGCTCCTCGGCGCGCTCGCCGAGCGCGAGGCGGCCTACGTGTACGAGCTCGCGGAGGTGCGGGCCGCGGCACGCGCGCTGCGGGGGCTCAAATCTCTCGACCGGGTGCACTACTCGATGAAGGCCAACCCGCACGCCGATATCCTGCGCGCACTGCACGGCGAGGGCGTCGACTTCGAGTGCGTCTCGCGCGGCGAGGTCGAGCATCTCCTCGCCACCTGCCCCGAGCTTGCGCCACAGCGCATCCTCTACACGCCGAACTTCGCCCCGCGCGAGGAATACGCCTGGGCGCTCGCGCGCGGCGTGCGCGTCACCGTCGACAATCCTTACGCGCTCAGCGCCTGGCCGGAGCTGTTCCGCGGCCGCGAGATCTTCGCGCGCCTCGATACCGGCGTCGGTCGCGGGCATCACACGCACGTGCGCACCGCGGGCACGCGCTCCAAGTTCGGTGTGCCGATCGCGGAGCTCCCCGCGTTCGAGCGCGCCGCGCAGGCTGCGGGGGCGCGTATCACGGGGCTGCAGGCGCACGTCGGCAGCGGCATCTTCGACGTGACGAGCTGGGAGCACACCGCGCTTCTGCTGGCGGCGGCCGCACGGGGCCTGCCGCAGGTGCGCGTCATCGACGTCGGCGGCGGCCTCGGCGTGCCGGAGCGCGCGGACCAGCCCGGCGTCGATCTCTCCAGGCTCGACACGCTGCTCGCCGCGGTGCGCGCGGAGCATCCGCGCCTCGAGGTGTGGCTCGAGCCCGGGCGCTACCTGGTCGCGGCGGCCGGCGTGCTGCTCGCGCGGGTGACGCAGCTCAAGCACAAGGGCGGGGTGCGTTTCGTCGGCCTCGCCACCGGCATGAACTCGCTGATCCGTCCGGCACTCTATGGCTCATACCATGAGATCGCGAATCTCACGCGCCTCGATGAGCCGGCCACCGAGCTCGTGAACGTCGTGGGTCCCATCTGCGAGAGCGCCGACGTGCTCGGGCACGACCGCCTGTTGCCGGTGACGCACGAGGGTGACGTGCTGCTGATCGCCAACGCCGGCGCCTATGGGCACGCGATGAGCTCGCACTACAACCTGCGCAGCCCGGCCGCGGAGCTCATCCTCTGAGGCGCTTACTCCTCGGACTGCTCGGTACGGCCGCGCTCGGCGGCGCACTGTACGTGCTCTATCTCGGCATGGTGGTGACCCGCCAGTTCGAGGGACGGCGTTGGACGCTGCCGGCGCAGGTGTACGCCGCGCCGCTCGAGCTGTACGCGGGTCTCACGCTCGGCCCCGCCGAGGTCACCCACGAGCTCGAACGGCTGCACTACCGCAAGGTGGCCCAGCTCGACCGCCCCGGAACCTACCGCGTGAACGGCGCGCGCATCGATGTGGCGCTGCGGCCGGCGCGCTTCGCCGACGAGCAGCGCAATGCGCAGCTCCTCAGCATCTTCACCGGAGCGCAGGGCATCGAGAGCCTCGGGGACGCCGCCGGTCGCGAGGTGCCGGTGATCCGGCTCGAACCGCTGCTCATCGGCAGCATCTTCCCGAGTCACGGCGAGGACCGCATCGTGCTCACGCCGCGCGAGGTGCCGCCGCTTCTGCCGGCGGCGCTCAAGGCGGTCGAGGACCGCCGCTTCGATTCGCACCGCGGCGTCGATCCGCAGGCGATCCTGCGCGCGCTGTGGGTCGATGCGCGCGCCGGACAGATCGAGCAGGGTGGCAGCACACTCACCCAGCAGCTGGTGCGCAGCTATTTCCTCTCCTCGCGGCAGACGCTCGGGCGCAAGGTCCGCGAGGCGATCATGGCGATGGCGCTCGATGCGCACTTCACCAAGGACGATCTCATGAACGCCTATATCAATGAGATCTTCCTCGGACAGGACGGCAACCGCGCCATCCACGGCTTCGGGCTCGCGAGCCAGTTCTATTTCGGCAAGCCCCTCGCCGAGCTCGACCTGTCGGAAGTGGCGCTGCTCGTGGCCGTGGTGCGCGGGCCGTCCTACTACGACCCGCGCCGTCATGCGGATCGCGCGCTCGCCCGGCGCAACCTGGTACTGCAGGAGCTCGCCGAGCAGCACGTCGTCTCTCCCGCCGAGGCGCTCGAGGCGGCGCGCCGGCCGCTCGGGGTCTCCGCCCGGCCGGCCGGCGCCTACTACCCGGCCTATCTCGACTTCGTGCGGCGCACGCTCCGCCGGGACTATCGGGAGCAGGATCTGACCGAAGCGGGTCTCGCGATCTACACCAGCCTCGAGCCGCGCGCCCAGGACGAGGCCGAGCGCGCGCTCGAGCGCGAGCTCGCGCGGCTCGACCGTGTGAGGAGGCGCAGCGGGGAGCCCGAGAGCCTCGAGGGCGCGGTGGTGGTTACGACGCCCCAGAGCGGGGATGTGATCGCGATCGTGGGTGGGCGCGACGTCGGCTACGACGGCTTCGACCGTGCGCTCGATGCGCGGCGCGCCATGGGCTCGCTGGTGAAGCCTTTCATCTACCTCACGGCGCTCGAGAGCGGCCGCTACAACGCCGCGACCATCGTGCAGGACGAGCCGGTCGACCTGAAGCTGGCGGGCGGGCGGCACTGGCGCCCCGAGAACTTCAGCCGCGAGGCCAACGGTCCGGTGCCCGTCGTGCGCGCGCTCGCCGAGTCGCTCAACCTCGCCACCGTCGGCGTCGGCCTCGATCTGGGCCTGCCGAAGATCGCCGAGACGCTCGAGCGCTTCGGTCTTACGCCCCCGCCCGAGCAGGTGCCGGCCATGCTGCTCGGCTCGGTCAACGTCACGCCGCTCGAGGCGGCGCAGCTCTACAACGGGCTTGCGAACGGCGGATTCCGCAGTCCGCTGCGCGCGGTGCGCGTAGTCATCGGCTCTGATGGTAAGGCGCTCAAGGCCTTTCCCGTGCAGGTCACCCAGGTCGCGACCCCCGAGGCCGTGTACCAGCTCGACCGGCTGCTCACCGAGGTCATGGATCGCGGCACCGGCCGCCCGGCACGCCCACTCCTTCCCTCGGGGCTCGTGGTGGCCGGCAAGTCCGGCACATCCTCCGACTACCGCGACAGCTGGTTCGCCGGCTTCTCGGGCAGCAATCTCACCGTCGTCTGGGTCGGCTACGACGACAACGCACCCACCGGCTTCACCGGCTCCGCCGGAGCGCTGCCGGTGTGGGCGCATATCATGGCGGGTCTCGGCGGCAGCTCCTGGAATGCGCCGATGCCCGAGGGGCTCATCGACACGGAGATAGAGTACGGATCGGGACTGCGCGTGCTGCCGGGCTGCTCCGACGACCGTGTGACGGTGGCGGTACCCGCCGCGACCCAGATCCCCGCCAAGGCCGGCTGCGGCTTCAACGACGGCGGCCATCCCGTCACCACCTTCATCGACCGCACCCAGCAGTGGCTCCGCAATCTCGTGCACTGACCGCGGCGCTCATCGTGACGATGGCGCTTGCCGCCTGCGCGGCGCCGGGGTCGAGGCCCTCCGGGGCGCCGGCGGGCGCGGCCGCGACCGGAGCCTCCGCGAGCGGCGCTTCGCAGACGCCGGCTCCGGTGCCCCCGCCGCCCGCGTCTCCGGCGCGCCAGTTCCACCTGGGCTCTGCCGCGAGTGCGCTGGTCGCGCAGGCGCACACGCAGGCGGCGAGCGGCGAGTGGGCTGCGGCCGGCGCGACGCTCGAGCGCGCGCTGCGCATCGAGCCCGACAACCCGCTGCTCTGGGTCGAGCTTGGTCGCGTGCAGTTGGGCGAGGGCAACGCGGCCCAGGCCGACGGCATGGGGCGCAAGGCGCTCGCACTCGCCACCGGCGACCCGGCTGCTCAGGCCTCGGCCTGGCGGCTGATCGCGGACTCGCTTCGCGCCCGTGGGCGCAACGCCGAAGCGCTGGAGGCGGAGCGCCGCGGCGGAAGTCCGACGCCGCAGTGAGCGCGCGCAATCCCTCACATTTCAAGTGCCTGCGCTTGCGCATCCCGGCCTCCGCACCCTAAACTTGGGCTCACTCATCGAGACCGGCTGAGGGATAAGGCCCTTAGACGCCGGGGCAACCGCCAGACTTAACCACTCTGGAAAGGTGCCAACTCCTGCGACTCCGCTTGAAAGGGGGTCGACAGATGAGCGGTCCGCGTAGCCTCCCGGGATCCCTCGGGGAGGATGGACGCGACAGGCCTGGCGCCTCCCGCGCAGGCACGCTCCGCAGGTGTCCGATGAGCCTTGAGCACCAGCGGAGCATTCATGAGCAGGATTCCTGATCTTCTGTCTTCCGGCGAGGCCGCGGCCAACGGCGTGAGCCAGGTCACGCAGACCGTGCGCGCCGGCCTCGAGTGTGGCGATGAGACCGGTTGCGTCATGCCGCCGCTGCACCTGTCCTCCACCTTTGCGTTCCGTGCCTTCGGTGAGAAGCGCGCCTACGACTACACGCGCTCGGGCAATCCGACGCGCGATCTCCTTGCCGGGGCGCTCGCGGAGCTCGAGCAGGGTGCGGGCGCCGTGGTCACCGCGAGCGGCATGGCGGCCGTCACGCTGACGGGATACCTGGTGCCGGCCGGCGCGCGCATCGTGGCGCCGCACGACTGCTACGGGGGCACCTATCGGCTCTTCGACGCCTGGCGGCGCCGCGGCGAGCGCCAGGTCGAGTTCGTCGACTTCGGCGACGAGGAGGCGGTTCGCGCGGCCCTCAGCCAGCCGACCGCGCTCCTGTGGATCGAGACGCCGAGCAACCCGTTGCTGCGCATCACGGACATCGCGGCGTTTGCGGCCTCAGGTCGGGCGAGCGGTGCGCTGGTCGTCGTCGACAACACCTTCCTGTCGCCGGCGTGGCAGCAGCCGCTCGCGCTCGGCGCGGATCTGGTGGTGCACTCGACCACCAAGTATCTGAATGGGCACAGTGATGTGGTCGGCGGTGCGGTGGTGGCCCGTGACAAGGCGCTGCACGAGCAGCTCATCTGGTGGGCCAATTGCTTAGGGGTCACCGGCGCGCCCTTCGACAGCTTTCTGACGCTGCGGGGACTGCGCACGCTCCATGTCCGGCTCGAGCACCACGCGCGCAACGCGCACGAGCTCGCACACTGGCTCGCGGGTCAGGCGAACGTACGGCGCGTGTGGTATCCGGGACTCGCGAGCCATCCGGGGCACGCGCTTGCCACGCGCCAGCAGCGCGGCTACGGCGCCGTCGTCACGCTCGAGCTCGAGGGTGGGCAGGATGCGGTGCGCGAGTTCGTCTCCGACCTCGGTTGCTTCTCGCTGGCGGAATCCCTCGGCGGCGTCGAGAGCCTGGTAGCGCATCCGGCCACCATGACTCATGCGGCCATGGACCCGGCGGCCCGCATCAGGGCCGGGCTCACCGACGGCCTGATCCGGCTCTCGATCGGGATCGAGGCGCTGGAGGATCTGCGCGCGGATCTCGCCCGCGCACTGGCGCGCGCCGCGCGGGTGCTGCCGGCGCGGCCGCTCAAGCTCGCGGCGGGAGGCTGTTGACGACGGCCTCGGCCGCCTCGAGCGTGCTCACGGCACGCGCACCGGCGGCGGTGAGATCCACCGTGCGCGCGCCCTGGGTGAGCGCCGCGTCGGCGGCGTGCTCGAGCGCCGCGGCTTCCCTCTCCAGCCCGAGCGAGAACCGGAGCAACAGCGCGATGCTGTAGATCGTGCCGTAGGGGTTGGCGATGCCTCGGCCGGCGATGTCGGGGGCCGAGCCGTGGATCGGCTCGTACAGACCGCGCCGGCCCTCGCCGAGCGAGGCCGACGGCAGTAGCCCGAGCGACCCGGCCAGCATCGATGCCTCGTCGGTGAGGATGTCGCCGAACATGTTCTCGGTCACCAGCACGTCGAATTCGCGCGGCCGGCGGATGAGATGCATTGCGGCTGCGTCCACCAGCTGGTGCTCGAGCGCGACGTCCGGGAACTCGCGCTCGATGACCCGCTGACACACCGCGCGCCACAGGCGCGAGGTCTCCAGCACGTTCGCCTTGTCGATCGAGGTGAGGCGGCGGCGCCGCGCCCGGGCGAGGCGCGCCGCGGTACGCACGATGCGCTCGATCTCCGCGGCGGTATAGACGCAGGTGTCGGTGGCGCGCACCGCATCGCGGGTCTTCTCGCCGAAGTAGATGCCGCCGGTCAGCTCCCGCACGAACACCAGGTCGACGCCGTCCACGACCTCCGGCTTCAGGGTCGAGGCACCCACCAGGGCCGCGTGCACCTTCACGGGGCGGAGGTTGGCATAGACGCCGAGCTCCTTGCGCAGACGAAGGAGTCCGGCCTCGGGCCGCACTTGCCGTTCGGGTGCCGACCACTTCGGCCCGCCGATGGCGCCGAGCAGCACCGCATCGGCCGCGCGGCACGCGGCGAGCGTCGCCTCCGGCAGCGGGTCGCCGCAGGTGTCGATGGCGGCGCCGCCGAAAGGGAGCTCCTCGAGCTCGAGCTCATGCCCGAAGCGCGCGGCGATGGCACGCAGGCAGTGAAGCCCCGCGGCGATGACCTCGGGCCCGATGCCATCCCCGGGCAGGACCGCGACGCGCGCTTTCATGTGCGGCGCTCGTAGGCCTCGATCTCGCGGCTGCGCGACAGCAGGTAGCCGAGCTCATCGACTCCATTCAGCAGGCAGTGCCGCGCGAAGGCCTCGATGGGGAAGCTCGCCTTCACGCCCGTGGGCAGGCTGACCGTGCCTGCGGCCAGGTCGATGGTGAGCTCGGCGCCCGGGTTGGCGAGGAGCCAGCGACTCGTTGGCTCATCGACGATCACGGGCAGGAGACCGTTCTTCAGCGAGTTGGTGCGGAAGATGTCCGCGATCTCGGTGCTCACGACCGCCCGGAACCCATGATCGAGCAGCGCCCAGGGCGCGTGCTCGCGCGAGGAGCCGCAGCCGAAGTTGCGGCCCGCGACGAGGATCTGGCAGCCGGCGCTCGCGGGGCGATTCAGCACGAAATCCGGGCGCGGCGCGCCGCGCTCGTCATAGCGCCAGTCGGCAAACAGGTGCGCGCCGAGACCGGCGCGCGTCGTCGTGGTGAGAAAGCGCGCCGGAATGATCTGGTCGGTGTCGATGTTCGCCGCAGGCAGCACCACGGTGCGGGAGGTGAGGGTGGTGAACGGCTCCATGGGCATGACGGCTCAAAGCAACTCGCGCGGGTCGGTGACGCGGCCGCGCACGGCGGAGGCCGCCGCGGTGAGCGGGCTCGCCAGCAGCGTGCGCGCGCCCGCGCCCTGACGGCCTTCGAAGTTGCGATTGCTGGTGCTGACGGCGTACTCGCCGCGCGGCACCGTGTCGCCGTTCATGCCGAGGCACATGGAGCAGCCGGACTCGCGCCACTCGGCGCCGGCCTCGAGAAAGACGCGGTCGAGCCCCTCGGCCTCGGCCGCCCGCTTGACCTGCTGCGAGCCGGGCACCACGAGCATCGTCAGGCCGCGGGCGATGCGCCGGCCGCGCAGCACGCGGGCGGCAGCACGCAGGTCGGAGAGCCGCGCGTTGGTGCAGCTGCCGATGAACACCACGTTCACCGGCTGATCGCGCAGCGGCTGACCGGCCTCGAAGCCCATGTAGCTCAGGGCGCGCGCGAAGGCCGCGTCGGAGCCCTGCAGCGGGATCGAGCCCGTGACCGGCACCACCATCCCGGGGTTGGTGCCCCAGGTGATCATCGGCTCGAGCTCGGCGGCGTCGAGGCGCAGCTCGCGATCGAAGCGCGCGGCCGCATCGCTCGGGAGCCGCCGCCACTCGCCGAGCGCGCGCTCCCACTCGGCGCCCTGCGGCGCGCGCGGACGGCTCGCGAGGTAGGCGTAGGTCGTCTCGTCGGGAGCGATCATGCCGGCGCGCGCCCCGGCCTCGATCGACATGTTGCACACCGTCATGCGCTCATCCATGTCGAGGGCGCGGATGGTCGCGCCGCGATACTCGATCACGTGGCCGGTGCCGCCGGCGACGCCGAGCCTGCCGATGATCGCGAGGATCAGATCCTTGGCGGTGACGCCGGGGCGCAGCACGCCGTCGACCTCGACGGCGAGCGTGCGCGGCTTGCGCTGCAGCAGGCACTGCGTCGCGAGCACGTGCGCCACCTCGGTCGTGCCGATGCCGAAGGCCAGCGCGCCGAGGGCGCCGTGCGTGCTGGTGTGGCTGTCGCCGCACACGATGGTCTTGCCGGGCTGGGTGAGCCCGAGATCGGGTCCAATGATGTGGACGATGCCGCGTTGCTCGCTCGTCAGCCCGAGCAGCTCGACGCCGAACTGCGCGCAGTTCGCCTCGAGCTCGCGGATCTGCCGCGCCGCGGACTCGATCGCGATCGGCGCGCCGCCGAACACCTGGGCGGTGCGGGTCGGCGTCGAGTGATCCATGGTGGCGAGCGTGAGATCGGGGCGCCGCACGGGCAAGTTCCGCGTGCGCAGGTGCGCGAACGCCTGGGGCGAGGTGACCTCGTGGATGAGGTGCAGGTCGATGTAGAGCACCGCCGGAGTGGCCGCGGTCTCGGCCGCCACCAGGTGGCGTTCCCAGACCTTCTCAAACAGGGTGCGTGCCGCGTCCGGCATCGAAGCTCCGCGGCGCGCGCGCCGTCAGCCCGAGGCGGCCGCGGCGCGTGGCGCCGACATGTCGACGTAGTCGAGCCAGCCCCAGCGGTCCTGGGTCTTGCCCGAGAACAGCCCGAAGAACGCATTCTGCAGTGTCTCAGTCACGGGCCCCCGCTTGCCGTGCCCTATGGCCAAGCGATCGACCGAGCGGATCGGCGTGATCTCCACCGCCGTGCCGGTGAAGAACGCCTCATCCGCCAGGTAGATGAGCTCGCGCGGAATGGCCGTCTCACGCACCTCGATCCCGCGCTCGCGCGCCAGGCGGATCACGGTGTCGCGTGTCAGGCCGCCGAGCACCGAGTGGCAGATGGCCGGCGTCAGCAGCACCCCGTCCTTGACCAGGAACAGGTTCTCGCCCGAGCCCTCGCTGAGGAGACCGTCGGGTGAGAGCCCGATGCCCTCGGCAAAGCCGAGCCGGCGCGCCTCGGCGCCGATCAGCTGGCTCGAGAGGTAGTTGCCGCCTGCCTTGGCGAGCGCCGGCAGCGTGTTGGGCGCCACGCGGTTCCACGAGGATACGCAGACGTCGACGCCGGACTCCTCGGCCTCGTGGCCGAGGTACTTGCCCCACTCCCAGGCGGCGATCGCGACCTCCGTGGGCGGATCGTTCTTCGGCGTCACGCCGATCTCGCCGTAGCCCCGGAACACGACCGGGCGGATGTAAGCGCCGCGCTTCAGGCCGTTGGCGGAGATCACCTGGCGACAGGCGTCGTTGATCTGCTCGGGCGAGTACTGCATCGCGATGCGGTAGATCTTCGCCGAGTCGAACAGCCGCCGCGTGTGATCGCGCAGGCGGAAGATAGCCACCCCGCGGGGTGTCTCGTAGGCGCGCACGCCCTCGAATACCGAGGACCCGTAGTGCAGGGCGTGCGACAGCACGTGCACCGTGGCCTTCTCCCACGGCACCAGCTTGCCGTTGAACCAGATGAACTGCGTCGCCGGAATGGGCATGGGAACTCCTGTAGCTTCAGACCGCGGCCGGCACCGCCGGCGTCGCCGCCGCCCGCGCCCGCGTCCCGGCCTGCGCCAGCTCGATGCGGTTGATGACCTCGAGGAACGCGCGCGTGCCCGACTCGACGATGTTCGTGCTCACGCTGGCGCCCCGGTAGGTCTTGCGATTGTACTCCACGTACACCCGCGCCTCGCCCTGTGCATCCTCACCCTCCGAGACCGCCTTCACCTCGAACTTGCGCAGCACCACGCGGATGCCGGTGGCGGCCTCGATGGCCTTGAACGCGGCATCCACCGGGCCGTCACCGTGGGCGGCCTGCTCGACGCAGCGGCCGTCGGCGTGGCAGAGCACGACCAGTGCGCGCGCTTCACCCCCGCTGCGCGCCTCGGTCGTGAGCTCCGTGAGCGTCCAGGGGCCCTGGGCCGAGCCCTCGGCCCGCAGCACCAGCGCCTCGATGTCGCCGTCGTAGAGCTCCTTCTTGCGGTCGGCAAGCGCCTTGAACTCCTCGAACAGCCGGTTGAACTCGGCCTCGTCGAGCTCGAAGCCGAGGGCCTGAACCCGCTCGCGCAGCGCGTGCCGCCCGCTGTGCTTGCCGAGCACCAGGTGGCTGCGCGACAGACCGACGTCCTCCGGCCGCAGGATCTCGTAGGTCGAGTAGTGCTTGAGCATGCCGTGCTGGTGGATGCCGGCCTCGTGTGCGAAGGCGTTCTCGCCGACCACCGCCTTGTTGCGCGGGACCGGCATGCCGGTGATGCTCGAGACGAGACGCGAGGTGGGGTAGAGGCGCTGGGTGTGGATGCCCGTGGTCACGTTGAAGAACGCGGCGCGGGTCTTCAGGGCCATCACCACCTCCTCGAGGGAGCAGTTGCCGGCCCGCTCGCCGATGCCATTGATGGTGCATTCGACCTGGCGCGCTCCGGCGACCACCGCGGTCAGGCTGTTGGCGACCGCCATGCCGAGATCGTCATGGCAATGCACCGACAGGCGGATACGCTCGATCCCGCGCACATTCTTGCGCAGATATCGAAAGAGCTCCGCGAACTCGTCCGGCACCGTGTAGCCGACCGTGTCGGGGATGTTCACCGTGGTGGCGCCCGAGGCGATTGCCACCTCGACGACCTGGGCGAGGAACTCGAGCTCGGTGCGCGAGGCGTCCTCGGGCGAGAACTCGACGTCGTCGCTGAGCTCGCGCGCGCGGGCCACGCCCGCCGCGGCCGCACGCAGGATCTCCTCCTGCGCCATGTTGAGCTTGTACTGGCGGTGGATGGCGCTGGTGGCGAGGAATACGTGGATGCGGTGGCGGGGCGCGTCCTCGAGCGCGTGCGCCGCGAGGTCGATGTCCTCGGGATTGCAGCGCGCCAGACCGCAGATGGTCGGGCCCTGGACCTCGCGCGCCACCGCCTGCACGCTCTCGAAGTCGCCGCGCGAGGCGGCCGGGAAGCCCGCTTCGATCACGTCGACGCCGAGCTCGGCGAGCGCGCGCGCGACGCGCAGCTTCTCGGGCTGCGTCATGCTGCACCCCGGTGATTGCTCGCCGTCGCGCAGCGTCGTGTCGAAGATCAAAACTCGGTCGGGATTGCTGGTCATGTCACTTACCTCGAAGAACGAGCGCGCGGGAGATAAGCGCGCGCGATGAGTTGGGCCCTTGCGGGAGCGTGCGCGGCAGGGACGTCGCGCCCGCAGCCTCGAGGGATGGATTCACGGCGTTCCCGAAAGGGCCCAACTTGTCGCGGCGCTCTCTCACGCTCGCCGCTCGTTCAGCCACGGCATTCGGGCGCGCAGGCTGGCGCCGACTTTCTCGATCTGCCGGTCGATATCCGCCGCGAGCAGCTTCTGGTAGTTGGGGCGTCCCGCGGCGTTCTCCTTGATCCACTGGCGCGCGAACCTGCCGCTCTGCACTTCCTTCAGCACGCGGCGCATCTCGTTCTTGACGCGCTCGTTGACGATGCGCGGCCCGCGGGTGAGGTCGCCGTATTTGGCCGTCTCGCTGATGAACTGGTGCATCTTGGCGAGTCCGCCCTCGTGCAGCAGGTCGACGATGAGCTTCAGCTCGTGCAGGCACTCGTAGTACGCGACCTCGGGCTGGTAGCCCGCCTCGACCAGCGTCTCGAAGCCCTTGACGACGAGCTCGGTCGCGCCACCGCAGAGCACCGCCTGCTCACCGAAGAGGTCTGTCTCGGTCTCCTCGGCGAAGGTGGTCTCGAGCACGCCGCCGCGGGTGCCGCCGATGCCGTGAGCATAGGCGAGGGCGCGCGCGTGCGCCTTGCCGGTCGCATCCTGCGCGACGGCCAGCAGGCACGGCACGCCTCGTCCCTGCTGGTACTGGCGCCGCACCAGATCGCCGGGCCCCTTGGGCGCGATCAGCACCACATCGAGATCGCCGCGGGGCTTCACCTGGCGGAAATGGATGTTGAAGCCGTGGGCGAAGAGCAGCGTGGCGCCTTTCTTCAGACCCTTCTTGATCTCCTGGTAGAGCGCCTTCTGCGCAAGATCCGGCACGAGCATGGCGACGAGGTCGGCGCTCGCCGCGGCGGCGGCGGGCTCGGCGACCTCGAGGCCGTCGCGCCGCGCCTTCTTCCAGCTCGCGCCGCCCTTGCGCACGCCGACCACGACGTCGAAGCCGGAGTCCTTCAGGTTGAGCGCATGCGCCCGCCCCTGGCTGCCGTAGCCGAGGACGGCGATCCGCGCCCCCTTCAGGGCCTTGCGGTCGACGTCCTTATGTGAATAGAGCCTCATCGCGTCACTCCTGCGGCTCGAGGCCGCGCTCCAAACGTAAAAAACCCCGCAGCGGCGTCTTAGGCCGGTGCGGGGTCTTTGGTCTCTTGCTTCGCTCGTGCCTGCTTGGTCAGGCGTTCGCGCGTGCCCCACACCGCTGAGCTCCGCTAAGGAGCGGCAGTGCAGGCAGTCCGATAAGCAGCGCGAGCCGGGCGGCGGGTGCCGCGGCGCGGATCAGGGGCGCTGTTGCTACGGGTGTCATGGCGAACCAAACCTGTTCATCCGATGGGACCATAGGAACCGCGGACTTGTCAACGAGTTAAGCGCGGACTCTCGAGTCCTGTAATCTCTGTCGGAGCCGCGTCCGATTCGCGCGACCACTGAGGTGACTATGACGAAGGCCGTGGACCCACGGGCGTTCTCGCGCATCGTCGTGGATGGGCTGAAGCAGGCCCCGGCGCGGGCGATGCTCCGTGCGGTCGGCTTCCGGGATGAGGACTTCGGCAAGCCGCAGATCGGCGTGGCCTCGACCTGGGCGAACTTGACCCCCTGCAACATGCATATCGGGGCGCTTGCCGATGCCGCCGCCGCCGGTATCGACGGCGCAGGGGGTAAGAGCGTTCTTTTCAATACCATTACCGTGTCCGATGGCATCTCCATGGGAACCCCGGGGATGCGCTACTCGCTCGTCTCGCGCGAGATCATCGCGGACTCGATCGAGGCGGTCGTCGGCGCCGAGGGCTTCGACGGCTTCGTCGCAATCGGCGGCTGCGACAAGAACATGCCCGGTTGCGCCATGGCGATGGCGCGGCTGAATCGCCCGTCCGTGTTCGTCTACGGGGGCACGATCCGACCCGGTGCGCAGCGCCGCGACATCGTCACGGTGTTCGAGGCCGTGGGGGCGCGGGCCGCCGGGACACTCACGGAGAGCGGATTGCAGGAGATCGAGCGCACCGCCATCCCGGGTCCCGGCAGTTGCGGGGGCATGTACACGGCGAACACCATGGCTTCGGCCATCGAGGCCTTGGGCTTGTCGTTGCCGGGGAGCTCCGCACAGGAGGCGGTGGGCGAAGCCAAGCATTCCGATAGCGCGCGCGCCGGTGCGGCAGTGATGCGCCTGGTGCAAGACGGCTTGAAGCCGCGCGACATTCTCACGCGCAAGGCCTTCGAGAACGCGATCACCGTGGTGACGGCACTCGGCGGGTCGACCAATGCCGTGCTGCACCTGCTGGCGATCGCTCGCGATGCCAGGGTGCGCCTCACGCTCGATGACTTCACCCGGGTCGGCAAGCGCTCCCCGGTGCTCGCGGACTTGAGGCCGAGCGGCCGCTACCTGATGTCCGAGCTCGTTGCGATCGGCGGCATTCAGCCGCTCATGAAGATGCTGCTCGACGGGGGACTGCTGCACGGAGAGTGCCTCACCGTCACCGGACGGACACTGCAGCAGAATCTCGAAAAGACCCCCATGTATATGAGAGGGCAAGAGATTGTCCGACCGTTGTCGGACCCCCTCAAGAAGGACAGCCACCTCGTGATTCTCTACGGCAACCTGGCTCCCGAGGGCGCGGTCGCCAAGATCAGCGGCAAGGAAGGGGAGCGCTTCGAGGGCCGGGCGCGCGTATACGACGGCGAGGAGCGCGCCACGCAGGCGATTCTCGCCGACAAGCTGCGCCCGGGTGACGTCGTCGTGATCCGCCACGAGGGGCCGAAGGGTGGCCCCGGGATGCGCGAGATGCTGAGCCCCACCGGAGCGATAAGCGGGCGGGGCCTCGATGGCAAGGTCGCCCTCATCACCGACGGCCGCTTCTCCGGCGGCAGTCATGGCTTCGTGGTTGGACACGTGTCCCCCGAGGCTGCGGTCGGCGGTCCGATCGGCCTGCTGCGTAACGGCGACAGAATCACCATCGATGCGCGCAAGCGCGAGCTTCGCGTGGAGCTTTCCGCAGCGCAGCTGCGTGCCCGGCGGCGGGCGTGGCAGGGCCCGAGGCCCGCCGCGCAGGCCGGCGTGCTCGCCAAGTACGCGCGCCTCGTGGGCAGCGCCTCGGAAGGCGCCGTCACCGAGTCGATCGAGCCGCCGCGGCGCCGTTCTTGAGGTGGCGTCGGAGTTGTCAGTCCCGGAGGCACCCGGTACAGTTCGGGAAAGCTTTCGTCGCAGTGCACACTGCAGGGCGCCGTCCGGGGGGAAATCTAGAATTTCACGCCCGCCGACCGATTGCGTGACGAAGTGAGTTCGCAAGTATGATTTAGGGGAGCCGGCAGGTCCGCCCGCCGGCAACGGGGTTTCTGGCTGAAGTAAAAGCGCGTCCACAACACATGGCAGCCTTAGTACACGATTCCCAGTTCATGACACGGCGCGGTACCGTGCTGGTTGCGATCATCGCGCTGCACGTCTTCATCGCCTGGGCGCTCGCCACCGGCCTCGCGCGCCGCGCGATCGAGGTGCTCGCGCCGCCGATCCAGACGACGATCGTCGAGGAGACGAAGAAAGAGGAGGCGCCGCCGCCGCCGCCACCACCGCAGTTCGAGCGGCCGCCGGTCGAGCTGCCCCCGCCCGACGTCACGATCAACGTGCCCGTGGAGGCGGAAACGACCGCGATCCGCGTCACCAACACGCCGGTGGTCAAGGCGCCGCCGGTGGTGGCCGCGCCCACCAGGCGCACGCCGGCCGGAGTGGGTGGCCGGGGCTTCCCGAACAGCGATGACTTCTACCCGGACGCCTCGCGGCGTCTCGAAGAGCAGGGCGTAGTGACCATGCACGCGTGCGTCGACGGCAGCGGCAAGCTGACGGAGGAGCCGAGCGTCGCCAAGACCTCCGGCAGCGCGCGGCTCGACGGCGGTGCCGTGAAGCTCGCCAAGGCCGCCTCCGGCAGGTACACGCCTGCGACCGAGGACGGCAAGGGCGTTCCCGGGTGCGTCAACTTCAACGTCAAATTCCAGCTGCGATGAACACCGGCCGCACCTTCGGGTGCGGCTTCTTTTCTGCTTCGAGGAAACTATGGAAAACCAACCGAGCGTAACAGTTAACAACCCTTACGGCCTGAGCGCACTGTGGGTGTCGGGGGACCTGGTGTCCCGCTCCGTGCTCATCCTTCTGCTGATCATGTCGCTCGCCTCGTGGTACGTGATCCTCACGAAGCTGTGGGACCAGCGGGCACTGAGAAAGGCGGCCAAGAACGTCGACAAGCAGTTCTGGAACGCGCCCTCGATCAAGGACGGCGTCGACCGCCTGAGGAAGGGTGACGACTTCCGCGGCATCGCCGAGGACGGGCTGCGCGCCGCCTCCCATCACGACGGCCGCCTCACCGACCGCATCGATCTGCACGAGTGGATCACGATGTCCCTGCAGCGCGCGGTGGACTCGGTGAACAGCAAGCTGAACGGCGGGCTGGGACTCCTCGCGACGGTCGGCTCGACGGCGCCCTTCGTCGGCTTGTTCGGCACGGTGTGGGGCATCCTGAATGCGCTGGTCGGAATCGGCATCGCCGGCCAGGCCAGCATCGACAAGGTGGCCGGCCCGGTCGGCGAGGCGCTCATCATGACGGCGCTCGGACTGTTCGTGGCGGTGCCGGCGGTATGGGGCTACAACTGGCTGCTCGGCCGCAACAAGGTGCTGCAGGATTCACTGCGGAACTTCGCGAGCGATCTGCATGCCTACCTGGTAGGCGGCGTGAAGGTCGAGAGTGGAGCCGGCGCCGGTGGCGCCCGTCCGGCCGCGGCCAAGGCCGCCCCGCCGGTCCGCTGAAGGTAGCTCGGCGGAGCGGCCGCCGCGCGGATGCACGGCATTCGGCGCGGCGAGCTTCGGCCCGGTGCACTCTCTTAAGGAGTAGCTGACCATGTCGATGAACGTGGGCGAGACGAGCAGCGGCGGCATGATGGCGACCATCAACACGACGCCGCTCGTCGATGTGATGCTGGTGCTCCTCATCATCTTCCTCATCACGATTCCCGTGATCACCAAGACCGTGCCCCTGACGCTGCCGAAGGCGGTCAACATCCCGACGCAGACCAAGCCGGAGAACATCACGATCGCGGTGGACAGGGAGGGCAACATCTACTGGAACGAGAAGAAAATGCCCAACACCCAGGTGCTGCTCGGCTACATCAAGGAAGCGGCGGTGCGGGTGCCGCAGCCCGAGATCCACATTCGCGCCGACCGCGACACGCGCTACCAGTTCGTCGGGCGCGTGATGTATGCCATCCAGCGCGGCGGCATCGTCAAGGTTGGGTTCCTCACCGAGCCCGATCGCGGCGTGCGTGGCTACCGCTGAAGAACTCAGGAGCAAACCCATGTCAATGCAGGTAGGCAGCGGCGGGGAGGAGATGTGCGACATCAACACGACGCCGCTCATCGACGTCATGCTGGTGCTGCTCGTGACTCTCATCATCACGCTTCCGGTCATGACCCACGCGGTCAAGCTCGACATGCCCGATCTGAGCCACACCCCGCCGCCGCCGCCGACGCCGCCGGAGGTCATCGATCTCGAGATCGATTCCGACGGCACCGTGGTCTGGAACGGCACGTCGGTTCCCAGCATGGATACGCTCGAGGGCTACTTCCACACCTACGCGGACAAGGATCCGCAGCCGGAGATCCATCTGCGTCCGGATCGCCGCGCCCGGTACGACGCGGTGGCCAAGGTGCTCGCGGCCGCGCAGCGCAACCGCATGAAGAAGATCGGCTTCGTCAACACCGCAGAATTCAGTGACTAACGGTCAGGCAATGGCAAACACCAGCAGATCTATCGCAACTCGCCGCTTGTCGTGGGCCGCCGCAGCGCTCGCCGCGGGCTTGTGCATCATCAGCGGCAGCGCCCTGGGGGCAGATGCGCCCAAGCAGCAGAACAGCGCCAAGGCCGGCAAGATCCTCAAGGAGGCCAACGACGACCTCAAGAACAAGAAGTTCGCCGAGGCGATCGCCAAGCTCAAGGAGGCGGATGCCACGCCGGGAAAGAATGCCTACGACCAGCACACCATCAACGACATGCTGGGATATGCCTACGCGCACACCAACGATTACGCCAACGCCATGAAGGCGTGGGAAGCGGAGCTCGACGACGGCTTCCTGACGCCGGCCGATCAGCAGCAGAGGGTCCGGGCACTCACCGGGGCCGCGTACCAGATCAAGAACTACGACAAGGCGATCGAGTACGGGCAGCGGGCGATCAAGGGCGGCTACGCCGACGAGCAGATGAAGACGATCGTGGGGCAGTCCTACTACCTCAAGGGCGATTGGAAGAACACGCTGAAATTCGAGGAGGGCATGGTCGAGAGCACGATCAAGGCCGGCGGCACTCCCGCCAATGAGCAGCTGCAGCTCATCCTGAGCTCGTGCGTGAAGCTCGACGATTCCGCCTGCACCACCAAGGCGCTCGAGAAAGTCGTCGCCTACCACCCGACGCAGGACGCCTGGTACCAGCTGCTGTTCAGCCTCAACAAGGAGACGGCGAACAGCGATGCGAACACGCTGCAGGTCTACCGCCTGATGTACGAGGTCGACGTGCTGAAGAGCCCCGACGACTTCAACGAGATGGCGAATCTCGCCCTCGATGCGGGCTCGCCCGGGGAAGCAGAGCGGGCGCTGCAGCGTGGCTTCGACAAGAACGTCTTCACCGATCAGCGCGCCAAGGAGAAGAACCAGCGGCTGCTCGAGAAGTCGAAGAAGCAGGCCGCGAGCGACCAGGCGACGCTCGACAAGACCGCCAAGGAGGCCGATGCCTCTCCGACGGGCGCCAAGAACGCCGGCATGGGGCTCGCGTACCTCGGCTACGGCCAGTACGACAAGGCGGCGGATGAGCTTGGCAAGGCCGTCAGCAAGGGTGGCCTGCGCAACCCGTCGGAGACGCAGCTGCTGCTCGGGATTGCCCAGCTCAAGTCGGGCCACAAGGAAGATGCCGTGAAGGCCTTCAAGGCCGTCAAGGGCGATCCGATCCTCGAGCGCCTGGCGAGCCTCTGGGCGCTGCACGCGCGACAGGCTTAAGTCCCCAGCCGAACCAGGAGTTCTGCCATGGCAATCAAGGCCGGCGACCGGATGCCCGCGGGCACGTTTAAGCGCATGACCAGGGAAGGTCCCAGGGACCTCACGACGGATGAGCTGTTCAAGGGCAAACGCGTGGTGCTGTTCTCGGTGCCGGGCGCCTTCACGCCGACCTGCGATGCCAAGCACCTGCCGGGATTCGTGCAGCTCGCCGATCAGATTCTCGCCAAGGGCGTCAATACCATCGCCTGCATGGCGGTGAACGATGTGTTCGTGATGAACGCCTGGGGCAAGGCCTCGGGCGTCGGCGACAAGGTGCTGATGCTCGCCGACGGCAACGGCGACTATGCGCGTGCGTTGGGGCTCGAGCTCGACGGCAGCAAGTTCGGCATGGGCAAGCGCGGCCAGCGCTTCGCGATCATCGTGAAGGACGGTAACGCCACTCACGTGGACGTGGAGGAGCCCGGTCAGTTCAAGGTCTCATCCGCCGAGCACGTCCTGGGACTTCTCTAAACGAGCTTCTCCAGCTCGGGGATGATCTGGAAGAGATCCCCGACGAGCCCGAAGTCCGCCACCTCGAAGATCGGCGCTTCGCCGTCCTTGTTGATGGCGACGATGGTGCGCGCGTCCTTGATGCCGGTCAGGTGCTGGATCGCCCCGGAGATGCCCACCGCCACATAGAGCTCCGGCGCGATGATCTTGCCGGTCTGGCCCACCTGCATCTCATTCGGCGCATACCCGGCATCGACCGCGGCACGCGAGGCGCCGACCGCGGCTCCCAGCTTGTCGGCGAGGCGGTAGAGGATCTTGAAGCCGTCGGCGCTGCCGAGCGCCCGGCCGCCGGAGATCACCCGCGCCGCAGTCTGCAGATCCGGCCGGTCACTCTTAGCCGCGGACACCGACACGAAGCGGGTGTGGGTGGGCAGGTCCGCCGACACCGCCGCCTTCTCGATGGCGGCCGAGCCGCCGCCGCCCGCCGCCTCGAACGAGGCCATGCGCACCGTGCCGACGACCTTGGCCGTGCCGTCCGATTCCACCGTCAGAATCGCGTTCCCGGCGTAGACGGGGCGGCGAAAGCGGGTGGGGCTCTCGATGCCCATGATGTCGCTCACCTGCGGTGCCCCCAGGAGCCCGGCGATGCGCGCCATCAGGTCCTTGCCGTAGGTCGTCGAGGGGCCGAGCAGGTGCGTGAACGGACCCGCGAGCGCCACGATCTGCGGTGCCAGCACGGCGGCGAGCGCATGCGCATTGGCGGGATTCCCGACGGTGAGGACGCGTGCGACGCCGGCGAGCTGCGCCGCCTGCGCTGCGACCGCCGCGGGATCGGCGGCGCACACCACCACGGTGATTTCGGCGCCGGCCAGGGTGCGGGCGCAGCTCACGCACTTGGCGGTGCTGACGTTGAGCTTGGCGCCGTCGTGCTCGGCGACGATGAGGATCTTCGCGCTCACAGCAGGCCTTTCTTCTTCAGCTGCTCGACCAGCTCGGCGGCGTCCTTGACGCGCACGCCCTTCTGCCGCTGTGGCGGCGGCTCGAACTTCACCAGCTTCAGCTGCTGGCGTGGCTCGACGCCGAGGCCGGCGAGGGTGAGGGTGTCGAGGGGCTTCTTCTTCGCCTTCATGATGTCCGGAAGCTTCACGTAGCGCGGCTCATTGAGCCGCAGGTCGGTGGTGACGACCGCCGGCAGGTCGATCTCGAGCGTCTCGAGTCCGGCGTCCACCTCGCGCGTCACGCGTGCGGTGGCCTCGCCGACCAGCTCGAGCTTGGAGGCGTAGGTCGCCTGCGGGCGGTTCCAGAGCGCCGCGAGCACCTGGCCGGTCTGGCCGTTGTCGTCGTCGATCGCCTGTTTGCCGAGGATCACGAGGTGAGGCTGCTCGCGTTCGATGAGCTTGAGCAGCGCACGCGCGGCGATGAGCGGCTCGATGACGCCGTCCGCCTGCACGTGCAGGGCGCGATCGGCGCCCATCGCGAGCGCGCTGCGCAGCTGCTGCTGGCAGTCGGCGGGACCCACGGTCGCGACGATGACTTCCTCGGCGCCGCCGCGCTCCTTGATGCGCAGCGCCTCCTCCAGTGCGATCTCGTCGAAGGGGTTGACGCTCATCTTGACGCCGTCGGTGACCACGCCGCTGCCGTCGGGCTTGACCCGGATGCGGACGTTGAAGTCGACGACACGCTTGATACCGACCAGGATGCGTTTCATAAGCCGGGCAGTATAGCGGGCGGCACCGCAGGGTGTTGCCGGGAGACGCCGCGACGTTGACGGATTGCGCGCGCGCTCCCTAAAGTCATGGACCATGCTGAGCTACGCGCTGCGTCGCATCGCCGTCGCCGTCCCGACTCTCCTTGCCATCGTCACGATCTCCTTCGCGCTGCAGCGCCTCGCTCCGGGGGGACCCTTCGACCAGGAGCGGCAGCTCACCGCGGCGGTGCGCGCCAATCTCGACCGGGTCTACGGGCTCGACCGTCCGATCGTGGTGCAGTACGGGCATTACCTCGCCGCACTGGCGCGCGGGGACTTCGGGCCCTCCCTGAGCCAGCGGGATTTCACCGTGAGCGAGCTCATCGCCCAGGGGTTGCCCCTGAGCGCGACGCTCGGGCTCGCGGCGGTGCTGCTGGCGATCCTCACGGGGATTCCCGGCGGCATCGCCGCGGCGCTCAGCCGCGGCGGCGCGGCCGACTACACGCTGAGCGCGCTCGCCGCGCTCGGCGTGGCGCTGCCGACCTTCGTCACGGGTCCGGCGCTGGCGCTGCTCTTCGGGCTCTACCTGCACTGGCTCCCGGTCGCCGGCTGGCAACGGGGCGCGCCGCGTTATCTGGTGCTGCCGGTGGTGACGCTGGCTCTGCCGGTCGCCGCGTATCTCGCGCGGTTGACGCGCGCCAGCCTGCTCGAGGTGCTGCGTACCCCCTACGTGCGCAGCGCGCGCGCGCGCGGTTTGGGTGGCGCGCGCGTGCTGTGGCGTCATGCGCTGCGCCCGGCGCTGCTACCGGCGGTCAGCTACCTGGGTCCCGCGATCGCCTTCGTGGTCACGGGCTCGCTCGTCATCGAGACGGTGTTCGGGCTTCCGGGCACGGGGCGCTATCTCGTGCAGGGGGCTATCGACCGCGACTACCCGCTCGTCCTCGGAATGGTCGTGGTCTACGCCGCTCTCACCCTGACGCTCAATCTCGCCGCGGATCTCATCCACGGCTGGCTCGATCCGGGGACGCGCCATGAGTGACGCGGGCGCCGCAGCTTCCGGACTGTGGCGGGACGCGGCACGGCGGCTGTGGGCGGAGCGCGCGCCGCGGGCGGCGCTGGCGCTGATTGCGGCGGTGACGCTGCTCGCGTTGCTCGGACCCGCGGCGAGCCCCTGGGACTACGACAGCCTCGATTGGCGGCATCTCGCGCAGCCCCCGGGCTTCACGGCTGCGCATTGGTTCGGTACCGACCGGCTGGGACGCGACCTGTTCGTGCGCACCCTGCACGGTGTGCGGCTGTCGCTGCTGATCAGCGCGCTCGCGAGTGCCCTCAGCGTCGGCATTGGGCTCGCGTGGGGCATGCTCGCGGGCTTTGCCGGCGGGCGCACCGAGGAGTGGATGATGCGCGGTGTCGATGTCCTCTATTCGCTCCCTTATCTGTTCATCGTGATCATTCTGAGCACGGTAGTCGGCCGAGGGAGCGTCGCGGTGCTGCTGATCGCGATCGGCGCCGTGGGCTGGCTCACCACGGCGCGCATCGTCCACGGGCAGACCCGCGCGCTCAAACGCCGCGCCTTCATCGAGGCGGCGCGCGCCATGGGACTGCCGACCGCGGCGATCCTGCTGAGGCACATCGTGCCGAACCTCGCCGGCACGGTCGCCGTGTACGCGACGCTCACCGTACCGCAGATGATCCTGTTCGAGAGTTTCCTGAGCTTCCTCGGCCTGGGGGTGCAGGAGCCGCACGCCAGCCTCGGCAACCTCATCAACGCCGGGGCGCAGGAGATGGAGTCGGCACCGTGGATGCTGCTGGTGCCGGCTGCGTTCCTGGTAGCGCTGCTCGTGTGCCTCAATCTTCTCGGCGACGGCCTGCGAGATGCCCTCGACCCGCGCGAGCACTGAGGTCCGCCCCGCCGCGGCGGCCGAGGCGGTACTGGAGCTCGCCGCTCTCGGCGTCACGTTCACGACCGCGGCCGGAACGATCCGCGCGGCGCACGACGTCACACTCGCGGTTGCGCGCGGCGAGTGCCTCGCGGTGGTCGGCGAGTCGGGTGCCGGCAAGAGCCAGGTGTTTCTCGCCGTGATGGGGCTGCTCGCCGCGAACGGCGCGGTGAGCGGCAGCGCGCGTTTCTGCGGCACCGAGCTGCTCGGCCTCGGCGCGGCGGCGCTCGACCGCGTGCGCGGTTTCCGCATCGGCATGGTGTTTCAGGATCCGATGACCTCGCTCACGCCGCACCTGACGGTCGGGGAGCAGGTCGCGGAGGTCATGGTGCGGCACCTGCGTCTGGCGCGAGCCGCGGCGCGCAGCCGCACGCTCGCGCTCCTCGAGCGGGTGCAGCTGACCGACCCCGCGCGGCGCATGCACCAGTACCCGCACGAGCTCTCGGGCGGCATGCGCCAGCGGGTGATGATCGCGATCGCGCTCGCCTGCGAGCCGCAGCTGCTGATCGCGGATGAGCCCACCACGGCGCTCGATGTCACCGTGCAGGCGCAGATTCTCGCGCTGCTCGCTGATCTGAAGCGCGAGCGCGCGATGGCGCTGGTCCTCATCACTCATGATCTGGGGGCCGTGGCCGGTGTCGCCGACCGCGTAGCGGTGATGCGCGCCGGATCCGTGATCGAGAGCGGTGTCGTGGCGGCGGTCCTCAAATCCCCGCGCGACCCCTACACGCGGCAGCTGGTCGAGGCGGCGGCTCGTGCGCCGCCTGAGGCGCCCGCGCCGGCCGCGGCCCGCGACGCCGTACTCAGGCTGCGCGACGTCAGCGTCGAGTTTGCGGTGGGCCGCGGGTGGCTGAAGTCCCGGGCGCGCCTCAGGGCCCTGAGCGGGGTCACCCTCGAGCTCGGCGCCGGCGAGGCGCTCGGCGTGGTCGGGGAGTCGGGTGGTGGCAAATCGACGCTGGCGCGGGCGGTGCTCGCGCTGCTCGAGCCCTGCGCCGGAGAGGTGGTCTGGATGGGCCGGAACCTGCTCGCCCTGCCGCCGCGCGCCCTGCGCGCGCTGCGCGGCGAGCTGCAGATGGTCTTCCAGGATCCGCTCGGGAGCCTCGATCCGCGCATGACGGTTGCCGAGATCGTGGGTGAGCCGCTCTCGGTGCATCGGCGCGGGCTCGACCCGGAAGCGCGCACCGCCGCGATCGCGACGATGCTTTCCCGGGTGGAGCTCGGCGCCGAGCTCTCGGGCCGCTATCCCCACCAGCTCTCCGGCGGCCAATGCCAGCGCGTTGGCATTGCGCGCGCCATGATCCTCGAGCCGCGGCTGCTGGTGTGCGATGAGCCCCTGAGCGCCCTCGACGGACCGACGCAAGGGGAGATCCTCGCGCTGCTCGCCTCGCTGCGGCGCGAGTCGGGCGTGAGCGTGCTGTTCGTGAGCCACAACCTCGGAGTCGTGCGCAGGCTGTGCGAGCGCGTCCTGGTGCTGTACCTGGGCAGGATGATGGAGCTCGCCCGTGCGGAGCGGCTGTACGCGAGCTCCCGCCACCCCTATACGCGCGAGCTCCTCGAGGCGGTCCCGGTGGCGGACCCCGCGGTCCAGCCGGGGCGCCTCGGCCGCGCCCGGCCGGGTGAGCCGCCATCACCGCTCGCGCCGCCGAGCGGTTGCGTGTACCGGACCCGCTGTCCGCATGCGCTCGAGCTGTGCGCCGAGCGGCTGCCGGCGTGGGAGATCACGGCGGGCGAGGGTGGTGGGGCCGATCGCGTGGCATGTCATCGCTGGCGCGAGCTATTCTTTCCCCATGAAGACTGAACCCGGAATCCTCCCCAACCAGGCCCTGAAGCACGTGCGCTACGAGATCCGCGGGCGCCTCGCCCGCCGCGCTCTCGAGCTCGAGCGCCAGGGGTACGAGATCATCTCGCTCAACATCGGCAACCCGCGCGCCTTCGGGCTGCGCACCCCGGAGACCATGCGCCTCGCGATGATCGAGAACCTCGGTCAGGCCGAGGGGTACTGCCACCAGAAGGGCATCTTCCCGGCGCGCGAAGCGGTGGTGATGCAGCAGCAGGCGCGCGGCGTCAGCGGGATCACCGCCGAGGAGGTGTTCATCGGTAACGGCGTGAGCGAGCTCATCGATCTGACGCTGCGGGCGCTGCTCTCCGACGGCGACGAGGTGCTGGTGCCGAGCCCCGACTACCCGTTGTGGACTGCGGCGGTGACGCTCAACCGCGGGCGGCCGCTGCACTATCCGTGCCGTCCCGAGCACGGCTTTGTGCCCGACCCGGCGGAGATCGCCCGGCTCATCACCCCCCGCACGCGCGCGCTCGTCATCATCAATCCCAACAATCCAACCGGCGCCGTGTACCCGCGCGCGGTGCTCGAGGCGCTCGCGCGGCTCGCGGAGCGCCACGGGCTGGTGGTCTTCAGCGATGAGATCTACGACCAGATGACCTACGACGGCGCCGAGTTCGTGCCGATGGCGACGCTGGTGCACGACACGCTGTGCGGGACGCTCTCGGGCCTGTCCAAGGTGTACCGGGCCTGCGGCTACCGGGCGGGCTGGGCGGCGTTCTCGGGTCGCGTGCATGCAGCAGCCGAGTATCTCAACGCGCTCGAGCTCCTTGCCTCGCTGCGGCTGTGCTCGAACGTCATGGCGCAGTGGGCGATACAGACCGCCCTCGGCGGACACCAGAGCATCCGCGAGCTCATCGCCCCGGGGGGGCGGCTGTACGAGTCGCGCGCCGTGATCCTCGAAGCCGTCCGGCGCAGCCGCTACCTCACGCTCGCGCCCCCGCGGGGCGCGATGTACGCCTTCGTAGGTGTCGATGCGGAGGTCCTGCCGGGCTTCGACGACCAGCAGTTCGCGCTCGATCTCCTCGAGCAGAAGCACGTCCTGGTCGCTCCGGGAGTGAGCTTCAACGTGCCCTACCGCAATCACTTCCGCATCACGAATCTCCCCGATGCGGCGACGTTGCGCGAGGTATTCGGTCGTATCGAGGAGCTGCTCGGTGCCTACGCGAGCGCCGAGACGGGCTCGGTCGGGACCGCGGCTAACGTGCTGAGCGCGGAAACCCGCTTCAAGTAAACTCTACGCAAACTATCATACTGCCCTGTTTTGTTTAGGATTAATGTTGAAGTAGACGAGCACATCCGGCGTGGCGGGACGCTCATCGTTCCCATGCGCCAGCGCTCGCACGCGCTGCGCCTCGCGTACGCCGCAGCGCAGCTCACCGCCGGCGAGCGCGTCTGGGCGAGCCCGGACGTACTGGTTCCTGCGGCGTGGGTGCGGCGCGAGTGCGAGCACGCGGCCGAAGACGCGCCCGGCGAGTGGCCGCGGATTCTCGCACCGACGGAAGAGTGGCGGCTGTGGCGCGAGGCCGCGGACGAAGCCGCCCGCGCGGCGGCCGGCGACCATCCGTTCCTCAGCACCGAGCCGCTGGCCGAGTCGCTGCGGCGCGCTGCCGAGCGGGCGGCGGAGTGGGGCATCATGGTCGACCGTGGCGCCGCCGACAGCGAGGCGCGACTCTTCCACGAGGCGCAGCGGCTGTTCCTCGCCCGCGGCCGTGACCTCGGCGCGGCGAGCGCCGCTGCGCTCATGAGCGGCCTCGAGCCGGTGTCGGTCGAGCGTCGGCCGCTGCTGCGCGGCTTCGATGTGCTGCCGCGCGCGCTGGCCCGCCTAGCGGGAGCCGCCGTCCCGGCGGCGGGTGCGACCACGGCGGCCGGCGCGGCGAGTCCGCGCGGCGTGCGCACGGCGGACGGCGAAGCACAGCTCGAGGCGATCGCGGCGTGGTGCCGCGAGCGTCTCGCGGCACAGCCCGACGCGCGACTCCTCGTGATGCTGCCGGGATCGGCGGCGGCGCGCGAGCGCCTCGCCGCACTGGTGCGCGGGTGCCTCGATCCGGGCGCCGTGCTCTTAGGAAGCGGAGTGCCGCCGGCCCTCGTCGCGATCGAGGGAGGCGAGCCGCTCGGGTCGCAGCCGCTCCCCGCGCAGGCGCTCCTCTCGCTCAGGATCCTGAGCGGAGCCACGGTCGATCTTGACGCGCTCGGGCACTGGCTCGCATCTCCTTACTGGGGCGCTGCTGCGCCGGGGGCGCGCGCCGCGCTCGCCTTGCTGCTGCGTCAGCGTGGCGCGGCGAGCCTCGGCCTGCGGGAGCTCTTCGGAGCGCTGCAGCTCGCGCCGCGCGAGCTCAAGCCCGCCGCGAGCGCTCTCGAGGCGCTCACGCGCCGCGCGGCCGGGCTCCTCGGGGAGGGGAGCCGCTCACCCCGACGCTGGTCTGAGCGCTTCGAGACGGCCCTCGCCGCGCTCAGCTTCCCCGGAGTCCTGCCGCCCGACAGCGCCGTGCAGCAGACACGCCTGCGCTGGCGCGAGCTCCTCGAGGAGTTCGGCACACTGGCCACGGCTGTGGGGACTTTCAGCCGGGAGGCGGCCCTCGGTGAGCTCGAGGCGCTGGCTGCCCATACGGCCTACCGTCCGGCGGACGAGGACGCACCGGTCACAATCTCGCCGATGCTGGTCGACCCGATCGTCACGTACGACGGCATCTGGGTCGGGTCGCTCAGCGCGGACCTCCTGCCGATGCCGGTGATGCCGGATGCGTTTCTGCCGCTCGCGGCGCAGCTCACGGCCGGCATGCCGGAGGCGAGCGCGGCGGGCCGCCGCGCCGAGGCACGCGCGCTGATGCGCGCCTGGCGGCGCGCCACCCGCGAGCTCGTGCTCTCCGTGCCGGCCCGCGAGAAGGACCTCGAGCTCCTGCCGAGCCCCTGCCTCGCAGACGTGACGCTGGTCGATGCGGCGCCGCGCGGCCTGTGGCTCCCGCTGCGGCTGCACCGCGCGGGCTGCACCGAAGGGCGCGAGGATGTCCGCGGCGTGCCGTTCACCGCGCCGAAGCCGCTGCCCTCGGGCACGCGCGCCATCACGCTGCAGAACAGCTGCGCCTTTCGCGCCTACGCGGAGCTGCGCCTCGGAGCGGCCGCTGCCGAGCGCGCCGAGCCCGGCGTGCCGATGGATCAGCGGGGCTTGCTGCTGCACGCCGCGCTGCAGCTGCTGTGGGAGAGGCTGCGCGACTCGGCGGGCCTCGGCGTCCTCGGGGACGGAGCGCTCGATGCGCTGATCGCCGATTGCGTCGCGCGGGGTGCCCAGGCGCTGCAGTTCGAGGCACGCGGCCGCCGACGGCGTGCGCATCGCTTACCCGACGGGCAATTCGACCTCTTCAGCGCGCTCTCGCCCGCGCTGGCGCGCGAGTGCGCACGCGCGCAGCGGCTCATCCGCCGGCTGTGCGAGCTCGAGCGCACCCGGGCGCCCTTCACCGTGCAGGCGACCGAGCAGGTGACCGAGCTGTCGCTCGGCGGCGGGCGGCTGCGCATGCGGCTCGACCGCGTGGACGCCGTGGCCGGCGGCCGCGTCGTGCTCGACTACAAGAGCGGGCGCCCGGAGACTCCCGACTGGTACGGGGAGCGCCCGACTTACCCACAGCTGCTCGCCTACCTCGCGGCGCTGGGCGCCGACGTGGTCGCGCTCGCCACCGTCAACCTGACGGCGCGCGAGGTGCGCTTCACGGGCGTGGCGGCGAGCGGCGAGGTGCTGCCGCGGGTGCGCGCCATCCCGGCGGTAACCGGCGCCGCCGTTGCCGACTGGGGCCGGCAGCAGCGCGCCTGGGCGGCGCTCGTCGAGCGGCTGGTGCGTGACTTCCTCGCCGGCGCGGCACGCGTCGACCCGGCGCCCGGCGCCTGCGACTACTGCCACCTCACCGACCTCTGCCGCATCGGGGCGCACCTCGCCCCCGAGGTCCGCACTCACACGGACGAAGCCGATGAGTGATCCGCGCGAACGGCTCGACGACGCGGCCCGACGCGAGGCGGTGGAGCCGGCGGCCTCGATCCTGCTCGAGGCTCCCGCCGGCTCCGGCAAGACGGCGGTACTGACACAGCGTTACCTGCGGCTTCTCGCTGCGGTCGATGACCCGGGCGAGATCCTCGCGATCACCTTCACCCGCAAGGCCGCGGCGGAGATGCGCGCGCGGGTCATCCGCGCGCTGCGCGCGGAGCTGCCGCGGGGTGATCCCGGAGCCGCAGCGCTCGCCCCGCTGGCGGCGGCGGCGCTCGCGCACGGCAGGGTGCGCGGCTGGCGGCTCGACACCGAGCCCGAGAGCCTGCGCATCCAGACGATCGACTCCTTCAACTACTGGCTGGCGAGCCAGCTGCCCGTCGCCTCGCGCGTCGGGGGAGTGCTCAGCATCACCGAGAACGCCGGCAAGATCTACCAGCGCGCCGCGCGGCGCACGCTCCTGGCTGCAGAAGAGGACCCGGAGATTCAGGGCGATGCGCAGCTGCTGTTCGAGCGACTCGACAATCACTGGCTGAATCTCGAGCGGCTGATCGCACAGATGCTCGAGCAGCGCGGGCACTGGCTGCGCTTCGTCATCGATGCGGACCCGCAGTCGTTGTGCCGCAGAGTGAGCGAGAGTCTGGCGGCCGAGACGTGTGCGCGGCTCGAGGCGCTGGGCGAGCTGTTGCCCGAAGTACTGCGCCGGCGCGCCGCGAGCCTCCCGGGCGCCGGCCCGCTCGGCACCGCGCCCGAAGACCTCGCGCGCTGGAAGCACTTCGCCCATCTGGTCCTCACGCGCAACGACTGGCGCAAGCAGCTCTCCGCGCACCGGCTGCGCCCCGGCTTCACCGAGCCGCCGGTACGCGAGCGGCTCAAGAGTCTGATCGACGACCTGCGAGCCGTGCGCGGGGTACGCGAGGCGCTGCTCGAGCTGCGACGCGCGCCGGCGGCGGAGCTCGCCGCGGAGGATGCGGCGGCCATTGCCGCGCTGTCGCGCATCCTGAAGCGCGCTGCCGCGGAGCTGCAGGCCGCGTTCGCCGAAGCCGGGCGGGTCGATTACACGTACGTGACGGGGGCGGCGCGCCAGGCGCTCACCGAGGGCGGCGAGCCGACCGAGCTCGCACTGCGCGCGGGGCTCACGCTGCGCCACATCCTGGTCGACGAGTTCCAGGATACCTCGCTCGCGCAGGTGCAGCTGCTGGAGGCGCTCACCGTCGGCTGGGAGCCGGGCGACGGGCGCACGCTGTTCGTGGTGGGCGATCCCATGCAGTCGATCTACCGCTTCCGCGACGCCGAAGTGGGACTGTTCCTGCGCGCGCGCGCCGCCGGCATCGGACGTCTGCCGCTCAAGGCGCTGCGGCTGCTGCGCAATTTCCGCGCACAGCGGCCTCTCGTGCAATTCACCAACGAGCTGTTCGCGCAGGTGTTTCCGCCGGTCGACGAGCTGCGCGCGGGCGGTGTGAGCTATCGCGAGAGTCTGCCGACACGCGACGCCGCACCCGGGCTCGCCGGGATCACGCCGGTCACGCTGCGCCTCTATCCGGGCGAGCCCGCATCCGAGGCGCGCGCCCTCGCGGCTCGCGTCGCGGAGCTGCGGCGCCTCGATCCCGAAGGCACGGTGGGCGTACTGGTGGCCGCCCACGCGCACGCCGTGGTGGTCATTGCCGCGCTCGAGGCCCTCGGGCTCGCGCCACTCGGTGTCGACCTCGTGCCGCTGCGTGAGCGGCTGGTGGTGCGCGATCTGGTGCAGCTCGCGCGCGCGCTGCACGACCTGGCCGACCGCGCCGCATGGCTCGCGGTGCTGCGCGCGCCGTGGTGCGGCGCGCGCCTGGCGACACTGACGGCGCTCTCGGGCCCGGGCGATCCCGAGCTCCTCTTCGAGGCGCTCGGCAATCCCGACCGCCTGGCACGCTGCGACCCCGCCGACCGGGTGCACCTCGAGCGGCTGCGCGCCGTCCTCGGCGAGGCCCTCGCGGGCCGCGGCGCCGAGCCCGTGGCGAGCTGGCTCGAGGCGACCTGGCTGCGCCTCGGCGCGAGCGATGCCTACGCGTCGCACGAGCTCGCCGATGCCCGCAGTTTCTTCGCAGCCCTCGCCGAGCGGGCGGCCACGCTCGGGTGGCGCGGGCCCGAGGACCTCGGACCGTTGCTCGAACATCTCTACAGCGCGCCGGCGGCGGGCGACAACCCCGTGCAGGTGATGACCATCCACCGCGCCAAGGGACTCGAGTTCGACCACGTCCTGGTCCCGGCGCTCGAGCGGACCACACGTGCGCCCGAGCGGCGCCTGCTGCGCTGGATCGACCTGCCGAGTGCGGCGCGCGCCAGCAACCTGCTCATCGCGCCGGCGCCGGCGGTGGGCGCGCGGGAGGAGGAAGGTGATCTCAACGTCTACCTCAAGGATCTCATCCGCCAGCACGACCTTCACGAGCGGCGGCGCCTCATGTACGTGGCGGCGACACGCGCGCGGCGCACGCTGTGGTTGTCCGCCGCTCCGGCGGCGGGCGCCGACGGCGCCGTGAAGCCCGACCGGCGCAGCGCCCTCGCCGCGCTCTGGCCGGCGCTCGCGCCGCGCTTCGAGACCACTGCCGCTGCGGCCGCGGCTGCGGCGGCGCCGGCGCGCACGGGCCCCTTGCTGCGGCTGCGGCCGAGCTGGCAGCCTGCGCCGGTACCGCCGCGGGTCGCGATCGAGCAGCTGCCGAAAGCGTACCTCGCGGCCGAGCCGACCGAGTTCAGCTGGGTGGGCGAAACGCAGCGCCACATCGGCACAGTCGTGCACGGCTGGCTCGCGCGGCTCTCGCGCGCGGTGCCCCTGCCGCCGGCGGACGTGATCGAGAAAGAGAGCGAGACGGTGCTCGTGGCTCTCAGGCGCGCCGGCGTGCCGGAGCGCGAGCGCCCCCGGGCGCAGGCGAGCGTGCTCGCCGCGCTCCGGCAGACGCTCGCCGACGAGCGCGGGCGCTGGATTCTCGACAGCGCCCACCCGCAAGCGCACAGCGAGTGGGAGCTCTCGGGCGTGAGCGAGGGACGCCTGCGCAGTGTCGTCATCGACCGCTGCTTCATCGATGAGCAGGGCACGCGCTGGGTGATCGATTACAAGACGAGCGCGCACGAGGGCGGGGGACTCAGCGAGTTCCTCGAGCAGGAGATCGAGCGCTACCGCACGCAGCTCGCTACCTACCGCGACCTGGCGCGCGCGCTCGGCGCGCAGCCGGTGCGCGCGGCGCTGTACTTCCCGCTGCTCGGTGCGTTCCGCGAGCTCGGCTAGTACAAGGCGCCGGATCGGGGCGTCCTGCCGGGCCTGGGCTCAGAGCGTGCCGGCGATATTGAAGGGCCGGCGGCCGAGCGCGTCGGGGCTGCCGAGGTACTGCAGGTCGCCGACGAGCTCGGGTGCGGCGTCGGCGCGAGGGGCGACGGTGCCTTCCAGCACGTAACCGGGCTGCTTCGTCAGGCGCAGTGTCCCCTGCACGGCCAACGGCCCGCCGAGATCCACCACCGTGCCAACGGGCTCGGGCCCGCCGCCCGGAAACGTGACGGCGTAGCTGCCGAGCCGCGTGACATGGCCGGTGCGCTGGGTGAGATCGTGCGCCTCGAGCCGCCCCTTGAGCTCGGTTAGCGCGCCGTGCTCGATGCGCGCGAGCGCGAGGTCGGTGTGCACGCTGCCGCGCAGCTGCGGCGGCAGGCGCGGAAGCTGCCGCGGGTCGAGCGGCAGATCGGCGACCAGGTTGCGCAGCTCGACGCGGCCGCCGAGCCTCAGCGCGACATCGGCGCTTCCCGTCACCGGGCCGTGCGTGAGCACCACGTGGGCGGCGAGTGAGCCGGTGAGGAGCCTGAGCGGCGCGAGATCCCAGGCGAGGTCGCCGAAGGGGGCGCGCGCGACCGTGAGGCCGCTGCACGCGCCGCGCCAGACCGAGCCGTCGGCGCTCGCGCAGGCGAGGGCCCCGGTACGCGGCACCACCCAGCTGGCCGGCAGCCGCGCAAGCAGCATGACCGCGAAGGCAGCCGCGGCGAGCAGCACGAACCGCAGCGTGCGCGGCACTTCAACCCGCGTGCAGCAAGACGGCGGCGTTCACGAGGCCCGGAGCGCCGGCACTGTCGATGGTGGCCGAGTCCACGCGGATGCCGTTCTGCTGCGCGAGCCGCGCGAGCCAGGCAATGAGCGCATCGAAGGGCGCCTTCTGCAGCCGCAGCGACAGGCCGCCGGGCCCGGCAGGCTCGCTGCCGGCGAGCGTCCCGGCGAGTCCCGACTCGCGTGCCGAGCGATCGACGATCACGAGCAGCGATTCTCCGGCGGCGGAGGGCGGCTGCGGCGAGGCGGCGAGCTCGGGAGCCACGCCCTGCATCCAGGCGAGGTCGCTGCGCTTCTTGAGGAGCCGCTCGTGCGCCTGGGCGACGCTGCGGTCGAGCGGCAGCAGCACCCCGAGGATCAGCAGCACCGGCGCGAGCGCGGCGCCGACCGTCACGATGCGGCGCTCGCGCTCCGCGAGCGCCGCGAACCACCGCTGCACGCCATCGAGAGAGAGACTGTCGGCGGCGAGCTTCATGCTAGGGGCCCCGGGCGCGGATCTGGAGTCGCCCCTGGTACGCACTGCCAACGGTGTTGCCGCCGACCAGATCCGCCTGCCAGCCGCTGTTGCGCAGCTCGTGGCTCAAGTGATCGAGGCTCGCGGCATCGGGAGCATTCACCGTGAGCTCGAGGAGGCCGTCGTGAAAGTTGAGCGACTGGAGGCTCGCGCCCGGGGCTGCGCCGCGGGCCTGGGCCACGGCCTGCAGCGCGCCAAGCAGGCCGTTCGATGCGCCGCCGCTGCGCACGGCGAGCAGCCGCTGCTCCATGCGCCGCCGCGCATCGGTCGTGCTCGGCTCCCCGGGCATGGCGCGGTGGAAGGTGTCGCGAATCGACGCATCGACCTGCTGCTCCCGGCCCTTGAGGACACGCAGCTGCGCGGCCTTGCCCACCACGTGCAGCGCGATGAGCGAGAGCAGCAGCAGCGCCGCGACGCGCCAGGCAGACAGCCCCGCGCCCCGCACGCTCTTCGGTGCATAGCTCCCCTGCAGCAGGTTGATCGCGCTGGTCGTCGGCAGCTGCTGCGCGAAGAGCGCGAGCGGGCCATCGCCGAGCAGTTGAACCTTGACGCTGGCAAAGCGCTCGCGCGCCGCCTCGACCTCGGCCGAATGCTGCTGCCACTCGGCGGTACCGCCGTAGAGGATAAGTCCGCGGGCCGCCGCGGCCGTGCCGCTGTCCTGGGGCGCCCCAGCCGTCGGCGCGAGCGTGCGCGGCGGCGATCCGGCGATGGTGAGCGCCTCGGCGAGGGCATCGACCGGCAAGGTGACGGGCGGCGCGCCGGGTGCGCGCACGAACACGGTGTCCTCCTCGAGGAGGATGACCGCCTGGCCCGGATTGGCCGGCAGCAGCTCACTGTCGGCGTACAGGCACTCGGGCTCGAGGCTCGCGCGGCGCAAGGCCCCGAGCCACTCGTCCAGCAGCGCGCGCGCCACCACCGCCACCGGCGTGCGTTGTGAGTCGGCCGAGCGGCGGCCGAGGGCGAAGTGCAGCTCGTCGATGTTGTCGGCGAGCTGCTCCTCGAGCGCATAGGGCACGAGCTGCTGTGCCTTCACGCCGCTCCTGACGGGGAGCTCCGGCTCCGCGAGCAGCACGTCGCTCCCCGGCACCAGCGCGCACACGCGTCGGCCGGCGGCGGCTGCGGCGGCAGCCTCCAGTGGCCCGGTCTGCGTCGCGGCGAGCGGCGCGCCGGCGGCACTCGCGATCAGCCAGGTGGCCGGCTCCCGCGGCGTACGCGGCAGACGCAGCAGCAGCCAGTCAGCCATGTGCGGGGGGCTCCATCAATCGGGTGTGTAGCTGCGCAGGATCGGACGCACCTGACCCGTTGGGTCCTGCATGAGAAGACTGTACAAGTTGAATTCGGTGCTGCCAATAGTGATGAGACTCGTCAGGCGGAAGTAGCTCGAGGTCATTTGCAGCTGCGAGGAGATGTTCTTCCAGGTGGCCGGGTCCGCCGCGGCCTGGTAATCACTCAGCTTGGGGAAGCAGCCGCTCGCCGTCGCGCGGTTCTTGGCGAGTCCGTCGAGGTCGCTGGAGAAATCGCCGTGGCCGAGAAACGCATCGAGCACCGGGCCCTTGGCGGTGCAGATGTTGAGCTTGACGCCGTAGGGGAGCGCGGTCACGTAGGGTGCCAGAGCCACGTAACGCTCGCGCCCGAATCCCGGGAGCGCGAGCAGCTCGCTGGCACTGGTGATGTAGCGGTTGGGTGTGCGGTAGGCAGGCGTCTGACCCATGTAGACGCTGTCCTCGGCGCCGTCGGGAACCGAGGGCACGATGTCGCGGTCGATCCAGTCCACCACGTATCCGGCCCATTTCGGCTCGAGCCCGAGCAGGACGAGCAGCTGTTGGAACGCCGTCACCTCGACCGGATCGGGTGTGCCGTCCTGCCTCACCAGACTGTTGAGGTTGAAGCGCCCCTGCAGGTCCTCGAGTGAGGCGGTGAGCATCACGCCCGGCACCACCTCGAAGGGTCCCACCGGCTGGGCCCAGCCCTCGGAGGCATAGGTATGCTGCGGGTCGGACTTCTGCGCGAGGCGCAGCCCATACGCCGCCAGGGCCTCGGCGCCCTGCTGCACGAGCAGCCCCTGGTCGAATGCGTAGGTTGCGGCGCCGCGGCGGAACGTCATGGCGTTCTCGTAGGCGATCGCGGCGGCGAGGATCGTGCCGAGCGCGACCAGGAGGATCGCCACGAGCAGCGCGATGCCGCGCTGCGCATGCGGCGGGCCGGCACTGCAGCCACGGCGGCCGCGGAGTGCGCAATGCCGCATCAGCCGGCCACCTCGAAGATGCGCACGATCTTGCCGAAGTCCTCGGTATCGATCGTGACCTGCACGGCGAGCGGCCGGATGCGCAGACTGCTCTCGAGCGCCTGCGCGCCGACCACGGTGGCAGGTGGCCACTGCGCCTGCCAGGTGTGAGTGAGGTCCAGGAACTGCAAGGTCACCGACTTCACTTTCTTCAGCAGGTCGCGCCGGGCCGTGGTGCTCGACAGGGTCGGGTCCAGCACAAACCAGTACTCGCGCCGCAACGTGCCGTTCTCGAGAAAGTAGGCGACGCGCTGCAGCGCCGGGCGCTGCAGGCCGGTCGGATTCGCCCAGCCGCCGCGCGTCAGCGCGATGAGCGGCGGCGTCCCGCTGGTCGTGCCTTGCGAGGAGGTGGGCGCGCTCCCTGAGCCGAGCGAGGACACGGGACCGGCGGATTGCGTTCCGCCCGGGCTGGCCTGCAGGGCAGGCTGCGAGGGCTCATCGCCGATCGGCTGGCGCACCGGGCGCGGCACGAGCTGCACGAAGTCCTGCTCGAGGACGCGCACCGCGGTCTGCAGCTCGAGGAGCCGTGCCTGCTTTTCCTTGAGCGAGGCGCGCGCCGTGATGGCCTCGCTGATGGCGCCGTAGCCCATGGCGAACATGAGGGCTGCGATGAACAGCGCCACCAGGAGCTCGAGCAGCGTGAAACCCCGCGCGGGCCGTCGCACGCCGGGACCGCGCGTGAGGCGGCCGCGGCTCATTGCGAGCCCGGGGGTTGCCGGGTCGGGGGGCCGGGCTGCTGGGGACCTGTGGGTGATACGCCGGGCGCCGTCCCCGGGGTCGCTCCCGGGGTGGTCGCGGGCGTTCCGCCGGCCGCGTTCGAGCCGGGTGTGAGCAGCTGTGCGCCCCAGTCGGGAAGATCGCCACGCGGCGCTCCGACTGCATCGCCGGAGATGCCGCTCACCGTCGCGTACCAGCCGCGATCGCTGTCCGTGCTCTGCGCGTCGGCGGGGCGCACGCTGACATCCATGCGCACCATGCCGGGCACCTGGGTCGTGGTGACCTCCTGGTGCCAGTGCCACTTGCGCCCGGCGAACTCGCTGTCCCCGTCGCTCTTGCCCGGCGCGGGCAGCTGGCCGCTCACGCGCACCTGCGCGATCTGGTTGAGCGCCACCCAGTTCGCGAAGGTCTTGTCGCGCAGGTAGACCTCAGTGTCCGCCGAGGAAGAGACGGTGCCGAGCACGGCCGCCATGCCCACCGTGACGATCGCCAGCGCCACCAGTACCTCGATCAGCGTGAAGCCGCGCGCGCCGCCGAGCCGCCCGGCGCTCATGGCGCGCGTGCCTCGACGAGCGGCTGCTCGACGAGCTGACCCTGGTCGTCCTGCGCGAGCGTGACGCTGCGTACCCCGCCGTCGCGCTCGAGGATCACCGCGAAGGAGGTGAGGTCGCCGCTGGAGTAGATCATCACCTGCGGGGTCTTGTCGTGAGCGTCTACCGGGCGGCGCAGCACCACCGGCCGGGTCTCCACCACGAGCCGCACGCCGACGCCGGCCGGGAGCTTGCGCGCGGTGAGCGCGTCGTCCTCGAATACGCCGCGCCACTGCGCGAGCTGCGGGTCGTAGACGAGGAACTCGTAGCCGTCCTCCTGGAACAGGATCCCGTACTCGCGCGTCTGCAGCTCCGCCTGCTCGCGCGCGTAGTTGATCAGGGCGAAGAGCCGGTCGCTCTCACGCGTCAGGTCGGGGTCGCGCCCGGTCAGGCTCGCCGTGAGCAGTATTCCCGCCGATACCAGCCCGATGATCAGCACGACCATCAGCATCTCGATCAGTGTGAACCCGGAGCCGGCCCGATCTCCGGTGCGCCGGCGCCGCAGCGGCGCGCTACTGGTTGAGATTCCAGTTGCAGATATCGGCATTGATGCCGTCGCCGCCGGGCTGACCGTCGGCGCCGAGGGAGCACAGGTCGTAGGCCTTGCCGTGCGTGCCGGGGAAGAGGAACTGGTAGTCGTTCCCCCAGGGATCCTTGCTGATGCGCTCGATGTAGCCGCCGGCCTTCCAGTTCTTGATGGTGGGATCGGTCGGCTGCGTGCTCAGGGCGGTGAGCCCCTGCTCGTTGGTCGGGTACTTGGAGTTATCCATGTAGTACATCGTGAGCGCCGTCTCGAGGCTCTGGATGTCCTCCTTCGCCTTCGCCACCTTGGCGTCATCGACGCGCTTCATCACGCTCGGCACGATCACCGCTGCCAGCAGCCCGATGATGATTACCACCACCATGATCTCGATGAGGGTGAAGCCGCGCGTCCGGGCGTACCGGGTGATGCGGCCTCTGCTAACCTCTTTTGTCTTCATAACGTGGCGCTCGCGGGCGGCACCGGCCGCCGGTTGAAAAGCGGGTCGGATCATAACAAATGGGGGGCTCTGACCTTCGTGAACCACGTGGCTCGGCTGCTGCGGTCGCTCAATTGCGACGCGACTTACGGGTGGGCCCTGCTCGCGCTCTGCGCGCTGCTGCTCCTCATCGCCGCGACCGGCGACCCCGGGCGCGTGCTCCTGCGCTACGACCGCGTAGCGCTCGCCCGGGGCGAGCTGTGGCGGCTGCTGACGGCGCACCTGGTTCACCTCGACCTGCACCACGTGCTGCTGAACTGCCTGGGGACCCTGCTGGTGTGGGCGCTGTTCGCCCGCGACTACACGCCGCGGCAGTGGGCCGCCATCGTGCTGGCCTCGATCGCTGCCATCGATGCGGGACTGTGGCTGTGGGATTCGACCCTGCGCTGGTACGTGGGTTCCTCGGGAGCGCTGCACGGCGCCATGGCGGCCGGCGCGCTCGCGCGGCTGCGTCGGGGCGAGCCTGAGGGCTGGGTGCTCGCGGCATTCCTCGCCGGCAAGCTCGCCTGGGAACAGTGGATGGGCGCGCTGCCGATCTCCGCGGGGCTGCCGGTGGTGACCGAGGCGCACCTCTATGGGGTGCTGGGCGGGCTCGCGGCGGCCGCGTGCCTGAGGCCTCGAGCCAAGCCGGTATAATTTTCGCCCTCACGGCGTTTCCGGGGTGGGCATGGCGTTCGCGTTCGTCTTTCCGGGACAGGGCTCGCAATCGATCGGCATGCTCGGTGCATTGGCCGCGGCGGATGCGACCGTGCGCGTCACGTTCGATGAGGCCTCGGCGGTGCTCGGCTACGACCTGTGGAAGCTCGTGAGCGAGGGTCCCGAGGAGGCGCTCAACGCGACCGAGCGCACCCAGCCGGCGCTGCTCACCGCCGGCGTTGCCACCTGGCGCTGCTGGCGCGCACGCGGCGGGGCTGAGCCTGCAATCGTCTCCGGGCACAGTCTCGGGGAGTTCACCGCGCTGGTGTGTGCCGAAGCGCTCGAGTTCCGTGCGGCCGTGGGCCTGGTGCGCTTCCGCGGCGAAGTCATGCAGGAGGCCGTCCCGGTGGGCACCGGCGCCATGGCCGCGGTCCTCGGCCTCGAGGATGCGGAGGTGGAGGCCGCTTGCCGCGAGGCCGCCGCGGGCGGGGGTCCCGGCTCGGTCGTGGAAGCGGCGAATTTCAACTCGCCCGGGCAGGTGGTGATCGCCGGCGAGAGCGCCGCCGTCGAGCGCGCGATCGCGGCGGCGAAGGCGCGCGGCGCCAAGCGCGTCGTGATGCTCCCAATGAGCGTGCCGTCCCACAGCACTCTCATGCGCGGCGCCGCCGAGCGGCTGCGGGGCCGGTTGTCGGTGGTGAGTCTGAAGCCGCCCCGCCTGCGCTACGTGAGCGCGGTCGATGCCACGGCGCACGCCGACCCGCCCGAGATCCGGGATCTCCTGGTGCGGCAGCTGTCGAGCCCGGTGCGCTGGACCGAGACGCTGCGCGCGCTGGTCGCGACCGGCGTCGAGGAGGTCATCGAGTGCGGACCGGGGCGGGTGCTGACCGGGCTCAATCGCCGTATCGAACGGCGCGCGGGGCTCGAGTTTCTTGCGCTCGAGGATGGGGCCTCGATCGACGCCGCGCTCAAAGCCACCCGAGAGGGCAGTCATGCTTGAGAACGAAATTGCTCTGGTGACCGGCGCCTCGCGCGGAATCGGGCACGCGATTGCGCTGGCCTTAGGGAAGGCGGGGGCGCGCGTGATCGGCACCGCGACCAGCGCCGAGGGCGCGGCGAAACTCACCGCGGCGCTTGCGTCGCACGGATACAACGGTCGCGGTGCGCAGCTGGACGCGGGCGATCCCGCCTCGATCGATGCGCTCATCGCCGAGCTCGAGGCCGCAGGCGAGTTGCCGACGATTCTGGTGAACAACGCGGCGATTACGCGCGACGTGCTGCTGCTGCGGATGAAGCCGGAGGACTGGGATCGCGTCATCGCCACCAATCTCACCGCGGCGTTCCGCCTCTGCAAGGCGTGCGTGCGGCGCATGATGAAGGAGCGCCGCGGCCGCATCATCAATCTCACTTCGGTCGTCGGCCTCACCGGCAACCCGGGACAGGCGAATTACGCGGCCGCCAAGGCCGGGCTCCTCGGCTTGACCAAGTCGCTCGCCCAGGAGCTCGCCTCGCGCGGCATCACGGTGAACGCAGTCGCGCCGGGATTCATCGACACCGACATGACGCGCGCGCTCACCGAGGAGCAGCGTGCGGCGCTCCTGACGCGCGTGCCGCTCGGGCGGCTCGGGACTCCGGAGGACATTGCCGCCGCGGTGCTGTTCCTTGCGTCCCCCCAGGCCGGCTACATCACGGGGGAGACGCTGCACGTTAACGGCGGCATGTATATGCCGTGAGAAGCGTTGGCCGCGCGCCACAGGCGCAGGCCAGCCGCGGCCTGCGCCGAGCGAGCGGGGTGGCAGTTTCACCAGTAAAAACAACCACTCGCACAATGGGGCCCCGAGTGGCAGCCCGGGGGGTGTTCCCCTACAATACCGCGCCCGCCGTCCGGCTTAGGTGCGTGCCGGCGGGCGGATTTCGAGCCTTTAATAAGCGACAGAGGACCAACCGCTAATGAGCACAGTCGAGCAGCAGGTCAAGGCCATCGTTGCCGAACAGCTGGGCGTCAAACAGGAGCAGGTCACGAACGACGCTTCGTTCGTCGACGATCTGGGAGCCGACTCGCTCGACACCGTCGAGCTGGTGATGGCCCTCGAGGAGGAATTCGAGATCGAGATCCCGGACGAGGACGCCGAGAAGATCACCACCGTCCATCAGGCTATCGACTACATCAACGAGCGCCGCGCGAAGTCCTGACCGTCAGCGCGCGCCATAGTAGGAAACCGTGAGCAAGCGCCGCGTCGTCGTCACGGGTCTCGGGGTGGTGTCTCCGGTCGGCAGCACCGTCCAGTCGGCGTGGGACGCGATCCTGCGCGGTGAGAGCGGCATCGGCCCGGTGACACGCTTCGACGTGTCGGCGTTTCCGGTGCGTATCGGCGGACAGGTGCGCGACTTCGACGTCGGGCAGTACCTGCCGCCGAAAGAGGCGCGCCGCATGGACGAGTTCATGCACTACGGCGTTGCCGCCGGCGTGCAGGCCGTCACCGACTCCGGCATCGATTTCAACAAGACCGATCCGACCCGTTGCGGGGCGGTGTGCGGCGCCGGCATCGGCGGACTCTGGACCATCGAAGAAGACTTCAGCGAGTATCTCAAGGCCAACAATCCCCGCAAGATCTCCCCGTTCTTCGTCCCCGCCACGATCATCAACATGATCGCGGGGCACCTGTCGATCCGCTACGGGCTCAAGGGCCCGAATCTCGGCGTGGTGACTGCCTGCACCACCTCGACGCATGCGATCGGGCTCGGCATGCGCACCATCCAGTACGGCGATGCCGACGTGATCATCGCAGGCGGCGGCGAGATGGCGACGACGCGCTGCGGACTCGGGAGCTTCGGTCAGGCCAAGGCGCTCTCGACCCGCAACGACGCTCCCACCGAGGCGAGTCGCCCGTGGGACAAGGACCGCGACGGCTTCGTGCTGGGCGATGGCGGCGGAGCGGTGCTGCTCGAGGAGCTCGAGCACGCACGCCGCCGCGGTGCGCGTATCTATGCGGAGCTGGTCGGCTTCGGCATGAGCGGGGATGCCTATCACATCACCGCGCCCCCCGAGGATGGCGAGGGCGCGCGGCTCTCCATGGTGAACGCGCTGCGGGACGCGGCCCTGAATCCCGAGCAGGTGCAATACATCAACGCGCACGCCACGTCCACGCCGCTCGGCGACAAGGCGGAGACGGTCGCCCTGAAGCGCGCCTTCGGTGAGCGCGCCGGGCGCATCGCGGTGAGCTCCACCAAGTCGATGACCGGGCACCTGCTGGGTGCGGCCGGAGTGGTCGAGGCGATTTTCTCCGTGCTCGCGATCCGCGACGGCGTGGCGCCCCCCACCATCAATTACCGCACCCCGGATCCGGAGTGCGACCTCGACTACGTGCCGAACACCGCGCGGCGCATGAAGATCGACGTGAGCCTCTCGAATTCCTTCGGCTTCGGCGGCACCAACGGCTCGGTCATCTTCCGGCGCCTGAGCTAGCGCCGCGCAGCGCGCCTCACGGGCTTTCCGCTACGCACGCACCTCTCGTTCGCGAGCTCGAGGTTCCGCCCGCGGTGCTGCGCCGCCTGGCGGCGGCCGATCCCGCGCGCTATCCGCTGCTGCTCGACAGCGCGGCCGCGGGCCCCCTGAGTCAGGCAAGCCTGCTGCTCGCCGAGCCGCGCGGCGCGCTCTGGCTCGGCGCGGACGGACGCCTGGGCGCCGACGGCACCACCATCGAGGGCCGGAGCTTCCTCGCCGCACTGGAGAGCTGGTGGCGCCGGGAAGGCGCGGCGGCTCGTGCGCACCCGGCGCCGCCTGCCGCGGCCGGGCTGCCGTTCACGGGCGGGTGGGCGCTCTATCTCGGCTACGAGCTCGCGCAGGAGATCGAGCCGCAGCTCAAGCTGCCGCGCACCCCGCTTCCCTGGGTGGCGTTCGCGCTGCGCACCCCCTGTGCGCTCGTCCACGAGCTCGGCAGCGGCCGTGTGTTCGCGGTCGGGGAAGGGGACGCCGCCGAGGCAGTGGCGCGGATCTCGGCCGATGCGCACGCGGCCGCATCGCTGCCCGATCCCCGCGAGACGCTCCAGGTGCGCTCGGTGCTCGAGGAGGATCCGCAGGTATTCCTTGCACACGTGGCACGCGCCAAGGAGTACGTGCGCGCCGGGGACATCTATCAGGCCAACCTGTCACGCCCCTGGAGCGTCGAGGTGTCGGGCTCGGGTGCGGCGGCCGCAGCGGCGCTCTACGCCCGCCTGCGCGCGGCGAACCCGGCGCCCTTCGCCGCGCTCGCGCAGTGGCGCGGTCTGGCGCTTCTTTCCTCCTCTCCGGAGCGGCTGGTACGGGTCGCCGGCCGGCGCATCGACACGCGGCCGATCGCCGGCACGCGCCCGCGCAGCCGCCGTGCCGGGGGCGATGCCGTCGAGATCCCGGAGCTCGCGATGCATCCCAAGGAGCGTGCCGAGCACATCATGCTGGTGGATCTCGAGCGCAACGACCTCGGCAGGCTCTGCGAGCCGGGCACGGTGCGCGTCGATGAGCTGATGACCATCGAGTCCTACGTGCACGTGCACCACATCGTGTCGAACGTCACCGGAGTGCTGCGTACGGACGTGACGCCGCTCGGCGCCGTGCGCGCGGTATTCCCCGGCGGCACGATCACCGGGTGCCCGAAGTTCCGCTGCATGCAGATCATCGCCGAGCTCGAATGCCTGGGCCGCGGCGCCTACACCGGCTCGCTCGGCTATCTCACCGTCGACGGACAGCTCGACCTCAACATCCTCATCCGCACCATGACGCTCACCGGTTCGGCGCTGGGCTTCCGTGCCGGAGCCGGCATCGTCGCGGACTCCGATCCCGAACGGGAGCTCGAGGAGACGCGTGCCAAGGCCCGGGGGCTGCTGCGGGCGCTCGAGGAGCGCGCATGACGGCGGACGGCGCGCCGGCGGCGGTGTGGGTGAACGGCGCACCCGGGGGCGTGCTGTCACCGCTGGAGCGCGGGCTCCACTACGGCGACGGCCTCTTCGAGACGATCGCCTGCGTCGGCGGCAGGCCGCGGTTTCTCAAGCTGCACCTCGAGCGACTGACGCGCGGTTGCGCGCGGCTGGGCATCGCCTTGACCGCGCCCGAAGAGCTGCGGTGTGAGATCCTCAGCGCCGCGGCCGAGTCGGATCGCTCGATCGTCAAGATAGTGCTCACGCGGGGTCCGGCCCTCGCGCGCGGCTATGGAACCACCGGAGCCGAGCAGGCGACGCGCGTGATGCTGCGCTATCGCTGGGAGACGGAGGATCCGCGCCCGGCCGGGGAGGGCGTGCGGGTGCGCCTCTCGACGACGCGGCTGGCGGAAAATGCGGCGCTCGCCGGCCTGAAGCATCTGAACCGCCTGGAGCAGGTACTGGCGCGCAGGGAGTGGACCGATCCCGGCATTGCCGAGGCGCTCATGCTCTCGGCAAGCGGGAGGCTGGTCTCAGGGGTCATGAGCAACGTGTTTCTCGTCGAGGGTGCGGTGCTCAGGACGCCGCTCCTCGATCGCTGCGGCGTCGCGGGGATCATGCGGCAGGTGGTGCTGCGTGAGGCGGCACGGGCTGGCCTCGCGGTGGAGGAAACGGTGCTCGACGGCACGGACCTCGCACGCGCGCGGGAGCTCTTTCTCACCAGTGCGGTGATCGGGCTCCGCCCCGTGTGGGCGCTCGCCGGGCGCACCCTGGAGCCGGGTGAGGTGACCCGCGCGCTGCAGCAGCGCCTCGCGCCTCTGCTGGCGGAGGCCGCCGATGCGTGAGGGCGGGCGCTGGCCACGCCGCGCGCTCGTGATCGCGGCGCTGGTGCTGGCCGTCGCCGGCGCTGCCGCCGGCGTGATCTGGCAGCACCTCGAGCGCGAGTACCGGGGCGCGGGGCCCGCCGCGCTGCCGACCCGCATTCAGGTGGCGCAGGGCGCGAGCCTGCGCTCAGTGCTCGTGCAGCTTCAGGGAGTGGGAGTGGTGCGCGACGCCCGTCAGCTCGAGTGGTACCTGCGTCTCAGCGGCCTGCGCCCGCGTGTGCAGGCCGGGACCTACGAGATCCCGGCGCGCGCAAGCCCCGAGGAGATCCTCGCGATGTTCGAGGAAGGTAAGGTGCTCCTCGAGCAGCTGACGGTGGTCGAGGGCGCGACCTTCGCCGACTTCCTCGAGCTGCTCGCTCACGAGCCCGACGTGACCCACACGCTCGCCGGCAAGACCCCCGCCGAAGTGATGGCGGCGCTCGGGCATCCGGACGAGAACCCTGAAGGGCGTTTCTTCCCCGACACCTATCGCTTTGCCGCGAACACCGCGGATGTGGTCATCCTCGGTCTTGCCTACGAGAAGATGAGTGAGGCGCTGGCCGCGGCCTGGAGCGAGCGCAGCCCGGCGCTCCCCTTCGACCGTCCAGGCCAGGCGCTTATCCTCGCTTCGATGGTGGAGAAGGAGGCACAGCTCAAGTCCGAGCGCAGCCGTATCGCCGGCGTCTTCGTGAGCCGCCTGCGCAAGGGCATGCGGCTGCAGTCCGATCCCACGGTGATCTACGGCCTCGGGGCGCGGTACGACGGCTCGATTCACACACGCGACCTGCTCGCCGATACGCCCTACAACACCTACACCCGCGCCGGGTTGCCGCCGACGCCGATCGCGCTTCCAGGGCGTGAGTCCCTCATGGCGGCGGTGCGGCCCGATGAGATGGGCGAGCTCTACTTCGTCGCCACGGGCCTCGGGGACGGGGCGCACCATTTCTCGAAAACCCTCGCGGAGCATAATTCCGCCGTGCAGGCCTATCTCGCACGGCTGCGCCAGCAGCACGCACCACCTGCCGCGGGTCGGAGTACCCGCCCGTGACCGCCCGCTTCATCACGCTCGAGGGTATCGAGGGCGCCGGCAAGTCGACGATCGCTAAATTCGTGCTCGCGTGGCTCGCGCAGCGGCGCATCGCGGGGCGGCTGACACGTGAGCCGGGCGGCACGCCGCTCGCCGAGCGCCTGAGGCAGATCGTGCTCGAGCGCGGGCCGGAGCCGCTCTCTGCGGTGACCGAGACGCTGCTCATGTTCGCCGCGCGCGACCTGCACCTGCAGAGCGTCATCCGGCCGGCGCTGGCGCGCGGCGAGTGGGTGGTGTGCGATCGCTTCACCGATGCGACCCGCGCCTACCAGGGAAGCGGGCGGGGCGTGGACGCTGACCTCATCGAGTCGCTCGCAGCGGCCGTCCACGGCGGCCTCGCGCCCGATTGCACGCTGCTGCTCGATCTGCCGGTCAGCGTCGGGCTTGCCCGGGCGCGCGGGCGGGCAGGCGGCCGCACGGATCGCTTCGAGAACGAGACGATCGCCTTCTTCGAGAAGGTCCGCGCAGGCTACCTCGAGCTGGCACGCCGCGAGCCGCGGCGTTTCCACGTCATCGATGCGGCCGCGCCGCTCGATGAGGTCGAGGCTCGGGTCGAGGACATCCTGGAGGACCTCGCTTGAGAGTGCCGGCGGAAACCGCGCCGCCCTGGATCGCGCCGGCTATGGCCGCGCTCACCGCCGCTCAGCGCGCCGGCCGGCTGCCGCACGCGCTGCTCATCCACGAGGCGCCCGGGGCGGGTGGCGACTGGCTCTCTCACTGGGCCGCGCGTCTCGCGCTATGCGAACGGCCCGGAGAGGCTCCCTGCGGGAGCTGCACCGCCTGCCGTCGGTCGCTCGCCTGGCAGCATCCGGACCTCACGCTCGTGACGCCGCTCGAGGATTCGCGCCAGATCCGCATCGAGCAGGTGCGCGACCTCGCATCCGAGCTCGCCCTCACGAGCCACGCGGGGGGCTACAAGGTCGGCGTCCTCAGGCCGGCGGACTCCATGAACCGCTTTGCCGCCAATGCGCTGCTGAAGACTCTCGAGGAGCCCCCGCCGCGCACGCTGCTTGCGCTGGTGGCGAGCGAGCCCTCGCGGCTGCCCGCGACGGTCCTGAGCCGCTGCCAGCGCCTCGCGGTGCACGCGCCGCAGCGAGCCGAGGCGGTGGCCTGGCTGGTGGACGTGCGCGGCCCCGGCGAGTGGGACGCGGCGCTCGACACCGTGGGCGAGGCGCCGCTCAAGCTGCTCGAGGCCGACCCGGGGGCGCTCGCGCAGATTGGCGCCGAGACCCTTCACACGCTCGATGCACTGGCGCAGGGTAGGGCCGACCCGCTCGCCGCCGCGGAGCGCTGGGCGCGGAGCGACCTGCCGCTCAGGCTGCGCTGCTGTGAGAATTGGCTCACAGAACGCATTCGCCGCGGCCCGGACGCCGGCAACTTAATGCCAGAAGTGCGCGCTGGCACCCACTTGCCAGCACCCCGGGCGTTCTTGAATATACGCGAGCTGTTCGGGCTCCTGGACGAGGTCCGGGAGTTAAGGATCGCGCTCGATGTGCCGCTAAACCGCGCACTGGCGCTCGAGGCTCTGTTACGACGGCTTGCACCCCGCGGTGCCGGCGTCGCAGCATAGGAAGCACGGATGAACGCACGACCGATACACGTTGCGAGTGGGGAAAGGACCGTGAGAGCGGGCGCGAACAAGCCAGGTCTGTTGACGCTCACCATCAAGGACAAGAGCGCGCTGTATCTTGCCTATATGCCGTTCGTGAAGAACGGCGGGCTGTTCATTCCGACCAACAGCAACTACCGCCTCGGCGACGAGGTGTTCATGCTGCTGAACCTCATGGGCGAAGACGAGAAGCTGCCGGTCGCCGGGCGGGTGATCTGGGTGACGCCCAAGGGCGCGCAGGGCAAGCGCACCGCCGGCATCGGCGTGCAGTTCAGCGAGCAGGACCGCGGCCAGACTCAGAAGAAGATCGAGACCTACCTCGCCGGCGCCCTGTCGGGCGACAAGGCCACGCATACCATGTAGCGCCGCGAGCGCGGCGTCCTTGCCGAATCAGTCGTTACTGCGCGCCGGGAGGCTTGGCGGGCGGTGCGGCTCTGGGTGTCGCGGCAGCAGGCTTCGGCGCCGCGGCGGCGGTGCGCGCCGTGGTCGCGTCGTTCGAGAGACCGCCGCTCAGCACATAGGCGTCGAAGCCACGCTCGACCAGCAGAAAGGCCGCCGCGGAGCTGCGCCGGCCGGTGTCGCAATAGACGACGTAGGGGATCTTGGGATCGAGCGTCGAGAGCTTGAGGCGGATCAGGTAGAGCGGGATGTTGAGCGCGCCCTCGATCGCGAGCGTCTGATGCTCGCTCGGCAGGCGCACGTCGAGCCAGCGTCCGCCCTTGGCGACGATCTCGCTCGCCTGCTCGCGGCTCACCCACTGCAGCAGGGGCTCGTTCATCAGCTCGCGGAAATCCTCTTTCTTCAGGCGCATCAGCACGCCGTCGGTCAGCATGGTGACGGTGGCATTGCGCTTGGCCTCGGCGATCAGCGCTTCCTCGCCGAAGGTATCGCCGACGCCCAGCTCAGCGAGGCGGATGCCTTCCTGCTTGAGCGGCGTCTCGCGCGACACGGCGCACTTGCCGCTGACGATGATGTAGAAGTAGTCGCCTTCGCCGCCCTGCTTGATGATGACCTCGCCGGCCTTGACCGGGGTGCGTTGCAGGCGCTGGAAGATCGCCTGGATGTTCGCCGGCGGGATGCGATGGAACGCCTTGGTCTGCAGCAGCGTCGTCATCCAGTCGTCGGAGCCGGCATTCTGCAGCTGGGTCTGCAGCTCGCCCACCTCGTAGGTGCCGGTCTGATCCCAGGTGATCATGACATCCAGCAGGTCGCTGTCGATCGAGAGATAGGTCACGTCGCCGCGCGCGCGGGCGCTCACGCGCCGCGGCAGCTGCGGATAGAGCGGGTTGCGCGCCTCGGGGGTACCGCCCTTGAGCGTCGTGACGGGGCGCTCGCCCTCGCTGATCTCGAGTGTCCCGTTGACCAGCCAGAAGGTGCGCTTGTCGGTGTCGCCCTGGTCGAACATGAGGCGCCCGGAGTTGAGCGTGCGCACGGTGATCTTCTTGGCGAGCGCCGCCAGGTTCTCGCGCTTCAAGCCGTCGAGGGGCGCGAACGCCTTGAGCATCTGCACGCTGGTTTCGCGCTCTTCCGCCATGGCTTCCCGAAGCGACCGCTTAAGTTAAGGCGCACCGCGCCGGCGAGGGCTGCGGACTAAGGCCGGCTCGATGGTAGCACACAGGGTCAGCCCGACCGCGCGCAGCGGCCTCACGGTTTCGGTCCCGCCTCGAGCAGCGCCCAGCCGGCATCGGGCGTGAAGCGCTTCCCGTGACGTGCGGCAAGCTCCGTGAGGCGCGCGACGACCGCGCCAGTGCCGCGGGCACGGGCATAAGCGAGGGGGCCGCCGCGGAAGGGCGCGAAGCCGGTGCCGAAGATCACGGCGGCGTCGACCAGGTCGGGATCCTCGACCACGCGCTCGCGCAGGCAGGCCACGCATTCGTTGACCAGCGCCAGGATGAGCCGGTCCTCGAGGTCCTCGGGTGCGGCGCCGGCTGCGGCGGCGTTCTTGACCGGCTTGCCGTCCTGCCAGACGTAGAAGCCTGCGCCGCTCTTGCGGCCGAGCTTCTTGGCCGCCAGCAGCGCCGTGAGGCGCGGCAGCTGCGGGGTGGGCTGTCCGAGCTCGCGCGCGATGATCTCGCCGACGTGCGCTGCCACGTCGAGCCCCACGACGTCGGCGAGCTCGATCGGCCCCATGGGCATGCCGAAGCGGACGGCGGCGCGGTCGATGGTCGCGAGCGCGACGCCTTCCTCGGCGGCGTACATCGCCTCGTTGAGATAGGGCGTCAGGACCCGGTTCACCAGGAAGCCCGGGGCGCTGCGGCAGGGGACCGGGAGCTTGTCGAGGCGGCGCGCGAAGGCGGTGGCGGCCTGCACCACCGCGGGGTCGGTGCGCTCGCCATGCACGATCTCGATGAGCGGCATCTGCGCCACGGGATTGAAGAAGTGCAGCCCGACCAGACGCTCGGGCCGCGCCAACCGGGCCGCGAGCGGCTCGAGCATGATGCTCGAGGTGTTGGTGGCCAGCACGGCTCCCGCCTTCATGCGCGGCTCGAGGCGCGCGTACAGCTCCTGCTTGGCCTCGAGGTTCTCGAAGATGGCTTCGATCACTACGTCGGCCTCGGCGACCCCGTCGCCGGCCACGTCGGCGCGCAGCCGCTCGCGGGCAGCGGCGTTCCTGGCCGGATCGCGCAGGCGCTTGTCGAAGAGCTCCGCGGCGCGTTTGATGGCGGGCTCGACGTACTCGCTGGCACGGTCCTGAAGCGTCACGCGGAAGCCGCGCAGGGCCGACCATGCCGCGATGTCGCCGCCCATCACACCCGCGCCCACCACGTGCACGTGGCGGATCTCGAGCGGGCTCTTGCCGCCCGCGCTCTTCAGACGGTCCTGCAGCAGGAAGACGCGCACCAGGTTGCGCGAGGTAGGCGTCGTGAAAAGGTGCGCGATCGAGCGTGCCTCGGCCTCGTAGGCGCCGGGGCCGCGCGCGCCGTGGCGGGCCCACAGGTCGATGATGGCGTAGGGGGCGGGGTAATGATCGGGGGGCGCGCGGCGGGCCACCTGCTCGAGGAGTGACCGGCGCACCAGCGGCCGCAGCGGCGCCGTGCCGAGCAGCCGCTCGAGCAACGGTGCCCGCCGCGGCGGCGGGTTCCGCAGTACCAGCGCACGCGCCGCGGCGCGCAGCTCCGCCTCAGAAGTCAAAGCATCGACCAGGCCGATGCGCAGCGCCTTGTCGGCCCGCACCGGCTTGCCAGTCAGCATGAGCTCCATCGCGGCACGCACGCCTGCCACCTGGACCGCGCGCACGGTGCCGCCGAAGCCCGGGTGAATGCCGAGCTGCACCTCGGGAAGCCCGAGCGACAGCCGCTCGTCGCCGACTGCCACACGGTAACGGCAGGCGAGGGCGAGCTCGAGGCCGCCGCCGAGCGCGAAGCCGTGAATCGCGGCGACGCTCGGGCAGGGGAGTGCCGCGAGCCGGTTGAGCACCTGCTGGCCGGCGTGGATCAGGACATAGCCGCTGTCCTCGTCGGTGACGCCGGTGAACTCGCGGATGTCGGCGCCGGCGATGAAACCGCTCTTCTTGGCCGAGAGCACCACCAGAGCCCGCGGCGGCTCCCTCTCGAGCGCGGCGAGCAGGCCGTCGAGCTCGACGAGCACCCCGCTCGAGAGCACGTTGGCCGAAGTGCCGGGCTTATCGAGAGTCAGCCAGGCGACGCCGTCGGCATCCTTCTCGAGGCTCCAGTTGCGGGTGCTGTCGTTGCTCATGAGTCGAGGCTCTGGGCGGCCGGGACGGCCGGCGTCTCCTTGCGGACGGTATCGCGCGGGTGGACGAGGAAATCGCAGACCAGCGGGCGATGATCCGAGAAGCGCACGTCCGGCACGCGAAATCCCGTGACCTCGATGCCCTCGCTCACCAGGACGAAATCGAGCTCGATGCGCGGTACGCGTGAGGGGAAGGAGGGCAGGCCCGCCGTGTTGGCGCTGCGCAGTCCCGCGGCACGCATGAACAGGTAGATCTCGTGCGTACCCCAGAAGGTATTGAAGTCGCCGGCGACGATCACCGGCTTGGGCGCCTGCACCACCAGGTCGTGGAGCGAACGCAGCTGGTACTGGCGATGGCGGAATTTCACCGACAGGTGCACCAGGAACACGCACACGTCGGTGAGCTCGAGCTCGATGATGAGGCGCTTGATGCCGGTGTCGAAGTAGTGGAAGCGCTCACCGGCTATGTTCGGCCCGGACAGGAACGCGTTCGCCTGCTTGCGCACGATCGGCATGAAGGTGTTGATCGAGCCGCTGCCGTACTTGCACTGGAAGGTCGAGTAGTGGCCCAGCTCCGCGGCGATGTATTCGGCCTGGTTCAGCATGCCGGTGCGGATCGAGCCGGTGTCGACCTCGAGGAGCCCGACCACGTCGGGCTGCTCGTTGCGGATGAACTCGGTGATGCCGGTGAGGACGCGGCGGTTGCTGCGCAGGTAGCCGGCGCCCGGCACCGGCAGATGGAAGGCGGGACCGGTGCCGGTGGCATAGCGGATGTTGTAGACGAGCAGGCGCACGAAGGTAGGCATTCTATCCCGCACGCAGCTGTCGTGCGGCGGCGACGCGCGCCATGCTCTTGCGCTCTGCCGCCCGTGTGCGAGACTTGAGTCCGACGCCACCCGCGACCCAGGGGGTTCCGATGTCGCAAGCCAACCCTGTGCGTCTGTTCGTCACGCATGCCTGGGAGAACAGCGACGACTACCTGCGCGTGTTCGAATACCTGGAGAGCGCGCGCAATTTCTTCTACAAGAACTTCAGCACGCCGGACAAGCGTCCGAGCGGCGACAAGGAGGCGCTGCGCGAGGACCTGCGGCGGCAGATCGCGCCGGTCGAGGCGGTGATCGCGCTCTCGAGTCTGCACGCCACGCAGCCCGACCTGCTCACCTTCCAGCTGCTCTACGCGCAGGCGAACCACAAGCCGGTGCTACTCATGAAGCCCTTCGGCGGTGGCCGCGAGGCGCCTAAGGCGATCCTCGATCTCACCAATGAGGTGATCGACTGGGACGAGCGGGCTCTGGTCGATGCGCTGCGCCGTCAGGCGCGTCACGAGGAGACGACGCGCTGGGACACCATCGAGTTCAAGCTCGATTAGAGCGCGATCACCTGCGGAACGCCGTTCTTGGCGCGCGCCGCCGCGGCGAGTCCGTTGAAGCCGTTGAGCGCTGCACCGTTGGTCGCCGCGCCATTGAGCGCGCCACCATTCAAGGCCGCGCCGTGGCCATGCGCCGCGTGCGCCGCATCCGTGGCGCATTCGCGCACGATCGCCGCAAAGAGGCGCACCACGCTGCAGGCGAGCTCGTCGGCCTCGTAGCTCGACATCTTGCGCACCGTGGCGCGCACTGCGTCCTCGCCGCGCAACGGACGCTCGCGCGTCAGCGCATCGTGGCAGGCGCGGAAGTCCTCGCGCAGTGCCTCGGGCAGATCCTCCGCCCTGACGAATGCCAGATGATTGCGATACGCCTCGGCGAGCCGATCCTTGATCGGACCCGAGCGCACGAGCGACAAGGCTGCCCCCTCAAGCTGTTCCCATGTAGTGCTCATCACTACCTCGTGGGACGCCTCCCGCGGAATCGCGTGTGCCGCGAGCCGTGACAGGTCGGCGTCAGTTAGTTGTTGTTATTTCGGTGGTGGAATCCAAGCACACTCAAGCGGCTGCGCCCGAAATATAGCTCAGACTCTAGGAAAAAAATATGGTGAATCGGTGACCATCCGGTGACGAGCGGTAGGGATCGGGGCGGAAACGAGGGCAAGTCTCGTACGCCGGCGACACGAAAGCTTGCGGTCGGAGCGTCAATATCGACCCCGGGGGCGCAAGGGCGGGGGCCTGGCGGGCCGTTGCTGCCGAGCGCGGATTCAGGAGGAATCTAAATGATGATGATTCTCTATGTAGCTGTTTTTGTTTGGGTTCACTGGCTCCAGCAAAGCGCGGTTCCGCCCGTCCCCGTCGCGAACTGCTGGCCCGTCGAGTCGACCGCGAACGCTGTGCACTGCGTATCGTTGACCTGAGTGCCGAGCGGCGTGGCGACGATGGTGTACGAGGGAGCGGCGGGAGGATTGGGCATTCCCAGGCCCGCGGTGCAGTTGCCGGCGGCCGGCACGCAGACCGTGATCTGGTAGTAGCCGCTGCCGATCGGGTTAAAGGTCGTATAGCCGAGGCTGCCGGCCGCGGCCGTGTAGGCCGAGCCGTTGGTGCTGAAGAAGCTCTCCTCCCGTCCCGCAAGGTCGAGGATGGCCGTCTTCGCCTCGGTACGACGCGACTGGCGCACCTGCTGCATGTAGGAGGGGATCGCGATCGAGAGCAGGATGGTCGCGATCACGACCACGATCATCAGCTCGATCAGGGTGAAACCCACCACTGCCTTCGGGGCTCGCAGCTTCATGGTGACCCTCATCTCAGCGCCGCTCGACCCAGCTGATGCGCCGCCCGGTGGTGTTGGGGGGCAGATTCAGTCCGAGCGTTCCGCTCTGGATCGCGTTGCCAGCCGCGCCGGCGCCGCCCTGCACCTGGTTCGTCTCGTAGATCAGGTACATGGTGCCGGAGCTGTTGCCCGTGATGAAGGAGCTGCCGGTCGCGTTGGTCTGTATCCCGATGGCGTTCGCGTCCAGGTACGCCGGGTTGGTATTCACCACGGGGTTGGCCGCCTCACTCGGCGGCAGGAACACCTGGTTGAAGGCCGCACCCGTCATGGCCGACAGCACGTAGGTGAAGCCGGTGTCCGTGGGTATCGCGCACGAGGTCGGGTCATTGCTCGCCGGCACGATGGTGTTCACCGTGAGCGCCTGCTGCACGAGCTCGGGGTTGTAGATCACCTGCTCCTGCGTGCCCGGCAGATTGATGAACCAGCCGAACTGGTTGTTCGTGCCCGTGCAGGTGGTGGTTCCCTGCCAGCAGACCGTCTGGTTCGTCATGATGTCGCGGTTGCCCGTCGAGGCATTGATGGTCACCGTCTGGGCCAGGAGGTTCGCCTGCTGGATGGTCCGGTTGGCGCCCGGGAGTCCGGTGGCCGTGGAAGTCAGGGCCGCATACTGCACCCTCGACAGGGTGTTCCAGTTGGTGAGGTTCCAGTCCCACACGCCATAGAGCGACTGGCTCCCGGCGGCGTAGGTCGCGGGATTGACGTTGGTCAGCGGGAACTTCTGGCCCGTGCCGAACAGCAGCATCAGGTAGGGCGACATGCCCGCGTAGGGAGCGCCCGAGGCGGCCACGATCGCCGTCGTGACCGGCTGACCCGAGGGGGCCGTGAACACCGGCCCGGGCGTGACCGCCCAGTTGCCGGGGTTGTTGCTGGTCAGGTCGAAGCGCCACACGTTGCCCTGCAGGTCGCCGGCGTACACGTAGTCGGTGATGTGGTCGCCGTCGAGGTCGACGGGTGAGGCGAAGGCGATGCCGTTGGGGCTGGCCGCGCTCCCGGTCGAGGTGCTGAGGTAGTAGAAGGTCGTGTTGGTCGTGTTCGGATCCACCGTCATGATGTAGATGCCGGCATCGCCGCTGGCGCTGCCGAGACCGTTGGCGAAGATCACCGCCCAGTCGCCGTTGTGCAGGCGGCGGATGGTCGGCGTCCCGTAGGTTTTGCCGAGGTTGTTGCCGCAATTCGCGCCACCGTTGGCGGTCGTGGTCCCGGCGCAGGAGATGGTCGTCGGCGTCCATTCACCGATGACCAGGCTCGCGGCATTGGCCTCCGAGAAGTTGGTCGGATTGGTGACGTCGAGCGCGTAGATCGCCGCGCCCCCGGGCCCAAGGCCGCCGACCACCCAGCTGTGCCAGGCGCCACCGTAGAACAGGTCGCCGGTGCCGGGCGTCGCGTCCACGAAGAAGCCGTGGCCGTACTGGCTGCCCGAATAGTCGAGGGCGGGATTGCTCGCGCTGTGAATGGTCTGTAGCACCGTGCCCGGCATGTAGGCCAGCACCTCACGGCCGTCGTTCGGCGTGACGGTCCCGGAGCAGTTGCTCGACGTCGAGCAGAAAGTGCCGTTCGCGTTGTAGGAGCCGCTGCGGAAGCCATGCAGCAGGCCGTCGTTGGCGCCCGCGTACACCACGTTGAGGCGCGTCTCGTTGGACTGAGTGTACTGGATGTACGTCGGGGCGCCCGAGGCGTTCTCGGCATTGATCGCCGTCGCGTACAGCCGGTCGTTCCAGGTCGCGGGGTAGGGCGCGTCGGGCGGCCCGACCCAGGCCGGGCTCGAGTCGATGATATCGGCGAGCACGCTGGTGCGCGCGCGGAACAGGCCCACCGCCTGCGAGTTGATCTCGCAGCTGCGGTCGCCGCGCAGGTACTTCACGCGGTCGGTCGGGTCGTAGGTCGTCGAGGCGTTGCAGGCCGCGCTGGTGTTGTCGCCGGCATTGATCGTCGACTGCAGGCTGGTGCTCAGACTGTTGTACTCGAAGGGAATGCCCTGGCTGCCGTTCCAGGTGAGGACCACGCGGCTGGTGGGGGCCTGGGCCGCCGACGCGCCGGCGACCCCGGTGGTCGGGCAGCCGCTGGTGCCGACCCCGGTGAGGACGCACTCCGCGTCCCAGTTCGCGGACTGAGCGACGACGACGTTGCCGTACTGGTCGAGGCTCAGGGAGTTCGCCGTCACGCGGCCGAGCCAGTTGTTCGGGTTGTAGAAGGCGAAGTAGGCCTGGGCACCGGTCTCGAGCTTGGCGGACTGACGCTCGCTCGCGCCGGCGGAGCTCGCGGCCGTGGTCTCGGGCGTCGCCTTGAAGCACAGGATCTCGTGGACGTTGCTGGCGCCACCGGTCGAGCCCGCGAAGCCAAAGAGGAAATTGGCCGGCAGCGGGCCGTTCGAGGCGGTGATGCTCTGCGACTTGATGACCTGCTGGTAGGCGCCGCCGTTGATGCTGTAGGAGAGGCTCAGCAGGCCGCTCTGGGAGATCCTGAGGTCATAGAAGATCGGCGTCGCCGAGCCGCGGGCGTAGGCGCTCTCGTTGGCGATCGTGGTGCCCGCAGGCAGCACCGCATAGGCGTTCGGGATCGCGCCGTAGTCGAGGATCGGGGCGATATTGGCCGAGGCGAGCCCGGTATTGAGCGTGTTGGAGAGGGCCGCGGCTCCCGCGTTGGTCGGGGTGGTGGCGACGCTGTAGTTCCAGAGGTTGCCGGTCTTGCAGGTGTTCTGCACGGCGTAGTACGAGTCCGGGCGCGCCGTGCTCGGGTTGCTCGCGGTCGGATTCTGCGGCGGGTTCGTGATCGACGGGTTCGATGCATTCGAGCTCGGCGTGCCGGTGGTGGGCGAGATCCCCGCGCTGGCGCTGGCGGTGGTGGCGTTGGCGTTGGTCACCGCTCCGCTCGTGGCGGCTGTCGGTGTCGTCCCGCCACTGCACTTGCCGGTCACCGGGTTGTAGGTGTTGCCGGAGGGGCAGCACGTGCCATAGCCCGCGTTGTAGACCTTGGGGCTGGTGCACTTGTAGCAGCTGCCACTCGCGTTGAAGACGGGATCGTAGTTGTAGCCCGCCGCGCAGCTCTGGCATTTATCGACGTTGCCGTTCCACGTGCCGCTGCCGCAGACCCCGAAGCAGGTATTGGTGCTCGAGTCGTAGGTGCCGCTCGCGCAGCTCTCGCAGCGATTGGTAGTGGCGTTCCAGGTACCGCTCGTGCAGCTCGAGCAGGTGCCGGTGCTCGAGACGTAGCTGCCGCTCGAGCAGATCTCGCACTGATTAGTGGTCGGATTATAGGTTTGGCCGGCCGGGCAGCTCTGGCAGGTCTGCGTGGTCGAGTCGTAGGTCTGGCCCGCCGGGCAGCTGGTGCAGTTGTTGGTCGCAGGGTCGTAGGAGCCGCTGGCGCAGCTCTGGCAGGTATTGGTGGTCGCGTCGTAGGTCTGACCCGCCGGGCAGCTGTTGCAGGTGTTGGTGGCGGCGTTATAGGTGACGCCGCTCGCGCACTTCTCGCACTGGTTGGTGGCCGCGTTGTAGCCGTAATTCACGCCGGTCGTGCAGATCTCGCACGAACCCGTGCTGGCGTTGAAGACGCCGCCGCCGTTGACGCACGAGCTGGCGAGCGCCGCCGGGTAGTAGGGCGCGGCCGAATTGCCGGGGTTGTTGCCGTAGGCGCCGGTGAGGGCGTTCCAGGCGACGTTACCCGCGCCGCGCAGGCCGATGCGGCCGGGCTGATAGCCGCCGCCGCTGGCGGTGTTGTCAGCGGTCGCCGACGTGCCCGATTCCCCGAGCGTATTGGTGGTGCCGTTGAGGAAGTTGCCGAACTCATCGATGCCGAGGCCGATGTATCCGCCGATGAGTCCGTTATAGGGAGGGTTGGTGTTCGAGCAGCTGTAGCCGAGACTTCCGCCCCAGGCACCGAGGCCGTTGCCGTCGCCGCTCGCGACGCCGTTGATCGTGGCCGTATTGAGCTGGCTCGCGTCCATGAGGAAGAAGCTCATGCCGTCCGCACCGTCCTTGGCGGCGCCGCCGGAGTTGCCGCGGTAGGTCACGGTCTTGAAGGTGACAGCGATGCCCTGGCCGGTGGGGAAGGGCGCTGACGACACGATGCCGCCGTTCTGGCTGAAACCGCCCGAGTAGGCGGTACAGGTGCCGGGCGGACTGCTGGCAGAGGGGGCAGTGCACCAGGAGCCGTTGGTGAAGCGCAGCGCGCCGTGGCCCCTCGGGTCGGGCAGGGTCTGGCCGTTGCCCGCGACGCCGTTGTAGCCGCCGACGAGGGGCTGGTTGTAGTAGGTGGGGCCGGCGCCGCCGACGCCGATCGCGGTGCAGCCGGGCATCTGTCCGGCGGAGCTGGTGGAGGGCTCGACGCCGACCGCGCTGCCGGCCGTGAGGCACGCGCCGTTGAAGAAGTACCAGCTGTTGGTGGTAGAGGTACCGGTAAAGTCCTCGCTGACTGTCGTTTGCGCCGGTGCGGCCAGCGGCAGCACCAGGGCCGCGAGGGCGGCTGCAGCGACGACAATGAAGCTGTTGCGGTGGTTCATTTACTCACCCGTCCGGTTAACGACGCCCTGCGCAACCTCGTAGATGCTCTCGACGACCGCGACCGTGTTGGTCGAGCCGCCGTACGCATAGGCGTCAATCTGATAGGCCTCGCCCTGGGCATCGCCCGCAGCGCCGAGGTCCGCGATGAAGTAGACAGGTGCGGCGGCATACGCGGAGTCGTTGGCCGTCACCTGTGCATTACCCGCGACGGTCATGCCGTTCGGGGTGTATTGGATGCCGATGGGGTTGCCGCCGACCGTCCAGGGGACGGTCTTCACGTCGGGCACCAGGCCCGCCGCCGCCGGCGGGAACGCGTAGAGGGGGTTCGAGCAGATCTGCCCCTCGTTGAGATTGGCGTTGAGGAGCGCCGTCTGCGTGCCGCAGACGATGTCGCCGTTGGCGACGTTGTTGGCCTGCATCAGCCACCACTCGGCGAACTGCAGCGCGCTGTTGGCGGCGTGGAACGCGCGCTCCTTCTCGCGCACGTTGCCGGCGATCTTCTCCTGGACCGGGAAGCTGCGGAACATGCTGAGCGCCAGGATGGTGATGATGATCAGCAGCAGCATGGCGGAGATGAGCGCCACGCCGCGTTGCGCGCAGCCCGCCTGTCCGGCCCAGCTCATCTGCGGTCCCCTCGTCACGTGAAGTCCCCCGCGCGGGCCATGATCTGGATGACGCGCTCGTATTGGATGTATTGCGGCTGCGTCACGCCCTGGGTTCCCCCCGCGCCGAACAGCGGGTTCAGGAACCACACGATCACGCGCACGGCGCTGACGTTCGACCAGTCGGTCGCCTGCATGGCGTTGGCCTGGGCGTAGGTGTCGACGTTGTAGTCGGTCGCCGGAAGCAGGCGCTTCACGCCGTAGAAGATCTGCAGGCTCGCCACTCCGCTCACCAGCGGTACCGGCGCCGCGCCGTTGAGCGAGCACTGCAGTTGCCCGGCCGCGTTGACGCTGAACGCGTTGACGTATACCTGGTCGGGACCGGCGGCCGTGTTCGAGCCGCCGCTGCAGTTGATGATTCCGTCGTTGATTGCCGTGCGGAAGCGCACCGAGATGGTGTCGCCCGGAGTCGCCGGTGCGGCTCCACCTTGTGCGCCGGCGAACGCCTGGCCCGTGGCGAATCCGTTGGCGAGATCGAGCGGCAGCGCACTGTTGATGGTATCGAAGCCGGGGTTGTCGTAGTAGCCGCCCTGCTGAATGATGTCCGTGAGCAGCGTGATGGCAAAACGCTGCTGGTCCTGCAGCTGCACCAGCGCCTGCTGCTGGGAGTAGGTGGCCCGGACGTTCTGCACGATGGTGACGAGCCCGCCGAGCAGGAACATCGCGATCGCGATGGTGACCATCAGCTCGACGAGGGTGAAGCCGCGCTGGCCGCGGGCCGGCGAGAGCATTGACTGATGGGTGGCGCTCATGGCTCGACGAAGAGGGTGTAGTAGTCGAGGTTGTTGCCGGCCGCGTTGATCGCGGGGTCGACGATCGCGACCGAGTTCTCTGCTGAGTTGATCGTGCCGGTCTGCTCCGTCCACTGCATCTGGATGATGCAGCTCGCGGGCTGCACCGCTCCCTGGCAGGTGATCGTCGTCCGCAGGTTCGGCAGCAGGCCGGTGAGCGCGTTCGCCCAGCGTGCGAGATCGTAGCCCGCGAGCTGGAGCGCGCCGGCCGTTCCGGGGCACCTCGGCACCGCCGACACCGTGGTGACTTCGCAGGCATTGGTTGCCTGGACCAGGGCCGCAGGGGTGACCGCCAGGCCCTGGATGGTGACCGGCGAATTCGCCACGGCCGTGGCGCTCGCCCAGTACACGCGGTTCGAGTGCATGATCGAGGCGAGGCTCGCGGCCTGGAAGGCCGCCATGGCGCGCAGGCGCGCCGTCGTCGTGCTCGACACCGCCAGCGCCTGCATCTTCGCAATCCCGAGGAGGCCGACGCAGATCACGACCACCGCCACCATGATCTCGACGAGGCTGAAGCCCCGCATGCCGCCGCGCTGTGCTCGATGAGTCATGGGGATCTCAGTTGCAGCCAGCAAACAAGTTGGGATTCTGGGCGCTCTCGGTCTGGATCATTCCCTGCGCCGAGATCTGCATACAGCGTGTCCAGGCGGCATTGGCGGTCGGATCGTGGAGCGTGAACTGGTTGGCCGCAAAAGCGGTGTTGACGCCGGCGGGCGCGCCAACCGCGAATCCCTCGCGGTTGAAGATGATCGAGTTGATCGGGTTGGCCAGCACGAATCTGTCAGGGGTCGCGCCGGTGAAGGCCTGCTGCACGTGCAGTACCGAGCCGGGCACGTCGCCTGAGCCGCCGCCGAGCGGGTCAGGGAAGACGATCCAGCCGTTCTCCCAGGTGAAGCCCCCGGAGCAGGTGAGGCCGTCCGTCGACACACAGATCGCCACCGGTTGTCCTTCGCGGATCGCCTCGGCGCGCGCGTACATGAGGTCGCCCACCAGCGAGTTCATCTCCGCGGACATCCGGTACGAATTGGTGATGTAGCGGTACGAGGGCACGCCGATGCCCAAGAGGATGGCGACGATGGCCACCACCACCAGTAGCTCGGTCAGCGTGAAACCTGTTTGCCCTCTCATGCGGCGGCAATTTAATGGAGAAAAGACCTACCGAAAGCGGTATTGCGTCACATCAGGCCGCCGGCCCGACGGACGGTTCAGGGCGGCCTACGGGCGGTCGGATAGAGTGCACATAACGTCCATGCGGAAGGGGAGGCCGAGGTGAAGAGTTTCCCGCTCAGGCTTGCGTCTGCGGGCACGTGGCTCGTGCTGCTCGTCAGTCCCTGCTGTGCCGAGCCCGCCTCGGCGCGTGAGGATCCGCGCCTGGCGCAGGCGATTCCCGCGATTGAGGGCGCCATCGCCGGGAGCGGCGCCGATGTCGCGGTCGCTTTTCGGACGCTCGATGACCGCTCGCGCTGGTACCGGCGAGCCGACGAGCCGTTTCACGCGGCCAGCACCATGAAGGTCCCGGTCCTGATCGAGCTGTATCACCAGGCGCATGAGGGGCAGCTCCGCCTGACGGACGCGCTGGCAATCACCAACGAGTTCCCGAGCCTCATGGACGGCTCCCCCTACGCCCTCGATCCCGCCGACGATTCGGAGGCGGATCTCTACCGCGCCGTGGGCGGTGCGCGCACGCTGGCGCAACTCGGCGAGCTCATGATCACGGTCAGCAGCAACCTGGCGACCAACCTGCTGATCGCGCGACTGGGAGTAGAGAACATCCAGCGCGGCGTCCATGCGCTCGGGGCCGACGGCATGAGGGTGCTGCGCGGGGTCGAGGATCCGAAGGCCTTCCGGGCGGGGCTCAACAACACCACGACGGCGCGCGCGCTCGAGCGACTCATGGGGGCGATCGCGGGCGGCGAGGCGGTGGATGCCGCGTCCTCGGGCGCGATGCGCGAGATCCTCGAGCGCCAGACGTTCAATGACGGGATCCCCGCCGGACTCCCCGCCGGCACGCGGGTGGCGCACAAGACCGGTGAGATCACCGCAATTCAGCACGACGCCGCGATCGTCTATGCGCCCCGGCCCTTCGTGCTCGTGGTCCTGACGCGGGGGATCAGCGAGCGGAAGGAGAGCTGCGCTCTCATAGCGACGATCAGCCGGCGGCTGTACGCGGCGACTCAGTAGGTTGCCCGGCGCGGCTGGCATGCGCCCCGCCGGGCCGTTGCCTGCATTCCCGGGTGCGGCGATCATGTCGCTGAACACCTGGCCGGACGACGCCGTGGCGCCGCCGCGGCACAACCAGAACCGACCGCTTTGAGCCCAGTCCCGACAACCAACGCATCGCAAGGCCGAACGTGGGCGCGCGGCGGCTGATTGCCTTGTTGCTGAGCCTGCTGGCCTGCGCGCCCGCCGGGGCCTACGTGCGCGACAAGAGCGATGTCGTCGTGCTGCGCAACGGCGATCACATCAGCGGCGACATCGTCTCCCTCGAATTCGGCATCCTCACGCTGAAGACGGACAACATGAGCACGCTCGGCATCGAGTGGCCTGCGGTGCGCACCATTACCAGCAAGTTCGACTTTGCCATCGAGCGACGTGACGGCAGCAAGTACCACGGCATCATCACCACCAGCGCCGACGGTGCCGATCTCATCGTCGGCAGCGAGGCAGGGGAAATCCGCATTCCCTTCAAGGAGGTCGAGCGCATCTCGCGGTTCTCGCCGCGGTTCTGGGACCGCATCAACGGCGCACTCTCGCTCGGTTTCAGCTACACCAAGTCGAGCTCGATCCAGGTGAGCAGCCTGAACTTCAACTCCAGCTACCGCTCGACCAAGGTGGACGGCTCGCTGGCTCTGAGCTCCAACACCACCAAGGACTCTTCCGGCAAGACAACCGACCGCGATCTGCTCACGGGCGCAGTGATGTTCCTGCAGCAGGGGCGCAATTTCTGGGGCCTGCTCGGCTCGCTGGAGCGTGACCAGTCCCTCGGCATCGACAGCCGTCTGCTGGGAGGCGCCGGCGTCGGCCGGCGCTTCGTGCAGTCGGCCTACACCGAGGTCACCGGCATTGCCGGGATCGTGGCCACCGAGGAGTGGATCGTGGAGAACCCCACGTCGAAGACCAGCGTCGAGGCGGTGGTGGGCGGTGCCTGGCAGGTGTACAAGTTCATCGAGCCGAAGACGCGCCTCGATCTGAGCTTGTACGTGTTCCCGAGCCTCACCGAGAGCGGCCGGTATCGCAGCACCGGGAGCCTCAATCTCACGCACAAGTTCCCCCACGACATCACGCTGGGCCTCACCGGCTACCTGAGCTATGACAACCGGCCCCCCGAGCCGACGGCCGAGAAGAGCGACTACGGCCTGACGCTGAACGTCGGGTACACGTTCGGCGGCTGAGCTTCCGTCCCGGACCCCCTGGAACGGGACGGTCGGAACGGGACACTGGCGAGGGCGGCCCGGAGGGCGATAATCTTCTGCTTCGGACCGAGGGCCAGTACAAGTGGCCTGCCGCGCCGGCGCCGCCGGGGCCTCCGAGCCACGTAAAACACGTAAAAGAAACGTAGGAGCACGACATGTCCGTCAAGAACAAGCTGGTGTGGGCAGTGATTGCGGTGCTGGGGGCGGTGGCCCTCGGCATCGTGGCGCTGAAGCGCGACGAGCCGGTCAACGCGATGTGGCTGGTGATCGCCGCCCTGTGCATCTACACCATCGCCTACCGTTTCTATGGCCTCTTCATCGCCAATACGGTGCTCGGCGTCAATGCCGCACGGCAGACGCCCGCCTACCGGCACAACGACGGCCTCGACTACGTGCCGACCAATCCCTATGTGCTCTACGGTCATCATTTTGCCGCCATCGCCGGCGCGGGACCGCTGGTGGGACCGGTGCTGGCGGCGCAGATGGGCTATCTCCCCGGCACGCTGTGGATCCTCGCGGGCGTCGTGGTCGCGGGAGCCGTGCAGGACATGACCGTGCTGTTCCTCTCGACGCGCCGCGACGGGCGCTCGCTCGGGGACATGATCCGCTCGGAGATGGGCCCGGTCGCCGGTACGGTCGCCGGCGTCGGCGTGTTGCTGATCTGCGTGATCATCCTGGCGGTGCTGGCGCTGGTCGTGGTGAATGCGCTGAAGGCCAGCCCGTGGGGCACCTTCACCGTCGCCTGCACCATACCGATCGCGCTCATCATGGGCATCTACGGCCGCTTCGTACGCCCGGGACGCATCGGTGAGATGTCGGTGATCGGCCTGGTGCTGCTGCTTGCGGCGCTGCTCTATGGCCGCACGGTCTCCGAGACGCCGGCGCTGGCGCATTACTTCACCTTCTCCGGGCCGATGCTGGCACTGCTCCTCATCGGTTACGGCTTCACCGCCTCGGTGCTGCCGGTGTGGCTGCTGCTCGCGCCGCGCGACTATCTGTCGACCTTCCTCAAGGTGGGGACCGTCGCGCTGCTGGCGATCGGCGTACTGATCGCGCATCCGCAACTGCAGATGCCGGCCATCACCAAGTTCATCGATGGCAGCGGGCCGGTATGGGCGGGCAGCGTCTTTCCCTTCCTGTTCATCACCATCGCCTGCGGCTCGGTCTCCGGGTTCCACGCGCTCGTCTCATCGGGCACGACCCCGAAGATGATCGAGCGCGAGACGCAGATCGCCGCCATCGGCTACGGGGGCATGCTCACCGAATCCTTCGTGGCCATCATGGCCGTGATCGGCGCCTCGGTGATCCATCCGGGCGTCTACTTCGCGATGAACAGCGGGGCCGGGCTGATCGGCACGACCGCCGCCCATGCGGCCGACGTGGTCACCTCCTGGGGCTTCACCGTGACGCCCGACATGCTCAATCAGGTCGCCCACGATGTCGGCGAGACCAGCATCCTGTCGCGCACCGGCGGGGCCCCAACGCTCGCGGTCGGCATGGCGACGATCTTCTCGAGCTTCCTCGGCGGGCGCGCGCTGATGGCCATCTGGTACCACTTCGCCATCCTGTTCGAGGCGCTGTTCATCCTCACGACGGTCGATGCCGGCACCCGCGTCTGCCGCTTCATGATCCAGGACCTGGTCGGTCACGCGATTCCCACCTTCAGGGACACGCGCGCGTGGGGCAACAACGTGATCGGCTCGGCGCTCTCCTGCGCCATGTGGGGATATCTGCTGTACGTGGGGGTCATAGACCCCTATGGCGGCATCTGGACGATGTGGCCGCTCTTCGGGGCTACCAATCAGATGCTGGCGGCGATTGCGCTTACGCTGTGCACGGTCGTGCTTTACAAGATGAAGCGCGAGCGCTGGGCCTGGGTCACCGTGGTGCCGACGCTCTGGTTGCTCGTCTGCACGCTCACGGCGGGGCTCGAGAAGGCGTTCAGCCCGAATCCCAAGGTTGGTTTCCTGAGTCACGCTGACAAGTTCAGCCACGCTCTGGCCGCCCAACAGGTGCTGGCGCCCGCGAAGTCGCTTGCCGAGATGAGCCGCGTCATCTTCAACGACTATCTGGATGCGGCCATGGCGCTGCTGGCGGTGGCCATCGTGCTGGTCGTTGCGGCTTATGGCGTCGTGCGCATTCGTCAGGCACGCGCCACCCCGCAGAGCACCGCCATTGAGGTCGGAGGCGCTGCGATGGGCCATGGATAAACTCTCGCATCTCTGGCGGCGGGCGGTGCAGACCGCCCGCCTCATGGTCGGCATTCCGGACTACGAGACCTACCTCGATCACCGCCGCATGCACCATCCGACCGAGCCGGTCATGAGCTACGTGGAGTTCTTCCGCGAGCGCCAGAAGGCGCGCTACGGAGCAGGGGGCCGGCCGACGGGCTGCTGCTGAGAAGCGCACTTGCCGCAGCAATCGGCAACGATTCGCAAAGGAACGTAGCCCACGGCCAACAGTCGCTCGGATCAGGGCCGGCTGCGTAACGGCTCGTGTCGGACGGCGAGCGGCAAGTCGCCGCCGCGCTTGCGAGCCCGCTTGATCCGTGCGCGGCGCATCTGACACGCTCAAGCCAGCCGAAGCCCGTGGCTGAGGAGGGCGTGCGTGACGAGAGGCACAGCGTGGGTGCTCGCGCTCATGGTGATGGCGGCAACCCGCGCGGCGGCCGCGGGAACTTCCTTCGATGTGCCGCCGCTGATGCAGCCGCCGGTTGCCTCGGAGCACCCCGGCAAGCTCATCTGGGCAGAACTCATGACGCCCGACCTCGAGGCAGCCAAGCGCTTCTATGGCGGCCTGTTCGGCTGGAGCTTCCGGGACATTCGGGCGCCGAGTGTCGAGTATTCCGTCGCGCTGCTCGATGGCGCGCCGATCGCCGGACTCGTACAGCGAACCGCGAGACCCGCGAGCAAGCCGCAACCTGCCTGGGTGCCATTCCTCTCAGTCCCGAGCGTACGCGCGGCGGCGCAGGCGATCGCGGCACGGGGCGGCCGGCAGCTGGTGGCGCCGCGGGCGGTTCGGCACCGCGGACGACAGGCGGTATACGCAGATCCGCAGGGTGCGGTGTTCGCGGTGTGCAACTCACATAGCGGCGATCCCCCCGATGTGCTTGCGGCGCCCGGAGAGTGGATCTGGAGTGCGCTCGTCACGAAGGATCCCGCAGCCGATGCGGCCTTCTACCACGAGGTCTTCGGCTTCGAGGTGTTCGATCTGCCGCGCGGCGCGCGCGGCGCGCACCTGATTCTCGCGAGCGAGCAGTATGCCCGGGCGAGCGTGAATCCACTGCCGCAGGACGGAGACGTCCGTCCTCATTGGATCGATTTCATCCGGGTCGACAGCGCGGCCGACACAGCGGCGAGAGCCAGCTCGCTGGGCGGCCGTGTGCTGGTCGAGCCGCATGCGGATCGGCACGGAGGTCTGGTGGCGTTGCTGGCAGATCCTGCCGGCGCGCTGATCGGCGTGATGGAGTGGAATGTCGCAGCGGGCGCAGGAGGAGCGAAGTGAGCCGGTGCGCGGGTTGCGAGGCAGCGCAGCGGCGCAGGACCGTGCGGCTCGCAGTGCCGCTCGCGCTGGCACTGGCGCTGCTCGCAGCCTGCGCCGCCGGTGGCGTCGGAGTCGGAGTCGAGGATGAGTACTGGGGTGACCCGAGCTTCGACTACGACATGGATTTTGACGCGCCATTCGGTTTCGATGAGCCCTGGGGCTACGGGTACGGAGGCTGGGGACCGGGATACTTCGTCGGACCGCCAGCCTGGGGTCACCGCGGAGGCCCGGGGCCGGGCGCTCCGCCTCCGCACCGCATTGAGCCGCCCTCGCGCCCGCTGCCGTCGATCCCGACCGGCCGGCGCGGCTCCGGCATGCGCGGCATGCCTCGCTGAGGGGCCCTGCACTCAATAGACCCGAGCAGCTCGACGCAGGTGCAGCATTGACGAAGCTGCAGGATCCGGAGCACGCTCGCATGCGTTTTGGGGGAAACCAACATGAGAAGAAGAACCTTCTGTGCAGGAGGCCTCGCCGCGCTCGGCGCGGCTTCCGTGCCATACCGCCGCCTGTACGCTGCAACGCCAATGGCCGACACGCCCGCCATCGGCCTCGATGGACAACAGCTGACCATCAAAGCGGCGGACATCGATGATCTTCGGGCGGGTCTGCGCGGCGAGCTGATCACCGCGGATCAGTCGGGCTACGACGCCGCCCGCAGGCTGTGGAATCCCGCGTTTGACAAGAAACCCGCCCTCATCGCGCGTTGTGTGGGGGCGGCCGACGTGCGCCGCGCCGTCAGCTTCGCCGCCGCCCACGGCCTGCTCACGGCGGTGCGCGGCGGCGGGCACAGTCTCTCCGGTCAGTCAGCCTGCGACGGCGGCATCGTCATCGATCTCTCGCCGATGCGCGCCGTCGAAGTCGACCCGACGGCCAGGCTCGCGCGCGTCGAGGGCGGCGCGCTGCTCGGCCAGTTGGACCGGGAATCGCAGGCGTTCGGTCTCGCGACCCCCATGGGCACGGTAGCGGACACCGGAGTAGGGGGGCTGACGCTCGGCGGAGGGGTAGGGCGCATCGCCCGGCGGTTCGGACTAACCTGCGACAACCTGCTGGCGGCCGAGCTCATCACGGCCGACGGCCGCTGGGTGCGCGCGAGCAGCAAGGAGAATCCCGACCTGCTGTGGGCTCTGCGAGGTGGCGGCGGCAACTTCGGTGCCGTCACGTGCTTTACCCTCCGACTACATGATGTGGCGCCGCAGATGTACGGCGGCAGGATTGTCTTCCCGTTCGAAGGCGCACGGCAGCTGCTGCGCAGCTTTGCGGACTACATCGCCCATGCGCCCGATGAGCTCTACATCGACGCGGCCATGGGGACCGAAGCCGCCGGCGCGCGGTGGTTGACATTCGACGTCTGCTACAGCGGCCCCCCCGGTGACGCCGAGAAGGTCGTCGGCCCCCTGCGAAAGATCGGGAAGCCGCTCAAGGACGGCCTGGCCCCGGCGTCTTACACGACCCTGCAGGGCAGCGCCGACCTGCGCGGCATCAGTCCGCTGGGCGCCTACGGCAAAGGGGGCCTGGTCGATGGCATTACTCCCGCACTCATCGACGCGATGATCGGGGCCGCCGAGAGCGCCCCGCACGACAATCTGTTGATGTGGTTCCAGCAGCAGGGTGGTGCCATCAGCCGCGTGCGCCCGCAGGACACGGCTTACTTCAACCGGAAGGCGACCCACAACGTCGGCGTATACGAGTCCTGGACACTCCCGGCGAAGGATTCCGGTCCCAAGACCGAGTGGGTACGGCGCGCCTGGAGCCAGATCGAGCCCCTGACGCACGGGCAGTACGTCAACCTGGCGGCCACCGACGATCGCGAGACGCGTGTGCACGCGGCGTACGGTGACAACTACCCGAGACTGGCGGCACTGAAGAAGAAGTACGACCCGGTGAACCTCTTCCGGCTCAACGCGAACATCAAACCGGCATAGCCGTCGAGCGCTGGTGGAGTGTGACCGTCGCCGCAGAAACGATGGCGGGATAGAGACGGATTCAGGCTGCCGGACCGAAGATGGCCGCCGGATTGACTGCCGGGATGAAGTCGTGCGCGCCAGGGACATTGCGTGGGTCGTCGTGATGACGGGGTTTGCTCTGATGCAGTCGGGATGCGCGTCGCGCCACCGCGTCGCGACCACGTGCGCCAAGCCCGCCAAGGTCGTCGGCGACGCTGGCAGTACCCAGGGAGGATGGGTGCTGGTGCGTGAGGACCGCTCGGTGGACGAAACCGCAGCACGCACTGCGACGACCTATCACGTGCGCACGCAGTCCCTGACCTATCTACACGGCTTCAGCACCTATCCGGTGCCCGAAAGCGGCAGGTTTCTCTGCGACAAGGCCATCGTCGAAGTGCACTACGCCCCCTCACAGGGCCTCGCCGCCCGCTAGGTTCGCAGGGCGACGGGTTCCTCCTTGGTGCGCATAATGTATATTATGTAATATTGTAGATGTATGGCTGCTGCTGCGATGTCTTCCACCCCGATCTCAGGCGATCCCCCCTCTCTCGCGGCAATCCTCGCCCGCCGGTGGCTGAAGTTGCCGAGTCGAGGACTCCGCGTGTGACATCGGCTCTGCGCGCGCGGCGCGCATTTCCTTAGCCCTCGACGCGTCTGAGCCGCGTACGGACCGCGAAGCGCGAACGCGTTCACGGATGACTGGGCGCCGAGGTGCGACCTGGTTCGCTGTGTGATGCAGCGCGGCGTGGTGCAATTCCGCCCGTTTCTGTTAAGTCGCCGCGTCTTGGAGTGGCGCTCCGCTGCCGATAGCGTCCGTATGCGCACCGTATGCCCCTTGAAAACCGTCTGGCGGAGTGAGCTCACGTGGCCGTGAAGCCCGCCAGCGATACGGCTGAGGATACCGGAGCCACGGGGCTATTCCGGGTCCCGAGCGCGGTGCGTCCGGCCGTCGAGACGCTGTTTCGCAATACCGTCGAGCACGCGCCCGTGGGCATCGCTTTTGCGAACCCCGACGGCGCCTTCCGCCACGCGAATCTCGCCTTCTGCGCCATGCTCGGATACAGCGTGGAGGAGCTGCGCCAGGAGTCCATCGAGAGGCTGACCCATGGAGAGGACCTCGAGGCCACCAAGGCAGCGCTCGCGCGGCTGTGGCGCCGCGAGGTCAGCTACCTCGACGTCGAGAAGCGCTACATCCGCAAGAACGGCAGCCCGCTGTGGGTGCGGGTGACGACCTCCCTGGTTGGCAACGGGGGCGCCGAGCCTGAGTGCTCGGTCGAGTTCCTGCGCGATATCTCGGTGCGCAAGGAGATGGCGGCCGCGCTGCTGCAGAATCAGACACTGCTCGCCACGGTGGTCGGAGAGCTGCCTCTGGCGCTCCTCTCCTGCGACGTGCGCGGTCAGCTCACCCATTACAACCGGGCGGCGAGCGAGCTCTTCGGGATCAGCGCCCAGCCTGAGTCCAGCCCACGCAACCCCTACCCCATCACCTCGCGGGTGCTTGCTGCCGACGGCAAGACACCGGTACCGCGCGAGGGGCGGCCGCTGGCGCGCGCGCTGCGCGGGGAGACCTGCAAAGACGTCGAGTTCGTGATCGTCCGTCCGGACGGCGCCGAGCGTACCGTGTGGTCGAGCTCGCAGCGCCTGATAGGACCCGAAGGCCAGCCGCTCGGCGCCCTCGCCGTGGTGCAGGACATCACCGACCGGCGAGCGGCCGAAGAGGAGCTCGAGCGCGTCCACAAGCAGCTGCTCACCGCCTCGCGGCAGGCGGGCATGGCGGAAGTGGCCACCAACGTGCTGCACAACGTCGGCAATGTGCTCAACAGCGTCAACGTCTCCGCGAGCATGGTCTCCGAGCGGATCAAGCGCTCGAAGTGCGCGGGGCTCGGGCGGGTTGCGGCGCTCCTCGGCGACCACGCGGCGGATCTGGCCGCCTTCATGACCGGCCCGCAGGGCACGCACGTACCCGCCTATCTCACCGAGCTCGCCAACGAGCTGATGGCGGAGCGCGACGCGGCGGTCGCGGAGCTCACCGCGCTGCGCGCCAATGTCGAGCACATCAAGGAAATCGTGGCGATGCAGCAGGGCTATGCGCGGCTCGGCGGCGTCACGGATACCGTCGACGTGCGCATCCTGGTCGACGACAGCCTGCGGATGAATGAAGGTGCTTTCAACCGCCACGGCGTGACCATCGTGCGCGACTTCGAGGACGTGCCCATGGTCCGGGTCGACAAGCACAAGGTGCTGCAGATCCTCGTGAACGTGATCCGCAACGCCAAGTACGCCTGTTCCGAGGCCAAAGGCGGCGGCGAGCGGCGCGTCACGGTACGGGTGCGCGCCTCGACCTCGGCGGTGCTGATCGCGGTGATCGACACCGGAGTCGGGATTCCGCGTGAGAACCTCGACCGCATCTTCAGCTACGGCTTCACCACCCGCGCCGAGGGGCATGGCTTCGGCCTGCACTCGAGCGCCCTGGCCGCGCGCGAGCTCGGCGGCACGCTACGCGCCGAGAGTCCCGGGCCCGGCATGGGCGCGACCTTCACGCTGACACTGCCGCTGACCAGCCAGGAGCCGGTCGATGGTCGGTGAATCGGAGGTTCTGACCCACCGCATCCTGGTGATCGACGATAACGCGTCGATTCACGACGACTACCGCAAGATCCTCGCGGGTCAGGACGCGGGCAAGATGTCGTCGGCGGAGGCGGCGCTGTTCGGTGAGCAGCGGCCCGCGGTCGAGCGGCCGAGCTTCGATGTCGACTCCGCCATGCAGGGCCGCGACGGCGTCGAGCGCGCCCGCGAGGCGCTCGCCGAGGGGCGTCCCTACTCGGTGGCCTTCGTCGACATGCGCATGCCGCCGGGCTGGGACGGCCTCGAGACCATCGAGCACCTGTGGGCCATCGACCCGGAGATTCAGGTGGTCGTGTGCTCCGCCTACACCGACTACGACTGGCTCGAGCTGCTCTCGCGGCTCGGGCATTCCGACAAGCTGATCGTCGTCAAGAAGCCCTTCGAGCCGATCGAGATCCTGCAGTGCGCGAGTGCGCTCAGCCGCAAGTGGGCCAACGCGCGCGCGCTCAAGCAGCACGTCGAGAGCCTCGAGCTCGTGGTCACCGACCGCACGCGCGGGCTCGAGGCGGCCAACCGCAAGCTGCGTCACCTCGCCTCGCATGACGCACTCACCGGGCTCCCCAACCGCCTGCTGCTCGACGACCGCATCACGCAGACGATCGCCCAGGCGGACCGCCAGTCGCACGAGTTCGCGGTCCTGGTCATCGACCTCGACCGTTTCAAGATCATCAACGACTCGCTCGGCCACCGCGCCGGCGATGAGCTGCTGCGCGAGGTCGCGCAGCGGCTGAAGAGCGCGGTGCGCTCCGTCGACACGACCGCCCGCCTGGGGGGCGACGAATTCGTGATCCTGCTGGGTCCGCCCATCACCCAGTCGGAAGCGCTCGCGGTGGCGCGGCGCGTCATCCAGCTGATGGAGCCGTCGATGCGCCTGCTGGGCATCGACGTGCACATCTCGCCGAGCATCGGTATGGCTTTCTATCCGCGCGACGGCCGTACCGTCGACACGCTGCTGGCGCACGCGGATGCCGCCATGTACACCGCCAAGGAGCGCGGCCGCAACAACGTGCAGTGCTACGCCGAGGGGATGAGCGCCGGCACCCAGGAGCGCGTGCGGCTCGAGAGCGAGCTGCACGAGGCGCTGCACAGCGGTCAGTTCGAGCTGCACTATCAGCCCAAGGTCGATACCTCCAACGGCCGCATCAACAGCGCCGAGGCGCTGATCCGCTGGCGTCACCCGCAGCGCGGGCTATTGCCGCCCGCGGATTTCATCGGCATCGCCGACGACTGCGGTCTGCTCGATGACATCGGCGAGTGGGTGCTGCACGAGGCGTGCCGCCAGGCCAAGGCCTGGCAGGAGGCGGGTCTGCCGCGCCTGCGCGTCGCGGTGAACCTCGCTCCCTCGCAGTTCCGCCTCACCAATCTGGTGGACCAGATCCGCCGGGCGCTCGATGCCGCGGCTCTCGATCCCCAGCTGCTCGAGGTCGAGCTCACCGAGAGCGCGGTCATGAGCGATGCCGAGGAGTCGATCCTCATCCTCGAGGCGATCAGCAGCATGGGGGTGCTGGTGTCGGTCGATGATTTCGGCACCGGCTACTCGAGTATGAGCTACCTGCGCCGCTTCCCGATCGACAAGCTGAAGATCGACCGCTGCTTCGTCGAGGAGATGACGCGGCGTTCGGAGGATGCCTCGATCGTGCGCGCGATTATCTCCCTCGCGCACAGCCTGCACCTCAAGGTAATCGCCGAGGGCGTCGAGACCTCCGAGCAGCTCGCGCTGCTCGCGGACCTCGGCTGTGACCAGTATCAGGGCTTCTATTTCAGCCCGGCCCTCACCGCCGAAAAGTTCGTCTCCCTGGTGCAGCAGTCGCTTGCCAACCAGCCCGAGCAGCACGAGGACGAGGCCGAGCGCACGCACAGCAAGCTCGCGGCGCTGGGACGCGCGCGCCGCTGAGGCGCACCGTAGCCGCCGGCGCGAAAAGGCGCCCGTGGCAGAGCGCGGTGCAGACGCCCGGCTCATCGCAGGGGTCCCCGACTGTGAGACCTGCCTGGATCACCGCCTCACGCACCACCCAGGGGGGCTGTCATGAGCTACACGGAATTCTTCCGCCAACGCCAATAGGCGCGTTACGCCAGCGAAAGGCGCCGTCTGCCGGGTTGCTGTTGAGACGCCGAGGCTCTGCCGGCCGGGTTTGGGGCATAGCGTTTCGGAGTGGCCTCGGCATCCCTCCTTGAGGTAGGCTGCACCGGACAATAAAGCCGTGGCATCCGCTTTCGGGGTCCCAACAATCGATAAACAGATCGATCCCAGGAGAGGCACATGACTGCAGCTGATCATATTCCGAAGAATTTCCGCACGGTGATCGTCGCGGCGTCCGTTGGCAACATCATCGAGTGGTACGACTTCTACATCTTCGGCAGCCTGGCTGCGGTTCTGTCGGTCAAGTTCTTCGAGAAATCGAACCCGGTCGCCGCGCTGCTGAGCACCATCGCACTGTTCACCGCCGGATTTCTGGTCCGCCCGCTCGGTGCGTTCCTGTTCGGATGGCTGGGCGACAAGGTGGGTCGCAAATACACCTTCCTGATCACCCTGAGCGGCATGGGCCTCGGCACGGGCGCGATTGGGCTGATTCCGACCTACCAGGCGATCGGTGTGGCGGCGGCGTTCATCCTGTTCGGGCTGCGGATGATCCAGGGACTGTGCCTGGGCGGCGAGTACGGTGGCGCGATCACTTACGTGGCGGAGCACGTCTCGGACGAGCGCCGCGGCTACTACACCGGCTGGCTGCAGACCTCGCCGACTCTCGGGATCGTGGTCTCGCTGGCCGTGGTCGCCATTACCCGCGGTTACTTCGGCAAGGAAGATTTTCAGGCCTGGGCGTGGCGCATCCCGTTCCTGGTTTCCTTCCTGCTGGTGGCGATCGCCATCTACATCCGCCTGCAGCTGCAGGAAACGCCCATCTTCAGAGAGATCAAGGCCAAGGGGCAGATGACCCAGAACCCCTGGAAAGAGGCCTTTCTCAGCCGCAACATTCGCTACGTCCTGATCGCATCCATCGTGGTGCTCGGAGAGGGCGTCGTCTGGTACAGCGGCCAGTTCTGGGCGTTGTACTTCCTGCAACAGGTGTCGAAGATCGAGCTGTTGCAGTCGACCTATATCGTCGGCATCGCGCTCCTCATCGCCTCGCCCAGTCTGATCCTCTTCGGGCGGCTGTCCGACAACATCGGTCGCAAGCCGGTCATCCTCGGGGGCTTCCTGCTCGCAGCCATCACTTACTACCCGCTGTATGCGTGGCTCGGTACGGTCACGCACCCGGGCAACATCAACTATCCCTTGGCCGTGCTCATCGTTGCCATCCTCGTCTGCTACGTAGGGATGGTCTACGGGCCGATCGGGGCGTTTCTGGCCGAGTACTTCCCGGCACGGATCCGCTACACCTCGGTGTCGGTTCCCTATCACATCGGCAACGGCTGGGGCGGCGGTCTGGTCCCGCTCATCACTACGGCTTCCTTTCAGGCCACGCACAGTCTCGGCAGCGCGCTCTACTATCCGATCGCCGTGCCCGCGGTGTGTTTCGTGCTCGCCCTCGTGCTGATGCCGGAGACGCGGCACATCAGCATCTGGAAGGAGCACCACGAGCGCAGCGCGGCGAAGGCGTAGCGAGCTCTGGTCGCGTGGGCGGGGCGCGCGCGCTCTCAGCGCGCTCCGCGCCGTGACTGAGAACGGTGCTCGGCTGTTGCGGCTTTCTGCCGCAGACCTGAGGACCGGCATGTCCGCTGGTCGAGGTCGCGGTCCGAGGAGGTACGCGCGATGAGCAACACGGAGGCCAAGCGCGGCGAGCGCAGCACCTGGAGCTGGTGGTATCTGCTGTTCCTCATCCAGTTCGCCGCGGTGCTGTGGCCGCCGCTCTATAACAGGGCCGAGCCCGCCTTGCTCGGCCTGCCCTTCTTTTACTGGTATCAGCTCGCGTGCATCGTGGTCGCCGCCGTGATCACGGCGCTCATCTACCTGATCACCGAGAGCTAGCGCCGCAGCAGCGCGCGGCCCCGCCGGCCGGCAAGCCGACACAGAGCGTCTGAGATGCACGACGTCAACTGGGTGGCGCTCAGCGTTTTCGTGCTGCTGTTCGGCTTGATCACCTGGCTCGGCTTCGCCGCCGCGCGCTGGCGCCAGGGCGATCTCGACCAGCTGCACGAGTGGGGTCTCGCGGGGCGGCGCTTCGGCACTCTGATCACCTGGTTCCTGGTGGGGGGCGATCTCTATACCGCCTACACCTTCATCGCGGTGCCGGCGCTCGCCTTCGGTGCGGGCGCGGTGGCCTTCTTCGCCGTGCCGTACACGGTCGCGGTCTACCCGCTGCTGTTCCTGGTATTTCCGCGGCTCTGGCACGTCTGCCACAAGCACGGCTACATCACCGCGGGGGACTTCGTGCGCGGCCGCTACGGCAACCGCTGGCTGGCGCTCGCGATCACCCTCACCGGGATCGTGGCGACCATGCCCTACATAGCGCTGCAGCTGGTGGGCCTGCAGGTGGTGATCGGCGGGCTCGGCATCTCCGGCACCGATCTGCCGCTCATCATCGCGTTCCTGATACTGGCGGCCTTCACCTATACGAGCGGCCTGCGCGCGCCGGCCTCGATCGCCATCGTCAAGGACCTACTCATCTACGTGACCGCACTGGCGGCGGTGATCGTCATCCCGATCCGGCTCGGGGGCCTCGGCAGGATCTTTGCGGCCGTTCCGCACGAGCAGCTGCTGCTGGCGGTCCCGGCGCCCCACAGCACCGGCGCGTACGGCGCCTACGCGACGCTGGCGCTCGGCTCGGCGCTCGCCCTGCTGCTCTATCCGCATTCGCTTACCGCGATCCTGAGCGCCAGCAGCGGGCGCGCCATCCGCCGCAACGCCGCGCTCCTGCCCGGCTACTCGCTCATGCTGGGGCTGCTCGCGCTGGTCGGCTTCTTTGCGCTCGCCGCCGGCGTCGCCAAGCTGCCGGAGTTCGCTGCCGGCTTCGAGCAGTTCGGCAACAACTTCGCGGTGCCGGCGCTGTTCCTGCATAGCTTCCCGGACTGGTTCGTCGGCGTGGCATTTGCCGCGATCGGTATCGGTGCGCTGGTGCCGGCGGCGATCATGTCGATCGCGGCCGCCAATCTCTACACCCGCAACATCCACTGCGAGTTCATAAACCGCAATCCCACCCCGAAGCAGGAGGCCCAGCTCGCCAAGTGGGTGTCGCTGATCGTCAAGGCGGGGGCGCTGGTGTTCATCCTGTTCGTGCCGACGAAATTCGCCATTTACCTGCAGCTGCTCGGCGGCATCTGGATGATCCAGACGCTGCCGGCGCTGGTGATCGGCGTTTACACGCGCTGGCTCAACGACTGGGCGCTGCTCGTTGGCTGGGCCGTCGGCACCTATGCCGGCACCGCCATGGCGATCTCCCAGGACCTCAAGCCCGCCTACCCGCTCAAGCTCGGCGACTGGAACCTGCCTGGGTACACCGCTTTCTACACCCTGATCGTCAACTTGGGGATCGCCATCGTTCTGACGCTCGCGCTCAATGCGCTGAGCGCCCGCCGGGTGGTTGCGGATGAGACCGTGGCGACCGACTACCACGCCTGACACGGCGTGCGGTCGCTCCGCGGCAGGCCAGGAACGCCTCGGCCCGTACTGGTGGCTGACCACGTCAGTCCGGATCAGGAGCACGTGCTGCGTCGCTGGCCCGGCGCGGCACCAGAGGCTATGACTCTCGCCCGGCGGGGCGATCAGAGGACGGAGGTACGCACGTGAGTCCGACATCCCTGCAGGAGCTGCTCGCGAGGACGGCACGGCTCGCGGCCCAGTATCGCGAGTCCCTCGAGGCGCGTCCGGTTCGCCCGCTGCTCTCGGTTTCGGAGCTGCAGCACGAGCTCGTCGCGCCGCTGACAGAGCATGGCGAGAGTCCCGCGCAGGTGATCGAGGCGCTCGCGCGTGCCGGGGCGGCCGGCTCGGTGGCGAGCGCCGGCCCGCGCTACTTCGGCTTCGTGATCGGCGGCAGCACACCGGCCGCGCTGGCGGCCGACTGGCTGGTATCGGCCTGGGATCAGAACGCCGGCCTGTATGCGACCTCGCCGCTGATCGCGGCGATCGAAGAGGTCACCGCCGCATGGCTGCGCGAGCTCGCGGGCCTGCCGGCCTCGATGACCGTGGGTTTCGTCACCGGCTGCCAGATGGCGAGCTTCACCGCGCTCGCGGCGGCGCGGCACCGGGTGCTGCGCAACGCCGGCTGGGATGTCGAGGCCGAAGGCCTGTTCGGAGCTCCGGCCATCGAAGTGCTGGTGAGCGACGAGGCGCACTACACCATCTTCATGGCGTTGCGGCTGCTCGGTCTGGGCGGCAGTCGCCTGCGCCGGGTGCCGACCGACGCCCAGGGCCGTATGCGCGCCGCGGCACTCGGCGCGCTGCTTCAGTCGGCTGCCGGGCCGTGCATCGTGTGTGCGCAGGCCGGCAACGTGAACAGCGGTGCCTTCGACCCGCTCGATGAGATCGCCGCCCTGACGCGTGAGCGCGGCGCCTGGCTGCACGTCGACGGCGCCTTCGGACTGTGGGCCGCGGCGGCGCCGAGCCGCGCCGGGCTCGTGCGCGGCGTCGAGCGGGCGGACTCGATCGCGACCGATGCGCACAAATGGCTGAACGTGCCGTACGACTGCGGCATCGTTTTCTGCGCGGACGAGAACGCGCACCGCAGCGCGATGACGCTCGCGGCGCCGTCGATTTCGGCTCCCTACCTCGCCACCAGCGCCCGGCAGCGCGATCCACACGAATTCGTGCCCGAGGAGTCGCGCCGCGGCCGCGCGGTGCCGGTGTACGCGGCGCTGCGCGCACTCGGACGGGCGGGCGTGGCGGAGCTCGTCGAGCGCAATTGCCGCCAGGCGCAGCGCTTCGCCGCGGGCCTCTCGGCCGCTGGATACGAGGTACTGAATGAGGTTGTGCTCAACCAGGTCGTGGTCGCCTTCGGCGAGGCCGAGCGTACCCGGCGGGTCATCGCGGCCGTGCAGGAGGATGGCACCTGCTGGTGCGGGGCCACCGTGTGGAAGGGCCGCAGCGCGATGCGTATCAGCGTCAGCTCCTGGGCGACGACGGATACCGACGTCGAGAGGAGCCTCGCGGCGATCCTGCGGGTGGCACGCGACACCACCTAACCCGGACGCACGGTCCGGGGGTGCCTGCAAGCAATTGTAAAGGCGCGAGTTTCTGGCGGCCGGGGGCTGCGGATCCGCCTCTCCTCAGGGGGGTGGTGTCCCCGAGCCGGGGTGGGTTAGTGTGCCGGGCCGATGTGGATCGTCAGACTGGCGCTGCGGCGCCCTTATACCTTCATCGTTCTCGCGATCGTGATCCTGCTCCTCGGGGTGTTCGCGATCCTGCGCACGCCCACCGACATCTTTCCGGACATCAGGATCCCGGTCGTCGGGGTGATCTGGCGCTACGCCGGGCTGTCGCCGGAGGAGATGGCGACGCGGCTCGTGCTCAGCTCCGAGCGCAACGCGCAGACCACCGTCAACGACGTGGCACACACCGAGTCGCAATCGCTGTCCGGTACCGCCGTCGTCAAGTATTTCTTCCAGCCGCACGCCAAGGAGGAGATGTCGTTCGCGCAGATTACGGGCGTATCGCAGACGGCCCTGCGCCAGGCGCCCCCGGGCACCACGCCGCCGTTCATCCTCGCCTACAACGCCTCCACGGTCCCGATCCTGCAGCTGGCGCTCTCGAGCCCGAGCCTTTCGGAAGCCGAGCTCTTCGACCTCGGCAACAACATCATCCGCACCGGCCTCGGCACCGTCTACGGCGCCTCCATGCCCTACCCCTACGGCGGACTGCAGCGCCAGGTGCAGGTGGATCTCGATCCCGATGCGTTGCGCGCCCAGGGGCTGTCCGGCAACGACGTCACCAGCGCGATCGCCAATCAGAACCTGATCCTGCCTGCGGGCACGCAGAAGATCGGCGATCGCGAGTACTTCGTCGAGGTCAACGCCAGCCCGAAGACCATCGACGAGCTCAACAACCTGCCGGTGACGATCCGCAAGGGCAGCGTGATCTACGTGCGCGACGTGGCGCATGTCCGCGACGGCTACCCGCCGCAGACCAACATTGTGAGACGCGATGGTCATCGCGGCGTGCTGATGAGCGTGCTCAAGACCGGCGCCGCCTCGACGCTCGACATCATCCGCGGCATCAAGGAGCGGCTGCCGGGCATCCGCAACGCGCTGCCGCCTGACTTCCACATCGATCTGGTCGGCGACCAGTCGCTGTTCGTGCGCGCTGCGATCGAGGGAGTGGTGCGCGAGGCCGTGATCGCCGCGGCGCTCACCGCGCTCATGATCCTGCTGTTCCTCGGCAGCTGGCGCAGCACGCTGATGATCGCCATCTCGATCCCGCTGTCGATCCTCGCCTCGATCGTGTGCCTGTCGGCGCTCGGCGAGACGATCAACATCATGACGCTCGGGGGACTCGCGCTCGCAGTCGGGATCCTGGTGGATGATGCGACCGTCACCATCGAGAACATCAACTGGCACCTCGAGCGCGGCGAGGACGTCGAGCCGGCGATCCTCTCCGGCGCCCACGAGATCGCACTCCCGGCGCTGGTTTCCACGCTCGCCATCTGCATCGTGTTCGTGCCGATGTTCATGCTGGTCGGGATCGCACGCTTCCTGTTCATCCCGCTGGCCGAGGCGGTAGTGTTCGCCATGCTGGCGTCCTACCTGCTGTCGCGGACACTGGTGCCGACGCTCGCCAAGTACTGGCTGCAGCGGCACGACCCGCACGCCGCGACGCAGGCCCAGGGTCTCTTCGCGCGGCTGCAGGCGGGCTTTGCGCAGGGCTTCGAGCGGGTGCGGCAGCGCTACCACGAGCTGCTCGACCGCGCGCTCGGGGCCGGCCAGCGCTTTGCGCTGCCCTTCCTCGGGGCGATGGCAGCCACCGCCGTGCTGGCCTTTCCGCTCGGGCGTTACCTGCCCGGCCTCGGCCAGGACTTCTTCCCGAGCGTCGATGCAGGGCAGATTCTCCTGCACCTGCGCGGACCAACCGGCATCCGCATCGACGAGACCGCCGCGCTCTGCGACCGGGTCGAGGCCAGCATTCGCGAGGTGATTCCCAAGGCGCAGATCGCCAGCCTCGTCGACAACATCGGCGTGCCCTACAGCGGCATCAATCTCACCTACTCTACTTCCGCGCCAGTGGGCGCGGGCGATGCGGACGTGTTCGTCAACCTCGCCGCGGGTCACCGGGCCACCAGCGACTACGTGCAGGAACTGCGGGAGCGGCTGCCGCGGGAGTACCCGGGAGTCACGTTTGCGTTCCTGCCGGCCGACATGGTGAGCCAGATCCTGAACTTCGGGCTCCCCGCGCCCATCGACGTGCAGGTCTCGGGCTTCGACGTCGAGGGCAACCGCGCGTATGCGAGCGCGCTGCTCGCGAAGATGCGCGCCATCCCGGGAGCGGTCGATCTGCGCATCCAGCAGGCCTACGACTATCCGCAGCTCAACGTCGTCGTCGACCGGGACAAGGCGGCGCTCCTCGGCCTCACCGAGCAGGACATCGCCTCCAATCTGCTGGTGTCGCTCTCGGGAAGCTTCCAGACCACGCCCTCGTTCTGGATCGACCCGCAGAGCGGCACGCAGTACAGCGTCGCGGCCCAGACTCCCCAGTATCGTCTGGCTTCGCTCCCGGACCTCGCCACCACGCCGATCACCGGCGCGGCGGCCGCTTCCGGCGGCGCGCAGATGCTCGCCAACCTCGCCAGCTTCCACCGCAGCGTCGGCCCCGCCGTCGTGAGCCACTACGATGCGACCCCGGTGATCGACATCTACGGCGCGATGCACGGCACCGACCTCGGCTTCATGTCGGGGCAGATCAACAGGCTGGTAGCCGAGACCCGTCACGATCTGCCACGCGGCTCCAAGGTGACGGTGCGCGGGCAGGTCACGACCATGACGGAGTCCTTCAACGGCCTCCTGATAGGCCTCGTGGGCGCGGTGGTGCTCGTCTACCTCCTCATCGTGATCAATTTCCAGTCGTGGCTCGACCCGTTCATCATCATCACCGCACTTCCCGCGGCGCTCGCCGGCATCGTCTGGATGCTGTTTCTCACCCATACGCCGGTCAGCGTGCCGGCGCTCACCGGGGCCATCATGTGCATGGGCGTCGCGACCGCCAACAGCGTGCTGGTGGTGAGCTTCGCGCGCCAGCGCATGGACGCGGGCGACGATGCGCGGCACGCGGCACTGCAGGCCGGCGTGACCCGCTTCCGGCCGGTGCTGATGACCGCGCTGGCGATGATCATCGGCATGGTGCCCATGGCGCTCGGCCTCGGCGAGGGCGGCGAGCAGAATGCACCCCTTGGCCGCGCGGTGATCGGCGGCCTGGTATTCGCGACCGTGGCGACGCTGTTTTTCGTGCCGACCGTGTTTACACTCATCCACGGACGACTCGCCGCGGCGCGGGCCGCCGGAGCCCCCGATGCCTGAGACGTCACCCTCCTCCGCACCTGCCCCGGACACGCGCCTCAGGCGCCTCGTCCTGCTCGCGGTTGGGGTGGCGGTGGTGCTGGCCGTCTGGGGAATCCTCAGCCGCCTGAGCGCCCGCATTGCGCTCGAGCGCGCGGCGGCGGATGCGGCCATCTTCTCCGTGGCGACGACGCACCCGAGCCGTGGACCCGGTTCCGATGTGCTGGTGCTCCCGGGCACCGTGCAGGCGTTCTACGAGGCGCCCATCTACGCGCGCACCAGCGGCTACCTGCGCGTGTGGCACACCGACATCGGCACCAGCGTGAGGAAGGGGCAGCTGCTCGCGGAAATCGACGCGCCGGAGGTGGATCAGCAGCTGCGCCAGGCGCAGGCCGATCTCGCCACCGCGCAGGCCAACTACCAGCTGGCGCGCACCACCAACGAGCGCTGGCAGGGGCTGCTCGCCACGGAATCGGTCTCCAAGCAGGACGCCGACGAGCGCGCGGGCGATGCCGCCGCCAAGGCCGCCGTCGTGCAGTCCGCCGCCGCAAACCTGGCTCGCTTGAGGGAGCTCGAGTCCTTCAAGCGTGTGCTCGCGCCTTTCGATGGGGTCGTCACCCAGCGCAATACCGACGTCGGAGCGCTGATCAACGCCGGCGAGAGTCCGGGGAGCGCCCTGTTCCGTGTGGCCGATACCCACCGGCTGCGCATCTACGTTTCGGTGCCGCAGAGCTACGCGGCCCAGATCACTCCGGGCCTCGCCGCCGGGCTCGTGTTCGCCGATCACCCGGGCAAGCAGTACCAGGCCGCGGTCGTCTCGACCGCGCGCGCCCTCGATGCCAGCTCGCGCACCCTGCAGGTAGAGCTGCAGATCGACAACAGCGGCGGGGAGCTCCTGCCCGGCTCGTATGCGCAGGTGCATTTCGACCTGCACGGCGCCGCCGCTACGCTGCGGATACCCGCCAACGCGGTGCTGTTCCGCGCCCAGGGCCTGCTTGTGGCGATCGTCGACTCGACGAGCCACGCACATCTGCGCCCGATCACCGAGGGGCGGGACTTCGGTCGCGAGATCGAGGTGCTCTCCGGGATCGGGCCGGACGACACCCTGATCGTCAATCCGCCCGACTCGATCGCCGAGGGGATGCAGGTGCGGGTCGTGACCCCCGCCGTGGCTCCCGCCGGGGGCGCAGTGGCGGGGACGCGCTGATGCGCGCCGCCTCCCGCCTGGCGCTCGTGCTCGCCTGCGGGCTCGGTGGCTGCTCGCTCGCCCCCCACTACGAGCGTCCGGCAACGCCGCCGCCGGGCGCCTCCTACACGGAGCTCGGCGACTGGAAGGTCGCGGTGCCCGCGGATAACGCGCCGCGCGGTGCGTGGTGGACGATGTTCGAGGACGAGGAGCTCAATGACCTCGAGTCGCGCGTCACCGACGCCAACCAGAGCCTGAAGGCCGCCCTCGCCCGTCTCGAGGAGGCCCGCGCGCAGACCCGCATCGCCCGTGCCGGGTATTTCCCGACGCTCACCGCGAACGCGAGTGCCACGCGGCAGCGCGTCTCGGTCAACGGGCCGGGCTTCGCGCCCGGGGACGAGCCGATCTACAACACCTTCATCCTCGGCGCCGATCTCTCTTACGAGATCGATCTCTTCGGACGGGTGCGCAACACCGTCTCGGGGGCGCGGGCGAGCGAGCAGGCGACCGCCGGCGACGTTGCGACGCTCGACCTGAGCGTGCATGCGGAGCTCGCCACGGACTACTTCACGCTTCGCGGGCTCGACGCGCAGCAGCAGCTCCTCGACCGCACCGTGGCCGATTACGCCCGGGCGCTCGAGCTGACCCGCAATCGCTACCAGGGCGGCGCCGCGGCGCGCTCCGACGTGCAGCTGGCCGAGGCGCAGCTCGAGAACGCACGGACCCAGGCCGAGGACACCCGTCTCAAGCGCGCGCAGACCGAGCATGCGATCGCGGTGCTGGTCGGCGTCCCGGCGAGCGCGTTCCATCTCGAGGCGCAGCCGCTCGAGGCCAATCGCGCGGTTCCGGTGGTGGATCCGGGCCTGCCCTCGCAGCTCCTCGAGCGTCGACCGGACGTCGCCGCCGCCGAGCGCCGCGTGGCCGCGGCCAACGCCGGCATCGGCGTGGCGCGTGCCGCGTACTTTCCCGTATTCAGCCTGTTCGGCGCCGCTGGACAGGAGAGCACCCAGAGCACCAACTGGCTCAGCGCGCCCAGCCGCTTCTGGTCCATCGGACCGCAGGGCGTGCTCACGGTCTTCGACGCGGGCTTGCACGCGGCGCAATCGGCCGCGGCGCACGCCACCTATGACGAGCAGGTCGCCAACTATCGCGGCACCGTGCTGGGTGCGTACCAGGAGGTGGAGGACAACCTGGCGGCGCTGCACCAGCTGGCGCTCGAGGATGTCAGCCAGGCGGCGGCGGTCACCGCCACCCAGGGGGCACTCGAGCAGGCGGTCTACCGTTACAAGGGTGGCGTGGTGACCTACCTCGAGGTCGTTGCGACGGAGAACGCCGCCCTCGCCGCGCGCCTCGCCGCCGTCGACATCGAGACGCGCCGCATCGGCGCCACGGTGCTGCTGGTGCGCGCCCTGGGCGGAGACTGGCGGTCGGGCCGTCCGGTGGACCGCCCCGTGGCGCAACGCTAGCGTGCCGGACGGCGGTCGCTCAGCCCGGCGAGCGCAGATCCTCGCGCGCCTGCTCCTCGGCCCGCTGCGCCTCGCGGCGCGAGTCGGCGTTGGGCTTGAGCGCGTGGATCGCTGTACCGAGCGATTGCCCGGCCGTCACCCGGTCCTTCAGATCCGCGAACGGGATGTTGAGATTCTGCGAGACGTGCAACGCGGCCGAGCACTCGCTGAGATCCTTGAATCCCCGACAGGCATCCTCGGGCGAGAGGCCGGCCGGCACGAGCGCCGCAAGGCGGGTATTGGCGGTGGCCGCGGCCCCGTGTGTCTCGGCCATAGCCGGCGGATCGGCGGCGGGCGCCGGACCGGACTGGCCTGCGGGAGCGGGCGGCATGGCCGCTTGCGGCCCGGACTGAGCGTAGGCCAGCGGCGCCAGCGAGACGGCGACTGCGGCCAGCAGGGAGCAGACGATGCGCTTCATGACAACCTCCGTTGTTGCTGAGGACCCGAGCACGAGGTGAGCGCCTCGGCGCACCTGGCGCCGGCGAAAGCGCGCTTCCCGCGCGCTTCCGCGCGCAGAGGCCGTGAACCTCCGTGTCCGGCGGCCTCCGCGCGGGAAGTCCATGCGCTCAGGTCGTGCGTGTATATAGGACCGTCAGGCGTGGAACGGCAATATGTCGGCGAACGGCAATATGTCGCTCATCGGCGTCGAGCTTCAGTGCCGCGCCGTTAACGGACGCTCGCGAAGTCGATGAAGCCGCGCTCGATGTCGGTGTGCGTGAGCTGCACGCGCAGCGCATCGCCGACGTCGAGACCCTGCGAGTCCTGCACCAGCTTGCCCTCCGCCAGCGGATGCGCGATGCGCACCCAGGTGCCTCCCTCGTTGACGCCGGTGACCAGCGCGTCGAACTGCTCGCCGGTGCGCGGCGCGAGCAGCATCGCGGCGGCGGACTTGCGCACCTGGCGCTCCACCTTGGCGGCGTTAGCCTCCTGCTCGGTGCAGTGCTGCGCCACGCTGCGCAGCGTCGCATCGTCGTAGGGAGCCGCGCGGGCGCTGAGCGCGGCCTTGATCAGACGCTGGGAGATGAGATCGGGGAAGCGCCGGTTGGGTGCGGTGGCGTGCGTGTAGTCCTCGACCGCCAGGCCGAAGTGTCCCTCGGCGGGCTCGCCGGGGCGCTTCAGCACATACTCGCCGGCGCCCAGGAGCTTCACTACGGCGAGTGACAGATCCGGGAAGCGCTCGGGCGAGTGCTGCTGGCAACGCACGAGGAATTCGCTCAGCGCGCGCGCATCGGGCGCCGCCGGCAGCGAGCCGCCCACCGTGGCCGCGAGCGCGACGATCCGTTGCCAGCGCTCGGGTACACGCAACACGCGGCGCAGCGAGGGCGAGCGCCTCGCTTCCAGGAACTGTGCAACCACGCAGTTGGCCGCGATCATGAAATATTCGATGAGCTCCTTGGCGCGGTTGTCCTCGCCGGGCCTCAGGTCCAGGAGCTTGCCGCCCTCATAGACCGCCTGCGCCTCCAGGGTGGTGAGGCCCAGCGCCCCCTGCGCCTTGCGGACGCGCTTCAGCGTCTGTGCAACGCGATCCTGGAGGCGCAGCTGCTCGTCCATGCCGGCGACCGCCGCGACCGGCGGCGGCATGGGTCCCTTGGCGTCGAGCCAGGCCGCGACACTGTTGTAGGCGAGCTTGGCGCGGTTGATGACCCGCGCGCGATAGAGCTCGGATGCGCTCACCGCGCCATCGGCTGTCACGGTCATGTCGATGACGAGGCTCGCGCGCTCTTGTCCGTCCGCGAGCGAGGTCAGGTCGGTCGAGAGCCGCTCCGGCAGCATCGGAAAGACCTGGGCGGCCGTGTACACACTGGTCGTGTTGCCGCTCGCGTGCGCATCGAGGGGTGTGCCCGCGGAGACCGTGCCATCGACGTCGGCGATCGCCACCCGCACCCGCGCGGCCCCGCCCGCGAGCGTCTCGGCCACCGAGAGCTGGTCGAGGTCGCGCGACTCGTCGTTGTCGATCGAGCACCAGAGCAGCGTACGCAGATCGCGCTGCTCCGCTCCCGGTGCGGTCGCCGCCCCACCGATGGCGCCGAGCTGCGCGAGCGCCGCGGGCGGGAAGTCCGGCTCCAGGCCGTGCTCGCGCATCGCACGGCGGGCGATGCGCCTCAGCCGGTCCTGCCGGTCATTCGCGCATGACATCGGGGCATGATACCCGGCGGCTCGCGTCTGGTGCCCGCGCGGCCCGGCCGCAAAAAAAGGGCGCCGTACTGGACGGCGCCCTCAGCGCTTGGCGGCGGGACATCCTGCAGTGCGCCGCCGGGGACTGAAGCATCCTCAGCTCATCGGCAGCGTCCCCGCGTAGTAGATGATCACGTAGGCCTTGAGTGCGCCGCTCGCGGCCGTCCCGGCCGGCTGTGGCACGCCCCACACCTTGACCAGCGTCCCGGCCGTCAGGTTGTTGGTGAAGCTGTTGAACTGTGGCGGGTCGCTGAGGTCGAGCGGCGTGACCGTCACCGCCCCGTTGCTGCGGTTTACCTCGTAGACCAGGGTCGCCGAGCCGGCGGTGGCGTCAAAGTCAACCGTCACGGCGTTGCCGCCGGTATTACCGACCAGCGACATGGTGAAGGAGCTGCCCGTGATGGCGTCGACGACCTGCGCGAGCGGCAGCGGAGTCGGCTCGAGGATCGCCATCGGCACCTGCCAGGGCGTGGCGCCGCCCAGCCAGGTGGCGTAGGACGCGCCCCAGGCACTGACCGCGCCGAAGGCACCGCCGAAGTTCACCGAGCCGTTGCTGGCCGAGCCGAAGTCGGCGATCGCATTGGCGCCGGTGTCGGCCTGGGTCGGGAAGCTGAAGTACCACCAGTCGAAGCCCGAGATCGCGTCCCCGCTCGGGTCCATGTTGTTGTTGCTGCCCGTGTACGGGAGGAAGCTGAGGTTCGCGGTGTAGTCGTCACTCGCGCGCAGGAAGTTGCGCGTGTAGCTGAAGCCCGTGGCGGTGGCATTGGAGACCGTGCCGCTGTAGTCGGCCATCTCGATGTCGACCGTATCGGCCACCAGCGGGTTGGCGAGCGGGTCCATGCAGCTCACGTGCACCTTGAAACCGCGCACGATCTCGCCGCTCGCGAGGAAGCCCGGTCCCTGGCCGATCGAGGTGGCATCCGCGGACGGGTTCTGCGGCGCGCGGAAGTAGAACAGCGTATTCGGGCCGATGGTGATCTGCACCGGCGCGCCGTCCTCGTTCTCGACCGTCATCGTGCCCGCCGCGTCGTCGACGCTCAGCACATGGCCCTCGGGGCTCAACCATAGCTTCGCGAAGCTGCTCGAGTACCAGACACGCACGGCGGTGAGGGAACTATCTTCCTGGTAGCGCGCGGCGACCCGCACGAACATGCCGTTGAGCGCACTGGGGAAGTCGCTGTTGACTACGGTGCGAGCGTCGCCATCGTCGACGTCATAGAGGATCGTGCCGTTGGTCGAATCGACGTTGATCGTGAGCTGGGTGGTGCTGGTGATCTCCCCTTCGGGGTTGCTCGCCGGCACGATGGGGAAGTCCCGCAGCATGGTGAAGGAGCCGCCGCTCACCGTCTGCACCGTGCCGTAGCTGTGGCGCAGCACCAGCCAGCGCAGGTCACCCACGTGATGCCGGCGCACCGGGCCGTTGAAGTTCACGGCCCACAGAGTCGCCCCGGCGGCGGCCGGCGGATTGTGCGCGACGATGAAGGCAGGGTGGGCCAGGTTGAACTCGACGTTGAGCGCGCTCGGGGCGTTGCTCGAGACGACGAGCGCGTTGGCAAAGTTTACGGTGATCGGTACCGTGAGGTTGCCGGTCGGCCCGGCCGTGCCCTGGATCTGGATCTGGCTCGCGGGGATAGTCGAGCCCGACGCGGCCGGGAAGCCGCTTTCCGGGTTCGCGGCCACCGTGAGCGCCACGTCGCCGGGGTTGCCGGCGACGGTAACGACCATGCCGCTGTAAGTGTTAACAGGCACGCTGACGCTGCCGATGATGTCGGCCAGGTTGTCCAGATCCACCAGGTTGAGAGTGGGCGCCGGTGTCGGTGCCGTCCAGATGGTGACCTTGCTGCCACCGCCCTGCGGGACGAGCGCGACGCTCAGCAGCTGCACGCCGATCGTCGCCCAGTCGTCCGACGGGGCGTCGCTGACCAGCAGCTGCAGCGCGCCGGTCTGCGCCGGCGGCGGCATGTTGTTGGAAGCGGAACCACCACCGCCACAGGCGCCGAGCACTGCGGTGAGACCTGTGACCAGCGCGCTCAACAGGACGCGCCGCAACATAATGCGCTCCATGTTCATTCCCTCTGTCAGTTTAGGGTGAGCGTTTGCCAACCCGTCCAGACCCTAAAGCGATCCAGGGCTGAGTTGGTTGACCGGGATGAGAGCGCGGGCCTCCCGAGGGTATGGCGCGTCCCGGCGACGCGAGCTGCGCCGGCGCGAGCCTTACGCGCCTGCCCGCAACAGCGTGGTCACATGCTCTTTGGCACGCTCGATCGCCAGCTCGAGGGCGAGTCCGGCCGCGAGTGCTGCCGCAATGGCGGACGCGAGCGCACAGCCCGTGCCACGCCGTCCGCGCGCCAGGCGCGGAGCCGTGAACTCACGCACAATTCCCGCGCGTGACACGAGCCAGTCGATCGCCAGGGCGCCGGAGGCGTGTCCGCCCTTCATCAGCACTGCCGCGGGACCGAGTGCGCACAATGCCCGGCCCTGCTCGAGCATCTCGGCGGGCGATGTCGCCGGCACCGCGGCGAGCAAGGTCGCGGCCTCCGCGATGTTAGGTGTCAGGAGTGTCGCGCGCGGCAGGAGCCGCGAGCGCAGCGCGTCGCGCCCCGCGGCATCGAGCAGCTCGCCGCCGGAGGTGGCGGCGAGCACGGGATCGAGCACCAGCGGCACGCGCTCGCGCGGCGGGAGCACTTCGGCTACCGCCTCCACGATGGCGCGTCCGCCCAGCATGCCGGCTTTGATCGCGCCCACGGCAGTGCTGGCGAGTGCCGCGACGATCTGTGCCCGGACGAGCCGCGCTGGCAGCAGCTCCACCGCCACGACCTCGCGATCGGTCTGGACGGTCACGGCGGTCACGGCGGCGAGAGCCGCAGCTCCGAAGTGCGTCAGCGTTGCGATGTCGCGGCCGAGCCCGGCCCCGCCGCTCGAGTCCGTGCCGGCAATGACGAGGACCGCGGTCACTCGCCGAGCGCGATCAGTACGAGGTGCCGATGTCCCCGGGCCGCGAGCGCGCGGGCCGCGCGCCAGGCGCGCGCGCCGCTGCGGCAGCAGAGCACGATGCGCTGTCCGGACGGCAGGCGTGGCTCCCCGTTCTCGAGCGCCTCGACCCCGAGGCGCAGCGCCGAAGGAAACGGCGAGACCGGCGCCTCGGCGAGGTCGCGCAGGTCTATCACGAGATCCGAAGCTGCGACCTCCGCGGGAGCGATGAAGGCGAGCGCGTCGACGGGCTCCGCGGCTCCGGCGAAGGAGAAGCCGCCGATGTGCAGCGTGCGGAAATCGATGCTGATGAGCCGACCGAGCACCGGCGGCTCGAGCTCGAGGATCAGGGCGAGCGTGAGGTGCGCCTGCAGCGTTCCCATCACCCCGACGGCGGTGCCGAGCACGCCGGACTCGGCGCACGAGCCCGCCTGCCGCGGCAGCTCGGGAAAGACCGCGCGATAGCTCGGCGCGCCGCCGCAGAATGCGCCGACGTAGCCCGCGAGCCCGAGCACGGAGGCGCTCACCAGCGGTTTGCCGGCACGCTGGCAGGCATCGCTCAGGACGTAGGTCGCCGCGAAGCTGTCGGCGGCATCGACGATGACGTCGACGCCGTCGACGAGCCCTGGTGCGTTGGCGGGCGTCAGCCGTTCGGCGAGTGCGTCGATGCGCACTTGAGGATTCAAGGCGCCGAGCGTGGCGCGCGCCGCCTCGGCCTTGGGTCTCCCGAGATCGCACATGCGGTAGAGCGGCTGGCGGTGAAGATTCGATTCCTCGACGCGGTCGTGATCGACGATGGTGAGACGCCCGACCCCTGCCGCCGTCAGATACTCGAGCACCGCGCATCCGAGACCCCCGGCCCCGATCACCCCGACCTCCGCCGCGGCGAGGCGCGCCTGGCCCGCCTCTGCCACCTCGGGGAGCCGCATCTGACGGGAGTAGCGCTCACTCACGTGTCTTGCCTGCTCAGGCCGCCTGCGCCGCTGCCTCGAGCCAGGCACGGGCGCGCCCTTCGGGATCCTGATGGCGGACGATGTCGGTCACGACCGCGGCGACATCCGCGCCGGCTGCGAAGACGCCCGCGAGGCGCTCGAGGGTGAGGCCGCCGATCGCGACCAGCGGAATCGGGCCGATGCGCCGTTTCCACTCCCCGATGCGCCCAAGTCCCTGCGGCTGCCACGGCATGAGCTTGAGCAGCGTCGGGTAGATGGGACCGAGAGCGACGTAGTCCGGTGCCACGCCGAGGGCGCGCTCGAGTTCCGCCTCATCGTGGGTGCTGACGCCGAGGCGCACGCCCGCGCGGCGCAGCGCGGCGACGTCCGCGCCGGCGAGATCGCCCTGTCCGAGGTGCACGAAATCGCAGCGCTCGGCGAGCGCGATCTCCCAGTAGTCGTTGACGATGAGCTGCGTGCCCGAGGCGGCGCACAGGGCCTGCGCCGCGTGCACCTCGGCACGCACCTCGCGGGCGTCGCGGTCCTTGATGCGCAGCTGCACCAGCCGCACGCCGAGCGGCGCCAGGCGCGCGACCCAGGCGGCGCTGTCGACGATCGGGTAGACACGCGGCAGCCTCATGCGAGGAACGCCTGCCCGATGACCGGAGTCGAGGGCACGGCGAAGTCGCGCGGCTCGATGGGGCCAGCGAGGCGCGCGGCGCGCCCGGCCTCCACCGCCAGCGCGAAGGCCCCCGCCATCGCCACCGGGTCGGTTGCCTGCGCCACGGCGGTGTTGATCAGTACCGCGTCGAAGCCGAGCTCCATGGCGTGCGCAGCATGCGACGGCACGCCGAGCCCGGCGTCGACGATGAGCGGCACCTCGGGGAAGTGCGCGCGCAGCGCCGTCAGTCCGAAGAGATTGTTGAGCCCGCGCCCGGAGCCGATCGGCGAGCCCCACGGCATGAGCACGCGGCAGCCGGCGCCGATCAGCCGCTCGGCGACCACCAGGTCTTCGGTGGTGTAGGGAAACACCTCGAAGCCTTCGGCGCACAGGATGCGCGCCGCCTCCGTGAGGCCGAACACGTCCGGCTGCAGCGTGTCGTCCTCGCCGATCACCTCGAGCTTTACCCACGGCGTGCCGAACACCTCGCGCGCCATGTGGGCGGTGGTGACCGCCTCCTTGACGCTGTGGCAGCCCGCGGTGTTGGGCAAGACCCGAAGCCCCAGCCCGCGGATGATCGACCAGAAGCCCTGGCCGGCGCGCTCCCCTGCCGACTCGCGCCGCAGCGAGACGGTGACTACCTCGGCGTGGGCGGCGCGCACCGCATCCGTCAGCACCGCCGGCGAAGGATAGCGTGCCGTGCCGAGCAGCAACCGTGACCTGAGCTCGCTACCGTACAGCTTCAGCAGCATTCAGCCTCCCTGCATGGGCGAGAGCACCTCGATGCGGTCGCCGTCGGCGAGCGCGGTGCGGGCGCGCGCCTCAGCGGCCACGAACTCACCGTTCACCGCCGTCGAGACCACGCGGCCGTGGTAGCCGAGCTCCTCGAGCGTCGCGGCGAGCTGCGAGGCGGTGGTCTCACGCCAGACGCCGTTGACGAGGATCCTCATCCATCACCTCCGCGAAATGGCGTCCTTCGAGCAGCGCTTCCGCCGCGCGGCGCGCGAGCGCCGGAGCCAGCAGAAAGCCATGCCGGTAGAGGCCGTTGACGTACAGCACGCCGTCCGCGCGACGCAGACGCGGCAGGTTGTCGGCAAAGGCGGGGCGCAGCCCGGTGCCGGTCTCGAGGATCTCGGCCTCGCCGAAGGCCGGATGCAGCGCATAGGCAGCGGAGAGCAGCTCGAGCAGCGAGCGCGCGCTGATGCGCCGCTCGGCATCGCTCTCGATCATGGTTGCGCCCACCATGTACACCCCGCCCCCCCGCGGCACCACGTACACGGGCAGGCGCGGGTGGAGCAGGCGCACGGGGCGCGAGAGCGTGACGTCCGGAGCGCGCAGCAGCAGCATCTCGCCGCGCACGCCGCGCAGGTCCGGGAGCACACGCCGCGCCGAGAATCCGCTGCAATCGATCCGCTCGCCGCCCGCGCCCGCGTCCACGTCCGCGTCGGCGCCGAAGCGCACGCTGACGCCGAGCGCCTCGCAACGTGCGAGCAGTGCGCCGAGCGCGGCGCGCGGATCGAGGTGTGCTTCGCTCGCGAAGTAGAGCGCGGTACGGAAGCGGCCGGCGAGCTCGGGCTCGAGTGAGGCGACGGCCGCGGCATCGAGGGTCTCGAAACGCGTCGTGCGGCGGGCAAACTGCGTGAGCTCGCCCGCGTCGCGTCCGTGGGCGACCACCAGCGTCCCCTGCCCGGCGGTCGCCGGGAAGCGTCGCCGCCACCACTCGATGCCCTCCTCCCCGAGGCGTGCCACCAGCGGACCCGCGCTCTCGAGCTCGCACCATGGGGCGAGCATGCCGCCGGCAAACCAGGAGCAGCCGGCGCCCGGAAGCGCCGGCGCGCGCTCGAGCACCTCGACCGAGGCGCCGTGCTCTGCGAGCTCCAGTGCGCAGCTCAAGCCCGCCACCCCGGCCCCGGTCACGGTCACGCGCATCGTTCTAGGCATCCTTGGCCGCCGGCACGTACAGCTCCGAGCCTCCGGCGCGAAACTTCTCGGCCATCTCGCGCATGCCCTGCGCGCGCGCCTCGGCGCGCACCTCGTGGGAGATGCGCATCGAGCAGAACTTCGGGCCGCACATCGAGCAGAAGTGCGCCACCTTGTGCCCCTCCTTCGGCAGCGTCTCGTCGTGGAACGCGCACGCGGTGTCGGGATCGAGCGAGAGGTTGAACTGGTCCTGCCAGCGGAAGTCGAAGCGGGCCCGCGACAGCGCGTCGTCGCGCGCGCGCGCGCCGGGATGCCCTTTGGCGAGATCGGCGGCATGGGCGGCGATTTTGTAGGTGATGACGCCGGTCTTGACGTCATTGCGGTCGGGGAGCCCGAGATGCTCCTTGGGCGTCACGTAGCAGAGCATCGCGGTGCCGTACCAGCCGATCATGGCCGCGCCGATCGCCGAGGTGATGTGGTCGTAACCGGGTGCGATATCGGTGGTGAGGGGACCGAGCGTGTAGAAGGGCGCCTCGCCGCAGCTGGCGAGCTGCTTATCCATGTTCTCCTTGATCTTGTGCATCGGCACGTGCCCCGGGCCCTCGATCATCACCTGGCAATCGCGCGCCCAGGCGATGCGCGTGAGCTCGCCGAGCGTCTCGAGCTCGGCGAACTGCGCGGCATCATTGGCGTCGGCGATCGATCCGGGGCGCAGGCCGTCGCCGAGCGAGAAGCTCACGTCGTAGGCGCGGCAGATCGCGCAGATCTCCTCGAAGCGCTCGTAGAGGAAGCTCTCGCGGTGATGCGCCAGGCACCACTTGGCCATGATCGAGCCGCCGCGCGAGACGATGCCGGTGACGCGCGACACGGTGAGCGGCACGTAGGCCAGGCGCACTCCGGCGTGGATGGTGAAGTAGTCGACGCCCTGCTCGGCCTGCTCGATCAGTGTGTCGCGGAAGACCTCCCAGCTGAGGTCCTCGGCCACCCCGCCGACCTTCTCGAGCGCCTGGTAGATGGGAACGGTGCCGATCGGCACGGGCGAGTTGCGCAGGATCCACTCACGGATAGTGTGGATGTTGCGGCCCGTGGACAGGTCCATGACGGTATCGGCGCCCCAGCGGATCGCCCAGACCATCTTGTCGACCTCCTCGGCGGTGGAGGAAGTCACCGCGGAGTTGCCGATGTTGGCGTTGATCTTCACGAGGAAATTGCGGCCGATGATCATCGGCTCGGACTCGGGATGATTGACGTTGGCAGGCAGGATGGCGCGCCCGGCCGCGATCTCATCGCGCACGAACTCGGGCGTGACCCACTCGGGAATGGCGGCGCCCCAGGAGTTGCCGTCGCGTGCGGCCGCTGCGGCGCGCTCGCGCCCGAGGTTCTCGCGGATCGCGACGTACTCCATCTCGGGCGTCACGATGCCCGCTCGCGCGTAGGCGAGTTGCGTGACCGGCTTGCCCCTCCGGGCGCGCAGCGGCGCACGGCGCAGCGGAAATTCAGGCGCCCCCTTGCCGCCGGCGGTGAGGCCGTTGTCGATGAGCTGCACGCGCCGCCCCGGGTACGCCTCGGTGTCGGCGCGCGCCGCGATCCAGGGCGCGCGCAGGGGCGCGAGGCCCGCCTCGATGTCGATGGTGACCGCGGGGTCGGTATAGGGGCCGGAGGCGTCGTAGACGGCGAGCGGTGGCTCGCCGCTCGAGGGGTGCAGCGCGATCTCCCGCATTGGCACGCGCAACTCGGGGTGCAGCCGCCCGGCGCGGTACACCTTGCGGGAGGCGGGAAAGGACTCGGAGACGACCTGCCAACTCTGCGCATTCATCAGACACTCCTGGCTCGAGGCTGCAGAAGATCCGGCGAATGCTGCCCATGGGAAAGGGATCGGCGGTGCGAAACTCTTCCTACGCCAGCATTAACTGGATCAGGTTCGAAGGGTCGCCACGCTGCGCTTCCTCGAGCGCCTGTGGCCTCTCAGCCCCCTGCCGGGGCTCCCCTAGCTTCAGGCGCGGAAAGTAGTACGAGTCGCCGTGGCGGTCAATGCCGCGTGCGTGGGGCGAGGTGATGGTTGCGGGTGCTGCAGGGGGAGCGGGCGGCGCGGACGCGCCGCCGCTCGGTGAGGCTGAGGGCTCTCGTGCCGCGCGGCGTCACCTGCGCGGCGTGAACCCTCAGCTCGGCCGTCCGCTCCCGTGGCTCGCCTGCCCGCCCTTGCGGCCGGCCTGCGCCGCGAGCTCCGGATGCTGAGAGAAGCTGCGCTTCTCGTCCGGCACGCTCTGGCCGCCCTTGCGGCCCGCGACCGCTGCGAGCGCGCGGTTCTGCGAGAAGCTGCGTTTGGATCCCGGCACGCTCTGCCCGCCTTTGCGGCCGGCCTCGGCGGCCAGGCGGCGATTCTGCGAGAAGCTGCGCTTTTCGTCCGGCACGGCCTTGCCTCCCATGCTGGCAATCTGCCGCTGCCGTTCCGAGTTCATCGAGGCGAAGCCTCGATGCGACATCCGTCCTTCCGTTGCGTGAGCCATTGCTGCTCTCCTTCCGACCGCGAGGCCGGCGCAAGCCCGATGACTTTAGTCCTTCTCGCCGGCCAGCATACGCCCAAGGCAGCAGCCGGGAAAACTGCCCGGAACCGTGCGGATGCACGGCAGGCGGTGGTGGTCAGGGTTTTTAGGGGGTTAGGTGGTCGATGACCAGGCTGGCGAGCCCATCGTGGCCCACCCGATACGTGATCTCGCCGAAGGGATCGCCGCTCGCCCCGACCGGCGTGCCCGAACGGGCGATGCGCGCCACGACCGCGACGCTGTCTCCCGCGTGAAAAGTCCGCCCGGCGATCATGGAGTCCTTCGGGGTCAGCTCGACGGTCTGCGGGAATTCGCTCGTCAGGCGCCGTACGGCGAGCGGCGGCCCAGGCTGCGCCGGGTCGCGCACGAATACGAACAGCGGGAAGGATCCGGAGGACTGTGCGAGCGCCGGGGACAGTGTGATCTTCACGCGCACCGATCCGCCCGCATCGCTGGCAGGCCCCGGAGCACTTGCGGCGGCAGCGGCCTGCGCGGCGGGCGCGGGGGCGCCACCGGCGGCCGCGGCGGCCGGAGCCTTGAGCCTTTGATCGATGGCGGTGACCTGCTGCTCGAGAAAGGTGCGGACCTGGTCCGGCGGGTTCATCGCGAGGAGCTTCGTGAAGCGCTGGCGCGCGAGCGGCAGGTCACCGCGCCGAGACGCCGCCACCGCGCCGTAAAAGAGCGCCTTCCCCGAGTCCGGGGACAGGACGAGTGCCTGCTCGAGCAGCTGTCCCGCCCGGCCATCGAGCTCGGACTGGTCGCTCATGGCGAGCGCTTCGGCCTCGCCCGTGAGCGCCTCGGCGTTCTGCCCCCCGCTCAAGCTGGCGGCACGCTCGTAGGCGCGCGCGGCCAGCCCGTACTCCTGCAGCACCACATAGGAGCGACCGAGCATCAGCCAGTCTTCCAGCTTTCCCGGCTCGCGCTCGAGCCTGCGCGCGAGGCGCGCTACCATGCTCTGGGGCGAATCGGCTCCCGCTGCGGCGGCTTGCGGGCGCCACGCCCAGTTGCTCCAGGTCACGTAGAGCACAGCCGATCCGACCACCAGCACGCCGGCTGCCGCGAGCGCGGTCCAGGTCGCGGGAAGCGGACCCGCCGGAGCCTGTCTCACCAGCGGTACCACGACGAGGGCGACCCCGGCCACGGTGAGCGCCGCGGCGAGCAGGACAAAGCCGAGGATCACGGCCGCGGGTCCTCGTCGACGGGATCCGGATCCGCGCCAAGGAGCGCCGTGCGCTTGCGCACGACGCGCGCGAACACACCCACGCCGATCAGCAGCAAGAGGCCCGGCGCCAGCCACAGCCAGGCCGTGCGGGGTGCGAAGCGCGGGCGGAACAGGATGAAGTCGCCGTAGCGTGCCACCATGAAAGCGCGCACGTCGTCGTCCGACTTGCCGGCAAGCAGCATGTCGCGCACCTCGGCGCGCAGATCCGCCGCGAGCCCGACCTGCGAATCGGCGAGCGACTGGTTCTGGCACTGCATGCAGCGCAGCTCGTGGGTGAGCGCCGAGTAGCGGGCCTGAAGCTCCGGCGTCGGCATCTGCGTCGTGTCGACCGCGCATGCCAGCCGCGCGAGACCGAGCGCGGCCAGTGCCCCGACGAGCGGCAGTGTCCCGAAACGTCTCATGTGCCGGCGGCGCTCTGCCGCGACACCCGCGGGAGGATCTCGCGCGCCCACACCTCGTGGGTGAGCGGACCGACGAGCTTATAGACCACGAGGCCCTGCGGGCTCACGAGAAAAGTCTCGGGGGCGCCGTATACGCCCCAGTCGATCGCCGTGCGGCCGCCGTGATCGACGGCGACGGCTTCGTAGGGATTGCCGAGCTGCTCGAGCCAGCTGCGCGCTTCCGTATCGTCGTCCTTCCAGTCGAGACCGATGAGGGGCACCACGCCTGCCTGGCGCACCTCTAGGAGGGTCTGATGCTCGGCGCGGCACTCGAAGCACCAGGTGCCCCAGACGTTGAAGAGGTACCAGCGACCCTTCAGGTCGCTCGAGCGCACCGTGTGCGCGGGATCGGTGAGATTCGGCAGCGCGAAGCCCGGCGCCGGCTTGCCGAGCAGGGCCGAGGGAATGGTGCCCTTCTCCGGCGCGTGCCGGATGCCGATCGCGAGCACTACGACCAGCAGCGCGAAGGCCACGATCGGCACGAGGAAGCGGTTCATCCGGCGTGTTCCGCAGCGGCGCCGGATACCGCAGCGGGCTGTGCCGCCCTGAGCGTGCGGTAGCGGCGGTCGGAAGCCGCCAGTGCACCGCCGATCGCCATGACGAGCGCCGCGAGCCAGATCAGGCTCACCAACGGGCGTATCTGGATGCGCACGCTCCAGCGTCCCGCGCCGAGATCGTCACCGAGCGCCACCAGCAGGTTGCTGCCGCGGATCAGGCGGATCGAGGTTTCGCTCGTCACCTGGTGCTGCACCGAGTAGCGGCGCTTCTGGGGCTTCATCACCGCCACCGGCGCACCGGCCCGCGTGACGACGATCGTTCCACCGACGCCGTCATAGTTCGGCCCCTCGACGGGTGCCACGCCCTCGAAGCGGAACTCATAGCCTCCCACCGCGGTGCTCGCGCCCGGGGCGAGCGCCACGTCGCGCTCGATGGTGAAGGACTGCACCGTGGTGAGGGCGATGACCGCGAGGCCGAGACCGGTGTGTGCCACGGTCATGCCGAGGACGCTGCGCGGCACCGACAGGCCGCGCCGCCACCGGTCCACCGGATCGACGAACGAGGAGAGGATGATCCACACGCCGAGGGTGGCGGCGACCGGCGTCACCACCCGTCCACCGGAGTAGATTCCGAAGACCAGCCCGCAGGCGAGCACCGCCGCGCCGAGCAGTGTCAGGAGGAGCGTCCGCTGCTTATCCTTGAGCCGGCCACGCTTCCAGCCCGCGTGGATGCCGACCGACAGCAGCGCACAGAGCGGCAGCATCGACACCATGAAGGTCGGGTTGAAATAGGGAGCGCCCACCGAGAGCGTCCCGAGCTTGAGGGCATCCGAGACCAGCGGCGCCAGCGTGCCGGCGAACACGGTGCTGGCTGCGATCACCAGCAGCACGTTGTTGAAGAGCAGGAACGACTCGCGCGCCCCGAGCTCGAAGCCGGCGGTAGACTTCAGCAGCGGCGCGCGCCACGCGTACAGGGTCAGCGCCCCGCCGATCATCACCACCAGGAACGCGAGAATGAAAATACCGCGCGCCGGATCGGCGGCGAAGGAGTGTACCGACACCAGAACGCCGGAGCGCACCAGGAAGGTGCCGAGCATGCTGAGTGAGAAGGCGATGATGGCGAGCAGCAGCGTCCAGCTCTTGAAGAGCCCGCGCTTGTCGGTGACTGCGAGCGAGTGCACCAGCGCCGTGCCGGCCAGCCACGGCATGAACGAGGCGTTCTCCACCGGGTCCCAGAACCAGAAGCCACCCCAGCCGAGCTCGTAGTAGGCCCAGAAGCTGCCGAGGGCGATGCCGCAGGTGAGGAAGCCCCACGCCGTCGTGGTCCAGGGGCGCGTCCAGCGCGCCCACTCCTGATCGAGCCGCCCCTCGAGCATCGCCGCGCAGGCGAAGGCGAACGCCACGGCGAAGCCGACGTAGCCGGTGTAGAGAATTGGCGGATGAACCGCCAGCCCCGGGTCCTGCAGGATCGGGTTGAGATCCGCGCCGTCGCCTGCCGGGGGATCGAGCCGCAGGAACGGATTGGACGTAGCGAGCGTGAAGAGCAGAAAGCCGAAGCTCACGAGGCCCAGTACGCCGAGCACGCGGACCGCAAAGCGCCGCGGCAGGCGCGCCGCCCCGATGCTCACCGCGACCGTCCAGGTGGCGAGGAGCAGGATCCACAGCAGCAGCGAGCCCTCGTGCGCGCCCCACATGGCCGTGACGCGGTAGAAGAGCGGCAGCGCGGAGTTGGAGTTCTCCGCGACGTAACGGACCGAGAAGTCGTTGCCGACGAACGAAGCCACCAGGCAGCCGACCGCGGTCGCCAGCATGACGAACTGACCCGCGACCGCGGGCGTCACCGCCGCGCTCCAGCGCTCGCGGCCGAGCATGGGACCGGCGATGCCGAAGAAGGCCTGCAGCCCCGCGAGCAGCAGCGCGAGGATCAGGGCAAAGTGACCGAGCTCGGGTAACATCGCTTCAGCTCCCGGCGGTGGGCGTGGTGGTCGCAGGCGTCGATGACGGCGCACGGTCCGGTGACGGCGCCGGTGCGCCCTCAGGGCCGGCGGCCGCGGGGGCGCCCTCCTGGCGCGACTCTCCGTGGCGCCTCTTCAGCGAGCGGGCCACCTCCGGCGGCATGTACTTCTCGTCGTGCTTGGCGAGCACCTCGTCGGCGACGAAAGTTCCGTCGGCACGCAGCCGTCCGTGCGCCACGACGCCCGCGCCCTCGCGGAACAGATCCGGGAGGACGCCCGTGTAGCTGACCGGCACCTGGTGGCTGAAGTCGGTCACGACGAAGTGCACCTCGAGGCTGCCAGGCTCACGGCGCAGGCTCCCCTCGGTCACCATACCGCCGAGGCGAAAGCGCTGCCCGGCGGGCACCTGGCCGGCGGCCACCTGAGTCGGATCGAAGAAGAAGGTGACGTTCTTGCGGAAGGCCGAGAGCGCGAGCGCTCCGGCGAGGCTCACACCGGCGACGATTCCGATGACGAGCGTCATGCGGCGCTGGCGGGGCGTCATGAGTCACCTCCGCCCGCCAGCCGGCGCCGGGCGGCTGCCACCGACCGCGCGAGCGCGCGCCGTGCCCAGGCCACGTTGAGCAGCGCCACGGCGAGGGTTACGGCGTAGGCCGGCCATACGAAGGCGGCATAGCCGCCCATGTCGAGGAACTCTCTCACTCTGTCCATGCTCAGGTGCCCACCACTTCGCGGACCCAGCTCGCCGAGCGCTCGCGGTTGAGGATCTCGGCCCGCAGCCGCACGAGAAGTACCGCGGCGAAATACAGCGTGAAGCCGAGCAGCATCATCAGGAGCGGCACCAGCATGGCGGTCGAGAGCGTCGGCTTGCCGACGCGCATCACCGACGGCGCCTGGTGCAGGGAATTCCACCAGGTGACTGAGTAGTGAATGATCGGCACGTTCACGACGCCGACCACCGCGAGCACGGCGCTCGTGCGATCAGCCCGCTGCGCATCCTCGATCGCTCCCCGCAACCCCATGTATCCGAGATAGAGGAAAAGGAGAATGAGCTCCGACGTCAGCCGCGGATCCCACTCCCACCAGGTGCCCCACATCGGCTCACCCCAGAGCGAGCCGGTCACCAGCGCCGCCAGCGTGAACGAGGCGCCGATCGGGGCGCAGCTTGCGGCCACCGCATGCGCCACCTTGATGCGCCAGATCAGGCCCACCGCGGCGGCGACCGCCATGGTCGTATATACCATGAGGGACATCCAGGCACTCGGCGCGTGCATATAAATGATGCGAAAGCCATCCCCCTGCTGATAGTCGGGCGGCGCCAGTACCAGGCCACCGTAGAGCGCGGCCACGATCAATGCGCCCGCCGGCCAGGCTAACCAAGGCGTGAGCCGCCGGGCCAGTCCGTAGATATACGGCGGAGAGCCGAGTCGATGAAACCAGGTCCAGCTCATAGGGCTCCGTTCACTCGAGACTGATGCGCACCGCCGCGGCGGCTGCCAGCGGCGCCAGCGTGATGCCGAGCACCGCGAGCGCCGAGAGCAGCTCGAGCGGTGCCACATAGGAGGCGCCCTGGATCGCGAGCTCACTGGCGCGCGCCCCGAAGATCAGCACCGGCAGCGACAGCGGCAGCGTCAGCAGCGCGAGCAGTACGCCGCTCCTGCGAATGCCGAGCGTGAGCGCCGCGCCGATCGAGCCGATGAGGCTGAGCGCGACCGTGCCGATCGCTATGGAGGCGACGATGCCCGGCACCGCGCCGGCCGGCGCCCCGAGCGAGAGCGCCGCGAGCGGTGCCATCAATGCGAGCGGCAGGCCGGTCAGCAGCCAGTGGGCGGCGGTCTTGGCGAACATCAGGCCGGTGAGCGGCTGACCCGAGAGCGCGTATTGCTCGAGCGCGCCGTCATAGGCGTCGTCACGAAAGAGCGACTCGAGCGCGAGGAGCGACGCGAGCAGCGCGGCGACCCAGATGACGCCGGCGGCTACCTCCCGCAGCCGCGCGAGCTCGGGCGAGATCGCGAGCGGAAAGAGCGTCGTCACGATCGCGAAGAAGGCGAGCGGCTGCACCAGCTGCCCGCGCCGGCGGAATGCCAGTGTCAGGTCCCGCAGCAGCACGAGCCGCGCCGCCTCGAGCACCGAGGTGCCCTCCCCGGTCGCGCCGGTGGTACGCGGTTCCGCGGCGGTGGCGGCCAGCGTGGAATTGGGCAGCTCAGGCAAGCCGAAGCTCCAGGCGCCGCACGCGCACCGCGGCCACCGGCAGCTCGTGATGTGTCGCCGCCAGCACGACACCGCCGCGCGTGAGCTGCTCCTCGATGAGCGCGCCGACGAGCTGCTGCCCTTCGGCATCGAGGTTGGTGGTCGGCTCATCGAGCAGCCAGAGCGGCACCAGTGCCAGCGAGAGTGCCGCGAGCGCGACCCGCCGCTTCTGACCCGCGGAGAGGGTGCGCGCGGGTCGCTCGCTCCAGGCCGCCGCGCCGACGCGCTGCAAGGCCGCCGCGAGCAGCGCCCGTCCGACACGGCGGCGCATGCCGATCCAGAAGCGCAGGTTCTCCAGCGCGCTCAGGTCCGCCTTCAGCGGCGGCTCGTGGCCGATATAGATGAGCGAGGCATGGAAGGCCGGGAGATCCTCGTGCACATTCCGCCCGTTCCAGAGGACGCGGCCCGACTCGGGATAGAGCAGACCGCAGGCGGTGCGCAGCAGGCTCGTCTTGCCGGCGCCATTCGCTCCGGCAACGTGGAGGCACGCGCCGCGCGGCGCCGCAAAGCCGACACCCCTCAGCACATGGCGCTCACCGCGCCAGAGGTTGAGGTTCTCGGCTTCAAGGCCTTCGTGCGACATCGTTGCTTCAGTAACGCGCATTCACACGGCGCGCGAGTCTCGCAAATTCAGGAGGTTAGCGCCACAATCCGTGCTGTCTTCGGCGAGCGTCAGCCGGCCGGCTTCTGTCACCTGCGAGGAGTGCCTGGGGCCGGACTCGAACCGGCACGGGGTTTCCCCCAAGGGATTTTCGTACCACTACAGCTTTCGCTGCTGCGTGCACAGGTCACGCATTTGTGGTCTGGACTTTACCTTTGCCATCCCGCGCACCGCTCAGAGCGTGCACGCGGATTAGGCAGGGGCCGTCAAGTCTCTACACTTTCCCTGGCAAACCAACAGGACGCGCTCCAGGGCTTAGCTCGGTATTGCAGCCACCTTTACGTGCTGCTGTTCCACCGACTTTGACCCCATTCACACCGGCCGTTTCCGCGCCGGGTGCTCAACTCCCTAAGTCCCTTGCGTCTACCAATTTCGCCACCCAGGCACGGGTGCAGCGATAATTGTACACAGGGGTAGACCATTCATGGGGACGGACGCCGGTATCGATTTCCGCACGCGGCTGGCACTCCCCGCGCTACTACCGGCCGCGCTCGCGCCCTGACCCCGCCGGCCTTCAGGCCGCTCACCGTCGCACATCCTGAACGGCCCGTCGCACCCGCCGGTTCAAACCCCTGGCACGGCAGTAGCATCGAAAGCTTGGGGAGAGGTCCCCTGCCTCAGCGTAGGCGCACTGCATGGAAAGCCTGCACTGGTCGAGCCGCAGCCCCATCGGGGTGATCGTCATCGCGGTCTTCGTAGTCCTCGTGGGACTCCTGAGCCTCAGCCGCCTGCCGCTGCAACTGTTCCCGGACGTCAATAAGCCCGTTCTGTCCATCGGGGCCGGTTGGCGCACCGCGTCGCCGGAGGAAATCGAGTCCGAGATCCTCGAGCCGCTCGAGAGCGTCCTGCAGGGCATGCCCGGAGTCGAGGAGATCGAGGGCAATGCCTTTCCAGGGTTCGCGAACATCAACCTGAAGTTCGCCCTCGGCACGGACATGAAGAACGCCCTGGTCGAGGTCATCGGGCGGCTGAACCGCACGCGACCTCTGCCGATCGATGCTGATCGCCCGAATGTCTCCCTGGGCGGAAACGGCAACAGCAACGAGACACTCTCCTGGTTCTTCGTGCAGCTGCTGCCGGGGACGCCGGGCCCCATCGAGGCACAGCACCGCTTCATCGAGGACACGGTGCGTGCCAAGCTCGAGTCGATTCCGGGGGTCGCGTCGGTCGACGTCAACACCGGCCCGCCGGACGAGGTTCACATCACCCTCGACCTGGCGCGCACCGCCGCCCTCGGCATCGGTATTCCCGACATCGCCAATCGCGCCGCCAGCGCCAACAACGTGTCGGGAGGTCAGCTCGACGTCGGGCGGCGGCAATATACGCTGCGCTTCACCGGGCGCTTCGCACCCGAGCAGCTCGGCGCCCTCGTGCTTGCCTGGCGCGACGGCCGCCCGGTGCGTCTTGCGGACGTCGCCACTATCGGCGTCGGCCCGCCGGTCCGGCAGTTCTTCGCCTATCAGAACGGCAACCCCGCGGTCGGCATCCAGGTGTTCCGCGCCAACGGCGCCAACGTGCTGGCGACATTGGACGCGGTCAAGGCGGCGGTGGCCGAGTTGCGCGACGGACCGCTCAAGGCCCACGGGCTCGGCATCGAGCAGTCCTTCGACGCCTCACTGTTCATCCGCCGCGCCGTTCACCTGCTCACCGAGAACCTGGTGGTAGGGGCGCTGCTCGCGCTCATCGTCGTGTGGTGGTTCATGCGCGAGTGGCGCGTGACGCTTCTGATCGCAGCGACGATTCCCGTGTGCCTGTGCGCCACCTTCGTGACCCTCGATCTCTTCGGGCGCAGCCTCAACGTGATCTCTCTCGCCGGCCTCGCATTTGCCGTCGGCATGGTGGTCGAGGGGGCCATAGTCGTCTCGGGCAACGTGGTGCGCCTGTGCGAGGGCGGCATGCCGCTCGAGCAAGCCTGCCGCAAGGGAGCGCAGCAGGTCGCGGGCGCGCTCGTCGCCTCAACCGCCACCACGATCGCGGTGTTCGTGCCGGTGCTGTTCCTCAAGGACGTCGAGGGTCAGCTGTTCGGCGACCTGGCGCTCACCATCTCCATCGCGGTCGCGATCTCCATCGTGGCGGCGCTCACCCTGTTGCCCGTGGCTCTGAGCTTCGCGCTCAACCGTCCGCTGCGACCGAGCGGTTACGGACAGGGGTGGCCCGGACTCACTGACTGGGTGCTGCGCGTCACCACCACCCGGACGCAGCAGTTGGCGTGGATCGGGGGTCTCCTGGTCGCGCCGCTGCTCCTCGCCTGGTGGATGCTGCCGCCGCTCGATTACCTGCCGCCGGTGAAGCGGGCAGCCATCGACGCCTTTTTCGACTTTCCCCCCGGCATGAGCCCCGAGGCCGTCAACCGCGAGTTGCTTCCGACCCTCCTCGAGCGCATGCGCCCCTACATGGAGGCTAAGCTCGAGCCGCGCCTCAAGAACTGGTACATCGAGAGCTGGCCCGGGGGCGGCACTATCGGCGCGCGCGTCATCGACGAGAGCCGCATCGGCGAGCTCGAGGCGCTGGTACGCGACAAGATCACGGTGGGTCTCCCGGATACGCGCGTGTTCACGGTCGAGGGGGACCTGTTCGGCGGCATCGGCGGCTCGGCGCGCTCGGTGGGGATACACCTGCAGAGCGAGGATACGGCGGCGCTCAATCGCGTGGCGCTCGAGGGGCGCACGCTCCTCGAGAAGGTGTTTCCGAACGCGCCCATTCAGAGCTTCCCCAATCCCGAGGACGTGGCGCTCGAGCTGCACGCCACGCCGGACGACCGGCGCATCGCCGAGGTCGGCTGGGACCGCACGACGCTCGGTACGGTCGTGCGCACCGTCGGCGAGGGTGCCTGGCTCGGGGAGTACTTCGACGGCAAGTCGCGTCTGCCGATCATCCTGCGCTCGAGCGAAGGCAGTACGCCCGAGGAGCTGACGAATGCTCCGCTCGTCACACCCGCGGGGCCCGTGGTGCGGCTCGGCGACCTGGTGCAGCTCTCGACCGCTCTCGGTCCGCCGGCGATCCGGCGTCTCAACCACCGCCGGGTGGTGACGCTCACCATCGATCCGCCGGCGACGCTGTCACTCGAGAAGGTGCTGCGCACGATCGACACGCAGGTGCTGCCGCAGCTGCGTGCGCATCTGCCGCCCGACGGCTCGCTGCGCCTCGCTGGCAGCGCCGACAGCCTGAGCCAGACCCTGAGCACCATGAGCCGCGTGTTCGGGCTGGCGCTCGTGGTGCTGCTGCTGCTGATGACGGTGCTGTTCCGCTCGGTGCGCGACAGCGTCATCGTGCTGCTCACGGTACCGCTCGCGCTGGTAGGCGGCGTGGTGGGCCTGAGGCTCCTCGACCTGGTGAAATTCCAGGCGCTGGATCTGCTGTCGATGATCGGCTTCGTCATGATGATCGGCGTCATCATCAATCACGCGATCCTGCTGGTGGCGGCGGTGCGCAGCGTGGAGCGCGAGGGCGCGATCCTCGAGGAGAGCATCCGCGCCGGACTGCAGCAGCGGCTGCGGGCGATTCTGGCGAGCACCCTCACCGGAGCGCTCGGAGCGTTGCCCATGGCCGTCAACCCGGGGCCCGGCAGCGTCATCTATCGCGGCCTGGCCGCGGTCAACATCGGCGGCGTGGTGATCAGCCTCGCCTTCAGCCTGGTGCTGATCCCGGCGCTGATGCGCCTGCTGGCACGCGAGCGTCGGCCGGCGCCGGCCCCCGCGCCCCTCGCCGCCGCCTGAGGTGACCATGACTCGCATCCAAGCCACCCGCCTGTCGCTGCACGCGCTCACCGCGGCCGCCGCTGCCCTGGCCTGGGTCACGTCCGCGGCGGCCGATTCCCCGGACGCGAGACGGGCCGTGGTCGAGGTCGGTACCGTGAGCCTCAAGCCCGTGTCGGCGGCGAGCTGGATTCCCGGATCGATCGTCAGCCGCTCGGATGCGCGCATCGCGACGGTGATCCCCGGCCGGGTGACCTGGATTGCCGAGGTCGGGACGCGCGTGCGGCAGGGAGACCCTCTCGCGCGCCTCGACGACACGGTCTCGCGCCTGCGGTTCGAGGACCTGCGCGCGCAGGTGGACCGTGCCCGCGCTCAGCACGACGTCGCGAGCTCGCAGCTCGAGCGCTTCAATCGCCTGGCCGCGACCCAGGTGCTGAGCGCCAGCCAGCTCGAGGATGCACGTGCGCAGCGCGACGTCTCCGGGGATGACGTGACGCGCGCTGGCGCGCAGTTGCGGCAGGCGCAGTACGAGATCGATCAGTCGGTGATCCGCGCGCCCTTCCCGGGGGTGGTGAGCGAGCGCTTCGTCCAGCGCGGTGAGTATCTGCAGACCGGCGCGGCCACGGTGCGGCTCGTCAACACCGAGGACATCGAGGCGCGCGCCACCGCATCCCTCGACCTCGCCGCCAACGTGCACCCGGGCCAGACCGTCAGCGTACGCGATCACGGCAGCGAGAAGCCGGGCAAAGTGCGCACCGTGGTCCCGGTGGGCGACGACCGCTCCCGCCAGTTCGAGGTGCGCGTTGCGGTTCCGAGCCGCGAGTGGCTGGTGGGCACTCCGGTCGAGGTCAGCCTGCCCGCGAGCGCCGCGCGTACCGCGGTCACCGTGCCGCGCGATGCGCTCGTGATCCGCCAGAATCGCTCCTACGTCCTGCGCGTGACTCGTTCGGACACCGTCGAAGAGCTCGACGTCACGCCGGGTGTCGGCATGGACGACAGCGTCGAGGTGCGCGGCGCGCTCTCGCCCGGCGACCGGCTGGTGGTGAGAGGGGGCGAGCGGCTCACTCCCGGCCAGGCCGTGCGCGTCATAGATCCGACGCGTCGCACGGCCCAGACGCACCCCGGCTGAGGGACACGCGCTACGCGCACGAGCTGCGCGCTGGCTACGCGCCCGCGAGCAGCTGTGCGATCGCCGTAAACGAGCGCGCAGTCGCGACGTCGGCCGCGGTGAGCCGATCGGTGTTGCGCAGCCGGGTGCTCGCCCCCGAGCTCAGCAGGCGCTGCACCAGGACCCCGTTGCCGCTGCGGCTCGCGATGATCAGTGCCGTGTCGCCGAAGGCATTCTGCGCATCCTTGTCCGCGTGCCGGGTGAGCAACTGATCGACGATCTCGGCCTGGCCGGCGCTGGCCGCGAGCAGCAGCGGTGTGTCGCCGCGCGCCGTGCGTGCGTCCGCCTTGGCCCCTTTGTCCAGCAGAAACTCGCTCACGGTCACCGCGCCGCCACTGCAGGCGGCGGCGAGCGGCGTCACCCCGCTCGCGTCGGCGTGCTCGGCGCTCGCCCCTCGCTCGATGAGCAGACGGACGTTGTCGAGCCTCCCCGTTCGCGCCGCGTGCCAGAGCGCGGTGCGCCCGACCTTGTCGATACCCTCGGTTGCGGCACCCGCGTCGAGCAGCCGCCGGAGGCTCTCGGTATCCCCGCCGCGCGCCACGACCATCAGGGCGGTAGTGCCCTCGGCGTCGCGGGCGTCGACGTGCGCGTGTGCGGCAATCAGGGACCGCATGATCGCGAGATGTCCGGTCTTGGCTGCCGCCAGCACCGGCGGCTCGGGGTCTTCGCTGCGGCCGTCCGCGGAGACTCCGTGAGTCAGCATCGCGGCGACCAGGTCTTCGCGTCCCGCGCGCGCCGCCATCAGCAGCGGCGAGGCACCCCGGCGATCGGCATGCGCCGGCTGTGCGCCGGCACTCAGCAGGGACTCGATGGTCGCCGGCGTGCCGCTCAACACGGCCACGGAGAGCATCGGCATCCCCTCGGGGGTCGTGGCGTTCGGGTCCGCGCCGCGCGAGAGCAGCGCGTGCAGAAGCTCCGGCGCCGGACGCGCGGCGGCCACGGCGAGGTCCGGCCAGCCGGCATAGAGGTCGCGCCCCTGCCCCGCCCTCTGTACGGAGGTGACGGCCGCTTCGCTGACGATCGCGCCGCGCTTCAGTGCCGTCGCGCCGGCCGCCCGCAAGCGGGCGGCCGCGACAGTGGCGCCGCTGGTCTCCGCAAAGTCGAGTGCCGACCAGTCCTGGACGTTACGCGGCGCGACCCCGGCCCCGGCCGCCAGCAACCGCTCGATGACCGCGATCTGGCCGCCGGCGGCTGCCTGCATCAGGGCAGTGTTGCCGCTGCGATCGGCCGCGCTGACGTTGGCGTGCGCGCGGAGGAGAACTTCGACCGCATCGGCGCTGCCGGCGCGCGCGGCCAGCATCAGCGCCGTCATGCCGTGGCGGTCGGCGCCGTCGACCGCTGCGCCGTGCCGCAGCAGCGCCTCCAGGGCCTCGGGCTTGCCAACCTCCGCCGCACGTGCCAGGGCGCCGCGCCCGAACTCATCGCGCTCGGCGACGAGCGCGGGAGTGGCGAGCAGCTCGATTGCATGGACATCACCCTGCCAGGCGGCGAGCCAGAGGGCATCGCGCTTGACCGTCGGGTCGGCGAGCTGTGCGGCCGGCAGCAGGCTCGAAGCCGGCGCGCCCGGCGCCGCGGCAAGACTCGCAGGAGCAGGACGCTTCGCACCGGCGCCGAAGCCGAGCTGGTGAGCGCGCGCGAGCCAGCGATCCGCGGCCTGCAAGTCCGGGGGATCGGACTCGGCATACAAGGCGGCGAGACTGAAAGCCGCGCGGGCGCTCCCCTGGCCTGCCGCCTTCTCGAGCCAACCCTTGGCCTGCGCCGTGTCGCGCGGGCCTGCGAGGCCATTGAGATAGAAGGCCGCCAGCAGGTACTGCGCCTCGACGTTGCCCGCCGCTGCGAGTCGCTTGAGCTCGCTCTGCGCAGCGGTGAAGCTCTTGAGGCGGATTGCGGTCTTGACTCCCTCGAGCGGGTCGGCTGGCCGGGGCGCAGCCAGCGTCGCGGCAGCCGCGAGTGTCCCGAGCAGCGCGAGCGCCAGCGCGCTACGCGGTGCCATATTTCGTCTCGACCGAGATGCCGATGCGCTTGAGGAAATCCGCCGGCAGCACCCCGCCGGCGCTCACGATGACCGCGTCGTTCTTCACGGTCTGGAGCTCGCCGTTCTGTTCGATGGACACCTGCTGCGGCGCGATCTGCTTCACGTTCGACTTGAGCAGCACCGCGAGTATCCCGGCGTCTGCCGCTTTCTGCACACGCTCGCGGTTGCGCGACTTGGCGCGATCGAAGGCCTCACCGCGGTAGCAGAGCACAACGCGGCCGCCGCCCGACTCGGCGATGGAGGCGGCGGCCTCGAGCGCGCTGTCGCCGCCGCCCACGACGAGCACCTGCTGTCCCGCGTATTGCTCGGGATCGATGAGCCGGTAAACCACCTTCGGCAGGTCCTCGCCCGGCACGCTGAGCTTGCGCGGTGTGCCGCGCCGCCCGATCGCAAGCAGCACGCTGCGCGCGCCGTACTGCGCGCGCTTGGTGCGCACGACGAACCCGTTTCCCTCCCGGATGATGTCCTCGACCTGCTCCTGGTAGTTGATCTTCACGCCCGTCTTGTGCTCGGCCGAGCGCCAGAACTCAAGCAGCTGCTCCTTGGTCGTCTGGCGGAAATTGATGGTGCCGAGGAGCGGCACGGTCGCGGGCGCCGTCATCACCAGCTTGCCGCGCGGATACTGGAACACGGCCCCGCCGAGCGACTCTTGCTCGAGCGTGACGTAGCGCATGCCGTGAGCCACCGCGGTGAGCGAGGCGGAGAAACCGGCGGGACCTGCCCCGACGATCACCACGTCGAGTTGATCGGCGCCGGCCCTGCCGCGGGCCCGGATCGCGTCCATGGCCTGGCGCCCCTGCTCGAGCGCATTGCGGATGAGTCCCATGCCGCCGAGCTCGCCCGCGATGAAGATACCCGGCACGGTCGACTCGAAGCTCGGCGTCAGCAGCGGAATGTCGACGCCGCGGCGCTCGGTGCCGAATACCAGCGTGATCGCCTCCACCGGGCAGGCGGCCTTGCAGGCGCCGTGGCCGATGCAGTCTCCCGGGTTGATGAGCGTGGCACGGCCGCCGACGATGCCGAGGATCTCGTGGTGTTCCTGCTCCGGACAGACCTTGACGCACGAGCCGCAGCCGATGCAGCGCGCCGGATTGATGACCGGGTGGAGCGAGGCGGGCTCGGCGCCGCGGCTGCGCTCGTGGATCTCGGCGCTGCGCCGCTCAAAAGCGCGCCGCCGCAGCACGTGCCACAGGAGCAGCGCCGCGCACGGCACGCCGTAGACGAGATAAGTCAGCCAATCCACTGTGTGAAGAGACTCACAGGAACGCGCATCGATGCTACAGAACGCGGATGCATGTCGGGCAAACTGTACCAGACTGTATGTGCGCGGCCCGTGCGTTGAATCTCGCAGTTCTGAGTGTCTGTATGCGCCGACAGAAGTGTCGTTGAGAGCAGACACGGGGAGAAGCTGGCAATCCCTCTGTATGGTCGGTTCGAGCATGGCGCCGCGAAGGAAGACACGGCGCTGTTGGGTGTTGGTTCATGGTCTCACTCTCATTCATCGCAGGCGCGCTGCTCGGCACCGCGGCCACTCTGGGCGTATTCGCATTGCGGCGCGTCAGCGTGTGGCCGCGCCTGCGACCGTCTTATGTCATCGCCGTTGGCCTGCTGGCGGGATTCGCCGTCGCCGCCGGGCTCCTTTATTTCGCAGTCGATCTGCGTCACGCGCCCGATAGCGGCCACGCGGCGCAGTCGGCCGCCGGCGGCGCAGCGGCCAGGTCGATGGCGGCCGAGGTCGCGGCGCTCGAGGCACGCCTGGCAGGCGGGGGAGGCACGGCCGGCGATTGGAACCTCCTCGCCCAAGCCTACGATTTTCTCGGACGGCCCGAGGACGCGCGCCGCGCCCGGGCTCACACGGACGGCGCCGGCCCCGAGCCCGCGAGCGAGATGAGCGTCGCGGCGCTGGCCGCGGCTGCCGCCACCGACGCGGGAGCGATGGCCGCGGGGACGCAGACCGCCACACAGGTCACGGCTCCTGGCGCCGCTGCGCCGACCCCGTCGGCGGCCGAGCTCCAGCAGCGCGTGAGCGCTAATCCGCGCGATGCGCGCAGCTGGCTGATGCTCGCGGAGCTGCGCCGCGCACAGCGGGACTTCGCCGGCGCGCGGCTTGCCTACGCGAAGCTGGTCGAGCTCAAGGCCATGTCGGCGCAGTCCTGGGCCGATTATGCCGACGTCCTTGGATCGCTCGCGGGCGGCTCACTGAGCGGCGAGGCTGCGCACGCCATCGACAACGCCCTGGCACTGGATGCGCAGAATCCCAAGGCGCTGTGGCTCAAGGCGAGCGCGGAGTATCAGCAGCGCCGCTTCGCCGCGGCGCTCGGCTGGTGGAAGAAGCTGCGCGCCGAGCTGCCGCCGGACTCGCCCGATGCCCGGATCATCGATGACAACATCGCCGAGTCGGCCTCACTCGCCGGAGTCAAGGCGGAAACCGCCGGTGCCAACGGCCCGGCCACGGCCGCCGCAGCAGCCTCGGGTGGCGCGGCGGAAGTCTCCGGAACGGTGTCGCTCGACAGCCGCTTCGCCGATCGCGTACCGCCGGACTCGACGCTCTTCATCTACGCCAAGGCGGCCGACTCGCCCGGGCCACCGCTCGCGGTGCTGCGCACTACGGCGCACAGCTGGCCGGTGGCGTTTCACCTCGATGACTCGATGGCCATGATGCCTTCGCGGCGCCTCTCGCAGTTTCCCAGGGTGGTCGTCGAGGCGCGCATCTCCCGCAGCGGTCAGGCGACGCCCGCGGCCGGGGATCTCTATGTCACCAGCCCCGCGCTGGCGCCCTCGCACGGCACGAGAGTTGCGCTCGTGATCAACCGGGAAATCGGCTGAGGTCCCCCGTGGCAGCTGGCGCCCGTACACCGCGCGAGTCCCCGCAGCCCCAGTCCCAGGCGCTGCGCTCGGCGAGCGTGCGCGCGAACCCCACTCGCCCGCCAGCCGGGCCGCCGGCTGCGCGCCCGGTGGCACACTCGTCACAGGCACTGGTGTCGCGCCCTGCCGCGCCCGGCGGCGCGAAGCCGCCGGCCGCCGCCAGTACGGCGCGCGCCGAGCCATTGCCGGCTCGCGGATCCCTCCTCACTTCGGGCCGGCTGTGGATGGCCTTGCTGGTGGTCGTGCTCTATTTCGGCTGGAGCTTCCCGACCGCGCGCTACATCACCCCGACGCGCGGCTCCGGCTATGCGCTCGGCATCATCGGCGGCAGCCTCATGCTGCTGCTGCTCCTCTACTCGGCGCGCAAGCACTTCGAGTGGCTCAAGTTCCTCGGTCCGACTCCGAGCTGGTTCCGCTTCCACATGGTGCTGGGGATTCTCGGCCCCCTGTGCATCCTCTTCCATGCCAACTTCCACACGGGAGCCACGAACAGCAACGTGGCGCTGTTCTCCATGCTCACGGTGGCGGGCAGCGGCTTCATCGGCCGCTATTTCTATTCCCACATCCATCACGGCCTCTATGGCCGCAAGCTCGAGCTCGGCGAGCTGCAGGCCGGCGCGGCGGGTCTGCGGGCCTTGTCGGGGAGCGTCAGCTTCCTGCCCGATCTGGTCGAGCGGCTGGCGGCGGCCGAGCGGCGCCTGCTCGCCTGCGGCCCACGCCTTTCCCTGCTCGGCTTCCTGAAGCCAGTGGTGGTGGGACTCGCCACGGTCAGGGCGCGCTGGCAGCTTCACGGCTACGTGCGCCGCGCGCTGCGCGCGAGCGCCCGCACCTCGCCCGCCGTTGCCGCGCAGGCGCGCAGACTGAAGCGCGCCGCCCGCGCCTACGTCGACCGGCGCCTCGCCGCGACGCGGCGGGTGGCGGAGTTCGAAGGCTACGAGCGCCTCTTCTCCCTGTGGCACGCGCTGCACATTCCGCTGATCTTCATGCTGATCATCGCCGCGGTCATTCACGTGATCGCGGTGAACGTCTACTGACGGCACCACCGTACCCATGCGGGGGGCACGATGTCGCGCACTGCTGATGTTGGGACTGCTCTCGGGACTCCTGGCCGCCGGCCGGGCTGAAGCCGTGAACCCGGAGACACTCCTCATGCCCGGCAAGCTGAGCGCGGCGCACGCCAAGTACGAGGACGACTGCGCCCACTGCCACGACCGCGCCAGCTCCAACCCGATGCGGCAGACCCAGCTGTGCCTCGACTGCCACAAGGAGATCGCGGCGGATCTCAAGGCGCAGCACGGCTTCCATGGCCGTCTCCCGGGCATGGACAATTCCCAGTGCCGTGCCTGCCATGCCGAGCACCTGGGGCGCGGTGCGGACATCGTCAAGCTGAGCCGCGAGCAGTTCGACCATGACCTGAGCAACTATCCGCTGCGCGGGGCACACGAGCGCGTGCCGTGCGAGGCCTGTCACGTGGCCGGCAAGCCCTGGCGCGATGCCAGGCCCGAGTGCCTCGCCTGCCATCGCAAGGAAGAGCCGCACGAGGGCAAGCTCGGGCGCGACTGCGCCTCGTGCCACGACGACCGCAGCTGGCGGCACGTCCGCTACGACCACGACAAGACCACTTTCCCGCTGCACGATAAGCATGCGGAGATCGCCTGCGCCGCCTGCCACTTCGGCAACCGCTACAAGGGGACGCCGGGCGAATGCGTCTCCTGCCATCAGCCGGACGACGTCCACCGCGGCGAACGCGGGGCGAAGTGCGGCGACTGCCACAACACCCGCGGCTGGAAGAACTCGAAGTTCGACCACAGGAAGGAGACCGGCTTCGCCCTCGAGGGCGTCCATGACCGCATCGCCTGCAACGACTGTCACCGCTCGGGAAATCTCAAGGATAAGCTGCCGAAGGACTGCTTTGGCTGCCATCAGGCGCAGGACGCGCACGCCGGCCGCCTCGGCCAGGATTGCGGCAAGTGCCACGGCAACCAGGCCTGGAAGCCGCCGCTGTTCGATCACTCGCGCGATACCACCTGGCCGCTCGTCGGCCGGCACGCGAAAGTCGCCTGCCACACCTGCCATACGGCAGCGGTCGCGACGCAGAAGCTCCCGAGCCAGTGCGTCAGCTGCCACCGCGCCAGCGATGTGCACCTCGGCAGGCTCGGCAGCGGCTGCGACCAGTGCCACACGCCCGCGGGCTGGCGCACGGTCGTCAACTTCGATCATGACCTGACGAAGTTCCCGCTGGTCGGCCTGCACGTCGCCGTGCCGTGCGAGCAGTGCCACCTGACGCGCGAGTACCGCGATGTCGGCCACGAGTGCCTCGACTGTCACCAGAAGGACGACGTGCACAAGGGCAGCCTGGGCAAGGACTGCGCGCGCTGTCACTCTCCCAACAGCTGGCGCATGTGGGAGTTCGACCACGGCAAGGAGACCGGCTTTGCGCTCTCGGGCGCGCACGGACGCCTCGCCTGCGAGGGCTGTCACCGCGAGCCGCCCGGGCAGGTGAAGCTGAAACAGGAGTGCCTCTCCTGCCACGCGAAGGACGACGTGCATCTCGGGCAGTACGGCCGCCTGTGCGATCGCTGTCATTCCGCGGTCACGTGGAAGGGCGCACGGGTGCACTAGCGAGCCGCCGGCATGCTGGACGCGACCACGCCACCGCACCCCTCATGCAGCGCACGGCGCCCGCCGGGGCGCAGCCGCGCGCTGCTCGCGGGGCTGCTCGCGCTGCTGGTGGTGCCGGCGGCGGGCGCGCAGATGCAGCGGCTGCAGTTCGACCACCTCACCACGGGATTCGAGCTCGACGGTCAGCATCGCGACCTGCAGTGCGAGTCGTGCCACGCCAATGCGATCTTCAAGGGGACCCCGAAGGACTGCGGCGCCTGCCACGGTATCGGCACTGCGATCCGCGCGACCGCCAAGCCCGCCAATCACATTCTGACGACCGATCAGTGTGGCGGCTGCCACACGCCGGTCGGCTGGAAGCCGGTGGTCAACTTCGACCATACGCTGACGCGCGGCAGCTGCTCGAGCTGCCACAACGGCGTACAGGCGCAGGGCAAGGGGCCGACTCACATCCAGACCGACCTCGAGTGCGACGCCTGCCACACGACGCTCACCTGGGCGGGCGCCGTGTTCTCGCATCAGGGCATCACCAGCGGCTGCGCCAGCTGCCACAACGGTGTGCAGGCGGACGGCATGCCGGCGACGCATCTTCCGATCGGCACCCCGGCCACGCCGTGCGAGGGCTGCCACTCGACCACAAACTTCCTGAGCTTCGCGGGCACCGTCATCAACCATGGCGCCGTGACCGCCATGACCTGCGCCTCCTGCCACGAGACCGCGGGCTACCTCGGCATGCACCCGAGCACCAGCACCGCCGCGGGGGATTCGCGTCCGAACGCGGCGCTCGATCCCAACCATCCGGCGAGCGGTGACTGCGGCATGTGCCACGACACGGCGAGCTTCGCCGGCGCCGCGGTGAAGCCCCCCAACCACATTCCGACCAACGCGCCCTGCGTGCAGTGCCATACCACCCCCGGCCAGAACTCGACGTATTCGGTGAGCGGCGTGCACCAGGGAGTGACCGGCTGCCTCGCCTGCCACGGGCCGTCGGTGGCCAGCACCTTCATCAACATCAGCATCGTCACGACGCCGGCCAATCACATGCCGATCGGCAGCCTCGACTGCAACGGCTCGGGCTGCCACAGCACCGCCAACGTGAACCCCGGCGGCTTCCTCATCGGCCCGGCCAGCATCAACACACCGACCCTCACGGTCGCCGGGCACACGACGGTCGCGGCGGCGGTCGCGGCCTGCCAGACCTGTCACGAGACCGCGCCCTACCTCGGCATGGTGGCGAGCACCGCCGCCACCGCCGGCGATTCGCGCCCGACCGCCTTCGACGCGCTCCATCCGGCCAGCGGCGACTGCGGCGGCTGCCACACGACGACGCCGACCTTCATCTCCAACATCAACGCCGGCAAGCCCGCGAACCACATTCCGACCAGCGCCCCCTGCACGCAGTGCCACACGACGCCCAACAACTACAAGGTCTACTCCGTGACCGGCGCGCACCAGAGCGTGACCGGGTGTCTCGCCTGCCACGGCCCCTCCGTCGCGACGACCTTCGCGAACGTCACGATCGTCACGACGCCCGCCAATCACGTCCCGATCGGCAGCCTCGACTGCAACGGCTCGGGTTGTCACACGACCAGCAACGTGAACCCGGGTGGCTTCCTGCTCGGCTCGGCCAGCATCAATGCGCCGACCTTGACGGTCGCCGGCCATACCACGGTGGCGGGGGCGGTAGCCGCCTGCGCCAGCTGCCACGAGACCGCTGCCTATCTCGGCATGCTGGCGAGCACCGCCGCTGCCGCCGGCGACTCGCGCCCCCCCGCCGCGCTCGATGCGGCCCACCCGGCCACGGGCGACTGCGGCGGCTGTCATATCACGGCACCGACTTTCGCCAACAACAGCGCCGTCAAGCCCGCCAACCACATTCCGACCAGCGCTCCCTGTGCGCAGTGCCATACCACCACCGGCAACTACGCCGTCTACTCGGTCAGCGGGACTCACGTCGGCGTGACCGGCTGCCTCACCTGCCACGCGCCGTCGGTCGCGACGACCTTCGCGAACGTCACGATCGTCACGACGCCCGCCAACCACATGCCGATCGGCAGCCTCGACTGCAACGGCTCGGGCTGCCACACCACGAGCAACGTGAACCCGGGCGGCTTCCTGCTCGGCTCGGCCAACATCAACACGCCGACCCTGACGGTCGCCGGGCACACGGCGGTCGCCTCGGCGGTCTCCGGCTGCCAGACCTGCCACGAGACCGCCCCCTACATCGGCATGCTGGTGAGCACGGCAAGCACGGCGGGCGACTCGCGTCCCACCGCGCTCGACAAGGCGCATCCCACCACCGGGGATTGCAACGGCTGCCACACCACGACGCCGACTTTCGGCAGCGACCAGACCTCGGGCGCCAAGCCCTCGAACCACATCCCGACCAGCGCCGCCTGCACGCAGTGCCATACCACCGCGGGGAACTATGCGGCGTACTCCGTGACCGGGACGCACGTCGGCGTCACCGGATGCCTCATCTGCCACGGTTCCTCGGTGGCGACCACCTTCGCGAACGTGACGATCGTGACGACGCCTGCCAATCACATGCCGGTCGGCAGTCTCGACTGCAACGGCTCCGGCTGCCACACCACGAGCAACGTGAATCCGGGCGGCTTCCTCATCGGCACGGCCAATATCAACACGCCGACTCTGACGGTCGCGGGCCACACGACGGTCGCGGCGGCGGTCTCGGGCTGCCAGACCTGTCACCAGACCGCGCCCTACATCGGCATGATCGCCAGCACCGCGACGGCCGCCGGCGATTCGCGCCCCTCCGCCGCGCTCGATGCCAGCCACCCGACCACGGGGGACTGCAACAGCTGCCACACGACGACGCCCACGTTTACCAGCAACGAGACCGGCGCCGCCAAGCCGGCGAACCACATTCCGACCAATGCAGCCTGCACGCAATGCCATACGACGGCCGGCAATTACGCGCTGTACGTCATGGGCGCGACGGGGCATACGGGTATCACCAACAACTGCGCGCAGTGCCACGCCTACGGGCTCAGCTTCTACAACATGGCGCCGCCGACCCTGGTGGAGCCGCCCTCGGGCGCCACGGGGCACATCCCGGCGGTGCCGCCCAACGGCACCGCGGCCGTCGCGTGCGAGCTGTGCCACTCGCCCACCGCCTTCACCACCTTCTCGGGCACGGTGATGAAGCATGCCTATGTGACCTCGATGAAATGCGAGAGCTGTCACGAGTACGGCATGAGGTGGAAGACCAACTCGGGGGTTCAGCTGTGGACGCGCGACGGCCCGAATCACCATGCCGGCCAGGACTGCGGCGGCTCGGGCTGCCACAGCGCGCGCGACAAGATGATGGTGCGTCCGGGCGGCGTCGCACCCACACGCCCGACCACGCCCGCGTCGACGACGCCGACGGCCCGACCCGGATCGGCGCTTTCCGCCACGCCGGCCCGGACTCCCGCGGGTCTGCCGCTGGTGGGGCATGCCCCGGCGGGGTCCATGTGGCCGGTGCTGGCGCCGGCGGCGGGGCCGGCCGCGACGGCCCTTGCGGCGCACGCCGCCGCCGCAGGCACAGCCTGTGCGGGCTGCCACAGCGCGGGGAGCGGCAACGGCAAGCCGTCGACGCACATCGCGACGAGCGACGGCTGCCAGAGCTGCCATACGACCCTGGCGTGGCTGCCGGTGTCGCGCGTCGATCACTCGCAGATCTCCAGCGCGTGCGTGAGCTGTCACAACGGAAAGATCGCCACGGGTAAGCGTTCCAGCCACATTGCCACCGCGGCTGGCTGCGACAGCTGCCACACGACCAACGGCTGGACGCCGGCGCGCTTCGAGCATGCCGCCGTCGCGCCGCACAGCTGCGCGACCTGTCACAACGCGGTGCGCGCCGTCGGCATGCCGCGGGCGCACGTGACCACGGCGCTCGCCTGCGACACTTGCCACGGGACGCTCGCCTGGAGACCGGCGAAGATCGACCACACCCGGCTGACCGCCAGCTGTGCCAGCTGCCACAACAACGTCGGTGCGCTCGGCATGTCCTCATCGCACCTGCGCACCCAGCGCGACTGCGCCAGCTGCCACAGCTATACGGATTGGAGCGCGGTCCGCTTCCGGCACGCCAGCGCCGCCTATCCGGGCGACCACCGCGCGGCGCTGGCCTGCACCGCCTGCCATACCACGGGCACCGAGCAGGTGACGAGGGCTGGCGCTGCCAGCGTCGGCGGCTGCGCGGTCTGCCACTCCAAGGATTTCAATCCCGCGGCGCATCCGCGCACGGCCAAGGGGGTGACCTACACGGTCGGCGAGCTGGCGAACTGCAGCGGCGCCTGCCACGTGTACAGCGATGCGACGCCGTCAGTCGTGACCAGGAGCCGTCCGGGGCCGCGCCATCGGATCACGGATGCCGCGTTCAGGCGCTGAGCGGTGGCTGACGTGCCTGGCGGTCGGCGCGCTCACAGCGCTTGCGGGCCCGAGCGCCCTGGCACAGATCACGCCCGCCTCGCAGGGCCGCTTCGTCCAGGTCATCCAGGCCGCCGAGCACGACGAGCAGGTCGATCTCACCATCGTCTTCAACTGCTCGATGCGCTTCGTCAACAGCGTCCCGGCAAGCGAGGGCGCCGAGGTGCACATCCAGCTGGTGCCCCTCTCCGACTGCGGCGTGAGCCCCTTCAGCCAGCTGGCGACCGAGATCCCGCCACTCTCGGGTACCAGCGGCATCCTGAGCACTGCGCGGGTGGAGTCGCTGGCGCCCGGTCAGATCACCCTCACGCTGACTTTCGGCAAGAGTGAGCGCTTCGTGCTGGCGCAGGGCGTCGACCCGCGCGGCCTGCGCGTGCGGCTCATCAACCACGCGCCGCGCCACGCGCGGGTTCTCGTCGGCCAGGGTGCCGAGACGGTCGCGAGCTTCGCGATCAATCTCGACTCGCAGCCGAAGCCCTTCGATCCGGCGGCGGTCGAGCGGGCGCACGAGCGGCTCAAGGCGCCGGCATTCGTCTCCGAGACGGTGGTCGATGGCGAGAAGTGGTACCGCCTGCGGGTCGGACCGATCGAGCGGCGCGCCGATGCCGAGCGGCTGCTGAGCCTCGCCCTGCCCGACTACCCGCGGGCCTGGCTGGCGATCGCCGACGACCGCGCGACGACCGAGATGGGTGCCGCCGGGGCCGTCAGCCTGCCTGCGGTCGAGCGCATCGGCAGCGATCCGGCACTGCCGCCCGAGACGCTCGCGCGCATTCTCGCCGATGCGCGTGCGGCGCTCTCAGCCAAGGACTACCCCAAGGCGGTGGCGCTCCTCACCCAGCTGCAGCGCCAGCCGGAATTTCCGGACCGCGCGCGCGCTCAGGAGCTGCTCGGGCTCGCGCGCGAGCGCGCCGGACAGCTTGCGCAGGCCAAGGCGGAGTACGTGGAGTACCTGCGGCGCTACCCGAACGGGGAGGCGGCCGAGCGCGTCGCGTATCGGCTGCGGCTCCTGCAGGCCGCGGAGGCCAAGGCCCGCACCGGCATCGAGACTCCCGGCGAGACCCGCGGCTGGGAGCTCAGCGGCGGCCTGGCTCAGCTCGCGCGCTACGACGACACGCGCATCAGTACTCCCCAGTCTCCGATCCCGAATCCCCCGCCGGGGACCACGACGACGACCCAGGACAGCGCGCTATTCACCGACGTCGACCTCTTCGCCCGCCGACGCGGCGAGACGCTGGATTGGATCGGGCGGTTGAGCGCCGGCTATGACAAGGTGTTCGCGAGCGACACGACGGTGGATCCGACTCGCGTCAGCCTCGCCTCGATCGAGGCCCTCGACAAGCCGCTGGGGCTCCTGGCCCGCGTCGGGCGCCAGGCACAGAACACCGACGGCGTGCTCGGGACCTTCGACGGCATCTTTCTCTCCTGGCAGTTCCAGCCGTCCTGGGCGGTGAACGCGGCCGCCGGCTATCCGGTCTCGCTCCTCACCCTGGCGCCGCAGACGCAGGACCGCTTCGAGACACTTGCCCTCGCCTACACGCCGCGCAACTCCCACTGGGACGCGAGCGTCTTCGCCGCCAGCGAGCAGGTCGATGGCCTGCGCGACCGGCAGGCCGTCGGCTTCGAGGGGCGCTACCTCGCCTCCTCGGCCTCGCTCGTCTCGGTGGTCGATTACGATACCTTCTATCACTCGCTCAACACCGCGAGTCTCCTCGGGACGCTGCAGCTGCCGGCGCGCTGGAACCTGAGCTTCGACGCCGAGCGGCGCAACTCCCCGGTGCTCACCACCACCAACGCGCTCATCGGCCAGCCGTTCACCGACCTCAACGAGATGCTGCAGGTCTTCACCCCGGATGAGATCTACCAGCTGGCGCGCGATCGCACCCCGGTCACGGAGAACTACAGCCTGACCGCCATGCGCCCACTCGGTCAGCGCTTCCAGCTGACCGCGGTGGTGGCGGCCACCGAGACCAGCGCCATGCCGGCGTCGGGGGGGGTGCCGGCCGTGCCGGCCACGGGACTGATGCTCAGCTACCAGCTGCAGCTCTACGGCAACAACCTCTGGGGCAGCAACGACTTCAACGTGCTCACGCTCACGGACGCCAACACCGAGATCGGCCGCGTGGACTCCGCGAGCATCACCAGCCGCTTCCCGGTCGGCGGCGCCTGGCGCCTGAGTCCGCGCTTGACGGTCCAGCGTCTGAGCCAGATGAGCGACGGCAGCACCGAGATGAGCTATGTACCCGCGGTGTTGCTCGACTATCAACGCGGCAACAAGCTGCTGCAGTTCGAGGTCGGCGGAGAGCTCGGCAAGCAACAGGCCTTCATTCAGCTCCCGAACGGCACCTTCGTGCAGACGCAGGACACGGTACGCTACTATGTCAGCGTGTCGTATCGCATCAGCTTTGGGCCGTGACGCGGGTGGCGGAGGCCGAGGTTCGATGCGGTGCACTGCGGCCGCTGGCCGCCGTCCTGGCGCTGTGCGCCGCCGCCGCCGCCGCGGGCGGTCCGGCGGCACCCCGTGAATACCTCGACGAGCAGACGGCGGCCACCGTCACCGTGGTCGGCGAGCCGCTGGTCTTCGCGCTGCCGCGTCCCGAGCTCGCCGCCAACGTGCGCGACTACGCGACGCTCGCGGCGGCCGCAGTCAATCGCGCCGGCAAGATCAGCTACGTGCTGATCGCCTACTTCTGGTCCACCGTCGATGCGCGGCTGCGGCGCGATCCGCTGCCGGCGGCCGAGCCGCTGGCGCTGCAGGCCGACGACCGGCGGCTGGCGCTCGCGCTCGAGGGCCACTCAGCGCACGATGCGGGAATTGGCGAGCGCGTGCATGCCCCACCGGGCAGCGCCGCGGAGCCCAATGTGTACCGCACCGATCTTGCGACCCTGCGCTTCATCGCTGCGGCGCGCCGGCTGACGATCCTCGCCGAGAGCAAGGGTGCGCCGCTGACCTACGACCTGTGGCAGGACCGGCGCCCGGCGCTGCAGGCGTTCGTGCGCCGAATGAGCGGCGCCGACTGAGCGCTCAGGGAGCGTCCCGCACCCACAGCAGCGGAAACAGCGCATGCTCCATGGGGGCGCCTACTGCAAGCTCGGATTCGAGCGCCGGAAAATCCGGCGAGGTCTTCCAGCGCCGTGGCGTGTGGCGGATGTCATCTCCCAGGAGGCGCACCGAGAACACCCGCCGCCGCCGGCCTGCGGCGACCCCCGCGGTGGCGTGCAGCGTCAGCATGTGAAAGCAGACCGCGTCGCCGGGCTCGAGCGCCCAGCCGAGAATCCGGTGCGCGCTCCGGTCGGCTTCAATGTCGGGAAGGTCCGCGAGACTGCCCTCGGGGAACCACTTGGCCTGCGCGTCGAGGAAGGAGCGCGGCATGAGCCAGGGACCTAAGTGCGAGCCGGCCACGAACTCGAGCGTCGATTGCCTCTCGACCGGATCGACCGGGATCCAGAAGCTGCAGTTCTGCCGTCCTTCGATGTTGTAGTAGGGCTGGTCCTGGTGCCAGGGCGTGCGCTGGCGCGTGCCCGGCTCCTTGGTGAGCATATGGTCGTGGTAGAGCCGCGCGGTGCCGCTGCGCATGAGGAGACCGCCCGTTTCCCCGAGCGCCGACTGGAAGATCACGCGCCGATAGCTCTCGTTCTCCTGCCAGCAGCAGAAATCCTCGAGAAAGAAGCCGGGATCGTCGCGCGCGCTCGCGACCTTGGCACGCGGGCTGGGCTGCGCGAGGTTCGCATCGATGCCCGCACGCAGCAGCTCGACCTCCGCGGGCGCGAGGAGCCCGCGCAGCACCACGGCGCCATCGGCCTGGAAGGCGGCGACGTCCGCCGGCGAGACACGCGATTGCTGCCGAGCTCCCACGGCCCTTCTAAGGTAGTGGATGGCCACCGGGCGGCGCAACTGCCGGCTCGCGCCGCGCAGCCGTTGTGGGCCGCGCCGCGTGCCCGCACAATCTGCCGCGTCGAAAACTCATGCTCAGGTTGGCCAGAGTGGATCGGCAGAGCGCCACGGCAATCGGAAACTCTCCGTTCATGGTCGCAGTCTCGGGACACCGCGACCTGGATCCCGACGACAGCCCGCGGCTGCGCGAGGCGGTGACCGATTTCGTGCAGCAGCTGAAGGCGCATCTTCCCGACACGGAGCTGCGCCTCATCGTCGGCATGGCGGAGGGCGCCGACCTGCTGGTGGCGGAGACGGCACTCGGGCTCGGCGTGCCGGTCGAGGCCGTGCTGCCGATGCCGCTCGAGCACTACGCCGCGGACTTCGATGAGCAGACGCTCGCGCATCTGCGCGAGTTGCTGCGCCGTCCGCAGGTGCGCTGCGTCGAGTTGTCGGCGAGCGCCGCGGGCGCGGCGAGCGGTCCGCACTCGCGCCAGCAGCGCGACGCCATGTATATCAATCTCACCGACACACTCATCCGCCGCAGCAGCCTGCTGCTCGCGCTGTGGGACGGACGCAGCTCGCAGCTGCCGGGCGGCACCGCGGACACGGTGCTGCGTTATCTCGGCGTGCGCAGCAACGACAACAGGGAGACGGACGCCATCCAGTTCATCGAGGCGCTGGAGGAGCCCGAGAACGCCCCGCGGCTCGTCTACTGGACCCCCGCATTGCGCAGCGGCGCCACCGGCGACGCACCGGTGCGCTCGCCGTGCTATCTCGCCGGCGCCGGCGACAATGTGCTGCAGGTCCTGCGCGCCATGCCGGAGCGGCTCAAGCGCCAGCTCGCCGAGCTCAACGCCTACAACCTCGAGTACCAGCGCCTCAGCGCCGCCGGCCGCCTCGCGAGCCCGGAGTCCCTGATGGCCTCGCTGCCGGTGCGCACGGCACTGCCGCCCGGCGCCATGCTCGAGGACATCGATACCCAGTACGGCAAGGCCGACGTGCTCGCGGTTTACTACCAGCGCCGCTCGGACCGGCTGTTCGATCTGTTCGCGTTCATGGCCTTCACCATGGGCGTCGCCTATCTCATTTACGAGAAGCTCACCGAATCGCGCGCGCTGCTCATCGCCTACCTGCTGACGCTTCTCACGAGCCTCGGCGTGTACTACGTGCTGCAGGGCAAGCGCTGGTTCGGCAAGCATCTCACCTACCGCGCGCTGGCGGAGACGCTGCGCGCGCGCTTCTACCTGCGTCTTGCGGGCGCGGATCAGCGCATGGACGCGGGCGAGGTGCTGGCGCTCTCGGGGATCGAGAAATTCCGCGGCTTCAGCTGGATCGGCTTCGTGCTGAAAGGTATCGAGGCGGCCGACGATCGGGTCGATCCCGACCGCGGCCTGGAGACGCAGAGCGTCGAGCAGGCCTGGATCGAGGGCCAGTTCCGCTATTTCACCCGCAAGGTGGCGCGCCTGGAGAAGGCCAGCCGCCGTGTGAAGCACCTGCGGCATTTCCTGCTGGTGGCCATCCTGGTCGTGATCTCGCTGCTGTTCGCGTTCGGGGACGAGCTGCATCGCATCGACATGGGGCTCGGGGTGCCGGTGAAGAACATGCTGACCTTCTCCATGGGCTTCATGGCGGTACTGCTCGGAGTGTGGGAGCTGCATCAGGACAAAATGGCGACTCGCGAGCTCCTGTGGCAATACCGTAATCAGCTGAGCCACTTCGCCCGCGCCAAAGCACAGCTTGCCCGCATGTCGACTCCGCGGCGGCGCAACGACGTGCTGGTCGAGCTCGGCAAGGACTCCCTGATGGAGAGCTATCTGTGGGCCATCCATCGCTACCATCGTGAGCACGAGCCCCCGGCCGCCTGAGCACGGTCGGCTGCTCGCGGGGCGCGCCGGATTGCGGGCCGCGCCCGGCACCGCCGGGGTAAGATCGGCTCCCGGTACACACTGACGGTGGTTCTATGATCTTCCTGCTGGCCTTGATTCCGGCGACCGGGCTCACCGTCGCCGGCTATGTGGCTCTCTTCCTGTCGCAGCGCTCCGAGGGCGCACTGAAGACTTTCGGGCGCTACCTTGGCATCTGGGCGTGGGTGCTCGCAGCTCTCGTGGTGCTCGGCGGGATGTTCGCCGCCGGCCACGTCCGGGCGCACGCCGGAATGTGGGGTCCGCACCCCGGGATGTGGGGTCCGCACGAGGGAACGCAGTGCCCGTGGATGGAGGGGCGCGATGCGGATCGCTGGGAGCGGCGCGAGGCCCGCCCGTCGGGCACACCGCCTGCCGCGCCGCAGCCGCCCGAAGGCGCCGGGGCGCCTGCTGCCCCTGCAGCACCGCCTGCCTCGCGATAGGCGGCGGCCTCGGCGAGGAATACCTCCGGGTATCGAGGCTTCACATGATATTTATAATTTAACCTCATGTTTATAAACGGTTAATTGAATTGAGTGAAGCCCCGGCACCGCCGCGGCGGCGCGATCGCGCCCGCGGCTCCCGCTCGACCGGTCCCTCGCTCGCTCCGATTCCGCGCCTCGAGAACCCGTGGACACCGCTCGAGGTCCTGACCGCGGAGCAGGTCGAGCGGATTCTGCTCGCCGCCTTCCGGGTGCTCGAGGAGGCCGGGCTCGAGATTCGCAGCGCCGCCGCCCGTGCCGTGTATGCGGCCGCCGGGGCGCTCGTCGATGAGGCGACGCAGATGGTGCGCCTGGGACGCGACCTGGTCGAGGCGCAACTGCAGACGGCGCCTGAGCGCTTCGTGCTGCACGCCCGCAACCCCGAGCGGCACCTGCACGTGGGCGACAACGTGGTCAACTTCGGCCCGGTGACGGGGGCGCCCAACATCCGCGACAGCGAGGGCGGCCGCCGCTACGGGGATCTCGCGGCCTTCCGCAACATCCTCAAGCTCACTCACACGCTCGGTGTGCTGCACTGGCAGGGCGGCATCGTAGTCGAGCCGGTGGACGTGCCGGTCGCGACCCGGCATCTCGCCACCTATCAGGCGCACATCGAGTGCGCCGACACGGTATGGGCCGCGCGCGGCATCGGCGGCGTGCAGGCGCAGGACGCGCTCGCCATGTCGGCCATCGAGCACGGTTGCTCGATCGAGCATCTGGCGGTGCGCCCGACGCTGATGACGGTGACCAACGTCAACTCGCCCCGCCGGGTAGACGAGGAGATCCTCAACAACATCATGATCATGGCGCGCCACGGCCAGTGCGTCGTCATCACACCCTTCACACTCATGGGCGCGATGGCGCCGGTGACACTCGCCGGCGCCCTGGTACAGCAGACGGCCGAGGCGCTCGGCGTGGTCACCTTGTGCCAGCTGCTGCGGGCGGGCGCTCCCTGCGTGCTCGGCGGCTTCACTTCCAACGTCGATATGCGCACCGGGTCGCCGGCTTTCGGCACACCGGAGTACGTGCACGCGGTGCTCGCCGCGGCGCAGATCGGCCGGCGCCTGAAGCTCCCGGTGCGCACCAGCGCGGTGAACGCCTCTCCCACCGTGGACGCACAGTCGACCTACGAAACGGCGTTCTCGCTGCAGGCGGCGATCCTCAGCCACAGCCACCTCATCAATCACGCGGCCGGCTGGCTCGAAGGCGGGCTGTCAGCCTCGCTCGAGAAGATCGTGGTGGATGCGGAGCTGCTGCGCAACTGGGCGGAGATCCTGAAGCGCGTCAGCTTCAGCGACGACGATCTCGCGGTCGATGCGATCAAGGAAGTGGCGGCCGGCGGCCACTTCTTCGGCGCACCTCACACGCTGGCACGCTACCAGTCGGCCTTCTACCGCCCGCTGCTCTCGGACTGGTCCAACTTCGAGAACTGGCGCGACGCCGGCAGCCGCACCGCGACCGAGCGCGCCACCGGCATCTGGAAGCGGCTGCTCGCCGACTATGTGCCGCCGCCGCTCGACCCGGCAGTGCGCGAGGCGACCGCCGCATACGTCGAGCGCCGTACGCGCGAGCTGGCCGGCAGCTGAGGACCCGTGATCGCGAACGCCCGCATGTATGCCGTGACGGCGGAGGTCGAGGCGGCCTGGCGTGCGCTGCTCGAGCACGTCGCGCGAGATGCCGCCGTGGCGCTCAGCTATGTGCCGTATCCGGCTCCTCAGCCGCTCGAGGAGCTCTGGAAACGGAAGGATATGGGTGCCGTGCTCATGTGCGGCTTCCCGATCGCGCTCGAGCTGGCGGCGGTGATTCCACTCGCCGCCCCGATCCCGCGGGCCGGGTGGGCCCAGGGCCGGGCGCTCTATCGGACGGATCTCATCGTGCGTGCGGATGCTCCGTACCGCGTGCTCGAGGACACCTTCGGCGGCCGCGCCGGCTGGACGGTCCCGCACTCGCACTCCGGGTTCAACGCCTGGCGGCACCACCTGCTCGGCTACCGTACGCCCGCACGGCCGGCGCTCTATGGCGAGATGACCGGCAACCTCGTGACCGCGCGCAATGTCCTCGACAGCGTGCGGGAAGGCCGCATCGACATCGGGCCACTCGATGCGTACTGGCATCTGCTCGTCGCGCGCCACGCGCCGGAGCTCACCCGTGGAATCCGCACGCTGACTTCCACTGCGACCGCACCCATGCCGGCCTTCGTGTGCGCCGCCGGCATGGCACCCGAGATGGCGCGGGGACTCGGGGCGGCGTTCACGGGCGCCGCGGGCCGCCCGTGGTTCGCAGCCCTGGCGGAGCCGCTGCTGCTGCAGGGATTCGCCGAGGTGGATCAGGAGTCGTACGCCTCGCTCGTCACCTGGGATCGCGAGGCGAAGGCTGCGGGCTACCCGCTGCCCGCCTGAGGTCCCAGGACGCGCGCGTGGGTACCCGGCCGGTCGGGTGCAGCGGCGAGTCGTGCGGGCGCAGCAGGAAGCGCCACGCCACGTCGAAGTAAGTGCGATAGACGAGTCCGCCGTTCTCGAGAATCAGCCGCTCGCGGATGCAGCGGTAGCGCGCGGGGTACTCATACCACGGGACCCACGGCGCCTCGTGGTGCAACGCGTGCAGGTTGTTGAAGAGGAACAGCGGGCCCAGGATCCACGATTCTTCGACCAGCGCGATGCGGCCGCGAACTGCAGGCCGGGCGCGATGCTCGGCGAAGGAGCGGATCAGCGTGATGCCCGTGCCGGGGATCGCGATCGTCAGCATGTAGAGCCACAGGGGCATGCCGCACACGACCTGCACCCAGCAGATCACCGGAATGCACCACAAGAGGTGCTCGAGCCACATGGCCCGCGCTCCTTCCCTGTTGGCGAGGAGCGCGCGCCACTCACCGCGCAGATAGCGTCCGATCGTCCAGAACGCGCCGATGGTGACGCGGCCGGCAAGCGTCTGGGAGATGTGGACCACGGCGCGGCTCAAGGGCGAGAGCCGCGCCCAGTCCTCAGCCGTCCAGTACCAGGACTCCGGATCGTCGAGCGGGTCGGTGAGGCGCTCGTCGACGTGGTGCGCAAGGTGGCTCACGCGATAGGAGTCGAACGGCAGCCAGATCGACAGCGGCACCATCGCGAGCAGCCGGTTGATGCGACCCCAGCGCGTCGGGTGACCGTGCACGATCTCGTGCTGCAGCGAGCCATGCAGCGTCACCAGCACGGCGCCAACGGGCGCCACCAGCCATAACGGCCAGCGGCCGTACATGAGCGTGACGGCGGACCAGCCGCCATAGGCCAGCAGGGTAATCAGCAGCGTGGGAATTTCCACTGCAGCGACGCGGCGCGGCGCTGCTATTGAGCCGGCGGCGCCGGAATCGGCAGGTCGGGTCAGGTCGTTCACGGAAGTCGCGGAAACCGCTCCATTCGCCGCCATGGCTTTGAGGGATAACCTCCTGGCGTTGATTCTACCCGTAAAGTCATCCCGCGCAGTCGCGGAGACTACGGACGTCCCGGTGCGTGCGCAGCGGCCTGGGTCTCAGTCCAGGGTGACGGCCCGCAGCAGCCGCCGCTCGAGAGTCGTCAGGCCGTCATAGAGCAGGATTGCCATGAGCCCGGTCACCAGCCCCCCCTGCAGGATGAAGGCCGTGTTGCTCGAGAGAAGCCCCGCGATGATCACCTCTCCGAGTCCCTTGGCGGCGACGGTCGAGCCGATGGTCGCCGTACCGACGTTGATCACCAGCGAGAGGCGAATGCCCTCGAGGATGAGCGGCGTGGCGAGCGGCAGCTCGACGGACAGCAGCCGCTGCCGCGCGCTCATTCCCATGCCGCTCGCCGCCTCGAGAACCGCGGCCGGACAGGTCCGCAGTCCTACCAGTGTGTTCTCGAATATCGGGAGCAGCCCGTAAGCGAAGAGCGCGATCAGCGTCGGCCGCTCGCCGAACCCGACCAGGGGCACCGCCACCGCGAGCACCGCGACCGGGGGAAAGGTCTGGCCGATGTTGACGAGCGTGCGCGACAGCGGCAGGAACTGCGCGCCGCTCGGGCGCGTCACCAGTATACCGAGGCCGACCGCGACGACACTGCTGGCGGCGGCGGCGATACACACCGTGCCGAGCTGTGCCAGGGCCAGCATCAGCAGATTGCCCTGGTCGTATATCGGGGGCGCGCCGTACTGCGTGAGCGGAGCGAAGAGCGGCGCGAAGCTCCAGGGCGTCACGAGGAAGGCGATGAGCAGCGCGAGCGCCGCGAGTCGCAGGACGGTCGCTGCGCGCGGCATGCTCAGGGGCGCCCGTGGGCCAGGATGGCGGCGACAGTGAGCCGTCCGCGCACGGTGCCATCCGCATCGACGACCCGGGCGGAGTCCGCCCCGCACCAGAGGAGCTCCGAGAGCACCTCGCGGAGTGAGGCCGTCGGCGCCACCGCCGGCCCGTCCGAGGCGCCGGGAAGCGCCGCCTCCCCCGCGGTGACGAGCGACAGGAGGCGCATCGCGCGGTCGGCGAGGCCCGTCATGCGCGACACGAAGGGGTCCGCCGGTCGGGTCAGCAGCACCGCCGGGCGGTCGTACTGCAGCAGCCGGCCGCCGCTCATGACCGCCACCCGGTCGCCGAGCCTGAAGGCCTCGTCCATGTCGTGGGTTACGAGCACCACGGTCGTGCCGAAACGCCGCTGGATGTCGAGCAGGTCGTCCTGCGCCTTGGCGCGGATGATGGGATCGAGCGCGCCGAAGGGCTCGTCCATGAGGAGCACCACGGGCTCCGCGGCCAGCGCCCGTGCCACGCCGACCCGCTGCTGCTGGCCGCCGGAGAGCTGGTGCGGGAGCGCATCGGCGTAGCTGGCCGGGTCGAGGGAGAACACCTCGAGGAGCTCCGTGACGCGCGCCTCGATGCGGCGCTCGTCCCAGCCGAGCAGGCGCGGCACCGTGGCGATGTTCTCGGCCACCGTTCGATGGGGGAAGAGGCCGTGGCCCTGGATCACGTAGCCGATGCGCCGGCGCAGCAGGTGCGCCGGCTCGCTGCGCGTGTCGCGGCCGTCGATCAGCACGCGGCCGCTCGTCGGCTCGACCAGGCGGTTGATCATCCGCAGCAGCGTCGACTTGCCCGAGCCCGAGGTTCCCACGATCACGCTGATCGAGTTGCGCTCGACGGTGAGCGAGACGTCGTCGACGACGGTCGTCTCGCCGTAGCGCTTGGTCAGGCTCTCGACGGTGATCATGGCTCCAGCACCTCGACCAGCGCATCGAGAACGAGCGCGGCGGAGAATGCCAGCGTGACGATCGGGATCGCCCCGAGTAGCACCAGGTCGATCGCGGTCTGCCCGATCCCCTGAAAGACGAAGGCGCCGAGGCCCCCTCCTCCGATCAGAGCCGCGACCGTCACCATGCCGATGTTCTGCACCAGCACCACGCGGACACCGGTCAGAATGACCGGCAGCGCGAGGATGAGCTCGACCTGGGTGAGCACCTGCCAGCTCGTCATGCCCATGCCGTGCGCCGCCTCGACCGCCGCCCGCGACACGCGCTTCAGGCCGGCGACCGTGTTGGCGACGATCGGCAGCAGCGAATAGAGGAACAGCGCCACGACGGCCGGCGCGGCGCCGATGCCCCGGATGCCGAGCTGCTCGGCGAACGGCACCGCCGCCGCCAGGGCGGCGAGCGGCGCCATGAGGATTCCAAAGAGCGCGATTGCCGGGATCGTCTCGATGACGTTGAGCGTCGCCAGGATCCCGGGCCGGAGCTTCGGTGCACGATGACAGAGCACCCCGAGCGGCAGGCCCACCACCGCGGCGGCGGCCAGCGAGCCGAAGGCGAGCTTCAGGTGCTGACGCGCCTCGCGCGCGAAACGCGCTGCGTTGACCGCATACTCGCGCATCACCGAGAGATGGTCGAAGGTGCCGTGCGCGAGCGCCAGGCCCGCGACCGCGAGCGAGGCCGCGAGAAACAGCACCCGCACTCCCGGCCCCGGACGCAGGCGCGTCGTCGCATCAGTCGCCAGCAACCCCAGGCACACGAGCAGCACCCAGAAGGCGCCGCCCGGCGCGATCCGCACGATCCGGTCCCCGGGCGGCGTCAGGGCATCGCCGGCGGCGGCAGCCGCGAGCGCGAGAGTGGCCACGGCGGCAAGCGCGAGCAGGAGCCGTGCGCGCGCATTCGCGACCCACAGCGCCGTGAGCGCGGCCGCGGCCAGCACCGCCGCGCAGCCGAGCGCCGCCCAGGCCGGCAGCACCTGCGCGAGGGTGCGCGGATCGCCGGGCACGATGCGGTTCGCCTTGAAGACCACGAAGGGAAGAAAGAGCAGCGCAGCGGCGCCTGCGGCAACCAGCAGCACGCCGAGCGGATCGATGCGGGCGGCGCCGGGCCGCGCGCCGCTCACTTGAGGAAGCCCCGCTCGCGCAGGTAATCCTCCGCGACCGCCTCGGCCGACTCGCCGTTCACCTGCACGCGCGCGTTCAGGCGCTGCAGCGTCTCGCGGGTGAAGCTCTCCATGAGCGGCTTCACGATGCCCGCGACCTGCGGGTGCTCCCTGAGCGCCGCCTCGCGCATCGTCGGCACGGGCGCATACACCGGCTGGTCGTGCCGGTCGTCCTCCAGGATCTGGAGATTGGCGGCGACGATGCCCCCGTCGGTGCCATACACCATGGCGGTGTTGGTGCCGTTGATGCGCGCGGCGGCCGCCGTAATGGTCGCCGCGGTCTCGCCACCCGCGAGCACGATCATCTGCCCGGATCTCAAGGTGAAGCCGTAGGTCCTCTCGAGCGAGCGCAGTGTGCCGGCGTTGGCGAATTCCGCGGAGCAGGCGAGCACCACCTTGCCTCCGCCGGTGACCCAGCGCGCGAAGTCGCTCATGGTCCTCAGCCGATTGGCCTCGGCGACGTCGCGACGTACGGCGAGCGCCCAGGCGTTGCTGGCATCGGCAGCCGTCAGCCAAACGATGCGGTTGGCGGCGTAATCCAGCCGTGCGCCGAGCTCGTAGCCCTTGCGCAGGTCCTTCCAGGCGGGATTCGCCACATCGTTGAAGAAGAACCCGGCGTTGCCGGTGTACTCGACGTACAGATCGATCTCGCCGGCGAGCAGCGCCTTGCGCACCACGGGTGTCGCGCCGAGCGTCATCCGATCGACCGTCGGCACGCCGTGCGCATCGAGCAGCAGGCGGATCATCTCCCCGATCATGGCCGACTCGCTCGAGAGCTTCGAGGAGACGACGACGGCGGCGGGCGCGGGGGATGACACGCTGAGCGTGAGGACCGCGGCCACGCACAGCGACTTCAGAATCTGCCCCACGCCGCACACGTTGTCGGTTGTCGCCGTGCGCGTCAAGGGCCGCAGCCCGTATGATGCCGCCACCGATGCCGCAGCCGCCGCCCGCTTCATCACCCACGGTCCGTCCCGAGCGGATCTCGAGCGGCCGCTATTCGCTGTGGCGACTGCTGCGCGAGGGCCTCGCCGGACAACGTGGCTGGTCGCGCGCCTGGACCAAGGCCGCGCCCCGACCCCGCTACCGCGTCGTCATCGTCGGCGGCGGCGGCCACGGACTCTCGACCGCTTTCTACCTCGCCACCGGGCACGGCATCAGCGATGTCGCAGTGCTCGAGCGCGGCCCGATCGGGCTCGGCAACGTCGGGCGCAACACCACCATCATCCGCTCCAACTACTTCCAGCCTGCCAACATCCGCTTCTACGAGTTCTCGCTGAAGCTGTGGGAGCACCTCGAGCGCACGCTCAATTTCAATGCCATGGTGAGCCAGCGCGGCACGCTCAACCTGTTCCACACCGAGGCGCAGCGTGATCTCTTCACCCGCCGCGCCAACCTGATGCGCCTCGAGGGCGTCGACGCCGAGGCCCTCAGCCGCGAGGCGGTCAAGGCGCTGGTGCCGCTCGTCGATCTCGACAACGGCCGCTACCCGGTGCTCGGCGGATTCCTGCAGCCCCGTGGCGGCACGGTGCGCCACGATGCGGTCGCGTGGGGCTATGCGCGCGGCGCCTCCGAGGCCGGCGTCGACATCGTCGAGCACTGTGCCGTCACCGGCATCCGTCGCGACGGCGGCCGGGTGACGGGCGTCGAGACCACGCGCGGCTTCATCGCCGCGGACATCGTCTGCCTCGCGGTCGCAGGCTATTCCTCCGAGCTCGCGCGCATGGCGGGCGTCGAGCTGCCGATCGAGACGCACGTGCTGCAGGCCTTCGTGACCGAGGGCCTCAAGCCCGTGCTCGATGTCGTGCTGACCTACGGCGCCGGCCACTTCTACATCAATCAGTCCGACAAAGGCGGGCTGGTGTTCGGCGGGGCCATCGACGGCTACAACACCTACGGCCAGCGCGGAACGCTGCCGATGGTGGAGGAAGTGACCGCGGCGGCGGTGACGCTGCTGCCGGCTCTGGCGCGTGTGAAGGTGCTGCGGCAGTGGGGCGGCGTCATGGACATGACGATGGACGGCTCGCCGATCATCTCGCGCACGCCGCTCGCGGGCCTGATCGTGAACGGCGGCTGGTGCTACGGCGGCTTCAAGGCGATCCCGGCGGGCGGCTTCACCACCGCGCATCTGATCGCGCACGGCGCCGCGCACCCGCTGGCAGCGCATCTCGATCTCGGGCGCTTCGCGGCCGGCCGCACCGTCGATGAGCGCGGCGTCGGGCCGTTCCCCTGGCTGCACTGAAGGCTCGGAGCTTCGGATGCTGAGAATCCCCTGCCCCTTCTGCGGCACGCGCGATGAGGTCGAGTTCCGCTACCGCGGGGATGCCAGCGAGTCACGACCGACTTCCGCCGACGAGGCCGCGGCATTCACCGCCTACGTCTACGTGCGCCATAACCCGCTCGGCTGGCATCTCGAGTGGTGGCTCCACGTCGGCGGCTGCCGCCGACTCCTCAAGGTCGAGCGCCATACGCTGAGCCACGAGATTCGCTGGGTGGGAGCGCCCGGGGAGCAGCCGCCGCCGGAGGCGCGAGCGCTCTGATGCGCGGTTCCGCACGCATCGGGCACGGGCTCCTCACGGACGCCGGGAGACCGATCGGCTTCCGCTTCGACGGCGAGGCGCTTCACGGGCTCGCCGGCGACACGCTCGCCTCGGCCCTGCTCGCCAACGGACGCCGCCTCGTCGGCCGCAGCTTCAAGTATCACCGGCCGCGCGGCATCGTGACCGCGGGGTGCGAGGAGCCCTGTGCGCTCGTCGACGTGGTCGGCGAAGGGGGTCGCGAGCCGAATCAGCTCGCGACCACGCTCGCACTCCGTGAGGGCCTCGTGGCCGTGAGCCAGAATCGCTGGCCGTCGCTCAAGCTCGATGTGCTCGCCACCAACGACCTCCTCGGCCGCTTCCTGCCGGCAGGCTTTTACTACAAGACCTTTATGGCACCCGGTTGGGCGTGGGAGCGCGTCTACGAGCCGCTCATCCGCCGGGCGGCAGGCTTAGGCAGGCTCGATGCGATCGTCGCCGAGCACGCGACTTCCGCGGAGATGGTGCACGACCATGCGGATGTGCTGGTGGTGGGCGCGGGCAGTGCCGGGCTGGCGGCGGCCGCCGCGCTCGGCGCGGCGGGGCTGCGGGTGCTGCTCGCCGAGCAGGACGTGGTGTTGGGAGGTGGAACGCTCCTCGATCCGCGTTGGACCGCCTGGCGCGAGGAGATCTGCCGGCGGCTCGCGGCGCTCGCGACCGTGCGCTGCCTCGCGCGCACCAGCGTGCTGGGAGCGTATGGCCACGGCGTGTACGGGGCGCTGCAGACCTTGAGTGCCGAGGAGCGGGCGCGCTTCGGCGGACTGCGTGAGCGGCTGCGGATCGTGCGCGTGAGGCGCGCGCTGCTCGCCTGTGGGTCGGCCGAGCGCCTGATCGCCTTCCCCGGCAACGACGTGCCGGGCGTCATGCTGGCCGGTGCGGCACTCGGCTACCTGCGCCGCTACGGCGTCGCGGTCGGGCAGCGCCCGGTGTTCTTCGTCAACAACGACGAGGCTTACGAGGCTCTCTTCGCGCTCGCCGGGTCGGGCGTGCGTGCGGCGGTAATCGACCCGCGTCCCGATGCGCTCGCCGCGGCGCGCGCGCGGGCGGCGGGCCTCGAGGTCATCGCGGGTGCGGTCGTCACCGCAGTCTCAGGCAGGCACGGGGTGCGCGGCGTGCGGGTCGCTACGCCCGGGGCGGCGGATCGCGTCATGGAAGCGGACTCGCTTCTCATGTCGGGTGGGTATACGCCCGCGACCTCGCTCGCCTGTCAGCTCGGTGCGCGGCTCGAGTGGCAGGAAGGGATCGCGGCCTTCACGGCGGAGCCACCGCTGTCAGCGGGAGGGAGCGCCGGGGCCGCGCGGGGCCTTTATGGACTCGCGGCCGCGGCGCGCGACGGCGCGCTGGCCGGCCGGGCGCTCGCGGCGGAGCTCGGGCGCGCGGCCGCGCGGCTGGCCCCCGGAACCGAGCTGCCGCCGGACCTCGAGGCGACGGCGACGGCACCCCTCTGGGAGGTGCGTGCGCCGGGAAAGGCCTTCGTCGATCTGCAGAATGACGTGACCGCCGAGGATGTGCGTCTCGCCTGCCGCGAGGGGTACGAGCACGTCGAGCACATGAAGCGCTTCACGACCTGTGGCATGGCGACCGACCAGGGCCGCATCGGCGGACCCGCGGCCGCCGCCGTGCTGGCCGAGGCGCGCGGGCTGCCGCTCTCCGAGGTGGGCCAGATGAGGCCGCGGCCGTTTGCCGAGCCCGTGCCCTTCGCGGCGCTCGCCGGCGGCGAGGTGCGCGGGCACTACAAGCCGAAGCGCCTGCTGCCGCTGCACGACTGGCACGAGCGTGCCGGGGCGAGCTTCGTCAACACCGGGCTATGGCTCAGACCGCTGGTCTACTCGCGCGCGGGCGGTTGGCAGCCGGTGCTCGAGGAAGCGCGCGCGGTGCGGCGCTCGGTCGGCATCACCGACGTCTCGACCCTCGGCAAGATCGACGTCCAGGGGCCAGATGCCGCACGCTTCCTCGACTTCATCTACGCCAACATATTCTCCACGCTCCCGATCGGGCGCGCGCGCTACGGCATCATGCTGCGCGAGGACGGCATGCTGTTCGACGACGGCACCACCGCGCGCCTCGGTGCCGAGCACTTCCTCATCACCACCACGACCGCCAACAGCGCCGCGGCGCTCGAGCACATGGAGTTTCATCTGCAGTCGGTGTGCCGTGACCTCGACGTGGTCGTGACGGACGTCTGCGATCAGTGGGCGCAGTTCGCGGTGGCGGGGCCGCGGGCGCGCGAGGTCGTGGCCGCGGTGGTTCCGGAGCTCGACCTCTCGAACGCGGCTTTCCCCTTCATGGCAGTTGCCGCGGCGCGGATCGCCGGGATTCCCGGGCGGCTGTTCCGGATCTCATTCTCGGGCGAGCTGGCCTTTGAGCTGGCGGTTCCGGCCGGCAGGGCGCAGGCGGCGTGGGCGGCGGTACTCGAGGCGGGCAAGGCATACGGCATGCGGCCCTACGGCCTCGATGCCCTGAACACGCTGCGTATCGAGAAGGGCCACGTGACGACCGCGGAGCTCAACGGCAACACCAGCGCCGAAGACCTGGGGTTTCAGCGCATGCTGAAAACGAGCGGTGACTTCATCGGACGCGCGCTCGCCGCCCGCCCGGCTCTCACGGCGCCCGATCGCCTGCAGCTCGTCGGGGTGCGCCCCGTGGATCGCGCCCGGCGCCTGCGCAACGGCATGCACCTGGTCGCGCCGGAGTCGCGGACCGCGAGTCTCGGCTACGTCACCTCCTCGACCCCGTCCGTCGAGCTCGAGGGGTGGGTCGGGCTCGCCCTGCTCGCCGGCGGACGGCAGCGAATCGGTACCCATCTGCTCGGCACCTCGCCGATTCACGGCGAGACGACCGAGCTCGAGGTCGTCGCTCCCTCCATGCTCGATCCGGAGAACACGCGTGTGCGGGCCTGAAGGCATCACGCTCGCCTCCTGCCCCGCGGACATCGTCGAGCTCGCCGCGTTCCGGGAGCGAGCGGTCGAGCTCGAGCGGCTCGCCCCCGGATGGTCTATCTCTCTCCCCCGCCCGGGCGGCGTCGTGGCGCACTCCGGCCGCCTGGCCCTGTGTGTGCGCCCCGGGCGCTGGCTGCTGCTCGCGCCACCGGCTGCCCCGGGCGCCAGCGCGGCGCATTGGCACGAGCTCTGCGGCGGGCGCGCCGCCGTCGTGGAGCTGTCCTCGGCCCTTGCGGCGTTCCTGCTCACCGGTCCCGCGCTCGGCGAGATGCTCGCGAGGGGCTGCCGGCTCGACCTCGAGGCAGGCGCGTTTCCCGTCGGAGGCGCGGCTGCCACAATCATGGTGCAGGTTCCGGCGATCCTCGCGCGCCTCAGCCGGGGGATGCTGCTCCTGACACCGGCGACCACCGCGCGACACCTGCGCGAATGGCTCGTGAGGACTTCGCAGCCTTTCGGGCTCGCGTTGGCTGCGGATGCGGCGGTGAGCGAACTGTACGGAGAGAGTGCGACATGAAGGATTCCGCGCGGGCGGTCGTCATCGGCGGCGGTGTGGTCGGCGCGAGCGTGCTCTATCACCTCGCGAAGATCGGCTGGGCCGACGTGCTGCTCATCGAGAAGAGCGAGCTCACCTCCGGCTCGACCTGGCATGCCGCGGGCGGCATGCACACCTTCAATGGCGAGGCCAACATCTCGCGCCTGCAGAAGTACACCATCGACCTCTATCGGGAGATCGAGCGGGTCTCCGGCCAGTCCTGCGGGCTGCATCCGAACGGCGGCCTCATGCTCGCGGCCAATCAGGGCGAGCTCGACAGCCTCAGGCTCATCTGCTCGCGGGCGCGCTACCTCGGCATGGAGACGCAGATGATCTCGCTCGAGCAGGCGCTCGAGCTCAATCCGCTCATCGACCCGAGCTTTTTTCTCGGCGCGCTGTGGCGCGCCGACGGGGGGCACTGCGACCCTTCCGGGACTACCAACGCCTACGTCAAGGCGGCGCGGCAGCTCGGCGCCTCGGTCGAGCGCTTCACGCGCGTGCTGTCGCTCGCAGCGCGCCGCGACGGCACCTGGGACGTCGTCACCGACAAGGGCACGGTGCACGCCGAGCACGTGGTCAACTGCGCGGGCCTCTGGGCGCGCGAGGTCGGCCACATGGTCGGCATCGAGCTGCCGGTGCTCGCGATGGAGCACCACTATCTGATCACCGAGGATCTCCCCGAGCTCAGGGGCCGCGCCCGCGAGATCGTCAACACCACCGACCATGCCGGCGAGATCTACGTGCGCCAGGAGCGCGGCGGCGCGCTGATCGGCACCTACGAGCCGCACGGCCTCGTCTGGTCGCCGGTGAAGACTCCCGACGACTTCTCGATGCAGCTGCTGCCCGAGGACTTCGAGCGCCTCGCACCCTACTTCGAGGTCGGCTTCAGGCACTTCCCGGCTCTGGGCCACGTCGGAGTCCGCAAGGCGGTGAACGGTCCCTTCACCTTTGCCCCGGACGGCAATCCCCTCGTGGGACCGGTGCGCGGCCTCAGGAACTACTGGGTCGCATGCGCCGTCATGGCGGGCTTCAGCCAGGCAGGCGGCATCGGGCTCGTGCTGTCGCGGTGGATGGCGGCGAACGATCCGGGGCAGGACATCATCTCGATGGACGTGGCGCGCTTCGGGGCGTTCGCGACCCCCAAATACACCTCCATCAAGGTCCCGGAGAATTACTCGCGGCGCTTCCGCCTCGCCTACCCCAACGAGGAGCTGCCGGCGGCGCGCCCGGTGCGTCGCTCAGCCATTTATGACCGGCTCAAGGCGGCCGGCGCCTGTATGGGCGCCAACTACGGGCTGGAGAACGCGCTGTGGTTTGCGCCTCCCGGCATCGCGCCCGTGGAGACACCGACCTATCGCCGCTCCGAGGCCTTCCCGATCGTACGCGCCGAGTGCCAGGCGGTACGCGGCGCGGTCGGCATCTACGAGACCAGTAACTACGGGAAATACGAGGTTACGGGCCGCGGCGCGCGCGCCTGGCTCGACCGCGTGTTCGCTTCCCGCATCCCCAGACCCGGACGGCTCGCGCTCGCGCCCATGCTGAATGACGCCGGCCGCATCGTCGGCGATCTCTCGATGGCCTGTCTGGCGGAGGACCGCTTCATGATCGTCGGCTCCGGGTTCGCGGAGGAGTTTCACCTGCGCTGGTTCTGGCTGTCGAATCCACCGCCTGACGTGTTCGTACGCTCGGCCGCCTCGACGCTGAATGGCGTCTCGATCGCGGGGCCCCGCTCGCGCGAGCTGCTCCAGCGCCTCACGCGCGTCGACCTCTCCGCGAGCGCCTTCAAGCTCTTCCAGGTCTGTGAGACCGCGGTGGGCTTTGCGCCCGCGATCCTCACGCGCGCCGGCTTTACCGGCGAGCTAGGCTACGAGATCTGGACCACCCCGGACTATTTCGCAACGCTCTACGACGATCTCATGCAAGCCGGGGGCGATCTCGGGCTCAGGCTCTTCGGCGGACGCGCGCTCTCCTCGCTGCGACTCGAGAAGGGCTATGGCTCCTTCCAGAAGGATTTCCGACCCGACTACACGGCTGCCGAGACCGGACTCGACCGCTTCGTCGATTTCAACAAGGCGGACTTCGTGGGTCGCGTGGCCGCGCTGGCCGAGCGCGCGGCGGGCCCCAGCCGGCGCTTCGTCATCCTGGAGGTCGCCGCGCTGGATGCCGAGGTCATCGGCTACGAGTCGATCATGAAGGACGGCGCCGCGGTCGGCTACGTGACCTCGGGAGCCTTCGGTCACTGCGTGGGCAAGAGCCTCGCCGCGGGTTACGTGCCGACGCCGCTGGCGCGTGATGGCGCGCGCTTCGACATCGACATCCTCGGCGAGATGCGCTCAGCGACCGTGCGGCTCGAGCCGCTCTACGATCCGCAGGGCCTGAAGCTGCGCTCCTGAGTGGCAGACCGCCCAGGCGCACCTCTTATCCGTATGCCAGGTTGTGCTACGCGAGCGATCGGACGACGGCAGTTCCTCGCCGCGACGGGTGCGACGCTTCTCGGCACGACGCTCGGCGGTTGCAGCTTCGGGCTGCGCAACTCCGCGCCGCTGGCACCGCCCGCCCCGAGGCTCGAGCTGCCGCCGCTCAACGCGAGTCCCGACCGCATCACTGCGATCACGGTCTGCACCCGGCCGTTCCGCGCCCAGGGACCACGCCTCGACGTCGAGCAGATTCAGGGCAAAACGGTGGTCCACAACTATGGGCACGGCGGCAGCGGCTGGTCCCTGTCCTGGGGATCAGGGGAGATCGCCGTCGAGAAAGCCATGGCGATCGGTGAGCGCGAAGTCGCTGTGATCGGCTGCGGGGCGATCGGGCTCACCACGGCGCTGCTGCTGCAGCGTGCGGGCGCAGGCGTCACCATTTATACGAAGGAGCTGCCGCCCGACACACGCTCCTCGCTGGCGACGGGAGTCTTCACGCCCGATTCCCGGATCTGCTTCGATGAGTACGCCACTGCAGCGTTCAGGCAGCTGTGGGAGCAGATGGCCCGGCGCTCCTTTGCCGCCTACCAGAGCTTTCTCGGCCTGCCGGGCACCCCGGTCGAGTTCATCGACAACTACTTCGTGACCGATACGGCCGAGCCGGCGCATCGGTCCCTGCCGGCGAGCGACCCGCGCCCGAGGTTCGCGCACCTGCAGCATGAGCTCCTCGGGGAGCTGTTGTCAGGCGCGCAGGAGTATGCGCCCGGCAGCCACCCGTTCGGCCCACGCTACGTGCGCAGGGGTCTGCAGCTCATGTTCAATCTGGCGGCGTACCAGCACCTGCTGATGTCGGACTTCCTGGAGGCCGGTGGAAGAATCCGGATTGACGAGTTCCACGCGCCGGCCGATTTCGTGCGCATGCGCGAGAAGACCCTGGTCAACGCCACCGGTTACGGAGCACGAGCGCTGCTCGGCGATCAGTCGCTCGTGCCCGTGCGCGGGCAGCTCGCCCGCGTGATCCCGCAGCCCGACATCCACTACGGGCTGATTCATCGTGGCGTCGCCTTCGTGCCGCGCCGCGACGGCCTCGTATTCCAGGTGATCGGCGACAGCGATTACTACGGCTTCGACGATGCGAGCGTGATTCCCGACCGTGCGGAGGCCGAGCTGGCCGTGCGCACGATAGCCGGTCTCTTCAGTCCAGCGTGAGGACCAGCCCATGAGGATGACTTTATTGCCGATCGCGGCGCTGTCTCTGGCGGGTGGGATCGTGCTCGGCGTCGCGGCGGACGCGGACACCGCGGGCGAGGCGGCGCACGCCGGCGATGCGGGCAAGGGATTCGCCGTGGTCGCCAAGGAGGTGCGCGACCTCTCCGCTGCCGCGCGCGATACCGGCAAGAGCATCGGCTACAAGCTTGGCCTGATCAGCACCGCGCTGGCGCAGATCGTGACCACCAACGAGCGCGTCTCGAGCCGCGAGGAGGCGGCGGTGACCGCATCGGAACAGCACATCCACGACGTGCTGGAGCACTTCCGGCAGCGGACCCGGCTGCTCAGCGAAATCGCCGCACGCTCCAGCGCCGAGAGCGAGTCGATCAGGGGCGAGGTGTGCGAGGCGCTGGTGCAGCTTCAGTTCCAGGATCGCACCGCACAGATCCTGCAGCAGGTGGTCGCCAGCATCGCCCAGGCACAGCAGCTGGACACGCGTGCCGGGGAGCAGACCTACACCACCGCCGAGCAGCGGCAGACACACGCCGGCGGCGAAGCCGACCAGGTCGCGCCGCAGGGCACGACTTTCCTCTGAGGCGCGGAGCGAGGCTGTCGTGCGGTGAGGCGAAGCCGCATCCTGCGGGCGCGGGGTACACTAGGGGTCATTTCACCCCTGTCGCGCCAGCCGGCGGTGTGCTCATGAAATTGCGGTACAAGATCCTGGGCGGGGTCGCCGTTGTGCTGGCGGCCGGGGTGGTGGCTCTCGCGCTCGCCATGAGCTACACGGCTCCATGCGGCGCATCGCCGGCGCCACCCGCCGGTGCGACCCTGATGAAAGGAATCGTGCGCCGCTGTTATGGCCCGCCCGATATCCTCAGATACGAGGATGTTGCCAAGCCCGCCCCCGCGGACGATGAAGTCCTGGTCAGAGTGCACGCTGCTTCCGTGAATCCCCTCGACTGGCACTACGTCGAAGGCACCCCGTACCTCGTCCGCATCGACAGCGGCTTCGGTAAGCCGGACAACCCCCGCCTCGGCGTCGACTTTGCCGGAACGGTCGAAGCCGTAGGCAGGAGCGTCCGGCGCTTCAAGCCAGGCGACGAGGTCTTCGGCGGCAAGCTAGGTTCCTTCGCGCAGTACCTCACCGTGCGCGAGGAACGCGCGATCACCTTGAAGCCGGCCAACGTGAGCTTCGAGCAGGCTGCATCCGTGCCGATCGCCGCGATCACCGCGCTGCAGGCGCTGCGTGACAAAGGCCACGTCAAGGCCGGGCAGAAGGTCCTGATCAACGGGGCCTCGGGCGGCGTCGGCACTTTCGCCGTGCAGATCGCCCGGTCGTTCGGTGCCGAGGTGACCGGCGTGTGCAGCACGAAGAACGTCGAGCTGGTCCGCTCCCTCGGCGCCGATCACGTGGTCGACTACACCCGCGAGGACTTCACCAAGGGCGCGGAGCGTTACGACCTCATCATCGATAACGTCGGCACTCACTCGGTGGCGGACTACCGTCACGTGCTCAACCCCAACGGCAACTACGTGATGATCGGCTCCGCCACCACCGGGCACTGGTTCGGGTGGCTCGAGATTCCGCTCGAGGCGCGGATACTCTCCCCGTTCATGAGCCAGAAATTCGGGATGATGCTGGCGGAGCTCAACAAGGATGACCTCGCGGTGCTGAGCGAGCTCCTGCAGTCGGGTAAGGTGACACCGGTCATCGACCGCACCTACAAGCTGAGCGAAGCCCCCGAGGCGCTGCGCTATCTCGAGAAGGGGCACGCGCGCGGCAAGGTCGTCCTCAGCGTCGACTAGCTAACTAGCCGAGGGCTGAAGCCCGGCGGGCTCGCGCCCGCCGGGCGGCCAATGTGGCGCGAAGTCAGGCTACCCGGCACTTGGACCCGCACCACGTCCTCGAGGACACCTGCGCGTCGCCGCCGGTCCGCCAAAACGACGAGACCCCGGTCAGCGCGGCCAACCGGGGTCTCTGCTGGAGTTCCGGAGGGCTGTGATCAGCCCTCCGAGCCTGCAAGGGGGCTAATCCGTCAGGAACAGCGTCATGCCGCGCGTGCGACCTTTAAAGGCGCACGCCGGTGACTCGCTCTGGCTGTAACAATTCGTTTGCATAGGGGGCGCGCAGTCTACGCACGGCCCTCGAGTTGTCAAGGCGCGCGGGACGCGGGTGCACGGGATGTGGAGGCTAGGGTCGGAATCGAACCGGCGTAGACGGCTTTGCAGGCCGCTGCATGACCACTCTGCCACCTAGCCTGAGGGCGGCGAAGCCTAACAAATGCGACCGCAGGCGTCGATGCGGCACGCACCCAGATCCCACCCGCAAGGCCCCCGGCGTTTGGCTCTTTCCCGTTAACAAGTATAAACTTCGCCGCGTCTGCAGACATGCTCGAGGGGTATGCCATGGCTGATGTGACACGGCGCGAGTTCCTAAAGATAACCGGCGCCACCCTGGCCGGGTCGAGCCTCGCGCTACTCGGATTCTCTCCCGGCGCCGCGCTCGCCGAGGTGCGCGAGTTCAAGCTGAGCCGCGCCACCGAGACGCGCAATACTTGCCCATACTGCGCCGTCGCCTGCGGCGTGATCATGTACAGCCTGGGCGATAAGGCCAAGAACGCGCGCTCGAGCATCTTCCACATCGAGGGCGATCCGGATCACCCGGTCAACCGCGGCACTTTGTGCCCAAAGGGTGCCGGTCTAATCGACTTCATCCACAGCCCGAGCCGCCTCACGCATCCGGAGTACCGTGCGCCGGGCTCGGACAAGTGGCAGCCGATCTCCTGGGACGACGCGCTCGACCGCATCGCGAAGCTCATGAAGGCGGACCGCGATGCGAACTTCGTCGCCAAGAACGCCGACGGCCTCACCGTCAACCGCTGGCTCACCACCGGCATGCTGGCGGCGTCCGCGAGCAGCAACGAAGTCGGCTATCTGACGCACAAGGTCATCCGCTCACTCGGCATCCTATCTTTCGATAATCAGGCCCGTGTGTGACACGGCCCGACGGTGGCAGGTCTTGCCCCGACGTTTGGCCGTGGAGCGATGACGAATCACTGGGTCGACATCAAGAATGCCGACATCGTTCTGATCATGGGCGGCAACGCCGCCGAGGCCCACCCCTGCGGCTTCAAGTGGGTCACTGAAGCGAAGGCGCACAACAAGGCGAAGCTGATCGTCGTCGATCCGCGCTTCACGCGCTCCGCCTCGGTGGCGGATGTCTACGCGCCGCTGCGCCCCGGCTCCGACATCGCCTTCCTCGGCGGCGTCATCAATTACCTCCTCACCGAGGACAAGATCCAGCACGAGTACGTGCAGAACTACACCGATCTCAGCTTCCTGGTGCGCGAGGACTTCGCCTTCAACGAGGGGCTGTATTCGGGCTACGACCCGGAGAAGCACAAATACGACAAAGCGAGCTGGGACTACGAGCTCGGCCCCGACGGGTACGTGAAGGCGGACGCGACCCTCGGCCATCCGCGCTGCGTATACCAGCTGCTAAAGAAACACTACGCGCGCTACACGCCGGAGATGGTGGAGCGAGTGTGCGGCACGCCCAAGGAAAAGTTCCGCCAGGTGTGCGAGCTGATCGCCTCAACCTCCACCACGACGCGCGCGATGACCATCATGTACGCGCTCGGCTGGACCCAGCACTCGACCGGCTCGCAGATGATCCGCGCCGCGGCCATGGTGCAGCTGCTGCTCGGCAACATCGGCGTCGCCGGCGGTGGGATGAATGCCCTGCGCGGTCACTCCAACATCCAGGGGCTCACCGACCTCGGCCTCATGTCGAACCTGCTCACCGGGTATCTCACGCTGCCCGGGGAAAAGGAGCAGGAGTACGACAAGTACATCGCGGCGCGCGCGTTCAAGCCGCTGCGGCCAAATCAGATGAGCTACTGGCAGAACTACAACAAGTTCTTCGTCAGCCTGATGAAGGCCTGGTGGGGAGACGCGGCAACGGCGCAGAACAATTGGGCTTACGACTACCTGCCGAAGCTCGACAAGGGCTACGACATGCTGCAGAGCTACGAGCTCATGGCCCAGGGCAAGATGAACGGTTACATCTGCCAGGGCTTCAATCCGCTCGCCTCGGCTCCCAACAAGGCGAAGATGGACGCGGCGTTCGCGAAGCTCAAGTTCCTGGTGGTGATGGACCCGCTCGCCACCGAGACCAGCGAGTTCTGGCGCAACTTCGGCGAGCACAACGACGTCGACTCCAGCAAGATCCAGACCGAAGTGTTTCGCCTGCCGACCTCGTGCTTCGCCGAGGAGGATGGGGCGCTGGTGAACTCCTCGCGCTGGCTGCAGTGGCACTGGAAGGGAGCCGAGCCCCCGGGCGAGGCGCGCACCGACATCGAGATCATGGCGCAGCTCTTCACGCGCTTGCGCGCCGCCTACAAGAAGGATGGCGGCGCATTCCCCGATCCGATCGTCAACCTCTACTGGTCATATGCGCACGCCAGCAGCCCGACCCCCGAGGAGCTCGCCAAGGAGTACACCGGCCGCGCGCTCAAGGACCTCACGGATCCGAAGAATCCTGCAACCGTGACCCGCAAGGCCGGCGAGCAGCTCGCGGGCTTCGCCGAGCTGCGCGACGACGGCAGCACCCTCTCGGGGTGCTGGATCTACTGCGGCGCGTGGGGGCCTGCCGGAAACCTCATGGCCCGGAGGGACAACTCCGACCCGACCGGCATCGGGCAGACGGTCAACTGGGCCTACTCATGGCCCGCCAACCGGCGCGTCATGTACAACCGCGCGTCCTGCGACCCGAACGGCAAGCCCTTCAACCCCGAGCGCAAGCTCGTCGCCTGGAACGGCACCGCCTGGGGCGGAGCGGACATTCCCGACTACAAGGCGGACGAGGATCCCGGGCTCGGCATGGGGCCTTTCATCATGAACGCGGAGGGCGTCGGCCGTTTCTTCGCCAAGGGCGGTATGGCCGAGGGCCCGTTCCCCGAGCACTACGAGCCCTTCGAGACGCCGCTGGCAGCCAATCCGCTCAACCCGGGGCAGAAGCAGGCGCTCAACAACCCGGCGGCGCGCGTCTTCAAGGATGACCGCGAGGCATTCGGCAAGGCGGAGCAGTTCCCGCACGTCGCCACTACCTACCGCCTCACCGAGCTGTTCCATTTCTGGAGCAAGCACGTGCGGCTGAATGCCGTGCTGCAGCCGCAGCAATTCGTCGAGATCGGCGAGGCGCTGGGCAAGGAGCTCGGCATCGCCGGCGGCGACCGCGTCAAGGTGTCGTCGAACCGCGGCTCCATCACGGCGGTCGCGGTGGTGACCAAGCGCCTGCGGCCGCTCACCGTGGACGGCAAGGCCGTGCACACCGTCGGCATTCCAATCCACTGGGGCTTTACCGGAGTCACCAAGCCCGGCTTCCTGGCCAATACGCTCACCCCGGTCGTCGGCGATGGCAACTCGCAGACGCCTGAGTTCAAGGCGTTTCTCGTCAAGGTGGAAAAGGCGTGAGGCGCCTCGGGAGGCTCTGACATGGCGCTGCAATCACTGGACATCATCCGCCGCTCGGCGACCACCACGGAAGCGCCGCAGGCGCGCGGCTTCTACGACGGCACGGCGGTAGCCAAGCTCATCGACACGAGCAAGTGCATCGGCTGCAAGGCCTGCCAGGTTGCCTGCATGGAATGGAACGACCTGCGCGACGAGGTCGGCAGCAACTTCGGCAGCTATCAGAATCCGGCGGACCTGAGCGACCAGAGCTGGACGCTGATGCGCTTCGCCGAGTACGAGAATCCGAAAGGCGACCTCGAGTGGCTGATCCGCAAGGACGGCTGCATGCACTGCTCGGACCCGGGGTGCCTCAAGGCCTGTCCCGCGCCCGGGGCCATCGTGCAGTACGCCAACGGCATCGTCGATTTCCAGGAGGAGAACTGCATCGGCTGCGGCTACTGCGTGACCGGCTGCCCGTTCGACATTCCGCGCATCTCGAAGCGCGACCACAAGGCCTACAAGTGCACGCTGTGCTCCGACCGCGTGGCGGTCGGGCTCGAGCCGGCATGCATCAAGGCCTGCCCCACCGGCGCACTCGTCTTCGGCACCAAGGAGGACATGCTGGATCACGCCGCCGAGCGCGTCGCGGACCTCAAGTCGCGCGGCTTCGACCGGGCGGGCGTCTACGATCCGCAGGGCGTCGGGGGCACGCACGTCATGTACGTCCTGCACCACGCCGACCAGCCGCAGCTCTATGCGGGGCTCGCGCCCGATCCCCAGATCAGCTTCCTGGTGCGTGCCTGGAAGGGCAAGACCAAGCCCCTGGCGCTCGCCGTCATGGCGCTCACCGCGCTCGCCGGCTTCTTCCATTTCGTGCGTGTCGGCAGGAACGAGGTGAGCGCTGCTGACGAGGCCGCCGCGGAGAAGCAATCATGAGCGACCCGGAAAGCCGTCGCCTGCTGGTGCGCCACACGACCGGCGAGCGCACCACCCACTGGACGCTGGCCCTCGCCTTCGTGCTCGGCGCGCTCTCGGGGCTCGCGCTGTTTCATCCCGCGCTCTTCTGGTTGAGTGAGCTGTTCGGCGGCGGCCCGTGGACGCGCATCCTCCACCCCTATGTCGGGCTCATCGCCGTACTCGTCTTCCTGCTGTTCGCCGCGGGCCTGTGGGGTGACGCGCGCCTCACCCCGGCCGACCGGCAGTGGCTGCGGCAGATGCAGGACGTCGTCCACAACCGCGAGGACCGGCTGCCGGAGGTCGGACGGTATAACCCCGGCCAGAAGCTGCTCTTCTGGGTGCTGCTCGTCGGGATGCTGGGCCTCCTGCTCTCGGGCATCGTCATGTGGCGCGCCTGGTTCGGGCTTTACTTCCCCGTCAGCCTGATCCGGCTGGCGTCGCTCGTGCACGCCGTCTGCGCGTTCGTCCTGATCTGCGGCATCATCGTGCACGTCTACTCCGCGTTCTGGATCAAGGGCTCGGTGGAGGGCATGGTCCGCGGTACGGTGACACCGGGCTGGGCGTGGAAGCATCATCGCGCCTGGTTCCGCCAGGTCACTCATGACGCGCATCCTCGAACCCGGTCAAATTGAGGCTTTCGCCCAGCGGACCGTTCCGCGCGTTCGACTTCCCGGGTCCGAGGGCCCGTTCGCCGTCCGCGCCCGGCGGCTGCGCCAGCTGGCCGCCCCCGGCGGGCCCGGCCAGGCAATTGCCGACTACCTCCTGCTGATGGCCGCGGTGGCCGACGCCCAGGCGCGTGCGCTCCCGGACTTTCCGGCTGCCCCGCCCACGGCCGATGAGATTGCTAGCGCCCGGGTGCACCGCATGCCGGTCATTCATGCGAGCGGCTGGCCACGCGGAGCGGCATGGCGCGAGCTCGCGCTCAGCCTCTCGAGCGTGGTCACCGCCTCCCTGCCGGGGACGCCCGGCGTTCGTGAGATCGATCGGCGTATGAGCGCATTGAGCGTGACAGCTCTCGAGGCGCAGGCTGACGCGCTGCTCGCCGGACGCGTCTCAGAGATCGACGTGGCGAGCGCGCCGTTCCTCATGTCGGCCTTGCAGGTGCAGTGGGTCGCGCTCGCCAGCCGGCTGAAGGCGGACGAGGTGGCGCCGCTCGACATACCGGGGGTGTGTCCGGTATGCGGGACACTTCCGGTCGCCAGCATCGTGCGCAGCGACGCGGGCTCGCAGGGCTACCGCTATCTGCACTGCGCGCTGTGCGCCACCGAGTGGCACCTGGTGCGGGTCACCTGCAGCCAGTGCCAGAACACCGAGAACATCGGCTACCACTCGATCGAGGGGAGCTCGGGGGCGATTCGCGCCGAGAGTTGCGATCGGTGCCACACCTACCGCAAGATCCTCTATCAGGAGAAGGACGCGGACGTCGAGCCGGTGGCCGACGATCTGGCGAGCCTGGGGCTCGACCTGTTGATGGCCGAGGCGGGCTACCAGCGCAGCAGCGGCAACCCGCTGCTGTGGCAACAACCGGGCACAGCCTGACGACCGCAGCCTCCTCCGAACTGAAAAGCTGTCAAGGTTTGACGCTACCCAAGAAGAGGCAGCGCCGCAGCGGCGGTGCGCATCCGATGCCCCCAGTGAGGAAGCTGAAGCTCGTCGCGAGCGCCCGGGCGGCCGACATTCCCTCGGTCGACCGGCTGCTGCACGCACGCACCTTCGCCCCGCTGCTCTCGCAATACGGGCGCACGCGGGTGACGGCGCTGTTACGTACGCACCTCGAGGCCCTGCGACACGCGGCCCTCGATGGCGCCCTCGATCCGGCCGCTGTCACGGACGATGCGCTGGCTGCGGCGCTGGCGGCACGCCTCGCCGAGGCGGCGCGTCCGGCAATCAGGCCCGTATTCAATCTCACCGGCACGGTGCTGCACACCAACCTGGGCCGCGCACTGCTTCCCGAAGAAGCCGCACGCGCGGTGATGCGCGCACTCACCGCTCCCGTGAACCTCGAGCTCGATCTCGCATCCGGGGAGCGCGGCGAGCGCGACACGCTCGTCGAGCCGCTGCTGTGCGAGCTCACCGGCGCGGAAGCCGCGACGGTCGTGAACAACAATGCGGCGGCCGTGCTCCTGGTGCTGAGCGTGCTCGGCGCCCGCCGCGAGGTACTGGTATCGCGCGGGGAACTGATCGAGATCGGCGGCTCCTTCCGGCTTCCGGACATCATGCGCCGCGCGGGCGCGAAGCTCGTCGAGGTCGGGACCACGAATCGCACGCACCTGAAGGACTACGCGCAAGCGCTCGGGCCCCGCTCGGCGCTGCTGCTCAAGGCGCACACGAGCAACTACGCCATCTCGGGATTCACGGCGAGCGTTGCGCTCGAGCAGCTCGTGAAGCTCGGGCGCTCGCGCAATCTCCCGGTCGCGGTGGATCTCGGCAGCGGCTCTCTGGTCGACCTGACACGCTGGCAGCTGCCCGCGGAGCCCACGGTGCGTGCCGCGGTCGCGGCCGGCGCCGATCTCGTCACCTTCAGCGGCGACAAGCTCCTCGGGGGACCACAGGCCGGTCTCATCGTGGGCCGCGCCGATCTCATCGCCCGGCTCCGCAGGGATCCCCTCAAGCGCGCCCTGCGGGTCAGCAAGCTCACGCTCGCGGCGCTGGAAGCCGTGCTGGCGCTCTATCGGACGCCCGAGTCGCTGCCGGAACGGTTGACGACGCTGCGTCTCCTCACGCGGCCGGCGAGTGACATGCAGGCTCAGGCCGCGCGTCTGCTACCCCTCATGCAGCGCGCACTCGGTGACTCTTACGAGGTCGCTCCCACGCCGGTCGCGAGCCAGATCGGCAGCGGCGCCCTCCCCGTCGATCAGTTGCCGAGTCACGGCCTCGCGATCCGTCCGGCTGCCGCCAAGCGCGGCGGTCTGGTGCGTCTCGAGGCTGCGCTGCGCGCGCTGCCGCGCCCGGTGCTCGGGCGGCTCAAGGACAAGGCGCTGTGGCTCGATGTCCGCTGCCTCGAGCCTGCCGACGAGGCCGAGTTCGTAGCGCAGCTCGACGAGCTGAGGCTGATCAGCCCGGGGTCAGCTGCATGATCGTCGGCACCGCCGGCCACATCGACCATGGCAAGACCACGCTGGTGCATGCCCTCACCGGCGTCGATACCGATCGCCTCAAGGAAGAGAAGGCGCGCGGGATCTCGATCGAGCTCGGATATGCCTACACGCCTCTTCCGGGCGGCGGGGTACTCGGTTTCATCGATGTGCCCGGCCACGAGCGGCTGGTGCACACCATGGTCGCGGGGGCCTGCGGCATCGATTTCGCGCTCGTCGTGGTCGCGGCCGACGACGGCGTCATGCCGCAGACGCGCGAGCATCTGGCGATCCTCGAGCTCCTCGGCGTGACACGCGGCGCGGTGGCGCTCACCAAGATCGACCGCGTCGATGAGCAACGCCGCTGCGAAGCGGAAGCAGAGCTTCGGGCGGCGCTCGCAGCTACGGCCTTGAGCGGGGCGCCCCTCTTTGGAGTCAATGCCACCGCTGCGGCGCATCCCGGGATCGAAGCGCTGCGGCAGCACCTCGAGGAAGCCGCGGCGGCGACTGGCGTCCGTGCCGACAGCCGCTTGTTCCGCCTCGCCGTCGATCGCGTGTTCACCCTTGCGGGCCACGGCACGGTCGTGACCGGCACGGTGTTCTCCGGTTGCGTGCGCAGCGGCGACTCGCTCGCCGTGATGCCGGCCGGTCGCGTGGCGCGCGTCCGCAGTATCCATGCGCAGAACCAGCCGGCCGAGCTCGGCTGCGCCGGGCAGCGCTGCGCGCTGAATCTCGCGGGTCTCGAGAAAAGCGCCATTGCACGCGGCGACTGGCTCGCCGACCCGCGCCTGCTGGGTGCGAGCCCACGGCTCGACGTGCGCCTGAGGCTGCTCGCGCAATCGCAGGTGCGGCTCGAGGCGTGGACGCCGGTGCATGTGCATCTCGGCACCAGTCACCGTCTGGCCCATGCCGTGCCGCTCGAGCCGGGGCAGCTCGCCGCCGGCCAGGTGGGACATGTGCAGCTCGTGTTCGAGTCACCGCTCTCGGCGATGCCCGGCGACCGGCTGATCGTGCGCGATGCGCGCGCGCGGCACACGATCGGCGGCGGCGTGGTGCTCGATCCGGCCCCGCCGGCGCGGCGCCGCCGATCGGCACAGCGTCAGCAGCACCTGGGTGCCCTCGAGCGGCTTCTGGCCGGCGAAGGACTCGGTGCCCTGCTCGGCTGCGCCCGTTATGGCGTGACGCTGTCCGAGCTCACACGGATCACGGGCCGCGCGCCGGACGACGTCGCCCTCCCGCCCGAGGCGTTGAGGATCGCGGCCGGCGAGGAGCGCTTCGTGCTTCTCCCGGAATGCTGGCAGGCGCTGCGTACCGGTGCGCTCGCGGCTCTCGGCCGCTTTCACGCCGAGGTTCCCGACGAGCCGGGACCCGATGCCGGGCGCCTGCGGCGCATGACTTTCCCGGAAATACCGGACCCGTTGTGGCAGGCGCTCGCACAAGAGCTGGTGCAGCAGGGGCTCATGCATCGCAGCGGCGCCTGGCTCCACCTCCCGGATCATGTGGTGGTGCTCTCCCCCGCCGATGAGCTGCTGGCAAGCAAGCTCGAGCCGCTGCTCGTGGCGGGGCGCTTCGACCCACCATGGGTACGCGAGCTCGCCGCAACCCTGGCCGAGCCGGAGGAGCGCGTGCGTGCGGTGCTACGCAAGCAGGTGGCGCGGGGCGGCGTCTACCAGGTCGTGCGCGACCTGTTCTACGCCCGCGAGCGCATCGCGGAGCTGGCGGGCGTCATCGAGGTCTGCGCCCGTGAGCAGGGAGCCGTGACTGCGGCCGGCTTCCGCGACAGCGTCGGTCTCGGCCGCAAGCGCGCCGTACAGATCCTCGAGTTCTTTGACCGCGTGGGTTACACGCGCCGCGTGCGCGATGCGCACGTCCGGCGTTCGGAATGGAAGGCACCCGTACCCGGTGGTGCGACTGGGCTTCAAACCCAGGAGGGGGCGCCAGACGCTTCCTGGTAGGTTCGACTCCTGCTGCCTTCCGCCACTTTTACCCGAGTGATCACCATGACCTCATCCGCCGCACCGCCACGCCTGACGTCGCTCTCTCACGGGGGTGGCTGTGGCTGCAAGATCTCCCCCGGCGTCCTCGCCGATCTCCTGAAGGGGATGGCGGCCGCCCTTCCCCATCCTGCGCTCCTGGTCGGCACCGAGACCGGCGACGATGCCGCCGTGTACCAGCTCAATGACAGTCAGGCGCTGATTGCGACCACCGATTTCTTCATGCCGATCGTGGACGACCCGTTCGATTTCGGGCGGATCGCGGCCACCAACGCCCTCTCGGACGTCTACGCCATGGGCGGTCGTCCGATCCTCGCGCTGGCCCTGCTCGCCATGCCGGTGAACGTGCTGCCGGCGGAAGTCATCCGCGAGGTGCTGCGGGGCGGAGAGACCGTGTGCGCGGAGGCCGGAATTCCCATCGCCGGCGGACACAGCATCGACTCGGTCGAGCCCATCTACGGCCTGGCCGCGCTCGGACTCGTGCATCCGAAGCACGTGAAGCGCAATTCCGCGGCGCGGGCCGGCGATACCCTGATTCTCGGCAAGCCGCTCGGGGTCGGAATCCTGTCCGCGGCGCTCAAGAAGGGCGCGCTCGGAGCGGAGGGTTATCGGGCGCTGACCGACACGGCGACTCGCCGCAATAGCGCCGGTCCCGACCTGGCGGCGCTTGCCGGGGTGAACGCCATGACGGACGTCACCGGCTTTGGGCTGCTCGGGCATCTGCTCGGCATGTGCCGCGGCGCGAGCCTCGCGGCTCAGGTGCGTCTGGGCGCGGTTCCCGTGCTCGAGGGCGTACGCTCGCTCCTTGCGGCGGGTTACGTGACGGGCGCCTCGGGGCGCAACTGGGCCTCGTACGGCGAGGAAGTGCGGTTGGCGCCCGAGCTCACTCCCCTCGATCAGGCGCTGCTCTGCGATCCACAGACTTCCGGGGGACTGCTGGTTGCCTGTACCGCCGAGACGGTTCCAGCGGCGCTCGGGATCCTCGCGCGGGAAGGCTTCGGCCAGGCGGCCGTCATCGGTGCGATGAGCGAGGGGGAGCCGGGCGTCGCGGTGAGCGCGTGACTACCCGTGATGATTGGGGAGATGGAGCGGGCTAACGGGTTCGAACCGTCGACCTGTACCTTGGCAAGGTACCGCTCTACCAACTGAGCTAAGCCCGCATCCGAACGGCGGATTCTATGTACACCCCCCGGGAAGTCAAGGCGAGAAGTCCCGCCGACGGGGAGCGGCCTGGTGCGTCGCTGAGGGTTTCTACCTCCTGTAAATACATAGACTTAGGTACGCCTCTTAACGTCTTAGATCAGGCCACGCCGCGCGCAGGTAGGCGACCATGGACACGAGCGTCGCCGCGGCTGCCACCTCGGTGAGAACGACCCCGGGCGGGTAGGTCGGAAGACCGAAGAGCGGCCAGCGATACAGCATCAGCGACAGCCCCACGATCTGCAGGATGGTCTTGTACTTACCGAGCTGCGAGACGGCTACCTTGCGCCGCGCGCCGATCTCCGCCATCCACTCGCGCAGCGCCGAGATGGTGATCTCGCGGCCGATGATGATCGCGGCGGCGAGCACGATGGGCCAGCGCGGGTCCTTGCTCACCAGCAGCACCAGCGCCACTGCGACGATCAGCTTGTCCGCAACCGGATCGAGGAACGCCCCGAGCCGCGAGGTCTGCTGCAGCCGCCGGGCAAAATAGCCGTCGAGCGAGTCGGTGATGCCCGCGGCGGCAAACAGCAAGCCCGCGGCCGGATCCGACCAGGGATACGGCATATAGAAGAGCAGCACGATGAGCGGGATGGCCGCGATCCGCAGCCAGGTCAACGTGTTTGGTACGTTCCAGACCATCGTAAGCGAGGCTTCCCTCACGCGCCCGGGTGCAGGTGATCATAAAGACTTCGGGCGAGCGTCGCGCCGATTCCCACCACCTGCGTAAGGTCCGCCACGCCGGCGCGCATCACGCCCTGCAGTCCGCCGAAGTGCTTCAGCAGAGCTCGGCGCTTGGCGGGACCCAGGCCCGGGACCGCCTCGAGCACGGACTCGTTGTAGCGCCGGGCACGCTTGCGCCGGTGGCCGGTGATGGCAAAGCGATGCGCCTCGTCGCGGATTCTCTGGACGAAGCGCAGCGCGGGCGAGTGGGCCTCGAGGGCCACGGCGGCAGGCGCCCCGTACACGAACAGCCGCTCCTGTCCGGGGCGGCGATCCGGCCCCTTCGCGACACCCACGAGCGCGAGGTCCGGGAATCCGAGCTCCGCGAGCACCGAATGCGCTTCGCCGACCTGGCCCGCCCCGCCGTCGATCAGCAGCAGATCGGGAGCCGGGACCTCCCCCGAGCGCACGTGCTGGTAGCGCCGCTCGAGCGCCTGGCGCAGCGCCCCGTAGTCATCGCCCGGGGTCACCCCGCTGATGTTGAAGCGGCGGTACTCCTTCTTCAGCGGGCCTTCGGGGCCGAACACGACGCAGGAGGCGACCGTGCCCTCCCCGCCCGTGTGGCTGATGTCGAAGCACTCGAGGCGCACCGGCGGCTCGGGAAGATCGAGCGCGCGCGTGAGCTCGGCGAGCATCTCCTCCACCCCGGCGCGCCGGGCGTGTCGCATGCGCAGCGCCTGGGTCGCGTTCTCACGCGTCAACTCGACCCATTTCGCCGCGAGCCCGCGCGTCGGGTGGCGCACCTCGACCGCGTGCCCGGCGCGCGTCCCGAGCGCCTCGGCGAGCGCCGCCGCATCGGGGAGCCGTTGCCCCAGGATCACTTCCGGCGGCGGCTCGGCATCGGCGTAGTACTGCATGGTGAATGAGGCGAGCGCCTCTTCGGCCTCGGCCAGCGCCGCTCGCGGGAAGTAGCTGGTCGTACCGAGATTGCGTCCGCCGCGCACCAGCATGACGCTGACGCAGTACTCGCCCGCGTCGCCCACGATCGCCAGCACATCCGTGTCCCGCTCCACTCCGGCGGTCACGACCTGCTGGGCCTGAATGCGCTTCAACGCCGCGAGCTGATCGCGCACCTGGGCCGCGCGCTCGAACTCGAGCCGCGCCCCCGCCTCCTCCATGCGCGCCGCGAGCTCCGCGTTGAGCTCCTCGCTGCGGCCCTCGAGCACCTTGACGGCGGCGGCGATGTCCTGGGCATAAGCCTCGCGGCTGATGAGTCCGACGCAGGGCGCCGAGCAGCGGCCGATCTGGTGCTGCAGGCACGGGCGGCTGCGGTTGGCGAAGAAGCTGTCGCGGCAGTTGCGGATGCGGAACAGCTTCTGCAGCTGATTCAGCGTGTCGCGCACCGCACCCGCGCTCGGAAAGGGTCCGAAGTAGCGCCCCGCCGCCGTGCGTGGGCCGCGGTAGAACGCCAGCCGTGGGAACTCGTGGCTCGTTTCCACATGAATATAGGGGAAGCTCTTATCGTCGCGCAGCACGACATTGAAGCGCGGCTTGTGCGCCTTGATGAGGTTGTACTCGAGCAGCAGCGCCTCAGTCTCGGAGTTGGTAACCGTGACCTCGATGGCGGTGATCTGTGCAGTGAGCGCCTGCACCTTGGGATTGACGTTACCGGGCACGAAGTACGTGGCGACACGGTCCCTCAAGCTGCGCGCCTTGCCGACGTACAGCAGCTCGTGGTCGGCTCCGAACATGCGGTACACGCCCGGGCGGCGCGGGAGCGCGGCGGCATATTCCTTGGGATCGAACACGGTCAGCCCGACTGCCTGAGACCCGCCAGCTCGCAGGCACGCTGCAGCACCTTGCGGAACATCGCCGCCGTCAGCCGCCGGGTCTGGGTGTTGTAGCGGCTGCAATGATACGAGTCGACCAGCCACTTTGCCTCGTCGATCGCGTGCTCGCGAGCGTGACCGAAGGGGAAGCGACCGCGCGCGAGTCCGCGCGCCATGAGCACGGCATCGTGCGCGATGCGCCCCAGCGCCAGGTACACGCGCACCGCCGCGAGCCCCGCCAGCTCCTCCTTGAGATAAGCGTTGCAGCGGCGGATCTCCTCGGGCAGCGGCTTGTTGCCCGGCGGCACGCATTTGACGGCGTTGACGATGCGCGCGTTGAAGAGCTCCAGGCCATCGCGCACGGACGTGGACTCCGGCGCGCTCGCGAGCCCGAGCTCGTACAGCGTGCGGTAAAGCAGGATCCCGGCGTGGTCGCCGGTGAACGGGCGCCCGGTGCGATTGGCGCCGTGCATCCCGGGTGCGAGCCCGACGATCAGCAGCCTCGGTTGTTGCGCGCCGAAGGACGGCACCGGCCGCGCCCAGTAGTCCGCATGCCGGCTGCGCGTCGCCGCCAGGTGGCGCGCCAGGCGCGGACAGCGCTTGCAGTCCGGGTCATAGGTGGCAAGCCCGGCCGCCGCCGGGCTTCTAGGCCGGGTCATCCATGTGGCGGATGACCGCGCTGGCAAAGCCCGACCCCGGGACGACGAGATGATCGTAGCGCATGGGATCCAGGAGCCGCGTCGCGCGGCGGCCTCAGGCGCGCTTTTCCGCGCGGCGGCTCTGGCTGCGTTCGGCAATCAGCATCGCGAGCTCGAGCGCCTGCTCGTGGTTCAAGCGCGGGTCGACGCTCGAGCGGTAGGCCCGGGCCAGGTCCTGATCGGTGAGCCCGCGCGCCCCGCCGGTGCACTCGGTGACGTCATCGCCCGTGAGCTCGATGTGCACGCCGCCGAGATAGGAGCCGAGGTCCGCGTGGATGCGGAACGCGAGCTCGAGCTCCCTGAGGATGTTCTCGAAGCGGCGCGTCTTGAGACCCCCCGTCGTCGTCTCGGTGTTGCCGTGCATCGGGTCGCACACCCACAGCACCGTCTGGCCGGTCTGCCGCACCGCCTCGATGGCTTTCGGCAGCGCGGCGGCGACATCCTTCGCGCCGAAGCGATGAATGAGCGTGAGCCGCCCCGGCTGATTCTGCGGATTCAGGGTCGTCACCAGGCCCTGCAGCCACGCCGCATCCATGGCGGAGCCCACTTTGACCGCGATCGGGTTGGAGATGCCGCGGAAGTATTCGACGTGCGCGCCATCGAGCGCCGCGGTGCGCATCCCGATCCAGGGAAGATGCGTCGAGAGGTTGTACCAGCGGTTCTGGCGTGGGATGAAGCGCGTCTGCGCCTGCTCGTAGTGCAGATGCAGCCCCTCGTGGCTCGCGTAGAAATCCACCAGCGTCGCCTCGTGCACCTGCCGGCCGCTGATTCCCTCGAAGAAATCGAGCGCGTCCCCGATCGAGCGGACGATGCGCTGGTAGGCGTCCTTGAGCGGTGCCTGGTGCACGAAGCCCAGGTCCCAGTACTCCGGGTGATGCAGGTCGGCGAAGCCCCCTTCGACCAGCGCACGCACGAAGTTGAGGGTCAGCGCCGCGCGCTCGTAGCCACGCAGCAGCAGCATCGGGTCGGCGGCGCGCGCTTCGGCGGTGAACTCCGGTCGGTTGACCAGGTCGCCTCGGTAGCTCGGGAGCGTCTCCCCGCCGCGCGTCTCGGTGTCGGCGGAGCGGGGCTTGGCGTACTGGCCGGCCATGCGGCCGACGCGGATGATCGGCTTCTTGAGCCCGTGCAGCAGCACGAGGCTCATCTGCAGCAGGATCTTGAGCTTCTTCGCGATGATGTCCGACTCACACTCGGCAAAGGTCTCGGCGCAATCCCCGCCCTGCAGCAGGAACGCCTCCCCGCGCTGCGCTGCCGCCAGCCGCGCCCGCAAGGCCTCGACCTCCCAGGACACCACCACCGGCGGAAGCCGCGACAGCTCGGCGACCACGCGCTCGAGCGCTTTCGGGTCGCGGTACACCGGCTGCTGCTGGGCGGGCCGCGTCTGCCAGCTCGCGCTGTGCCAGGAAGTGGTCTCGGGGGAGCGCATGAATCGATCCTAGCACGCGCTCCCGGCGGCCCATCGGGGTCCGGGAGGACCGCTGGCGTTGCAGCCTCATCGAAGGCAGAATGCGCGCCTTTTCGAGAGGGCCCTATGCATCGCGTATTGATCCTCGGCGCCGGTAAGATCGGCGCCTTGATATCAGGATTGCTAGCAGAATCCGGTAGTTACAAGGTTCAGCTGGCCGATATGGACGGCGCCGCCGCCGAGGCGGTGGCGCGTGCGCACGGCGGCCTGGAGCTGACGGCTTTCGCCCTCGACGCGAGTCAGCCCGAACTCCTCGAGCGGCACCTTGCAGCCCACCCGGCCGACGCCGTCATCTCGGGCCTGCCGTACTACTGCAACCGCGCGGTGGCCGAGGTGGCCCGCCGTGCGCGCATCCATTATTTCGACCTCACCGAGGACGTGGAGGTGACGCGTGCGGTGCGCGCCATTGCCTCGGGAGCCTCGCAGGCGTTCGTGCCCCAGTGCGGCCTCGCGCCGGGCTTCATCAGCATCGCCGCCGCCGAGCTCATCACCCACTTCGATGAGCTGCGGTCGGTGAAGCTGCGCGTCGGCGCCCTGCCGCAGCACCCCAACAACGTGCTCAAGTACTCCCTCACCTGGTCCACCGAAGGTCTCATCAACGAGTACGGCAATCCCTGCCAGGCAATCAGCGACGGCCGCATGGCGGAGGTCGCGCCGCTGGAGGGGCTCGAGGAGATCGAGATCGACGGCATGCGCTACGAGGCTTTCAACACCTCGGGAGGCCTCGGCTCGCTCGCCGACACGCACGGTGCCCACTGCGAGACCATGAACTACAAGACCATCCGCTATCCCGGACACTGCGAGCAGATGCGTCTCCTGATGAACGACCTCAAGCTCAATCACGACCGGGGCACCCTGAAGCGGATCCTGGAGAACGCGGTGCCGCAGACGCTGCAGGACGTCGTGATCGTCTACGCCGCGGTGACCGGCAAGCAGGACGGGCAGCTGCGCGAGGAGAACTACGTCAACAAGATCTACCCCCAGATGATCGCCGGACGGCTCTGGTCGGCGATCCAGGTATCGACCGCCGCCGGCATCACCGCGGTGGCCGACCTGGTGCTTAGCGCACCGACCCACTACCACGGCTTCATCCCCCAGGAGCAGTTCCGCCTCAGCGACATCGTGGCCAACCGCTTCGGGCACTATTACGCGCCCGGTGGCACCAAGCACCTCTCCGGCGAGGTGGTCGTCGCCGGCAAGACCGGACATCAGCGTCATCGCAGGCTGGCGGTGCGATGAGCGCCGTGGACGTCAACGCGCTGCTGGCGCGGCTCGGGCTCGCGGCCGTCAACCCGGGCGCCTGGTCCGGCCAGCACGGCTGGTCGAGGAGCACCGAGGCGCCGCTGCTCAACGTCAAGAACCCGGCGAGCGGCGCCCTGATCGCGCAGGTGCGCCCGGCGACGGAGGCCGACTATGAGAGCGTGATCGCGAGCGCCCAGCAGGCAGCGGGCGCCTGGCGCGAGGTTCCGGCGCCCAAGCGCGGCGAGGCGGTGCGGCTCCTCGGGGAGGAGCTGCGGCGGCACAAGACCGATCTCGGCACGCTGGTCTCGCTCGAGAACGGCAAGATCCTCGCCGAGGGCCTGGGCGAGGTGCAGGAGATGATCGACATCGCGGACTTCGCCCTCGGTCAGTCGCGCATGCTCTATGGCCTCTCGATGCATTCCGAGCGCCCACGGCACCGCATGAGCGAGCAATGGCACCCCCTCGGCATCGTCGGCATCATCTCGGCGTTCAACTTTCCGGTGGCGGTTTGGGCCTGGAACGCGCTGCTCGGCGCCGTCTGCGGCAATGCCTGCGTGTGGAAACCCTCGCACAAGACCCCGCTGAGCGCGCTCGCCGTGCAGCAGATCTGCAACGCTGTGATGAAGGCCGCGGGCCTGCCGCCGGTCTTCCAGATCTTCATCGACGGCGGCACCGGACTCGCCACGCGCTTGGTGGAGGATCGCCGCGTCGCCCTCATCTCCTTCACCGGCTCGACCGAGGTCGGCCGCCGGGTCGGCGAGCGGGTCGCGGCGCGCCTCGGCAAGAGCCTGCTCGAGCTCGGCGGCAACAACGCCGTGATCGTCGACGAGAGCGCGAATCTCGACCTTGCTGTGCCCTCGATCGTCTTCGGCGCGGTCGGCACCGCCGGCCAGCGCTGCACCTCCACGCGCCGCGTGCTCGCCCACGTTGGCGTGGCGGCGGAGCTCGAGAGGCGCCTCATTCACGCCTACCGGCAGGTCCGCATCGGCGATCCGCTCGAGCCTGGGACCCTCATGGGACCCTTGATCGACGCCAAGGCGGTCGAGGGCTATCAGGCCGCGGTCGCCGCGGCGCAGGCGGCGGGCGGTGAGCTGCTCTACGGCGGCAAGGTCCTCAAGCAGCCGGGGAACTTCGTCGAGCCCGCAATCGTGCGCGCCCGCAACGAGTGGCCGATCGTGCAGACCGAGACCTTCGCCCCGCTGCTCTATCTCATCCCGGTCGAGTCGCTCGCCGAGGCCATCGCGGCGCAGAACGCCTCGGCCCACGGACTGTCGTCGGCGATCTTCACCGATCGCCTCCAGAGCGCGGAGGCGTTCCTGTCCGCCTCGGGCAGCGACTGCGGCATCGCCAACGTGAACCTCGGTACTTCCGGCGCCGAGATCGGCGGCGCTTTCGGCGGCGAGAAGGACACCGGCGGCGGGCGCGAGTCGGGATCGGATGCCTGGAAGGCCTACATGCGCCGGCAGACCAACACCGTCAACTGGGGCCGCGAGCTGCCGCTCGCCCAGGGCATCGAGTTCAAGGTGGCGCCCTAACGCCCCGGCAGCCGCAGCGTGAAGCGGGCGCCGGCGAGCGGCGACTCGTCCACCTCGAGCGCTCCGCCATAGAGATCGACGGTCTCACGCACCATCGCGAGGCCGAGCCCGTGGCCCGGCACGTTCTCGTCGGCGCGCACGCCGCGCTGCAGCACCCGCGGGCGGTCCTCCGGCGCGATCCCTGAGCCGTCATCCTCCACCGTGACGACGAGCCGCTGTCGCGCGCTTGCGCCCTCGTCGATGCGTGTGCCGAGACGCACGCGGCTGCGGCACCACTTGCAGGCATTGTCGAGGAGGTTGCCGAGCATCTCGGTGACGTCGCCACGGTCGCCGACGAAGAGACTCCCGGGCGCAACCTCCAGCTCGAGCGAGAGATCCTTGTGCGCATACACGCGCAGCAGGGCCGCGCGCAGCTCGGAGGCCACCGGTGCGAGGTCGACCGGCGCCTGTCCGATCAGCGCCCCACCGGAGGTCGCGGCACGCTTCATCTGGTGCTCGATGATGCCGCTCATCCGGTCGATCTCGGCGCCGATGCTGCCGCGCTGCGCCTCTCCCGGCAGCGTCGCGCGCATCACGGCGAGCGGAGTCTTCAGGCTGTGCGCGAGGTTCCCGAGCGTGTCGCGGTAGCGGGCCAGGCGCCTGCGCTCCCCGGTGAGCAGCGCGTTCAGGTTCACGGCGACGCCGGACAACTCGCGCGGATAGCCACTGCCGATCGTGTCGCTGCGCCCCTCTTCCACCTCGTGGATCTCGCGCTCCATGCGCCGCACCGGCGCCAGCACCCAGCGCAACAGCACCGCCAGCACGGCGAGCAGCAGCACCGTCAAGCCGATGAACCAGCCGCTCAGCTGCTGACGAAAGCTCGACAGCTGCTCCTCGTAGGGCGTGAGGCTCAGCGCGACGCTGAACGTGAACCCCTGCGGCTCCTTCGGGTCGTCCGCGAACTGGATGGCGCGGCTCTCAATCGCGACGCGGTGCTGCCGGCCGAAGCTGGCGAAGCTCACGCGCCGGCCGCCCCGCTCGAGCAATGGGCCGAAATCGCTCGTGAGTCCCGCGGTGGACGGCGAGCGCCACAGGTGATGCGGCGAGCGGATCTGCGCATACAGCCCCGAGCGGGGCGTGGCGAGGCGCGTATCGAGCGTCTGCGGCGCCGGCGCGTAGCCCCCGTCCGGCTGCGGCTCCACCGAGGCGATCAGCGCCACCATCTGCCGGTCGAGCAGCTCCTCGAGGGAGCGCTCGGAGAGCGCGCGGAAGCCGGAGTCGAGCACCCAGATCATGACGCCGGAGAACAGCGCCAGCGGCAGCGAAACCGATACGAGCAGCCGCCGGCTGAGCGAGTGCACGGGCGGACGCGCCGTCAGCCGCCCGTGTCGCGCGGCAGTGCGAGGCGGTAGCCGCGCCCGCGCAGCGTCTCGATCGGCCGCAGCTGCTCCTGCGGATCGAGCTTGCGGCGCAGGCGTCCCACCAGCACCTCGATCACGTTGCTGTCGCGCTCGAAATCCTGGTCATAGAGCCGCTCGGTGAGCTCGGCCTTGGATATCACGTCCCCGGCGCGCAGCATCAGGTGCTCGAGAATGCGGTACTCGAAGGTGGTGAGCTCGACGGGGGTGCCGCTCACGCGCACCGTCTGTGCGCGCGTGTCGAGCTCCACCGGGCCGCAGCGCAGCACGGGACTCGCCCAGCCGCCGGCGCGGCGCAGCAGCGCCTGCACGCGTGCGAGCACTTCCTCGAAATGAAAGGGCTTGGCGACATAGTCGTCGGCCCCGGCCTGCAGGCCCTCGACCTTGTCCTGCCAGTTGTCGCGCGCTGTGAGGATCAGGATCGGATAGATCTTGCGCGCCGCCCGCAGGCGGCGAATCACCTCGAGCCCGGGAAGCCCCGGAAGCCCGAGGTCGACGATGGCGACGTCGAGCGGATACTCGCTGCCGGCGAACAGGGCCTCATTGCCGTCCGCCGCCACGTCCACCGTGAAGCCAGCCGCGGCAAGGCGTGTCGCCAGTGTCTCGCGCAGCGCCGCCTCGTCCTCGACCACCAGTACACGCATGCAGACCCTCGCGCGCTTATGTCACAGCACGGCGCCGCTCGCCGCATCGACGCGCACGGTCCAGACCCGGCCGGACTCGTTGAGGAGGCGCAGCACGTACACGGTGTGGCCCTTGTCCTGCTGGCTCTCGGCCTTCACGACGCGCGCGTGGAAGCGCTCTTCGGCCATTTTCACCGCCTCGTCCATGCTCATCGATTCTGCGGCGTGCGCGCCGTGCGCGGCCGTCGGCGAGGATGGCGGCACTGCGTTCAGGGTACCCGCCGCCGCCGGGCCCCAGCCCAGCAGCACGGTCAGTGCGATCAATCCGCGCGGGCTCATGACAGCGGTCAAGGTTAACGCATGCGCTGCCTGCGTCGCACGCGGCGCCCGCCCCAGGCGGCTTCAGCCGCCGTTCAGCTTCGCCTCCCGCCAGAGCTCGTCCCACTGGGCCGCCGACAGCCGCTCGAGCGTTTGTCCACGCTCGGCGAGGAGACGCTCCATGCAGCGGAAGCGCCGCTCGAACTTCGCGTTGGCCGAGCGCAGCGCCGCCTCCGCGTCGACCTCGAGATGGCGGCTGAGATTCACGATCGCAAAGAGCAGATCGCCGAGCTCGGCGGCAACCGGGTCGTCGGCGGCCGGCGCGCCATCAGCGGCAGTGCCCGCCCGGCCGGCGAGCGCCGCGTCGAGCTCGCCCAGCTCCTCGGCAAGCTTGGCGCGTACCTGGGCGGCATCGGGCCAGTCGAAGCCCACGCGCGCCGCGCGCCGGCCGAGCTTCGCGGCGCGCATGAGCGCGGGCAGCGCCTGAGGGACGCCGGAGAGCGTGCCGCGGTCCTCGGCGTGCGCGGCGGCCTGCTCGCGCTCGCGGGCTTTCTGGGCTTCCCACTCCCGCGGGAGATCCCGCGCCTCGATGGCAGCGCCCGCGAACACATGCGGGTGGCGCCGCACCAGCTTGTCGTGGATGGACTCGGCGACGTCGGCGAAATCGAACCAGCCGCGCTCCTCGGCCATGCGCGCGTGAAACACCACCTGCAGGAGCAGATCCCCGAGCTCGTCCCGCAGCCGCCGCGGGTCCTCGCGTGCGATCGCATCGGCAACCTCGTAGGCCTCCTCGATGGTGTAGGGCGCGATGCTGGCGAAGGTCTGCTTGAGGTCCCAGGGGCAGCCTTGCTGCGGATCACGCAGCCGGGCCATGAGGGCGATGAGCGCCTCGAGTGCGCGCTGCGGATCACTCATCCGGCACGCTCGTAAGGCGGCGGCCCCACGCACAGTCGATAGAGCGTCAGCAGTATCCCGGCGGTGGCGCCCCAGATGGTGCGCCCCTCGAACGGGATGTCCCAGAACGCGACCTCCGCACCGCTGCGGATCAGGCGGCGGCGCTGCAGCCGCAGGTTCGCGGGATCGAAGATGTAATCGAGCGGCACCTCGAAGGTTCCCTGCACTTCCTTGTGATCCAGCGCCAGCGTGAAGCCCTCGCGCACGAACCCCACCACCGGCGTGATGCGAAAGCCCGTGATCACGATGTGGTCCGCGAGGTAACCCGCCACCGACACCCGGCTCTCCTCGAGACCGATCTCCTCGCGCGTTTCACGCAGGGCGGCGGCCGCCGGGCTCCGGTCGCTCGCCTCGATGTGTCCTCCGGGGAAGCTGACCTGACCGGCGTGAGTGCGCAGTCCCGCGGAGCGCTCGGTCAGGAGCACCGTCGTCCGCTTGCGCTCCACCAGTGGAATCAACACGGCGGCGGGCTTAGGGTGGGCGGGCAGCGCGCGCCGGTAGATCTCGCTATCGGCAGCGGACATTCCCGGCAGGATCCAGTCCTTCGCTTCGTGGCGGGGAGCGCTGCCGGCCAGCTGGGTGCGGATGATCGACGCCCAGTCGCGGTCGCCCGCGGTGCCGTCGCGCCGCTCAGCCACCACCGCTGGTGCCACCCTTGATACCGCCGCGCGTGAGCTCCGCGGGATCGAGCAGCCGGGCCAGATCCGCGGCCGGCAAATTGGTCATCTCGCGCGCAACGTCCCGGATCGGCCTTCCCTGGGCATAGGCCGCCTTGGCAATCGCCGCGCCCTTCTCGTAGCCGATCACCGGGTTCAAGGCCGTCACCAGGATCGGGTTGCGATCGAGCGTCTCGGAAATCCGCGCCGCGTTCACCTTGAAGCCGGCGATCGCCCGGTCGGCGAGCAGCCGCGACACGTTGGCGAGCAGCGCGATGCTCTCGAGCAGGTTGCGGGCGATGACGGGCAGCATGACGTTCAGCTGGAAGTTGCCCGACTGGCCGGCGATGGTGATGGTGGTGTCGTTGCCGATCACCTGCGCCGCTACCATGGTGGTGGCCTCGGGGATCACCGGGTTCACCTTGCCCGGCATGATGCTGCTGCCCGCCTGCAGTGCGGGCAGCGAGATCTCACCGAGGCCTGCGAGCGGCCCGCTGTTCATGAGGCGCAGATCGTTGGCGATCTTCATCAGGCTCACGGCGATCACCTTGAGCTGGCCGGAGAGCTCCACCGCCGTGTCCTGGGATGACAGCGCCTCGAAGTAGTTGGCCGCCGGCGCGAAGGCTACCCCGGTGATCGCCGCGAGCTCCTCGCAGAAGCGCCGCCCGAACTCCGGATGCGCGTTGATCCCGGTACCGACGGCCGTGCCGCCCTGGGCGAGCGAGAGCAGGCGCGGCTCGACCGCGGCGAGGCGCGCAAGGCCGAGCTCGATCTGGGTACGCCAGCCCGACAGCTCCTGCCCGAGCGTGACCGGCATCGCGTCCATCAGGTGAGTGCGCCCGGTGGTGACGGTGTCGGCGAGCTCGCGCTCGCGCCGCGCAAGCACGTCGCGCAGATGAGCGAGCGCCGGTAGCAGCGCGCCGCGCACGGCGAGCGCGGCGCTGACGTGAATCGCGGTGGGAATCGAGTCATTGCTGCTCTGTCCCATGTTGACCTGGTCGTTGGGATGCACCGGGCTCTTCAGGCGCGCGCCCGCCAGCGCTGCAATCACCTCGTTGGCGTTCATGTTCGTGCTGGTCCCGGAGCCGGTCTGGAACACGTCGATGGGGAAATGCCGGTCATGCTTGCCGGTGGCGACCTCGGCCGCGGCGGCCTCGACCGCCTCGGCGACCCTGGGCTCGAGCAGCCCGAGGCGCCCGTTGGCGCGCGCGGCCGCCTGCTTGACCAGCGCGAGCGCGGCGACGAAGCCGCGCGGCATGGTGAGCCCGCTCACCGGAAAATTCTCCACGGCGCGCTGAGTATGCGCGCCCCACAGCGCGTCGGCCGGCACCTTGAGCTCGCCCATGCTGTCGCGCTCGACCCGGAAGGAAGTCGTCATTGAGTGCACTCCGCTCATCGCCCGCGGCTTGCGGGACGCCCGGCCGGACAGCCGTATGCGTTATCATGATAACGCATGCCCGCAAGCCCCAGCGACGCTCCCCGCGCCCTCGACGCGCTCTCGCCCGTCGACGGTCGCTACGCCGCCACCACGGCCCCGCTGCGCGAGTGGCTCACGGAGGCGGCGCTGATCCGCGCGCGGGTGCGCATCGAGGCGCAGTGGCTGCTCAAGCTCGCCGCCGCGGTGCCGCAGCTGCCCGGCGCGGCCCTCACCCCTGCGGTACGGACCCGCGCGCAGCAGCTCGCCGCCGCCCCGGACCCGGGCGCCGCGGCCGCCGTGAAGGCGATCGAGGCGCGCATCAACCACGACGTCAAGGCGGTCGAGTACTACGTGCGCGAGCAGCTCGCCGCCGCCGGCGCGCCCGCCGCGACTCTCGAGCTGGTGCACTTCGGCTGTACCTCCGAGGACATCAATAACCTCGCCTACTCGCGGCTGCTGCAGGGCGCACGCGCGCAGCTGCGCCCGGTCCTCAAGGGGCGCATCGACGAGCTGGTGGCGCTCGCCCACCGCTACGCGGAGAGCGCCATGCTCGCGCGCACCCACGGGCAGGCGGCAAGTCCCACCACTCTCGGCAAGGAGCTCGCCAACTTCGCGGCACGCCTGATGCGCGCCGACACACGCTGGACCTCGGTCGCCATCTTCGGCAAATGGAACGGCGCGGTCGGCAACTTCAACGCTCACGCGGGCACGCTCCCGGCGGTGGACTGGCCGGCGGTGGCACGCGCCTTCGTGGAATCGCTCGGCCTCGAGTACAACGCCTACACCACCCAGATCGAGCCCCACGACTGGATCGCCGAGTACTGCGACGCGCTCGCCGCGGTCAACGTGGTGCTCGTCGATCTGTGCCGCGACATGTGGGGCTACATCTCGCTCGGCTACCTGCGCCAGAGAACCGTCGCCGGCGAAGTCGGCTCCTCCACCATGCCGCACAAGGTGAACCCGATCGATTTCGAGAACGCCGAGGGCAATCTCGGGCTCGCCAACGCGCTGCTGCGGCACTTCGCCGAGAAGCTGCCGATATCGCGCTGGCAGCGCGACCTCACCGACTCGACCGTGCTGCGCAATCTCGGCGTCGCGCTCGGACACACGCTGATCGCGTGGAACGCGCTCGGGCGCGGCCTCGGACGCGTCGAGGCGGATGCGGCGCGCATGGCGAGCGATCTCGAGGGCGCCTGGGAAGTGCTGGCGGAGGCGGTACAGACCGCACTGCGTGCCGCCGGCGTACCCGACGGCTATGAGCGGCTGAAGGATTTCACGCGCGGCCGCGCCATCGACGCGCGCGCCCTCGGCGAGTTCATCGACAGCCTGCCGCTGCCCGCGGCCGACAAGGCGCGACTGCGCTCTCTCAAGCCGGCCGAGTACACCGGGCTCGCTGCGACGCTGGCTCGTGGGATCTGAGCTCCCGGGGCGCCGGCACCCGTCAAGTGTCGCCACAACGCGACATAACAGCGTTCCAAGTGCGAACTGCACCGCGTTTTTGACTTACTGCGGCGGCGGCGGCCGGTGAAACCGTGACCGGTTCGACAATGAAAAAGCTCGAGCGCTCACTAAGATCGTCCGCAGCCTGCACTTCGTGCGGGCCATGGGGTGGACGCCACACGTGGCAATTTCCGGGGAACTCGATCTCAAGAACGGCTGGGCGCAGCTCGCCAACGCGCGCTATGCATCCGAGTCCGTGAGCGCAGGCAATGGCCGCGGCACGCCGCGCCAGAGCGCCGCCGAGACCCTCACCGTCCTCACCACCCTCGCCGAGGTGCGCACCGCGGTCACCGAGGTCGCCGCCACGGCGCAGCGGCTCATCTCCATCTACACGCCCGATCTCGAGCCCGATCTCTACGACCAGACGGCGTTCCTCGAGGTCATCAAGCATTTCGTCCTGACGCGCAGCTTCTCCAAGGTGCGCGTGCTGCTCGCCGAGCCGACACGCGTGATGCGCGACAGCAACCGCTTCGTCGCCATGGGACGCCGTCTGTCGAGCTGCATCGACATCCGCTACGTCGCCGCGCAGGCGCCACAGCGCGCCTCCGCCTATCTGATCGCCGATGATCGTGCCATCGTCTACCGGCTGCGCGCCGATACCTGGGACGGCGTCTCCGACATCAACAACCCGCCGGCGGCGCGCGCCTACCTGCAGGAATTCGACCAGGTCTGGAATGCCAGCGCGGCCGAGCACGGCCTGCGCGCCGCCCGTCGCGGCTGACTAAGCTGCGGCGCGGCGACCGCGCCGGGCGCGCGGTAGAATTCGCGGATGGCCGCCGCTCCGTCCCCTCCTGCTGATTGCCGCGTCATCATCGCACTCTCGGGCGGGGTCGACTCGGCCGTCGCCGCGCTGCTCCTCAAGGAACAGGGCTACGACGTTCAGGGGCTCTTCATGAGCAACTGGGAGGAGTCCGCGGACGATATCTGGTGCACGGCTTCGCAGGACTTCCAGGACGCACGCGCCGTGGCGGAGCGCCTCGCCATTCCGCTGCATCGCGTGAGCTTCGCCGCCGAATACCGCGCGCGGGTGTTCGAGCATTTCCTCGCCGAACACCGCGCCGGCCGCACGCCCAACCCCGACGTGCTCTGCAACCGCGAGATCAAGTTCGGCGTGGCGCTTCAGTATGCGCGCCGCCTCGGTGCGGCGCGCCTCGCCACCGGTCACTATGCACGCCTCGTCGAGGGAGCCGGGGGCATCGAGCTGCACAAGGCGTGCGATGCCGCCAAGGACCAGAGCTATTTCCTGCACGCGGTCGCGCCGGCGCAGCTCGGACAGACGCTGATGCCGCTCGGCGAGCTCGAGAAGCGCGCGGTGCGCGAGCGCGCACGCCGGGCGGGCCTCCCGGTGTTCGACAAGCCCGACAGCACCGGTATCTGCTTCATCGGCGAGCGGCCCTTCCGCGAGTTCCTCGAGCGTTTTCTGCCGCGCGCGCCCGGGCCGGTCGAATCCCCCGACGGCGAGCGCCTCGGCACCCACCGGGGGCTCGCCTTCTATACCCTCGGTCAGCGCGGCGGCCTCGGCCTCGGCGGCCGCCAGGGCCGTGCCGAGCAGCCCTGGTACGTCGCTGCCAAGGACGCCGTGCGCAATGCGCTCATCGTCGTGCAGGGGCACGATCACCCGCTGCTGTCGAGCACGACGCTCACCACCGGCCGATGGCACTGGCTGACGCCCCCGCCCGCGGCAACCCTGCGCTGCACGGTCAAAGTGCGCTACCGCCAGCTCGATCAGCGCGCGAGGCTGACGCCGCGCCCCGACGGCACGGTGCATCTCGAGTTCGCGGAGCAGCAGCGCGCCGTCACCCCCGGCCAGTACGCGGTTGCTTACGACGGCAGCCGCTGCCTGGGAGGCGCGGTGATCGAGGCGGTGGCGCCGCCGCTGCGCCGGTTCGCAGCCGCCTGAACGGCTGCGACCGCTTGCCGCGGTCGGCCGACGCCCGGGCGGCGGCCGCGCGCCGCCCCCGATATAATTCCCGCAGCCAGCGGAGATACGCATGACGAACAGCTTCCGGGCGCGCTCGACGCTCAAGGTCGGCGAGCGCACGTACGAGATATGGAGTCTCGCCGCCCTGCCGCAGGACAAGGTCGCGCGCCTCCCCTACTCGCTCAAGATCCTCCTCGAGAACCTGCTGCGGTTCGAGGACGGCGTGAGCGTCACGCGCGCCGACATCGAGGCGCTGCTCGACTGGGACCCCGCAGCCACACCCGCGCACGAGATCGCCTTCACTCCCGCGCGCGTCATCCTCCAGGATTTCACCGGCGTGCCGTGCATCGTCGATCTCGCGGCGATGCGCGATGCGATCGTACGCCTCGGTGGCGATCCCGAGCGCGTCAATCCCCTGAACCCGGCCGAGCTCGTCATCGATCACTCCGTGCAGGTCGATGAGTACGGCACGCCCGGCGCGCTCGCCGCCAACACCGCCATCGAGTTCAGCCGCAACAAGGAGCGTTACGCGTTCCTGCGCTGGGGACAGACCGCGTTCCGCAACTTCTCGGTGGTGCCACCGAACACCGGCATCGTGCACCAGGTGAATCTCGAGTACCTCGGGCGGGTGATCTTCGATGCCGAGTCCGGCGGCACGCGCCGCGCCTACCCCGACACCCTGGTCGGCACCGACTCGCACACGACCATGATCAACGGCCTCGGGGTGCTCGGCTGGGGCGTGGGCGGGATCGAAGCCGAGGCCGCCATGCTCGGACAGCCCGTGACCATGCTGATCCCGCAGGTCATCGGCTTTCGTCTCGACGGACGGCTGCAGCCCGGCGCGACCGCCACCGACCTGGTGCTGACCGTCACCGAGATGCTGCGCAAGAAGGGCGTGGTCGATAAGTTCGTGGAGTTCTACGGCGACGGGCTGGCGAATCTCCCGTTGGCCGACCGGGCCACGATCGCCAACATGGCGCCCGAGTACGGCAGCACCTGCGGCATCTTCCCCGTAGACGCCGAGACGATCCGCTATCTCGAGCTCTCCGGCCGCCCGCGCGAGCGCATCGATCTGGTCGGAACCTATGCGCGCGCTCAGGGCATGTGGCGCAATCCGGGCGTGACCCCGGCCCGCTACACGGATGAGCTCGAGCTCGACCTCGGAAAGGTGGAGCCGAGCCTCGCCGGTCCCCGCCGTCCGCAGGACCGTGTGCCCTTGAAGAGCGCCAAGCAGATCTACGAGACCAACGCGAAGAAGGCCGCCGAGGAGCGCGCCGCGCGCAACGGCGCGGGTGGCGTCGCGCCCGCGACGCTCAACGGCCAGACGGTCGAGCTCAGGGACGGCGCGGTGCTGATCGCCGCCATCACCAGCTGCACCAACACCTCGAACCCCTCGGTGATGCTCGGCGCGGGACTCCTGGCCCGCAAGGCGCGCGAGCGCGGCCTCGCCGCCAAACCGTGGGTGAAGACTAGCCTTGCACCGGGCTCACGGGTGGTGACCGATTACTTCAAGAAAGCCGGCGTGCTCGAGGATCTCGCGGCGGTTGGGTTTGATCTGGTGGGGTACGGATGTACTACCTGCATCTCCGCCGGCACCCCCGTCCTGCTCGCCAACGGGACGAGCCGCCGCATCGAGCAAATGCCGTCCGCGGGCGGCATGAAAGTCTTCGGCCCAACCGAGGACGGCAAGCTCGGGATCGCGGTTCAGAGCGAGATGATGGTGCAGGGTGAGCGCGAATGCGTATCCGTCGTGCTGCAGGATGGCCGGAAGCTCATTTGCACGCCGGATCACCAGCTGCTGTGCGCGGACGGACGCTGGGTGCGCGCCGATGCGCTCGTCAAGGGACGCGACCGGCTCGTCGTGGGTCTGGAAGCGCCTCTGGATGAGCCGGGTGCCGACGAGGCTGGTTATGAGCTCCTGGCCAGTGAGCTGCGGCTCGACTTTGCCAATGCGCATGAGCGAGCGCGCACGCTGGCGTTCGCGCGGCTCGTTGGTCATCTGATCAGTGACCGATCGATCAGCGTCCTGGGCCAGGGCCGGATGAATGTCGGCCAAGCAGTGGACCGTGAAGCAGTCCTGGCCGATGTCGAGCTGCTCACCGGCAAGCGGCCCGCGGCCAATCGCTACGACGAGCGCAAGTGGTCGATCGCGCTGCCGCGGGAGCTAACTCAGGCAATTGCCTCGCTCGAGGGAGTCCGCGTCGGCCAGAGAATTCACCAGCCGCCCACGCTGCCGCGGTTCGTGCTGGAGCCCGGTTGTCCCGTCGCGGTCGTGCGCGAGTTCCTCGGCGGACTCTTCGGCGCGGACGGACATGCACCCGTCCTGCACCGTCAGGGGCTGAGCGAAGACAGCGCAACCCTCAAGCCGCCGGCGTACTCACAAAGCGCCAAGCCAGAGCACGTAGAGGCGCTCAAGGCGCTCATGCGCGAGATCACCAATCTTCTGGTGCGCTGCGGCGTTAAGGCCCGGGGTGCTCAGATCCACTCGTATCCCGTCCGCCATTCCGCGTCGAGCTACCCCGCCGCGCGCGACGGCGCGCCGCGGATCGAAGCGCGACTCGCCCTGCCCAACGGCCTGTCGTTCGTCGAGCGGGTTGGCTTCCGCTATTGCATCGACAAGACGCTGCGCGCGAGCGCCGCGGCGGTCTACTGGCGCACGATCGACACCATCAACCGGGAGCGCCTGTGGATGGCGGACCGCCTCGAGGCGCTGAACGAAAACTACACTTTCAGCTTCCAGCAGACCCGCCGCATCGCCGCCGCGGAGCTGATGACGCTCGAGACGGCTCTGCACCCGCATTATTCTCTGCTCGAGGGACACGACCGCTTCGACCGTCTCCCCTGGGCCGAGCGGTGCTTCAAGCCCCTGCATCGGGAGAGCTGTGACTTCCCCTCGCCCGCGGAGCTGCTCACGGAGATCGGTGCCCGAAATTGGTTCGCCCGACTGCAGCCGCGCGAAACGGCAGACTTCTCAAGGCGCTATTGCGTCGAGAAAGACTCTCTGACGTTGCCGACGTTCTCGATGCAGGTCGCCGATGTCCGCGATGCCGGCACTCGCCCGGTATTCGATCTGGCGGTGAATGACCTGCACGCTTTCGTCGCCGGCACCGTATGTGTTCATAACTGCATCGGTAACAGCGGCCCGCTCAAGCCCGAAATCTCCGCTGCCGTGAAGGCGGGCGATCTCACCGCCTGCTCGGTGCTCTCCGGCAATCGCAATTTCGAGGGCCGCGTGCACCCCGAGGTGCGCATGAACTTCCTCGCCTCGCCGCCGCTCGTGGTCGCCTACGCGCTCGCCGGCACGCTCGACGTCGACCTCACCAGCGAGCCGCTCGGCACGGGCCGCGACGGCAAGCCCGTGCACCTCGCCGAGATCTGGCCGAGCGATGCCGAGGTGCAGGAGGCGCTCAAGCGCTCGATCGACTCGCAGATGTTCCGCTCCAGCTACGCGAGCGTGTTCCAGGGCGACGAGAACTGGGCCGGCATTCAGGTGCCGGCCGGCAAGCGCTATGCCTGGGATGCGAAGTCGACCTACGTGAAGAATCCGCCCTACTTCGAGGGCATGACGATGACGCCGCCGCCGCTCGCCGACGTGCGGGGGGCGCGCGCGCTCGCGGTGCTCGGCGACTCGGTCACCACCGATCACATCTCGCCGGCCGGCAACATCTCGCGCTCGAGCCCGGCGGCGCGCTACCTCATGGATCAGGGCGTGCAGCCGAAGGACTTCAATTCCTATGGCGCACGCCGCGGTAACCACGAGGTCATGATGCGCGGCACCTTCGCCAACATCCGGTTGCGAAATCTCCTGGTGCCGGGCGTCGAGGGCGGCATCACGGTACACCTGCCGGACGGCGAGCAGGCCTCGATCTATGACGCATCCATGCGCTACCAGCGCGAGGGCACTCCGCTCGTGGTGCTCGCCGGGCGCGAGTACGGCACGGGCTCCTCGCGCGACTGGGCGGCCAAGGGAACGATGCTGCTCGGCGTCAAGGCGGTCATCGCCGAGAGCTTCGAGCGCATTCACCGCTCGAACCTCATCGGCATGGGAGTCGCGCCGCTGCAGTTCCTGCCGGGACAGAACGTCGCCTCTCTCGGGCTCAGCGGACGCGAGGTCTTCGACATCACCGGACTCAGCCAGGGCGATGCGCGCGAGGTCACCGTCACGGCGACTCCCGCGGGCGGCACCGCGCGGTCCTTCAAGGCGCGCCTGCGCATCGACACGCCCAAGGAGCGCGAGTACTACCGGCACGGCGGCATCCTGCAGTACGTGCTGCGCCAGCTCGCCTCGGGCGCCTCCGGCGGGTAACCCGGCCTGGTGCGACCCGCGGTCCCCGCGACGGAACCGGCCAGCGTGAGCCCGGCGGCGCCGCGCGGCCTCGCCGTCTTCGACCTCGACGGCACGATCACGCGGCACGACACGCTCATGCCCTACGTGCTCGGATTCCTCGCCCGGCGCCCGGCGCGCCTGCCGGGACTGCTGCACCCGCTGCCCACGCTGGTGCGCTTCGCGTTCAAGCGCGCCGACCGCGGTGACCTCAAGTCCGCGCTCATCCGCGGCACGCTCGGCGGCGCGAGCCGCACCGTGCTCGGTGAGTGGACGGAGCGCTTCGTGCCGCGCCTGCTGGCGCACGGCGTCTGGCAGGACGCGCTCGCCTGCATGGCGCGACACCGCGCGCAGGGCGATGTGCTCGCACTGATGAGCGCGAGCGTGGATCTCTACGTGCCGGCGATTGCCCGCGCGCTCGGATTCACGGAAGTGCTCTGCACTCAGCTCCGCTGGCAGGGCGAGTACCTCGACGGAGCGCTGGCCGGCCCGAACTGCCGCGGCGCCGAGAAGGCGCGTCGACTCAGGGAGCTTCGCGGGCGCCACCCCGGACTCAAGGTGACCGCCTACGGCAACGCCGCGAGCGACCTGGGGCATCTGTGCCTCGCCGATCGCGGAGTGCTCGTGAACGGGAACTCGCGCAGCCGCCAGGCAGCCAAGGGTCTGGGTCTCTCCTGTCTCAGGTGGGTGTAACCTTTGGCCCGTCGGGCCGGTCTACTCACACGGAGGTCCTGGTATGTCGAGGCGCGTGCCGCGCATTGCTCCGTCCGAGATCACGCCCCCGGAGGTCTATTTCAGCCGCCGCGCGCTCCTAGCGGGCGCTCTTGCTGCGGGCGTCAGCACGCTGGCGCGCGCCGCCGACAGCCCGCCGAGCGGCGCTGCGCCGCTCGAGTACACGGCGAATCCGGCCTACTCCGTGGCCGAGGCTCCGAACAAATACGAGGAGATCACGACCTATAACAACTACTACGAGTTCGGCACCGACAAAGACGACCCGAGCAGGAACGCGCGCAACTTCCGCGCCCGGCCCTGGAGCGTCACTATCGCCGGCGAGGCGGAGACGCGCGGAACCTTCACGCTCGAGGACATCCTCAGGGGCCAGACGCTCGAGGAGCGTGTCTACCGCTTCCGCTGTGTCGAGGCGTGGTCGCTGGTCGTCCCCTGGGTCGGCTTCCCCCTGAGCGCGCTGCTCGCGCGCTTCAAGCCGACCTCGCGCGCCAAGTACGTCGAGTTCACCACCCTCTACGATCCGAACCGGATGCCGGGCCAGCGGGCACCGATCCTCACCTGGCCCTATGTGGAGGGGCTGCGCATGGACGAAGCCATGCACCCGCTCACTCTGATGGTGGTCGGACTCTACGGCCGTGTGCTGCCGAACCAGGACGGAGCGCCGCTACGGCTCATCGTGCCGTGGAAATACGGCTTCAAGGGTATCAAGTCGATCGTGAAGATCCGCTTGACGGAGAGCCAGCCGCGCACCACCTGGAGTCTGGCCGCGCCCAATGAGTACGGCTTCTACGCCAACGTCAATCCGGCCGTGGACCACCCGCGCTGGAGCCAGGCAACCGAGCGGCGTATCGGCGCACCGTTCCTCGCCGCGCGCCGCCCGACCCTCCTCTTCAACGGCTATGCCAACGAGGTTGCCTCGCTCTACCAGGGCATGGATCTGCGACGCAACTTCTGAGGCCGTGCGCGGGTATCGAGCCTTGAACGTCACGCAGCGCTACCGCTACATCTACAAGCCACTGGTATTCGCGGCAGGAATAGCGCCGCTCGTGTGGATGACGTGCGGTGCCCTCGGCTTTCCCTGGGCGAGCCTCGGAGCCGATCCGGTCAAGCAGCTCGAGCACGAGTGCGGCAAGACCGCGCTCAACTTTCTGTTGCTCACACTCGCCGTCACGCCGGTGAGGAATCTCCTCGGCTTCCCGCAGCTGCTGCGGCTGCGTCGCATGTTGGGACTGTTCGCCTTCTTCTACGTCGCGGTGCACTTCAGCGTGTACCTGGTCCTCGATCTCGAGCTCAACTGGTCCACCGTGGGGACGGATATCGCCAAGCGGCCCTACATCACCATCGGCTTCACGGCACTGCTGCTGCTGATTCCGCTCGCGGCAACCTCGACCAACGGCATGATGCGCCGCCTGAAACGGCGCTGGACACAGCTGCACCGCCTCGTGTACGTGATCGCGATCCTCGGCGTCTGGCACTTCTACTGGCAGGTCAAGCGCGACGTGCGTGAGCCGCTCATTTACGCGGGAATACTCGCGCTGCTGCTGCTCTACCGGGCGGTGCGCGCCGGTTCCGCGGCGCGCGCTGCCGAGAGCGCCCGGGCACAGCTTGGCCCGGCGTCCCGATCCACCACGGCTCCGGAACGAACATGAGCCCGAGATCGGGCATTTCACGCCGGCCCCAAGGCCGCCCGCAGCTGCACTGCCTGCTTGCCGCCCTGCCCCTGGTTGCGGCCGTACTCGCCCCGAGCCCCCCGGCCGCGGCGAGCGCCGTGGCGGTCGTGCTGCCCGCCCCCGCTGTGAACGACCCGCGCCAGCCGGGTCACATGCAGACCGCGGTGCTCGCCGGCGGCTGCTTCTGGGGCATGCAGGAGGTGTTCGAGCACGTGCGCGGCGTGCACGAGGTGCTGGCCGGTTATTCGGGTGGCGCTCATTCGAAGGCCAACTATCAGGACGTCGAGACCGGAACGACCGGGCACGCCGAGTCGGTGCAGATCACCTTCGATTCCGGGCAGCTGAGCTACGGCGAGGTGCTGCAGATCTACTTCTCGGTCGCCCATGACCCGACCGAGCTCGACCGCCAGGGACCGGATACGGGCAAGCAGTACCGTTCAGTGATTTTCTACGTCGACGACGGCCAGCGCCGCATCGCCGAGAGCTACATCCGCCAGCTGACCGACGACAAGGCCTTTGCGCAGCCCATCGTTACGCAGCTCGAGCCCCTCAGGGGCTTCTACCGCGCCGAGGATTACCAGCAGGATTACTATCTCAAGAACCCGGCAACACCCTATGTGGTCTTCGTCGACCTGCCGAAGGTTCGCAACCTCAAGACGCTGTTTCCCGCGTACTACATCGACTCACCGGCGACCGTGGGCGCGCGCTAGGAACCGTAGCTCAGGGTGCAACGTCCTTGCCGCGAACGAGGTCGAGGCGGTCGCGCAGCTCGTCCGCCCAGCTCCGCAGCATGCGGTCGGCCGCCGCGCGGTTGGTGACGCCGCTCGCAATCTGACCGGCCCGATTGGGGTCCGCCTCCGCGTCCATGACACGCGCCAGGATGGTATTCGAGGCCGAGTCCCACAGTTCGAGGTAAATGGTCATCGCACCGGCTGACTGTATCAACGTAGTGCTGCGGCCGGCCGCCATGAGATCCGGAGCGCTGACCTGGATGTTGATCAGTGCCGGTCGCAGGACAAGCACGTCGGGGCCGCCGGAGTCGGTGACCTGGTATCGCCCGCCCTCCTGAAGCTCCTCGGTGAAGACCTTCCTGAAATCAGCCTGCAGGTCCTTCTTCGCGCGCTCGAGGTCGCTGTCCCGGATCCGGCGTGACAAGTCCCGCTGCTCGTGGTTGTACTCCTTGACCCAGTCCTGCGAGAACTCCACGTAGCAATCGAGGATTGTCACCCGCTTGTACTGCGTGAAGGTCGCACCGGGTCTCACGTAGGCGACCCGTTGCCTGGTCTGCTTATAGAGGTGCAGGCCGTCCTTGGTCACTTCAGGCGGCGGTTCTCCGGCGACAACTCGCGCCGGGCATACGACCGCCAGGCCTGCGCACAGCCCGGTGATTACGACGACTGACTGCGCCACCCTGAGATGCTTCATAGGGTCCTCGAGTGCTCATCAGGCCCTGGTGCCTGGGTGCGCCCGATGCGAAGCATGCGCCCGCGTCGCAGTGCCGGCAAATCGCAGATCACATCGAGGTCCGGATCTGCCACAGCTCCGGAAAGAACTTGAGCTGGAGAGCCTTGGCGAGATAGGACACGCCGCCGGTGCCGCCGGTGCCCGCCTTGTAGCCGATGATGCGCTCGACCGTCTTCAGATGATGGCAGCGCCACAGCTGGAAGTTGTGGTCGAGGTCCACCAGGCGCTCCGCCAGCTCGTACAGATCCCAGACCTGATCCGCGTTGTGATAGACGCCGAGCCAGGCGCCCGCGACCTGCTTGCTCGCCACGTAGGGCTGGCGGAAGTCGCGTGACAGGTATTCCTCGGGGATACCGTAGCCGCGGCGGCTGAGGAGCCGCAGCACCTCGTCGTAGAAGGAGGGCTCGGCGAGCACACGCTCGAGCGCCGCGTAGGCCGCCGGGTCGCGCTTGTGCACCGCGAGCATCTCGGCGTTCTTGTTGCCGAAGAGGAACTCGAGCATGCGGTACTGAACCGACTGGAACCCGGAGGAGCGCCCGAGGGCGTTGCGGAACGCCGTGTACTCGAACGGCGTCATGGTCGAGAGTACGTCCCATACGGTGAGCAGCTGCGTCTGCGAGCGCGAGACCCGCGCCAGCATCTTGAGAGCGGGGTCGAGATCGTCGCGCCGTACGCACTCGAGCGCCGCGGTCAGCTCGTGCAGCATCAGCCGCATCCACAGCTCCGACACCTGGTGCACGATCACGAACAGCATCTCGTTGTGCTCGCGTGTCAGCGGGTGCTGGGCGTTCAGGAGCTGGTCGAGGTGCAGGTACTCCCCGTAGGAGAGCGAGCTGCCGAGATCCCAGTGTACCGCCTCGTCGGCGAGCTCGACGCGCTGGGACTTGTCGTACTGGGGAGTGCTCATGCGGCTGCATGGTACACGTCGCGCGCGGGGCGGCAAGGCGCCGCGGCGTGCCAGCGGTGTAATGCCAGGGCTCAAGACGCCCGCGCCCTTAATCCGCTAGGATCCCGCGACCGTGAGCGCGCCCCTCCTCGAGGTCCGCAACCTCGTCAAGCAATATCCCGCCACCACTGCGGTGGACGGCGTCAGCTTCAGTGTCCCCGAGGGCATCTGCTTCGGGCTGCTGGGTCCCAACGGCGCTGGCAAGACCACCACGGTCGAGATCATGGAGGGCATCCTGCCGCCGACCGCGGGCGAGGTGCGCTACCGCGGCGAGCCGCTCGGGTCTCGGTTCCGCGAGGACGCCGGGATTCTGTTCCAGAAGACCGCGCTGCAGGACTTCCTGACCGTGCGGCAGTGCATCGCGCTGTTCCGCGGCCTCTATACCCACGGCCTCGAGGTCGACGAGGTGATCCGTATCTGCGCGCTCGAGAAGCTGGCCACGCGTGACGCGCGCAAGCTCTCGGGGGGCCAGCAGCAGCGGCTGCTGCTCGCCATAGCCCTGGTGAACGACCCCGCGGTGCTGTTTCTCGATGAGCCGACCACCGGGCTCGACCCGCAGGCGCGGCGCAACTTCTGGCAGCTGGTCGAGTCGATCAAGGCGCAGCGCAAGACCATCATCCTCACCACCCACTACATGGAGGAGGCGGAGCTGCTGTGCGATTGCGTTGCGATCATGGACCGCGGCCGGATCGTCGCCCAGGGACCGCCGCGCCAGCTGCTGCGCGAGCACTTCGCCGAGGTGCTGCTCGAGCTGCCGCGCGCGGAATTTCCCGAGGCGGCACGCGCGCTGCCGCTGCAGCTCTTCGAGACGAGCGACCGCGTGGAGATCACCACCCACGACCTCGAGGGAACGCTGCGCGCGCTGCTCGCCGCGCAGGTGCCGCTCACCAACCTGCGCGTGCGGCCGCCGAACCTCGAGGACCTGTTCCTCGAGCTCACCGGCAAGGAGCTGCGGCCATGATCCGCCGCCTGCTGTCGGTGTTCCACGCCCGCAATCTCGAGTTCCTGCGCGACCGGGGAACGCTGCTGTTCACGCTGCTGCTGCCCATCATGCTGGTGATCGGCATGGGCTTCGTATTCGGCGGCCCGGAACGCCCCTTGTTCAAGGTCGGAGTGCTCGGTGCAACCGGCGACACCCGCAACCATCCCTTCCTCGCCGAGCACTACGTGCAGTTCGTGCCGCTCACCGACAGCGGCGCGGCGCTGCGCAAGCTCACCCACCAGCAGCTCGATCTGCTCGCCGACTTCCGCGGCGGCACCCGTTACTGGGTCAACACCGACTCGCCCAAGGGCTACGTGGCGGAGAAGCTGCTGCTGGCCGCGGAGCCGGGGGCACGGCGCGAGCCGGTCACGGGCAAGGCGCTGCGCTATGTCGACTGGCTGTTCCCGGGCATCCTCGGAATGAACATGATGTTCAGCTGTCTCTTCGGCGTCGGCTACGTGGTGCTGCGCTATCGCAAGAGCGGCTTCCTGAAGCGCCTGCACGCCACCCCGCTCACGGCCTTCGAGTTCCTCTCGGCCCAGGTGCTGTCGCGCCTCACCCTGATCGTGTTCGTCACCGCCGTGCTGTACTCAGGGATCGGCGCGATCATCCGCTTCCACTCCGCGGGCAGCACGGCGCTGCTGGCCCTGCTGGCGGTGCTCGGGGCGCTCTCGCTGATCGCGCTCGGGCTCACGATCGCCGCCCGGTTCTCCAGCGAGGAGCTGGTGGGCGGCCTCCTCAACCTGCTGACCTGGCCGATGATGCTGCTGTCCGGCATCTGGTTCCCGCTCGAGGGCTCGCCGCGCTGGGTGCAGTGGGTGGCCCACGTGTTCCCGCTCACGCACCTGCTGGATGCCGCGCGCGCCGTGATGCTGGACGGTGCGGGCCTGGCGCAGATTGCGCCTCACCTGTTGTATCTTGCGGCCACGACCCTGGTATTCCTGGCGTTCGGCGCCTGGTCGTTCCGCTGGCGCATCGAATGACCGCCCGGGTTTGCGCTACGAGGAGCCTCGACACTTGCGATTCTTCAGCGACAACACCGCGACCGCGTGCCCCGAGATCCTGACGGCGATCCATGAGGCGAATCACGGGCTGGCACGGGCCTATGGCGACGACGAGTGGACGCTGCGCCTCGACGGGGCCTTCAGCGGCCACTTCGGTACACCGGTGCGCGCCTTCGCCGTCACGACCGGAACGGCCGCCAACTCGCTGGCGCTCGCGACGCTGAGTCCGCCCTATGGCGCCATCTTCGCCCATCACGAGGCTCACATCGCCGTCGACGAATGCGGTGCGCCCGGATTCTTCTCCGGCGGCGCGCAGCTCGAGCTGCTGCCGGGCGATCACGGCCGCCTCGGCGCCGAGACCGTCGAGGCCGCGCTGGCCGCCCATCCGCGCCACCTGCACAGCGTGCAACCGGCCACACTGTCGCTCACCCAGGCCAGCGAGCTCGGCACGGTGTACCGCCCGGCGGATGTCGCGCGGCTCTGCGAGCTCGCGCACCGCGCCGGGCTCAAGGTGCACATGGACGGGGCGCGCTTCGCCAACGCGCTCGCCTTCCTCGGCTGCGACCCGGGGGAGGTGACCTGGCGCGCCGGGGTCGACGTCCTGTCCTTCGGCGCGACCAAGAACGGGGCGCTGACCGCGGAAGCGGTGGTGTTCTTCGATCGCACCCTGGTGCGCGATTTCGAGCTGCGCCGCAAACGCGCCGGCCACCTGCTGTCGAAGTCGCGCTACGTCGCGGCGCAGCTGCTCGCCTACCTCGAGTCGGGCATCTGGAAGCGCAACGCCGAGCGCAGCAACCACCTGGCGCAGCGCATCGGCGCCGCAGCCGGCACGGCGCTGCTGCACCCCGTCGAGGCCAACGAAGTGTTCCTCGCGCTCGGCGTCGAGCGCCGGCACGCACTGCGCGCCGCGGGCTTCGAGTTCTACGACTGGGGCGCGGAAGCCGCGGGCGAGGCGCGCTTCGTGGTCTCCTGGGACCAGCCCGAGCAGGACGTGCACGCGCTGTGCGAAGCACTCGCGCGCGCTTGAGCGCTCACTGCTCGCGCAGGCTCGTCGTCACCGGCAGCCGCGCCGCGCGCAGCGCCGGCAGGAAGCCCCCCACCATGCCGATCACGAGCGCGATGGTGAGCCCGCGGGCCACGAGCTCCGGGGTCACCCTGAAGCTGAATACTACCTGGGTGAAATTCTGGCCCAGGGTGGACACCGAGAGGTTATTGAAGAGCACATAGGCGATCAGGGCGCCGAGCAGCGCCCCCGCGAGTGCCAGCAGCAACGCCTCGGTCATCACCGAGACCACCACCGGAGTTCCGCCGAAGCCGAGCGCCCGCAGCGTCGCGATCTCCTTGCCACGCGCCGCGACCGCGGCGTACATGCTGTTGAGAGCCGCGAATACCGCGCCGAGCCCCATGATGACCGTGACCACCCCCGCGAGTACGCCGATGGTTGCGCGGAACTGTTTGGTCTGGCTGCTGAAGTAATCCTGCTCGCGCAGCAGGTCCATCGAGAGACGCGGCTCGGCCGCGATGGCCGCCTTCAGCCGCTCGAGGCCCTCGGGCCCGTCGAGGGCTGCGAGCACCGAGCTCGAGCCGATGCGGCCGAAGGTGGAGCGCGCGACATTGATGTCGGTCCACATCTCGCTCTCGTGGGAGTCGCCCGACTCGAACTCCCCCACCACCGTCCACTCCGAGCCGCGCATGCGCACGACCTGGCCGAGGTTGGCGCCCTGGAACTGCGCGAGGACGCCGCGGCCCACGATGAGCTCGCGGAGCCCCGGGGTGAAATTGCGCCCCACGATGATCCTCAGCCGCGGCCGCAGGGCGAAGGCCGCGGGCTCGACGCCGCGCACGGTGATGTTGGCGCCGCTCTTGACATCGTCCTTGCGCACCAGCTCCGCGATCACCATGAGCTCGGCGGAGGCGAGCGGCTTGCCATCGGCTCCCGGCCGGATGCCGGGCTGCTGCTTGATGAGGTCGCTCGAGTCGCGGTCGATGGCGGAGTTGAGCTCGGCGTCGGAGCCGCCGCGCAAGATGATCGCGGCATCTGGCCGGCCGGTGGCCTTGAGCGTACTCTCGAAGCCCGCCGCCATGGCCAGCAGCGCCGTGAAGACCGCCACGACGCCCGCGAGCCCGATCACGATGACGAGCGACGGCGCCCAACGCTCGGGAATGCTGCGGATGCTGATGCCGGTGATGGCGAGAGCCTGTCTCAGCACGGGTTCTTTCTCCTTGTCAGCGGCCGGCCAGCGCGTCGACGATCTTCAGGCGCCGCGCGCGCAGTGCCGGCAGCAGTCCCACGGCCAGGCTCATCAGCACGATCGCCGCCACGCCCAGCAGCCACACCGAGGCATCCAGCGCCAGCAGGAACTGTCCGCCGGTGGCCTTCTCCACCATCGCGCCGGCCAGCGAGGCCAGGATGAGGCCGACGAGGCCGCCGGCGAGCACCAGCGCGAAGGCCTCGGCGAGCACGAAGCCGAGGACGCCGCCGTCGGAGAAGCCGAGGGTCTTCAGCACGGCGAGCTCCGGGATGCGCTCGCGGACGCTCTGCGCCATGGTGTTGCCGACGACCAGCAGCAGCGTGAAGAACACTGCGAACAGGATCCAGCGCACGATCAGCCCGATGTCGCCGATCTGCTTGACGAAGCTGATGTTGAAGTCCTTCTCCGTCTGAGTCTTGGTCTCGTCCGGGGAGTTCTCGAACATCGCATCGACCGTCTTGCTGATCGCCGCCGCGTTGGCGCCCTCGGCGAGCTTGAGGATGAAGAAGTTCGTGCGCCCCTTGATGCCGAACTGGTTGGCCTCGTCGAAGTAGTCCTGCTGGATGAAGGCCAGGTTGGTGCGCTTCTGCCAATCCTCGTCCTTGCCGTCGAAGATCCCGACCAGATCGAACTGCCATGCCTTGCTGCCGTTCTTCTGCGGCCAGATGTTGGAGGAGATGGGAATCTTCTGGCCGACCTTCCAGCGGTACTGGTTGGCGAGCTGCCGGCCGACGATGAGTCCGGTGCGGGTGCGCTCGAAAGCCTGCCACTGCGCCTCCGGCATCTTCCACTCGGGGTAGACGTCGTGGTAGCGCTGCGGGTCGAGGGCGAACATGATGAGCGGGGTGTTGGTCTGCCACACCCCGCCGAACCACTGCTGGTAGGCGACCCGCGTCACGCCCGGGATGGCCTCGAGCTTCGGCACCATGCTGACGGGCAGCGCCGTGGTGAAGGACACCCGTGCCTGGACGAACAGGCGCGTGGCGCCGACGAAGTCCGCCCCGGAGCTGAATACCGTGTTGACCGATTGCAGGAGCCCGAAGAGCAGGAAGGCCATGATGACCGACAGCAGCGTCAGGATCGTGCGCACGCGCTTGCGGAACAGGTTGGCAATGACGAAGCCGGCCCGCGTCATGGTGGCTCTCCCTCGGCGGCTCAGGCCGCCTGCTCGAGCAGCTGGCCCTTCTCGAGGTGCAGCGTGCGCCGCGCGAACTCGGCCGCCTTGGGGTCGTGCGTCACGATGACGATGGTCTTGCCGTGCTCGCGGTTGAGCACCTGCAGCAGCCCCAGGATCTCGTCGGCGGTCTTGCGGTCGAGGTCTCCGGTCGGCTCATCGCATACCAGCAGCTGCGGATCCGACACCAGCGCGCGCGCGATCGCGACGCGCTGCTCCTGGCCGCCGGAGAGCTCGCGCGGCTTGTGCTTGGCGCGGTCGGCGAGCCCCACCACCTCGAGCGCGACCGCCACGTTCCTCTTGCGCTGCGCGCCCGACAGCTTGGTGAGCAGCAGTGGCAGCTCGACGTTGCCCTCGGCGGTGAGTACCGGCATGAGGTTGTAGAACTGGAACACGAAGCCCACGTTGTGGGCGCGCCAGCGCGCCAGCTGGCCGCTGCCGAGCTGGTCGATGCGCTCGCCGGCGACGATGATCTCGCCGGCGCTCGGCTTGTCGAGTCCGCCGATGAGGTTGAGCAGCGTCGTCTTGCCGGACCCCGAAGGCCCCATGAGCGCGACGAAGTCGCCCTTCGGTATATCGAGCGTGAGGCCGTGCAGCACCTCGATCTTCTGCTTGCCGCGCTCGTACACCTTGGTGACGTTGTGCACCTGGACCATGGGCTCTGACATAGGGCTCCCCTCAATCATGGCTTGACCTCGGTTACCAGCGCGTCGTCCTTCAGATCCGCCGGCGCATCCACGATGACGCTCTCCCCGGGGCTCAGGCCCGCGAGCACCGGACGCGGATCGCCGCTGCCCGCGCCGAGCGTCACGGCGCGCCGCTGGGCGCGGCGGTCCTTGAGCACGAATACCACATCCTCGTTCCCTTCGTGATGCAGCGCCGCCGCCGGCACCAGCACGCCGCGCGGCCGCTGCTGCTGCTGCGCGCTCTCCCCGCCGTGCGCCTTCTCCTCGAAGGAGACGCGCACCCCCATGTCCGGCACGATGCGTGCGTCCTTCACGTTGAAGCCGATGCGCACCTTGACGGTCGCCTTGGAGCGGTCGGCGGTCGGAATGATGGCGATGACGTGCGAGGGGATGCGCCAGTCAGGGTAGGCGTTGAGCACCGACTCGACGGGCTGGCCCGGCTCGACGCGATTGATGTAAGCCTCGTTGACGTCGACCTCGATCTCGAGCGAGTCCATGTCGACCAGCGTACCGATCCCGGTGCGCGTGAAGCCGCCGCCGGCCGAGAAGGGCGAGACGATCTCGCCGACCTGCGCCGCCTTGGCAATCACCACCCCGGTGAACGGCGCGCGCACGGTGCAGTAGTCGAGCTGCACCTGCGCCGCGCGCACGTTGGCCTCGGCGAGCTCGATCTGCTTGCGTTGCGACTGCACCAGCGCGGTCCCGGTGTCGACCTGGGTGCGCGCCTGCTCGACCGCCTGCTGCGAGACCAGGTTGCGCTTGACCAGGTCCTCGGCGCGCGCCACGTCGCGCACGCTCTGGGCGAGCTGCGCCTCGTCCTCCTTGAGCAGCGCCTGCGCGGACTGCAGCTGCGCCTGCGCCTGCGCCAGGGCCGCCCTCTGCGCCGTGTCGTCGAGCCGCGCGATGACCTGGCCGGCGCTCACGTGATCGCCCTCATCGAACAGCACCTGGGTCACCGTCCCGGTGATCTGCGCCGAGACGGTCGCCTCGCGCCGCGCGGTGACGTAGCCGGTGGCATCGAGCACCGAAGCGCCGCTGCCGCCGCCGGCGAGCGCCTGCGCCGGCGCGGTGTGCACCGGCAGCCCGCCGCGCGCCGACCGCGCGAGCCAGGCGCCAGCGCCGAGCAGCACGCCAAGCCCGACCACGGCGCCGATGATCCACAGGCGGCGGCCCGCCGGCGCGCCGGCCGGCTCGACCTTGCGATCGATCCGCAGCTGTCCCAACAGTGCCTTCTTGTCCGGCTCCGCGCTCATCCCCTCGCCGTCCCCGCGTGCAGGCGCGCAACGATATCATCAGCCGCCATGCGGCGCGCATGCGGACGAGTCATATGGTGCGTTGGGCGCGCCAGAGGGTGTCGGCTGGCACCCAGGTCGGGCCGGCCGATGTCAGTCGGTGGCGTGGCGCGCCGCTTCAGCCGCCGACGATGCGCGCCATCAGGCGCCGCGCCTGCGCGAACTCCGGTGCGATGAGCAAGGCATGCTCGAGCGCATCCCGCGCCGCGACCGGGTCGGCGTGATCGAGGAGGTCGCGCGCGAGGAACAGGTAGGCCTCAGCCGCCCCCCACCCCGGCAGCCGCTCGACGCCCGCGCGTTCGACCTCGAAGGCCGCGACCGCCCGGCGCAGCTTGCCGAGGGCGCGCTCCTTGTTGCCGCCCGACAGCTGGTAGTCGTTCATGGCGTCGACGAGCAGCGCACGTGGATCGCGCGGCGCAGCTTTCAGCGCACGCTCGATCTCCTGCCGCGCGCCGTGGCCCGAAATGACTGAGTTGCCGGCCTTGAGCGGGGTGCCGAGGCACGCCGCGCGCAGCGTCCGGGCGTCGGCAAAATCGGCCTGCGCCATGAGCACATGGTCGGCCTCGCTCACACAGCGCTGCGCGAGCTCGGCGGCGGATGCGCCGCGGGAGGCCGGCACACCCTGCGCCGCGAGCTGCGCCTCACGCCAGGCGAGCAACGCGGCGTAATAGCCGTGCAGCCGGTCGTGGGACTCGTCGGCGGCGATCAGGCCGCGCAGATTCTTAAGCGCCGCCGCATCCTCGGTGTAAAAGCCGTACTGGATACGGCTCTCGATGTCGCGCCACGAGGTCTCGGCACCGGCCGCGACCGCGCTTGCCCCGAGGAGCGCCGCGAGCGCCGGCAGTAGAATATTCGCGCGCATGCAAAACCATAGCACAGCCTCGCCGCAAGCCGCTGCCCCGGCGGAGCCCGCCACACTCATCGACATCGGCATCAATCTGGGACACGACAGCTACGACGGCGATCGCGCTGCCGTGCTCGCGCGCGCCCGCTCTGCCGGCGTGGTGCAGATGCTGGTCACCGGAGCGACCCTCGCGGGCAGCGCCTCGGCCGTGACGCTGGCACGGCAGCACCCCGGAGTGCTGTTCGCCACCGCGGGCGTGCACCCGCATCACGCGACCGAGCTCACCGCGGAGCGCATGGCGGAGCTTGCGGAGCTGGCGCAGGCGCCGGAAGTCAGAGCAGTCGGTGAGTGCGGCCTCGACTATTTCCGTGACTTCTCGCCCCGCGAGGCGCAGCGGCAGGCCTTTCACCGCCAGCTCGAGCTCGCCGCGCGCCTCGGCAAGCCGGTGTTCCTGCATCAGCGCGATGCGCATGCGGATTTCGTCGCCATCCTGCGCGAGCATGGTGCGCGCCACGCGGGCGTCGCCCATTGCTTCACCGGCGATGGCGCGGCGCTGCGCGCGTACCTGGATCTGGGGCTCGCCATCGGCATCACCGGCTGGATCTGCGACGAGCGGCGCGGAGCCCATCTCGTGCCCCTGGTGCGTCACATCCCCGCAGATCGGTTGCTGCTCGAGACCGACGGTCCGTATCTCCTGCCGCGCGATCTCGACCCGCGCCCCGCATCCCGCCGCAACGAGCCCGCGTTCCTTCCTCACATCGCCTCCGTCGTGGCGCGCGCCCGCGACGAGCCGCTCGAGGCGCTGGCGCGCTCGAGCACCGCGGCGGCCCGCGAGTTGTTCCGGCTCCCGGCCGTGGACGGCGCGCCGTGAGCGAGCGTTGCCTCTTTCCTGATTCGGAGCCACGGTTCACTATCACCGCCGGCGAGAGAGCTTTCCCGACCGCGGACGGGTAGCGCGGACCTGACTTTAATAAAGTAGTGTAAGCGTCGGATATTCCAGTAGGAATTATCTATGGATCTTGAGCGACTCAGCCGCTTCATCGGCAACACCTGGGACACGTCCATCCTCGAGCGGCTGATCGCCTACGTACGCATCCCCAATAAGTCCCCGGACTTCGACCCCGACTGGGAGAGTCACGGGCACATGGAGAAGGCAGTGCAGCTGATGGCCGAGTGGTGCCGGACGCAGCCGCTCCCGGGCATGAGAGTCGAGGTGCGCCGCCTCGCCGGGCGCACGCCGCTCCTCCTGATCGACGTTCCGGGCGAGCTTCCCGGCTGCGTGCTGCTCTACGGCCACCTCGACAAGCAGCCCGAGTTCACAGGCTGGCTGCCGGGACTCGGCCCGTGGGAGCCCGTCGTCCGCGACGGCAAGCTCTACGGACGCGGCGCCGCCGACGACGGCTACGCCGTATTCAGCTCCCTCACCGCGATCGCGGCGCTCAAGGAGCAACAGGTACGCCTGCCGCGCTGTGTCGTACTGATCGAGGCCTGCGAGGAGAGCGGCAGCGAGGACCTGCCGGCGCATCTCGCCGCCCTCGGCGAGGCGGTCCCGGAGCCCTCGCTCGTGGTGTGCCTGGATGCCGAGTGCGGCAACTACGACCAGGTGTGGTGCACGACCTCGTTGCGGGGCAACCTCGTGGGCGCGCTCACCGTGCGGGTTCTCACCGAGGGCGTGCATTCGGGCATGGCGACCGGGATTGCACCGACCCCGTTTCGTATCCTCGAGCAGCTGCTCGCGCGCCTCGAGAACCCGGTCACCGGCGACCTGCTGCTCGATGAGCTGCACGTGACACTCCCGCCCGATCGGCGCGCCCAGGCGATCGTGGCCGCGCAGGTGCTGGGAAGCTCGGTTGCGGGGAAGCTCCCCTGGGCACGCGGCGTGCAGCCGGTATCGAACGACCCTGCCGAGCTCATCATCAACAGCACCTGGCGCGCCACGCTGGCCGTCACGGGGGCTGATGGCCTGCCACCCACGGCAACCGCCGGCAACGTGCTGCTGCCGCAGCTCACCGTGAAGATCTCGCTGCGCACTCCTCCGACCTGCGACGCCTCGCGTGCGGCCGCCGCGGTACGTGAGGCTCTGGAGCGCGACCCGCCTTATGGCGCCGAGGTGCGCTTCGCGCCCGGCTCCGCCAACACCGGCTGGAACGCGCCGACCTTCGCACCCTGGCTCGAGCAGTCGATCGGGCGCGCCAGCCGGGCAGTCTACGGCCGCGACGCCGTGCACATGGGCTGCGGCGGCACGATCCCCTTCATGGGAATGCTGGGCGAGCGCTTTCCCCACACCCAGTTCTTCATCACCGGGGTCCTCGGGCCGCATGCCAACGCACACGGGCCGAACGAGTTCCTGCACATCGAGTACGCGAGGAAACTCACCGCCTGCGTGTCGCTCGTGCTGGCGGACCATGCCCGCACGGTGTCCTGAGGGGCCTAAGGCCGCGCCCTCAGCGCATGTCGGCCATGTAGCTCGGCTTCACGGCTTGCTTGAGGCGCCGCCAGCCTTCACTCAGGGGCGCGGTGGCTTCGGCATGCGACTGGTACTCAGCGGGCGGAAACTCGGCGCGCAACGCGTCGACCATCAGCGTCCACTTCGGCAGGCCCTTGGGGAACTTGCCGCGGCGGGTGAAGACGATCCGGCCCTCGACCGGGACATCCCCGGCCACCGCCTTCACCGCGGCGATGCGGTCGTAGAGCGCGCCCTGGGGATTGGTGAAGGTGAAGCGGCGCGCACCATCCATGACGGTCCACTCGGCCATCTGGTCGCCGCCGAAGATGTTGCCGCGCACGTCGCGCAGATCGATCACCACGACGCCGCGCATCGTGAGCAGCAGGAAGTCGACGTGAAACGCGCCGCCCATACCGTCCGGCACCAGCGCGTTGGCCAGGTGATCGGCCGCCCCGTCGGTCACGGCGGCTCGCAGCGCCCGCCGGGCACGGTGGTAGCGGTACCAGCGCCAGGCCCACCAGAGCACGAACCCGAGCGCTATCGCGCCGAGCACCAGTGCCCAGGTGGCGGGCGGCACCTTAGTCAACTCGTCCACGAGCTCCCCTAGGCCCCGAGCGCGGCACGCAGCGCTCCCAGCGTGGCGTCGATTTCAACACAGTGGACCGGTCGCGCAAACAGCCGTGCGAGTGTCTCCGGCACCGGCACCTCCCGTCCTATGAGGGGCGCGACGATCTCGCGGAACTTGGCGGCGTGCGCGGTCGATACCAGCACCCAGCGGCCGCGCGCGCGCCGCTCCGGCAACAGGCGCTGCCACGCTTCCGCCGCCGTGGCGGTGTGCGGGCACCAGATCTGTCCGTAGCTACGGAACCCGGCGCGAATGCGCTCACGGATCTCCTCGTCGCTCACGCTCACGGCGCTCACCGCCGAGCGCAGCTGCGGCAGCTGCGGATAGAGCGCGCGCAGGCGCTCCATGTTGCTGGGGTTGCCGACGTCCATCGCCGAGGCGAGCGTCGCGATACTCGGCCGCGGTCGCCACTCGCCGCTCGCGAGGTAATCCGGGACGGTGCGGTTGGCGTTGTGGGCGAGCACCACGTCCGCGATCGGGAGGCCCAGCTGCCGTGCCCACAGACACGCGACCGAGTTGCCGAGATTGCCGCTCGGGATGACGAAGGAGGCGCGCTCGCCGTGCTCGCGCCAGACGCTGAGACTCGCGGCGGCGTAATACACGGCCTGCGGCAGCAGGCGCCCCAGGTTGATGCTGTTGGCGGAGGAGAGCGCGCCGCGTGCGCGCAGCGCCGGGTCGAGGAAGGCCTGCTTGACGAGGCGCTGGCAGTCATCGAAGGTGCCGCGCACCGCGAGCGAGCGCACGTTGTCGCCCCAGCAGGTGAGCTGGCGCTCCTGGGTCGGCGACACGAGTCCCCGCGGGAAGAGCACCGCCACCTCGATCCCCGGACGCTGGTGGAATGCAGCCGCTACGGCTCCCCCGGTGTCGCCCGAGGTCGCGACCAGGATCGTGAGCGGACGGCTCTCCCCGGTGCGCAGCCGCGCGAAGCAGGCCGCGAGAAAGCGCGCCCCGAAATCCTTGAAGGCGGCGGTGGGACCGTGAAAGAGCTCGAGCACCGACAGCCGGCCATCGCTCTGGAGCGGCACGAGCGGCGCCGGAAGAGTGAGCGCCTCCTGCGCGATGGCCGCCAGCTCAGGAAGCAGCCGGTCGCCCGCGAGGAACGGAGCAAGCAGCGGCTGCGCCACCTCGGGGAGGCTTACCGCGCCTGCGAAATCCTCCACCGTAAGGCGCGGCCAGGCGGCTGGCACGTACAGGCCCCCGTCGGGGGCCAGCCCCTGCAGCAGCGCGGCGCTGAATCCCACGCGCGCGGTGGGACCGCGCGAGCTCACGAAAGCGAAGCTCTCGCTCATCGCGCCGCGATCACCCGGGCGCCGCGACCGCGCAGGTCGACGATCCAGCCATCGCTGGGGAGTCCCCTGGCCTGAAACTCGCGCCGCATGGCCTCGAGCACTGCAGGGCCATTGCCTTCGAGGGCCCAGGCGAACACGGAGGGCCCCGCCCCGGAGATCGAGCAGCCGAGGGCGCCGGCCTCCATGGCGGCGCGCCGCACCTCCTGGAACCCGGGAATGAGCGCCTGCCGCTGCGGCTCGATCACGACGTCCTCGAACGAGGCGCGGATCATGTCGAGGTCGTCCGTGTAGCACCCGGAGATGAAGCCGGCCAGATGCGCCGTCTGCCACACGAAATCCGACAGCTCGACGCTGCCCTTGAGGATCGCGCGCGCCTTGGCGGTGGCGATGAACATGTGCGGGTGGACGATCACGGCGCGGATGCCGGCAGGCACCGGGATCTGCTTCACGCGCGGTGCGTCGATGCCGACCGTGAGTACCAGGCCACCGTACAGCGAGGCCGCGATGTTATCGACGTGCCGGGCGCCGCTCGCCACCACCTCCCCCGCCATGGCGAACTTGAGCAGCTCCGGCAGGCTGCAGGGTGCAGCGAACAGGGCGTTGGCCGCGACCACGGCGCCGACCGCGGACGCGGCTGAGCCCCCGAGCCCGGAACCGAGCGGAATGCCCTTGTCGATCTGCAGGACGAAGCCAAATTCCGGACGCAGCGCCTCCTGCATGGCGAGCAGAGCCCTGCCCGCGGTGTTGCCGCGCGGCTCGTGCGGCAGCTCTCCGGCGATGCCGGTCACCGAGGTGATCGCCACCCCGGGCACGGCGCGGCGCGTGACGGTCACGCGGTCCCCGAGAGTCTCCACCGAGAAGCCGAGGATATCGAAGCCGATCGCCACGTTGCCAACCGACGCCGGAGCGAAGGCGGTCGCGCACTCGCGCGACGTGGTGCTGCTCACAATCGCGCCCCGAGGTAGGCCGCCAGGCGCAGGAGGTCCGCGAACACTCCTCCCGCGGTCACCTCGGGCCCCGCCCCCGGTCCCTGCACGATGAGCGGGTTCTCGCAATAGCGGCGGGTCGCGAAGCGCACCACGTTGTCGGTGAGCGCGATGTTGGCAAACGCATGGCTTTCCGGCAGCTCGGTGAGGCCGACGGTCGCCTCGCCGGCCGCCGTCAGCCGGCCGACGTAGCGCAGCACCTTGCCGCGGGCGCGGGCCGCGTCGAGGCGGCCGTGCATCATCGAGTCGTAACGCGGCAGCTGTTCCATGAAATCCGCGATCGAGCCGGCGCGCAGCTCCTCGGGGACCAGGCTCTCGACCTTGACGTCGGCGAGCTCCAGACCGAGTCCCATCTCGCGCCCGAGGATGATGAGCTTGCGGGCGACGTCGGTGCCTGAAAGGTCATCGCGCGGATCGGGCTCGGTATAACCCCGCTGGCGCGCATCGCGCACGATCTCGGAGAAGGGCGTACGCCCGTCGTAGACATTGAAGAGATAAGCGAGCGTGCCCGACAGGATACCCTCGACGCTCGTCACGTCATCGCCCGTCTGCAGCAGGTCGCGCAGCGTATGCACCACCGGCAGCCCCGCTCCGACGGTCGCCTCGTAGAGGTAGTGCGAGCCGCCGGCCCTGCGGGCCTGCTGCAGGCGGCGATAGAGCTCGAGCGTGCCGCTGTTGGCCTGCTTGTTGGGCGTCACCACGTGAATGCCGGCGCCGAGCCACTCGGCGTAGTGCGCGGCGATCGCCGCACTCGCCGTGCAGTCCACCAGCACCGTGTGCGGCAGGTAGTCGACGCGCACATGCTCGACGAAGGCGGCGAGGTCGGAAGCCGTGCCGCGGCTCTCGAACTGCCCGCGCCAGTCAGGCAGCGATACCGCCGGGTCGCCGAGCAGCATGCGCCTGGAGGCCATGACGCCGCGCAGGCGCAGATCGACCCGGAACTGCTCGCGCAGGTGCTGGCTCTGGGCGGCGAGCTGCTGGAGAAACACTCGACCCACGGTGCCCGGCCCGATCACGCCGATCGAGAGCGTGTGCGGTGAGAGATACAGCCCGGCGTGCACCGCCCGCAGCGCGCGCGTGGCGCTGCGGCCGTCGACCACCACCGAGATGTTGCGCTCCGAGGCACCCTGCGCGATGGCGCGCACGTTCACGCTGGAGCTCCCCAGCGCTCCGAACACTTTGGCGGCCACGCCGGGGGTTCCGGCCATGCCGTCGCCCACCACGGCGAGAATGGCGAGATCCGGGTCGACGTCGACGCTCTGGATCTGTCCCTCCGCGAGCTCGCGCTCGAATGCGCGCCGCGTGACGGCGACGGCGCGCTCGGCCTGCTCCTGCGGAATCGCGCAGCAGATCGAGTGCTCCGAGCTCCCCTGGGAAATGAGGATGACGGAGATGCCCTCCTCCCGCAGCGCGCCGAAGAGGCGATGCGCCGTGCCCGGCACGCCGATCATGCCCGTGCCCTCCAGGTTGATGAGCGCGACGCGCTCGATGCTGGTAATGCCCTTGACCGGGAGCGCGGAGGCCGGGTGCGCGCAGATCAGCGTCCCGGCTTTCTCGGGCGCGAAGGTATTGCGGATCCAGATGGGGATCCCGTCCCCGACCGCCGGCGCCATGGTCTGCGGGTGGAGCACCTTGGCGCCGAAGTACGCGAGCTCCATCGCCTCGTTGTACGACAGCGAGTCGATCACGGTGGCATCGGGCACGCGGCGCGGATCGGCGGACAGCACCCCGTCGACGTCCGTCCAGATGTGGATCTCGGCAGCCTTGAGCAGGGCGCCGAAGATCGACGCGGAGAAGTCGCTGCCGTTGCGGCCGAGAGTGGTCTGCACGCCGCGCCTGTCGGAGGCGACGAAGCCGGTGATGACCAGCGTGCCGCGAAAGTCTGCGGGCACCAGGGCCGCGAGGCGCGCACGCGACTCGGCCCACTGTATTCCCGGACCCAGCGGACCCCACTCGGCGATCACCGCGCGCCGGGCGTCGATCCACATCACCGGGCCTGCGCGCCGGCCGCGCTGCTCGAAGAAGCGCTGGAACAGCTGCGTCGACCAGAGCTCGCCATAGCCGGCGATGAGGTCGCTGACGTTGCGTGCGGCGGCACGCGTCAGCTTGACCGAGTGCAGGATGCCCTCGAGGTCGGCGCAATCGCGATCGAAGTCCGCGAGATAGAGCCGCGCGGACTCCCCCGTCAGCAGCGCCTCGGCGATGGTCGCGTGCCGCGCGCGCAGCTGCGCAAGCTCACCCCGGTAGCCCTCATCCTGGCGCTCGGCCAGCGCGATGAGCCGCAGCAGCGCATCCGTCACGCCGCGGCAGGCCGACAGCACCACCGCCAGACGCGACCCCGGCAGGGATTCGAGTATGGCGGCGACCCGGCGGAAGCAGTCGGCGTCGGCGACGCTCGACCCCCCGAACTTGTGCACGACCCAGGGATCGTTACTGCTCATCGAGTTGGGATTCTTGGAGGCGAAATGCAAAAGGCCGTGGGACTCTACTGAAGGGGTACCGGTGCACGCAACGGCTCATCGAGGTGTTGCGGCGCCGCCCGGCATAGCCAGGCGAGGGTGGCATAATTGCGCGGTACCCGTACGATTCTCCACTCCAGGCGGCGGCTCGCGCCGCGCGTCACATAGGATAATATTACTAACAATATCATTTTATTAGAATATATATGTCATGTAATAGATCGCGCACGTCATGAACGAGATCGGGCTGCTGCGCAACCAACTGGCCGCCGAGTGGACGCATGTGCGGGAGGTCGCGAGCGCCTGCGCCACGGCGCACGCCAGCGCGCGGACGCCGCCCGCGGAAGGCGCGCTCGAGGCGTTCAGCCAGGCCTGCGCGCGCTACCTCCGGCGCGCGCTCGGCTGCTTCGAGCAGCGCGAACGGCGTCTCGGCGAGCTCTATGCGCGACTGCCGGCCGCAGACCCCGGACGGCAGGCGCTCGAGAGACTCCGATCGATCGGTGGCGCCGGCGAGGCGCTCGCAAAGCTCTCCGCCGCCACAGCTGACAAGGGAGGAGCCGCGGCGGAGCTTAGGGCGCGCGAGGCCTGGGTTGAGCTCGCTCGCTTCGCCAACGGTCCCCGGAATGCGTGGTGCGGCGGCCTCGAGGCGCTTCTCGCCTCGAATCCGCGCGTGAAGGACTGGCGCACATTTGCAGGCATCGACGCCGACTCGGTCGTCGAGGAGCGCTCGCTCTACGCGCGTGTCCGCGAGACTCTGCCCGCCGGTATTCGGCTCGTGGCCGGACCGGTGTAAGGACCGACGCGCCATGGTGGAGTCCGCTCCCCTCGGCAGAACCGGCGATCGCCTCTACGCGATCGTACTGGCCGCCGGCGCCTCGACTCGCTTCGGATCGCCGAAGCAGCTGGTGCGCATCGGCGGGCGCCCGCTTCTGCACACGGTCGTGACCCGCAGCGCCGAGGTGACGGGCAACGCCCTCATCGTGGTGCTGGGCGCAGGTGCAGGTGAGCTGGCACCTCTGTTGCGGCACTCGCCCGGATCCGTAGTCGTCAACCGACACTGGCGCGAGGGGCTCGCCAGCTCGATCCGCGCGGGAGTCGCACGGCTGCCGGCAAGCTGCGCCGGCGTCATGCTGGTGCTGGCCGACCAGGCCGCCGTCACCCGCGATGATCTGCGGCGGCTCGCCGGAACCTGGCGCAGGCGCCCGCAATGCATCGCCGCCGCGCTCTATGGGGGAATCGCCGGTGCGCCGGCGATCTTTCCGCGCAGCACGTTCGCCGAGCTCGCGGCGCTGCGCGGCGATAGCGGCGCGCAATCGATCCTGCGCCGCAGCGCCGACCGGGTGATCCGCGTGCCGATGCCCGCCGCCGAGCTCGACCTCGACACGCCGGAGGATCTGCTGGCGCTCGAGACGGTGAGGTCAGGTCCCCCCTGAGGAGCCGCGTGATCCGCCCGTCTTGTGGGCGGTGACCTCGATCTCTATCTTCACGCGCGGGTCGATGAGACCCGCCGCCAGCATGGTGGCCGCCGGCCGGATCTCGCCCAGGTGCCGGCGCAGCACCGGCCAGCACGCGGGGAAGTCCGCCGCGTTCGGCAGTATGTAAGTCACGCGCACCACGTCCTCGAGCGCCGCCCCCGCGCGCTCGAGCGCCGCCGCGATGTTCCTGAAGCACTGCTCGGTCTGCTCCACCACGCTCTCGGATATCGACATCGTGGCGTAGTCGAAGCCGGTAGTGCCCGAGACGAACACCCAGTCTCCCTCGACCACGGCGCGCGAATAGCCAATCTGCGCCTCGAAAGACGAGCCGGAGCTCACGAGGCGCCGCGACATGCGCTTCACCCTTCCTCGAGCGGCGGCCCCGCGGCGAGCACGCGCCGGGCAGCCACCAGGTGGGGTCGATCGATCATCTGGCCATCGAGGCTGGCGACGCCGGCGCCACCGGCCGCGGCGAAGGCGGCGATGACACGGCGCGCATGCGCACGCTCCTCCTCGGTGGGCGTGAAGGCGGAGTTGATCGCGGCGACCTGCTCGGGATGAATCGCGAGCTTGCCCGAGAAGCCGTCACGTCTTGCTTCGTCGAGCTCGCGCTTCAGGCCCGCCGCGTCGCGGAAATCGACCTGCACGCCGTCGATGGCCTGCACACCGAGGGCCGCGGCGGCGAGCAGGCACGAGCTGCGCGCCAGCGCAAACGTGAAGGTCAGCGCTCCCGAGGCGTCGCGCTTTCCGGTCGCACCGAGCGCCGCGCTCAGGTCCTCGGCTCCCCACGTGAGGCCCGCGAGCCGTGCGGTCACCGTGAGCCTCGGGCCGAGCGCCGCCGGATACTGCGGCAGCGACAGGAGGCCCTGCGGGGTCTCGGTCGCGATGACGAGCAGCCGCGTGGCGCCGCGGGCGAGCCCGCGGTCCCTCTCGAGCGTGGTGAGGTGATCGGCCACCTGGGCGATCTCAGTCGGCGCCGAAACCTTGGGCAGCACCACTCCGTCCGGAGCCTGACGGGCGCCGCCGGACCTCTTGCGGCTGCGTCCCGGGCCGAATATCGCCGCGAGATCCTCGCGCCACACCCTCCCCCGCGGCGCGTTGATGCGCACCCACAGCTGCGGCGCGGGATGCGCGGGGCGCTGCGCGAGCAGCTGCCGCAGCCGCGTGCGCGCCCCGGGCAGCTGCCCCGGATCCACCGAGTCCTCGAGATCGAGGATGAGCGCATCCGCCCCGCTGGTCAGGGCCCGCGCCTGCTTGCGCTCGCTGTCGCCCGGGACGAACAGCCACGAGCGCGTGCAGCCCGGCGCACGCGCATCGCTCATGCGGGTCTCTTCAGCATCAACGCCGCACGGCGGCAGGAGGCCACTTCCTCGTTGCGCTGGTTGAAAGCGCGATGCTCGAATACGACGATGCCGGAGTCCTTGCGCGACTGACTCTCGCGCTTGGACAGCACCGTGGTCGTCGCCCGCAAGGTGTCACCGGGCAGCACCGGCTTCGGAAAGCGCACCTCCTCGAAACCGAGGTTGCCGATGGTCGTACCGAAGGTCGTGTCGTATACCGAGAGCCCCACCAGCAGGCCGAGGGTGAACAGGCTGTTGACGAGCGGCACGCCGAACGGCGTGCCCTTGGAATACTCGGCGTCGAGATGGATGGCGGCCGGGTTCATGGTCAGGGTGCTGAAGAACACGTTGTCGGCCTCGGTCACCGTGCGCCGCACCGCATGCTCGAAGCGCTGTCCCGGCTCGAGCTCCTCGAAATAAAGTCCCGCCACGGCCCTGCTCCCCTCGCCTGCGGCGCTGAGTCGCCGCGCGCGCCGCTAGTCTTGCACACGCTCATAACCCCAGAAAGAGGCGCACCCAAGCACAGGGTATCTGGCGTTACGGTGGCCTATCAGCCGGGTGCGCTCGGGCTGGGGCTCTCCCGGCAAGCTTCCTCACCGCCTAGCGTTCCGGCAGCGCGATGTCCGCGAACAGCGCGGCGACCTCCTGCGCGGACGCCGCCCGGTGCGCCCGCTCGACCAGGCGCCGCTCGAGGTGCGGCGCGAGCAGCTGCGCGAAGTCGTACATGTATTTGCGCAGCAGCGTGCCACGGCGAAACCCGAGCCAGGTGGTGTGGGCGGCGAACAGATGCGAGGCGTCGATCGCCACGAGGTCGGGGTCGTCGGGATCGATCGCCATATGCGCGACCAGACCTACACCGAGCCCGAGCCGCACATAGGTCTGGATGACGTCGGCGTCGCGCGCCGTGATCGCGACGTTCGGGACGAGCCCCGCCTTGGCGAAGGCCTCGTGCAGCGACGAGGGCCCGGTGAAACTGAACGTATAGGTGATGAGCGGGTACGCCGACAGCGCACGCAGCGCGAGCCGGCCGCCGCTCGCGAGCGCGTGTCCCCTGGGAACGATCACCGTGCGGTGCCAGCGGTAGCAGGGCAGCAGCGTGAGGTCCGAAAACAGCGCCTCGGAGCCCGTCGCGATCGCGCAGTCGATGCGATCACCGGCGACCATCTCGGCGATCTGCTCGGAGGTCCCCTGGTGGAGGTTGAGACGCACCTGCGGGTAGCGCCCCCGGAACTCGCGAATGACGCCCGGCAGCACGTAGCGCGCCTGAGTATGAGTCGTGCCGATGGAGAGGCTCCCCTTGCCCTCGTCGCGCAGCTCCGTGGACAGATCGCGGATGGTCTGCGCCTCCTGCAGGATGCGCAGCGCCCGCTCGATGACCTGCTGCCCCGCGGCGGTGATACGCGTGAGATTGCGACCTTCGCGCACGAAGATCTGGAAGCCGAGCTCGTCCTCCAGCAGCTTGATCTGCTTGCTGACGCCGGGCTGCGAGGTATGCAGCTTGTGAGCCGCCGCCGTGATGTTGAGGCCGCTCTGGGCGACGGCGGCCAGGTAACGCAGTTGGTGCAGCTTCATGCGGTCTCAAGTGTATAACTGCCGCGCAGGCCCTAAGAAGCAAAGCTTCGTTCGGGCGCAGGGAGCGGTGGGGCTATAGTCGGCCGACCATGGACTACCTCCCGGGCTTCGTCGGCGCGGTGGGCAACACCCCGCTCATCCGGCTGCGCCGCATGAGCGAGGAGACCGGCTGCGAGATCCTCGGTAAGGCCGAGTTCATGAATCCCGGGGGCTCGGTCAAGGACCGCGCCGCTGTCGCCATCGTCGCCGATGCCGAGCGTCGCGGGCAACTCAAGGACGGCGGCATCGTCGTCGAAGGCACCGCGGGCAACACCGGCATCGGGCTCGCGCACGTGTGCAACGCACGTGGCTACCGCTGCATCATCGTCATGCCCGATAACCAGTCGCCGGAGAAATACCGGCTGCTCGAGATGCTCGGTGCCGAAGTGCACAAGGTCCCGGTCGTCCCTTACAGCAATCCCAACCAGTACCAGAAAGTCGCACAGCGCCTCGCCGTCTCGCTCCCAGGGGCGGTCTGGTCGAATCAGTTCGACAACACCGCCAACCGCGACACGCATGCGGCCACTACCGGACCCGAGATCTGGTCACAGACCGAAGGTCGTATCGACGCCTTCGTCACGGCCACGGGCACCGGCGGCACGCTGGCCGGCGTCGCGACCTTCCTCAAGTCGCAGCGCAGCGCCGTGCGCTGCGTGCTCGCCGACCCGCCCGGCAGCAGCCTCTACGAATACTTCCGCTCCGGCACTCTCAAGGCGACCGGCCGTGGCTCCATCACCGAGGGCATCGGCATCGCCCGCGTCACGGCCAATCTCAAGGACGCGCCCATCGACGCCGCGGTGCACGTCCCCGACGCCGATACGGTCCGCTGCGTGTACCGGCTGCTCCACGAGGAGGGGCTGTTCCTCGGCAGCACCAGCGGGCTCAACGTCGCCGCCGCACTCCAGGTCGCACGCGAGCTCGGGTCCGGGCATACCGTCGTCACCGTGCTGTGCGACGGCGGCGCCAGGTATCAGTCGCGTCTCTTCAACCGCGCCTGGCTCGAGGAGAAGGGATTGGCGGCTCCGGCCCCGTTGCCCGCGCCGGGCGCGCCGGTCAGCCTCGCGACGACGCTGGTGGCGTGAAGTCCATCTGACGCGCTTTCCCGGCGGCGCTGGCCGCCGATCGGCCGATCATGAGACAGTTCCGTGATGAACGGGCTCTTGAGTCCGGCCGAGCTCGACGCGCTGCGCCTCTCTCTCGAGGTGGCCGCGCGCAGCGTCGCCTTCAGCCTGCCGCTCGCGGTGTTGGTTGCCTGGATCCTGACACGCGCCCGCTTCCCGGGACGCACCCTGTTCGACGCCTTCGTGCACCTGCCGCTGGTCCTGCCGCCGGTCGCAGTCGGCTATGTGCTGTTGCTGCTCCTCGGGACACGCGCACCGCTCGGCGCCTGGCTGCACGCGCATTTCGGCATCCAGCTGCCGTTCACCACCGCCGGCGCGGCCCTCGCCACCGCGGTGATGACCTTCCCGCTGATGGTGCGCGCCATGCGCCTGTCGCTCGAGAACGTTGACCGCGGGCTCGAGGCGGCCGCCCGCACGCTCGGCGCCGGACCGTTCGACCGGTTCTTCAGCATCACGCTGCCGCTGATGCTGCCGGGAATCCTCGCCGGGGCGGTGACGGCCTTCGCCGCGGGGCTCGGCGAGTTCGGCGCCGTCATCACCTTCGCCGCCAACATCCCCGGGGTGACCCGCACGCTGCCGCTCGCTCTCTATACCGCGATGCAGATGCCGCAAGGCGATGCGCTCGCCCTGCGCCTCGCGCTCCTGTCGTTCGCGCTCGGGCTCCTCGGGCTGCTCGGGGCGGAGCTTCTGGTACGGCGCGTGCGTCGCTGCCTGGGCCGCTAGCGGCGGAGCCGCGGGCATGTTGCGCGTCTCACTGCTCAAGCGCCGTACGGGGTTCACCCTCGCCGCCTCCTTCGCGGCTCCGACGCCCGGCGTGATCGGGCTCTTCGGCCGATCCGGCAGCGGCAAGACCACGCTGATCGATATGATCGCGGGCTTGCTGCCGCCCGATGAGGGTGAAGTGCAGCTGACCGGCAGCGTTCTGACCGATACGCAGCGTCACATCGCGGTCGCGCCGGAGCGGCGACGCATCGGCTACGTGTTCCAGGACTCGCGGCTGTTCCCGCACCTCAGCGTCGCGGGAAATCTGTCCTACGGGGAGAAGCGCGCCCGCGCGGTTTCCCACTACATCCGCTTCGAGGAAGTGGTGGAGCTGCTCGGCCTCGGGCCGCTGCTCGCCCGTCGGCCGCACCAGCTCTCCGGCGGCGAGCGCCAGCGCGTCGCCCTGGGCCGCGCGCTGCTCTCACAGCCGCAGCTGCTGCTGCTCGACGAGCCGCTCGCATCGCTCGATGTGGCCCGCCGTGAGGAGGTGCTGCCCTACCTCGAGAGGCTGCGCGACTGGCTGTCCATCCCGATGGTGTACGTGAGTCACCAGTTCGATGAGGTGCTGCGCCTCGCGACCTACCTCGTGCTGCTCGAGCACGGTGAGGTGCTGGCGGCCGGCCGGGTCGATGAGATGAGCCTCCGCCCCGAGCTGCGCGCCGTCGTCGCGCCCGACCTGGTCGGCGCGGTGCTCGACGGATTGGTGACCGCGGTCGACACGGCGGGTGGCACGGTGGAGCTCGCCATCGGCTCCGGGAAGCTCCAGGTGAGCCTGCGGGAGGTCACAGCGGGCGCGCGCGTGCGGGTGCAGCTCCTGGCGCGCGACATCATCCTCGCGACGGAGCCCATCCACGGCCTGAGCGTGCGCAACGCCCTGCGCGGCACGGTCACCGAGATCACTCCCGAGGAGGCGGCGAGCGTGCTGGTGAAAGTCGACGTCGGTGGACCGATCGTGCTGGCGCGCATCACCGAGGGTGCCCGGGCGGCGCTCCGGCTCGCGCCCGGGGATGCGGTGTGGGCACTCGTCAAGGCGGTCTCGACGCGCGGACACGCCTTTCGCCTGTTCGGTGCGCCGGCGCGGGCCCTGTGAGACTCGCGGCCGCGGGCCTCAGGCGTCCGGAATGGCCTTCTCGCTCACCATGGTCAGGACGTCGTAGTTGGCGACCGCCTCGCCATCCTGGTTGGTGATCGCCGCGTCCCAGCGCACTTCGCCGTAGCCGGCGCCCGCGCGCAGCGATTTCTCCTTGCACGTGAGGCGTACGCGGATGCGATCGCCGGGCTTCACCGGCTTGACGAAGCGCAGGCCGTCGATCCCGTAGTTGGCGAGCACCGGCCCGTAGGGCGCATCGACGAACAGCCCCGCGGCCGCCGACACCAGGAAGTAGCCGTGCGCGACGCGCCCGCCGAAGAGTGGATTACGGGCGGCCTCGGCCTCGTCCATGTGGGCGTAGAACCTGTCGCCCGAGAGCGCCGCGAAGCGCTCGATGTCCTCGACCGTGACCTCGCGCTCCCCCGAGTGGAACGTGTCGCCGAGCGCGAGCGCGCTGAAAGGCTTGCGAAAAGGGTGCACGCCCGGGTCGAGCTCGCGCGCACCGCGCGTCCAGCGCCCGCTCGCGGCCGTGATGACATCCGGCGTTCCCTGGAGCGCCGTGCGCTGCAGATAGTGCATCACGCCGCGGATGCCGCCCAGCTCCTCGCCGCCGCCGGCTCGTCCGGGACCGCCGTGCACCAGGTGCGGCAGCGGCGATCCATGCCCGGTCGATTCCCTGGCGCAGTGACGATTCACCACCACGATGCGCCCGTGGAATGGCGCGAGTCCCAGGACCAACCGGGCCGCCACCGCGTCGTCCGCCGTGAACACCGAGCCTGCGAGGCTTCCCCCGCCGCGCCGCGCCAGCGCGACTGCCTCGTCCGTGTCGCGGTAGGGCACCAGGGTGCACACCGGACCAAACGCCTCGACCGAGTGGATGGCGCGGGCCCGCGCGGCGTCCCGGCAGTAGAGCAGCGTCGGCGCCATGAAAGCGCCGCGCTCGGCGTCCGCACCGAGCGTCTTCAGCTGCTCCCTTGCCCCCACGACCACCTCGGCTTCCTGCTCGAGCTTGGCGAGCTGTTCGGTCACCTCGCGGCGCTGGCTCAACGAGGCGACCGGCCCCATGCGTACCTGCTCGAGGCGTGGATCGCCCACCACCACCTTCTCCAGCGCGGCGCGCAGCGCGTCGATGACGTCGGCAGCGCGCGCCGCGGGCACGATCGCCTTGCGGATGGCGGTGCACTTCTGGCCGGCCTTGACCGTCATCTCGCGCACCACCTCGCGCACGAACAGGTCGAGCTCGGGCGAGCCGGGTGCGGCATCGGGGCCGAGAATCGAGGAGTTGAGCGAATCGGTCTCCGCCGTGAAGCGCACCGACTGGGCCGCGACGACGGGATGCTGGCGGAGCTTCAAGGCCGTGCCAGCGGAACCCGTGAACGACACGACATCCTGACAGTTCAGGTGCCCGAACAGGTCCCCGACCCCGCCACAGATGAGCTGCAGCGCTCCCTCAGGCAGGATTCCCGACTCGAGGATCCGCCGGAAGACCCGCTCGGTGAGGTAGGACGTCTGGGTCGCCGGCTTCACGATCGCCGGCACGCCTGCGAGCAAGGTCGGCGCCAGCTTCTCCAGCATGCCCCACACCGGGAAGTTGAAGGCGTTGATGTGCACCGCCGCGCCCTCGAGCGGTACGCACAGATGCTGCCCGACGAAGCTGCCGGTCTTCGACAGCGCCTCGACGCCGCCGTCCACGTAGACGCGGCTGTTGGGCAGCTCGCGTGTGCCTTTGCTCGCGTATACGAACAGGGTGCTGATGCCGCCGTCGATGTCGATCCAGGAGTCGCCGCGCGTGGCACCGGTCGCGAATGAGAGCGGATAGTACGCGTCCTTGTGCTCGCTCAGATCCCTGGCGACCGCCTTGAGGAGCGCGGCGCGCTCGTGAAAGGAGAGCCGGCGCAGATTCGGGCCCCCGACATCCCGTGCCCAGGCGAGCATCGCCTCCGTATCGAGTCCCTCGGCGCTCGCCTGCGCGATCACCTCGCCCGTGGTCGCATCCCGCAAAGCCGCCCCGGCGCCGGCGCCCGTATGCCACCGGCCCGCGGCGTAACTCTGAAGCTGCATGGCCTCACTCCTCACTCGTCGTCACCTGTCCGTCGATGCGGTACGAGCGCCCGCGGAACAGCGCTACGCGCTCGCCACGCTGGTTGGTGACGGTGATCTCGTAGATGCCGTTGCGCTTGGTACGCCACAGCTCGATCGCATCGGCCGTCAGCTCATCGCCGGCGCGCGCCGCGGCGAGGAAATCGATCGCGCCGGCCGCCGCCACCGTGCTTTCGTTGTGGGAATTGCAGGCGAAGGCGAAGGCACTGTCGGCGAGCGCGAACACGATCCCGCCGTGACAGACTTCGTGGCCGTTGATCATATCGGGCCGCACGGTCATCGCGACGCGCGCCCGGCCGGGCGCCACCTCGAGGAGGCGCATGCCGAGGGCCTGTGAGGCACGATCGCGCTGATAGAGTGCCTGCGCTGCGCGCTCGGCGAGCTGCTGCGGCTCCTCGCTTGACCCGCTCACGTCAGTTGCCCATCGGTCAGCACGAACGACCTGCGCGGCACGACCCCGATGCCGCGCTTCATACTACCGCCCGAGAAAGCGCGGCGTGCGCTTCGCGGCGAATGCGGCCACGCCTTCGGTGTAATCTAACGTACGTCCGAGCTCGGCCTGGTAGTCGCGCTCGACGTCGAGCTGTTCGGTGAGCGAGCGGCCCCAGCTTTCGTAGATCGCCTGCTTGCTGCGCGCGAGCCCGCGCGTCGGGGCGGCGGCGAAGCCCTCGGCGAGCGTCTCGACCACTGCGCCGAGCTCGGCATCCTCCACGCAGCGCCAGATGAGCCCCCAGGCCGCCGCCTGCTCGGCCGCGAGCTTCTCGCCGAGCAGCGCGAGCCCGAGCGCGCGTGGCGTACCGACGCTGCGTGGCAGGAACCATGTCCCACCCGAATCGGGCACGAGCCCGAGCTTCGCGAAGGCCTGCACGAAGCTCGCCGAGCGCGCCGCGATCACGAGGTCACAGGCAAGGGCGATGTTGGCGCCGGCGCCGGCAGCGACGCCGTTCACGGCGGCAATCACCGGCAGCGGCAGGGCCCGGAGACTCAGCACCAGCGGCTTGTAATTCCTCTCGATCGACTCGCCGAGGTCCGGGGTCTCACCCCCCGGGGCCACCGCCCGGTCGTTGAGGTCCTGGCCGGCGCAGAAGCCGCGCCCCGCTCCGGTGATCACCAGCACGCGCGCCTCCGACGAGCGGACCGCGGCGAGCGCCGCGCGCACCTCGGCATGCATCTCGGTGTTGAAGCTGTTGAGGCGCTCGGGGCGATTGAGCGTCAACCGGGCGATGCCGGCACTGATCTCGAACAGAATGCTCTGGTAGCTCAAGGAGAAACTCCCGGCGCGCCTGCGCCGCGTGCCTACTTCTCGTCATAATCGAGCTCGAGCGCCGTGCTCGTGACGCGCGACTGGCAGGCGAGCACGTAACCCTGCTCGAGCTCCCAGTCCTCGAGCGCGTAGTTCTGTGCCATTGCCACCGTGCCGCGCACGACCTTGGTGCGGCAGGTGGAGCACACCCCGGCACGGCAGGAAAACGGCAGCTCGATGCCGGCCCGGGCGGCCGCCTCCAGAACCGTCTCATCGTCCATCTGCATCGTGAAGGAGCGGCGGCGTCCGTCCATGTGAATGGTAACCTCGGCGCGGGTGGCAGCGCCTGCGATGGCGGAGCCCGCGGCAGCCGCCGCGCGCCCTGTGTCCGCGCTCACGGCCGGCTCAGCCGCACTCGCCACCGTGAAGTGCTCGGCGTGAATGCGCGCCGCGTCCACTCCGAGCGCCCGCAGCGTCGCCCCCACCTGCTCGATCATGTCGCCGGGCCCGCACACGAAATACTCCGCGACCTCGGCCGGCCGGAAGAACGCGGTGGCGAGCTCGCGCGCGCGCGCCGCATCGATGCGGCCGTTGTAGAGCCCGACCTCCTGCGGCTCGCGGCTCATGACGAAGTGCAGCGACAGGCGGCCGAGGTAACGGTCCTTGAGGGCGAGCAGCTCCTCGAGACACATGGTGCGCGCGCTGCCGGTATTGCCATAGAAGAGAATCACCCGCGTCTCCGGCGCCGCGAGCAGCGTGCGCGCCACCGACAGTACCGGGGTGATACCGCAGCCGGCGGCGAAGGCCACGTAACTGGCGCCGCGCGCGGGCGCCGCGCGCGGGGTGAAGCTGCCGTTGGGAGGCAGCACCTCCAGCGCATCGCCGGCGCGCAGCTGCTCGGCGAGATGGCGCGACATCTTCCCCGCCGCGTGCACCCGCAGCACGATGCGCAGCGGCCACTCCCCCGGCGCATTCACCAGCGAGTAGGTGCGGCGGACTTCCTCCGCCGCAATGTGCGCGCGCACCACCACGTGCTGCCCCGCGGCACCGAGGTACTCGGCCCGCAGCTCCAGGGGCACCGTGAGCGTGATCGCTACCGCGTCTTCCGCGTCCGGGCTGATGCTCTCGACCCGCAGTGCATGGAACTTCAACATGTCAGATGCATTTGAAGTGATCGAAGGGCTCGTGGCAGGAGTTGCAGCGGTAATGCGCCTTGCAAGGCGTCGAGCCGAACTCGCTGATCCGCTCGGTCGCGAGACTGCCGCATCTCGGGCAGCCCACCGGCGCGGATGCGCGCCGCCCCGCGTCGGCGGCGGAGGGCGGCGGTGCGATGCCGAAAGCCGCGAGCTTGGCACGCCCCGCGGGGGTCACCCAGTCGCTCGTCCAGGGAGGTGAGAGGACTTCCTCGAGACAGGCTTCCCGGTAGCCCGCCGCATCAAGGGCGGCGCGGGTCGCGGCGCGGATCGCCTCGGTCGCCGGGCAGCCGCTATAGGTGGGCGTAATGCCGATGTGCAGCCGCCGGTCCGGGCCGCTGCGCACGTAGCGCACGATGCCGAGGTCCACGATGCTGAGTACCGGAATCTCCGGATCCGGAACCCCGGAAAGCAGATCCCATACTCCCTGCTCCGCAGCCGTGCGGACACCGCCGCCCGCCTCGGCGCTGGGCGCGGCGGCACTCACCAGCCTGCACCCGGATAGCTTCGCTGCAGGTGCTGCATCTCGCCGAGCAGGTGACCGAGGTGCTCGGTGTGCACACCGCGCTTGCCGTGCCAGGGATATGGCTGCCGCTCGGGGCGCACCAGCGTCGCCTGGCGCAGGTCCTCCTCCACGCGGGCGCCCCAGCGATCGGCGGCCGCGGCGAGTCGGGGTGCGAGCCCGGCCGCGGCCACGCGCTCATCGATCTCGTCGGAAGCGAACAGCTCCCCCGTGAAGCGCCACAGCGAGCCCACTGCCTGCTGCGTGCGCGCCTGACTCTCCGCCGTGCCGTCACCGAGACGCACCAGCCAGCCGCTGCTGAAGCGGTAGTGGTAGCGCGTCTCCTTGAGCGCCTTGGCGGCGATGGCCGCGAGCCGCGTATCCGCGGACGCGGCCAGCCCCGCGTAGATCTCGAGCTGCCAGGCATCGATCAGCCACTGCCGCACGATGGTGTGCGCAAAGTCGCCGTTCGGCTGCTCGGCGAGGGTCAGATTGACGAACTCGGGCGCATCGCGCAGGTACGCGAGCGCGTCCTCGTCGCGCCCCTTAGCTTCGATTTCGCCCGCGTAGCTGAGCAGCAGCCGTGCCTGGCCGATCAGGTCCAGCGCCAGGTTCGCGAGCGCCAGATCCTCCTCCAGGGCCGGCGCATGGCCGATCCACTCGCCGAGACGCTGTCCCAGCACGAGGCTCGTGTCGCCGAGCCGCAGCACGTAGCAGAACAGCGCCTCCGGGAGTGTCCCAGCGGGCGCTGCGGCCGGCGCGCTCACAGGTTCTTCACCTCGTCCGGAATCGCGTAGAAGGTCGGGTGCCGGTACACCTTGTCGCGCGCCGGCTCGAAGAGCGCGTCCGCCTCCTCCGGGTCGGAGGCGACGATGTCCACCGAGCGTACCACCCAGATACTGACGCCCTCCTGCCGCCGCGTATAGACGTCGCGGGCGTGCTCGACGGCCATGCGCGCGTCCGCCGCGTGGAGGCTGCCGACGTGCTTGTGCTCGAGCCCGGAGCGCGAGCGGATGAAGACCTCGAACAACGGCCAGTCGGCCGTGGACGGATCCCGGGTCGCGTCAGTCATGCCTGCCTCGCTTGGCCCGCGGAGTCCGCGCGCTCGCGCACCGCCTGCTTCACCGCGTGCGCCGCCGCGGCCGCGCGCACCCACGCGCCCGCCTCGTGAGCCGCGCGGCGCGCCTCGAGCCGTTCCCGGTTGCAGGGTCCGTTGCCCTTCAGCACCGCGTGGAACTCGTTCCAGTCGATCGGGCCGATGACAAAATGCTGCAGGGCCTCGTCCCAGCGCAGTGCGGGGTCCGGGATCGTGAGCCCGAGGAACCGGGCCTGCGGCACCGTGATATCGATGAACTTCTGGCGCAGCTCGTCGTTGCTGAAGCGCTTGATCTTCCAGCGCATCGACTGCGCGGTGTGCTTCGAATCCGCGTCCGACGGGCCGAACATCATGATCGACGGCCACCACCAGCGATCGAGCGCGTCCTGCGCCATGGCGCGCTGGGCGGGGCTCCCCTGGGCGAGCCGCAGCATGATCTCGAAGCCCTGGCGCTGGTGGAAGCTCTCCTCCTTGCAGATGCGCACCATCGCGCGCGCGTACGGCCCGTAGGAGCAGCGGCAGATCGGTATCTGATTCATGATCGCCGCGCCGTCGACCAGCCAGCCGATCGCGCCGACGTCCGCCCAGGTGAGCGTGGGGTAGTTGAAGATGCTCGAGTACTTCGCCGCGCCCGAGAGCAGCTGCTCGAGCATCTGCGCGCGCGAGATGCCGAGCGTCTCGGCCGCGCTGTAGAGGTACATGCCGTGCCCGCCCTCGTCCTGGACCTTGGCGATGAGCACCGCCTTGCGCCGCAGGGTCGGTGCGCGCGTGATCCAGTTGCCCTCCGGCAGCATGCCGACGATCTCCGAGTGCGCATGCTGGGAGATCTGCCGGATCAGCGTTTGGCGGTACGCGTCCGGCATCCAGTCCTTGGGCTCGATCTTCTCCTCGGCGTCAATGCGCGCCTGGAAGCGCGCTGCCGCCTCGCTGCCGTCCGCGGCCGGTGCCGGGACCGGCTCGCGCCCGTGGGTGTCGAGCGCCTGCGTGTACATGCGACAAGGCTAGCACATCGATCCCGCGGGACAGCTCTGCGGGGCGGGACAGCTTCCGATGCTGCTCCGCCCCGTGACGAAGACCCGGCCGCGACCGCCGGGCGTGATGCTCCCTGGCCGGCTCAGTCGCTCAGCACGACCGCCATGAAGCTGACCGTCATGACCCCGGTGCTGGGATCGTAGGGGCCGGACGCTGCGATCGCGTTCAGCGCCGTAGTCCCATTCAGGTCACCGGAAAGCGCGGTGATGAAGTCGCTGAAACTCGTGTACACCTGAAACTGCCAGTCCTTGCGATGCCCGATGGCAAAGAGCAGGTGGGAGGCAGTGGTGCTCGGTACGAATGTAAGCCCGCCACTCGCGCTCCCCGGGTCGAGCTTCGCCGGGCCGATCCAGATGACGTGCTCGGCGGCGCTCTGCACCGTCGCCTGGGTCATCATGACGTTGGTCGGACTCAGCGGCGACACGAAGGGCGCCGTCGGGCCCGGCTCCATCCACTCGAGGTGCAGCCGGGCGTTGACGCTCGAGAAATCCACCAGCGTCTCGGCGGCGAAATCCGGCGGCGCGGATCGGAAGGGCGTCACGAAGCCGTCGAATGCGATCGGGAACCCCGGGCTCAGCGATGGGATCGACAGCGCCGCCGGAACGCTCACGGTATAGGCGCTCGCGGTGGCGTCGTTGGCGCTGCTGGTGCCCGTGCCGGCGAAGTTGAAAGCCGACGCCGGTCGGCCGTCGAGCGCCTGCAGGCTCATGGTCACCACGCCGCTCGCCGCAGAGGTGAACTGCCCCCAGGCGCGCGTCACCATCAGCCGCACGCTGCCCGAGCTCGCATCGAGTGTCCGGTTGCCGCTCGAGTCGGTGCCGAACTTGCCGAAAGCCTGCAGATGCTGCCCGACCGAGATGTCCGGCGGCCCAAAGGTGCCGGACTGGCCGTCCTTGGTCACCATGGTGGTGGAAGCCACCGTGACCTGTACCTGGCGGCCGAAGTGCCCGAAGTCATCCTGGCCCGCGGCGTTGGTGCCCATGGTGGTGCGACTCATGGTGCTTCCCATGGTGCTGCCGCTCATGGCGCTATCGGTCGTGCCGCTGCCGGGACCCATCACTTCGCCACCTTGGACGCCGCCGCCCGCGGCCGGCTCGCAGAAGGGGTTGGTCACCGTGAGGACGTCGCCGCTGCGGGCGACGACCGTTCCTTCGACGCTGTCGAGGCCGGCTCCCGGCACGCTCGTACCGGCGAACACCTGTGCGGCGGTGAAGGTCTTGGCGGTCGTATCGAAGGTTCCGAGAGCGAGCGTCATCGTCCCGGTCGGCAGCGCCGCGAGCGCGGTCAGACCGTCGTTACCCGTATTGGAAGTGCCGTTGATGGTGAAGGCGGTCGTCGAGGTCGTGTACACCACGAACTGGTCCGCGTCGTCGTCCTTGTCGGTGAAGAAAGGAAACACCTTGACCGTGTACGAGGTCTGGCTCGCGGTGTTGGTCACGCTCACCAGCGGCCCGCGCACGCGGATCGGCTTCTCCAGGTCCGGGGTCAGGCTCGCCACCAGAATGGGGTTGACCGTCACCATCACGGCGCTCGCCATCGTCGAGGAGTCGATAGTCGAGGGAGCGACCGTGTTGGAAGCATTCAGGTTGAAGTCGAGCGCCAGGTTCGCGACCGTGCCATGGGTGACGCGGAACGGTGTCCCTGCCGGGAGCTGCAGCGTGAGCGTTACCTGGTTGTTGGGTGCGACCAGCGGGTTGTTGGTCGCACCGTTGATGATGTTGGCGGCGGGCACCGTGAGACCGCCCGCGCCGTTGTCGACGACGATCTTTGCGCCGGTGAAATCGAGGGTCAGGGCGACCGCGCTGTAGCTCCCCTCGGGAACCTGCGCCGCGCTGATGACCTCCGAGAGGTTGACGAGCTGGGCGAAGTCGACGGTCGTGGTCAGCGGCACCGTCTCGACGGTGGTGCCGTCGGAGCGCGTCAGCTTGAGCGACACCACGTTGACCATGTAGCTGAGGAAATCGCCCGGCGCGTCCGTCAGCGTCACCATCGCCGTGCCGTTGGCGCCGCTCGGAGGCGGACTCGTGCTGCCCATGGAGCCGCCCCCACCGCCGCAGGCGCTGAGGAGCAGCGTGCAGCTCAGGCCGGTGACGGCAAGCAGGCGCAGGGCGACATGACGCGCCGCGTTCCGGCAGCGCTCCGTGACGTGAAGTGTGTTCATGCGGGCGATTCCCCGGAGTTCGTAGTTCCTTGACCGCCCTCGCGTGCCGTGAGGCGCCGGGAGTGCGGATCCCCACAGTTTTTTTAGCCCCACCACATGCCCGGAACAAGCTGTCGCTCAACCCCGACACCCGAGTGGTTTACATAACCTCGTTCCTGCATTCGATAAGCACTCGCGCTTGGACTGGGAAACGCGCTCACCGGCGCTCGCGGCGGTCGATCACCCGCTGTGCCTTGCCCGCCGAGCGTTCGATCGAGCCGGGGTCACCCACCAGCACCTGGGCGGAGATGCCGATGAGCGCCTTGATGCTGGCCTCGAGCTCGCGCTGCAGACTCGAGCGCGCAGCCGCCGGAGTTCCCTCGAGACACTCGACCTTGACCGCGAGCCGGTCCAGATGCGCCTCGCGTGTCAGCTCGAGCTGGTAGTGGGGCGCCAGGCGCGGGAGCCTCAGCACCAGCTCCTCGACCTGGCTCGGGAACAGGTTCACTCCGCGCACGATCAGCATGTCATCCGAGCGGCCGCTGATGCGCGCCATGCGGCGCATCGGGCGCGCACTCGGCGGCAGCAGCGCGGTCAGATCGCGCGTCCGATAACGGATCACGGGCAGCGCCTCCTTGGTGAGGGAGGTGAGCACCAGCTCCCCGGCGGCGCCTTCGGCAAGGACCGCCCCGGTGAGCGGATCGACGATCTCGGGATAGAAATGGTCCTCCCAGATCACCGGCCCGTCCTTGGTCTCGAGGCATTCGCTGGCGACGCCGGGTCCCATGACCTCGGAGAGGCCATAGATGTCGAGCGCGTCGAGCCCGGCGCGGCTCTCGATCTCGGCGCGCAAGGCCTCGGTCCACGGCTCAGCGCCGAATAATCCGCAGCGCAGCGAGCTCGCCGCCGGATCGAGCCCCTGGCGGCAGAACTCCTCGACCAGCGCCAGCATGTAGGACGGAGTCACCATGATGATGTCTGGCTCGAGATCGCAGATCAGCTGCACCTGCTTCTGCGACTGTCCGCCCGACATCGGCACGACCGTACAGCCGAGGCGCTCGGCGCCGTAGTGCGCGCCGAGGCCACCGGTGAAGAGGCCGTAGCCGTAGGCGATGTGCACGATGTCGCCGGCGCGCGCGCCGGCCGCGCGCAGCGAGCGCGCGACCAGGCCGGCCCAGGTGTCGATGTCCTGGCGCGTGTAGCCGACCACGGTCGGCTTGCCCGTGGTACCGCTCGAGGCGTGCAGGCGCACGACCTGCGAGCGCGGCACCGCAAACATGCCGAAGGGATAGTGGATGCGCAGGTCGTCCTTGACGGTGAAAGGAAACCGCGCGAGGTCAGCGAGCGTCCTCAGGTCGTCGGGATGCGCGCCGGCGAGCTGACACTTGCGCCGATAGGGGGCGACGTGGTCGTAGGCATGCCGCAGCGACCACTTGAGGCGCTCGAGCTGCAGCCCCCGCAGCTCGTCCTCACTGGCCCGCTCGATCGGCTCGAGCTCCGCAGCCGGCTGCTGCCCGGACACGGCCGCGCACCCCAAGGCTCAGGGCGGCCAGTCCGCCAGGCGGCCGACGAACGCCTGCATGAAGCGGTTTGCCTGGTGGCCGTCCATCACCCGATGGTCGAGAGTCAGCGTGACGTAACAGCGCGGCTGCACCGTGATCCTCTGCTCATCGCCCTCCTCCACCACCACCGGGCGCTTCTCGAGCTTGCCGATGCCGAGGATCGCCGACTGCGGCTGATGGATGATGATGGGCGCCGCGAGCAGGCTGCCGCTCACCCCGTGGTTCGAGATGGTGAAGGTGCCACCGCGTACATCCGCCGGTGTGAGCTTGCCGTTGCGTGCGCGGCCCACGAGCTCGTCGAGTCCGTGCGCGACTGCGAACAGATCGAGCAAACCCGCGTCGTGCAGTACCGGCACGACCAGCCCCATGTCCTCGACAGCGGTGGCGATGCCGATGTGAATGTCGTCGTAAATCTCCAGCGCGCTGTCGGTCCAGCGGCTGTTGGCCTCGGGCACCGCGCGAATCGCCGCGACCGCGGCCTGCACGAAATAGGCCGTGAGCGTCAGCGGTGCGCCGCGCCGCGCAAACTCCTCGCGCCGGCGCGCACGGTCCCGCAGCACCGCCGTGAGGTCTGCCTCGAATACCGTCGTCACGTGCGGCGCGGTGTGCAGCAGGCTCTGCGTCATGTGCTCGGCGATGCGGCGCCGCACCGCGGTGTGCGGCACGAGGTGGCTGCGGATCGCGGCGAGGGCCGGTGCCGACTCGGCCACCCCCGCCCCGCGCGCGCCGGCGGCAGGCGCTGGCGGCAACGGTTGCGTGCTCGCGGTCGCCGCCGTGTGCAAGACATCCTCGACGGTGATGCGGCCGCCGGGTCCAGTCCCGGACACCGAATCCGCCGTGAGCTGGTGCTCGGCGAGAAGCCGGCGCACCGCGGGACTCAAGGGGCTGCCCGATGCGCTTCGAGGCTGCGCCGCAGCGGCCGGCGATGCCGGCGGGCCGCCGCTCTGAGGGGCAGCCTCTGCGGACGTGACGCGGCCACTCCCGCTCTCGACAGCGGCGCGCGCGGCGGCTTCCGTAGCAGCCGCCTCGATACGGCCCAGCAGCTCGCCCGGGACAATCTCCTCCTGTTCCTGCTTGAGGATCTCCGCCAGCACACCGCTTCCCGGAGCCGCAACCTCCACCGTCACCTTGTCGGTCTCGATCTCGATCAGCGGCTCGTTGGCCTCGACGCGCTCGCCGGGACGCTTCAGCCAGCGCAACAGCTGCGAGCGCGTGCCTTCCGTCTGCTCCGCCGGGGCGCGGATGTCGAGACTGGCGCTCATCGGCTCACAGGCTCGCGAGCTTCTGGATGGCGCGCGTGATGCGCGGCACGTCCGGCACGGCCGCCTCGAGCAATACGGGGCTGTGCGGGCTGGGGATGTCGGGCATCGCGAGCCGCTCGATCGGCGCTTCGAGACTCCCGAACGCCTCGCTCGAGAGCGTGGCCGCGACCTCGGCACCGAAGCCGGCGGTCAGATTGTCCTCGTGCACGATCAGGCACCTGTGAGTCTTCTCCACCGAAGCGAGCACGGCCGCCTTGTCCCAGGGCGACAGGGTACGCAGATCCAGTACCTCGGCGTCAACCTGCGACTCGCGGGCGGCCAGCTCGCAGCGCTCCACCATGGCGCCCCAGGTCACGACCGTGAGCTCGCTGCCCGGCCGCACGAGTCGCGCGCAGCCGTAGGGCACGATGAACTCATCGCCCGGGTACGGCCTTCGCGCCCACGCACCATCGAGCATGGCGCGATGCTCGAAGAAAATGACCGGATCGTTGCCGCGCAGCGCCGTGCGCAGCAGCCCCACGGCATCCTCGGCGTTGGAAGGCACCGCGACCTGCCAGCCGATCGCGTGTACCCAGGCGACCTCGTTCGTCTGACTGTGCCAGGGATCCCCGCACTTGAAGAAGCCGCCCGGCATGCGCACCACCAACGGCGCCGCGAAGCGGTTGCGGGTGCGCCAGCGGAGCGTCCCGCAGTCATTGAGCTGCTCCGCGGCCGGCTCCGCGTACTTGCGGAACTGGATCTCGGCCACCGGCAGCAATCCCGCGAGCGCCATGCCGACTGCCCGTCCGACGATCCCTTCCTCGGAAAGGCTCGTGTCGAACACCCGGGAAATACCGTACTTGTCCTGCAGTCCGAGGGTCGCACCGTGAACGCCGCCCTTCGGCCCCACGTCCTCTCCGAACACCAGCATGCGCGGGTTGAGCGCGAGCTCCGCGTCCAGTGTGCGGCGGATCGCGGTGAGCATGTTGATGCGCGTCGGCTCCGGCTGCGCGCGCGCGCTCGAGCGCGCGAAGACATGACCTTCCGGAAGCAGCCCGCCCTGCTCCTGCAGCTCGCGCGTGCCGTCGGCGTTTTGCCAGAACACCTGACGCGTCAGCTGCTGCGGATCCGGTGGCGGCCGGGCCAGCGCCCGGCCGACAGCCGCCTCGACTTCCCGGCGCGCCGCGGCGGCAATCTCCCGCCACTCGACCTCGCTCATCAGCTGCGGAACGAGGAACTGCTCGAGCCGCGTGAGCGGGTCGCGCGCGCGCTCCTCGGCGAGCGTCTCGGGCGACTTGTAGGCCTGTGTGTCCTGCCCGGAGTGTCCCGACAGCCGCGGGACCGTGAGCCGCAGCAGGAGCGGCGTGCGCTCCTGGCGCACCCTGGCGACCGCGCGCCGGGTCAGATCCCCCGCGGCGCGCGGATCGCTGCCGTCGCCCTCGAGGATCGTGAGGCCGCCGAAGGAGCCGAGGTTGGCGGCGATGTTTCCGCCCGGGGTCTGGTAAGTGGACGGCACGGAGATTCCGAAGGCGTTGTCCTCGATGTAGAACAACATCGGAAGCCGCTGCGTGGTCGCGATGTTGAGCGCGGACCAGAAGCCGTTGGTCGCGGTCGAGGCGTCCCCGCCGAGCACCACGGCGATGCTGCGCGCGCAGGCGGCGTCCCCGAGCACCTCGTGACGGTAGCGGATCGCCTGCGCCCAGCCGGCGGCGGGCGTGTACTGCGTCCCGACACCGCCGCAGGCGGGCAGCACCGTGGCTGCTCCGCGCCCCGGTCGGTTGAACACCACGCCGATGTCGCGGCCGCCGCTGAAGGCGCCGCTGCGCGCGAGCGGTCCCGCCGCGGCGTCCTCCAGGCTCACCCCGAGACTCAGCATGAGCGGGCGCGAGCGGTAGTACACGGCGACGCCGTCGTGCGCGTCGGTGAGGTTGAGCCCCAGAAGAATCTGCGCGCACTCGTGGCCGCGCGCCGAGAACTGGTAGAGCACCTTGCGCTCGGGGACCAGACGCGTCTCCTCGATGTCATCGAGCGCACGCGAGCGCTGCGCGAGGCACACGACGCGGCGCCAGTCCGTCTGTCCGGCGCTCCCCGGGATTCCTTCCGTGAGCTTCGGGACACTGGCAGCCGGTGCAGCCATGGGACTCCTCGGGGCGGGCGATGGCGCGCAGCTTATTCCCTTAGAACTGCAATTGTCTTGCTGAAATTGCGCTATGTGAGCTTCATTTGGCAATATTCTTGCTATGAGACATAGCCTCGACCGCCTCGACCGGCGGATCCTCGAGCAGCTGCAGGCCGATGCGCGCATCTCCAACCAGGAGCTGGCCAAGCGCGTGGGCCTCTCGCCCGCTCCCTGCTGGCGGCGGCTACGGCGCCTCGAGGAAGCCGGCTTCATCGCCGGCTACGTGACGCTGCTGCGCGCACCGGCCATCGGCCTGCCCATCCTGGCCTACGCGGTGGTATCGCTGGAGAACCATCACCCCGAATCGGTGCGGCAGTTCGATCAACTGGTGAAGGACCGCCCCGAGGTGCTCGAGTGCCACTCGATGAGCGGCCCGAACGATTACCTGCTGCGCATCGTCGCCGCGAGCATGGAGGCCTACGAGCACTTCCTCTCGACCCAGCTGCTGCAGCTGGCCGCGGTGCGCTCAGTCAACACGAGCTTCGTGCTGCGCACCAAGAAGTTCACGACCCGGCTGCCGGTCGGCTGAGCCTCGGAGGCGCGGGCTGATCCTCCGCCGCCTCGCGCTCACACTCGCAGCGGCTGTTGTCGGGACCCGGGAACCAGAACGCCGAGGACGCCAGGCGCACGTCGGCGTCTTTCCAGGCCGCGAGAAACGCGCGCCGGGCGGCCGCGGCGGCCGCGTTGCGGCCCTCGGCCCGCAGCGCCGCTGCCAGCCCGAAGAGCGACCACCCGTTGCCCGGATTGCGCTTGAGATCCTCGCGGTAGGCGCGCTCGGCCTCGGCGGCGCGCCCGGCGCTGAGGAGCTCCGCGCCGAGGAGGTGTCGCACCGGGAAGAACCACTCCGAGCCTTCGCCCGCGGGCAAGCGATCCTCGGCCGCCACGGCCTCCTGCAGGCTCGCGACCGCCTCCGCGTGGCGCAGCTCGCTGGCCGCAATGCGTGCGGCGACCACCGGCGCGGCCACACTCACGAGATCGTCAAGAGGAACCGTCCCCGCCCTCGCCGCAGGCAGTGCGGTACCTCTCAAGCGCTCGAGCTCGGCCAGCGAGACCCGCGCCTCCGCGAGACGTCCGCGCGCCGCGAGCGCCACGCCGCGTCCGTAGAGATAGCCCGCGCGGAGCCCGGGCGCGCGGGCATCCGGGGGCAGTAGCGCGATGAGCTCGTCCCACAGCCCGAAGCGCACGAGCGCCGCGTACTCGGGCGTCAGCTCCCAGCCCGAGCCGCCCGCTGCGAGTACCCGCTCGACGGGCAGGCTCGCCGCCAGCCGCTCTACGGCCGCCAGGGTGCCGGCCTTGCGCCCCTGCATCGCGGCGAGCTGAGCGGCATCCGCAGCCGACTCCGCCTGCGCAGCAGACAGCGCCGCGACTGCCAGCGCGAGCCAGGCTCCCCGCAGCCCTGACCCGACGGGCTCACGGGCGCGATTTCGAGCCAACCGCGCTGCTCCAGCCCTGCCTCGAGGTCGCGAGGCGCTCGAGGAGCGGCGCGGGACGCCATCTCGCGCCGCGCGTCGGCGCGAGCCGTCGCATGGTCTGCACGACACGCGGGAGGCCAGACTGCTCGCCCCAGTACATCGGGCCGCCCCGCCAGGCGGGAAAGCCATAGCCGTACACATAGACCACGTCAATGTCGCCCGCGCGCAGCGCGATACCTTCGTCGACGATCTTGGCGCCCTCGTTTACCAGCGGATGCAGCAGTCGATCGAGGATCTCGTCGTCCGGGATCTGCCGCCGCCGGATCCCGAGGTCGCGCGACACGCCCTCGATGAGTGCCGTCACCCCGGGGTCGGGGACGCGGGTACGCCCTTCGTAGCGGTAGAAGCCCTTGCCCGCTTTCTGCCCGAGACGTCCCTCCGCCACCAGCCGCTCGAGGATCGGCGAGAAGCGCTCGTCGGCCGGAAGCCTGCGGCGCTTGCGGATCAGAAAACCGACGTCGTTGCCGGCGAGATCGCGCATCGCCAGGGGCCCCATGGCGAAACCGAAGCCCTCCATCACACGATCGATCTGCTCGGGGGTGGCGCCCTCCTCCAGCAGGAACTCCGCCTCCGACCCGTAGTACATCAGCATGCGGTTGCCGATGAAGCCGTCGCAGTTGCCGGCGAGCACCGGCACCTTGCCGAGCGTCTTGCCGAGCGCCATGACGGTCGCGAGCGTCTCCGGCGAGGTGCGGGCACCGCGCACGTTCTCGAGCAGCCGCATCACGTTGGCGGGGCTGAAGAAGTGCGTCCCCACCACCTTCCCCGGGCGCGAGGTCACGGCGGCGATCGCATCGATGTCGAGGGTCGAGGTGTTGGTGGCGAGGATGGTGTGCGGCGCCGCCACTCTGTCGAGTCGCACGAACACCTCCTGCTTCACGTCCATATCCTCGAACACCGCCTCGACGACGATGTCGGCAGCGTCGAGCTCGCCGTACTCGGTGACGCCCTGGATCAGGGACAGCGTCCGCTCGGCGCGCTGCTGCGTCAGTCTGCCGCGCGATACCGAGGCGGCGTAGTTCCTGCGGACCACTCCCAGACCCCGTTCGAGCGCGTCCGCCGAAAGCTCGAGGACCTGCACGGGGATGCCGGCGTTGGCGAAATTCATGGCGATGCCTCCGCCCATGGTGCCCGCACCTATCACGCCCGCACGCCTGATCGGCAATGGCTGCACCTCAGGCCCCACGTCCGGGATCCGCCGCGCCTCGCGCTCGGCGAAGAACAGGTGCGTGAGCGCACGGCGCTGCGGGCTGTCACGGCACTCGATGAAAGAGTCGCGCTCGAAGCGGAAAGCCTCTGCCCTGGGCCGCGTGCAAGCCACCTCGATGCAGTCGATGATCTTCCATGGCGCGAGCTGCCCACGTGCGCGCGCGGCGATCTTCTGGCGGAAGGCGGTGAAGACGGTGCCGCTCACGTCGCGGATACGCTCGCCCGCCTCGCTGGCGAGCCGCAACGGCCACTCCTCGCGCGCCGCCTGGCGCCCGAGCTCGCCCGCGGCGGCGACGGCATCGTCGGCGATCGCATCGATGAGCCCGAGCTCGAGGGCGCGCGCCGCCGGAATCTGCGCACCCGAGGTGATCGACTCGAGCGCGGCTTCCGGTCCGGCGAGGCGGGTGAAGCGTTGCGTGCCGCCCGCACCCGGCATGAGCCCGAGCTTCACCTCCGGCAGTCCCACCGTCGCGGCGGGCGTCGCCACGCGCCAGTGACAGGTGAGCGCGAGCTCGAAGCCGCCACCCAGAGCGTTGCCTTCGAGCGCCGCGATCAGGGGTTTTCTGAACGCCTCCATGCGCGCCTGCACGTCGAGAATCATCGGCGCCCTGAGCGCGAGTCCGGAGGCGATCTCGTTGATGTCGGCACCCGCGGGGAACAGGCCGTTGGCGCCGCAGACCACCACCGCGACGATCGCGGGATCCTCGGCCGCCCGGGCCAGACCCTCCATGAGTCCCTCGCGCACCCCGAGGCTGAGTGCGTTGACCGGCGGATTGGCGATCTCGAGGACCGCGATGTCCCCGGAAGGACGATAGTTGACCGCGGACACTCGCTGCTCCCCTCCCGGGCTGCGCGCTGCAGCCGTGCTCATCATAAACATTGTACGGGCTGGGCTTACACTTGGCCCATGGACGAGGTCGACGTGGTCGTGATCGGCGCAGGCGTAGTGGGCCTCGCCATCGCGCGCGCCCTGGCGCAGCGCGGCCGCGAGGTCCTGATCCTCGAGGCTGCCGACCGTTTCGGCAGCGGCGTGAGCTCGCGCAACAGCGAGGTCATTCACGCCGGGATCTATTACCCGCGCGGCTCGCTCAAGGCCCGCCTGTGCGTTGCCGGCCGCGACCTGCTCTACGCCTTCTGCAGCGAGCACGGCGTCGCGCATCGCCGCTGCGGCAAGCTGATCGTGGCCGCGCACGACGGCCAGCTCGCCGAGCTCGAGCGCATCCGCAGCGCGGCACTCGCCAACGGCGTCGAGCTCACGGCCATCGAGGGCGCGGAGGCGCGCGCGCTCGAGCCGCAGCTCGAGTGCGCGGGCGCACTGCACTCGCCGCTGACCGGCATCGTGGATGCGCACGGCTACATGCTGGCGCTCCTCGGTCAGGCGCAGAGCCGTGGCGCTCTGCTGGTGTGCGACAGCCCCGTGACGGGGCTTGCGCTGCACGCTGATGGCTTTCGAGTCGCGGTGAGCGGTGCGGCACCCTCGCTCCACGCCCGCACACTCGTCAACAGTGCCGGGCTCTCCGCGCCGCAGCTCGCGCGTCTCATGCAGGGTTTCCCGGCGGAGCGCGTTCCCACCCCCCACCTTGCCAAGGGCAGTTACTTCACCTTGTCGGGGCGCGCACCGTTCAGCCGGTTGATCTATCCGCTGCCCGAGCCCGGCGGGCTCGGCGTGCATCTGACGCTCGACCTGGCGGGCCGCGCGCGCTTCGGGCCGGACGTCGAGTGGGTCGGCGAGCTCGACTACCGGGTCGATCCCGCACGCGCCGCCGGCTTCTATCGCGGGATACGCGCCTGGTGGCCGGCGCTTGTCGACGGCGCGCTCGAGCCCGCCTACAGCGGCATCCGTCCGAAGATCACCGGTCCCGGCGAGCCCGCGGCGGACTTTCGCATCGATGGGGCGGGCGCGCACGGCGTGCGCGGCCTGGTGCACCTCTTCGGAATCGAGTCCCCGGGCCTCACCGCCTCACTCGCGATTGCCGAGCACGTCGCGGACTCGCTCTGCTGACAAACGCCCTGTCAGCCGGGGGGAGTCGCCTCCACCTGGATGGCGAGCTTCACCTGCATGCTGAAGCCGTACTTCGCGCCGTAATCGACGCCAAAGTCGGCGCGGTTGAGGATGCCCGAGGCATCGGCGCCGCAGCGCTCCCTGTTCGCCGGCGGCGTCGGCTTGCACAGGAAACTGTTGATCGTGAGATTCAGCGGCTTGGTCACGCCGTGCAGCGTCAGCTCACCGCGTACCTCGGTCGGGGCGCCGTTCTTGAAGTTGGTGAGCGTGCCCTTGTAGGTGGCGGTCGGGTACTTCTGCACGTCGAACATCTCGGGCGATTTCGTATGCTCGTTGAGCTTGCTGTGGCCGAAATCGATCGACGCGGTGTCGACCGTGATGTTGACCGTTCCCATACCGGCTTCCCTGTCGAGCACGATCGTCCCGGAGGAGCTGTCGAACTTGCCGCGCCAGACCGACAGGCCGCCGAAATGATCGGCCTCGAAGCTCGGGTAGGTATGAGCCGGGTCGACCTGATAGGTCACCGGTGCGGCGAGGGCGGCGCCCGCGGCGAGGCTGGCCACGGCGAACGGGAGCGCAATCTTCATCACGATCCTCCGATGGTTCAGACGGGGGCGCTAGCCTACGCCCTCACGCGTAGGGCCGGCCACCCTCCTTTGTAGGGAGTTGCGCTCCCGGCGGTCAGCTCAACGGCCGGGCCTTCCGCCCCAGCGCCAGGGCGACGACCTCGTGCGTGATCTCGCCGGCGTGCACGTTGAGTCCGGCGGCGAGACCTAAGTCGCGCTTGAATGCCTCGCGCCAGCCGAGATCGGCCAGCGCACGCGCGTAGGGCAGAGTCGCGTTGGTGAGCGCGAGCGTCGAGGTGCGCGGCACGGCACCCGGCATGTTGGCGACGCAGTAGTGAATGACTCCGTCCACCACGAAGGTGGGATCCGCGTGGGTGGTCGGCCGGCTGGTCTCGAAGCAGCCTCCCTGGTCGATGGAGATATCGACCAGCACGGCGCCGGGCTTCATGGTCTTCACCATGGCGCGCGTCACGAGCTTCGGCGCCGCCGCGCCAGCCACCAGCACGGCACCGACGACGAGATCGGCGTCCTTGACCAGTTTCTCGATCGTCTCCGTGGTCGAGTAGGCGGTCTGAATCGCCGAGCCGAACTGGGTCGAAAGCTCCCGCAAGCGATCGACCGAGCGGTCGACCACGGTGACGTCGGCGCGCAATCCCACGGCCATCTCCGCCGCGTGCGTCCCGGAGACCCCACCACCGAGAATCACCACGCGCGCCGGCGGCACGCCCGGCACTCCGCCGAGCAGCACGCCGAAGCCGCCGTGCGCTTTCTGCAGGCTGGCCGCTCCGACCTGAATCGACATGCGTCCGGCGACTTCGCTCATCGGCGTGAGCAGCGGCAGGGAGCCGCCCCGGCCGGTCACGGTCTCGTAGGCGATCGCTGTCGCGCCGGATTTCATCAGGCCCCTGGCCTGCTCGGGGTCGGCGGCGAGATGCAGGTACGTGAACAGCACCTGCCCGGGACGCAACATGGCACATTCGGCCGGCTGCGGCTCCTTGACCTTGATCACCATCTCGGCGCGCTGAAACACCTCGGCGGCGTTCGCGGCGATGGCGGCGCCGGCGGCGCGGAACTGCGCATCGTCGACCCCGATGCCGTTGCCGGCGCCGGTCTCGATGAGTACCTCGTGTCCGGCGGCCGTCAGTTCCCGCACACCGGCCGGCACCAGGCCGATCCGATACTCGTGCACCTTGATCTCGCGCGGAACACCGATGCGCATGGCACTCCCCCCTTATTGATTTGTGGCGGACAAAATTACAACCCGCCGCCGGCGACGCCCGTTTGCGTATTTTCAGCCTGCCGGTACACCGCTATGGCAGAATCTGCTGATAGAGCACTTATCAGCGAAGGATTCTTGCGCCATGGAGCTCGACCGCTACGACCGCACCATCCTGCGTCTGCTGCAGGAGGACGCGCGCATGACCAACACCTTGCTCGCCACACGGGTGAATCTCTCGGAATCCGCCTGTCTGAGGCGCGTGCGAGCGCTGGAGGAGTCCGGTTTGATCGAGGGCTATACCGCTCTCGTCGATCAGCAGCGTGCTGGATTCCCGGTAAACGTATTCGTCAGCATCACGCTCGACCGTCAGAGTCAGACAGGCTTGGAAGCCTTCGAGAGCGCGGTGCGGCGCGTGCCGGAGGTGATGGAGTGCTACCTGATGACCGGTGAGCACGACTACCTGCTACGCCTGGTAGTGGCCGACCTCGCCGACTTCGAGCGCATCCACAACCAGCATCTCACGCGCCTGCCGAGCGTCGCGCGCGTGCAGTCGAGCTTCGCGATGCGCACGGTGACGCGCTCGCGGAGCCTCCCGGTGAGACAGGGCGGCGCCTAAGCGCGCGCGACCGCGTAGGCTGGCAGCCCCTGGGCGAACTCACGCAGCGCGCCGATGCCGCTGTCTTCGGCACGCCGGCACCACTCGCGCAGCTGCAGCAGTGCGTGGCTCGCCGAGGCGTCCTCCCACAACTGCTGCAGTCCCTCACGGTACTCGACCACCCGCCGCAGCACCTCGTAGCGCTCGAGCAGCTCCCGCAAGCGCCGGCGTGCCCCCTCCGCCAGCAACGTCGGATGGCGGATCAGGAGCTTCGGCGCAAAAGCGGGTACTGCGCCGTGAGGCTCGCGGCGCTTGAGCTCGCGGCACACCGGCAGCACGACGCGCCGGGCGTAGGCGCGCAGCACGTGCATGCGGTGGGTAAAGAGCGCCTGTACCGTTTCGGCGTCGAGCTCGTGGCGGCGGCGCTCGAGACGCGGGCGCGGAGCGACCCAACGCACGCGCGCGAGTCCCAGCGCGCCGAACAGCCGGATCCACAGCCAGCCTATGTCGATTTCCCAGCGCTGCGCGGCGAAACGCGGCGAGCGCGGGAAAGCATGATGGTTGTTGTGCAGCTCCTCGCCGCCGAGCAGCAGCCCCCAGGGCAGCAGGTTGGTGGCGGTGGAGGGCATCTCGAAGCTGCGATAGCCGACCGCATGGCCGAGCCCGTTGATCACGCCGCCGGCAAAGAACGGCTGGGCCGAGAGGTGCACCGCGATCATGATGATGCCGGGCACACCGAACAGCACCAGGTGCGCAATGACGAACAGCGCGATGCCGCTATAAGCATGGCGGCTGTAGACGTGGCGCTCCAGCCAGTCGTCCGGCGTCCCGCGCCCGAAGTTGCGGATCGTCTCCGGATCGCGTCCGGCCGCGCGGTACAGCTCGAAGCCTTCGAACAGCACGCGCCGCAGGCCAAAGACCACCGGGCTGTGCGGGTCGCCCGGCTGGTCGGCATGCGCGTGATGCTTGCGGTGCACCGCGACCCACTCCCGGGTGACTGCTCCGGAGCTGAACCACAGCCAGAACCGGAACAGGTGCCGCAGCGCCGGATGCAGGACCAGCCCGCCATGGGACTGATCCCGGTGCAGGTAGAGCGTCACGCCGAGAAACATGGTCTGGATGGTGACAAAGGTCACCAGCGCATACCCCCACCAGGGCAACTCGACGAGACCGTACGGGGAGAGACTCATGGCTTCTCCGACGCTTCTTTATGTAGAGTCTGGCGCGCTAGGTTACGCAATTCCGTGATGCCCTGGCGACTTTTTGGGCCGCCGACAGGGCATCCATTCACAGTTTCCGCACCCCTCAGGCGTCGAGCACGATCTTGCCGATGTGGGTGTTCGACTCCATGAGCTTGTGCGCGGCCGCCGCGTCGGCCAGCGGGAAGCGCGCGTGGATCAGCGGCTTCAGGCGCCGGGTGGCAAACAGCGGCCACACGTGCTGACGCAGGGCGGCAGCGAGCCGCCCCTTGCGTTCGACCGACTGGGGGCGCAGCGTCGATGCGGAGAGCTCGAGGCGCTTCACCATGAGCGGACGCAGGTCGATCTCCGCCTTGGCGCCGCCCTGGTGTGCGATCACCGCGATGCGCCCGTCCACCGCGGCGGCCGCAATGTTGCGCGCGACGTAGTCCCCTCCGACCATATCGAGTATGACGTCCGCGCCGCGTCCGTCGGTCGCACGCAGGGTCGCCTCGACGAAGTCCCCCTCGTGATAGTTGATGGCGTGGTCCGCACCGAGCTCGCGGCACGCGGCGCACTTGGCCGCGCTGCCCGCCGTGATGATTACCCGCGCGCCGAATGCCTTGCCGAGCAGGATGGCGCTGGTGCCGATGCCACTGCCGCCGCCGTGTACCAGCAAGGTCTCTCCGGACCGCAGCCGTGCCCGCTCGAACACGTTCAGCCACACGGTGAAGAAGGTCTCGGGGAGCGCTGCCGCCTCATCGAGGGTGAGCTGCGTCGGAGCGGGCAGACATTGCACCGCCGGGGCGGCCGCATACTCGGCATATCCGCCGCCGGCGAGCAGCGCGCACACGCGCGCGCCGAGCGCCGGCTCACTCACTCCCTCGGCTGCGGCGACCACCACGCCCGCAACCTCCAGCCCCGGGATGTCGCTCGCGCCCGGCGGGGGCGGATAGATGCCCTTGCGCTGCAGGACATCGGGGCGATTGACGCCGGCGGCTGCCACGCGGATCAACACCTCACCGGATTTCGGCTGCGGCACCGGCCGGCGCACGGCGCGCAACACCTGCGGCGGCCCGGGCTCGCGGATCTCGACGGCGGTCATGTTTACCGGGAGCACGCGCGGATGTTGCGGTCGCTCCCATTCGCGCGTCAACCGTCCGCCGTGCGCGGAACTCCCGGTGCCTCAGGGCGGCGCGCGCTCTTCCCCCGGGGGCGGAGCTTGCGGTCCACGCCCACAGCGCTCCATGAAACGCTCGCGCAGGCGCTCACGCTCCTCCGGGCTCAGGCTCGCCCAGCGCTCGCGCCACCTGTGTCCGCGCCAGTGCCCGTGCCCGCCGCGGTAGCCGCGCAGGCCCCCGAAAAGGATGCGGCACAGCACCAACAGGGCCAGGGCCTGGCCGTAGCCGATCACCGGACCGTGGAACACGGGCGGCACCAGGTAATTCCACAGCTGCATGACCGCCCAACTGAAGACCGCGATGAACACGACGACGGCGACCGCGATCGCGACTGCCTTCGCAACTCCTCTCGTCACCCAGCCAATCGGACTCTTCACGGCTCTCTCCTCATACCTATGGTGTCGATTCACACGCCCTGCGGGACGCGCCTCACTCGCTCAGCCAGTCCTCATATACCGACTGCAGCCGCTCGCGCAGCTGCCGCACCGCGTAGCGCTTGCGTGACAGCAGCGTGTTGATGCTGATGCCGCTGCGGGCGGCCAGCTCCCGGAAGCTGACGCCGTCGAGCTCCTGGGCGATGAACACCTCGCGCTGCTCGCGCGGCAACTCCGCGAGGGCCGCCTCGATCTCCCGCAGCAGCAGGGCCTGCATGGCCGCGGTCTCGGGAGTCCCGTCCGCAGCTGGCAGCAGCTCCTCGAGCACCCGGTCCCCGTCCTCGCTGCCTGCAGTGTCGGCGAGCAGTCCGGGACGCTTCCTGCGCAGGCGGTCAATGATCCGGTTGCGCGCCACCCGGAAGAGCCACGCGCCGATCTGCTCGATCGGCTGCGCCAGGCGCACGGCCGCGACCAGCTCGTAAAGCGCCTCCTGCAGGATGTCCTCCGCCTCGGCCGCATCGCCGATGCGGCGGCGGATGAAGGCCAGCAGGCGCCCACGCTCGCGCAGCACGGTGGCGGCGATTTGCCGGTCCTGACTCATTGCGTCGGTGATCGCGGCGGCGTCCATCTCCACTTAGAGGAGACGGCCGGTCGGGTGCGAATATTGTGGGCGCGTCAGGCTTCGCGACCCGGGGCCTGCAGGGCGAGCGTTCCGACGCGGCCCGCAACGCTCCCGGCGACGATGTTGCAGCGCGGCAGGTCAGAAAAGTCGAGAGTCGCGGCGTAGGTGGCGAGATCGGTGAGGCGCGCGCCGCGCGCCTTCCACTCCCGCAGCAGCCGCTCGAACGCCGCGAGGTAGGCGCCGCCCTCGAGCTCGGCATGGAGAGTGAACACCTGATCGCGCCGTGTCGACCCCGCTGTGAGCGACAGCAGGTGCTCCACGGGGTCCTCGCCATGGAGATCCTCGCGACCGATGAGCTCATCGAGAGTCGGCAGCGTGGTGGGCAGTTGCGGCACCGGGGCAGCGCGGCCGTCGAACACCGGCAGGAACGGCCCGACGCCACGCGTGTCGGACGCGTAGCGGAATCCCAGCTCCTGCTCGAGCCAGGGCACATGGCGGTTCATCTGCCAGCCGGCGGCGCCGTGCACCTGCGGTGCACGCGCGAAGATTTCCGTGAACTCCTCGACTGCCAGAGCGAGCTCGCGCCGCGTCCACGCCTCGTCCGCCCGCGCGACTCCATCCTGCCAGCGAGTATGGTCCCAGGTGTGTACTCCGACTTCGAAGCCGCTCCGCTCCACATCCTGCATGAACTGCCGGCAACGCCGCCCGATGTGCGGGCCCGGCAACAGCACGCCGTAGAGCAGCGTCCTGATCCCGTAATGCTCGAGCACGGAGGTGCGCCGCACTTTGCCGAGGAAGCCCCGCCGGAACACGCGCTTGAGGGCACGGCCCGTATGATCCGGTCCGAGGCTGAACAGGAACGTCGCACGCGCGTCGAGCCGCTCGAGCAGGTGCGCGAGTCTTGGCACGCCCTCGCGCGTGCCACGGAAGGTATCGACGTCCACCTTGAGGGCGATGAGCGTCACGGGGCTCAGCCGAGAGTCACGGGTCCCGCCTCGAGTCGCTGCGTCAGAGCTGCGAGATCGACTGGTCCGGCGGGCGTGCGCGCCGCCAGGAGCCGCAGCACACCACCGTCGCGGCAGGCGATCAGACACTCGCCCCCGGCCGCGAACAGCCGCGGCGGTCCGTCCGCGGGTACGCGCTGCGCGCTGAGGCGCGTACGGTGGATCTCCCAACGCTCACCGCGCAATTGAGTGAAGGCTCCGGGGAATGGCGGCGCGACAGCTCGCACCAGGTCGTGGATCTCGCGCGCCGGTCGCGTCCAGTCGATACGTCCGTCCTGCGGAGTGCGGCGCCCGAAGTACTCCCCCGGCAGAATGGCCTGCGGCCGCCGCGGGGCGCTTCCCGCGACGAGCTGCGGCAGCGAGCGCGCCAGGATGGTCTCCGCGGCGACCGTGACCTTGGCAAACACCTCGAGCGCGTCGTCGTCGGCGAGGATCGGCACGGCGAGCTGATCGACGATATCGCCTGCGTCCGCCCTCTCCACCATGTAGTGCAGCGTGGCGCCGGTCTCGCGCTCGCCCTTGAGAATCGCCCAATTGACCGGGGCCCTGCCCCGGAACTTCGGCAGCAGCGACCCGTGCATGTTGAGCGCGCCGCGGCGCGCGCTCGCGAGCAGCGCCGCCGGCAGGAGCGAGCGGTAATAGAACGAGAAGAGGAAGTCCGGCGCCAGCGAGCGCAGCCGGGCCTCGAGCTCAGGGAGGGCGGCCGTAGCCGGCGCAGTCACTTCGAGCCCGTAGTCCGCGGCCGTCTCCGCCACGCTCGCGTACCAGCGGTTCTCCCGCGGATCGTCGGCGACCGTCACGACCAGCGGTATCCGCACCTGGGCGGAGATCAGCGCCTTGAGGCAGCGGACTCCGACATCGTGGTAGGCAAAGACGACGGCCGTCGGGCCGCTCACTCCTGTGCCCCCCGGGCGCGCGGCTGCGGTGGCGGCAGCGCCGTGACCTCCGCGCTGGTGTCGGCACGCCTCCTCTCCGGCAGCTGCGCGGGCTCGGCGTCCCCGCCGAGCACCGCCGCGACCGTGTAGCGCGGCCGCTGCCGCACCTGCTCGTAGATGCGCCCGACGTATTCCCCGACCACGCCGAGTCCGAGCAACGCCATGCCGATCAGGAAGAAGGCAATCCCGAACAGGGTGAAGACACCCTCGGCCTCCGGACCCATGACCAGGCGCCGGATCGCGAGGTAGGCCACGAAGCCGAGTGACAGCAGCGCGATGACGATGCCGCTCATGGAAAAGAACTGCAGTGGCGCCACCGAGAACCCGGTCATCAGATCGAAATTGAGACGGATCAGCCGCAGCAGCGAGTACTTCGAATGGCCCACGGTGCGCTCGGCGTGCGCCACTTCGATCTCGACCGGATGGCGCGCGAACGTGTAGCCAAGCGCCGGGACGTAGGTGCTCACTTCGGTGCAGCGGTTGACGGCATCGATGACGCTGCGGTGATAAGCGCGCAGCATGCAACCCTGGTCGGTGATGCGGATGGAGGTTGTGCCCTCGCGCAGCCGGTTCATGAGGCGCGAAGCCGCCTTGCGCCAGAGCACATCCTGGCGGCTGACGCGGATCGTGCCGACGTAGTCGGCGCCCGCGTCCATCGCCGCCACCAGCTTGGCGATCTCCTCCGGCGGGTTCTGCAGGTCCGCATCCAGCGTGATCACGTAATCGCCGCGCGTGTAGCTGAAAGCGGCGAGGATCGCCCGGTGCTGGCCGGCGTTGCGTGCCAGCACCACCACGCGCGTGACGTCCGGACGCCGCTGGTACTGCTCGCGCAGCTCCGCCACCGACGCATCCGAGCTGCCGTCGTCGACGAACACCACCTCGTAGCTGCGCCCGAGCGCATCCAGCGCCGGATACAGCCGATCGAACAGCAGCGGCAGGCCTTCCTCCTCGTTGTAGACCGGGATGACGACCGAGATGGCCGGGTTCATTTGCGCGCTCCGCGCACGATCTCGTTCACCGCCCCTACCACGCGCTCGACGTCCGCGAGCTCCATCGCCGGGTAGAGCGGCAGCGTCACGGTCTCGCGACCGATGCGCTCGGCGTTGGGAAACTGGCCCTCACGGTAGCCCAGGGCGCGATAGGCGCTGAAGGTATGAATCGCCGGGTAGTGCACGCCGACGCCGATGCCGCGCTGCTTCATCGCCTCGATGAAAGCGAGGCGCGAGATCGAGAGCTGCTCGAGCGGCAGCAGCGGCGTGAACACATGCCAGCTGTGCCCGAGGTCGCCCCGCTCCGGCAGGCGCAGCGGCGGATCCGCGCCCCACAGCTCGAAGTACCGCGCCACCAGCACGCGCCGCCGGGCGTTGAATTCCTCCAGGCGCTTCAGCTGCCCCAGGCCGACGGCGGCCGCCACGTCCGACAGGTTGCACTTGCCCCCGGCCAGCAGCGTATCGAAGGAGTCGGGGCCGGACTTCAGCTGTCCGTGCCAGCGGTGCAGCTCGATGCTGCGAAGCTCCGCGGCAGAGCCGCCCGAGATGGCCCCGCCCTCGATGGTGGTGATGTTCTTGTTCGGATGAAAGCTGAAGACCACCAGGTCGCCGAAGCTGCCGATGCGCTTGCCGCCCCAGGCCGAGCCGATCGCATGGGCCGCGTCCTCGATGACCCGCAGCCGGTGCTTGCCGGCGATCGCATAGAGCCGCTCCATGTCGACCGGCAGCCCGGCGAAGTGCACCGGCATGATGGCGCGCGTGCGCGGCGTGATGGCCGCTTCGACGTGCGCCAGATCCAGGTTGCGCGAGTCGAGGCCCACGTCGACGAACACCGGCCGCGCGCCGACGCGCACGATCACGTTGGCGGTGGCGACGAAGCTCAGCGCGGGCGTAATTACCTCGTCCCCCGGGCCGATTCCGCAGGCGAGCAGCGCGATCTCGAGTCCGGCGGTCGCCGAGGTCATGGTGCGCACCGGCCGGCCGACCAGGTAGTCGGTCAGCGCGGCCTCGAGAGCCGCCACCTTGGGTCCGCTCGCGAGCCACCCGGAGCGCAGTACCTCGACCACCGAGGCGACGGTCTCTTCGTCGATGCTCGGACGGGTGAAGGGCAGGAATCTTTCCACGGTCTTCGGTGAATCGTTCATGAGCGCGACACCAGCACGACTCCCAGGACAATGATCGCGATGCCCGCCACGCGCTGCACGTTGGGTATCTCGCCGAGCAGCCACCACGCCAGGCCGATATTGATCACGTAGCCGAGCGACAGCAGCGGATATGCCTGGCTCACCGGAACGCGCGACAGGCCGACGAGCCACACGATGACACTCAAGCCGTAGGCACACAATGCGTACCACAGCGACGGTACCGTCAGCAGCTCGAGCCCGCGCCGCAGCACGCCGCTGTCGGTGACGATGAGGGGCCCGGTGACACGGGTGGCGGCCTTGAGCCCCAGCTGCGCCAGCGCGTTGAGCAGCACGCCACAGAACAGCACGGCGAAATCACTCAGCTTCACAGACGACTCACTGCGACGGTGTAGTTATCGGCGGCGACCACACGCCCGGGAAACCCGCGCCGCCGCCAGGAATCCCAGATGCCGGGATCGAAGAATGCCACGGCGTCACGGCTGGCGCCCCAGCGGGCCATGAAGTCAGCGACGCTCAGGTCGTTCCTGCCGGGCTCCGCCCTGAGGCCGAAGGCGAGCTCGCCCTCGTAATCGACCAGCGTGAGGGTGCGCCCGAGGTACGGCGAAACGGTCTCCCGGTACTGTCCGACACTGTACAGGGCCGTCTGCGGTCCCACCCAGGGGCGGGCCGCCGCCACCAGATCGCGCGCAGAGCGCGTCGGCGGAATGATCGCGTAGGCGGTAAGGAGACACTGCCACGCCAGGATCGCAGCCAGGGCGGTCGCGAGCGCGGCGGCTGGCGCCGGGAGACGTCCGCCGCGCCGCGTCAGGATGGCAGGCACCAGCGCGATGAGGCTCGCGGCGAGGACCCAGCCGACGGCCTCGGCCGGCACGAAGGCGTTGCGGCGCGCACTGTAGATGAGGAGTCCGGCGGCAATGAGCACGACCAATGCCGCGCCGATGCGCGCGGCCGGCGCCCAAAGGCGCCCGCTCCCGGCAGCGTGCACGCCGACGAGCCCCGCCAGAGCCGGAAACATCGGCAGGATGTAGGGGGCGAGTTTGGACCCCGAGGCGGAGAAGAACACGAGCGTCACCGCGGCGAAGACCAGCAGGAACTTGCGCGGCTTGAATCCTGCGGCGGCGGAGCCGGCGGCAGTCCCGGGCGCGGGCCGCGGCCCATCGCGCCACGCGGCCTTCAGCGCCCCCGGGAGCGGCGCCACCCAGGGAAGGACGCCGAGCAGCAGCAGCGGCAGAAAGAACCACCACGGCTCGACGCGCTGATGAACCGTCGTGAGGAAGCGCGCGAAGTGCTCATGCACGAAGAAGAAGCCGGCGAAGCCGGGATTGCGCGCCGACACGGCGATGAACCACGGCGCCGTGATGCCGAGGAACAGCGGTAGTCCGCTGGCCGGGTGCAGGCGCCTCCAGGGCTGCGGGTCACGCTCGATGAGGCTATAGACAATGAGCGCGCCCCCGGCCAGCACGCCGACCACGATGCCCTTGGAGAGGACCGCGAGCGCCGCGGCCGCCCAGGCCGCGAGCATCCAGCGCCGCTCGGCGCTCGAGGACGGCGCGGCGCTCTGCGCGAGCGTAAAGGCGAAAACGGCGGCGCTCAGCCAGAAGGTGAGGCCCGCATCGAGCAGGTTGAGGTGGCCGACCACGAGGAAGTAGGGACTCACGGCGAGCGCGGTGAGCGCCGCGAGCGCCGCCTCGTGCCCGTAAAGCGCCCGCGTCCAGCTGAAGGTGAGCGCGAGGCAGCCGAAGGCAAGCCCGACCGACCACAGCCGGGAGCTCCACTCGCTCAGGCCAGCGAGCGCGTACACGGCGGCGGTCGCCCAGTACTGCAGCGGGGGCTTCTCGAAGTACTTCAGCCCATCGAAGCGCGGCGTGACGAGATCGCCGCTCGCGAGCATCTCGCGCGGGATCTCAGCGTAACGGCCCTCGTCAGGATCGAGCAGCGGGCGCACGGGCGCGGTGGCGAACCAGGCCACCGCCAGCACCAGCCATGCGAGCCACCCGGCTCGGCGCGCCTCGAGCGCCTGCCCCGTCCCGCTCGCCATGCCTGGTGCTTGCGGATCGAAGCCTAAATTCCCGCGAGCGCCGCGGCGCGCGAGCCGAAGCCTTCCTGCTTCACGTAGTAGTCGATCGTGCGCCGCATGGCGGTATCCATGTCGGTCTTCGGCTGCCACCCGAGGTCGCGCTTCGCGGCCTCGATGTTGGGCACGCGCACCTGGATGTCCTGGTAGTACTTGCCGTAGTACTCGCCTGCCGATACATCGACGATCTCGGTAGCTCGGGCATTGTCACGCAGGATGGGAAATTCCTGGGCGATGCGGATGGTGCGCTGCGCGAGATCGCGGATCGACAAGCAGTTACCGGGATTGCCGATGTTGAAGATGCGCTGGCTGGCGCGCCGGTTCTGATTCTCCAGGATGATCAGCAGGCACTCGATCGCATCGTCGATGTAGGTGAAGGAGCGCTTCTGGCTGCCGCCGTCGACCAGCTTGATCGGGCGCCTGTACAGCACGTTCGACAAGAACTGGGTGAACACCCGCGAGCTGCCCTCCTTCGGCTCCTCGGGGTTGTCGAGGTTCGGGCCGATGAAGTTGAACGGCCGGAACAAAGTGTAGTCGAGGTTGTCGCGTACGCCGTAGGCGTAGATGACGCGGTCGAGCATCTGCTTGGAGCAGGCATAGATCCAGCGCTGCTTGTTGATCGGTCCGTACACCAGCGGGCTCGACTCTTCATCCAGCACCGAGTCCGGCGACATGCCGTAGACCTCGGAGGTGGAGGGGAAGATGAGGCGCTTGCCGTACTTGACGCACTCGCGCACCACGGCGAGGTTGGCCTCGAAGTCGAGCTCGAACACCCTGAGCGGATGGGTGACATACTGCGCGGGATTGGCGATCGCCACGAGCGGCACGATCACGTCGCACTTCTTCACGTTGTACTCGACCCACTCCTTGTTGATGGTGATGTCGCCTTCGACGAAATGAAAACGCTCGTTCTTCGGCAGATCCCCGAGCTTGTTGTCGGCGAGATCCATGCCGTAGACCTCCCAGTCGCGGGTACGGAGGATCGCGTCGGTCAGGGCGCTGCCGATGAAGCCGTTCACGCCGAGAATCATGATCTTCAGTGCCATAACAATCCCCGCCCGGCAGCCTGGGTCCGCGGGCAACAAAGCAAATTACTTTAACATTTTTCCGACCCTGGATCCGTCCGGCCTCCTTCCCCGGCAGCACGCAGGCCTACGGACAGGGCTTCGAGGGATCATGAACCTCCGCCGCCTGCGCCCGCGAGCAGAACGCCGCCACCGCGGTGCTCTTCAGCGTGCTCCAGGCCGCAAGCTCCTTGCCGAGCCGCTCATGCATGCCGGCGTAGGTCTCGATCTCCTGTTGGTTGGGCGCCGTATCGGCATCCTCGAGCAGCTGGCTGAAGGAATAGATCTGCTCGTTGAGCATGCCCGGGTAGTTGAGATTGGCCTCCGAGCCCTTGATGTTGACCTGCATCAACGTGCGTTCGATCTTCGAGGCCTGCGCGAGAAGCGCACTGCCCTGCGCCTCGAGTGCTGCGCCGTGGGGCGTACCCCTGGCCTTGCCGGACAGTGTGCTGACGCCGGTCCTGACGGCCCGGATCTCATTGACGGCGCGGTGCAGCGCGTCCTGATCACGGTAGACCTGCATGGAAAGGTCGAATTTCTGCTTGAGCCCCGTGGGCGCTCCGCGGTTGCGCGGGTCGGCGGAGACGGTGAGCGGCACGCTTTGAGTCTGCCCGCCGTAGCCGAGCCGCAGCGTGTAGGTGCCCGGCAGCACGATCGGACCGCGCGGCGGGACCCCCGCGTAGAAGGCGCCCGGAATCTGCACCGGATCGTCGTAGCGCAGATCCCACACGAAGCGGTTCATGCCTCTGAGCGCCGGCAGCGTGTCGACGGGATGAATCAGGTCCGGCCATTCCGGCGGCTGTTCCGCGCCCTGGGTTTTGGCGCTCGACAGGTGGCGCACCACGGTGCCGGAAGGCTCGACGATCTCGAGCGTCACGGCACCCGTGGGCTCCGCCGGCAGGTAGTAGTCGATGAGCGCACCGGCGGGCGGGTTCTCGCCCGACGGCGGACGCTTGTCGACCGCGTCGGGATAGTAGAGGCGATACGCGGTCTGCGGCGCCAAGAGATGGGCTCCGGAGGAAGAGGCGGCCGCCGCGACCTGGCGCAAGGGCGTCACGTCATCGAGGATCCAGAAGGAGCGTCCATGAGTGGCGATCGCCAGATCGTTGCCGCTCACCACCAGGTCATGAACCGGTGAGCGCGGCAGATTGAGCTGCAGGCTCTGCCAGTGCTGCCCGGCATCGAAAGATACGAACACGCCGGTCTCCGTGGCGGCGTAGAGCAGGTCGCGCTTGACCGAGTCCTCGCGCACCGCGTGCACGAAGGATCCCTCCGGAAGCCCCGCGTCGCGACGCGCCCAGCTGCGGCCGGCGTCGTGGGTCACGAAAACGTAGGGCTTGACGTCGTCGAGCTTGTGGCGATCCACGGCCACATAGGCCGTGTCCGCGTCGTAGCGCGAGGGCTCGATCATGCTGATCGTGCTCCAGGCGGGCATGCCCGCGGGGGTGACGAGCGCCCAGCTGGCCCCGTCGTCATGCGTGAGCTGGATCAGTCCGTCGTCGGTCCCGACCCAGAGCATACCCTTGCGCAGCGGTGACTCCGCGATCGCAAAGATCGTGTCGTAGTACTCGACGCTGGTGATGTCCTTGGTGATCGGCCCGCCGGAAGCTTCCTGCTTGGACTTGTCATTACGGGTCAGATCGGGACTGATGGCGGTCCAGCTGGCGCCGCGATTGCTCGTCTTGTAGAGCCGCTCCATGCCGTAGTAGAGCGTGTCCGGGTCGAACGGCGACATGCTGAGCGGGGAGGTCCAGTTGAAGCGGTGCTCGAGATCCTTGGCCGCATGCCCCGAAGCGTCAACCGGCCACACCGGGATGATCTGCTCCTGCATGTTGTGCCGGTCGAGGCGGCCGACGAAGTTCTCGCTGCTGCCGTAGGTGATCTCGGCATCGCGCGGGTCGGGAATCACGAAGCCGCACTCTCCGCCGGCCACGTCGTACCAGTCGCGCTGCACGATGGCACCTTCGTCGTCCATGCTGGCAATCGCGATGCTGCTGTTGTCTTGCTGCGCGCCGTAGAGGTAATAGGGAAAGCGCTTGTCGACCGCGACGTGATAGAACTGCGCGGTCGGCTGATTCGCCTGGGTCGTCCAGGTCTTGCCACGATCGAAGGTGATCGAGGCGCCGCCGTCGCTCGACTCGATGATGCGGTCCGGGTGGGTCGGGTCGATCCACAGGCCGTGATGATCGCCGTGCCGCGCCGGCAGCAGCTCGAAGCTCTTGCCGCCGTCGGTCGAGCGAAAGAGTCCGGTATTGGCCGCGTACACCGTGTCGACGTGCTGCGGGTCCGCCAGGATCGTGGAGAAGTACCACGCCCGCTGCGTGAGCCGGCCGTCGTCGCTGACTCGTGCCCAGTGCACCCCGCCGTCGTCGGAGCGGTACAGACCGCCGGCCTGCGCTTCGATCATCGCGTAGACGCGCTTCGAGTCGGCGGGTGAGACCGAGACGTGGATGCGGCCGAGAAGCCCTCCCGGCAACCCGTTGCCGCTCAGCCGCGTCCAGGTGACGCCGCCGTCCGCCGAGCGATACAGCCCGCTGCCGGGCCCGCCACTCGAGAAATTCCACGGCTGGCGGCGCGCCTGCCAAAGTGCCGCATAGACGAGGCTCGGGTTATTCGGATCAAACGTCACGTCGATCGCGCCGGTCTCCGCGTCGCGATAGAGCACCCGGGTCCAGGACTTGCCGCCGTCGGTGGTGCGGTAGACGCCGCGCTCCTTGTTGGGGCCGAAGGCATGGCCGAAGGCGGCGACCAGCGCGGTGTCGGCATTCCGCGGATCGACGATCAGGGCGCCGATCTGGCGGCTGTCGGCGAGCCCGCTGTGGCTCCAGGTCTTGCCGCCGTCGATCGACTTGTAGACGCCGTCGCCGTATGTCATGTCGCCGCGTGGCGCTGCCTCGCCGGTGCCGACATAGATCACCTTGTGATCGGATGGTGCGATCGCGAGGGCGCCGACCGATGAGATCGGCGTACCGTCGGTGAGCGGCGTCCAGGTGGCACCCGCGTCGGTCGACTTCCAGACGCCCCCGGCCACCGCGCCGAAATAAAAAGTGTTCGGATCGCCGGGAATGCCGGCGACGGCGAGCGCCCGCCCGCCGCGATAGGGTCCTATGCTGCGCCACTTGAGCGCCCCGAAAAGAGCCGGATCGACCGGGTCGGCCGCGGCCAGCGTTTCAAGGAACACGAGCGCGCACCCGATGAGGATGACGGCACAGCGATGGAGATACATGTCTGCCCTTTCACACGGCTTCGATTGCCGCTTGTTGAACGGTTCTTATCCGGACGCTAGGCGAGCAGCGTGCGCAGCGCCTCGCGGTAGCGCACCTCGCTCGCAGCGCGGTGGCGATGCTGCCCGCCGCTCACGAGCTTCTTGCCATCGCGCCAGACGCAGTCTACGAGCCCGCGGTCGCCCGCGAAGATCCAGCTGTCGAGAATCTCGTCCCCGCGCCGCTCGATGAGCGAGGGATGATCGGCTGCGAGCGTCACCAGGTCGAGTGGCGCGCCGGCGGCGAGACCGACCGCCCCGCCCACCCCGGGCGGCCGCAATGCCTGCCAGCCGCCGGCGAGGGCCGCATCGTACAGGGCCCGCCCGGTGGAGACTCCCGCGGCCGGCGCCAATACGTTGCGGGCCCGGTGGGCGAGGCGCTGCGAGTACTCGAGCGTGCGCAGCTCCTCCGCCGCGTCGATGCGAATGTTGGAGTCAGTGCCGATGCCCCAGCGCCCGCCGGCGGCCAGGAACTGCACGCCGGGAAAGATGCCATCGCCGAGGCTCGACTCGGTGACCGGGCACAGGCCCACCACGGCGCCGCGCGCAGCGACGCCCTCGAGCTCCGCGGCCGTGACGTGCGTGGCGTGCACCAGGCACCAACGCTCATCCACGGGGGCGTTCTCGAGCAGCCACTCAACCGGGCGCCGACCGCTCCACGCCAGGCAGTCGTCGACTTCGCGCAGCTGCTCGGCGATGTGCAGGTGAATGACGCCGCCGTGCGCGAGCGCGGCGACCTCGGCGAGCTCGGCCGGCGTCACGGCGCGCAGGCTGTGCGCGGCCACGCCGACACACGCGCCGGGGAGCGCGGCCACCGAGCGGCGGGTGGCCTCCACGATGCGGGCGAAGCCCTCCGGATCGTTGATGAAGCGCCGCTGGCGTTCGCCGGGCGACGCGCCGCCGAAGCCGCCATGCGCATAGAGCGTCGGCAGCAGCGTCAAGCCGATGCCGCTGTGGGCGGCGGCCGCGGCCAGCCGGCCGGCGAGCTCGCCCGGCTCGGCGAAGGGTCTGCCGTCACGATCATGGTGCAGGTAGTGGAACTCGCCGACCCGGGTGAAGCCACCTTCCAGCATCTCGATGAAGGCGAGCGTGGCGAGCACCTCGAGCTCCTCGGGACCGACGCGCTCGAGGAAGCGGTACATGAGCTCGCGCCAGGTCCAGAAGCTGTCGGCCTCGCTGCCGCGGCGCTCGGTGAGCCCGGCGAGACCCCGCTGGAACGCGTGGCTGTGCAGGTTGCCGAGGCCCGGAACCCCGATGCGGTGCCGCTCGTCTCCCGCCGTCGGCGCGACAGCCGTGAGCACGCGCTCGATGCGGCCGTTGGTCTCCGTCAGCCGCACGTCCCGGGCCCAGCCCTCAGGTAGCAGCGCCGATTCCAACCAGAGGCTCGCCATGGCGTACATTATATTGATGAACCCGGATTCGAGACCGTGGCTTGAGGTCACGCGCGGCGGCAGCGCACCCCTCATCGTGTCGATGCCCCACACCGGCACCGAGATTCCGCCCGAGCTCGAGCCGCGCCTGAAATCGCTGTGGCTGGCGCGCAAGGACACCGACTGGTGGATCGACCGGCTCTATGACTTCGCGCCCGGGCTCGGCGCGACGCTGATACGCACCCGCATGTCGCGCACCCTGATCGACCCCAACCGTGACCCCTCGGGGATCTCGCTGTACCCGGGGCAGGCCACGACCGAGCTCTGCCCGACCACCACTTTCGACGGCGAGCTGCTGTATCACGGCGGCGAGGCACCCCGGGGCGAGGAGATCACGGCACGGCGCACGACCTGGTTCGAGCCCTATCATCGCGCCATCCGCGGCGAGATCGCACGCCTGCGCGAGCGGCACCCGCGGGTGGTGCTGTACGACTGCCACTCGATCCGCTCACAGATCCCGCGGCTGTTCGCCGGCGTGCTCCCCAACTTCAACCTAGGCACTCACTCCGGTGCCAGCTGCGCGCCGGAGCTGACGGCACGACTCGAGGCGGCGTGCGAGGCGTCCGGCTTCTCGCGCGTAACCAACGGACGCTTCAGGGGCGGCTACACAACGCGCCACTACGGACGTCCGGCGGAGGGAGTACACGCAGTGCAGATGGAGCTTGCCTGCCGCGGCTACCTGCGTGAGCCCGGCGGTCCCGTCACGCCGGCCGACTGGCCCTGCGATTACGACGACGCGGTGGCCGCGCCGCTGCGCGCCGTGCTGATGAGGGTGCTGACCGCGTGCCTCGAGTTCGCGGCCGAGCCGGCGCCTAGAAGCGCCAGCCGAAGCGGATCGGGATGACCTCGGTGGGCGCGCCCGAAGTCTCGATGCGCTCGTAGCGCGCCTCGATGAACCACGACTGGCCGTAAGGCAGGAGAAAATCCACGCCGAGACCGGCATTCCAGGCGAAGTTCGTGCTGTAGTCGCTGGCGTAGTACCCGCCGCCGCCGCAGTAGTACCAGAAGGGGTTACAGTAGTACCCGCCCTGGCCGAGATAGACGCCGCGCCAGGCGATGCCGATGCCGGCCATGGCGTAGAAGCGCGCAGACGGGCTTATCGGCGCCCGCACCAGGCCGTCGAGGGATCCGGTCAAGGTATCCATGTAGCCGGAGTTGCCCGGCGACCCGGAAGCGTTGATGAAGGCGCTGGTAGCCGAGTAATACGCATAGTCGAGATCGGCGCGCAGCGCGAACGGCCCGTGAGGATCGGGCTTGAAGATGACACCGCCGCCGATAGCCCAGCCGTCGTTGAAGTAGGTGCTGGTCTGACCGGAGGTGATACTGACTCCGCCGTCGATGTACCACTGCACCGGCCGGTCGCCGCCCGAGGGTGGATAGTAGGAATAGACCTGAGCCAGCGCCGGGGTGGCCGTGCACAGGCAGCCGAGCAGTGCGAGGGGGGGCAGTATCCGTGTATACGACTTCATGCGCTTCATGATCCCGTCCCTTTCCTGAATCGTAACTGAATGTGACCGTCGCGCTCGCCGCCCGCCAGTGCTTGGAGTCCGGCTCCGGGGATTAAGTTGCAGTGCGCCGCAGCCGGCGCCGCACCGCGCCGGCAAGCTCGTGCACCTCGTTGATCCCGAGCGCCGAGGCACAGAGGAAGAACGCAGCGGCGGCGCAGCCGATGACAAGCATAAGACTCGCGAGCTTCGGCCAGAAGCGCTGCACCGCCCAGTCCGCGAGCAGCAGCTGCCCGCCCCCCCAGGCGATCACGAGCAGCACCAGCGAGGCCAGCGTCACGCGCCCGAGCAGCGCCGCCATGGCGCGCGACTCGAGCCGGCCAAGATGTGCACGCATCAGGAGATAAAGAATGAGGAAATTGCTGGTGGCGACACAGGCGGTGGAGAACGCCAGTCCGCGATGGCCCCAGCCGAGCTGCACGGTGAAGACCCAGTTGAGCACCAGGTTCAGCGCTACGGCGATGAAGCTCACGACCATCGGCGTCTTGCGCCGGTCGATCGCGTAGAAGGCGCTCACCAGCACCTTGAGGGCCGCATAGCCACACAGCCCCAGGGCGTAGAAGCGCAGTGCGCCGGCCGACTCCGCCGTCTCGTATGCACCGAAGCGGCCGTGCTGATAGAGCACCGAGATGATGGGCTCGGCGAGCACGATCAAGCCGATGCTGGCCGGGATCGTCATGAGAAAGGCGAGCCGCATGCCGCGCGCCAGCTCGCTGCGAAAGCCCCCATGCTGGCCGGTGGCGGCCATGCGCGCCAGCAGCGGCAGTGCCACGGTGCCGAGCGCGACGCCGAAGATCCCGAGGGGCAGCTGCATCAGGCGAAAGGCCACCGTCAGCCAGAACGTCGGCCCGTCGCCGAGCCGCGAGGCGAACACCGAATTGACCAGCACGTTCACCTGCGTGGTGCTGGCCGCGATCACCGACGGGCCCATCAGGCGCAGGATCGAGCTGACGCCCGGGTCGCGCCAGCGGAAGTCGGCGTGGAAGTGGTAGCCCAGGCGGGCCACCGCCGGCAGCTGCACGGTGAGCTGCAGCGCGCCGCCGATGAGCGTGCCGATCGCCAGCCCGAGAATGGCGCGCGGGCCGAAGTGCGGATCGAGCCACAATCCGAGCAGCACCCCGGCGATGATCGAGCCGAGGTTGAAGAAGCTCGAGGCCATCGCCGGTATGCCGAACACATTGCGCGCGTTCAGCATCCCCATCACCAGCGCCGCGAGCGACACCAGCAGGATGAAGGGGTACATGACGCGCGTCAGGATGATGGTGAGCGCCGCCTTCTCGCCCGCGAAGCCTGGCGCCAGCAGCGCCACCAGAGCGGGCGCGAACACGATGCCGAGCACGGTGATCGCGCTCAGCGTAACCGCGGTGAGCGTCGCCACCTTGTTGGCGAGCCGCCAGGCGGCGGCCTCGCCGGAAGTGGCGACGGTCTTCGAGAAAGTGGTGACGAAGGCGGTCGAGAGCGCGCCCTCGGCGAACAGGTCGCGCAGCAGGTTGGGGATGCGGAACGCGATGGTGAACGCGTCCATGATGCGACCGCCGCCGAACAGCGCCGCGAAGATCTGCTCGCGCGCGAGCCCCAGCACCCGACTGCACAGCACCGCGAGCCCGACCACGCCCGCGGCCCTGGTATTGAGTCTCTCGGCGCTCTCGGCCGCGCCCTTGTCGCCAGGTGGCATGCGTCCGCACGGTACCACCTGGCGCGTTACCGTGCGAGCTAGTGCCCTCCGCCGCCCACGCGCCAGGTCGCCGTGACGCCCACCGTGAACGGACGGAAGGTGTAGGCGTTCTGCTGCTGCGACGGCGATCCCGCCGGATTGTAGGGATCGAGCTGCCCAAGCGCGAAGTTGGTCACCGTGTGGGTGTTGAGCACGTTGTCGATGAACGGCGCGATCTGCCATTCGCCGATGTTGATCCCGGCGCGCAGCGTCAGGAAGCTGGTCGCGGCCAGCGTGTAGCTCGCCGGAATGTACTGCGAGGAGCGCGGGTCCTGCACCGCCGCGAGCCAGGGGTTGCGGCTCTCGTAGGTGTAGTCGAGGCGCACGAAGGCGTCGTGCTGCGCCAGCTGGAAGCGGTACTCCGGTCCCACCGATACCTCCCAGGGAGGATTCGTGCCGGGGGCATAGTCGATGGCCGCCTGGCCCGAGATGGCATCGCCCTTGAGCGCGAGCGGCGGGGCGCCGGGTGTCGGCGCCGCGGAGTCCGCCGTATAGCGCGCGTCGGTGTAGCCGACGGCGAAATCAACGAACAACGAGCCGAGCGCGAGCTGCGCCTGCAGGTCGAAGCCCTTGGCCACCGCGGTGCCGAGATTGGTGATGAACTGCAGACCGCAGCTGCCCCCCGTGTAGACATTCTGCTGGATGTTGTTCCACTCGATGTAGTAGACGCTGGTGGCGACCCGCAGGACGCCGCCAAAGGCGTTCTTGGCGCCGATCTCGTAGTTCTGCGTGGTATCCGGCGCGTAGGTCAGCGGCGCACCGTTGGGATAGCCAATCGCGGCGAGATCGGTGGCACAGTAGCTCGGCAGCTCCGGGTTGCCGCCGCCGACGCGATAGCCCTTGGAGTAGCTCGCGTAGAACAGGTTGTTGGGATCGGCCTGGAATGCGAGGCTGACCTTCGGCGTGTTGGGATTCGAGCTGGTCTGAGCCGTGCGCCCGACACCCGGAGTCTGCACGCCGTTCACCGGCGTCGGTCCGAAGTTCTCGAGGCCGTCGGCGTAGTTCCTGATCTCGAAGGTCGTGTGCGACACGCGCTCGCCGAGCGTCAGGCGCCACTGGTCGGTGAGCGCGTAGCTCAGCTCGCCATAGAGGGCGAACTGCCGGTCATAGGTCGTGTTGCTGTTGTAGTAGATGTCGCAGTTCGGGATGGCCGTGTAGACCCCGTTGCTGTTGCAGGCGTAGGGGGAGACGACGTTGCCGTTTACGTCCGTATAGGTGAAGAACTGGGTCGCCGGCACCCCGTAGAGGTAGTTGAAGAAATTGTCGATCTGCGGGTCGATGAGCTCCTCGACGCTGCTCTCCTTGGCGAGCTGCCAGAACATTCCCGCGGTCCAGTGCAGCCGCTCGTTGGGATCGGCCGACTGCCAGCGCAGCTCCTGCACCCAGCTGGCCTGCTTGTTGGTGATGACGTTCGGCGTCGAGTAGTTGCTGAAGCCCGCGGGCAGGTGCAGCCCGTTGGCATCGAGCAGCGGGTACCACGAGCAGGGCGGCGCCGCCGGGGGCGGCACGCCGCAGCCGAACCCGCCGGTCAGCGGGTTACTCGGCCATCCGAGGCTCTGGTAGAAGGCCATGTCATACACCGTGCCCTGGTACCCGGTCTTCTCCTTGCGGTCGTAGTAAGACGTGTTGGAGATGATCTGGCTCTTGGCGAGGTCCCACTGCATCTTGACCGCTGTAAGAACGTACTGGTCCGGGTCGGGGATACGCTCCGGGGTCGCGGTGTTGAACTGCCCGGCGCCCGGGTTCGAGTAAGCGGGCCAATAGGTCGGCTGGTCGTGCAGATAGCGGTCCTGGAAAAAAATGCTCGGCGTCACCGTGAAGCCGCTCACCGGCTGCCACACGCCCGCGAGACGCAGCACCAGCGCGTCCGACCAGTCGACGTTGCTCGCGAGCTTGGCGCCGGTGGTCGGGTCGACGCGGTCCACCCAGCCGCCGTCGTAGCGATACCAGGCGCTGGCGCGCCAGCCGAACACGCCGTCGACCGCGGGCTCGCCGTGGGCCACGCCGAACTCGTAGCCCGGCTCGCCGTAGCGCGTGTAGGAGGCCTCGCTGCGCAGGTAGGTGCTGGATGAGGTGAGGCTCGGCTGCGTGAGGATGTAGCGCACCGTGCCGCCCTCGGACCCCGAGCCGAAGAGCGTCCCCTGCGGGCCGCGCAGCACCTCGACCCGCTCGAGGTCGAAGGTCTTGGGCAGCGTGTCGTTCGGGTTGAAGCCGACGCTGCGCATCTGGATCGGCGTGTCGTCGATGTAGATGCCGGTCGTGCCGGCGCCGGCCGAGGAGGAGATGCCGCGGATCGAGATGGCGTTGGTGCCGGAGTTGTCGATGGTCACGCCGGGCACGAAGCGCACGACGTCCTGCATGTCCTTGATGCCGCGGGAGTCCATATCGCTCTGGCTGAGCGCCGAGACGCTGATCGGCACCTTGCTGAGGGACTCCTCGCGCCGGGTAGCCGTGACGATGATCTCCTGCAGCGGGCGCTCGGCCTCTGCGCCTGCGGGCGCGCCCGGCGCGCTGGCAGGGCCGGCGGCGGAGGCGGCCTCGTCGGCGTACAGTGCTCCGAGCGGCAGCGCCGCGCACAGCATCGCGAGCACGAGCGAGCCGAGTAAGGTCGTCGTGCGGGTTGCGTTCAGCATGTCGGTCTCCCCTGTTGTCGCAACTTCGGAATTCATGACTCGAGCAGCACGGCGGCATCGGCGTCCCAGCTGACGAACACCTCGTCGCTCCAGTCGATCGCCCACTCCGAGGTGCGCCGCTCGTTCTGTGAGAACGCCGTGACCATCTTGCCGCTCGTGGTCTTGATTCGGTACGTGGAGCGATTGCCGAGATAGCCGAGCTCCCAGACCATGCCGCGCAGCTGATTGGTACGCGCGCCGCCCGGCGGCTGCTTGCCGAGCCGGATCTTCTCCGGCCGCAGCGCCACCCATACCCGTTGACCGGGCGCGAAGCGGCCGTCCTCGTCTACCAGCAGGTCGCAGCCGGTCTCGGGGCAATGGACGGTGATCAGCCCCGGCTCGCACGCGGTGATGGTGCCTTCGAAGAGATTGGTGGTGCCGACGAAATCCGCGACGAAGCGGCTCGCCGGGAACTCGTAGATCTCCGACGGCGTGCCGACCTGCACCACCCTGCCGTGGTCCATGACCGCGATGCGGGTCGCGAGCGCCATGGCCTCGTCCTGGTCGTGCGTCACGACGATGAAGGTGGTACCGACCTTGTACTGCAGGTCCATCAGCTCGAACTGCGTCTGCTCGCGCAGCTTCTTGTCGAGCGCCGACAGCGGCTCATCGAGCAGCAGCACCTTGGGGCGCCGGATCAGCGCCCGCGCCAACGCGACGCGCTGGCGCTGCCCGCCCGAGAGCTGGTGGGGCTTGCGTCCCGCGACGTGCGTGAGCTGCACCATCTCGAGCGCCTCGGCGATGCGGCTCTGGCGCGTCGCGGCATCCATCCCCATACGGCTGATGCCGTAGCCGACGTTGCGCTCCACCGTCATGTGCGGGAACAGCGCGTACGACTGGAACATCATGTTGACGGGGCGCTCGAAAGGCGGCACGCCGCTCATCGGCACGCCGTCGATGAGGATGCGGCCGCCGGTGGGCTCGGCGAAACCGGCCAGCATGCGCAGCAGCGTCGTCTTGCCGCAGCCCGAGGCGCCGACCAGGGCAAACATCTCGCCCTTGTAGATGCTGAGGCTCACGTGGTCGACCGCCGTGATGCCCCCGTAGCTCTTGCTCACTCCTTCGATGACGATCTGCGGCGTCGCCGTGGGATCGAGCCAGGGACGGTCGGCGATCTGTTTCTGTTGTGTGGCAATCACCGCACGGCTCCTAGAAGTCTCCCGGCGGCGTGGCCCGCCGCCGCTGCGGCGCAAAGAAGGGGCGTTCGACCACGCGCGCACGCACCACACGCCGCTCCCACACCAGCTCGCGATTGAGATAGATCTCGGCCCAGAGCGTTTCTCCCCTGCGGAAGTGCGGCGCGTCCACCATGGCGAGCGCCAGATTGCGCTTCGTGGTAGGCGACCACGCCGCGGAAGTGACGCTGCCCGTCTGGCGACGCAGGCCCCGGTCGGCGTAGAGCAGAGCGCTGTACGCCGGCTTCGTGCCTTCGACGTCGAGCCCGACCAGGAGGCGCCGCGCGCCGCGGCGCTGCTCAGCCAGCAGCGCCCGCCTGCCGGTGAAATGCCCCTTGCCGAAATCGACCAGCCATGCGAGCCCCAGCTCGAGCGGCGAGCGCTCGGTACCGATGAGGATGGTGCGCTCGCCCGGAATGAAGTCAACGTTCGGCAGGAGGAATCCGGCCTCGATGCGCGCGACGTTGAGCGCGCGCGAGCCTATGGCACGAATGCCGCGGCTGCGGCCCGCGTCCATCAGAACGTCCCACACCCGTTCGGCATCCTTCGGCTCCATCCACAGCTCGTAGCCGAGATCGCCCGTGAACCCGGTGCGCGACACCATCAGCCGCGCGTCCCCTGCCGCCGGCAGCGGGAAGGTCCCGAGCTCGAAGGGCTTGAGAAGCTCGACGCCCGCGACCCCGGCCTTGCGCAGCACCGCGTACGAAGTCGGACCCTGGAGCGCGAGCGCCGCGACCTCCTCGGTGACCTCGGAGATCGCGACGTCGAAGCCGAGCGCCGAGTCGAGCAGCCAGTCGAGCTGCCGCTCGGCCGTGCACAGCCGGTATTCGTTCTCCCCGAGGCAGAACACGGTGCCGTCGTCGATCACCTTCCCGGCGTCGTTGCACCACACGCCGTAGGCTACGCGGCCGGGGCGGACCTTCGCGATATCGCGCGTCATCAGGCGGTTGAGGAAGCGCAGGGCGTCGGCGCCGGCGATGCGGTACTTCACCATCGGCGTCAGGTCGTAGAGCGTGGCGGCGTTGCGGATCGCGAAGTATTCCTGCTCGACGCTCGTGAACACGTCGACGGTGGTATAGCCCGCCCAGGGGACGAAGCTGTCGACCTGGCTCAGAGCGCGCGAGCGCTCGTGGAACGGCGTGGGCAGCAGTGGCCGGCGAAAATGCGGCTCGCTCTCGGTGAGCATCTCAGGCCGCCTCCCGCACTACCTGGCGCGCGGCATTGCGCCCGGCGATTCCCATCACGCCCCCACCCGGATGGCAGCCCGCGCCGCACAGAAACAGGCCGCCGACCGGCGCACGGTACTGCGCCACCCCCGGAACGGGCCGCAGCACGAAGAACTGATCGAGCGCCAGCTCGGCGTGATGCCAGTGGCCGCCGGTCATGCGGAACTCGCGCTCGATGTCCGCTGGAGTCAGCAGCTCGGCGTGCCGTAGCTGCGCGCGCAGGCCCGGCGCCAGCGCCGCGAGCGTGTCGATGAGGAGCTCCGTAAAGCGCGGCCGCGCCTCCGTCCAGCCGCCGGCCAGCTCGTAGGGAGCGTACTGCGCCACGACGGAGAGCACGTGGCAGCCGGCTGGCGCCAGCGTCGGGTCGGCGATGGTCGGCACCGTGATCTCGAGCACCGGGCTCGAGGAGTACTCGCGGTACTTGGCGTGGTTGTAGGCGCGCTCGATGTGCTGCGGCGTCGGCGCCCACAGCAGGCGGGCGCCGAGCGCCGACGGCGCGAGCCCCGCGAACTGCGGCGGCCCGTCGAGTGCCACATGGAGCTTGGCTGCGAGACCGCGCGCGCGCAGATGCACGATGCGGCGCACGAAGCCGGCATCGAGATGCTCGCTGCCGAGCAGGCGCAGGAAGGTCGTCTTCGGGTCGGCGCTCGACACCACCACCCGCCCTGCGATCTCCTCGCCCGATTGCAGCACCACGCCCGCCGCACGATCCTCGTGCACCCGGATGCGGGTGACCGGGGCGCCGGTGCGGATCTCGACTCCCGCCGCCCGCGCCGCGCGGCCGAGCGCCTCGGAGAGTGATCCGAGCCCTCCCGCCGGCTGCGCGAGTCCCGCGCCCTCGCCCGCCGCCGCGGCCAGGCGATACAGCAGGGTGAACACCGTGCCCGGCGAGCGTGGCCCGTAATTGCTGCCGAGCACGGCATCGAAGGCGAGCGCGCCCTTCAGCAGTGACGACTCGAAATGCTCATCGAGAAGGTCCTGCACGCACATGGGGCCGATGCGCAGCAGCTCGCGCAGATCGCGCCTGCCGAGAGCGCGCAGCCGCCAACCGAGTCCGAGGAGCGCCGTGCGGTCTTTCCACTCCGCGCTGCCGAGCCTCGGTGGGGTGGCACTCAGCACCGGCCGCAGCGCCGCGGCCAGGCGCCCCAGCCGCTCGCAGTAGAGGGGGTAAGCGGCGGCGTCGCGCTGCGAGTGCGCGGCCAGTGCCGCCGCGCCCTCGGGTCCGAGCGGCAGATGCGCATCGTCGGCCGAGAGCGCTATCGTGGGCATGCGCTCGGCGGCGAGCTTCAGGCCATGCGTTGCCAGGTCCAGCTCGCTCACGAGCGAGCCCGGCATCAGATGCAGCAGATGGGCGCAGGCCGACACACTGAAGCCCGGCGCGAACTCGCGCGTCACCGCCGCGCCGCCCAGACGCTCGGCCGCCTCGAGCACCAGCACCGAGCGGCCGGCGCGCGCCAGGTACGCCGCGCACGTCAGGCCGTTGTGGCCGCCGCCGATGACGATGCAGTCGTACCGCGCCGCTGCGGCGCCCGCGCTCATGAGTGTCTCCCGAGATCCCTGAGGATCTCCCCGGCGGCGTTGGCGCCGGGCGCGCCCATGACCCCACCGCCCGGGTGAGTGCTGGCACCGCACATGTAGAGCCCCTTGAGCGGCGCACGATACTGCGCGTAGCCGGGGACGGGGCGGTTGAACAGCAGCTGATCGAAGCTGAGCTCGCCCTGGAAGATGTTGCCTTCGGTGAGGCCCACGTCGTTCTCGATGTCCTGCGGGGTGCGGATCTCGGCGTGCAGGATCAGATCGCGGAAATTGGGGCTGTGGCGCGCGATCGCCCCGATCACCGTTTCGCCGAAGGCCTGGCGCTTCGCCGCGGTCCATTCGCCGTCAGCCAGCCGGTACGGGCAGTACTGTACGAACACCGACATGTAATGCTTGCCGTCGGGCGCCATGGTGGGATCGATCTGCGAGGGGATCAGCATGTCGACGTACGGTGAGCGCGACCAGCGCCCCTCCTTCCAGTCGTCGTAGCCGCGCTCGAGCATCTCGAGCGTATCGGTCACGTGCATGTCGCCGCGCGTGCAGGGCGAGCCCTGCGGGATCGCCGGAAACTGCGGCAGGCCATCGAGCGCGATGTTGAGCTTGCCCGAGGAGCCGCGGATCTTGAACTTGCGCACCGAATCGAGGAACTCTCCCGGAAGCTCTCTGGGATCGACGCTCTCGAGGAAGGTGCGCTTCACGTCGAGATTCGACACCACGATCGGCGCGCGGATCTCTTCGCCCCCCGCGAGCACCACGCCGCTGGCGCGCCCGTTGCGCACGGTGATGCGCTCGACCGGAGCCTCGGCGCGCACCCGGCCGCCGCTTGCCTCGAGCGATGCGGCCAGCGCCCGGGTGATCGCCCCCATGCCGCCGCGCGCGAAGCCCCATGCGCCCACCGCACCGTCGATGCTCCCCATATAGTGGTGCAGCAGCACGTAGGCGCTACCCGGCGAGCGCGGTCCGAGCGCCGTGCCGATGATCGAGCTCCCGGCGAGATGCGCCTTGACGATCTCGCTCTCGAAATACTCCTCGAGCATGTCGGCGCAGCTCATGGTGAAGAAGCGCAGCGTGTCGTAGAGGCGCGCCTCGCCGAGGCCGCTGAAGTGCCGGCCGAGCCACAGGAGCTCGCTGAGGTCGCGGGGCCTGAACGAGCTTGGATCCGGCGGCGTGCGCAGCAGCAGCGGCTTGATGAAGCGGCAGTGCCGCAGCATGTCGCGCACGAAGCGGTCATAGCTCTCGGCATCACGGCGCGAGTGCCGCGCAAACTCGCGCCGCAGGGCGTCGTGATTGTCATAGAGCGCCAGGTGCCCGCCGCCGCGCATCAGCGTGCAGCCGCCCTCGTAGGGGATGATCTGCAGCCCGAAACGCGGCAGCTCGAGCGCGCGGATGATCTCGGTGCGCAGGAGACTGCAGACGTAGGAGCAGTTCGAGTAGGTGAAGCCGTCGTAGAGGCGGCGGCTCACGGCCGCGCCGCCGATGTAGGGGTTGCGCTCCAGCACCAGCACGTCGAGACCCGCGCGCGCCAGGTAGCAGGCCGCGACCAGGCCGTTGTGCCCGGCGCCCACCACGATGGCGTCGTGGCGCGTGGGCGCGGGTCGACTCACGCCGCCGGCTCTCCGCGCATGAGCCCGAACTGCGCGCGGCGCGTGCCGGGAAGCGCATCCAGGGTGCGGTCGATCGCCACCTCGAAGGCGCCCAGCGTGTCGGCGAGACACGCGTCGTCGTGCGCTGCGGACACGAACCACGGCTCGCGCGAGTCGGGCTCGCACAGGATGCACTCATCGTGCAGCACGCGCGCCGCGGCGTCATAGAAGCTGTAGTCGCTGCTCTTCCAGTCGCGGTAGGTGCGCGGCGGATCGTGCGCGAAATACAGGCCGCTCATGGAAGGATGGCCCACGAAGCTGTGAGCGATGCCGCGGCTCCTCAGGATCTGGCTCATGCCATTGCGCAGCCGCGCGCCGTAGGCGGCGAGCGACGCGAGCGCATCCGTCTCCTGGAGGATCTCGAGCGTCTTGGACGCCGCCGCCAGCGACACCGGATGCGCGGTATAGGTGCCGCCGTGGGCGACCCCGCGGCCGAGCTTGCGCATGATGTCCTCGCGCCCGGCGAGCACCGAGATCGGATAGCCATTGGCGATCGCCTTGGCGAAGGTGCAGAGGTCGGCGCGCACCCCGTAGAGCTCCTGCACGCCGCCGCGCGCCACGCGAAAGCCGGTCTTCACCTCGTCGATGATCAGCACCACGCCGTAGCGGTCGCACAGCTCGCGCGCCGCGCGCACGTAGGCCGGCTCGGCCGCGATCCCCAGACAGTTGCCCATGATCGGCTCGACCAGCAGGCACGCGATGCGATCTGCGTGGCGCCTGAGCACGTCCTCGAGCTGGTTGGCGTCGTTCGCCTGCACGAAGTGGGCGAACTGGCGCGTGGCGAGCGGCACCCCCTCGCTGTAGGGCTGCACCTCCGGGTCGCCCACCTGCTTCCACTTGTCCATGGGCGTGTACCACATGGCCGCATCGAACAGGCCGTGGTAGCTGCCCTCGAGGATCACGTAGTCGTCGCGCCGGGTGTAGGCCCGCGCCAGGCGCAGCGCCGCCATCACCGCCTCGGTGCCCGAGTTGGAGAAGCGCACCAGCTCGGCGGCCGGCACCATCTTCGCGATGCGCTCGGCCACCTCATATTCAGCTTCGGTCGAGAGCGCGAACACACCGCCGACCTTCATGCCCTCGCGCGCCGCCGCATCCACCCGCGGATCGGCGTAGCCGAGGATCGAAGGCCCGTAGCCCATGCGGTAATCGACGTAGACGTTGCCGTCGAGATCGGTGACGCGCGCGCCGCGACCCTCCTTGACGTAGATGGTGCGGTCCTCGCCCCAGTAGCGGAAATTCGACGCCACCCCGAGAGGCAGCCGGGTCAGCGCCCGCCGGAAGTGCTCGCGGTTCTTCGTCATGGTTCGAGCCATCGGCTGCCTCGCTCCCCAAGTGATTTCCGGGACAGGAATCCGCTTTTCCGGCAGCGGACTATATGATCATATAGTTTTCTGGGTTAAAATTAAACGGTCATATAAAACGTAGGCCAGGAGTGCCCCCCATGAGCTCCCCCATCGCCCGCCCGCTCGAGGCTGCGCCGGCCACCGCTGCCCGCTCCCTGCCCGCGTGGGTGTACAACCACCCCGAGATGACGCGGCTCGAGCTCGAGCGCATCCTGAAGCCCAGCTGGCAGATCGCCTGCCACCTGAGCCAGATCCCGCGCGCCGGGGACTACGTCACCTTCGAGTTGGGAAGCGACAGCGTGATCGTGCTGCGCGATGCGACCGGCGCAATCCGTGCGCTCTCCAACACCTGCCGGCATCGCGGCACGCGCCTGCTCGAGGGCGCCGGGCGCTGTCCCGGGCGCATCACCTGTCCGTACCACGGCTGGACCTACCGCTACGACGGCTCCCTCCTCGCCACTCCCGCCCGCGACAGCTTTCCCGATCTCGACCTGCGCGAGCACGGGCTCGCTGCGGTGCGGCTCGAGGAGGCGCTGGGTTTCGTCTGGGTGTGCCTCGCCGCGGAGGCGCCCCTGCCTCCCTCGCAGGCGTGGGCACCGCTCATGGAAGAGCTGGCACCTTATCGGCTGGACGAGCTCGTGCCGACGCAGCCGCTCTTCACCGAGGAGTGGAACGTCGACTGGAAGATCGCGATCGACAACTATCTCGAGTCCTATCATGTGCCGATCGGCCATCCGGGCCTCGCCCGCATGTTCACACCCGATTACGAGGACCAGCGCGGCGTTCCCGGCATCGGGCGCGGCATCAGCTGGATGCGCGCGGCGCCCTCGCCGCGCTGGAGCGAGCGGCTCTATCAGAAATACGTCGGCGAGGTGACGGCGCCGCATCTGCCGGAACGGGAGCGCCGCAGCTGGCGCTTCTACAGCTACCTGCCCAATCACGGCATCGACATCTTCCCCGAGCAGATGGATTTCTTTCAGGTGCTGCCGCGCGGACCGGGAAAGGCTCTGATCCGCAGCGCCTCCTTCGGGCTGCGCGACGGGCGGCGCGAGATGCGGCTGCTCCGTTGGCTCGGCAACCGCATCAACATGCAGGTCAACAACGAGGACCGGGAGCTCTGCGAGCGTCTGCAGCGTGGCATCGCCGACAGCCACTACCGGCCGGGGCCGCTGTCGCAGATCGAGACCTGGATGCTCGAATTCCACAACCTGCTGCGCGCGCGCATCCCTGAGGTGCGTCTGCCGAGCGCGCCGGCGCGCTTCAGCTGAGCCGCGGTGGCGTCGCGGCGCATGTCGACTCCAACCCCATCCGCGCTCCCGGCAGCCGCGGCGGATCGCGCCCGCCCCGGGCGGGTGCGCGCGCGGCAGCGCCTGATCGAGGCCTGCATCTCGGCGCTGCACATCTACGGACCCTCGCGCACCACGGTCAGCCGCGTGGTGGCGCTCGCCGGGCTGTCACCCGGCATCGTGCGCTTCTATTTCAAGTCCAAGGCGGCCATGCTGGTCGCGGCGCTCGAGTATCTCGCCTCCGAGTTCGAGCAGCGGGTACTGAAGCCCGTCGCCGCGCTCAAGCATTCGCCCGTCGTGGCGCTCGGGCTGCTGGTCGAGCTCTACCTGGACGCCGAGATCGCCAGTCCCCGCAAGGTCTCGGTCTGGTACTCGTTCTGGGGCGAGGCGAGCTCGCGCCAGGAGTATCTGCAGATCTGCGGGCAGAAGGACGAGGACTTCGCCGCGCTGGTGCGCGAGCTCACGCGCGAGCTGATCGCACAGACCGGCGCGACGCACCTCGATGCCGACGGGGTGGCACTCGGGCTGATCGGGGTGCTCGAGGTGCTGTGGCAGGGGATCGCCTTCCAGAGCGAGGAGAACATCGACCGGCGCGCCCTGGTGGCACGTGCCCTCGCCTACCTGCGTTCGGTATTCCCGGGACAATTCCCCGCTCCCGTGCGGGAGCCTGCCCGCGGCCCGGCGCGCCGCGCCCCTTAGCGGACCTGAGCGCGCGCACCAGCGGCGTTCTATCGGGCGGCGGGTTTATCCCGCACAATAGTCGCCGGGTACCCGGACGCAACGCGCACACACCATGAGAACAACCGGAAGCGCGGGCCGCTGGTTCATCATCCTGCCGCCGTTGATCTTCCTGCTGCTGTTCTTCCTCATTCCATTCGCCTTCGCCTTCAAGATCAGCTTCGCGGAGACCGCCGCGCGCGTGCCGCCGTTTACCGACGTGCTGACGTGGACGCACGCTCACGGCCTCAGGCTCGCGGCGACGCTCGCGAACTATCGCTACCTCCTCACCGACGAGCTGTACGGGGCCGCCTATCTGTTCTCGCTGCGCACCGCGTTCTTCGCCACCCTCATCTGCCTGGCGCTCGGCTACCCGATGGCCTATGCGATCGCGCGCGCGCCGCGCGCGACCCAGAGCGTGCTGCTGCTCATCATCATGCTGCCCTTCTGGACCTCGTTCCTGCTGCGCGTCTACGCCCTCGAGGGCATCATCCGCGACAACGGCCTGCTGAACACCGTGCTCCTCAATCTCGGCCTCATCGAGCACCCGCTGCGCATCATGCGCACCAATCTCGCGGTCTATCTCGGTATCATCTATTCCTATCTGCCCTTCATGGTGCTGCCGCTGTTCGCGACGCTCGAGAAGCTCGACGCGACGCTCCTCGAGGCGGCCGCCGACCTCGGCAGCACTCCGTGGCGCGCTTTTCTCGATGTCACGCTGCCGCTGTCCATACCGGGAATGATCGCGGGCTCGATGCTGGTATTCATCCCGGCAGTGGGCGAGTTCGTCATTCCCTCGCTCCTCGGCGGTCCCAACAACCTGATGATCGGACGGGTGCTGTGGGATGAGTTCTTCGGCAATCACGACTGGCCGGTGGCGGCCGCGGTGGCGATCGCGTTCCTGCTGCTGCTGGTCGGGCCGATCGCCATCTACCAGTACTACAACGTGCGCCAGCTCGAAGCCTGAGGTCCCGTGGAACGGCGTGGCTCGCTGTTTCTCTTCTCGCTGCTGTGCTTCGGCATCGCGATCCTCTACCTCCCGATCCTGGTGCTGATCGGCTACTCGTTCAACGCCTCGCCGCTCGTCAATGTCTGGGGCGGCTTCTCCACCGCGTGGTACGGCGCCCTGTGGCACAACCGCCAGCTGCTCGAGGCGGCGCTCCTGTCGCTCGAGGTGGCGGTGAGCGCCTCCACGGGGGCGGTGGTCCTCGGCACGCTGGCGGCCGTCGCCCTGGTGCGCTTTGCCCGATTCCCCGGGCGGCTGCTGCTCACCGGCATGGTGAATGCACCGCTCGTCATGCCGGAGATCATCACCGGCATCACGCAACTGCTGCTGTTCGTGTCAATGGTGCAGTTGCTTTCCTGGCCGCACCGCGGCTTCACCACCATCGTGATCTCGCACGTCACCTTCTGCACCGCCTACGTCACCATCACGGTGCAGGCGCGCCTCGCGAGCGCCGACCGCTCGCTCGAGGAGGCGGCGATGGATCTCGGCGCGGGACCCGCGCGCGCCTTTCTCGAGATCACCCTGCCGATCATCGCCCCGGCGATCGTCTCGAGCTGGTTGCTGTGCTTCACGCTGTCGCTCGATGACCTGGTGATCTCGAGCTTCGTCTCCGGCCCGGGCGCGAGCACCCTGCCGATGGTGATCTATTCGAAGGTGAAACTCGGCGTGAGTCCGGACATCAACGCGCTCGCGAGTCTCATCGTGTGCGGTGTGGGGGTCATCATCCTGAGCGCCGGCTGGCTCATGCGGCGGGCCGAGCGCCGCCGCGCGCTCGAGCTGCAGCTCGCGGAACAGTGACGCGCGAACTCTTCCCAGGCGCACGCAGGTACCGGTCCATTAGAGCGCCGTCTTGATCCGCGTCCAGGTGCGCGTGCGGAGACGCTCGAGGGCCGGGCCGACCTCGTGCGAGTGGTACAGGCGCGCCGCCACCTCCGCGGTCGGGTAGATCGTCGGGTCGTTGAGTATCTGCGGGTCGACGTAGGCGTTGGCCGCGCGGTTGTCGTTACCGTAGTGGATCTCGTTGGTGATGGCGGCGATCACCTTCGGCTCGAGAATGAAGTTCAGGAAGCGGTGGGCATTGTGCGGGTGCGGCGCATCGGCCGGAATGAGCAGCGCGTCGTAGGTGCCGTTGGCACCCTCCTTCGGCACCGTGAAGGCGAGGTGCACGTCGACACCGGCGGCCCGGGCCCGGGCGCGCGAGGTGGAATAGTCCGCGGACCAGGACATGGAGATGCAGAACTCGCCGTTGATGAGCCCGTTCATGTACTCCGAGGAATCGAAGGCCTTGACGTACGGGCGGACCGAGAGCAGCAGCTTCTCCGCCTGAGCATAGTCGGCGGCACTCGCGGTGTTCGGGTCGAGGTGCAGGTAGTTGAGCGCGAGCTGCAGCACGTCCTCGGCCGAGTCGAGGAACGACACGCCGCAATCGGCGAAGCGGGCGAGAATCGCGGGCCTGAAGATCAGGTCGAGGCTGTCGACCGGCGCGTCCACCAGGCGCCTGCGCACCTGGTCGACGTTGTAGGCAAAGCCATTGACCGCGTGCAGGTAGGGCATGGCGTAGCGATTGCCGGGGTCGGCCACGGCCTCGATCGCCAGCGCGCCCGGATCGAGGTTGCCCCAGTTGGGGAGGCGCGAGCGCTCGAGCGGCTGGTAGATGCCGGCCTTGATCTGGCGCGCGAAGAAGTCGGTCGAGGTGCTGACGACGTCGTAGCCCGAGTCGCCCGCCATCATCTTCGCCTCGAGGGTCTCGTCGGAATCGTAGGTGTCGTACTCGACCCGGATGCCGGTGGCGCGCTCAAACTCCGCGATCGTGTCGCTACCGATGTAGTCGGCCCAGTTGTAGACGTGCAGCACCGGCTGCTCGCCGCCGCCCTGGGCGCCGCGGCCGCAGGAGGCGAGGAGCAGCGCGGCGAGCAGCGCGGCGAGCAGCGCCGCGCCCGCCGCGCGGCAGCCGGCCGGCATCAGCGTTTCACCATCACGTGCCGCACGACGGTGTAGTCCTCGAGCGCGTAGACCGACAGATCCTTGCCGTAGCCCGAGCGCTTGAAGCCGCCATGCGGCATCTCGCTCACGGTGGCGAAATGGGTGTTGATCCACGTCGCGCCATACTGCAGCCGTGCCGCGACCTGCATCGCGCGGCCGATGTCGCGCGTCCAAACCGAGGACGCGAGCCCGTATTCCGAATCGTTGGCCCAGCGCAGCGCTTCGCTCGTGTCACTGAAGCGCGTGACCGACACCACCGGTCCGAACACCTCGCGCTGCACGATCTCATCCCCCTGGCGGGCGCCGGCTATCACCGTCGGCTCGTAGAAGAAGCCGCCGCCGGCACGCCTGGCTCCCCCGGTCGTAACCTCCATGTGCGCCGCCGCCGCCGCGCGTGCCACCATGCCTGCCACCCGCTCGCGCTGCTTCTCCGAGATCAACGGGCCCATCTCGACACCGGGCTCCTGCTGCGTCCCCACGCGAATGCTGCGCGCGGCACCGGTGAGATCCGCGACCAGGCGCTCGTAGATGCGCTCGCCCGCATACAGGCGGCAGGCCGCCGTGCAGTCCTGGCCGGCGTTGTAGAAGGCAAAGGTGCGTACTCCCGCCACGACCGCCTCGAGGTCGGCGTCGTCGAAGACGATGACCGGGGCCTTGCCGCCGAGCTCGAGGTGCGTGCGCTTGAGATTCCCGGCCGCCGCGGCCAGCACCTTCTGGCCGGTACCCACGTCCCCGGTCAGCGACACCATGCGCACGCGCGGATGGCCGGTGAGCGCCGTGCCGACCGGCTCGCCCCGCCCGCAGACGATGTTGACGACCCCCGGCGGCAGGATCGCGGCAAGCTGCTCGCCGAGCTTCAGGGCCGTGAGCGGCGTCTGCTCGGAGGGCTTGAGTACCAGGGTATTGCCGGCCGCGATCGCCGGCGCGATCTTCCACGCCGCCATCATCAACGGGTAATTCCACGGCGCGATCGACCCGACCACGCCGACCGGGTCGCGGCGGATCATGCTCGTGTGTCCCGGCAGATACTCCCCGGCCGCCAGTCCCTGGGGAATGCGGCACGCCCCGGCGAAATAGCGGAACACGTCCGCGATCGAGGGCATCTCGTCGTTGAGCATCGCCGGCAGCGGCTTGCCGGTGTTGCGCGACTCGAGGCTCGCGTAAGCGGCCGCCTCGCGCTCGATGCCTTCCGCGATCTTCAGCAGCAGCGCCGCGCGCTCCCGCGGTGCCGTGCCGGCCCAGCCGTCGAAGGCCGCCTCCGCCGCGGTCACCGCCGCCTCCACCTGCTCGAGGCTGGCCGAGGCAACGGCGGCGATTTGCGCACCGCTCGCTGCATCGAGCACCGTCTCCGGGGGGCCCTCGCCACCGGTGAGCCGCCCGCCGATCAACAATTGCGTCTGCATGGCTCGCTCCTCTCGCGCGGGCGCGGCTTGCCGCGCCGCGCCGTCGCGCTATATTATTATGGCCATAATATTATCACGTCAGGCGCTGAGCTCGAGGGCCGACATGAACTCCGACGTCATCATCACCTGTGCCGTCACCGGCGACGACACCAAGGTCACCAAGAGCCCTCACTGCCCGATCACCCCCGAGCAGATTGCCGCCTCGGCGGTCGAGGCCGCACGCGCCGGCGCCGCCATCGTGCACATTCACGTGCGCGATCCCGAGACCGGCGCCTTCAGCATGGCGACGCGTCACTACCGCGAGGTGGTGAAGCGGATCCGCGAGAGCAGGGTCGATGTGCTGGTGAACCTCACCTGCGGCATGGGCGGTTACATCTGCGTGGGAGATCAGGGGCTCGCCGACACGCCGGCGGCGGGCAGCGACTTCGTCAGCCAGGAAGAGCGCATGCGGCACGTGATCGACCTGTGCCAGGAGGGGCTCTACCGTCCCGACATCGCCACGCTCGACTGTGGCTCGCTCAACTTCGGCGACGGCAACCGCGCCTACGTATCCACGCCCAACTACCTGCGCCAGGGCGCGGCCATCCTGCGCGACCTGCGCGTGAAGCCCGAGCTCGAGGTGTTCGATACCGGCAACCTCTGGTTCGTGAAGCAGCTCATCAAGGAGGAGCTGATCGGCGCGCCGGCGCTCATTCAGCTGTGCACCGGCATTCCCTACGGGGTGCCGGCCGACACCGGTCACCTGCTCGCGATGGTCAACTATCTGCCGCCCGGCTGTGTGTGGACCTCCTTCGCGGTCAGCCGCATGCAGATGCCGTGGGTCGCGCAGTCGGTGCTGCTCGGCGGCAACGTGCGCGTCGGTCTCGAGGACAACCTGTATCTGAGCCGGGGCGTCTACGCGAGCAATGCGCAGCTGGTCGAGAAGGCGCGCACCCTCATAGAGGCCATGGGTGCGCGGGTCGTCGGCGCCGCCGAGGCGCGCGACCGCCTGAAGCTCCACTGACGCGCGCGTGCCGGCATCGTGGCGGGAGTCCCCATATACGAAACGGCGATCGAGCCGGCCTGGATCGACTACAACGGTCATGTCCGTGATGCCTACTATGGCCTGATGGCCAGCAGCGCCTGTGACGCGCTCATGGACCGCTTGGGGCTCGACGCCGCCTACCGGGCCCGCACGCGCTGCACCCTCTACACTCTGGAAATGCACGTGCACTACCTCTCCGAGGTGAAGCAGAGCGATCGTGTCGCCGTCGCCGTCACCGTCCTCGGCAGCGATCATAAGCGCCTGCACGCAGGTTTCACGCTGCGCCGCGCGCCGGACGGACCCGTGGCGGCGACCGTCGAGTTCATGCTGCTGCACGTGCGCCAGGGCCACAGCCCCGGGTCCGAGCCCTTTCCGCCTGCGGTTGCGTCCGCGATCGCTGCGCTCGCTGCCGCAGCCCCGGCCGCCGACTTCGGCCCCGGGTCACGCGCGCTCAGCCTGCGCGGCGGGGCGCGCGGCGGATGAGTTCGCGCGCCATGGAGCGCCTGCTCGCGCCGCGCAGCGTCGCGCTGATTGGCGGCGAGTGGGCGGACGCCGTGGCCGCCGCCAGCCGCAGGATCGGCTACCGGGGCGAGCTCTGGCGCGTGCATCCGTCGCGCCCCTCGACCCCGGAGCAGCGCTACTTCCGCTCCGTCGACGAGCTCCCGGGCGCTCCGGACGCGGCCTTCGTCGCCGCGCCGCATCGCGAGGTCCCCGCGATCGCCGCGGCCCTGAGCGCCCGCGGCGCCGGTGGCTTCGTCTGCTTCGCGGCCGGCTTCTCCGAGAGCGGCACCGCGGAAGGCCGGCGACTCACGGAGGAGCTGCTGGCGGGCGCCGGCGAGCTGCCGTTCTTCGGCCCGAACTGCTACGGCTTCATCAATTTCTTCGACGGCGTCGCCTTGTGGCCCGATCAGGTGGTGGGCGCACGCCGCGAGCGTGGCGTGGCGCTCATCTGCCAAAGCGGCACCATCTCGCTCAATCTCCTCTTCAACGGCCGATCCCTCCCTGTCGGCTGCGTGCTGACCGTCGGCAACCAGACGCGGCTCGCCGCCGAGGACCTGATCGAGCTGCTGGCCGCCGATGAGCGCGTCACCGCCTTCGGGCTCTACCTCGAGGGCGTCAGAGACATCACGCGTTTCGCGCGCGCCGTCGCCGCCGCGCGCGCCGCCGGCAAGCCCGTCGCGCTCGTCAAGGCGGGGCGCACGGCCGCGGCCGCACGCACCGCCCACACGCACACCGGCGCGCTCGCCGGCGCCGACGCGGCCTTCGATGCCTTTTGCCGGCAGGCGGGAATCGCCCGCTGCGAATCGCTCGGCACTTTGTGCGAAACGCTCAAGCTGTTTCACTGCGGCGGCCCGTTGCCGGGCAAGCGCGTGCTCGTCATGGGCGCATCGGGCGGCGACATGGCGATGACCGCCGACAATTCCCGCCACCTCGGACTCGAGTTTTCCCCGCTCCCCACGGCGAGCGCCGCGCGCCTGCGTGAGATCCTCTCCGAGCGGGTGGCGCTCGCAAATCCGTTGGATTTCCAGACCTACGTGTGGTTCGACCGGCCGCGCATGCGCGAGATGTTCAGGGTCGCCCAGCGCTCGGGCTTCGACGCCGTCGGCTTCATGATCGACTGCCCGCCGGAGGGCGAGGCCGACGCGAGCGCGTATCTGAGCGGCATCGAGGAGTTCATCGCGGCGATTCCCGGCGCGCCGTCGCGCGGCGCGGTGATTTCCTCGCTCCCCGAGTCGCTCCCCGCCGCGACTCGCGAACGCTGCCTGGCGGCGGGCGTCGTGCCGCTGCAGGGCCAGCGCGAGGCCCTCGAGGCCCTCGACCTGGCGGGCGGCGTCGGCCAGGCCTGGCGGCGCGGCCCGGGCATCGAGCTGCGCCACCCGCGGGTACTGAGAGAGCAGGCCCGTGCGCTCACCGAGCACGGCGCCAAGGCAGCGCTCGCCGCTCATGGCGTGCGCGTACCGCGCTCGGCGGTGGTGCCGCCGCGCGATGCGCCCGGTGCCGCCGAAGCGCTCGGCTTCCCAGTGGTCATCAAGGCCGCGGCTGAAACCCTCGAGCACAAGTCCGAGGTGGGCGGCGTGGTGCTCAACGTGCGCAGCGCCGCCGAGGCGGCCCAGGCCGCGCAGCGGCTCGCCGTGCTCTCCGACAGCTTGCTGATCGAGGAGATGGTCACCGACGGGGTCGCCGAGGTGCTGATCGGCGTCACGGTCGACCCGCAGTTCGGGCAGCTCCTGGTGCTCGGCGCCGGGGGCGTGCTCACCGAGCTGCTGCGGGACTCGGTCACGCTCCTGCCGCCCTTCGACGCCGCGTCCATCGAGATGGCGCTGCGGAGACTGCGGGTGGCGCGCTTATTGGCGGGCTTCCGCGGCCGGCCGGCCGGCGACGTGCCGGCGCTCGTCCAGACTGCCCTCGCCTGCGCCCGCTACGCGCAGGCCAATCTCGAGACACTGTCGGAGCTCGACATCAATCCGGTCATCGTCCGGCCCGCGAGCCTCGGCGCGGTGGCAGTGGATGCCCTGATCCGACTGACGGAGTAATCGCGAAATGTCAGACCTCATCCACAGCTCCTCCGGCGGAGTCCACACGGTCGTCAACGGCGCCATCCTCGAGGTAACGCTCGACCGCCCCAAAGCCAATGCCATCGATCTCGCGGCCAGCAGGCGCCTCAACAAGGTGTTCGAGGCTTTCCGCGACGACCCGGCGTTGCGCATCTGCATCGTCACCGGCGCGGGCGAGCGCTTCTTCAGCGCCGGCTGGGATCTGAAGGGTGCGGCCGCCGGTGAAGAGTCCGACACCGACTGGGGGGCCGCCGGCTTCGGCGGTCTCAACTATCCGCGCAATCTCGACAAGCCGCTGATCGCGGCGGTCAACGGCATCGCCTGCGGCGGCGGCATGGAGCTGGTCCTCGGCACCGACATCATCGTCATGGAGGAGCAGGCCAAGTTCGCCTTGCCGGAGATCAACGTCGGCGTGCTCGCCGATGCCGGCACCATCAAGCTGCGCCGCCGCATTCCCTACCACGTCGCGGTGGAATTCCTCATGACCGGCCGCTGGATGGACGCCGCGGAGGCCAAGCACTGGGGGCTCGCCAACCATGTGGTCCCGAAGAGCACAAGTCTCGCCAAGGCGCGTGAGATCGCCCAGGGGCTCGCTGACGGGCCGCCGCTGCTCTTTCCGGCGATCAAGCAGCTGCTGCGCCAGACCGAGATGACGCCTGAGCACCAGGCCTTCGAGGTGCACGACGCCTTGAGCGCCGTGCAGAAGGTGATCCGCTCGGAGGATCTGAAGGAAGGCGCACGCGCCTTCGCCGAGAAGCGTAAGCCGCTGTGGAAGGGGCGCTGACTTCGGGCGGCGTTCCCGAAAATGTCTTGTTCAGCGCGCGGCCATTCAGCACTCTAGCCCCCGAGCGGGCGCAGCAGCGCGCGCGAGATGATGTGCCGCTGCACCTCGCTCGTGCCGTCCCAGATGCGCTCGATGCGCGCATCGCGCCAGATGCGCTCGAGCGGCAGCTCGGTCATGAGCCCCATGCCGCCGTGGATCTGCAGCGCCTCGTCCGCCACCATGGCAAGCATCTCGCTCGCTTTCAGCTTCGCCATCGCCATGTCCATGTCGGTGGCGATGTTCTGCCCGAGCTTCCACGCCGCCTCGAGCGTCAGGAGCTCCGCCGCGCGCAGCTCGACTGTCATGTCGGCGAGCTTGAAGGCGACGCCCTGGAATTTGCCGATCTGCTGGCCGAACTGGCGGCGGTCGGCCGCCCATTGCATGGCGAGCGCCAGGGCCCGCTCGGCGCGGCCCAGGCAGTTGGCCGCGACCTGCAGCCGCGTGGCGCCGAGCCAGGTGTTGGCGACCTCGAAGCCCTGGTGAACTTCCCCGAGCACCGCCGATTTCGGCACGCGGCAGTCGTTGAACTCGAGGATGCTGTTGGTATAGCCCCGGTGTGAGACGTTCTGGTAGCCGCGCCGTACCGTGAAGCCCGGGGTTCCCATATCCACCAGGAAGGCCGTGATCAGCTTCCTGCGACCGCGCGCACCCTCCTCCTCGCCGCTCGCGGCGAACAGGATGACGAAGTCGGAATGATCGGCGTGGCTGATGAAATGCTTGGTGCCGTTGATGACGAAATCGCCGCCCCGCTCCACCGCAGTGGTCTTCATGCCCCGCAGGTCGGAGCCCGCCTGCGGCTCGGTCATGGCGAGGCACTCGGTGCGCTCACCGCGCACTGCCGGCAGCAGGTAGCGCGCACGCTGCTCGCCGTTGCAGGCGAGCAGTATGTTGGATGGCCGCGCCACGCAGCCATACTGCAGCGCGTAGCTCGTGTGGCCGAGCTCCTTCTCGTACAGCACCCAGGCGACGCCCCCCAGACCCGCGCCGCCGACTTCGGCCGGCATGTTGGCGGCGAACAGGCCCGCGGCCTGCGCCTTGGCCCGCAGCTCGCGGTGGAGCTCCGGGCGCACCGCGCCGGTCTGCTCGACCTGGTTCTCGTGCGGCACGAGCTCCTCGCGCACGAACTTGCGCGTCGTGTCGACGATCAGCTGTTGCTCTTCGCTGAGACTGAAATCCACGGTGCTCTCCTAGGCAACGGCCGCGGCCGCGCGGCGGCTGCGGCGCGCGGGGCTCGAGGCGGCCGCGCCCGACGCCCAGGCATGCAGCATCTCGAGCTGCAGCCGCAGCTGGCCGATCTGGCGCGCCGCGGGCCAGTCACGCGGGCTCGCCACCACGCTCGCCGTGAGGCCATTGATGAAAGTGACTACCGAGCGCAGCACCTGGTCACGCACCTGCGGTGACCACTGCCGCCACTCGCGCCAGCCGCGCGCCAGACAGCGCTCGAACAGCTTGAGGTACTCGCGGTGCATCCAGGCATTGATGCGTTTGAGGCGCTTGTCGGCCGACACCTGTCCCCAGAACGCGGTCCAGAACGCGCACTCGGTGAAGCGCGTCGCATCGACCGGCAGCGCCTCGGTGAGCAGCGCCAGCAGCTCCCGGTCGCCGTCGCCGGCCGCCGCCGTGAGCCGCTCCTCGATGCGGCGCAGGATCAGGCGCAGCGCCGCGATGACGATCTCCTGCTTGGTGTCGAAATAGTGCGCCACCATGCCGGTGGTGTAGCCGGCCTCGCGCGCGATGCGGACGATCGTCGCCTGGTCGAAGCCGTATTCCGCCACGACCCGGCAGGCGACCAGCGCGATCTCGTCGCGGCGGCGCTCGTGATCGACGATCTTCGGCATCAACGCGCCTTGCCGGTGAGGCGCCCGGCCTCGGGAGGCGGCGGCAGCCGCGCCTGCGCCGCCCGCAGTGCCGTGAGGCGCCCCCGTACGCCCGCGTCCATGGGCGAAGCCTTGCCCGCCGCAGTATCGACGTGCAGATACAGCTGCTCGGCCGTCGCCACCTGCGCCTCATCGCGCCGCCGGTGCAGCACGTGAAAGAGCCGCACGCGCTTGTCGTCGACCTCGAGCACGCGGCTCGTGACGTAGAGGGGCTCGAGCGAGCGCGCCTCCGCCTGGTGCGTCACATGGGTCTCCACGGTGTAGAGCGCGCGGCCCGAGCGCCGGTAGGCCTCGTCGACACCGGCGTAGCGCAGCAGCGCGTCGCTGGCGTCGCCGAAGACCTGCAGGAAGCGCGAGTCGGTCATATGACCGTGGTAGTCGACCCACTCCGGGCGCACCTGCGTCTCGAGGAGCCTGAGCGGCGCCGCCACACCCTCGCCGGCCGCAGCCGCCGCGAGCTTCCCGCGCGCCGCGGCCGCGCCCGCCTCGTACAGTCGCTCCTCGAGCGCGCGCAGCGTCGCCCCCGCGCCGATGTTGAACTGGCGCAGCACCTGCTGAATGGCCACCAGGTAGTCATCGCGCAACCGCTCGAGCTCGCGGATCGAGCGGCCGGCGGCCTGGGCCTGCGTGCCCTCCACCATGCGGTCGATCAGCTGCTCGGTGAGCTCGGGCGCCTCGAGCCTGGTCCACGGCCATTTCAGGCACGGCCCGAACTGCCTGAGCATGTGGCGCATGCCGGGCTCCCCTCCGGCGAGGTGATAGATGAGATTCGTGCCCATACCAGCCCAGCGCAGGCCCGGTCCGTACACGATCGAGTCGTCGAGCTCACCCGTGGTCGCGACGCCGTCGTTCACCAGGTGCAGGATCTCGCGCCACAGCGCCTCCTGCAGCCGGTCGGTGAGGTGGCCCGGAATCTCGCGCCGCACCCTGAGCGCATGCATACCGATGAAAGTGTAGAAGCGGGCCGCCGCCTCGACCGTGTCCGTGGACGTCACCTTGCCGCCCACCAGCTCCACGAGCGGTAGCAGGTACACCGGATTGAAAGGATGGGCGACCAGGAAGCGCTCGGGAAATTCCAGGGCGCTCGCCAGGTCGCTCGGCATGAGGCCCGAGGTGCTGGAGGCGATCACGACGTCCCGCGGCGCGTGCCGGCTGATCGCCGCGAGGGTGCGCTGCTTGAGCTCGAGCTGCTCCGGGATGTTCTCCTGGACGAAGTCGACCGAGCGCGCCATGAGGCAGAGATCGGTGGTGAAGGACAGCTTGCCCTTGGGCGGCAGCGGCGCGAAGGTCAGCCGCGACAGGGCTCCTTCGGCGTTGGCGACGGCGCCGCGAATCCACGCCTCCATCTCGGGCTTGACGTCCGCGGCCACCACGTCGATGCCGAAGTGCAGCGCGCGTGCCGCCCAGCCGCCGCCGATCACGCCGGTGCCGAGCAGTCCCAGAGTTCTCACCTGTCTCATGATCGCGCCCACCATCCAGCGCCAGCGGTCGCGGCGCGCTCTTTTTAATGTTGTCGTAATAATATAATAAGGCGGCCCGCTGCGCACCGCCCCCCGTAGCAGCGGCATGTGCGCCGGCAGGCGCGCGGCGCTGCGGCCCTTGAGCACGCCGGGCACTCCCGCGCACAATGCCGGCCTCGACGGGGAGTCGGCTAACGAACCGGAGGCTTCTATGGGACTGCTCGATGGATTGATTGGCGGGGTCGTCGGCGCCGAGATGGCGAGCGTGGTGAACAGCTTCATTCAGCAGCATGGCGGCGTGCAGGGGATCGTGAGTCAGCTCGAGAGCCAGGGACTCGGCGGCGCGGCGCGCTCCTGGGTCGGTACGGGGGCGAATCAGGCGATCTCGCCCGAGCAGCTCAGCAAGGTGTTCGGCAGCAGCCCGGTCCTGGGCCAGCTGGCCGCCAAGGCCGGCATCAGCCCGCAGGACCTCGCGCAGAAACTCTCGCAGGCGCTGCCGGCCGCGATCGACAAGCTCACGCCCGGAGGCGCGATTCCGCAGTAGCCCGTGACGCGCGCCGGCCTTGCGGTTCTGCGGCGCAAGTCCGTCGCGTTGTGCATTGCCGAGAGCCGTGGGGAGCGCGGCTCGCACCTCGAGCGTGCGCTCGGCTTCTGGAGCCTGACGGCCTTCGGCGTCGGCTGCACCATCGGCGCCGGCATCTTCTCGCTCACCGGTGAGGTCGCCGCGCATCAGGCGGGTCCGGCGGTATCGCTCGCCTTCGTGCTGGCCAGCCTCGCCTGCTTCTTCGCCGGACTATGCTACGCCGAGTTCGCCGCCATGGTGCCGATCTCGGGCAGCGCCTACTCGTACGCCTATGTGACGCTGGGTGAGCTCACCGCGTGGGTCATCGGCTGGAGCCTGGTGCTCGAGTGGCTGTTCTCGGCATCGCTCGTGGCGATCAGCTGGTCGGGTTACGCGCAGGCGGCGCTGCGCGATCTCGGGGTCGTGCTGCCGCCGCTGCTCTCGCAGGCACCCCTGACGCTCGACACTCACCACCATGTGGTCGCGACCGGCGCCTGGCTCGACCTGCCCGCGGTCGCGGTGGTGCTCGGCTGCACCGCCCTCATGCTCGCCGGAACCCGCACCTCCGCGGCGGTCAACACCGTGATCGTGCTCGCCAAGGTGTTCGCGCTCATCGTGCTGGTGGCGGTCGGTGCACGCTACGTGCATCCCGCCAACTGGCAGCCATTCATTCCCGAGAATGCCGGCAGCTTCGGGCAGTTCGGCTGGTCGGGACTGGCGCGCGGCGCGGGGATCCTGTTCTTCGCCTACATCGGCTTCGACGGGGTCTCGACGCTGGCGGAGGAGGCCCGCAATCCGCAGCGTACGCTCCCCTGGAGCCTGTTCGCCTCACTGCTCATCTGCACGCTGCTCTACGTCAGCGTCAGCTTCGTCATCACCGGTCTCGCCGACTACCGCTCGCTCGCCGTTGCCGACCCCCTCTACTACGCGCTGTCCGCGGCGCACGTCCCCCTCGGATCGGTCAAGGCGCTGGTGAGCGTCGTAGCGCTCGTGGGGCTCGTCTCCGTAGTACTGGCCAGTATCGTCGGACAGGTGCGCATCTTCTACTCGATGGCACGCGATGGCCTGCTGCCGGCGGCACTCGGGCGCGTGAGCGGCGGGCACCAGACTCCCGTGATCGCGACGCTCCTGACGGGCGGAATCGCCGCGCTGATCGCCGGCGTCGTGCCGCTCGGCACGCTCGGCGAGCTCATCTCCCTCGGTACGCTGCTCGCCTTCACCATGGTGTGCGTCGGAGTCCTGGTGCTGCGCCGGATCGATCCCGCCGCCCAGCGGCCGTTCCGCACGCCGTGGGTGCCACTGGTGCCTGCGCTCGGCGTTGCCAGTTGCGTGGTCCTGATGCTGAGCCTGCCGGGGGCGACGTGGCTGCAGCTGCTCGCCTGGAGCGCCCTCGGGCTCGTCATCTACGCCGCCTACGGGCGGCGCCACTCGCGCCTCGGCGCTGCGGTGCCGTCAGCGGGCGGCGGTGGTGGCACGCGCGGCTGAGAGCTCCGTGGCGCAGAAGCGCCGGATCCGCTCACAGGCCGCATCGATGGTCTGCTGGTCGGTCGCGAAGCATACCCGCACGCAATGGGCGGTCGCCGCCCCGAAGGCCGCCCCGTCCAGCAGCGAGACCTTCTGTGAAGCATAGAGCGCACGCACGAACTCACGGCCCGTCAAGTGCGTGGCGCTCACGTCGATCAGCATGAACATGCCGGCCTCGGGCTTGATGAGGCGCAGCTCGCCGATGCCGCGCAATCCAGCCGCAAAACGCTGCTGTCGGCTGCGGCAGAACTCCCGCGTGCGCTCCTCGGCCTCGGGCGCGATGGCAAGCGCGGTGATGGCGGCCTCCTGCACGAAGCCCGGCAGGCCGAACAGCATGCACATGGCGAGGAGCTCCACTTTGGCCGCGAGCTCGCGCGGACCGACGAGCCAGCCGGCGCGCCAGCCAGTCATGGCGTGCGATTTCGAGAGGCTGCCGAGCGTCACCACCTGCTCCGGGAGGCGTGCGGCGAGCCCCGGCGCCCTGCCCCCGGGAGCCAGTCCCGCGTAGACCTCGTCGGCGATCAGCCACAGGTCGTAGCGGCGCGCCAGCTCGGCGATGGCTGCGAGCTCCGCCTCGTTGAAGACGATGCCGCTCGGATTGTTGGGGCTCGCCCAGACGATCGCGCGCGTGCGGCTCGTGACGAGCGCCGCAAGTCCCGCGAGGTCGGGGCGCAGTCCCGCGTCCGCGGGGGCGTGCACCAGCCGCGCGCCGCCCACCTCGAGCGTCGCCGGATAGGTCGGGTACATGGGCTCGAAGCTCACCACCTCGTCCCCGGGCCCCAGGAGGCACAGCGACGCCGCGAACAGCGCGTTCTGCGCTCCGGCGAGATAGACCACGTTCTCGGCGCCGACCGCCTGCCCGGTGCGCGCGGCGTGTGCGCGCGCGATCGCCTGCCGCACCCCGAGCCGGCCGGCTGGCGGGACGTAATGCGTATCGCCGCGGCGCAGCTGCTCGATCGCGCGCTCGAGCACCGGGGCCGGGGTGTCGATGTCGGGATCGCCGACGCTCAGCACGATCACGTCCTCGCCGCGCGCGCGCGCCTCGGCCGCCTGATAGTGCGTGAGCCAGGCGTCGGCACCGGTGCCGCCGATCCTTCCTACGAGCGAGGAGAATTTCACGCAGCTTACTCTGCGTGGGCGGTGCTAACATTTCAAGCGCATGAGCGCAGCCCACCGGACAGTCGGCCGCTACGTCATCGAGACGCTGGCCGCCAACGGCATCGACACCGCGTTCGGCATCCCGGGCGTTCACAACATCGAGCTGTACCGCGGGCTCGAGTCCGGGCGGGTGCGCCACGTGCTCGCCCGCCACGAGCAGAACGCCGCCTTCGCGGCTGACGGCTTCGCTCGCGTAACGGGGCGCCCCGCAGCGGTGTTGCTAATCTCCGGCCCCGGACTCACCAATGCACTCACGGCCATCGCGCAGGCCGCCTCGGACTCCGTGCCGATGCTCGTCATCGCCACCACCCCGGTGCGCGCCTCGCTCGGTCGTCACTGGGGCGTGCTGCACGAGCTCGCCGACCAGCGCGCCGTAGCGAGCGGCGCCGCCGGGCTCGCGCTGCACGCGAATTCGCCGGAGGAGGTGCGCGCCCACCTCGCCTCGGCATTTGCCTACCTGGGGGGCGAGCGGCCGCGACCGGCGTACGTCGGCATCCCGCTCGACCTGCTGGCGGAGACCACGGGCCTCGTGCCCGAGCGCTTTGTGCACGCGAGCGCCCGCCGCCAGCCGGCCGCCTCTGCTATCGAGGCGGCACGCGCGCTGCTCGAGCGGGCACAGCGCCCGATCATCATAGCGGGCGGCGGGGCACGCCATGCCGGCGCACCACTCACGCGCCTCGTCGAAGCGCTCGATGGCTACCTCGTCACGACCGTGGCCGCCAAGGGCGTCATCCCGGAGACGCACCCTGCGAGCCTCGGCGCCAGCCTCCCCTACCGCGCCACGCAGGAGCTGCTCGCCGCGGCCGACGTGGTGATCGCGGTGGGCACCGAGCTCGCGGAGACCGATGTCTACACGACGGTGCGCCTCATTCTTCCCGGCCGCGTCGTTCGCATCGATATCGACCCGGGGCAGCTCGCGGATCAGTCCGCACAGGCGGTCGCGATCCATGCCGACTCCGTCGCCGCGCTCGAAGCGCTGGCGCAGACCGTGCGCGTGCGGCGCGGCTGGCGTACCGCCGCGGGTGACGCCGCCGGTCAGCGAGCGCAGATCGAAGCGCAGATCGGCCGGCACGGGCGGCCGGCGCTCGCCGCGGTGCGGGCGCTGCGCGCCGCCGTCCCCGGGGACGGCGCCGTCTTCAGCGACATGACCCAGATCGCCTATACGGGCAACTATGCGTACGCGGCCGATCGCCCGGGCGCGTGGTTCCACCCTTCAGGCTACGGCACGCTCGGCTTTGCATTGCCGGCGGCGATCGGCGCCAAGCTTGCGCAGCCGGAGCGAGCCGTGGTGGCGCTGGCCGGCGACTTCGGCGTGCAGTTCACGCTGCAGGAGCTCCTGACCGCGGTCGAGCTGCAACTGCCGCTGCCGGTCGTGGTGTGGAACAACGAGGCGCTCGCGCAGATCCGCGACGACATGCTCGCTGCGGGCATCGAGCCGATCGGGGTGGCGGGCCGCAATCCCGACTTCCAGGCCTTGGCTGCCGCCTGTGGCGCACGCGGTCTCAGGGTCCGCGGGTCCGATGCGTTGATCGAAGGCGTGCGCGGTGCGCTCGAGGCCCGGGGTCCAACGCTCCTCGAAGCGCACCACGCGGACTTCTGATGAGCGATTCCCCCGACGGGGCCGGCGTCGCCACCGCCACGACTCCGGGCCTCGCGGCGCTGTCTGCGACGCGCCGGCGCTCGCTCGTGCAGGCGTGCTTCGTCACGATCTATCTCGTGTGGGGCGTCAGCTACGCCGTCGGCCGCATCATGGCGACGGAGCTCCCGCCGCTGCTCGCGGGCGGCATCCGCTTCTGCTTCTCCGGAGCGCTCCTCACACTCCTTGTCTATGCCAGCGGCCTCGCCCTTCCGACCCGGGCGCGCGACTGGCGCCTGGTCGTGGCCGCGGCGCTCCTCGGCATCGCGGTGAGCAACGGCCTGAACGTGCTCGCCCTGCAGCACGTCGCCTCGAGCCAGGTGGCCCTCATCAGCGCGAGCTCCGCATTCTGGATCGCCTGGACTGGCATGTACGGCCGCCACCCGACGCCGGTGAGCAGGCGCACCTGGCTCGGCCTCTTCCTCGGCTTCGTCGGCGTCGCGATCCTGGTGTCGGCGCACGGCGTCGGGCTCCATGCCCGCTTCGGCTGGCAGCTGGTGGTCCTCGGCAGCGCGCTCGCCTGGGCGCTCGCCACCGCGGCGATCCGTGAATCGCAGCCGGAGTGCGACCCGCTCGCCTTTACCGCCAGCTATCTGCTGGTGGGCGGCGTCACCCTCGTGGCCATGGGACTCGTCACCGGTGACGCCGCGCGCTGGTCCTGGTCGCCGCGGGGACTCGCGGCGATGACATTCCTGGCGATCTTCAGCTCGACGCTCGCCTTCCTCGCCTACACCTATCTGCTGCGCCATGAGCCACCGGCGCGCATCGGCACGTACGCCTACGTCAACCCGCTCGTGGCGGTGTTCGCCGGCTGGGTGCTGCTCGATGAGCGGCTGAGCGCGCTGCAGTGGCTCGGCACCACGGTCATCTTTGCCGGCGTGGTGCTGGTGCGGAACCTGCGGCTCTTCCCGCCCCTGCGTCCGCGGCGTGGAGCGCTCACTTCAACCGCTTCCAGTCCTTGAGGATCTCGCGCGCCGCGTTGTGGCCCGGGATGCCGGAAACGCCCCCGCCCGGATGGGTCGAGGAGCCGCACTGGTAGAGCCCGCGGACCGGAGTGCGGTAGTCGGCCCAGTGCGGCACCGGGCGCTGCCAGAAGAGCTGATCGGTGCTCAGCTCGCCGTGGAAGATATGCCCCTGCGGAAGGCCCACGATACGCTCGAGATCGGGCGGTACCAGGAGCTCGAGGTCGATGATCTGCCTGGAGAAGCCCGGCGCCAGCTCGTCGATGACGGCGAGGGCGGCGCGCGCGAGATTCGGCTTTTCCTGCGTCCAGTCGCCGCCGCCGCGGAGGGTGTAAGGCGCGTGCCCGCCGAATACGTTGACGACGTGCTTGCCGGGCGGGGCGAGGGAGTCGTCGACGATGGTCGGCACCACGGGCGTGAGGAACGGCTGCCGCGAGTACCAGCCATACTTCGCATCGTCATAGGCGCGCTCGAGGTAATCGATGCCGGGCGCGAGGTGCACGTAGGTCGGATAGCCGAAGCCCGTCCGCTGTGGATCGAAGGCGCGGTAGTGCGGCGGACTCTCCGCGGCGATGTTCATCTTGAAGGCCGTGGAGAAGGTTCTGAACGCATCGACCTCGGCGAGCAGCTCCGCGGGCAGCTGCTCAGGTCTCACCAGCCGCCGGAACAGAGTCTTCGCATCGGCGTTGGAGACGACTACCTTGGCCGTGAATTCGCGGCCGTCGGCCGTGCTGATGCCGCGCGCCCTGCCATCCGCGATCCGCACCTCGGCGACCGGCGCGCTCGTCAGGATCTCCATGCCGAAGCGCTGACCGGAGCGTGCGATGGCCTGACTGATCGCACCCATGCCGCCCCGGATGAAGCCCCAGCCCCCTGCTCCGGCATGCTCACCCATCAGGTGGTGCAGGATCACATAGGCGGTACCCGGAGAGCGCGGCCCCGCGAACGTGCCGATGCACGCGTAGTAGCCGAGTACCGTCTTGATCACGTCGCTCTCGAACCACACCGACAGGTAGTCGTAGGCGCTCTGTGTCAGGAGGTCGATCAGGCGGTACATGCGCTCGCCGATGGTTCGCTGGCGCCAGAGGAGCGAGGCAGACTCGCGGAAATTCTTCCAGCGGCGGCGGGTGGGGTCGACCGGCGTCTCGAACAGCAGGCTCCTCACCAGGCGGGCGGCCTCGTCCAGGTGCCGGGAGAATTGCGGGTAGATCTCGGCGTCGCGCCGCGAGAAGCGTGCAAACTCCGCCTGCGTCTTCGCGAGATCGTCGCTGAAGACGATGTACTGATCGCCGCCGAGCGGACAGAACAGGTCGTTGGCCGGCAGCACCTCGAGCCCGTAGCTGCGCAGCTCCAGATCGCGGATGACCCGCGGGTGCAGCAGGCTCATCACGTAGGAGAACCGCGACGCGCGGAAACCCGGGGCGAACTCCTCGGTCACCGCCGCGCCGCCCACGATCTCGCGTCGCTCGGCGACCAGGGTTCTGAGTCCGGCCTTCGCCAGGTACGCACCGCACACCAGCCCGTTGTGCCCGGACCCGATCACGATCACGTCGTAGTCAGCCGCCATTCTAGGTCAAACGCCCGTCGATGCGCGCGCGGTGGCTGGCCGGCCGGCCGGTTGCGCGCGAGCGCACGGTGGCCTCGGCGAGATAATCGATGTCAGCAGCGGCACCGGCGCGCGCCCGTCGCTCCATGACCGACGTCTCGACGTGCGGGTCACGCGCACCGGCGCGCCGCGCGGCCGCGAGGGCGAGCTCGCGCGACACGCCGCGGGCGTAGTCGATCGCGGCCTGCGCGTCGGCGAAGTCGCGCTGACCCGCGGGATCGTGCACCCGGAAAACCTCGAGCGCCGGCTGGTTCACCAGCAGATCGCAGGTCGCGGACACCACTCCCGCGACCGCGCCGACGGCATTGCACGCAGCGGCGTGCTCGGGCACGGTGAGCTCGGCCCGCAGTCGGCGTGCGACCTCGGGGTAATAGGCGCGTGCCGGAGCACCGACGCCGATCAGCGGCGTCGCCAGGGTGAAGGTGGCCTCGATGAGATGCGAAAATGATCGACCCGCGATCACATCCTCGATCAGTCGCCCGAGAGGCCCCCAGCGCCCATGGCTCGCTTCGATTCCCGGGTCGTGCGCCAGGGCGCATTCGAGCACCAGGCGCGCCGCCTCGCGCACCACATGCTGGTAGATGCGCTCGCACAGCGCCTCGGGCGTGTCCGCCGTCACGCGCGCGCGCAGCTTGCGCTCCTCGGCCGCCAGCACGGCAGCGCCGAGGCGCGCCGCCTCGACGCACCAGTCCTGCTGCCGGCCGAGCACGTGCATCGCATCACTCGGGGTGAAGGCGGCGACGGTGACGAGCCCCCGATCGACGAGTCTGCGGACAGCCTCGACACCCTGAGCAGTACGGGCCGCGTCTCCGAGCCGCCGCGGAACCTCCGCGAGCATCTCCCACACGCGCCGCTCGAGCCGATCGAGCTGCGCGCCCGGATCGCGGCCCGGATTGCGCAGGGCATAGCGGCCGGCAAAGGGCGGCAGGCGCGCGCTGCCGGCGAGCGTGCGCAGGTCGGCGGCCACGTCGGGGAAGCGTTGCCCGAGGAGACTGAGCGGCATCGCCTTGCGCGGGCCGACCCGAAGATGCGCCTCCCGGTCGAGATGCACCTCGCTGTCGCCGCCGAGGCCGCAGGTGCGCACGTCGATCGCCTCGACCATGGTGCGCCACCCGCCGATCTCCGCGCCCTCGGCCCGCACGGCCGGCCGCCCCCCGACGACGATCGCGACGTCGGTGGTCGTGCCTCCCATATCGGCCACCGCGAAGTCGGTGCGGCCACTGAGGAATCCCGCGCCCACGACGCTGGCTGCGGGCCCGGACAGCACGGTCTCGACCGGGTACTCGAGCGCGACACCGGCACTGATGAGAGTCCCATCGCCCTTGACGACCATCACCGGAGCCGCAATGGACTCGCGCTCCAGGACGCTCGCGAGGGCTGCGAGGAGCTGGCGGATCTGCGGGGTGAGGCGCGCGTTCAAGGCCGCGGTCAGCGCGCGCTTGGGCGCATCGAGCTGCGAGCTCAGCTCGTAGCTGCAGGTGACCGGCTTCGGGCACCGCGCCCGTATGAGCTGGCGCGCGCGCTGCTCGTGCGCGGGATTGCGCACCGAGAACATGGCAGCCACGGCGAACGCCTCGACTTGAGCGCCGAACTGGCGCACCGCGGCATCGATCGCCGCCTCATCGAGGGGCTCCGCCTCCTCACCGGTCGCCTCGTGGCCGCCGCGCACCCGCACGACGACGCCGTCGCCCGCGCGCTTGAGTCCCGACCGCTCAACCATCTGCTCGCTGAAGCCGACCAGCAGTGCGCAGATCGGGCTGAAGCGCCTCTCGACCACGGCGTTGGTCGCCAGGGTCGTCGACACCGAAATCAACGAGATCTGCTCGCGGCGCGCGCCCGTCCCCAGCCGGCCGAGCACCGCGCGCAGCGCCTCGGAGAGACCGAGCGACAGGTCCCAGTGAGTGGTCAGTGCCTTGGCGCTGGCGATAACCCGCCGCCGGTCATCCAGCGCGACCGCGTCGGTATAAGTGCCGCCGGTATCGAGACCGATCCAGATCTCGGGCGAGACCGCGGCGCCGGCTGAGCTTTCGGCGGACAAGCACAGCATTATGCCGGAGTGGCCTTGAGCCATCGACCACAGGACTGCCGTGAGCGCGCGGCATTCTTTGATAAGGTGGCACCTTGTCCGGGGGAGGAACCATGTCGGCGGAGCTGCTGGTCGTCTATGCCTGCCTGATAGCCGTCGAGGTCGCCGTGGTCGTCGTCTGGATCGCCGCGACGCGCCGGCACCGCTGGCCGGTCCGCCCGTCGACCGGCGACGTCGTGATCGGCGGGGTGACGAGCTTCCTCGACACGCTCGGCATCGGGAACTACGCGCAGATCACCGCCTTGTTCAAGCTGCGCGGGTACCCGCCGGACGAGCTGATCCCCGGGACGCTGAACGTCGGCAACGCCGTCGGCATCCTCTTCAGCGCGGCGCTCTTCATCACGGCAGTCCAAGTCGAGCCCATGCTCCTGATGGCGATGGTCATGAGTGCCGGGGCCGGCGCCTGGGTCGGCGCGGGCATCGTCAGCCGGATGCAGCGACGGGTGATTCAGGTGTTCATGGGCGTGGCCCTGTTACTCGCCGCGGGCTTCTTCACGATGACCAACCTCGGCGTCATCCCGCCGCTCGGTTCGGCGATGGGGCTCGCGGGCTGGCGGTTCGCCGCGGCGACCGGTGCGAATTTCGTCCTCGGGGCCCTCATGTGCGTCGGCATCGGCAACTATGCGCCCTCGATGGCGCTGCTGGCATTCCTCGGAATGCACCCGATCGCCGCCTACCCGATCATGATGGCGAGCGACGGCGTGTTGATCCCGGTGGCGAGCCTCGGCTTCCTGCGCTCCGGCCGCTTCGCGCCCGCGGTCGCCGTCGGGCTCACGCTGGGAGGAGTCGTCGGCACGGTCGCCGCGTTCCCGCTCGTGAAGATGCTGGGTGATCACCTCACCCTGATGCGCTGGGTCGTCACCGGGATCATCGCCTATGCCGCCATCGCCATGCTCCGCTCCGCTTGGGTCTCTCAGCCGGATGCGCCGGTCCCGACCGTGCTCGAATAGCTGCTAGACTCGCGTCAACCCCGGGGCGCGGATCGGCGCCAGCAGCGTAGGTGAGCCCATGACGCGTCTCAGGTTTGTCACGACCGGCACCCTCGTTGTTATCGCGCTTGCATTCACCGGATGCTACTACCCCCCTCCGTACACACCCGTGGTGGTGTCGTCAGGGCCTGCGAGCTTCGATGCCTCCTGGCAGGCGGCTCGCGGCGCGGCTTACGACGAGGGGGTTCGCGTCACCTCGGAGGATCGCGCGACGGGAACGATCCGCGGTGACCAGGGGCCGTACCATGTACTGATCTCCGTCGCGCCCCAGGCCAACGGCTCGGTGCGGGTCGAGTTCTCCGTGACCGGACCGCCCTCCGAGGGCGCCGGCCTGCAGGATCGGCTGACGCGCGCCTATAACAAGCGGATGGGGCGGTGAGTCGGGCCCGCTGACGCTCGCCGCGCGGGCTGGGGCGCCGCTCGCCCGGGACTATGAGGACCCGAGGCAGCCGGTCGCTTGAACGCCGATGACTCCTGAGCGCCTGCGCTTCACACCCATTGCGACGACGTTCATCGCGGTGACAGCACTGCTCAATGCACTGCTGTATCACCTGCCGCTCTTCTCATTCGCCGTCGGCAGTCTCGACCTCGCTTCGGCCACCGGAAATCTGACGCTGACAAGCTTGCTGGTTGTCCTGCTGTCCGAGAGCTTTCTCCTGCTGGCGCTGCTGGCCCTCATCTCGCACCGGCTGCTCAAGCCGCTCTGCATGTTGCTTGCGATAGGCAACGCGGTCGCCGTGTATTTTGTGGTCACCTATCACGTCGTGCTGGACGAGACGATGATGGGGAATGTGCTGAACACGGACTTCGCCGAGGCAGCCGAATACCTGCATCCAACCCTCATCGTCTATGTGCTGGCCCTGGGCGTTCTGCCCTGCTGGCTGCTCGCACGAGTTCGCGTCCGACAGGCGCCACGCACGCACCTGGCTGCCGTGGCCCTGGCCTGCCTGCTGCTCACCGTGGTCTGGTCCCTGGTGGCCGCGCGCAGCTGGCTCTGGTTCGACGAAAACTCGAAAAGGGTCGGCGGCATGATCCTGCCCTGGTCCTACGTCATCAACACCGGGAGATACCTGGTGCCGAAGCTGATGACGCCGGGCGCACCGGTGCCGCTGCCGCCCGCCAGCTTCTCTTCCTCTTCCGACGAGAAGACCGTCGTCGTTCTCGTCATCGGGGAAGCCGCGCGGGCGATGAACTTCCAACTCTACGGCTACGATCGCCCCACGAATCCGCTGCTGTCGAAGACCGGCGTCGTAGCCCTCAAGGGGGCGACGACCTGCGCCACCTACACCACGGCAGCGGTCCAGTGCATCCTGTCGAACCTCGACAGCACCTCGCCATTCTCCGGACGCTACGAGCCTCTGCCTTCCTACCTGCAGCGCAACGGAGTCGACGTCATCTGGCGAACCCGGAACTGGGGCGAGCCCCCGATCACGGTGCGGACGTATCAGAGGGGGAGCGAGCTCTCGCCCGGGTGCGCGGGCGCGCGCTGCGCCTACGATGAGATCCTCCTCACCGGGCTCGAGCCGCGCATCGAGGCTTCATCGAGCCAGAGGGTTTTCGTCGTGCTGCACCAGTCCGGCAGCCATGGGCCGGCTTACTACGCGAGATATCCCCCGGAGTTCGAATACTTCAGGCCGGTGTGCAAGTCGGTCGACCTGGGCAAGTGCACCCACGACGAGCTGATCAATGCCTACGACAACACGATTCTGTACGAGGACTATTTCCTCTCCCGCGTCATTGGCGTGCTCCAGCAGCTCCAGGGCACGGCGACGCTGTTGATCTACCTCTCAGACCACGGCGAATCCCTGGGAGAGTACGGCATGTACCTCCACGGAATACCCTACTCCATCGCTCCGGATGTGCAGAGGGACATTCCCTTCATCGTGTGGATGAACGCGGAATTCATCCGCCGGAAGGCCATTGAGACTCGCCGGCTCGAGTCGCAGCGCACCCACAGCCAGCGGGACGTCTTTCACAGCGTCATGGGCGCATTCTCCATGCACAGCAATGCGTACCTGGGCGCCTACGACATCTTCAGCGAGAGTTTTTCCGACCCACGATGAGCCGGCGCCCTTGCAAGGCGGTACGTTGCCGGTACGATGGGTCAATCGACGAAGAATAGCGGCGTTCAGCCGCTGAAGGGGTCGCGATGGATGACGCCGAACACGGTCGAGTGGACAGCGGGCGCCGAGATGCGTTGAAGGCCATCGGCGCGGGCGCGGTAACCGCTGCCGGTGGTCTGGGCCTGTTCGACACCAGAGTTGCCGCGGCGAGCCAGACGCCCGCAGGTCCAGCAAAGCCCGCCGTGCCAGGCGGGCCGTACAACATCCTGTTCATCCTCACGGACCAGGAGCGCTACTTCCGGCCGGGCGAGCTTCCCAGGGACTATGCGCTGCCGGCACACGAGCGTCTCGCAAAGGCGGGAGTCGTGTTCCAGAGCCATCAGATCAACTCCGCCGTGTGCACCTCGTCGCGGTCGGTGCTCTACACCGGCCAGCACATCCAGCAGACGAAGATGTTCGACAATACGAACTTTCCGTGGATCAGCAGCATGTCGACCGACATCCCCACCATCGGCCACATGCTGCGCGAAGCCGGCTACTACACGGCCTACAAGGGGAAGTGGCACCTCACCAAGGAGTTCGAGACGGTCAACTCGCTCGGCACGCCGGAGAGGATCTTCACCAAGGAGATGAATGCCTACGGCTTCAGCGATTATTTCGGGGTGGGTGACATTATTGCGCACACCCGCGGAGGCTACCTGCATGACGGCATCATCTCGTCAATGGGAGTCAACTGGCTCCGTGGTCATGGCAAGGAGCTCGCCGCGCAGGGTAAGCCATGGTTCCTCGCCGTTAATCTGGTCAACCCGCACGACATCATGTTCCTCAACACCGACCGTCCCGGCGAGAAGGTCCAGGCCCGCAACATCCTCGGGCACATTGAGCCTCCGCCCGCTGATCCGTTCTACGCGAAGCAGTGGACTTTCGAGCTCCCGGCAACCTACGGGCAACCGCTCGACGCACCCGGCCGCCCACGGGCTCATGCCGAGTACCTCAGATCGCACGACACCCTCGTCGGCCGCATCGCCAACGAGGAGTGGCGCTGGCGCTTGCGCCACGACTACTACCTGAACTGCCTGCGCGACGCCGACCGCAACATCGTGCCCCTGCTCGACGAGCTCGAAGCGCTCGGTCTCGCCTCCAACACGATCATCGTGCTCACCGCGGACCACGGCGACCTCGACGGCGCACATCGCCTTCATTCGAAGGGCGCCACGGCGTATCGTGAGCAGAACAACGTACCCCTCATCGTCGTGCACCCGGCGTTCCCCGGAGGCAGACGCTGCAAGGCGGTGACCTCTCATCTCGACATTGCGCCGACGCTGGTGAGCCTCACCAACGCCAGCGCGGAGCAGAAGGCGAGCATTACCAGGCACCTGCACGGCAAGGATCTCTCCTCGCTGCTGGCGGCGCCGGAAACAGCGGCGAGTACCGAGCTCCGCGACGGTGCGCTCTATTGCTACAACATGTTTGCCTACATCGACGGCGCATTCATGGAAAAGGCCGTCAGCGTTCTGCAGCAGCCGGATGGGAAGGCCAGGATCAAGGAGGCCGCCAAGGCGGGGACGCTGCGGCCGGACCTCAGCAAGCGCGGTGCAATCCGCGCACTGTTCGACGGTCGTTACCGGTTCGCCCGCTACTTCTCACCGAAACAACACAACCGCCCCGTCTCAGTCGAGGCGCTCTTCGAACTGAACGATGTGGAGCTCTACGACGTCGAGCGCGATCCGCTGGAGCGCGACAACCTGGCCATGGACCGCGGCAGGTACACCGATGTTCTCGAGGCAATGAATGCCAAGCTGAACGCTCTGATCGACAAGGAGGTCGGCGAGGACATTGGCCAGATGCTGCCCGGCGGCGGGGACGGTGGCTGGGTCGCAACGGATGCGGTGTATGACGTGTGACCGGCGCTCAGGACGCGGGCGAGGGCCGCCGCGTGCGGTAGAGCGCGACCGAGACCAGCCAGCAGCCAAGGAACACACCGATGATGAGATAGCCCGCGGTGCCGAAGCGCTGGTTGAGCCCCAGCAGCGCGCTGCCCGGCGCTCCGCCAGGATGCAGCCGGTCCGCCAGCAGGCCGATGGCTTGCGCACCCCCGACGACGAGCGCGACCGTGATCGAGATGACCAGCATCACGATGTTATAGGAGGCCTTGCGCAGGGGCTCGACCGCAGCCCATCCGTAGGCGCCGACCATCAAAGTGCTGTCGAGCGTGTCGAGGAGCGACATGCCGGCCGCGAACAATACCGGGAACACGAGGATCGATCCCAGCGGCAGTCCTTTTGCGGCCTGTGCGGCCGATAGCCCCAGCACGCCGATCTCCGTGGCGGTGTCGAAACCGAGTCCGAACAGAAAGCCGATCAGACAGACGTGCCAGCTGCGGGTGACGAGCGCGAACAGCGGCTGGCACGCGCGCGCCAGGAGACCGGCCCCGCTGCCGAAAGCCGAATCCGGCAGCGGCGGCGCATCGTCCGCGCGCCGCAAGCGGCGCCGCGCCTTGACCGCCGTGCGCAAGATCGAGGCGTTCATGAGCGCGACCAGTAACAGAAGCGCCACCGACACCGTGGCGCCGACGGTGCCGATAGCATCCCGGAAGCGCTCGAGATACACCCGGGTCGCGCCGGCCGCGCCGGCGAGAGCGCACGAGGCCAGCAGCACGACAGTCGCATGGCCCAGCGAGAAGTACAGGCCCACCGCGATGGGGCGCTGCCCCCCCTGCATCAGCTTGCGGGTCACATTGTCGATGGCCGCAATGTGATCGGCATCGACCGCGTGGCGCAGCCCGAAGGCATAAGCCAGCATCGCCAGGCCGAGCAGCCCGGGTTGGTCGTGAAATGCCGCCAGGGCCCATAGCCAGGCGATAGCCGTGAAGACAAGCAGGCCGCCGAAGAGGACGCCGCTTCGGCCGTGGTGCGCCACTGCGCTCATCGCGCATTCACCTCAGTCGCGAATGTGCCGCCCCGACGAGTGTCCGTCACGAGCTGAGTGACCGTCAACGGATTAGGTAGTTTTGCGAATATTCCCCGCCGGACTCCCGCGATAAGTTTTTTCTGGGGGATAGCGTCTTGGGGCCGAAAGCCTGGGGCTCGTGCCATACGTAATTCCGCTTCGGGCTCTAAGGAGGCAGGCACGGTTGGTGTAGATGTGTTCCTCGGCAAGGGGGGCGTCGGCAAGACCACCTGCGCGGCCGCGACCGCGGTGCAGATCGCGGACGCCGGCAAGTCGGCCCTTGCGATCTCGACTGATCCAACCCCTTCCCTGTCGCACATCTTCGGCCTGGAAGGCGGCCGTCGTGAGCGCCAGGTGCTCCCGCGGCTGTTCATTACCGAGCTCGGCCTGGCCGAGGTGCGCGCGATGTGGGACGAGAGATTCGGCCGCGAGGTCTACGCGGTGTTCTCGAGCTTCGTCGATATCGACTACCCGACCTTCGTGCAGTTCGTCACGTCCTTGCTGCCGGGACTCAACGAAGAGTTCATGGTCGACTACATCCGCCGATTGAGCACCGCGGCTCGCTACCAGCACATACTCTGGGACACCGCCCCGCTCGGTCAGACGTTGGCGCTGCTCGCGATGCCCACGCTGCTCGCCGAACATCTACGGATCGCGCCGCGCATCTACTCACAGCTCCGGGCGTCCGTAGAGCGCAAGGAGACGGTGATGCAGGTCATCCGCGGCTGGCAGCAGCTGGCTGCCGCGTGCCTGGAATTTCTCCGGCGCGACGTGCGCTTCTCGATGGTGACGATTCCGGAAGCTCTGGCAGTGGCGCAGCTCGACAGTGTGATCGGTGAGCTGCAGCGCCACGGCCTCAGCCTGCACCGCCTGATCGTCAACAACGTCGTGCAGCTCGCTGACTCGGCCTTTCTCACCCGCAAGGCCGAGCAGCAGCGACCGCACCTCGAGCGGCTGCGCCAGCGCTATGGCTCACTGCCGCTGGTGGAGATTCCGCTCTTTTCCGAGGAGCCGCGGGGCATCGAGCAGCTGCGCACCGTCGGGCGGCTGCTCTGGCCGGCGCCCTAGCTGCCACCTCGATCGACCCGGCCATCAGTCCGATTTCGGGGCTGCAACCTTGCCGAACTGGTAGCTGGCCGTCAGCGCGAACAGGTTCACGCTGTGACGGTAGGGCTGCAGCCCGAGCGCGAGCAGGTTGGGGATGGTCGCCGGCCCCACACCACCCAATGCCCAGTCGCTCGAGTCGAACTTCTCGAAACTGTAGCGCAGGTGAAACTGCAGCGCGGAGCTGCGCACGTAGGTTGCCTCGAGGCTGGTGCGGTCGAGCCGCGTCCAGTTCTGCGGAAACGCCTGTGGCGGGCCGTTGAGGGTGATGTCCGTGTCGGTATACGAAGGCGTATGCAGATAGTCGAGCTTGAGCCTCCAGCGCTGGCTCACCAGCCATTCCGCTCCGGCTCCGGCGTTCCAGAAGCGCTCGGCGTTAGCGACCAGCCAGGGCGGAGTCGCGACTCCGGAGTAACCGCTCTGCAGATAGTCGTAGGTCTGATAGCCGCCATCGGCGTAGAGGTTCAGGGTCTCGCGCGGTCTCCAGCTGATGGTCGTCGATGCGCGCCGCTCGTGCGCGCTCTGCAGACCGAGCTGTGACAGGCGGTAGTCGTCGTCGGCGAAGAAGCCCTCGAGCGTCCAGCTCACGGTCGCGGTGACCGCCCAGTCGCTCATCAGCGAGAAGAAGACCCGATCGCGCGGCGCATAGTTGTAAGCGCGGATCAGCGGGTTCTCCGCAGGCGGAAGCGCCGCGGCATCGAAGGCCGAGGTCTTGCGCGCGGCATTGCCCCCCTTGAGCGTGAAGCTGAGCGCCGCAACCGGGGCGATCGTCGCGTAACCCCAGCTCTGCGCGTCCTGGCTCCAGGTGAGGACCTGCCCCGGGCCGTAATGAATGTCGTGCAGCTCTCCGGCGACTCCGATGCGCATCCAGCGGAACAAGGAATAATCGGCACCGCCGTCGAGACGCACGCGGTCCTCACTGTAGCGCGGTGTCACGAAGCTGCCGCCCGGGAAGGTATCGGTGACGACGTACGCGAGCGTGAGCGGGGTCGTCGCGTCGTCCCGGCCGTCGTAGGTCGCATGCCCGTGCACGCTGAGTTTCGGCAGCGGGTGCGATGCGAGTCCGAGCATGTATTGCGAAACGTGGACGTCACCGTCGAGCGATCCGGGCGCCGGCATGGTGGCACCCGGCAGGGTGCTCGCCGGCAGGAAGGCGGCGTTCTGCTGCAGGTGGCCGAGCGAGGCGCTGTAGGTGAGCGTCGTAGCGAGCCAGGGCAGCTGCACATTACCGGCCGCGGAGAGCTGCTGCAGGTTGTTGCCGGGCGGCAGCGCCAGGCGCCCCGTCGTGGAGCCGGGAACGAACGGCAGGTAGGGATTGGCGAAGGTCAGCGTATCGCTGTTGTCCTGGAACCAGGAGCCGGTGTAGGTGATCCGCAGGCTCGCCATGCGCCCGGCCCACTTGGCTGTCGCATCGAAGGAGTTGGTCACGTAGTCGACCGGTTGAGGCACCTGCAGGGCGTCGGTGAGGAAGCTGGCGCTGGTGAAGTCGGTACCGACCTTCTCCTGACGGCGGAATTCACCCAACACGCTCCAGCTCGAGCCGGCGAGCAGCAGCCCCGAGAGCGCCACCGTGCGTCGATCGAAGCCGAGCGTGATGGGCGCGAGGCTCGCCTGCAGCTGCGTCATGCCGGCGGTGCTCCCGGCCGCGACCCAGCCTGCGGGGAGTCCGAAGCTGCTGTCGCCGAGGCTGCGGAAGGGCGTCACCGCCACGTCGTAGAGGCGCGTCGGTTGCCCGTCGTAACTCAAGCGCACATCGAACCGCCCCTCGTGGCCCCCCTCGACGTAGCCTTCTCTCGAGGGCAGTCCCAGATCCTCGAGGTCGTAGCTCGCGTAGTTGCCCTCGGCGCTGCGATACTGCCCGTCAGCCGCCACGTCCGCGTACGCACCGGTGTGATCGATGCCGGTGTAGCGTCCATAGCTCGCGTTCGCACCACTCGCGTACATCGCGCCGACTTCGACCTTGGCGTCGTAGCCTTCGAAGAAGGGGCACTGTGAGCACTTCCAGCTGCTCGTGTCGGGAGCCTCGGGCGGCGTGTCCGCCGCCGCTATCCCAGCGGCGAGCGCTGCGGCTACACCCAGCGCGAGCGGAGCGTTGTGGCGTAACAGGTGCTTCACCGCTCGTAAGCCTCCTAGCGCATCAGGGCACGGCCGGAAGGGTGGTTCGAGCCGTGTACCTGCGAGTGACAGTTGACGCAGCCGCCGGCGAGCAGAAATGCGCTCGGCGTGCCGCCGGGGAGCCCGGAGGGGCTGTTGGCAACCGACGGGTGGCCCGCACCCTCGTGACACTGCTGGCAGAGGAACGGCGGGCGGACCTTCAGCAGCGCCGGCTGCGCCGAGCCGTGCGGCTCGTGGCAGTTGTCGCAATCCTCGGTGACCGGTTGATGCTCCCAGAGGAACGGACCGCGGTATTCCGCGTGACACGCCGTGCAGGTCTCGTTGACCGTGTTGTGTACCAACTGTGCGGGCGCCGTCGAGCCGTGAGGCGAATGGCACGCCGTGCAGGCCATCTTGCCCTCGCGCAGCGGATGGTGCGACAGCTTGAGGAGATCGGTCTGCCGCGTCTGATGGCAAGTCGTGCACACCTCGTTCTGGGTGTCAGCGACGCGGACCGGGTCATGCGCGGCGTGCAGCGTGTGGCAGCCCGCGCAGGCCACTCCCCGCGTCGCGTGGACACTCGCGTCCCAGTCGTGCGCCGCGCCCGTCCGGTGGCAGCCGAGGCACATGCCATTCTGCTTCGCGGCCGACGCCACGGCACGCGGGCCAAAGTCGACGATGCCGGCGGGCTGCTTGCCATGCGCCTTGACGTGCGCCGCGCCGGCTCCGTGGCACGCCTCGCACTGCAGGCCGCCGTGCCCGAAGGGGCCGCGCGGATCGTTGGGGCGCGCGTGAGCGGTGCGGAAGAGTGCCATTATCCCGGCGTCGTTGTGGCACACCAGGCAGGTGTCGGCGCCATGCGCGCTATAGGTGGCGGGCGGCGACGCCGGCGCATCGGCAGCGAGCGCCGGCGCCGCCCCGCCTGCCAACAGCGCCAGCGCGGCAGCCAGGCCGTAGCCGCAGCGCCGATCCACTTACCTGTCCGCGACCGGGATGTTGTGTACGACCGCGAGGTCGGCCAGCGCGCCCGGGCCATGGCAGAGAGCGCAGGTCTCGACTGCGGCGCCCTGGATGGTCCGTCCTTCCGCGTCCTTCAGGACCGCGGGCGAGCCGCCCATCTGCAGCATGTGCTGCGTCGTCAGGTCGTCGAAGTGACAGGCGGAGCAGACGGCCATGTTGGCCGAGGTCGAGATCGGATTCCCGGGCGTCGTGGCATCCGCCGGATTCTTCGACAGTCCGGTGTCGAAGGTCGTCGCCTGCACCGTGGTGTCGTCCACCGGATAATAGGTGCCGGAGTTGTGACACATGGCGCAGTCGTTGAGCTGCCCCGGGAAGACCACGTCGCTGAAGTCGCTGACCGAGCCACCGAAGCCGTAGATCGCGGTCGGCGCGCCGGCCGCCGCGCGCACGCTTCCGGCATGGATGAGGTGGAACAGGAAGCGTCCATTGATGGACTGTTCCCACAGGCCGTCAACACCGGGCGCCGTCAGCGCCTGGCGTTGACTGACATCGGTCGAGGCCGGGTTGTGACAGGCAACGCAGGCCTGCACGTTGTTGTTGCGGTTGCTGCCGTGCAGCTCGAGGCGGAAATGGCAGACGTTGCACTTGGCCACATTCACCACGGTACGCCGTGGCACGGCGGTCGCGCCCGAGACGTTGCCGTAGCCGACGGCGGTCGTCACCGGAATGCGATCGGCCCCCGGTCCGGTCGTGACGACGCCCGGGTGGCCTTCGAGCACCACCCCGACGTTGGCGACAGCCGGGCAGGCGGTGGTGCTGGCCGGCGGACAGTTCGCGGCGGGCGCCGTGGGCAGTGCCTTAGTGGAGGTCAGCGTCCACGATCCGTCCGCCTGCTGCACGGGCGTGATCGCTCCGGCCGCACAGCCGGTGCCGGCGAGCGGGTTGAGCGAGATCGGCTGGCCCCAGGTGGCTGCGGCCGGCGCCGCGGCACTGCCCCAGTTGGTGTAGTCGCTCGTTTCCCAGGCGACATCGAGCGCCAGCCGCGCGGCGCCACCCGAGACACACACCGGCTTACCGGTGCCCGGATCCGTGCCCGCGAACGCGGGATCCGTCAGGATGTTATACGGCGCGTTGTTGTTGGTCGGGTCGACCACGGAGAAGTTCACGACCGGGTAGAAGCTGCCGGCGGTGTTGCTGAAGGTGATGCTGTTGACGATGTACTTGAACTTGGTGGCCGCGACCTCGTCCGGAATCGTGTGCGCCGCAACCACCTGAATCTGGCCGTTGTCGATCGTCGAGGCCGGCCCATGACAGGTCACGCACTGGGTGTCGTCGGCGGGCAGGTTCGCCGCGCTGTGATTCGCTCCGGTGGTGAAATTGATGTCGTCGTGACACGCACCGCAGGCCTCTACGGTCGGCACGTTCATGTAGTTGGCAGCGTCGGTCGCCGCCTGGAGGTTCTGATTGTGGCACGTGGTGCAGTTACGCGTGTCCTGCGGGAACAGGACCGTGTTGAAGTTACTGAGTGACTGGCGGAAACCCACGATCCAGTAGCCCTGCCCGAGCGTCGGCGTGGTGACCGAGCCGGCATGCAGCTCGGCGCTGCCGCTCAGGGCCAGAGCCGGCGGCGTCTGGATGCTCGCCAGCGAGTTGCCCTGGTGGATCTTGTGGATCATCTGCTTGAAGTCGAGCGGGTTGCCGCTGTACGGATCCGTCGTACTCGGGTTGTGGCACATGACGCAGTACTGCGTCTCGACGCGCGCCCCGCCGTGCAGCATCAGTTGCGTGTGGCAGCCGTTGCAGGTCTGAAGCTCGATGATCTCGCGGCTGAAGATGCCGGTGGTCGCACCGGTCGAGGGCTGGAAGGTGTAGGCGCCGTTGTTGGCCTGGGCCAGGCCGCGGATCTCGAACGCCACGCGATGCGTGAGCGTCGGATCGTACTTCACGTTCGGATCGGTCGTGATGTCCTTCATGAACGTGTATTGGTAGGTGCCGTCGCCGTTGTCGACCAGCGTCCCGCTCGTTCCGCTCTCCGTGGTGGCCTGCACCGCCGCAGCCGCGAGGCAACTCGTCACACCACTCGGACATCCCGTGGGCGTGACAGTGTGGTAGATGTACGACTGCCAGGTGCTCGCCTGCCCGTTGGCGCCGGGAGTGAGCTTGGCGATCACCCAGCTGATGTCCGCGGCCGGCAATCCCTTCAGCGGCAGGCCGTTCTGGTCGGCGAGCGAGAATTTCACCACCGGCGGGGAGTTGATGCTGACGCTGGTGATCTTGCCGGTGATCGCCGTCGCGGTGCTCACATCGATCGCCGCGATCCCGGCTCCCGGCCCCTGTGGACCCGGAGGGCCGGGCGGACCCGCAGGACCGGTGGCACCGGTGGGACCGGTGCTGCCGCTGCATGCGCCAAGCAGCACAACCACACACAAGGTCGCCAGCGCCCCGGCTCCCTTCTCGAAGTGTCCGTGGCCGAATACGCCTGATGTCCGCGCGGCTCGCATGAGCATCTCCCTGTTTTTGGGTGTATTAACGCTCAGCTTATTTTTATCGCGGACGCTCGCTGGCCGACAAGTTGCGGTCTATACGTATAGCCCCGTTTGCAGCCTGCTTCCCGTTGAATCATGATGACGGCCGCCTCTGGGGTGTGAAACCTTAAAGAATTTGAAACACTCTTCAAGGAGCTCAGATCATGTGCAAGTCGCGTCTCCCCGCCCCCGCCCTCTTGCTGTTGCTTCTCTGCACCGGATGGGGGCTCGCCGTCGCAGCGCCCGACGTTTCCGGCTGCGCCAAGTGTCATGGGGATAACGGGGTCAGCAAGAAGCCGGAGATACCGACGATCGCCGGCATGTCGGGGCCCTATCTGGAGGCGCAGATGGCCGCCTATCAGAAGGCTCAGCGCCCTTGTCCCAAGCTGTCGGACCCGAAGCTGTCGGATACCGACATGTGCCAGGAGGCGAAGAAGCTCAGCGCGGCGCAGGTCAAGGACATCGCGGCTCATTACGCCGGACTCAAGTTCGTGGCCGCAACCCAGCAGGTCGATGCGCAGCTGGCGGCGAAGGGCAAAGCGCTGAACTCCGCGCACTGTGACACCTGTCATTCGGCTGGCGGCAGCGATCCCGGGGACGATGCCGGAATTCTCGCGGGCCAGTGGCAGCCCTACCTCGAGGCGACGCTCAAGGACTACGTCTCCGGAAAGCGCACCCAGCCTCCCAACATGAAGCGCTGGACCTCCGGGCTGTCGGGCGATGATATTCGCGGGCTCGCGGCGTTCTATGCCGGCGAGGGCTCGAAGAAGTAGCTGAGCGGCTGCCGCCCGGCGCGGCGCTACTGCTGCAGATCCTTGAGGACCTGTGGCGCGGGCTCGTCCTGCGCGACGACCGCGTGGCACAGCTCGCATTTCTTGCTGATTTTCTCGGCCTTCGCCGTTATGTGCTTGTTGTCGTGGCAGCGGAAGCAACCGGGTGACTGGTCGTGGCCGAGGTTGTTTGCATAGGTGTCCCACGTCACCTTCATCTGCGGAAACACGTTGTCACACCACAGGTCCCCGAGCACCTTGCCCGCATCGGTCACCGCGGCGGCGCGGTTGGCGGCGACGTCGGGATAATTGCCGCTGTAGAACGCCGCGATGTCGCGGCTGATCCCCGTGCGCGCCTGCTCCTGCGTCGCATACTGCGTCTGCAGCACGCGCAGCGCCTCACGCTTGACGAAGGGCAGCGACGTATCGATCGTGCCGTCGCGCAGTGCCACATCGATCACCTGCGCGGGCGTACGAAAGATGTGGGTCGGTCGGTTGTGGCAATCCATGCAGTCCATGGCGCGCCACTCCGCGTCGACCGGCGGTACCGCATCATTCTTGAAAGTCTTCTGCGCGCCATCGGGCGTGGTCAGCTCCACGCTGTAGATCGACTTGCGGGAGGGGTCCGCCAGATAGCGGATGCGCACGCCGCTCCCCACGTGCCAGTGGATCCCGGTATTCGTCTTACCCGCCTGACCGCCTACGTGCAGCAGGAGCACCGTCTGCGTCGGTGTATTCGCCGCATCTTCGCCATAGTGGGTGTGGATGACGAGCCGGTCGCCGACGAACGCCGCCGGCCAGTGACACTGCTCGCACACGATCCGTGCGGGCCGCAGCTGGTGCACCGGTGTCGGCACCGGCCGCGGGTAGTTGTTCAGGAACACCTCGATCATCTCCATCGTGCCGTTCATCTTGGCCTTCACGAACGAGAGGGCGCCCGGACCGATGTGGCACTCGACGCAGTCCACGTCGGCGTGCGGTGAGCGTGCATGGGCGCTGGCCTCCGGCTGCATGACGGAATGGCACGCCTCGGAACAGAAAGGCGTCGAGTCGAGAACCTCGATCCCGCGGTAGCCAGCCCCGCCGAGGATGATCAGGACGGCTGCGCCGAGCAGCAGCGCGCTGACCAGCATGCGGCGCGTGCCGGCCTGATTGAGGTCGAGGATCGGTCGCGCGTGCGGAACGCCCGCGGCGCGCTCCTGCCGGCGCGCGCGCCGGCTCTGTCGCCACAATCCAATCGCAATGAGGATCAGTCCCAGCACCAGGACGCCGGGGAGGATCGCATAAGCCGCCACCTGCAGCCTCAAGCCGCCGCCGAGGCCGATGAGCTCGATGACAGCCAGCAGCACGATGAGAGCCGCGCTGACGCCGGTGAGGATCGTGCCGGCGAGGGTCGTGGCGGTGCGGGTCAGTGGCGAGTCGGGCAGCTTGGGCATGTCATCATCCCCTCGAGAGGTTCGCAGCAGGCGGCGGCACAGCTCAGCGGCTCAGGCTGCCGAGCAGCGCGACAAAGATGCCAACGGCCAGCGCCACGCCAACGGCAACCGCAGCGAAGCCAAACACATAGGCGCGCAAGAGCTCAGTGCGCGTCGGCGCCGGGGCCAGCATCGAATCCAGCCTATTCGTCGCCACCAGCCGCTGGTATTCGAGGGGACGCTCCTCCTGAAAGCGCTCGAGCGACATACGGCCGGTGAACACCACCGTGTCCATCGGGAAGGTTTCCGGCCGCAGGTGGGTATGGAAGTAGTGGAACAGGAAGATGAAGCCAGTCGCGAGCAACGCCTCGTCACTGTGGGCGATATACGCCGCGTTGAGCGTCCAGCCGGGGAGGAAGCGCGTGAACGCACCCGGGAACCAGAGCATGAGGCCGGTGAAGCCGATGATGGCCACGCCCCAGAACACCGCCAGGTAGTCGAACTTCTCCCAGTACGTCCAGCGATCGAATTGCGGACGCGGCCGCAGGTACAGGAAGTACGCGACGTTCGCCCACAGATCGCGCACATCACTCGGTTGCGGGACCATCGAGCGCGGGCCCCAGAGATAGCCGCGCTCGTGCCGGACGATCATCTGGTAGAGCGCGCCCAGGATGTGGAAAGCGAAGTAACCGAAGGTCACGACCGCGGCGATCCGGTGCAGCACGCCGGCGCTGTGCGGTCCGCCCAGGAGCGCCATCAGCCTCGGGGCCCAGGGAGCCCCGGCGTACTTGAGCGGCAGCCCGGTCGCCGCCAGCAGCAGGAAGCTGACGACCACGGTGAGATGCAAAGACATCTGTGTGGTCGTGAAGCGCCGCACGTAGCGTCCACTGCCCGCTCTTACCGTCCGGTACTCGCCACGCAGCTTGCCAATCATCGTGCGCTGCAGCCACAGCACGTCGTGCAGGCCGAAGAACCCGAACACGCCGAGCAGCAGCACCGTCATGAGCAGCCAGGTCCAGTGCAGGTACCGATTGCGCTTCGGGTCGCTGGGATCGGCGTGCGGATCGAAGGACAGGAACGAGGCGTTGACCTCGCCCCGGTGACACCGGCCGCAGGTCGCGGCGAGATGGGCCGGGTTGATGCTCGAGCGCGGGTCGGCTGCGGCGAAGTTCTGGTGCGCCGTGTGGCAATCCGAGCACACGGCCGCCGCGCCTTCCCCGAGCAGCCCGGCCTTGCCGTGCAGGGTGTCCCGAAATGTCTTGTAGTACGCGCTATGGCAGTCGCCGCAATCGCCCGGGAAGGCCTGCCGCATCGCCGCGCTCTGCGGCGGCTTGATCGCGTGCGCCTGGTGACAGGTGCTGCAGACCGGTCCGTTCCTGTCACCGTGCATCCACAGCGTCCCGTGAGCGCTGTCGCGCCACTGAGTGAGGATACCGGCGTGACAGCTGCCGCAGGTGTCCGGAATCCGCGCACGGGAGGTGGTGGCCGCGGCGACGGTCGGTGACTGGACATCATGGCCGCCGCCATGGCAGTCGGTGCAGGCGGGCGCGCTGACGAGCCCGGTCACGAACAGCGCCCGGGCGTGCTCGCTCGACAGGTACCCCTGCATCATGCTGCGGTGGCACTGCCCGCAGTTATGCACCTGATTGACGGCCGACATCGAGTTGCTGGGATTGCGGTGGGTGAGCACCGCATGCGGATCACCGTGGCAGCCGGTGCAGGTGGCGGGCGAGACGCTCTGCCAGCCGTGCACACTGTTCTTCAACCGCTCGAGCTCCGGCTGATGGCAGCCGGCGCAGACCTCCACCGCGACCGCGCCGAGCGGCTCGCGAGGATGACGCACGGTCGCCGCGTCCTTGTGGCACTCCGCGCAGGCGATGCCATGATGTGCCGAGCCGGCAAAAACCGCGGCCGCGACCGCGAGTGAGCGGCCGGCGGCGTCCTTGAGGGTCGGATCGTCGTGACAGGCGAGGCAGCGCGCGTCGCTGGGCGGTGCAGGCGGCGGAGTTGCCGGGAATGCCACGCCGGGCGGCCCGAACAGCACCAAGGGCAGCAGCCACCAGGCGCGCGTAACGCGCAACGACGGTCCCCGATGCAGGCACCCCGCGAACTGCCCCATGCCGCCTCCCCTCGTGCCGCGTCCGCGTCGCACTCGCTTCGCCAGTCGCCGCGGCGGTTTTCTAACCGATCGCCTGCCGCCCTGGCAAGTAGCGGACCGGGACTACTGGTAGGTATTAGCCGCGATTGCCCGACCGCCCGAAGCCTGCTGATAGAATGCGATCGCCGGTCGCGGATCCGTGACGCCGGCCGAAAAGGGGGGTCGGATGCGTATGGCCAGCGCCACCGGCGTCAAGCCAGTTATTGACTCGTCGGCAGAGGCAGCCGCCGTGCCGTACTACCTGCAGCAGACCTACTGGTGGGCCTACGTGCATCCGCATGCGGTGCAGGTATTCGAGCGCGACTGGCTGGTGAGCACGATTCTGTTCGGCAATTACGCGCGGCTGCGCGCAGCGGCCCTCGAGGCGCTCGGCGCGCCCGTGACGGGCCATACGCTGCAGCTGGCCTGCGTCTACGGCAATCTCACGGTCCGTCTGCTCGAGCGGCTGGACGCGGGGGCACGTCTCGACGTCGTCGACGTCCTGCCGATCCAGCTGCAGAACCTCGCGAGGAAGCTGCCGCACGACCCGCGCGTCGCACTGCTGCAGGGCGACTCATCGAGGCTCGCATGCCCGGACGCGCGCTACGATCAGGTCCTGTTGTTCTTCCTCCTGCACGAGCAGCCGGCGAGCGTACGGCGCGCCACGCTCGCCGAGGCGCTGCGCGTGGTCAAGCCGGGCGGGCGTGTCGTGATCGTCGACTACCACCGGCCGGTGCGCTGGCACCCCATGCGGCCGGTGATGCGCCTGGTGTTCCGTCGCCTGGAGCCCTACGCGATCGATCTATGGCGCGAGGACCTCGTGGCCTTCCTGCCCACAACCACGCCATCGGTGGTGTTGGACCACTGCACCTTCTTCGGCGGCTTATACCAGCGCCTGGTGTTGACGCGCGGTCAGTGACCGGCCTCCCCGCGCTCCGGCTGGCGGCGCGCAGCAGAGCCGTGCTGGCGCCAGATGCGCAGGATCTCCCCGAGGTGGAAGTTGAACACGCGCCGGGGCCAGAAGAGCTCGCGCTTGTCACAGACCGTCGACATGCTGAAGCGCGCAATCTGCCCCCTGAGCCTGCTCTGCGCGTCCGGGCGCTCGCCCTCTGACTCGAGACGCGCGCGCAGCACGCGCGCCGCCGCGATGCCGCGCGCCACCCGCCGTGCACGGTGCCGCGAGATGCGCCCGTAACGGAGCTTGAGCTCATTGAGCCGCTCGGCCGCATCGTAGGTTGCATCGACCAGCTGGCGCCGCGTCATCCAGCGCGTCTCGTAGTTGAGGATGTGCTCCCAGCTCGGCTGCACCAGCAGCTGCCGATGCTCCTCCAGAGTGCGGGCGAACAGGCGATAGCCGAAGCGCTCCGGATCCTCGAAGCCGCGGCTGCCGGGGTCGATGAAGGGCCCCATCGGGGAAATGAAGCACGAGAGCCGTCGGTCACCGAGCCCGAACAGTCGCTCACAATAGTCAACCGTGCCGCGTACCGACTCGACGGTCTGCGCCGGCAGTCCGATCATGAAGAAGACGTCGAGCCGCGTGCAGCGCAGCCGCAGAGCTTCCGCCAGCGTCGCTTCCATCTCGGCGGTGGTGTAGCCGGCCTCTCCTTCCTGGGCGTCGCGCACGGCCTGCTCGTGGCTTTCGGGACTGAACTCCATGCTCCAGCGCGTCACGGAGCGGTCGATGCGCTGCAGAAACTCCCGGGGTGGCAGCGAGAAGAACTCAAACACGATCTCGTTCGGGATCGCCGCCGCCCGCAAACGCTCCAGGAGCTCCTGTGCATACTCCATCCCGCCCTGCAACGGGTCGCCGATCAGCATGAGCGGGCCGCGCGACAGACGAGTCATCGCCTGCGCATTGGCCACCAGACTCGCGGGGCTGCGAAACACCGGCTGCGCGCGCCGCGTCAGGTGCGTGCAGCTGGTCTGCGAGCTGCCGCAGGTCACGCACTCGTAGCTGCAGCCCTTGACGGTGAAGACCGCCGTGATCGGGTTGTTCCACCAGCCGTTGAACGGCAGAGCGCTTTGCAGATCACGGTGGCGCAGCACCATCTGCACCATCAGGTCCGCACGCAGATCGGCGTAATCGAGTGTCGTCGGCAGGTAGGTGTGAGCATTGACGCGCACCTCGCCCCGCTCCTTCCAGGCGAGGTTGGGGATCGCGCCGAGCGGAGTGCCGGTGCGCAGCGCCGTCAGCAGCTCGAGCAGCGGCGCCTCGGTGCTGTCGCCGCGCAGCACGAAGTCGACCTGCGGGTAGGTGATCAACTCGCGAAAGAAGTACGTCGCGGACAGGCCCCCGAAGATCACCGGCACCTGCGGGTGAAGCTCCTTGACGATGCGTGCTATCTCGAGCGCGCCGTGTGCATGAGGCAGCCAGTGCAGGTCGATGCCGACGGCGCGCGCCGATTGCCTCTTGAGAAAGGCCGGGACATCGAAGCGGCGCGAGTTGATCATGCGCAGTGCCAGGTTCACGACCCGGGCGGTGAAACCGCGCTCGTGCAGGTAGCTTACGATGCTGAGGAACCCGAGCGGATACATCTCGAACACGGTGGATGAGGGCACCATGTCGCTGACCGGGCCATAGAGGATCGCCCGTTCGCGGAAATCGTAGACGCTCGGGGCATGCAGCAGCAGCAAATCGACCGTTTCACTAGCCAACTGGCGGACCTTCCTCAGCTGCCACGCGCGGTACACGCCGGCGCGCGGCACCTGCCATGGGTTCTTTGCTATTCTCGCGCAGCGCCGCAGCCCCGCGCTGCGGTTTCCGCGGAGCGCGCCATGAACGACACCGGCTGGCTACAGGGTCTGCTGCGCACCATCGACGCCAAAGATGCCGCGGCCTTTGCCGGCTTTCTCACCCCCGACGCCTCCTTCCGTTTCGGCAACTCCCCTGCGGTGCGCGGGCGCGAGGCGATTGAGACCGTCGTCAGAGGCTTCTTCGACGCGATCGACGCGCTTGCGCATGAGCTCGACGAGCAATGGTCGGTCGGCGAGGTCACGATCTGCACCGGCACCGTGACCTACACGCGCCGCGACGGCCGCTCGCTGCGCGCGCCGTTTGCGAACGTCCTCAAGCGGCGAGCCGGACGCATCTACGACTACCAGATCTTCGTCGATAACTCCGCCCTGTTCGCGCCCTGAGACGCGCTGGCAGGCCGGCTGCGCGGCATTCAGGCGCCGAGCAGCAGTCCGACGGCAAACAGCAGCAGCGTCGCGTGAATCATCACGACGTTGATGCCCAGCCAGCGGGTCAGGCCCGGCAGGTCGTCGGCATGGACGAACACGCGCCGCGCCACCAGCAACCCCAGCGGCAGCGGTAGCAGAGCGAGCAGTGAGAGCGGTGGCAGGATCCCGGCGCTGACCGCGGCGGGGGGCACCACGAAGCTCGCCACGACGAGCGCTGCGAACACGAGTGCGCTGCGGCGCCGCCCGACGGTGATCGGCAGGTGGCGCCGCCCGACGCGAGCGTCGGGATCGACGTCCGGGAACTGGTTGACGAGCAGCAGCTCGCTCGCCAGAAACATCGGCGGCAGCGAAGCCACGATCGCGGCAAGAGAATAGTGACCGGTGAGCACGAAGGCGGTGCCCATCACCATCACGGGTCCGAACCCTAGGCCCGGAGCCAGCAGGCACGCCAGCGGCCAGCGAGTCACCCGCGGCGTGTAGGCAACCACCAGCAGCACTCCGAGCAGCCCCAGGGGAAGCAACGCCAGGCCCTTTTCGGAGACGAAATACACTCCGATCAGGGCGGTCAGCAACAGGCAGAAAAAGCCTGCTGCGCGAGTCGCCGCCGCCGCCTGCGGGTGCGCGGGAAGGCTGCCGCTGCCGCCGCTGAAGGGCGTGCGCGCAGTGAGCAGGTCGAGCCCGGAGCGGAAGTCCTCGTACTCGTTGAGCAGGTTCACGCTCAGATGCGCCAGCAGCGCGCCGCACAGGATCAAGAGGCCCTCGGATACGGCGACGTGCGCACCGCTGCGCAGGGCCACCCCGATGCCGATCAGCACCGAAAGCGGTGTCAGCGTCAGGAAGTTCGGACGCGCGGCGCGTAGCACCGAGCCCACGATGGCGCGCTCCATCAGCTCACCCCCGGAAGTCTGGACATTGCGCTCACCCGCGACCCCCTTCCGCAGTGCCCGCAGGATAGCACCCCGGGGCGCCGCCACACGGTAGGCGCGCTCAACGCCCCTCCTGCAGTGTCTCGATGTAAGCCACGAGCTGCCAGATCTCCTCCTCGCTCAGCATCGGCCAGGCCGCCATGGCGGTACCGGGCACTCCGCCGCGGATCGCGAGGAAGGTGCGCGCCGCGTTGGCGCGCGCCGACCAGGGCGGCACGGTGAGATTGGCGGGCGGCGGCACCATGGACTCCTGCCGCCGTCCGTGACCGTCCCCGTGGGAGCCGTGGCAGATGGCGCAGTTGGCCGCAAAGAGCTCACCGCCGGCGCGCTGCGCCGCGGCCGAGGTCAGCAGGCCCGCGGGCGGGTTGGGCGAGGCGCCGCTACATCCCGAAATGACGGGTAAGAGCGTGGATAGGACGATCGCCGGCAGACCCTTGCGGCCGCAGAATGAGTTCGTAGCCAAGCGTCTGTACTTCCCTGAGGATGGCGGACACCAGCGCATCGATCGCCGCGTCCACGGCGCGCGTGCGGCCTACCCCGAGACCGATCAGGTCGGGCACCAGCCCGAGCAGCACCACCGATGCCGGATAGCGTCCGATCAGGCGCGCCGCATTGAGGAGGTCCGCCACCCCGACCTGATGGACCGAAAGGCGGTCGCGCACCGCATCCATGACCTCCGCGCCGTCGAGCCGCACCAGAGTGCCGGGCGGCGCATCGGTCGCGACCGCGTCGACCAGGATGACGTGCCGCGCTTCGGCGATCTCATCGAGCAGCGACAGCCCGAGCGTGCCTCCCTCGACCAGGCGCACCTCGGGAGGAATTCGATAGTCGCGCTCGAGGGCGTCGAGCGCCGCGGCACCGATGCCATCGTCGCCCAGCAGTACGTTGCCGAGCCCGAGGACCAGCACCGCCCCGCGGCTGCCCTCCGCGCTGGCGTGCGGCGGCGTCTCACTCACGGCTGTCGGGTTCCTTGAACTTGTAGCCGGAGAAGATGGAATCGAAGACGCCGTTGCGCTCGACGAGCGAGTACAGGACGGGGAAATACACATGGGCGACGACGAAGATCAGAATCACCCACATGCCGATGTGATGGATGAGACGAGCCACCTGCAGGCCGTCGAAGAGCGGGATCAGGAAGCCGAACCACTGCATCGGCGAGCTGGGCGGAGCGTACACGGTATAAAGCGCAAAGCCGGTCGCGATCATCACGAAGTAGACGAAGAAGATGCCGGCGTACGTCAGGCCCGCGAGCGCGTTGTGCCCTAGATAGTCCACCGACTCGCGACTCAGGAAGGTGTAGAAGAGGAACGCCTGCTTGAAGCTTCGCCAGCGCCGCCGCGACACCGGGATGAGCTCCGACCAGCGCGCATAGTGGTTTCCGGCGAATGCCCAGTAGACACGCACCAGCGCCGCCAGCGTGAACACGATGGAGGCGTACAGGTGCACGCTGCGCATCGTGCCCATGATGAAGTGTGCACTCGCCGCTCCCGGCGCGCTGATGAAGGGATGGCCGATGTAATAGCCGGTGGCGGCGAGCGTGAGGATCGAGAAGAACAGCAGCCAGTGCGCGAGCCGAACCGGCAGCTCCCAGACGTAGACGCGCTCGAGGCCGCCGTGCACCCCTGCTGCCGCCGGCACCGCGCTCACGACACCCTCACGCGCGCCAGCTCACGCCGGGTGGCGTCGACCACGTGCACGCCGCACGCCATGCACGGGTCGAAGGAGTGCACGGTGCGCAGGATCTCGAGCGGCTGCTCGGGTTTCGCCACCGGCGTGCCCACGAGCGCCGCCTCATAGGGGCCGGGCTGACCCTTGGCATCGCGAGGACCTGCGTTCCAGGTGCTCGGTACCACGCACTGGTACCTGGCGATCTTGCCATCCTTGATGTGCACCCAATGCCCCAGCGATCCGCGCGGGGCTTCATGGAATCCCGCGCCAAAGCAGTCGGCCGGCCAGGTGCTCGGGTCCCATTTGGAAGTGTCCTGGATGCGGTAGTCGCGCCGGGCCATGTTCTCGGCGAGCGCGTCGACCCACAGGCTCATCGACTCCACCAGCACCTGCGCCTCGATGGCGCGCGCGGCGATGCGCCCGAGCGTCGAGAACAGCGCCGTGGCCGGCGCGCCGAGCTGCCCCAGCGCCTTGTCGATCAGCTCCTTCGCGCGTGCGGGCTTGCCGAGCCCATACGCGACCAGCATGCGCGCCAGGGGGCCTACCTGCATCGGCGCCCCGTCGTAGCGCGGCGACTTGAGCCAGGAGTACTTCTGCTCGACGTTGAGGCGCTCGTAGGGGGGCTTGGGTCCCGTGTAATGGGGATGGGTCTCGCCCTTATAGGGATTCAGCCCCTTGTCATCGCCGACCGTGTAGAGGTACCAGGAATGGGCGACGTACTCGTCGATCTTCGCCTGGTCCACCGGCTCGATGTGCGAGAGGTCGTGACTGTGAATGATTCCCGAGGGGATATAGAGCTCGGGCTGCGGGTTCTCATCGAGCGGAAAATCGCCGTAGCTCAGGAAATTCGTGACCCCTGCGCCGATCGCGAACCAGTCCTTGTAGAAGGAGGCGACGGCGAGCACGTCCGGGACGTACACGCGCGTCACGAAGTCCACGCCCTCCGCGACGAGCTTGCGCAGGGCGGCGATCGTGCCCATGTTGAGCGAGGCCTGCGCATCCGGATCCACCGGCGTCGCCATGCCGCCGACCAAGAAGCTCTGCAGGTGCGGATTCTTGCCGCCGAGGATCGCGTGAATCTTGATGAAGCGGCGTTGCCAGTCGAGCGCCTCGAGGTAGTGCGCCACCGCCATGAGGTTGGCCTCCGGCGGCAGCCGGTAGGCGGAATGACCCCAGTAGGCGTTGGCGAAGATGCCGAGCTGGCCGCGCTCGACGAAAGCCTTGACGCGGTCGCGCACGCCGGCGAAGTACTTGGCGCTCGACAGCGGCCAGTCGGAGATCGACTGTGCGAGGCTCGAGGTCTTCACCGGGTCGGCACTCAGCGCGCTCACGATATCGACCCAGTCGAGCGCCTGCAGGTGATAGAAATGAACGACGTGATCCTGCACGTTCTGCGCGGCGATGATCAGGTTGCGCAGGATGCGGGCATTCGGCGGCGGGGTCGCCCCGATCGCGTGCTCGACGGCGCGGATAGAGGCGATGGCATGCACCGTCGTGCACACGCCGCAGATGCGCTGCGCAAACGCCCAGGCATCGCGCGGGTCGCGTCCCTCGAGAATCAGCTCGATGCCGCGGAACATCGTGCAGGACGACCACGCCTCCTTCACCGCCCCCCCATCCACCTCCGCCTCGATGCGCAGGTGACCCTCGATCCGTGTGACCGGATCAACGACGACATGAGTCATTTCTTGGCCCCCGCTTGCTCGCCGCTGCCCTTAGCAGCGGCCGGCTTTTCCTCGACCACCAGCCGACCGCGGCCCCGGCGCATCACCTCGCCGATCCCGTGGGCTACCACGCCGGCAGCCACGACCCCGGTCACGCCCAGACCGACCGTGTCGAGCCGCCGGTCGGTGTTGAAACCGGCCACGTCCGGCAGCCGCTGATAGAAGGGCGTCATCACGTCCCAGAAGTTCGGCTCGGCGCAGCCGATGCAGGGATGACCGCAGCCGATCGGCCAGTTGGTGTGCTCGTTCCACCCCACGTTCGGACAGTTCTGCGAGGTCGCCGGACCTTTGCAGCCCATCTTGTAGAGGCAATGCCCATGGCGGTGCGCCTCATCGCCCCAGGCTTCCACATACTGCCCCGCATCGAAGTGCGCGCGCCGCTCGCAGTTGTCGTGGATCGACTTGCCGTAGGCGAACAGCGGCCGGCGATAGCGATCGAGCGGCGGCCATTGCTTGAGCGTCAGGTAATAGACGAGGAGCGCCGTGATGTTCTCGGCGTTCGCCGGACACGCCGACATGTTGATGAGATTCTTCACCCCCGGGACGGCATCGGCCACCGACAACGCGCGGGTCGGATTGGGGCGCGCCGCCGGGATGCCCCCGTAGGAGGCGCAGGTGCCCACGGCGATGGTGGCCAGCGCATTGCCGCAGACCTCGCGCGCGATGTCGAGCGCCGCCTTGCCACCGATGCAGCAGTAGCCGTTCTCCGGGTCGCCGGGAATCGAGCCCTCGACGAGCGCGATGTAGCTGCCCTTGTTCTGCTTGACCGTCTCCTCGAGCGCGCTCTCGGCCTGGGCGCCCGCGGCTGCCATCAGCGTCTCGTGATAGTTGAGCGAGATGGTGTCCAGGACCAGGTCAGCCACCGTGGGGTGACTGGCGCGCAGGAACGACTCGGTATTGCCGGCGCAGTCCTGGAATTCGAGCCACACGAGAATCGGCCGTTTCTCGCTCTCCACCGCCTTGGCGATCGCGGCGACCGATCCTTTTGGGAGGCCCAGCACGGTGGCCATGCTGGCGCAAAAGGTCAGGAAATCCCGCCGCGATACGCCCTGCCGCTCCAGCTCCCGCATCAGTCCGCTATGCGCCATCTGAGCATCCCCCCGGCGAAAGGTGGCCGATTATCAGAGCAGCGGTCCGCGCGGCGCCATACGTGAAATCCGCAGGTCCTGTCCCTGCGACGAGGCGTAACATCCGCCAAGTCGGCGGTCGGGGGAAAGCTGCGGATCCGTCAGAGGCTGGCGTGCACGAGTTGTCGATCTGTCAGGCGCTGCTCGATGAAGTTGCGAAGCTCGCGACGAGCCACGCCGCCAGCGGCGTCGAGCGCATCACGCTGGAAGTCGGACCCCTCTCGGGGGTCGAGCCCGAGCTGCTCGAGCGTGCGTTCGAGATCGCGCGGGTCGGTACCTGCGCCGCCAGGGCCGAGCTTGCGATCACGGTGCCGGAGATCATGGTGCGCTGCAACGACTGCGGTGCAGCATCGCGGGCTCAACCCAACCGGCTGCTGTGCGCGGCCTGTGGCGGCTATCACACGCGCGTGCTCGAGGGGGATGAGCTGCGGCTGCGAGCCGTGGAGCTGGACATACCCGAAGCACGGTCATCCCCGATCCACTGAGGCCTGAGGCGGAGAGACACCCATGTGCGACACCTGCGGCTGCACCATTACGGCGGGCAATGCGCACCTCGTCGAATCCGATCACGCCACCGTCGAGGTGCTCACGGATCTGCTCGCCGCCAATGATCGGGTCGCTGCGCACAATCGCGAGCATTTCGACGAGCACGGCGTGCTGGCGATCAACCTCATGTCCTCGCCGGGCGCCGGCAAGACCACGTTGCTCGAGGCCACTATCCGGGCCTTGGGCGAGCGCTACCGCATCGCAGTCATCGAGGGCGATCTCGAGACCGATAACGATGCGGCGCGCATCCGCGCCCTGGGGGTGCCAGCGGTGCAGATCACGACCGGCACCGCCTGTCATCTGGATGCGCATCTGGTACATCGGGCGCTGCACGATCTGCCGCTCGCCGGCCTCGACCTGCTGTTCATCGAGAACGTCGGCAACCTCGTGTGTCCGGCGAGCTTCGACCTGGGGCAGCACCGCAACGTCGTGCTGCTGTGCGCGACCGAAGGCGACGACAAGCCCGCCAAGTATCCGGTGATGTTTCGCGCGGCCGACCTGGTCGCGCTCAGCAAGGCGGACCTGCTCGAGTTGCTCGAGGATTTCTCGCCGGCGCGCGCCGAGGCGGCACTGCGTGCGCTCGGTCGCGACACGCCCATCATCCGCACCGCAGCCCGGCGCGCTCCCTCCCTCGATGCCTGGCTCGCCTGGCTCGAGCAGGAGCTGTCCGCGCCGCGCGCCATCGCCCCGCCGGCGCCGCTGCAGCGCGCCAGCAACGTCACCGTGTGACCCCATGTGCCTCGCGATCCCGGTGCGAGTGGCGGCACGGCTCGATGACTCCTGGATCGAGACCGAGGTGGGCGGCGTGCGCACGCGTGTCTCCACCTCGCTGATCGAGGAGGTGGCGGTCGGCGATTACGTCATCGTGCACGCCGGCTTCGCCATCACCCGCCTCGACGTCGCGGAGGCGGAGAAGACCCTGGCGTTGTTCGCGGAGCTGGCGGACCGCCTCCGGGAGGGCGATGATGCGCTACATCCGCGCCTTCCGTGAGGGCACCGCGGCCGCAGCGCTCGCGCGGCAGCTCGCGGCCGAGGTCGACCGCGGGCGCGATTATCACCTGATGGAGTTCTGCGGCGGCCACACGCACGCCATCTTCCGCTACGGTGTCGAGGACCTCCTGCCGGGGAACATCCACCTCGTCCACGGGCCGGGGTGCCCGGTCTGCGTACTGGCGATACCGCGGCTCGATGCCGCCATCGAGCTCGCGCAGCAGCCGGGGGTGACGCTCGTGAGCTACGGCGACATGCTGCGCGTGCCGGCCTCGCGCCGGCGGAGCCTGCTCGAGGCACGCGCCCGGGGGGCAGACGTGCGCATGGTGTACTCGGCCCTCGAAGCGCTGGAGATCGCCGCCGCCGAGCCCGCGCGTCAGGTGGTGTTCTTTGCGGTCGGCTTCGAGACCACGACGCCGGCGACCGCGCACGTCGTGCTGGAAGCGGCGCGGCGCGGGCTCGCCAACTTCAGCGTCTACTGCAACCACGTGCTGACGCCGGCGGCGATCCTGAGCATCCTGGACTCGCCCGAGGTGCGCGAATGGGGACAGGTGCGCGTCGATGGCTTCATCGGCCCCTCGCACGTCAGCGCGGTAATCGGCAGCCGCCCGTACGAGTACTTCGCCGAGGAGTACCAGCGCCCGGTGGTGATCGCCGGCTTCGAGCCGCTCGATGTGCTCGAGGCGATCCGCATGCTGGTGCGGCAGCTGAATGCGGGCGAGGCGCACGTCGAGAACGAATTCACCCGGGGCGTCACCCGCGAGGGCAACCGCAAGGCGCAGCGCCTGGTCGCGGAAGTCTTCGAGCTGCGACCGAGCTTCGAGTGGCGGGGCTTGGGCGAGCTGCCCTACAGCGGACTGCGCCTCAAGGCCGCGTACGCGAGTCTCGACGCGGAGCGACGCTTCCGGCTGGAAACCCGACCGGTGGCGGAGAACAAGGCCTGCCAGTGCCCGGCGATCATCCGCGGCGTCAAGAAGCCCACCGACTGCGCCATCTTCGCCACCGTCTGCACGCCGCATAATCCGATCGGCTCGTGCATGGTATCGGCCGAAGGCGCGTGCGCCGCCTACTACAAGTATCGCCGCGGGGCCGTGCGGGCCGCGAGCTGATGCGCATACTGCTGCTCACCCACGCCTTCAACAGCCTCTCACAGCGGCTCTATGTCGAGCTCGCCCGCGACGGCCATGAGCTCTCGGTCGAGCTCGATATTCACGACCGGGTCACCCTGGATGCGGTCGAGCTGTTCCGGCCGGAGGTGATCCTCGCTCCCTTCCTGAAGCGCGCCATCCCGCCGGCGCTCTGGCAGCGCCACTTGTGTCTCATCGTGCATCCGGGACCCCAGGGCGATCGCGGACCCGCGGCCCTCGACTGGGCCATCCTGCGGGACGCGTCCTGCTGGGGAGTGACGGTGCTGCAGGCCGATGCGGACTGGGATGCGGGACCGGTCTGGGCCAGCGTGCCCTTCACGATGCGTCCCGCCGCCAAGAGCAGTCTGTATCGCAACGAGGTCACCGAGGCTGCGGTCATCGCGGTCCGTGCGGCGCTCGAGCGTATTGCTGCCGGCGCCGGACCCGTCGCACCGGTCAATCGCAGCGACGCACAGGGCTGGCAGCCGCCGCTGCTTCCCCGGCAGCGCTCGATCGACTGGACGCGGGACACGACCGAGGTCGTGCTGCGCAAGATCCGCAGTGCCGACGGCGCTCCCGGAGTCGAGGACCTGCTGCTCGAGCGGCGCTTCCGCTTGTTCGACGCCCATGCCGAGCGGCGCCTCGCCGGCCGACCGGGCACGCTCATCGCCCGCTGCCAGAACGCGGTCTGCCGGGCGACGCGCGACGGCGCGGTGTGGATCGGACAGCTCCGGCCCATCGAGGGACCAAACCGCGGCCTGAAGCGCCCCGCCGCTCTCGCCCTCGGGGACGAAGCGCAGGCGCTACCCGAAAGCGCCGCCACCCCCGACGAGGACGGTGGCTTGGCCGATCTCGAGATCCACTACGAGGAGCGCGGTGCGGTCGGCTACCTGCACTTCACGTTCTACAACGGCGCACTCTCCAGCACGCAGTGTGAGCGGCTGCGCGCCGCCTACCTCGAGGCCCGCCGGCGTCCGACCCGCGTCATCGTGCTGATGGGCGGACCGGACTTCTGGTGCAACGGCATGCATCTGCACTGCATCGAGGCGGCCGCGAGCGCGGCCGATGAGTCGTGGGCGAACATCAACGCCATCGACGACCTGACGCACGACATTGTCACGAACGGCACGCATCTCACGGTGGCGGCGCTGCAGGGCAATGCCGCAGCGGGCGGAGTCTTTCTCGCCCTCGCCGCCGATCGCGTCCTCGCCCGCAGCGGCATCGTGCTCAATCCGCACTACCGCAACATGGGCAACCTCTATGGCTCGGAGTACTGGACGTACCTGCTGCCGAGACGCGTCGGTGCTGCGCAGGCGGGTGCGCTCATGGCCCGGCGCCTGCCGCTCGGTGTGCATGAGGCCTGCGCCCTGGGACTGATCGATGAGCACGCCGGCCCTGGGGCCGGGGAGTTCCGTGCCCTCGTCGAGACCTGCGCCGCCGGGCTCGCCGAGCCCGCACGCTTCGCCCCGCTGCTCGCGGAGAAGCGCGCCGTGCGCGCCCGCGATGAGAGTGAGCGCGCGCTCGCGGCCTATCGCGCCGATGAGCTCGAGCGCATGCGCCTCAATTTCTATGGCTTCGACCCGAGCTATCACATCGCCCGCCACCGCTTCGTCTACCGCACGCCGCACGCCTGGACGCCCCTGCATCTCGCGGCCCATCGCCGCATCGGCTTCACCGCCCGGCCGGGCGCCGTGAGCGCATGAGCCGCTGCGCCATGGAGGTCATCAGACCCGGGCCGGCGGCCGCTGCCGCGCGGCGCTGGCGCATTGCGGGCCGTGTCCAGGGGGTCGGCTTTCGGCCGTTCGTCTACCGCCTGGCACACGAGCTCGGCCTCACGGGCTGGGTGCGTAACAGCGGCGGCGAAGTCGAGGTGCACGCTCAAGGCGAGGCCGGACAGCTGCAGGCCTTCGGCGCCGCACTCCTCACCCGCGCGCCGCCCGCGGCCCGTGCGCGACTCCTCGATCAACGGCCGGTCGGCCGCGAGTCGCTCGAGGATTTCCGGGTTCTCCCGAGCGCCCGCACGGCGCAGCCGCACGTGCATGTCCCGCCCGACCTCTTCGCCTGCGACGACTGCCTCGCGGAGCTGCGTGATCCGGCCGCCCGCCGCTTCGCCTACCCGTTCATCAACTGCACGCAGTGCGGACCGCGCTATACCGTGATCCGCACCCTCCCCTACGACCGGGCAAATACCTCGCTCGCGGGCTTTCCGCTCTGCCCCGAGTGCGCGGCCGAGTACGCCGACCCGCTCGATCGGCGCTTCCACGCGGAGCCACTCGCGTGCGCCGCGTGTGGCCCCGCGCTGTGCTGGCACGCAGCCGGGCACGAGATTCGCGGCAATGGCCCGGCGCTCGCCGCGGCGCTCGAGGCGCTCCGTGCGGGCGGCATCCTCGCCGTGCGCGGCATCGGCGGCTATCACCTCTGCTGCGATGCCGCAGACGAGGCTGCGATCGGCCGACTGCGCGAGCGCAAGCACCGCCCGGGCAAGCCGCTGGCGCTCATGGTGCCGTGGCGCGGCGCGGATGGACTGGAAACTGCGCGCGCGCTCGCCCGGCTCTCGGATGCGGAGGCTGCGGCGCTCGTCGAATCGGTGCGGCCCATCGTGCTGTCGCAGAGGCAAGCGCACGCCGCCATCGCCGCGGGCGTCGCCCCGGGACTCGAGCAACTCGGGCTGATGCTGCCCTACAGCCCGCTGCACCACCTGCTGCTTCAGGGCTTCGGCGCACCGCTGGTCGCGACCTCGGGAAACCTGAGCGGCGAGCCGGTGCTCACCGACCCCGAGGAGGCCGAGACGCGGCTCGCGCAGGTCGCCGATGGCTTCCTGCATCATGACCGCCCGATCGTGCGACCGGCCGACGACCCCGTCGTCCGAGTGGTCGCCGGCGTTGCCCGGCCCGTGCGCCTGGGCCGCGGCACGGCGCCGCTCGAGCTCGAATTACCGCAGAGTGTCTCGGTCCCGACACTTGCGGTCGGTGCCTATATGAAGAACACCGTGGCGCTCGCCTGGGGCCATCGGGCCGTCGTGTCGCCGCACATCGGCGAGCTCTCGAGCCCGCGCTCGCGCCGCATCTTCACGCAAGTCATCGACGATCTGCAGGCCCTCTACGGGGTGCGCGCCGAGCTCATCGCGCACGATGCGCACCCGGACTTCCCCAACTCACGCTGGGCGCGCGACTCGGGGCTGCCGACGCAAGCGGTGTGGCACCACCACGCCCATGCCGCCGCGCTCGCCGCGGAGTATCCGAGCGCGGCGCCGACCTTGTGCTTCACCTGGGATGGGGTCGGACTCGGCGTCGACGGGACGCTCTGGGGCGGCGAGGCATTCCTCGGCCGCCCCGGCGGCTGGGAACGGGTCGCGAGCCTGCGGCCGTTCCGTCTTCCGGGCGGCGAACGCGCGGCGCGCGAGCCGTGGCGTACCGCGCTCGCGCTGTGCCGGGAGGCCGGCTGCGCCTGGCCGGAAGGCGCCCGGCGCGCCGATCCGCTGCTGCGGCAGGCGCTCGAGGCGGGGATCAACGCTCCGGTGACGACCGCGGTCGGACGGCTATTCGATGCAGTGGCCGCGCTCGTCGGGCTTCGCCTCGAGACGAGCTACGAAGCCGAGGCGCCCATGTGTCTCGAAGCGCTGTACGAGCGCGAGTGCGCACCGATCGCGCTGCCGCTTGCCCAGGAGGCGAGCGGAATCTGGCGGACCGACTGGGCGCCGCTCGTGCCGGCGATGCTCGACTCAACGCGCTCCGCGGGCGAGCGCGCCGCGCTCCTGCACGCGAGCCTCGCGCAAGCCCTCTGTGACCAGGCGTGCGCCGTGCGCGAGCGCACCGGAGTCGCGCGCGTCGGGCTCGCAGGTGGCGTGTTCCAGAATCGCGTGCTGGCCGAGAGCGCGCAGGCCCGACTGAGGCACCAGGGCTTCGAGGTGCTGATCCCGCAGCAGCTGCCGGTCAACGACGCCGGGATCAGCTTCGGCCAGCTCGTCGAGGCGGCCGCCGCTCAGGCGGGCGGCTGAGTCGGAGCACCCCGATGCCGCGCCGCGACCAGCATGTCAGCCTCGCCCACGGCAACGGCGGCCGGCTGATGCGCGAGCTCATCGAGGAGCTGTTCGCGCCCGCGCTCGGGAATCCGCTGCTCGACACGCGCGCCGATGCGGTAGGGCTGCCGACCCCGGACGACCTCGAGCTCGTCGTCACCACCGACGGCTTCACCGTGCAGCCGCTCGAGTTCCCCGGTGGCAACATCGGCTCCCTCGCCGTCCACGGCACGGTCAACGATCTGGCCGTGAGCGGCGCGGTACCGCGCTTCATGACGCTCAGCACCTTCCTGGAGGAGGGGCTGGAGATCGCCCTGTTGCGCCGGGTCATCGCCGCGCTCGCCGATGCGGCGCGCGCCTGCGGAGTCGCCGTGGTAGCCGGCGACACCAAGGTGCTCGGGCGCGGCGACTGCGACGGCATCTACCTCGCCGCCACGGGGGTCGGATTCCGGCCCCGCGGGCTGCGGCTCGCACTCGAGCAGGTCCGCCCCGGCGACCGCATCCTGGTGAGCGGCCCGGTGGGGGATCACGGCGCCGCGGTGCTGCTGGCGCGACAGGAATTCGGCCTGCGCGGAGATCTGCGCTCGGATGCCGCGGGTGTCCTGCCCGAGACCCAGGCATTGCTCAAGGTGCCGGGCCTGCGCTTCATGCGCGATCCCACCCGCGGCGGGCTCGCCACCGTGGCGCACGAGCTTGCGCGCGCAAGCGGGCTGCAGGTGCGGCTCGAGGAGGCGAAGATTCCGGTGAACGACGCCGTGCAGTCGGTCTGCGAGCTGCTCGGCTTCGATCCGCTGTATCTCGCCTGCGAGGGTCGTGTGGTCGCGGTGGTCGCGCCGGAGAGCTGCACGGCAGCGCTTGCGCAGCTGCGCACCGTGGCGCCGGGCGCTGCGTTGATCGGCGCGCTGAACGCAGGACCTGCGCAGGTGGTGCTCGACACCTCCTTCGGCGGCCAGCGGATACTCGATGAGCTGGAGGACGACCCCCTGCCGCGGATCTGCTGAGGAGACACTGCCTCTCAGGAAGCCGCCTCGTGCGGGCCGCGCTGCGCGGCGAGGCCCGGACGCAGCGTCAGCCGATAGCGCAGCCGCGCGAGCTCCTCCTGATCCAGGCCGTCGAGCTGCTCATCGAGAGCCTTCACCGCGGCATTGATCTCCGGCAGGAGGATGTTCTCGATGGCGCGCGTGCGCCGTTCGGTGCGCACGTACTCGCGCACCAGCCGCCGCAGATTCAGGCAGATGGCGGCGAGCGCGACCACGACTTCGAGCAGGGCGCGCTGTGTACCGATGCACTCACGCGCCGCAGCGCTCGCGCCCTCGGGCAGGCGCGGCGCGGCACGCATCTCACGCCTGACGAGCGATGCCTCGAGCAGCTGCAGTCCGAGGAGGCGCGAGCGCTGAACCGCGAGACGTGCATCATCGAGCGAAGCCGCGGGGTGCACCGCCAGCGCATCGAGCCCGTGACGCAGTAGCGCCGCCACCAGTGCGGTGCGCGCCGCCTGCTCCGCCTCGCGCAATTGCGCGCGCGCCACGCGCAGCCGTTCCAGCTGACGGCGGATCTCGGCGGCGAGCAGGATGCATTTCTCATCGAGCAGCCGATAGCCCTCCTGCACGAGCTGCTGCTCATCCTTGAGCTCGAGCAGCGCGATGCGCGTGGTGGCAATCTCGCGCCGCGGCTCAGGCATGCCCGGCCTCGCGGAGATAGCGCTCGACCTGCGCGGGCTTGAGTCGCGTCAGCTCCTCCACCGGCAGCATGCGCAGCAGCTCCCACCCCAAGGCGAGGCTCTCCTCCAGCGTGCGCGCTTCCTCCTGGCGCACCAGGCGCTGCTCGAATGCGGCGCCGAAGGCGAGGAAGCGCCGGTCGACTTCCGGCAGGCTGTCCTCGCCCATGACGCTCGCGAGGAGCCGCACCCGCACCGCGCGCGCGTAGCTTGCGAACACCTGGTTGGCGAGCGCGGGATGATCGGCGTCGGTGTAGCCGGCGCCAATGCCGGAATTCATCAGCCGCGACAGGCTCGGCAGCACTCTGATCGGCGGGTAGATGCCGGTGCGGTCGAGATCGCGGTCGAGAACGATCTGGCCCTCGGTGATGTAGCCGGTGAGGTCAGGTACCGGATGGCCGATGTCGTCGTTCGGCATGGTGAGGATCGGCAGCTGAGTCAGCGTTCCCGGCAGCCCCTGAATACAGCCGGCGCGCTCGTACAGGCTTGCGAGGTCCGAGTACATGTAGCCCGGGTAGCCCTTGCGGCTCGGCAGCTCGCCGTGACTCGAGGAAACCTCGCGCAGCGCCTCGCAGTAGTTGCTCATGTCCGTCATGATGACCAGCACGTGCCGCCCTTCGACGAACGCCAGGTATTCGGCGGCGGTGAGTGCGTAGCGCGGCGTCAGCAGCCGCTGCGTCGCCGGCTCGTCGGCGAGATTGAGGAACATGGCGCTGTGCTCGAGCGCGGCGCTGCTCGCCAGCGCCTGACGAAAGGCCTCGGCGGTGTCGTGCGACACTCCCATGCCGACGAACACGATGGCGAAGTCGCCCTGCCCGCCCTTGCGCAGCCGCGCGTGCAGCGCGATCTGCGTCGCCAGCCGGTCGTGCGGCAGGCCCGCGCCGGAGAACAGCGGCAGCTTCTGGCCACGCACCAGGCTGTTCATGAGATCGATGGCCGACACCCCGGTCTCGATGAAATCGCGCGGCAGCGCCCGCGCGGCCGGATTGATCGACAGCCCATCGATACGCATGCGGCGCGCCGCCGGAATCGGCGCGCCGCCATCCGTCGGCCGGCCGATGCTGTCGAAGGTGCGACCGAGCAATCCGGGGCCGACGCCAAAGAGCAGCGGCTCGTTGCGCACGCGGATGCGGGTATCCTGCAAGCCCAGCCCGACCGTGGACTCGAGCACCTCGACCACTATGGTGTGCTCGTCCAGTGCCGCCACCCGGCCGACACGGCTCGCGCCATCGCGGCCCTGCACCTCGACGAAGGCATTCAGGCCGAGCTCGACGCTACGGTCGAGAAACAGCAGCGGCCCCTCGATGCGGCGCACCCCACCCGTAAGCGTCGCCTCAGCGCGCATCGGCTTTCTCCCGCGTCAGCGAGGCGAACTCGTGCTCCATCCGCTCCCACAGCGCGCGGATGCCGGGGATGCGCCCCTCGCCGTACTCCTCGCCGATGCGCTGCAGCGTGAGGCGGACCGGCAGGCCCGCGACCTTCTCGGGCGACACGCCCGCCGCGACCGCGGCGGCCGCCAGGTCGAGAAAGCGCACCACGATGCTGAGAATCGCGGTCTGACGCCGCGGCGAGCAATAGCGATCGATCTCCGAGAACGAGGACTGGCGCAGCACCGCCTCGTTGACCAGCTCCGCGCACAACAGTGTCAGCTGCTGCGCCGGCGGCAGTGCATCCTTGCCGACGATGCGCGCCATGCGCTCGAGATGCACCTGCGCCTGCAGCAGCTCGAGCACGCGCCGCCGCTGCGTCAGCCAGTCGGGGTTGCCCTGCACCTGCCACCACGGTGCGAGCATCTCGGCATCGGCGCTGTAGGACAGCAGCGGGTGCACGGCCGGGAAGAAGCGCGCCTGCGCGCGCTCGCGATCGAGCGCCCAGAAGCTGCGCACGCAGCGCCGCGTATTCATGGTAACCGGCTCGGAAAAATCGCCCGCCGGCGGACTCACCGCGCCGATGATCGTCACCGAGCCTTCGGCGCCGCCGAGGGTCTGCACCCGCCCGGCGCGCTCGTAGAATTCGGCCAGCCGCGAGCTGAGGTACGCCGGATAGCCAGACTCCCCGGGCAACTCCCCGAGGCGTCCGCTCACCTCGCGCAACGCCTCGGCCCAGCGGCTGGTCGAGTCGGCCATGAGCGCGACGTGCAGCCCCTGATCGCGGAAGTACTCGGCCACGGTGATCGCGGTGTAGATGCTCGCCTCGCGCGCTGCGACCGGCATGTTCGAGGTGTTGGCGATGATCACCGTCCGCTCCATCAGACGTCGCCCGCTGCGCGGGTCCTCGAGCTTCGGCAGCTCATCGAGCACCTCGGCCATCTCATTGCCGCGCTCACCGCAGCCGACGTAGACGATGATGTCGGCATCGCACCACTTGGCGAGCGCTTCCTGCAGGATGGTCTTGCCCGTGCCGAAGCCGCCGGGGATCGCGGCACGGCCGCCGCGCGCCACCGGAAACAAAGTGTCGAGGATGCGCTGCCCGGTGATCATCGGACCGGCCACCGGCAGCCGCTTCATGAAGGGCCGCGGCTCGCGCACCGGCCAGGAGTGCGCGAGAGAGAACGAGGACGGCGCGCCGTCGGCGCGCGTGAGGCGGCAGACGGGCTCGTCCGCGGTGTACTCGGCGGCTTGCGCCACCCAGCTCACGCGGCCCGAAATGCCGGGCGGCACCAGCACGGGCAGCGGGTGCGCGCCGGGGACCGTGCCCGCGCGCTGCCCGGCCCCGAGGCTGTCGCCGACTTTCACCTGCGGCTCGAAGCCGAAGCGGCGGGCTGCCGGTGGAGTCGCTGCGGCCGAGATGAAAGCTCCCGCGGACTCATCGAGCGGACGCAGCAATCCGTCGAAGATGCGCCCGAGGAGTCCCGGGCCGAGAGGCACCGACAGCGCGCTGCCCGTGCCCGTCACCGGATCGCCGGGCTTGAGTCCAGTGGTGTCCTCGTAGATCTGCGCCACGATCTCATCGCCATTGAGCTGAATGACCTCACCCGGCAGCGAGTGGGCTCCGACCGCGATCGCCTCGTGCACGTGGAAGGATTCGGAGGTGCGGGCCCGCAACACCGGGCCGCTGATCCAGCGGATGCGCGCCTCGGTCACGCCGGCGGCTCCTGCGAGCGGGGCGGCGGGGAGGCAGGGCCTGCCGGCTCCGCGGTCATGCGCCCCCCGACGGCAAGATATTCGGAGAGAAAGGCCGCCTCGATCTCCGCGCGCTCGGCCAGCAGCCCCTCGACCGTCGCATCGAGGCACGCCCCCGGCGTTCGTATCCGCAGCCCCGCACGCAGCGAGGGCTCGGCGACCCATTCGACGCGCCGCGCGCCGTCCGCGTGCCCCTCAGCCTGCGCGGCCCGCTGCTGCTCGCTTGACACCCCACGAGCGTGCTCGATGCGCCACTCCTGGCCGGCAAAGAGCCTGCGCGCCTGCTGCACCGTCGCGGCGATCCAGGCGCCGCGCTGCCCGCCGTCGCTCCAGCGCCCTTCGAGCTCCGCGCCAATGTGCGCCCACATACTGCGCAACAGCGTCAGCGTCTCGACCTGCGCGCGCTGGCGGCTCTCGAGCTCCGCGCGTGCTTCCGCCTGTCGCAGTCCCTGCGCCATGCGCATGCGCTCGCGCACGACCGCCTGGTGCAGGTTCCCGCGTGCCTCCGCGCGTGCGCCGCGCAGAATTTCCTGCGATTGCGCGGCGGCCGCCGCGCGGAGCTCGCGCAGCCGCCGCTCCTGCCCGTCCCGCACGCGCTGCAGCATCGCCCCGACCTGCGCCTCGAGCACGCTGCCGGGTGTCGCCTCGCTCACGGCAGCACTCCGAGCGCGCGGCGCGTCTCGAGCGCGAGATCCGGCGGCGCCTGCCGCCCGCGCGCATCGCCGATCACGAGCGTCAGGGGCGGAAACGCATGCAGGGCTTCCTGCAGCCGGGCCTGCGGCAGCAGCGCCGCGAGCTCCGGGGTCAGCAGCACGAGCTCGGCACTGTCGAGCGCGGTCGCCAGGCACCGCTCGATATTGTCGGCGGTCGGCGCGAAGACTCGCGCCCCGGCGAGCGCCCAGGCCACCGCGGTCAGCTCGTCCGCAATCACCGCGACTTCCATGCTCAGCCCAGGCGGTTGAGGATCAGGATGGAGACGATCAGGCCATAGATGGCGATACCCTCGGCGAGTCCGACGAGCACCAGCACGCGGCCGAACAGCTCCGGCTTCTCGGCGATCGCGCCGATCGCGGCGCTGCCGACGTGGGCGACCGCGTATCCCGCCCCGAGCGTGGCGAGCGCCGTCGACAGCGCGGCGGCAACGAGTGCCCAGCCCGCGAATTGCGACTCGGGCCGGGCCAGACCCACGGCTTCGGCCGCCGCCCCGGCCAGACTCGGTCGCGCGACCAGTGTCAGGCAGGTGGCCGCGACCGCGACAATCACGGCGAGGAGGACCAGGCTGCGTCGCAGGATGGCGGAGAAGCGCGAAGTCGGCGTCATGGCAGAACCTCGGTGCTAGACGTGCGGGGGACTGGAAGGCAGCGGCAGCGGACGGAACGGTCGGCCGGCCGCTTTCAGAAAGCGGATGAAGAACTCGAAGAGGATCAGGCGCGTCGTCTGAATGCCGACCACGAGACCCTCGATGGCGATCACCAGCAGATTACCGATGGCGAGCGCAGCCCAGGCGAGCGGGCGCGACTCGATCCCGGCAACGATTCCGCCGATCGCCGCCGCGAGCCCCGCGTGCGCCAACGCGAAGGCGCCGACCCGCACGAAGGAGATCGTGTTCACGAGCAGCTGCAGAAGCGTCTCGACGGATTCGCCGACCGCGGCGCCGAAGTGCCGCAGGCGCTGACCGGCGGGCGCGGCGGCCGCCGCGCCGCTCCAGCACCACAACAGCCCCAGGGGCAGCAGCCCCAGGGTGGGCTTGCCGAGCGCGCGCCCGAGAAGCGCCAGGTAGCCACAGTCGAGCCCCGCGCGCGTGAGCCACCAGCTGCGGCCGCGGCCACCCCAGAAGTGCTGCACGGCCTCGAGCAGCAGCCCGAGGAGGATCACGCCGGCCCCGAACAGCAGGCTCGTCTCGAGGAGCAGCAACGGGTCGTCGATCGGCCTCATCCACAGAGCGCGCAAGACGTCATCGCGGCTGAAGATGCTGCCAAAAGCGAAACCGAACGCCACGGCCGCCGCGCCCCCGGGAATGAGCAGTGCGACGGCCGGGTACCTGCGGCGCAGCGCGAGGCCCACGGCGATCAGCACCGCCCCCTGGCCCACGTCGCCGAACATGAAGCCGAAGAGCAGCGGTGCCACGACGGCCAGGACCAGGCTCGGATCCGCCTCGCCCTCGGCGGGCATGCCGAGGAGGCGGCAGAACAATTCGAAAGGCTGAAGCCACCGCGGGTTGCGCAGCACCACGGGACGGGCCAGGCCCGCCGGCGGCTCGACAAAACGCAGCAGGTACTGCAGAGCCGCGTGCCGCAGCGCGGCCTCGATGCGCGCCCCCGTGGCATCGCTCGTCCAGCCGGTGACCCAGGCGAAGTTCTCGGTCACCGTGAGCTCCGGCACCTGCTTCACCAGCCACTCGATGAAGTCGATGGCGGCCAGCGCCGCACCGATGCCGTGTGCTTCGTGCAGCCGGCCGAGCTCGACCTGCAGGCGCCGCGAGTCATCCGTGATGGCCGCGCTGCGTGCGGCGATCCAGGCGCGCGCGGCCTCGCGCTGCGGCGGCAGCTCTCGCGGCAGCGTCAGCCGACGTGCCTTGAGCGTCCCCAGATAGTCATCGAACACCGCCACTTGCTCGGCAACGCCGAGGGCGAGCAGGAAGGAGCCGCCGGCGCCTGAGGCCCTCTCGGTGAGCACACCAGACGGAATGGCGAGTGCACCGGTCTCGTTCGCGAGCTCGTAGGCACGACTCGCGAGCACCGGACCACAGTTGCTGAAGCGCGCGAGATCCGGCAGCGGCAGCTCGCGCCGCGCGAGCAACTGATCGAGCGGCCCGAGCTCGGAACGCTCGTAGTCGAGCTGCCGCAGACGCTCGACCAGCGGGCCTGCGGCAGCGCTCCAGGCGCGCAGCCGTCCGAGCGCTTCCGCGGCGAGCTGCTCGGGTGCCTTGCGCCGCTCCTCGCCGAGCAGACCCGCGGCGTTGCGCCCGGGCCAGTACGGCGCGTAGCGCTGGGCGAGCTGGCGGTACTCATCGAGCGCCGCGCGCAGCTGCGGCAGTACGTGCGCTCCGGATACGTCGGTATGCGACTGCAGCTCGACCACGCCCGTGCCGGCCAGGCAGCGCAGTACGGCCGCGAGACCCTCGCGCGCCGTGAGCAGCTCGAACCACCTCGCCCCCACTGCGCGCAGCGCCATCACGCCACCTCGGCTGCGGACGAGCTGAAGAGGCTACGGTGCACCAGCCCGCCGCGCAGCCGCTCGAAGTCGATGAGAAGCAGCGCCAGGTGGCAGCCGCTCGCAACGCCCGAGTCGACCGCCGACCGGAACAGCCGAAGCAGCGCGGGCGCGGCTTCTGCCAGAGGCGCCCCGGCTCCCGGCGAGAGCAGCCGCAGGAGCAAGCCCAGTCGCTCGAGCGTCCGCCGGCCGGCGCGCGGCATGCGCGCCTCGGCCTCCGCAACCCACGCAAGCCCGATCGGCGTCGCGGTGCGCACCGAGTCCGACAGCGGCGCGAGCGGCGTCGCATCGAGGGCGGCGGCCCGTTCGGCGGGGCTGCCGACCGCGACCGGACCGCAGACGGGGTCGGCGAGCATCCACGGCGGGACGGGCGCAGCACGCGCGAGCCGCGCGACGAGCGGCAGGAGCGGCAGCCATGTCCACCACTCGAGCCACGGCTGCCAGGCGCGCGGGTGCCAGCTCACCACCCCCCGCACGTACGCCCGCCAGGCGTTGCGGAGCGAGCGCTCGATCGCGTGCGACTCGCTCGTGGCATCGAGGCCGGCTACCCAGTCGGCCAACACGCCCGCGCGCGCGGCCTCCAGGTACTGGCCGAGATCACGGCTGGCTTCGATGCGCCGCCACGCGGCTTCCTCCAGGCGCAAGCCATGGCGCGCATGCGCACGCGCCGCGGCATAGGGAAGATTGCCTTCAATCCCCACGGCTAAGAGAGTCTTCGGCGGTGGTCAGCCGCGCGGCGAGCCGCTCGAGCGCGGCGCGCCGGCGTTCGGGGTCGGCGAGCTGCGCCACCTCGGCCCTCGCCGCCTGCTGGTGTTGCGCGAGAATGGCGGCGCTGCGGCGCTCCAGCGCCGCGGCGGCCCGCGCATGCAGGGCGACGATGCGCCCCTGGGTGCGCTCGAGGAGCGCGCGCCGCCGCCCACGTGCCTGCTCGAGGGTGTCGGCGCTCTCGCGCTCGCATTCCGCGACCGCAGCGAGCGCATCGCGCTCCGCCTGGAGAACGCGATCCATCGCCTCGCTGCTCGTCAGGGCGGACGACTCGTCCGGCTCATGGCTCATGGTGCTGTTTATGCCGGCGGCGCCGCGGGAGGCTATCACGGCTAATACGTAGATCCGAGCGGGACGCCTGAGCCCGCAGCAGGGTCTGCGAGCCATAGGTAGGAGTCCGTAACGCCACTGCCATCGCAAGGGTGCACCCTGAACCCTGGTCCGGCGGCGCGCGGCCAAAGCTTGCAGGCTTGCTCGACATCATGACCGGTATCATGACCAACAAGGGCACAATCATCAGTGCGTTAGGGGACGCCGCATTGCTCCTGCCGCGCAGCGTCGCAGACGCCCTGGCGGCCAACGATCGGCTGAAACTGTGCTTCACGCTCCTGCAGGCTGCCGAGCGCCACGCTGAGCATCCGGAGGAAGCGGTGCCCGACTTTCGCGCCGAGCGTCGCGCCGCACGCGTCGACGGTGAGCTGGTGCTCGAGGTCGCAGAGAGCCGCTGCGAGCCGAACGGAGAGCTCCGCATTCCCGGAGCGGCGGCACTTCGCGAACGGCTGCTCGCCGATCTCGCGGCGATGCAGGCGCCGCTCTCACTCGCCGCCGCCGGCGACACTGCCGCATTGGCGGCCCGCGCCGAGGCGCTCACGGCTGCGTTGCCGCTCTTCGCGGACGATCGGGTGCCGCGCGGACTGATCGGCACGATCACCCGCGCAGACCGCAGCTCGGGCGGCGACAGCCTGCACATCCTCGTCATGGACCTGCACCGGGCGGTCAACGCCCTGCAGGCCGCCGTCGCGGAGGAGCGGCTCGACGGCGCGCTGGTGTGGCACGTCGCCGATGACGATCGACCGCTGATCCAGGCATTCATGTCCGGGCTCAACCGCACGGCGCCGCTCAAGTTCGATCATCCCGGCCTCGGTACGACCGCGACCCGCGTAGATGACCGGCTCATCATCCAGAACGACATCGGCACGACCGATGCGCATGTGCTGATGCTGCATGTCGAAGGCCTGAGCGCCACTCTGACCTGCGCCGACGTTCACCGCCGCCGCCTCGCTTTCCTGCAGAGCCTGCTGAAGCCCTTTGCGGTCCAATGGGCACAGCCACAGGCGCGTCACGACGAGCGCCTCGCCGACGAGCAGGACTATTACCTCGCGATCGGCCGCTTCGAGGCGCACGACGGCGCCACGCTCGCGAGCTACCTGCAGTATGTGGGATCGCGGCTCGTCTACCTCATAGACTGGAACCGCGCGCGCAAAGTATTGCGCGAATTCCTGCCCAAGGATGACGCCGTGCGGCTGCTGAAGTGGGCCGCCGACCGCGATCTCGGCCATCGCGCCTTCCTGCAGCTGGGCGGCGAGCGCGTCATCTACGAGGCGCTGGAATTCGCGCAGCGCGCGCCGCTGCGCTACGGAGAGCGGCTGCACGAGGCACTGGGGCCGGAGGCGGCCTTCGACTACCTGCAGTTCGTCGTGCGCGAGGCGAGCGTCGGACTGCGCGCGCAGCGCTCCGAGCGCTTCATCCGCGACGAAATCAAGGCGGAGCTGGCACGCCGCTTCCGCTCGGCGCACTCGAGCCTGCTGCGGATTGCGCTCACGCACGCCGAGCGCGTATTCGATCTCGCGGCGGTCGTGCAGGATGGGCTGCTGCGTCAGGCAGAGCCGGGCGCCGCCGCAACGCTCACCGCCGCGGCACAGCGGGCGCTGCGCTGGGAACAGGAAGGCGACGCCATCGTGAGCCGCGTCCGCGCCCTCGCCGGCCGCACCTCCACACCCCGGGTGTACGCGGAGCTTCTGCACCAGGCGGATGAAGCCGCCGACGGGCTCGAGGAGGCCGCCTTTCTCCTGCCGCAGCTCGTCACGGTCTCTCCGCCCGGGCGGGTCATGGAGCCGCTGCGGGCGCTTGCAGCCCACCTGGTCGCCGGCGCCCAGGAGTCGGTCAAGATGTATGAGGCAGCGAGTCACGTCACCCGCGAAGGGGCTCGCGAGGACCTGCAGGACTTTTTCGCCGCCATCGATCGCATCGTCGCGATCGAGCGCGAATCCGACGTCACCGAGCGGGCCGTGACGACCACGCTGCTCGCGGGCGAATGCGAGCCGCGGTCGCTGTATCTGGTGGCGCGGCTGTCCCAGGTGCTCGAGCAGGCGGCGGACGCCCTGGCGCGCAGTGCCTTCATGCTGCGTGACCACCTGCTCAACGACGTCATGGCGGCCTGAAGCGTACATGGACGGGGCACGCGAGCGGCTGTTCTTCATCCCGCCGGACGCCACCGCTCCCCCGGCGGACGTGAATGTCGTCGGCTCGAAGGCCTTCGGCCTGCTGCGGGTGGCGCAGCGAGGGCTGCGGGTCCCGCCCGCCTTCGTGCTGGGCACCGACTTGTGCCGCGCGTACTTCGAGGGCGGCGAACGTCTGCCCGAAGAGGTGCGCGGCATGCTCGAGACGGGGCTCGCGCGGCTCGCCGAGCGGACGGGCCAGCGCTTCGGGGACACGCGCCGCCCGCTCCTGGTCGCGGTGCGCTCGGGCGCCGCGGTATCGATGCCGGGGATGCTGGACACCCTGCTCAACATCGGCCTCTCGGAGCACAACCTGCACGGCCTGCTGCGCAGCACCGGCAACCCGCGGCTGACGCGCGACTGCTACCGGCGCCTGGTGCGCGATTTCACCAGCATCGTACACGGCGTCTCGGCGGCACCGTTCGACGCGCTCGTCGAGCGCCGTTGCCGGGAGCAAGGGCTCGGCAGCGCCGGCGAGCTCGACAGCGCCAGCCTTGCGGAGCTCTGCGCGCAGTCGCTCGAGACCGCGCTCGCCGTCTCCGGTCAGCCGTTTCCGCAGGCGCCGATGGAGCAGCTCGAGCAGGCCGTGGCTGCGGTATTGCGCTCCTGGAACAGCGACAAGGCCCGACACTATCGCCGCCTGAACGGCATCGACGAGCTGCTCGGCACCGCGGTCACGGTGCAGGCGATGGTGTTCGGCAACGGGGGCAGTACTTCGGGCGCGGGCGTCGGTTTCACGCGCGACCCGGCCAGCGGCGAGAACGCTCTGTACGTCGATTTTCTCTTCAACTCACAAGGCGAGGACGTGGTCTCCGGGCGCCATCCGGTGGAGAACAGCGCCCGCCTCGAGCGCACGCTGCCCGAGGTGGCGCGCGAGCTCGAGCGGCTCAAGGGACTGCTGGAAGACGAGTTCCATGACATGCAGGACTTCGAGTTCACGGTCGCGGACGGCCGGCTCTATCTCCTGCAGACCCGCGCAGGCAAGCGCACGCCCTGGGCCGCGCTGCGGATCGCGGTCGACCTGGTGCGCGAAGGCCGGTTGACGCAGGCGCAGGCGCTCGATCTGCTGCGCTCCTACGAGCTCGAGCGCATCGAGCGGGCGCGGCTCGACGCACAGGCCGGCGCCGAGCCGTTGGCGGTGGCGGTGCCAGCCAGCATCGGCGTGGCCGCGGGCGCCGTCGTTTTCGACTGCGCGCGTGCCGTCGAGCGCGCGGCCCGGGGCGAGTCGGTCATTCTCGCGCGCCCGGACATCGCCACCGCCGACGTCGAGGGCATCGCCGCCGCGGCGGGGATCCTCACCGCCTCCGGCGGGCGCACCTCCCATGCCGCGGTGGTCGCACGGCAGCTCGGCAAGGTCTGCCTCGTCGGCTGCTCGCAGCTTCGCATCGAGGACAACGGACGGGGCTGCCACTTCGGCGGCCAGCGCCTCGAAGAGGGCGAGCCGATAACGCTCGACGGCGATTCGGGCCGCGTGTACCGAGGCCGCCTGCACATCGTCCGCGAGCAACCCGAGCGCGAGCTGGCCGAGATCCGCAGCTGGCGGACCCCCGGCGCGCCGCTGGAACCGACTCGTGCTTCGTCCGGCCGTGCGCGGCCAAACTGACCTCACACACTCAGCTGCTCGATCACGCCTTCGAGGATCCGCTCCTCCAGGTGCAGGGCCTCGCGCCACTCGTGCTTCTCGGTCTTGACGATCTCCTCTCGCAAATCAGTCAGATAGGTCTCGAGCGCATGGCGGATGGTATTGCGTTCTGCCTCGCTGAAGTCGAACAACATCTGGGTCCCCTCCCACGCCTCATCGAGCGTGCAGCTCCACTACATCGCCGTCGGCTACAGCATGATCTGGTCCTACCTGTTGTCCATCAAACGCACCGCTTCCCCACAGGCGAGCGAACTTCAGCGACTGAGCTACATCCTGGTGCACCAGCCGAGCGACATCTGACACCGTGTTCCCCCGACGAACGATGAAAGGTCGTGTCCGGTCGGGCGGCTGGCCGGGCGGCTTCGTATACACGCGTACAACTGCCAATGCGCTGAAGACGAACGGTGCGAGCCGGTCGAGCCCCTGGCCGCTCTTTGCCGATACCGGGAACGCGGGGAATCGCACACCGGCGAGCTCCTTGAGGACGCTCACTTCGTCGGCGCCCGGATCGAGGTCACTCTTGTTCGCGACCAGCAGGGTCGGCAGCTCAGCCGCCAGAGGATCTGACGACGCCTCCGGCGGGCCTCCAGGGTGTGCCGATGCGCCGGGCGAGTCCGCGGCCTCGCGCTCGCCGTCGCAACCGGGCCAACGGTCCGTGAGGGTAATCTTGCGTTGCGCCAGCTCGCCACAGACTGCGAGCACCTGTTCGGCGCATTCAGGGTCGGCAAGATCCACCACCAGCCAGGCCGCGTCGGCCGTCTGCAGCAGCGGAGACATCCACGGTTCCATACGGCCACGCGAGACCGGGGGCAAATCGACGAGCTGGAACGCGATATCCTCGAAATGAAGCATCCCCGGAAGCGCTTCCCGCGTCGTTCCAGGAAATGCGCCGACCTCGGCCTTAGAGCCGGTCAGGATCGCATGCAAAGTGGACTTGCCCGAGTTCGGCGGACCAATCAGGCATATCTGCGCCGCACCTTCGTGACGCACTGCGTGCGGAGAGTGACGGTGTGCAGGCCCGGCATGCGTTCCCCCGATCTCCTCGGTCAGTTCCCGGATTCTGGACTTGATGTCCGCCTGCAGATGCTCCGTACCCTTGTGTCTCGGAATCGTGCGCAGCATCTCTTTCAGACAGGCGAGCCGCTCACGCGGCTCGCGTGCCATGCGGAAGGCCTGCTCGGCCTTCTTGTATTCAGGCGAGAGGTTGGCTGGCATCCCGATAATTCAAGCGCATCGAGCGCGCGGGCGCTGCATCGCTACTTGTGCAACTTGTTCCACAACACTCCGAAGCACCAGCCTACCGCATAGCCAACCGCGGCAGTGACGCCAATCAGGAGCAGCGCAACGCCCGGGTTGAACTTCTCGATGACATAGACCGGTCGTATGAAATGAATCCAGAAAATGAAATCGATCAGTGGCTGAGCCCAACCGGCCGCAACCAGGGCCGACCAGAGGAAATGCCAACCGCCGAGCAGAATCGCGAAGACCAGAGCCGCTTTGTGCGGCCGTATCGTTCCCACAGCGTGTCTCCGTAGTGATTGATGGAGCTTCTACCCTCGGACTTCGCGCCGGGGTATACGCACTTGTAACCTGGGCTCGAGGTCCCCTCGTCAGTAGTTCCCACGAAGCAGACGGCGGAACTGCAGACCTAGAGTGCATGCATGTCATTCGAGGAATCTCGCGCATCGCTTCGGCTCTGCGCTCTTTTGGCGCTGACTGCGTGCGGCGGCGGTGGAGGCGGAGGGAGCGAAATCATACCGCCTTTCAACTTGTACTATTCGGTCGTCATGGCGGACGTCAACGGGGATGGCCTGCCGGACATCGTGGCGGCCTACACCCACATCGCCGGTGCTCCGCCGCACCAGGGCTGGGTCGCCGTTTATGCGCAGGATGCGGCGCGCCCGGGACACTTTCTACCAGCATCGACCTATGGCGTCGGCAATGACCCGGTCTCAGTAGCCGTTGCAGATCTCGACGGCGACGGTCGACCGGACATCGTTACGGCCAACGCGATCCTCAGCACGAATGGACTCGGAGAGAGCACCGTCTCCGTGCTGCTCCAGGACGCGGCCCATCCCGGGCACTATCTGCCCGCCGTGAGCTATGCGACAGGTCCTGATCCGCAATCGGTGGCGATCGGCGATCTCAACGGTGACGGGAGGCCCGACCTCGCGGTCGCGGATAGCAGTGGAATCTCCGTGTTGTTCCAGGATACTGCGGGAAGGTTCTTCCCGAAGACCGCCATCACCACGGGCGGCGGCTGCGCCTCGGTCGCGATCGCCGACCTCGACGGCGATGGCACGCCCGACCTGCTGGCGACCGACGCGGTAAGCGTCCTGGTGCTCCTGCAGGCTCCGGGGAGTGGCGGCAGCTTCAGCGCTCCGGCGCGCTATGCCGCGGGCCAACAGCCGCTGTATGCCGTTGCCGGCGACCTCAACGGTGACGGCAGGCCGGATATTGCGGTTGCGAACATCGGATCGCCGTCCGACCTGACTACTGCCAGCGTCTCGGTCCTGCTGCAGGATCCGACAAGAAGCGGCGCCTTCTTAGCCGCCGTCAACTATACAGCCCAGGCGGACTCGACCGCCGTGGCGATCGCCGATCTCGATGGAGACGGATGGCCGGACCTTGCGGTCGCCAACTCGGGAACGCTCGGAGGCGTCTGCCCTCCGAATTGCAACAGCGTGAACACCGGAGTCTCCGTTCTGCTGCAGGACGGCGCGGCGCCCGGGCATTTCGCCGCGGCGGTCGACTATGCGGCCACGGGAAGTGATTTCGTCACGGGGGTCGCCGTCGCCGATGTCAACGGCGACGGCAAGGCGGATCTGATCGTCCTCCAGGCCGGCGGTGTATTCATCCGGCTGCAGGATCCGCTTCATCCAGGGCAGTTCCTGCCGGCGCGCTCGATCGCGGACTAGCCATTGGCGCCACAACGAGGAGCGATCTGCATGGCTGAGATCCCAGCGAATTCCCAGCACCCGACGCGCCGTTCCTGGGCGGAGCCGTGGAAGGTCAAGGTGGTCGAGCCCATCCGGTTGACGTCCCGCACGGAGCGCGAGCGCGCTATTCGCGAGGCCGGTTACAACACCTTTCTGCTCCGTAGCGAAGACGTGTACATCGATCTGCTAACCGACAGCGGTACCAGCGCGATGAGCGACTCGCAGTGGGCAGGAATGATGCTCGGCGACGAGGCCTACGCCGGCAGCAGGAACTTCTATCACCTCGAGAAAGCCATCCAGGACTACTACGGGTACCGCTTCGTAGTCCCTACGCATCAGGGTCGTGGCGCCGAGAACATTCTTTCGAAGATTCTCATCAAGGCTGGCGATTTCGTGCCCGGCAACATGTATTTCACCACGACGCGCGCCCACCAGGAACTGGCTGGCGGGACGTTTGTGGACGTCATCATTCCAGAAGCCCACGACCCGCGGGTCGAGCTGCCGTTCAAGGGAAACGTCGATATCGAGGCTCTGTCTGCGCTGATCGACCGTGCCGGTGCCGCGAGGATCCCGTACGTTTGTATCGCAGCCACCGTGAACATGGCCGGAGGCCAACCGGTCTCGATGGAAAACATGCGCGCGGTACACGAGCTCGCGCGCCGCCATGGCATCCGCGTGATGCTCGACGCGACGCGGGCAGTGGAGAACGCCTATTTCATCCAACAGCGGGAGAAAGGCTTCAGCCACAAGCCGGTCGCGGAGATATTGCGGGAGTTCTGCAGCCACAGTGATGGCTGCACGATGAGCGGCAAGAAGGATTCTCTGGTCAATATCGGCGGATGGCTGGCTGTCAATGAGCAGGAGCTCTACGACCAGGCCAGCAACCTCGTCGTCATCTACGAAGGGCTGCATACCTACGGGGGGATGGCCGGGCGCGACATGGAGGCGATGGCGCGAGGCATCGTCGAATCGGTGGATGACGACCACATCCGGGCGCGGGTTGGGCAGGTCGAGTACCTTGGCCGCACGCTCATGGACGCAGGGATCCCGGTGGTGCGCCCGATCGGCGGCCACGCGGTCTACCTGGACGCCCGGGAGTTCTACCCGCATCTCAGTCAGGAGTCGTTTCCGGCACAGGCCCTGGCCGCGTACCTGTATGAGGACTGCGGCGTAAGGACCATGGAGCGGGGAATCGTCTCGGCCGGTCGCGACGCCAGGACCGGCGAGAACCACCGGCCAAGACTCGAGCTCGTGCGCCTGGCGATCCCGCGCCGCGTGTATACCCAGGCGCACATGGACCTCGTGGCTGAGTCGGTCGTCGATGTCTTCGCCCGGCGGCGTAACGCGCGCGGCCTCAGGTTCGTGTTCGAGCCGAGGTATCTGCGTTTCTTTCAGGCGCGTTTCGAGCGCACCTGACCGAGGGTCCGAGCTGGCATGTGCCCGCCTTGGGAAGCCGGCGTACGTACTAGCACTGATTGCGGACTGCCAATATGCCTCGCAGCTTGCGAGCAACACGAGCAACAGGTGAAGGGAATGAACAGACTCCCGCGCAACCCCGATAACGACTACACGCGCGAAATCGCCGCCGCGCGCCGGCAGGCCGTCTGTCAAGGGACCAATGCCTCGCTGACACACGTCGGTTCGTTCTCGTTCGACCCGACGACGCTGCCGGGCCATCTGGAGGGATTCGTCGGCGTCGCCCAGGTTCCGCTCGGATTTGCCGGGCCGTTGCTGGTGGACGGCGAACATGCCCGGGGCGAGTTCTACGTGCCCTTGGCCACCACCGAAGGCACCCTGGTGGCCAGCTACAACCGCGGCATGCGCTTGACCCGCGAGGCGGGCGGCGTGCGCACGACGGTGGTCGACGACGCGATGCAACGTGCGCCCTGCTTCGTATTCCGCGATGCCCGCGCGGCACGCGCTTTCGGCAACTGGGTCGTCTGCAACTTTGATGCGATCAAGGCAAAGGCAGAGGAGACCACTCACTACGGCAGGCTGCGCAACATCGAGCAGTACGCGGTAGGCAAGATGAGGTTCCTGCGCTTTGACTTTACGACCGGCGATGCAGCCGGACAGAACATGGTGACGAAGGCGACCCGTCACGCCTGCCTGTGGATCCAGCAGCAGGGAATCGACGGCCTCGAGCATTTCGCGCTGGCCGCCAACCTCGACACCGACAAGAAGCACTCGTTGCTCAACAGCCTGCACACGCGCGGCAAGCGCGTGGTAGCCGAGGTCACGCTACCCGCCGCGCTCATAGAGACGATCATGCACACCACGGCCCAGGCGCTCTTCGAGCAACGGCAGCTCTCGAACCTGGGGAGCCTCTTGTCGGGCTCGATCAGCAACGGGGCTCATTATGCGAATGGGATCGCCGCAATGTTCATCGCCTGTGGTCAGGACGTGGCCAACGTTGCGGAGTCATCCGCCGGCTTCAACTACGGCGAGATCAAGGGCAACGGCGACTACTATCTCTCCGTGACCATACCCTCGCTGATCGTGGCGACCTACGGCGGCGGCACCGGTCTTCCCACGCAGCGCGAGTGCCTCGAGGTGCTGGGCGCCTATGGTCACGATAAAGTCATGAAGTTCGCCGAGATCGTCACCGCCACCGTCCTGTGTGGCGAGCTGTCGCTGGGCTCTGCGATCGTTGCGGACGAGTGGGTGTCCGCCCACGAGGCCCTCGGCAGGAGTCGCCCTTAGCGGCGAGGACTACGCAGCGGCGCCCGTCACGCTGCTGCGGCAATGGCTGGCGATCTCCTTTGCGAGCCTCGGCAGCAGTGCATCGGGCAAGTCGTGCCCCATCCCCTCGATAATCAGCAGTTTCGCGCCGCGCACGTTGCGCGCGGTGTCCCGTCCAGCCTCGACCGGTACCAGCGGATCGTCAGCCCCGTGGATCACCAGCGTCGGTGCAACGATTCGCTGCAGCAGCCTGCGCCGGTCGCCCGAGGCCACGACCGCGAGCAGCTGCCGGGTCGTCCCCGCCGGATCGTACGCGCGCCGCACCCAGCCGGTGATGCGCTCCTGCAGCAGCCGCCGTTCCGTTGGGAAGCCCGGGCTGCCGATGACGGTGAATACGTCCACGAGATAGGCGATCACTGCCGCGACGCCGGCGTGCGCCGCCGGACGGCGCAGGAACACCCGCAGCGCTTCCTTGCTCGGTCTCGCGCCCTTGCGTCGGCCACTCGCGGACATCATCGAGGTCAGACTGAGGACGCGGCTCGGGAAGCGCGCAGCGAGCACCTGAGCGATCATGCCGCCCATCGAGGCGCCGACCACGTGAGCCTTCTCGATGCCGAGCGCGTCCATCAGAGCGACGGTATCTTTCGCCATGTCCTCCAGTGAATACGGCGCGAGCACGGGCAGCCCCAGGCGCGCGGCTGTGAAGGCCAGCAGCGGACTCGGCCAGGGGCGCCGACGGATCCGGCTCGACAGGCCGCAGTCGCGGTTGTCGAAGCGCACGACGCGATAGCCTTCCGTGGCGAGCCGCCGGCAGAAGTCGTCAGGCCAGCCGACGAGCTGCATGCCGAGTCCCATGATGAGCACGATGGCGGGCCTGGCAGGATCGCCCAGTGATTCGTACTCGAGGGTCAGCCCGTTGGCCAGTACGGACGGCATGCAAACGTGGTCGGCTCAGCCGCCGGCCGACCGGTGCGGATTGCCGTAGACGAAGCGCCGCAGCCCGGGACGCTCGAAAGGCCGCCAGGAGCCTTCCGGCTGAGACAGGCGGTCAGCGATGGCGTAGAGCGCCAGCGGATTGAAGCCCATGCCGAAGTGACTGGCTTCGACCTCGATACTTTCGCTTATGGGCCCGGGGTGTTCCACGCTGCATTGCCAGGCCACGATTCCGTCGGTGCGGCTGAAGATGGAGGTGGTCGGGACGAGCGGCGGCTTGCGCAACGGCCCGTGGATGTCCGGGGCGCCGATCCTGTGGCCCGTGAGCCACTCGTAGAGCCGCCAGGCATTGGTCGCCTTCGGATGGCCGGTGAACGGTGTGCCGAGGGTGATCACGACGCGGACATGCTCGGGTACGGCCTTGGCGAGCTCGCGGGCGTAGATACCTCCCAGGCTCCAGCCGATCAGGCTGACCTTGCGATTGTGCGCTAGCCGCAGCGCCCTAAGCTGCGCGAGGCAGCGCTGCATCACCCCCTTGCGCGGCCCGAGGTTGATCCCCTGCTCCCATCCGTAAGGGGCATAGTTGAGACGCGTGAGGCAATGCCGCAGCGGCCGCGTCGTGATGTCGCCCGCCAGCATGCCTGGTAACACCAGCACCGGATGGCCGTCGCCACGTGGAGCGAAGCGCAACAGCGGCCGGGTGGCCACGCCCGCACCGTACTCGAGTCCTGCGCGGCACTCCAGGGCCATGCGCAACAGACCGGGTCGCGACACCGAGCTGTGCTCCTGTCGATGGTGTGGATGTGGATCACGCACGCGCATTCCTTCCCTTCAGGCGGCTCGCGGCCGACGGTGAGTTGTGCCCGCAGGGCGGCGTTGCGGTCGCGAGGCGCAGCGCTTGAGCTCGGCATGCGCCGCGGCGAGATCCGCGACGAGCTCGCGCGCATCCGCAACTGCGACGCGGGCGGCCGTGAAGCCAAATGCCAAGGTGCCCGTGTAGCTCAGCACGGTGATGTTGAGGCCAATCCCGTGTTCGACGATCGACACCGGCCAGTAGGCTTCCATGCGTGCGCCCGCGGTGTAGAGCGGCACCTGCGGCCCGGGCACGTTGGAGATCACCACGTTGGCGATCGGCGGAATCATGTCAGCGATGTGGCTGCGGCCGTAGAGCGCTGCCAGGGTGCTGACGATCCACGGCACGCCGATCGAAGGGAAGTCCGTCGGAATCAGCGAGCGCGCGCCGCGCGCCAGCGACTTGGTGGCACCCGCGGCGGCACGCACGGCCTTGAGCCGGCGCACCGGGTCGGCGATGTGCGTCGCCAGGTTGACGAGGCTCAGGGTGGCGGCGGTGCCGAAGTGCGTGTCTCCGGGCTCGCGCAGCGAGATCGGCATCGTGGCGATCAGCGGCGAGCGCGGTACGCCACCGTGGCGCGCGAGATAGCGCCTCAATGTCCCGCCGCACACGGCCAATACCACGTCGTTGATCGTCGCGCCGAAGCGTGCGCCGATCGCCTTGACCTCGTCGAGGGGCAGCGAGCCAACCGCGAAGCGGCGTTCCGCAGTGACGGTCACGTTGAGCGGCGTCCGCGGTCCGAATGTCAAATTGCGCCGCAGCTCGCCACCCAGGCTCACAGGTGCGCTGCGCACGATTCCGGCCAGCGCCTGCACCGCGGTCGGAAGGTAACGCACGAGCCGCACGTACTGCGCGCCATCGTGGCTGAACGCCGCTCCCGCTGCCGCGAGCCATCCGAGCCGATCGCCGCTCGTCCCGCGGGACGTTCGGTGCGAGGCTCGGCGCGCGGATGGTGCAGCATCGAACAGCGTCGCGGCCAGGACGACACCGGCTGCCCCGTCGAGCACGGCATGATGAACCTTGAAATAGTAGGCGCGCCGCCCGTCCTCGAGCCCCTCGAGAACGTATATCGTCCACAACGGCCGGCTGCGGTCCATCAGCTGCGAATGCAACTCCGCGATGCAGTCCTCCAGTGCTGCCTGGGTACCCGGCGCGGGCACTTGCACGCGGCGCACGTGAAAGTCGAGGTCAATCTCCTCTCCCTCCACCCAGAGCGGATGGGCAAGATTGAGCGGCACCTCGGCGAGCCGCCTGCCCAGAACCGGCGCGACGCGCGCTCGGACGGCAAGCAGCCGCCTGACCGCCAGGTAGAAGTCACGCTCACGGCCCTGCGGCTTCGCGAACAGATGCACCGAGCCGACGTGCATCGGCGTGGCTGGCGTCTCCAGATCGAGGAATAGCCCGTCGAGGCCCGTCAGTGGCACGATGGCACGTCGCGCGCTCACGCGCGGATTATCCCATCCTGCAGTTGGCCGATGCCACTACCCCTCATTGGCTGATGCTAACGTCAAGCGTCAATGGTGAATGTGCCAAATTTGTGCCAGCTAGCATCGGATCTTCTGTGGACTTCGATCCAGCGCGCGCGCCCGGCTGCGTCGAGCGCCAGTGCCTTCCGTGCTTGCAGCAGGCTTGCAGCGCGGGCAAGGCTCTTGAAGGGTGGGATCGATGCTCCTAGGCCAGATTCAAGCGTGCCGACGCCCTTTGCGAATCGGCAGGATCGAGACCGTGATTCAGAGCGCTGGGATTTCGCCAGGTCGTCCGACGCTGCTCCTGCTCGGTCAGCGCCCGATAAATTCTCATGACTTTCGGGACGTACTCAAGCGTTTCGCTGAAAGGCGGGATCTGCCCCGCGTTTCGATCCACCGCGTCTTCGCCGGCATTGAAGGCGGCGAGCGCGAGACGCACATTCCTGCCAAACCTGTTGATCAGGAAGCCAAGGTACAGCGCACCGCCGCGCACGTTCTGCCGCGGATCGTACCGGTCAGATACGCCAAACCGCGCCGCCGTCGCCGGCATAAGTTGCATCAGGCCAACTGCACCGCGCTTCGAGACAGCATGGGAATTGAACCCGGATTCGACGACGATTACGGCCCTCAGCAGATTGGGCTCAACGCCTGCCGATTCCGCCGCTGCCTGAATGATGACATCGTACTGCGTGGCGCGGGCCAGGAGCGCAGGGTCGTAATGATCGCCACTGCGCGTCAATCCACTGGGAGTCAGCTCGACCAACTCATATCGTCTCGAGTCCGGCTTGTCTGTGAAATGCACTGTGCCCCCGGCGTCGACGTATTTGTAGATCGGGGGCGATGCGCTGCAGATCGCGGCCGCACATACGGCCATAGCAGCGATGGCGTACCTGAATAACATAATGAGCTGCTTCCTCAACGCAGGGGAAGCCTACCCAGATGGCTGTTAACTCGCTGGGATGAGGGTCACGGCTCAAGTCCGCACGATTAGCCGGCTTTGCCGAACTGAGACACTCGACTGCGAGTGACTGCTTCCGGTCTATTCTGTTGAAAAACTCATTTCGGCCGGTCGGGCAAAAATTCTCCGGCCCTTACAGCTTCGTTGCACGGCGGGACTCGGGGGGACACTACATCGAACAGCGCGACGCGCCCCGCGCTCGTGCGTGCGTCGTAGAGCATGCGGACCACCAATTGTCCCGTTAACGCTCGTCCGGCGAAAAAATTGACTCGAC
>DASPRP010000021.1:0-43917 GCA_035624385.1 Steroidobacteraceae bacterium | reverse complement strand
TCTGGACCGGCGGACGGCTGCAGGTGTCGCGCGCCGCCACGGTGTTCGACGAGGCCGGCAACCTCAAGGACGCGGGCGTCGAGGAGCAGCTCAGACAGTTCCTGGCGGGCTACGTGACCTTCGTGCGGCGCCCGGCCTAGGCAGGCTCGAACAGCTCCGGCGCCGCACGCGCGAACGCCGGCAGCGCCCGCAGATGCGCATCGATCGCGCCCAGGGTCGGATAGGGCGCGAGATCGCAGTGGTAGCGCCGCGCGTTGAGCATCTGCGGCACCAGCAGTACGTCGGCGAGCGTCACCGCCGTGCCGAACATGTGCCGGCCGTCGCCGCTCGTCTTCTGCACCTCCGGCTCGAGCGCCCCGAAGCCGCGGGCGATCCACTGCGCGTACCAGGCGTTCACGCTGCCGTCATCCGCCTCCAGCGGCGGCCCACGCAGGTACTCGAGCACGCCGGAATTGTTGAGCGGAGCCATCTCGCAGGCGATCGCCAGCGCCAGCGCACGCACGCGCGCCCGTGCCAGCGGATCCTTCGGCAGCAGCGGGGGCTGCGGGTGGGTCTCATCGAGATACTCGATGATCGCGAGCGACTGCGTGAGCGTGCGTTCGCCGTCGACGAGCACTGGCACCAGCCCCTGGGGGTTGAGCGCGAGGAATTCCGCCGCGCGCTGCGCGTGCACCTGCGGCCGCAGGTCGACCGCCACCGGCTCGTAGGGCAGGCCCTTCAGGTTGAGCGCGATGCGCACGCGGTAGGAGGCGGAGCTGCGGTGGTAGTGATAGAGCTTCATGAGAATGCTCACGCGGGCGGTGCGATGGTATTGCGCAGCACCTCGAGCCCCTCGATCCCGCCCTCGAGCCGATCGCCGGGCTTCACCGCCCCGACGCCGGCGGGCGTGCCGGTGAAGATGAGATCGCCGGGCTTGAGCTCGTAGAGGCTCGAGAGCTCGGCGATCAGCTGCGGCACGTTCCACAGCATGAGGCTGACGTCGGAGTCCTGCCGCGGCTCGCCGTTCACTGCGAGCCAGATGCGCCCGCGCGTCACGTGGCCTAGCGCCGCGGGACGGATAGCCGCCACCGGTGCGGAATGATCGAAGCCCTTGCCGGAGTCCCAGGGCAGGCCGCCCTGCTTGGCGGCCGTCTGCAGATCGCGCCGTGTCAGGTCGTTGCCGGCGGCGTAGCCGAACACGTGCCCGAGCGCGTTGCCGAGTGGGATGCCGCGCCCGGCGCGGCCGATCGCCACCACCAGCTCGATCTCGTAGTGCAGGTTCGCCGTGCGCGGCGGGTAGGGAACGGGCGAGCCGTTGACGACCAGCGCATCCGCCGGCTTGGCGAAGAACACCGGCGGCGTCGCGGGCGAGCCCATCTCGCGCACGTGGTCGGCGTAGTTGCGCCCGACGCAGTAGATGCGGTGCACGGGAAAGCGCCCGCCGCCCTCGATGGCGACGGCCGGCGGCGGCGCGGGCGGAAAGGCAAAGTCGCTCATGGGCTGAGATTGCCACCGCCCGACCGGCTAGACTAGCTCAATGAGCATCTGGCGCACGGCCGCGACTCCCGCGGAGCTCAACGAGCGCGGCAGCCGCACGCTCCACGGCTACCTCGGCATCCGCGTCACCGAGATAGGCCCGGACTTCCTGCGCGCCACCATGCCGGTGAGCGAGCGCACGCACCAGCCGTACGGTGTGCTTCACGGCGGCGCCTCGGTCGCGCTCGCCGAGACGGCCGGCAGCCTGGCCGCCATGCTGTGCGTCGAGCCGCCGTACCTGGTGCTCGGCCAGGACATCAACGCCAATCACCTGCGCAGCATCTCCTCCGGGCTCGTCATCGCCACGGCGCGCCCGTTCCATCTCGGCAGATCGAGCCACGTGTGGCATATTGAGATTCGCGACGAGCAGGAGCGGCTGGTGTGCGTGGCACGGCTGACCATGGCCGTGGTCGAGCGCCGGCTGAAGTCCTGAGGTCCGCGCTACCCGCCACCGAGAGGTGTGTCATGTCCGACAGCGCCACCCCGCCTTCGATGACCGCCGAGGCGCCGCGCGTCGATGAGTCACTCGTCACCTACACCAACGTCATCTACGCGCTGCACTCGCTCTCGGTGCTGATCGGGTTCACCACCTGGCACACCGTCATTCTCAGCTTCGTCGGCGGCCTGCCGTCCATCGTCGCGGTGATCATGAACTATGCGCGCCGCTCGGCCACCCGCGGCACCTACCTCGAGTCGCACTTCCGCTGGCAGATCCGCACTTTCTGGTACGCGGTACTGTGGGTGTGCGCGATCATCTTCGCCGTGATCACCATCATCGGCATCCCGTTCGCGTTCCTCGGCGCGCTGGCGCTCGCGGTGTGGATCATCTACCGCATCGCGCGCGGCTGGCTGGCGCTGCGCGACAAACGGGCCATGTACGTATGAGGCGCGCGGCGCTCGCCGCAGCCTGCGCGGCGCTCGCCGCCGCCGGCTGCGGCCAGAAGGGACCGCTCTACCTGCCGGATAAGAGCGCCAAGGTGGTGACGACCGCGCCGCCCGCGGAAACGGCGCCGCCTGCGCCGGCCACGCCGCCCGCCGCCACGCCGGCGCCCAAACCGCGCGACCAGGATCAGGATTCGCAGCCGCCGCCGAAGTGACGGCGGCGTTACGTCAGCTCCGCATCAGGCCCGTGAGCGCGCGCGAGCGCTCGCTGCCGGGAAACACCGTCGCCTCGAGCGCCCGCGGCGCGATCTCGAGGTGCTGCTCCAGCACGCCCTTCAGCACGCAGCGCAGGTCGAGCGTCGGCATGAGGTCGCGCCCCTGATACAGGGCGCGCGCCGAGAGTCCCGGCCAGTCCGCGATCACCCGGCCGCCGGCTACCGCGCCACCGACCAGGAAGGCCATGGTGGCGGTGCCGTGGTCGGTGCCGCGCGTGCCGTTGATGGCCGCGGTGCGGCCGAACTCCGTGACGAGCAGCACCGCCGTGTCGCTCCATACCGGACCGAGCTGTTCCTTAAGCGTCGCGAGCCCCTTGTCGAGCGCCGCGAGGCGGCCGGCGAGCTGGCCTTCGGCGCCGCCCTCGTGGGCGTGCGTGTCCCAGCCCGTCGTGTCGAAGACCGCGACCTGCGGACCGTCCTCCTGGCGCAGGAAGCCCGCCGCCGCGCGCACCACCTCGGCGTACTGCGCCGGTGGTTGCCTGGCCTGAGCCGGCGTGTCCGCTCCCGCGGGCATGCCCGTCGCCATCGTGTCGCTCTCCGCGACCATGGAGTTCGCCATGAGCGCATCGGCCAGGCGCACCGAGAGCAGCGGATCGCGCGCGTAAAGATCGGTGAGGCGCGAGAGTGTGTCCTCGTCGGGACCGGGCAGCTTCGACGGCGACCACGAGGCAACTTCCGCGGGGCCGCGCATCACCAGCGGGACGTTCTGACCCAGCGCAACGCCGGCCTCGTGCCGCCGCTCCCCCGGCGCCTCACCGAGCGCGCGGTTGAGCCAGCCGGTCTGCACCGCATGCGCGAGCGCCGTGCCGTTCTCGAGCACATCCTGTCCGTCGAAATGCGAGCGCTCGCGGTACGGGCTTGCGAGTGCGTGGAACACGCTGAGCTCGCGCGCCGCGTACGACTGGCCGAGGAAGGCGAGCGAGGGGTGCAACCCGAAGAATCCGTTGAGCGGCAGCGCGCCCTGCGCCTCGCCCGGGGCGCGCAGCGCGAACTCGCCGCGCAGACGGCCGTAGTCGCGGTCGCCGTAGGGCGGGACGGCCGCGAGCCCATCGAGCGCGCCGCGCAGGATCACCAGCACCAAGCGCGGGCGGCGGGCGCCCGTCGCGACGCGCGCGAAGCAGACCCGGGAAGTGACGAGCGCACCGCCCGCGGCAAGCGCTCCGACGCTCAGGAACTCGCGGCGCTTCATGGCTGACATGGGTCTCTCCGTGGCCTTCCGCTAGCGGCGCATGAACTCGGGCGAGGAGAGCAGCAGCGTGAGGGCCTGCTGGGCGCTCGCCGCGCGCGCGATCGCCGTCCCGGTCGCGTCCGTCAGGTTGGCGCCGAGCAGCTGCGGGGCGAGCTCGGCGGCGTCGCGCCGGCTGCCGAGCCGTCCGCCGACCGCATCCGCCCACTCGATGCGCTTCAGGAGAGCCGAGGCTCCGTCCCAGTCGGCGCTCTTGTCGGGCCAGCCGGCCGGGGAGCCCGGCTGCCAGGTGCGCTGGCCGAGGAGCTCGAAGGCAGCGAGCGGCCCGTGGCCCGCGTCCACCGGGAGCGAGAGTCCCCGATAGCTCGAGACGATGAAGTCGCCCGGCGTCTTGTACTTGGCGAGCGGCTGCTCCCACGCCTCGCGCGTGTCGAGCAGCGCGCGGTACACGGAGGGCAGGTCGCCGCCGAACCCGGTGAACGCCTGCGCGAGACGCTCGATGGCCGCCGGCGGCGGCTCGTCCGCGATGAAGTGCCGCGCGAGCTTCACGGCGATGTGGCGTGCGGTGGCAGGATGCTGCGCCAGGTCGTTCAGCACCTCGAGGCCCTGCCGGTAACCGCTGTCGGGATAGGCCCGGCGGAGCACGGTCTTGGTGCCGGGCTCGTGCGTCTCGGGGCGAAAGACGAAGCGGCCGGGCGGCCCGCTGGCGAACAGCCCGTTGCCGCCACCTACCGACCAGCCAGTGATCACGGTCGCAAACGAGGTCACGTCGGCCTGGGTGTAGCCGCCGCCCACGCCGAGGGTGTGCAGCTCGAGAATCTCGCGGCCGAGATTCTCGTTGATGCCGAGCGTGCGATTGCCTCGCCGGCGCAGGCCGGCCCTGATCGCCGCAGGGGACTGCGGGCCCACCGACAGGTGGTTGTCGAGATACAGCAGCATCGCCGGATGCGTCTCGGCGGCGACCAGCAGGTCGCCGAAGTTGCCGAGCACGTGCGGACGGATCGCTTCGCGCTCGAAGCTGCCGGCGAGCCCGGGCATGAACTGCTTGTCGACCGACACCGCGAAGTGATTGCTCCAGAACTGGGTCAGCCGCTCGACGAAGGGGCGCTCGGTCATCACCGCCTGCCGGAGGCGGGCGGTCGCCTCGCCCAGGTAGATGGGCTTCAAGAGCTGCGGCAGCTTCTGCTGCACGTCAGCACCTGCGTGGCGCGCCTGCTGGATCTCGCGCTGCAGTGCGAACGCCTGACCGAGCACCTGAGCGCATGAGGCGAGCTGCGCATCGGCGATCGCCGGCGGCTCCCCGGTCAGCTGCGCGCGCAGCCAGTCGCGTCCGTCGCCGCCGATCGAGGCGAGCTCGCCCGGGCGGGCACCGAGCCCGAAACGATTGGCCGCGATGGTGGAGCCGAGCTGCTGCATGTGCCCTCTATAGCGCGCCAGGCGGACGGACGGTTGACCGAGAGCTCGCGGGACTGTGACTCGGTGCCGTCCGTTATACTCGCGGCCCGCCTCGCGCATCAGCTTTTCATGACGCCCTCCCCCGACCTGGTACTCGTCGACGGCTCCTCTTATGTCTACCGGGCGTTTCACGCCCTGCCGCCGCTTGCGAACGCGCGCGGCGAGCCCACGGGAGCGCTGCTCGGTGTGCTCAACATGCTGCAGAAGTTCCTCAAGGACTTCCATCCGCAGCGCATCGCCGTGGTGTTCGATGCGCCCGGGAAGACCTTCCGCGACGAGCTCTTCACCGAGTACAAGGCGCAGCGCCCCACCATGCCGGACGATCTGCGTGCCCAGGTTGCGCCGCTCCTCGAGATCATCCAGGCACAGGGCCTGCCGCTGCTGCGAGTCACGGGCGTCGAAGCGGACGACGTGATCGGTACGCTGGCGCGGCGCGCCGCCGCTGCCGGGCAGCGGGTGCTCATCTCCACCGGCGACAAGGACATGGCGCAGCTGGTGGACGGATCGATCACCCTCATCAACACCATGACCAACACGGTGCTCGACCGCGAGGGCGTGAAGCTCAAGTTCGACGTCTACCCTGAGCAGATCATCGATTACCTCGCGCTGGTCGGCGACAGCTCCGACAACATCCCCGGAATCGACAAGGTGGGCCCGAAGACCGGCGCGAAGCTGCTGCAGCAATACGCCAGCCTCGACAACCTCATCGCGCATGTGGCGGAAGTTCCGGGCAAGGTGGGCGAGAACCTGCGCCTCGGCCTCGCGACGCTCGAGCTGTCGCGCCGCCTCGCCACCATCCGCACCGATCTCGAGCTGCCGGTATCGCTGGAGGAGCTCAGGCCGGGTACGCCCGATACGGCGCGGCTGCGCGAGCTGTACACGCGCTTCGAGCTGCGGGCCCTGCTGCGCCAGCTCGACGGGGGCGAGGCGACTGCGGCGGGCGGAGACGGCCAGGCCTCCGGCTCGCAGGGCGTGGCGGTGCGCGCCGCGCCGGAAGCCGCGCTCCCGCCGACCACCACGACCGGCGCCTCCGCAGCGCCGGCTATCGAGCGCCGTTACGAGACCATCACGCGCTGGGAGGACCTGGAGCGCTGGCTCGGGGTGCTGCGCGAGGCGGAGCTCTTCGCCTTCGACACCGAGACCACGAGCCTCGAGTACATGCGTGCCGAGATCGTCGGCGTCTCCTTCGCCGTCGAGCCGGGCGTTGCCGCCTACGTGCCGCTGGCGCACGTCTATCCGGGCGCGCCGGATCAGCTCGACCGCACACGGGTGCTCGCGGCCTTGAAGCCGCTGCTCGAGAGCGAGGCGCACGGCAAGGTCGGTCACAACCTGAAGTACGACGCGCACGTGCTGCTCAACGCCGGCATCGCCCTCGCCGGCATGCGCTTCGACACCATGCTCGAGTCCTACGTGTGGAACAGCGTTGCCACCAACCACGACATGGACTCGGATGCGCAGCGCTACCTGGGACTCACCACCATCACCTTCGAGGACGTCGCCGGCCGGGGCGCCAAACAGCTCTCCTTCGACCAGGTGCCGCTGGAGAAGGCCGGCGAGTACGCCGCCGAGGACGCTGACGTGACGCTGCGGCTGCACGGCGCCCTGTGGCCGCAGCTCGAGTCGGTGCCGGCACTCGCGCGCCTGTACCGCGAGTGCGAGCAGCCGCTCGTTCCGGTGCTGCTGGCGATGGAGCACCACGGCGTGCTCGTCGACCGCGAGCGGCTGCGCGCCCAGAGCCGCGAGTTCGCGCGCCAGCTGCAGGCGCTGCTCCTCGAGGCGCACCGCGAGGCGGGCCACGAGTTCAACATCGAGTCACCGAGGCAGCTGCAGCAGATCCTGTTCGAGCGGCTGCAGCTGCCAGTGCGGCGCAAGACGCCCACCGGTCAGCCCTCGACCGCCGAGGACGTGCTGGAGGAGCTCGCCGAGACCTATGCCCTGCCGCGCATCGTTCTCGAATACCGCGCGCTCGCCAAGCTCAAGTCGACCTACACCGACAAGCTGCCCGAGCAGGTCAACGAGCGCACCGGGCGCATCCACACCAACTACGCCCAGGCGGTCGCCGCCACCGGGCGGCTGTCATCGGTCGATCCCAACCTGCAGAACATCCCGATCCGCCGCCCGGAGGGACGGCGCATCCGCCAGGCGTTCATCGCGCCGCCGGGCTGCGTGCTGCTGGCGGCGGACTACTCGCAGATCGAGCTGCGCATCATGGCGCACCTCTCGGGGGACGAGAGCCTGAAGGCCGCCTTCGCCGCCGATCGCGACGTGCACCAGGCCACCGCCGCGGAGGTGTTTGGCGTGGAGCTCGCGGCCGTGACGGCCGATCAGCGCCGCACCGCCAAGGTGATCAACTTCGGGCTGATCTACGGCATGTCGCCCTTCGGCCTGGCGCGCAACCTCGGCATCGAGCGCGGCGCCGCGCAGCAGTACGTGGAGCGCTATTTCCAGCGCTACCCGGGCGTGAAGCGCTTCATGGACGACACGCGGGTCAAGGCACGTGAGCGTGGCTACGTCGAGACGGTGTTCGGGCGGCGCCTGTACCTGCCGGACATCCGCTCGGGCAATACCCAGGTGCGCCAGTACGCCGAGCGCAGCGCCATCAACGCGCCCATGCAGGGCACCGCCGCCGACATCATCAAGCGCGCCATGATTGCGGTGGATGCCTGGTGCCGCGGCGAGCCGCGGGCGCGGCTCATCATGCAGGTGCACGACGAGCTGGTGCTCGAAGTGCGCACCGACGCCGTCGCGGAAGTGACCGAGGCGGTGCGCGCGCGCATGGTGGGCGCGGCAAGCTTGAGTGTGCCGCTGCGCGTCGACGTGGGCACGGGCGCCAACTGGGACGAGGCTCACTGAGGACGCCTCCCTCGCCCGTGCTGTCGCCAGCCGGCTACAAGTCAACCGATGCGCGCCTGATGTGTTAGGAAGGAGTCACGGAAAGCAATTGCGAGGTCTGTCATGCGAAAGCTCCTGTCTCTCCTCGTGCTCGCCCTCGGAGCGGGCGTCGCCCAGGCCGACGACGGCGTCTTCTACCTCGGCGCCGGCATCTCCCGGAACCAGCTGAGCGGCATCAGCAACTCGGGTATCGACTACTCCGACATCAGCGCGACCTCGTGGAAGGCCTTCGTCGGTTTTCGCCCGATCAGCGTCGTCGCGGGCGAGCTCGACTACCTCGACCTCGGCAGCCAGACCAGCACCTTCATTACCGGGACCACTTCCTCGGACGCCAAGGCCTTCGCGGGCTTCGTCGTCGGCTTCCTACCGATCCCGCTGCCTTACCTCGACATCTACGGCAAGGCGGGACTCGCGCGCTGGCAGCTGAACGGCAGCTCCCAGAACCTGTTCTCCTTCTCGAGCAATGGCACCGCGTTCGCGTGGGGCGGCGGGGCCCAGGTGCATTTCGGGAACTTCGGCGCCCGGCTGGAGTACGAGAACTTCAACATCACGAACACCAGCGGCGCCGGAATCGTCTCGCTCTCGCTGATGCTCAATTTCATGTAGCTGTGGCGCCGGCGATACAAGACGATAAGCAAATTCATGATCTGAAACGATATTTTTTCCGAAGCGGGATTGAACTCCGCGGAATCATCCGCATCTAATTTCGCGAGTGCTTAGGCACTCCCCGCTTCCCTCCCTGAGCGGGTAATGACCCGGTTCATGAGACCTGTGCCGGGTTAGTCTGCCCCGGCGGCCTCAGGCCGCCGGGGTTTTTTATTTTCCGCCGAGCCACTCGAGGAGCGTCTCCTGCGCTGCCGCGACCCCGGTGCCGTCGAGGGCCGAGAACAGTTGCAGCGTCCCTCGCCCCGCGAGCGCCTGGGCGGCAGCGCGCAACGCGCGCGCGGCCTCGCCGCGCCCCACCTTGTCGGCTTTGGAGAGCAGCACGTGCACGCGCTGCGTCGGCGAGGCCCACGCGAGCAAGCCTGCGTCGGCTTCGGTGAGGCCTCGCCGGATGTCCACGATAAGAAAGAGTCCCCTGAGGCAGCTGCGCTCGTGCAGCGCGTCGATGAGCGGCTGCCAGCCACGGCGCTCGGCTTCGGGGCCGCCCGCGTAGCCGTAGCCGGGCAGATCCACGAGCCGCCGCTGCGGCGCGAGCTCGAAGAAATTCAGGAGCCGGGTGCGGCCGGGCGTCTTGCTGGTGCGCGCCAGGCCACGCCGCTGCGTGATCGCGTTGATCGCGCTCGACTTGCCCGCATTGGAGCGCCCGGCGAATGCGACCTCGGCGCCGATATCAGGCGGAAACTGCGCCGGCGCGGCGGCGCTCACGAGAAACCTCGCCTGCTGGAAACGGCTCATTTGAGGGGACAATCACCCGGGAAGGGCCACCAGGGCCGAACGTAGCCGTAGTGTACAATCCGCCGCCGTCGCTTCGCGGGACCGCACCGGAATGAGAACGATGCCGAACACCCTGAGAGTCGGTTGGATGGGACTTGCGGCGAGCGTACTGACGCTTGCGCAGACATCCGCCCTGGGGCAAACCTCCCCCGCCGACAGCACGCCGCCCGCCGCCCCCGCGAGCTCGCTGCCGTTCACGACCGGCAAGGCCGCGAGTGGCGAGGCCAAGGCGGCGCTGTGCACGGCCTGCCATGGCCCGAACGGCAACAGCGTGAATCCCGAATGGCCGCGTCTCGCCGGCCAGAGCGCGGTCTACATCGCCGAGCAGCTGAAACTCTTTCGCTCCGGCGTACGCGACAATCCCGTCATGAAGCCGCTCGCCTCGACCCTGAGCGACCAGGACATCAGCGATCTCGCCGTGTACTACGAGGCGCAGACTCCGACCGGGCTCGAGGCGGATCCCTCCTACTGGAAGGCAGGCGAAGCTGTCTACCTGAGCGGCGATGCCGCGCGCGGCGTCCCGCCGTGTGTTGCGTGCCACGGCCCGGTGGGCCGCGGTAATCTCGCCGCCGGCTATCCCGCGCTGCGCGCGCAGCAGTCGGTGTACGTGGTCAAGCAGCTCAATGATTACGCGAGCGGCGCCCGCTACACCGGCCCGAACCCGACCCGGGCGAGCCGCAATGGCGTAATGATGCTCACCCTCGCCAAGCGGATGACTCCGGAGGAAATCCGCGACGTGGCGTCCTACGTGCAGGGTATGCGCTGAACTTGAGCGGCCGGCGATCGACGCTGAAGCGACTGCTCCTCCCGGCCGCGGTGCTGGCCGCGAGTCTGGCCGCCTGCTCGCGCCAGCCGACGCCACCGCCCGCCACAACTGCGACCGCCGAAGCCCCGCCCGCCGCGGGTCCGCCGGCCCCGGCTCCCACCGCCGCCGCGCCCGCGCAGAGCGAGACCGAGCAGGCGCGAGGCGCGCAGGAATCGGCCGACGGCGGCGCGGCCAGCGAGAAGCCCGAGAGCAGCGATGCCTCGCTCGAGCGCATGGCGGCACTGCCGCCGGATGCGCAGCTGCCGGGGGGCCGCTGGAAGCCAGGAGTGAACTACGATCCGGTCGTGCCGGGCCAGCCGACCAGCGTCGCGCCCGGCAAGGTCGAGGTGATCGAGGTGATGTGGCTCGGCTGCCCGCATTGCTACGCCCTCGAGCCGTACATGAGAGCGTGGCTCAAGACCAAGCCGGCCTATATCGAGTTCATGCGCGTGCCGGTGATGTGGGGCGCGGCGCATCACGCGCACGCCAGGCTCTTCTACACACTGAAGGCCTTGGGACGTCCGGACCTCATCGAGAAGGCCTTCGACACCATCCAGCAGCAGCATAACCCGCTGATCGCGAGCTCGGACGCGGAATCGCTCCAGCTCGAGCAGGCCTGGGCGGCGCAGAACGGCGTCAGCGCCGCCGACTTCGCCAATGCCTACAAGTCGTTCTCGGTAAATTCCGATCTGGCGCGCGCCGAGGAGATCACGCAGCGCTATCGCGTGCAGTCGGTCCCGCTCGTCATCATCAACGGCAAGTACACCACCGAGGTGAGCAAGGCGGGCAGCGCCGCGAACCTCATCCAGCTCATCGACGACCTGGCGGCCTCCGAGCACCGGCACTAGCGGCGCCGGGCTAGATGGCGCGCCCGACTGGATTCGAACCAGCGACCTGCAGCTTCGGAGGCTGCCACTCTATCCAACTGAGCTACGGGCGCGTTGGGGCGGGCGATGATACGCGCGGCTGCAAACGCCGTCTAATTTGCGCGCCGCACGCTCCCGCGGCGCGATGCCCGGAGGGTACGACGGCGGCCGCATTTACGAGGCGGGGAGCCGAGCGGCTATACTGCGCGCCCGAATCGGCTTGGTGCGCGACGGATCACACGTGAGCAAGCAGGACACCCATTTCTTCAACGTCTTCAGCCTGGTGATCGGGCTGCTGGTGACGGTCACCATTCTCCTGTTCACGCTGGCGCGCATCGTGGCAAGCCGCACGCAGGAGGCCCAGGTCCTCACCGAGCCGGACTACGGCAAGAGCGTCGCGGCACGCATCGTCGAGCCCGCGCGCGAGGCGGTTGCGGGAGCGGACAATTCCGCGCTCGCCATCAAGGCAGAGACCCCGTCCGGGGCGGGCTCCGCAGCGCCGGCGATCCCGAAGAGCGGCACGGAGCTCTTCGAGCAGACCTGCAGCGTTTGTCACGGGCAGGGGATCGCCGGCGCACCAAAGGCGGGCGACAAGGCGGCCTGGGCGCCGCGCATCGCCGAGGGCAAACCGACGCTCTACGACCATGCGCTCAAGGGCTACCAGGGTAAGACGGGCGTCATGCCCCCGAAGGGTGGCCGCACCGACCTCCCGGACGACCTCGTCAAACAGGCCGTCGATCACATGATCCAGATGGCGCAGTAGCGCGATCCAGACACCGCATCATCAGCGCCTCGCTGAGATGCGCCGCGCCGATCGCCGCACGGCCCTCGAGGTCGGCAATCGTGCGCGCGACCTTGAGTACCCGCTGGCGTGCGCGGCCCGAGAGCCGCAGCCGCTCCATCGCCACCTCCAGTAGCCGCAGGCCGCGCCGATCCGGCGCGCAGCAACGCTGCATCTCGGCATCCGAGAGCCGCGCATTGCACACTCCCTGGCGCGCGCGCTGCAGCTCGCGCGCGCGGCGCACGGCGGCGGCCGCCGCGGCACTGCCCGCACCCGCGGCCGGCGGCGCCTCGAACTCGGCGGCCGCGACCCGCGGCACCTCGACGTGCATATCGAGTCGGTCGAGTAGCGGGCCCGACACGCGCGCGCGGTAACGCTGCACCGCCGCGGGTGTGCAGCTGCAGCTGCCTGCAGGATCGCCGAAGTCTCCGCAGGGGCAGGGATTCATCGCGGCGATGAGCTGGAACTCGGCCGGGTAGTGCGCCGCGCGAGCCACGCGCGCCACCGCGACCACGCCGGTCTCGAGCGGCTCGCGCAAGGCCTCGAGCACGTGACGGGGAAACTCCGCGAGCTCGTCGAGAAACAGCACCCCCTGGTGAGCGAGGCTGATCTCCCCGGGGTGCGCGCGGGCGCCGCCACCCACCAGTGCGGGCGCGGTACTCGAATGATGGGGCGCGCGGAACGGGCGCTCGCTCAGCAGCTCGCGGCGAAAGCCCGCGCCACTGAGCGAGGCGATCGCAGCTACCTCGAGCGCTTCGGCCGCGCTCAGCGGCGGCAGCAGCGCGGGCAGGCGCCGCGCCAGCATGCTCTTGCCGCACCCGGGCGGACCGATCATGAGAAGACTGTGCCCGCCTGCGGCTGCGACGGTGAGTGCGCGCTTGGCGTGCAGCTGCCCGCGTACCTCGGTGAGGTCGAGCGTCGGGCAGCGGCACCCGCTGCCCGGGCCGCCGCCGGCGGCCTCGGGTACCGCACCCGGCGCGAGCGGCCTCACGCCGGCGACGTGCGCGCATACCTCGAGCAGCTGGCCGGCCGCGCGTACCCACTGCGCGGCCACCGCGCAGGCCTCGGCCGCATTGGCGCGCGGCACGATGAGCTCATGCTCCTCGCGGGCGGCGGCCGCGGCTGCCGGCAGCAGCCCGCGAACCGGCCTCAGCTCGCCGGTGAGGCCGAGCTCGCCGTAGAACTCGCGCGGCGGCGACTCGGCGCCCGCACTCCTCACCTGCCCGGAAGCCAGCAATATCCCGAGCGCGATCGGCAGGTCGAAGCGACCGCCTTCCTTGGGCAGGTCCGCGGGCGCGAGACTCACCGTGATGCGCCCCGCGGGAAATTCGAACCCGGAGTTCTGCAGCGCGGCGCGCACCCGCTCCCTGGCCTCGCGCACGACCAGAGCAGGCAGCCCGACGATGCAGAATGCAGGCAAGCCGCTCGCGAGGCCCACCTCGACCTGCACCAGCGGCGCGCTCAAGCCGAGCTGAGCCCGGCAGGCTACCCGCGCGAAGGCCATGACCCTCCCCGCGGGCCTCGAGTACGCAGACGGAGCGAGGGCCGGCCGGGCGTTAAGGACCCGGGGGCTCCGGCGCGGTCCCCGCCGTTCCTGGCCCTTCCATGGCTGCGAGCCGCGCCTCGAGCGCCTCGAGCCGCGAGCGCGTGCGCTCCAGCACCCGGGTCTGCGCGTCGAACTCATCGCGCGTGACGAGGTCGAGCTTGGCTAAGCGCTCGCGCAGCACCGCGCGGAAGCTCGTCTCGAGGTCCTGCTGCACGGCACGCAGCGCCGGCGGCACCCGCTCGAGCAGACGCCGCGCCAAATCGTCGATCCGCAGTGACTCCATAAAGACTCCTCGCGGTGCGGCTCGTGCCCCGCTCGCGCGCAGGGCCAGAGCTTACGCGCCCGTGTGCGCTCGTGCAGAGCGTATTTGCGGCGTGATTCGTCCGATATGCCCGGGTGCGCTGGATTTCGCCGGCCGCACGGTCGTACACATCAGCGCCGGCGTTCACATCGCCTCCCACGGCGAGCGGGCTTACGACCTCCAGCGGGACCCCGGGCCAGAGGGCCGCGTCAGTCGCGCCGGCGCTGGCCTAAGCGGCCCGGCCTTTGTATGGTGTGATCCGTAGCGGCACCGGCCCCTCGCCTGTGTGACGGAGTTCAAGGGTCGGCGGGCCGGGGAGCCGCCATACTGCCGCGGCGGAGGCCCTTTATGTTGCGACTCGTACCCCTTACCGCCCTCGTCCTTGCCGGAGCGTGCACCCTGGCCCGCGCCGATGTGTTCCGCTGGGTGGATGAGCAGGGAGTCGTCCATTACAGCGACGAGTGGGTGCCGGGCTCGGTGGTCGTAAAGACCGTCAAGCCCCACCCGGAGAACGCCTCCCCGACTGTGGCACGCAGCGGATCCACTACTGCGGCCAGCAACCGCCTCAACGAGCAGCTCAACGAGCAGTCCAACGCCCGCGCCGTGCATGAGGATGTCGCCAAGGCGCGCGACACGCAGTGCAGCTGGGCCAAGGATCGCTACATGAAGGCGATCGCGTCGCGCCGCGTGTACAAGGAAGGCAAGGACGGCGAGCGGCTCTACATGACGGATACGGAGGCCGATGCCTACCGCGAGCAGGCCCGTAAGGACGTCCAGCAGGCCTGCGGCAACGTGCCGGAGTGGAAGCCCGACCAGGGAATTCCCGAGCCGCAGCCGATCCCGGAGCCGAAGGTCAACCCCGCCGAGGCGACCTCGCGCTAGAAAACGCGGCTCGACTCGAAGCCGACAGCGCGCCCTGACGCCGACCGTGTTGTCCCGGCCGCCCGCTCGGGGCGGCGATTCCGCACGGCGCGCGCTTTCGCTCTATAGTGTCGTCCCGCGGCCGAGCCGGCCGCACGAGGTGCGTCGCCGCACCAGGTGCTGACAACAGATGCGCGCAGGCTTCGTCGGACTCGGCGCCATGGGCGCGCACATGGCCCGCAACCTTCACAAGAAGGGCATGCTCACCGCGGTCTGGAACCGCACCGCGCCCAAGGCGCAGGCGCTCGCGAAGGAGCTCGGCGTGGCCTCTCCCGCCACGCTCGCCGAGCTCGCCGGGGAGACCGAGGTGGTCGTCTCGTGCGTCTCGGCTGATGCGGACGTGCTCGCGGTGGCGCAGGGCCTCGCGCCGGGACTGAAGGCCGGCTCGCTGATGCTCGATTGCTCCACGGTGAGCGCCGAGACCGCGCGCCAGGCGGCCGAGCTCCTCGAAGCCAAGGGCGTGGACTTTCTCGATTGTCCCGTGAGCGGCGGCGTCGAGGGCGCCCGCGATGGCACCCTCGCCATCATGGTGGGCGGGACTCCGGCGGCCTTCGAGCGCGCCCGGCCGGTGCTGGAGGCGCTCGGGCGCACCGTGGCCCACTTCGGTCCCGTCGGCGCGGGCGAGGCCGCCAAGGCCACCAACCAGATCATGTGCGCCGGCATCATTGAGGCGGTCGCGGAAGCGATGGCGTTCGCGCGCGCGCAGGGGCTGCCGTTGCCGATCCTGATCGACACCCTCGGCAAGGGTGCCGGCTCCTCCTGGTACTTCGTGCATCGCGCCCCCAACATGGCGCGCGGCAGCTATCCGGCGGGCTTTCGCGTGCGGCTGCACGAGAAGGACCTGCGCATCTGCCACGACATGGCGGCACGCTTCGGCGTGCAGCTGCCGGTGGTGGAGCGCATGCTGGGTGAGTACGCCGAGCTCACTGCGCGCGGCTACGGCGACGAGGACATCTCCGCCACATTCCGCCTCAAGGAGGAGCTCTTCGAGCGCACCAATATCATGGGCGCGCCGCCGCTGCGGCCGCCGCCGCGCACCCCATGAAAGACGATTCCGAAGACCAGCACTCGCTCTATCTCCCGGACTTCTGCACCTCGCGCACCACGCTCGCTATCGTGCTGATCGTCGAGCTGACCGCCATTGTGCTGACGCTGGCGCGGCAGAGCGTCGTGATCGACTTCTGGACCGACCTGGTGCGCACGTCGCTGTTCCTGCTGTGGATCGGCCTCACCGGGGCGGCGTTCCTGTGTGTGCTGCGCAGCAGCCTCACGCGCCTCAACGTCGCGGCCGGCTCCGCCGCCGTGCTCGCACTTGTCGCGGCACTGGTGGCGCTGATTTCCGCGTGCGCCTACTTCATCGGCCGTACCCACCTGGTACTCGACACGGGCGGCGGCGCGCTCTTTCCCTCCGAGCCGCTGAGCTTCGTGCTGCGTAATATATCGATCGGGCTGGTGGTGACCGGGCTGGCGCTGCGCTACTTCTACGTGGCGCACGAGTGGCGCCGCAGCGTCGAGCTGCGCGCCGCCGCGCGCGTGCACGCGCTGCAGGCGCGCATCCGCCCGCACTTCCTCTTCAACAGCATGAACACCATCGCCTCGCTCACGCGCACCGACCCGCCGCGCGCCGAGGGCGCGGTGCAGGACCTGGCCGACCTGTTCCGCGCCACCTTGAGCGACCAGCACAACACCATCACGCTGGCCGAGGAGCTCGAGGTGGCCCGCACCTACCAGCGCATGGAGCAACTGCGCCTGGGTGAGCGGCTCGAGGTCGAATGGAAGACCGACTCGCTCCCCGGCAACGCGCTGGTGCCCGGTCTCATGATCCAGCCGCTGCTCGAGAACGCCATCTACCACGGCATCGAGCCGCGTCCCGCCGGCGGCCGCGTCACCATCAGCGGCGACATCAACGCCGGGCTCATCACCATCGTGGTGCGCAATCCGCTCGGCGCAGGCCCGCAGCAGCGCGATGGCAACCGCCTGGCGCTGGCCAATATCCGCGAGCGGCTCGCCCTCATGTACGGCGAGCGGGCCCTGATGAAATCCGGCACCTTCGACGCGGAGTACATCGTCACGCTGCGCTTCCCGCTCATCGAACGGCAGCCGGCGCCCCCGTCCGCGCCGCCCGCCGCTGCCTGAGAGCGCGTGAACGCGGCCCGCCTCAAGGTGCTGATCGTCGACGACGAGCTGCCGGCCCGCGAGCGGCTGCGCAGCCTCCTCGGCGAGATCCCCGAGGTCGTGGCGGTGGGCGAGGCGGTGAGCGGCGCGGAGGCGCTGGCGCTCACCCACGATCTCGCCCCCGACATCGTGCTGCTCGACGTGCGCATGCCGGGCATGGACGGGCTCGAGGCGGCGCGCCACCTCAACGTGCTGGAGGAGCCGCCGGCGGTGATCTTCACCACCGCCTACGACCAGTACGCGGTCGAGGCCTTCGAGGCGCACGCGGTCGGCTATCTGCTGAAGCCGGTGCGCAAGGAGCAGCTCGCGGCCGCGCTGACCCGCGCCGGACGCCTGACGCGCGCGCAGCTGCAGAAGCTCGCGGCCGCGGGCGCCGAGGCCCGGCGCACGCACATCGCCGCGCGCTCGCGCGAGGGACTGAAGCTCATCCCGATCGAGCAGGTGCAGTACTTCCTCGCCGACCGCAAGTACACGACCGTCGCCCACGTGAACGGCGAGGAGCTGATCGAGGACTCCCTGCGTCTCCTCGAGAGCGAGTTCGGCGCCGCCTTCGTGCGCATCCACCGCAATGCGCTGGTCGCGGTCAAGTACCTCGAGGGCATCGAGCGCGGCGCCGACGGCCAGTACTTCGTGCGCCTGCGCGGCTGCGCGGCGCCGCTCGCGGTGAGCCGCCGCATGGCGGGTGAGCTCAAGGAGCGGTTCAGGATCTGAGGACGCCGCAGCCTTCGGCGTCTCGAAGGGGACATCATGACGCATAGAAGCCGCCCTCGGCCGCTCTCACGGCGCAGTTTCGTCGGCGGGCTCGCGACGCTGCCCACCCTCTGGTCGAGCGTGCGCGCCGACGACGCTGCGCCGCCGCCCGCGCAGCTCTTTCACCGCGATCCGCCGCCGCTCAGCTCCGCCGCCGACGTGCTCGATGTCATGAGCTTCGAACTGCTGGCGCGCGCGGCGCTGCCGCCCGCCCATTTCGGCTATCTCGCCACCGGGATGGACGACGATCGCACGGTGGCGTGGAATCACGAGGCCTTCGCGCACTACGAGATCCGCTCGCTGCGTTTCGCCGATCTCGATCACCTCGACACCTCGTGCACGGTGTTTGGCGTGCGCTGGCCGAGCCCCATCTACCTTTCCGCGGTCTCGGGCATGCGCGCCTTCCATCCCGAGGGCGAGGTCGCCGTGGCGCGCGCGGCGCACACGCGCTCCGCACAGCTCATGATCTCGACCGGCACGTCGACCGCTCCCACGGAGATCACCGCGGCGCGTGGCGCGCCGCTCTGGCAGCAGCTCTACCCGACCGACGACTGGAAGGTGACGGAGGCTCTCGTGAAACGCAGCGAAGCCGCCGGCGGCACGGCGATCGCACTCACGGTCGACGGCGCCGCCGAGCCCCGCTTCAACGAGACGCTGCTGCTCGCCATGCGTACCGACAACCGTCAGTGCGGCACCTGTCACCTGAGCAACCGGCACGACATGTGGCTCAAGGCGCCGATATTCGCCGGTCTCGACGTGTCAGGGGTGACGAGACTCCGGCCGGCGAGCATCACCCCCGAATTCCTCGACCGGCTGCGCAGCCTGGTCAGAGGGCGCCTCATCATCAAGGGAGTCGTCACGGGCGAGGACGCGGCGCTCGCGCTCCAGCACGGCGCCGACGCCGTGGTGGTCTCGAACCACGGCGGACGCAACGAGGAGACGCTGCGCGCGACGATCGACTGTCTGCCCGAAGTGGTGGCGGCGGTGGGCGGGCGCATTCCGGTATTCATCGACGGGGGCATCCGCCGCGGCACCGACGTCTTCAAGGCGCTGGCGCTCGGCGCCGCGGCCGTCGGCATCGGCCGGCCGCACGCCTGGGGCCTCGCCGCTTTCGGCCAGCCGGGGGTCGAGGCCGTGCTCGATATCCTGAATCGCGAGCTCGGGGCGATCATGCGTCAGGCGGGGACGCCGAGCATCGCGAGCATCACCGCGGCGCGCGTGGCTCGCGCGGCGGGGTGAGGCAGGCGCCACAGAAGAACGGGCCGGCTCTCCTCGCGGAAAGCCGGCCCGCAGCCCGGCCCGGTGTCAGCGCCGCAAGCGGCGCAGGCAGCGGTCAGAAGCTGTAACTGCCGTACAGCCCGATGGTGCGCGGCTGGTTGGTCAGGTAACCGACGCGCGCGCTGCGTCCGCGCTCGTAGTCGAGCGCCAGCTCCGCACTCTTGTCGGCAATGTTGTTGACGTAGAGCGCCGCCTGCCAGCGATCACTCTTCAAGCCGAAGCGGATGTTGGCGAGCGTGTAGCTCGGCAGCTCGGGATTGAAGGCGATTACCGTCCCCGGCGGCACGCCACCGTAGGTGATCAGCCGCGCAGCATTCGGGTCAGCGGCCTGGCCGCCGATCTGGCCCCAGCCCGGCTCTTCGTTCTCGAACTGCGAGAACGAGGAGCCGACGTACTGGAGCGTGAAGTTGGCGAAGAAGTCGCGCCCAGCGCTCACGGGCACCGTGTAGCCGATGCTGGCCACTCCCTGGAACTCGGGGGCGGTCGGCAGGCGGTTGCCATCGGCGAGGCCGCCCACGACTACCTGGGTGCCGCCCGGCAAGGTCGACACCACCGACGAGGTGAGCTTCGCGTTGATGTAGGTCCCCGAGATGCCGAAGTCCCAGTTGAGGTTCGGCCGCGCGAACAGCTCTGCCTCGATGCCCTGGCTGCGGGCGGTGGGAACGTTGAACACAATGCGCGACGAGCAGGTGCCGGCAGTCGTGGTGGCCTGCAGGTCCTTGATGTCGGCGTACCATGCCGCGATGTTGAAGGTCACGCGGTGATCGAGCCACTGCGTCTTCGCGCCCAGCTCGTAGTTCCAGACGGTCTCATCCTGCCAGTTCTTCTGGCTGCCGAAGACCTGCAGGTCGACCGGCGAGCACAGGGGAATGTTGAGCGGATCGTTGATGCCGCCCAGGCGGAAGCCGCGCGCCGCCTGCGCGTAGAGCTCCGCGTCGGCGGCCGGCTTGTAGGTGAAGATCAGGCGCGGCGAGGTGCCGTTGGAATCCACCGATGCCGGTACGCCCCCCGGAGGCGTCGGCGCGGAGAACACGCCGTTGAAGTTGAGAACGCGGTCCTCGCTGAACTTGTAGTAACGCAGGCCGGCGGTGACCGAGAACTGATTGGTCGCGTGCCAGGTCGCTTCGCCGAAGAGAGCGTACTGCTTCAGCGTGTAGTAGAGATCCGAGTAGAACGGCGTGTCGTAGAGTCCCACCGGGTTCGGCCCGAGCGGAAAGCCCGCCGCCGCATTGAGGGCATCGTAGCCCGGAGTCGGCAGATCCTGCCCATAGTGGCGTCCGACGTGCTGGAAGAAGCCCCCGGCCAGCCAGTCGATCTGCTGCGTGCCGTTGGAGGCCAGCCGCAGCTCCTGCGAGAACACATTGAGGTGCGTGCGGTCGTAGAGCGGCGAGCTGGTGCGCACTCCGGCGTAGTCGGGCGGCACCGAGGCGTCGCCGAACACATCGAAGGTCACGCTGCCGGTGAGCTGCGTCGCATCGCGCAGCACCTGCACGTTGCGGTGCGTGTAGGAGGTGACCGACGTGAGGGTCGCAGGTCCCGTGTTGTAATCGATCTTGAGGTCGGCGAGCGTGAAGTCGTCGGTGAGACCGTCGGGCTGCTGCCGGTACTGCTCGAGAGCGCCCATCGTGACGGGGGGCTGGGTGGTCGTGTAGGGGTTCGCGAGGATGTTGTAGATATCGACGCGCGGATAGCCGTTGGTCGCGAGCTTCTGGAACACGACGCGCGGCGTGATCGACAGGTCACTATTGGGCTGGATCAGCAGCGCCAGGCGCCCGCCGCTGCGGTCGCCGGAGTTGATCGCGCGGTTGACCGTGAAGCCGGCGGGCTGGTCGCCCCCGGCGGGCCCGTAGGGCGAGATCGCATCGATGAAGCCGGCGAGATGATGCCAGTAGGCCACGAAGCGGGCCGCGACTACGTCGCCGAGCGGCACGTTCATGGCCATGCGGACGAAGCCGCCCTCATCGCCGTGCGTGACGTCCTCGAACGAGGCATCCATCGTCGTCGAGGACTGGCCAAGGCGCGGCTGGGCGGTGATGTAGCGCACCGTGCCGGCTTCCGATCCGGCGCCGAAGAGCGTGCCCTGTGGACCGCGGAGAACCTCGAACCGATCCAGGTCGAACAATTCGAGGTCGGGGGTGAAGAGAGCGACCGAGATCGGCGACTCATCGAGGTAGACGCCGACCTGCTCCTTGACGCCCGGCTGATCGCGGATGACCTGTCCGGAGCTGATGCCGCGGATGGCCATCTGGCTCTGGCCCGGACCTAAGTCCGCGATCGCGAGTCCCGGGACGCTGCGCGCCAGGTCGACGATGTCGATCGCACCCGCGTTGCGGATCTGCTCCTGGCTGGTCGACGACACCGAGAAGGGAACCTCCTGGAGGTTCTGGCTGCGCTTGGTCGCCGTGACGATGACTTCCTGGAGAGCGCCGGAGGGCTCTGCGGATTGTTGTTGCGCTTGAGCAACGAGTGGCAACGCGGCCAGACTCGCCAATGCGAGACGGGTGAGGTCTCCGAGGAGAACGGATGGAGTGCGGCGCATGACGGTTTTCCTCCCGTAAAGAGGCGCGGGAACGCCATTCCTTCACAGGATGATACACATCAGGCTGATTTTGTTACATGCAGGGCAAGGCGATTTTTTGTATGGATGCGACAAAGTGGCTGAAGGGTTCCGCTACGAAGATCCTCAGAGGATGTAGCGGCTCAGGTCCTCGTCCTTGACGAGCCGACCTAGGTGATCGTCCACGTACTTCGCATCGATGGTCACGACGCCCCGGTCGTCGGTGCCGCCGCGGGCCCCATCCTCGTGCGCCGCGGCCTCGTAGGAGACGCTCTCGAGCAGCCGCTCCATCACGGTGTGCAGGCGGCGCGCACCGATGTTCTCGGTGCGCTCGTTGACCTCGAAGGCGATCTCGGCGATGCGGCGCACGCCGCCGGGGGCGAACTCGACCGTGACGCCCTCGGTTGCCATCAGCGCCTGGTACTGCGCGGTGAGCGATGCGTCCGGCTCGGTGAGGATGCGCACGAAGTCCTCCACCTTGAGCGAGTCGAGCTCGACCCGGATCGGCAGGCGCCCCTGGAGCTCGGGGATCAGGTCCGAGGGCTTCGACAGGCTGAAGGCCCCTGAGGCGATGAACAGCACGTGATCGGTCTTCACCGGGCCGTACTTGGTCGTCACCGTCGAGCCCTCGACGAGCGGCAGCAGATCGCGCTGCACGCCCTCGCGCGAGACGTCGGCGCCGAGCGTTTCCTGGCGGCGGGTCACCTTGTCGATCTCGTCGATGAACACGATGCCGTTCTGCTCGGCGTTGGCCAGCGCCTGGATCTTGAGCTCGTCCTCGTTGATGAGCTTGCCGGCCTCCTCGTCGGTGAGGAGCTTCAGGGCCTCGCGCACCTTGACCTTGCGGGTGCGGGTGCGGTTGCCGGAGAGGTTCTGGAACATCGACTGCAGCTGCTGCTGCATCTCCTCCATCCCGGGCGGCGCCATGATCTCCACGCCCACGGCCAAGGCACGCACCTCGATCTCGATCTCGCGGTCGTCGAGCTCGCGCTCGCGCAGCATCTTGCGGAATTTCTGCCGCGTCTCCGAATCGCGCGCGTGGGCCGGCTCGTCGGTCGAAAAGCCCATCATGCGCGGCTTCGGCAGCAGCGCATCGAGCACGCGCTCCTCGGCGGCATCGAGCGCGCGCTCGCGCACCTTGGCCATTTCCTGCTCGCGGGTGATCTTCACGGCGACATCCGCCAGCTCCTTGACGATCGAATCGACGTCGCGGCCGACGTAGCCGACCTCGGTGAACTTGGTCGCCTCGACCTTCACGAACGGCGCGTTGGCGAGCTTGGCGAGGCGCCGCGCGATCTCGGTCTTGCCGACCCCGGTCGGGCCGATCATCAGGATGTTCTTGGGCGTGATCTCCTGGCGCAGCGGCTCCTCGACCTGCATGCGGCGCCAGCGGTTGCGCAGCGCGATGGCCACGGCGCGCTTGGCCGCGTCCTGGCCGACGATGTGCTTGTCGAGCTCCTGGACGATCTGCCGGGGCGTGAGTGCGGATGACATGGGCTTAGTTCGACTCCCCGCCCTTGCGGCCGTTGAGCTCCTCGATGACGAGGTTGCGGTTGGTGTAGATGCAGATGTCGGCGGCGATGTCGAGCGAACGCTCGACGATCGCGCGCGCGGCCAGATCGGAACCCTCGAGGAGCGCCCGGGCCGCGGCGAGCGCGTACTGGCCGCCGGAGCCGATCGCGGCGACGTCGTGATCGGGCTCGATGACATCGCCGTTCCCCGAGATGATGAAGAGCTTGTCCGGATCGCCGACCAGGAGCAGCGCCTCGAGCCGTCTCAGATAGCGGTCGGAGCGCCAGTCCTTGGCGAGCTCGATGGCGGCGCGGGTGAGATTGCCGTACTTCTCGAGCTTGCCCTCGAATCGCTCGAAGAGCGTAAAGGCATCCGCGGTGCCGCCGGCGAAGCCGGCCAGCACTTTGTCGCCGAAGAGCCGGCGCACCTTGCGGGCGTTGCCCTTCATGACGGTGTTGCCGAGCGTCACCTGGCCGTCACCCCCCAAGGCGATGGTGCCGTTGCGGCGGACGCCGAGGATGGTCGTGCCGTGGGGATTGAAGACTGCTGCGTCGCTCATAAAGTCCCCGGGGTGGTGATCCGAAGGGGCGCGGACCTCTCGAGGCTCGTCTAGACCTTGCGGCGCGCCCGCGGGTGTGCAGCGTCGTAGATGCGGGCGAGGTGCTGGAAATCAAGGTGGGTGTAGATCTGCGTGGTCGAGATGTCGGCGTGCCCCAGCAGCTCCTGCACACCGCGCAGCTCGCCGCCGGACTCGAGCAGGTGGGAGGCGAAGGAATGGCGGAACAGGTGCGGGTGTACGTGCACACCGAGTCCCTGGCGCTTCGCCCAGTAGTCCACCCGTGCCTGGATGGCGCGCGGACCGAGGCGCTTACCCGCGCGTCCGACGAAGAGGGCCATCTCGTCCGCGGCGGCCAGCTCCGCGCGCTCTTTCAGCCAGGCGCGCAGCGCCGCCAGTGCCAGCCGGCCCACGGGAACGATGCGCGATTTGCGTCCCTTGCCGAGCACCCTGACGGTGCGATCCTGAAGATCGATGTCGGCGACGTCGAGGCCCACGAGCTCCGCCAGCCGCAGGCCCGAGGAGTACAGCAGCTCCATCAGCGCACGGTCGCGCGCCTGGAGAACTCCGCCCCCCGGAATCTCGAGCAGGCGTGCCATTTGGTCCGCGTCGAGGGTCTGCGGCAGGCGGCGCCCGGCCTTCGGCGCGCGCACATCGAGCGCGGGGTTCACCACCACGCGCTCGCCGCGCCGGCTGCGGCGGCCGCGGGCGGCCTCGACCGGTGCCTCGCGCAGCAGGAACGCATAGAAGCTGCGCACCGCCGAGAGCCGCCGCTGGATGCTGCGGGGGCTCAAGCCGCCGGCATGCGAGTGGGCGGCGAAGGCGCGGAGGTGCTGGCTGTCGAGCGCGCCCCAGTCGGCAAGGCCCGCCCGGTCGCAGAACCTCACCAGCGCCTCGAGATCGCGCGCATAGCCCGTGTCCGTGTGAGCCGAGAGCCGCCGCTCGGAGGCGAGGTAGCGGCGAAAGCGCGTGAGCCACTCGAGCGCCGCCGGACTCATGGCACGAGCCTTGAGGCGAGCTCCGCGCCCCTCAGGCCGCTTCGCCCGCGGTCAGCGCGTCGGCGATCAGGTCCGCCATGCGGGCGAGGAACTCGGTGCTCATGCCCGGGTGGAAGCGGTCGCGGTCGACGCTGCCGAGCGCGAGCAGCCCGATCGAGCCCTTGTTCCCGAGCGGCACCAGGGCCACCGAGCCCATCTCCGGGCCCTCGGGACCGAACAGGAACTCGCGCTGCGAGTCGCGCGCCTGACCGCAGCGCGGCTTGCCGCTCGCGAGCAGGCTCTCGAAGGACTTGAGGTTGGGATCATCGGGCGTGACCACGCGCACGAACTGCTGCTCCGGCAGCCCCGGCCGCTCGCCGATCAGCACCAGCACCGAATGGAACGCATCGAAGTCCTCGCGCAGTCCCGCCTCGATGCGCGCGATGGCTTCGGTGCGCGGCACGGCGCGCAGCAGCCGCCGCGTGAAGCGATGCAGCCGGTCGGCGATCGCGTCGTTGGCGCGCGCGGTGCGCAGCAGCTCGGCGAGCTTGGCTTCCATCCCGGCGAGCTTCTCGCGCAGCACCTCGATCTGCCGCTCCACGAGCGAGATGGCGGCGCCGCCGCGCGCGTGCGGCAGCTTGAGGCGCGCCAGCACCCCCTGATGACGCTCGAAGAAATCGGGATTGCGCTGCAGGTAGCCGGCGATGGTCTCCTCCTCGGATTCGACCGCGCTCAAGCCCCGGGCTTCTCTTGTTGTCATGATCTGCGACCTCGTCTTTCTAGACCTCGACGTGACCTTCGAACGAGACTTCGGCCGGACCGCTCAGCCAGATGTGCTCCCCCCGGCCCGCCCAGTTTACGCGTAACTCGCCGCCGCGCACCTCGACCCGCACCTGCGCGTCGATGAGCCCGCGGCGGCGGGCGACCGCCGCCGCCGCGCACGCGCCGGTCCCGCAGGCGAGCGTCTCGCCCACGCCGCGCTCGTAGACGCGCAGCTTGAGGTGACCGCGGTCCACGATCTCGAGGAAGCCGGCGTTCACGCGCCGCGGAAAACGCGCGTGCCGCTCGATCTCCGGGCCGAGCGTGCCGACGGGCGCCGCCTCGACCGAGGGGACCACGAGCACCGCGTGCGGGTTGCCGAGCGAGACCGCGCCGATCTCCACGGTGCCGCCGGCCACCTCGAGCGCGTAACTGTCGGCCTCGGCCGGCGCATCGAAGGGCAGCGAGCGGGGATCGAAGTTGGGAACGCCCATGTCGACCGAGACGCTGGCATCGGGCCGGACGCAGGCCTCGACCACGCCGGCCGGGCTCTCGAGCCGCACGCGGCCGCCACGGGTGCGCCCGCGGCGGTGCAGGAGCGCGGCGATGCAGCGCGCGCCGTTGCCGCACTGCTCGACCTCGTCACCGTCGGCGTTGAAGACGCGGTAGAAAACCTCGGTGTCCGCGCGCCGCGGCGCCTCGAGCACCAGTGCCTGATCGAAGCCGACGCCGGTGCGGCGGTCGGCGAGCCTGCGCAGACTCGCCGGCTCGAGCAGCGGTTCTGCCGGGGGCGCATCGAGCACCACGAAGTCGTTGCCAACCCCGTGCATCTTCGTGAAAGCGACGCGCATCGGGCGATGAGGATAGCGCAAAACTCCGTGGCACTGAGCAGCCGGCGGTCGCGAACAACAGCGTTTCCTTGGCCGCGCGCTCCGCGTCCGTCTAGTCTATAGCGAGTATGTCAGGCGAGGATTACAGCGTGCGCATCGAGCCGCACGGCCGCACCCTCAAGGTGCCGGCCGGCGAGCCGGTGCTGCAGGCGGCGCTCGCGGCCGGACTCAATCTTCCGCACAGCTGCAAGTCGGGCCACTGCAGCTCGTGCCGGGCGCGGCTGCTGCGCGGGGAGATTCACTATCCGAGCGGCCGTCCGCCCGGCATCAGTGCGGAGGAGGCGGAGAGCGGCCAGATACTCCTCTGCCAGGCGCGGCCGCGCTCGGATCTCACGGTCGAGGCGCGCCTCATCGCGAGTGTGGCGGACGTCGAGATCAAGACGCTGCCGTGCCGCATCGCGCGCCTGACGCCCCTCGCCCCGGACGTGCTCGAGGTGCTGCTGCAACTGCCGGCGGTGGAGCGCCTGCGCTTTCACCCCGGGCAGTACCTCGACGTGCTGCTCGATGCGGGCCGGCGCCGCAGCTTCTCGATCGCCTGCCCGCCGCACGACTCCGAGCTGCTCGAGCTGCACGTGCGGCGCGTCGCCGGCGGCGGCTTCACGCAGCGCCTGTTCGGCGGCGGCGCTGCGGGCGCGACGGCGCTGTCACCCGGGTCGCTGCTGCGCATCGAGGGCCCGATGGGACAGTTCAGCTACCGCGACGGCGAGGGACCCGTGATCATGGTTGCAGGTGGCACGGGCTTCGCGCCGCTGAAATCGATGTTGCGGCATGTGCTCGAGACCGGCTTGAGGCGCGACCTCCACCTGTACTGGGGCGCGCGCCATGACGCCGACCTCTACGAGGAGCAGCGCGTGCTCGGTTGGGCGCGCCGCTACCGCCAGCTGAAATTCACCGCCGTGCTTTCCGAGGCGAGGCGCGCCGAGGCCGCGCACCACCGCACCGGCTGGGTACACGATGCGGTGCTGGCCGACTACCCGGACCTCGCGGCTTTCGAGGTCTATGCGGCGGGACCGCCGGCGATGATCGAGGCGATGCGCACGAGCTTTCCGCAGCACGGGCTGCCCGCGCAGCGGCTGTACTTCGATTCCTTCGACTACGCGCCGGATTCGGCGCCGCGCCCCTGAGCGCGGCCTGCTATCCTTGCGCCTTCCATGAGTGCCACTGCGCCAGCGACCCACGCGGCGATCACGGGCTGGGGAAAGTGCCTGCCCCCGGCGGTGCTCAGCAATCACGACCTGTCCACCATCCTCGACACCAGCGACGAGTGGATCGTGAGCCGCACGGGAATCCGCGAGCGGCGCATCTCGCACGTCCCCCTGGGCGAGCTCGCCTACGTCGCCGCGGCCCGCGCGCTCGCCTGCGCGGGACTCGACGGCGGCCGCATCGAGCTCATCGTATTCGGCAGCTGCAGCTACGACGACCAGGTCCCCAACATGGCCTCCGGCATCCAGCTGCGCATCGGCGCGCACGGGGCGGCGGCCTACGACATCAACACGGCCTGCACCAGCTTTCTCTACGGGCTCTCGACCGCGACCGCGCTGATCCGTACCGGCGTGGTGCGCAACGCGCTGGTGATCGGCGCCGAGCTGATCTCACCCTTCATGGACTGGAGCGACCGCGACGTCGCGGTGCTGTTCGGTGACGGCGCGGCGGCGGTGGTGCTCGAGGCGAGCGCGCGCGCGGAGGGGCTGCTGGCCGAGAAGCTCGGCTGCTACGGCGACGCGCGCGAGATCCTCAGGGTCCACGGCATGGGCGGACGCTACGCCAACCGCGGCACGCTCTATGGCATCACGCGCTGGCAGTTCGAGGGCCAGGAGATCTTCAAGCGCGCGGTGCAGGGCATGTCGAGCGCCAGCGCCGAGGCGCTCGCGCGCATCGGTGCGCAAGCTGAGGACGTGGACCTGGTGGTGCCCCATCAGGCGAACCTGCGCATCATCGAGGCGGTCGCCAAGCGCGTGCCGGTGCCGATGGAGCGCGTGCACGTGACCGTGCAACGCTACGGCAACATGTCGGCGGCGACGGTTCCCGTGGCGCTGTGCGAGGCGCTCGAGGAGCAGCGGGTACGACCCGGAGCGCTGCTGCTGATGCCGGGCTTCGGCGGGGGCCTGTCCTTCTGCGCCCACGCAGTGCGTTGGGGGGAGCGCACGACTCCGCTCGGAACGAGCGCGGCCGGGCTGCCGCCGAACCAGCGCACGGCGCTCGAGCTCATCCGCGACTGTCTGGCGCGCAAGACCCGCCCCGCGCCCGCGACGGCCGAGCCCTTCGCCTGAAGGGCGGCGGGCGCGCGCCCGCTGCCTCAGCGTCTGGCGGCCTTGACGGCCTTTTTCTTTCTCTTCGCCGGGTCCTTGGGGCGCGACTTCCCGAAGGATCCCTGATAGATCTTGCCGCGGCGCGTTCTCGAATCGCCCTTACCCATCTAAAGACCACTCCCTCAAGGCTCGCTCGCTGACGAGCACGTACAACGAAAAGGGCCGGCCGCCGATGCCCGAGGCACTGACGACCGGCCCAGAGGCTCTACTCGAGCTTACCAGCGCTTCGGTGCGCCGCCGCCGCGGTTGCCGCCGCTGCGCTCCTGCGCCTCGTTGACCCGCAGCGGGCGTCCGCCCAGCTCCTTGCCATTGAGGTTCTGGATCGCGCGCGAGGCGTCGGCGCGGGACATCTCGACGAAGCCGAAGCCACGCGGCCGGCCGGTGTCGCGGTCGGTGATGAGGCTTACGGACTCGACGGTGCCGTGCTGAGCGAACAGCTCGCGAACCTCGGCGTCAGTGGCGGAGAAGGGCAGGTTGCCCACGTAAATCTTCGTCATGCAGTCAGACTCCTGAAACAAACAAACTACTGGCAGGAGTGCTGACCGGAGACCGGAGGACTCGTCGGCGCGCACGCTGCCACCTGGTCGGCAACGATTCGGCTTTTCAGACTCGGAAGCCGGCGCAAACGAGGCGGGCGGCAGGCGGCAGGAAAGGGAAAGGTCACGAACCGGCGCGGACGATACCGCAACGGCGGCCCACGGCACAAGCGCAGTCGCTGTAACTGCGGCGCGCACCTCGCCTCCAGGCGCTGCGGCTCAGCCGCCGGACACGAACGACACGCCCGCCAGGAGCAGCACCAGAACGAGCGCGGCGGCGACCGGGAACAGGGGACGGGGAAAGATGAACATGGTGCGCAGACTCTAGACGCGCAGCCGGTCCTGAAAAACCGTCTAATCACAAAAACATTGTTCTGATTTCCCTTACAATGACGGCGTGGATCAGCTGATCTGCATGCGCAGCTTCGCCCGCGTGGCGGAGCTGCATTCCTTTACCCGCGCCGCCGACGCGCTCGGACTGTCGCGCGCCGTGGTGAGCACTCACGTGGCGGACCTCGAGCGGCACTTGCGCTGCCAGCTGTTCCATCGCACCACGCGGCGCGTCGGGCTCACCAGCGACGGCGCCGAGTATCTTTCGCGCTGCCAGCGGATCCTCGCCGAGCTCGAGGCCGCCGATCAGGCAGTGCGCGGCACGCGGCTCGCCGTGGCCGGAAGGCTGCGGGTCGATGTGCCGACGGCCTTCGGCCGCGCGCTGCTGATCCCGGCGCTGCCGCGCTTCACGGCGCGTTATCCGGAGCTGCAGCTCGAGGTGCAGTTCAACGATCGGGTGATCGACCTGATCGCCGAGGAGGTGGACCTGGTGGTGCGGGTCGGGGCGGTCAAGGAGCCGCACCTCATCGCCCGGCGCATCGTCAGCACGCGGCTCATCACCTGTGCCGCCCCGGCCTACCTGCGCGAGCACGGCACGCCGGCCGATCCCGACGAGCTGCGCCGGCACAAGCTCATCGGCCACCTCGGGACCACCACGCACCGCCCCTATAGGTGGCAGTTCCAGCGCGGCGCGGTGCGCCGCCAGCTGCAGCTGCCTTTCAGCGTCGCCTTCAACGCCGCCGAGGCGCAGTTGCTCGCGGCGGTGCGCGGCGCGGGCATCGTGCAGGCGATGGACCTGCTGGTGGCGGAAGCGCTCGCGGCCGGCAAGCTCGAGGTGGTCCTGAGCGAGTGGTCGGCGCCCGGCGCACCGATCTCCGTCGTGTGCCGCAGCGCGCTGCGCCACTCGCCGAAGATCCGCGTATTCGCCGATTTCGCCGCGGAGCTGCTGCTGCAGTACCGGCGGCGCGTGGACACGCTGCTGGAGGGGGGCGGGTAGTCTTGCCTCAGCGCTTGGTGCGCCCGGCGAGCTGGTCGAGGGCGCGCAGCTGCAGGACCGTCGCGTCGGAGGCCGGCAGCAACTGGTTGGCCTGGCGGACGAACGGCGCCACCCGCTCGGCCGGCAGCGGCGGACTGATGAGATAACCCTGCGCAAAGTCGCATCCCAGGCGACGCAGCAGGCCCCAGGCGTCGGCGTCCTCGACGCCTTCCGCGACCACCTTGAGGCCCATGCTGTGCCCGAGCTCGATGGTCGAGGTGACGATGGTCACGGCGCCCTGCACTGCCTGGCTGATGAGCGAGCGGTCGATCTTCAGCTCGTCCACCGGCAGCAGCGACAGCTGCGACAGCGAGGAGTGGCCGGTGCCGAAGTCGTCGATGGCGAAGCGCACACCGGCGATGCGCAGCAGCTGCATGTTGCGCGCCGCACCCTGCGGGTCGAGCATCACCGCACTCTCGGTGATCTCGAGCAGGAGCGAGGTGGGATGCACCGAGTGGGCGCGCAGGCGCGCGAGGATCTGGTCGCCGAGCTCCGGGTCGAGAATGTCGGACGCCGAGAGGTTGACGGCCAGCTGCACCTCGAGCCCCCCCTCGCGCCACTCGCCCATCTGGCGGATGGCGGCCTTCAGCACCCAGTCGGTGAGCCGGCGCGCGCCGCCGGTACGCTCGGCGAGCGGCACGAACTCCCCGGGCGAGACGGGCCCGAGCTGCGGGTGCGTCCAGCGCACCAGCGCCTCGAGGCTGCGCACCGAGCGCGCCGCCATGGTCACCAGCGGCTGGTACACCAGGGTCAGCTGGTCGTTGTCGATCGCCGCGCGCAGATCCGTGATGAGCGTGAGCCGGCGGCGGTGCGCATCGTCCTGCCCCGGGCGGTACACGGCGACGCGCGAGGCGGCATCGTGCGCGTCCTCGAGCGCGACCTGCGCGCGCTGCAGCAGCTCCTCGGTGGTGGTGCCGTGATCGGGCAGCAGGCACAGGCCGCAGGCGACGTGCAGCTCGAGGCCGACGCCGGCGACGTGAAAGCCGGTGTGGACCAGGCCGGCGAGCTGCTCGGCGTAGAGCTGCGCGCGCTCCGCGGTGCAGCCCGGCACGATCACCAGGAACTGCGCCTCGCCGAGGCGCGCCACGGTGTCGCTCTCGGAGACGTTCTGGCGCAGCCGGTGCGCCACCTCGCGCAGCACGTCGTCGCCGACCGACATGCCGAGCGAGACGTTGATGTCGCGCAGGTTCCGCAGGGCGAGCAGGATCAGCGCGCCACGCGCGCCCGCGGCGGCCTCGCGCACCAGGCGCTCGAGCACCTGGGTGGCGAACCAGCGGTTCGGCAGCTGCGTGAGCGGGTCGTGCTGCGCGTGGAAGGTGATGGCCGCCTCACGCTCAGCGATGTTGCGCTGCATGGCGTTGAAGGTCCGGGCGAGGCTACGGAACTCGTCGCCGCCGGAGACGTTGACCGCGGTCTCGTACTGTCCCTGCTGGATGCGCTGCGCGGCGCGCGCCAGCTCACCGATGGGGCGTGCGGCGGTGCGGCCCAGCACCGCGCCCACCAGCCCCGCCATGAGGAGCGCGATGCCGTCGATCGCCAGCATCGCATCGCGCAGCTCGCGGTAGGGCGCGAGCACCTCGCGCTGCGGCTTCAGGAGCCGCACGTCGACTGAGTCGCCGAGCGCCTCGAGCGGGCGCGCCAGGGTGAGGTAATCGGCGCCGCCGAGACGCACGAGGTGCGGCGCCTCCCCGGATCCCGAAGCGACGGCCGCGCGCGGCGCCGCGACCGCGAGCAGCTCGTTGCGCTCCGCGGCCGGGAGCGTCGCGGCCACGTGGGTCACGCCGTCATGTCCGTGCAGAGTGAGTGCCACATCCGAGCCGACCAAGTCGCGGATGCGCTGCGCCAGTGAGTCGTCGGCCACGAAACCCATCGCGACCCAGGCGATGGTCTCAGGGGTGCGCACCGGGGCGAGCACCAGCTGATAGGCGCTCGGGCCGAGCACTATGAAGGCGGGCTGATCGCGCGCGCCGGGGTCTTTGAGCAGCAGCCTGATGGACGCGCCGGCGTCGCCGTCGAGCGCCGCGGTCGAGACGAGCGCCTTACCGTGGGTGTCGAGCACCATCACCATGTCGGCGCCGATGCGCCGGGCATTATTGCGGGCCGCGGACAGGATGGTGAGCGGTTCCCCGCTCGCCACCGCCTCGCGGAAGCCGAAGTCGGCCGCCGTGACCGCCACGCCGTTGGAGAGCTGGCCGGCGCGGAAGCGCATGAGCTGCAGCGCGAGCGCACTGCCGGAAGAGAGCTGCTCGGCGGCCCGCGCCTCGACCGTTCCCCGGGTGCTGGCCAGCACTGCGGCGAGCGTCACAGTTTGGGTGACGACCACCAGGCCGATGATCAGCACGAGAAGTCGTTTGCGGAAACTGCCCATCAAAAGCGCTCGAATGCCCATCGCATCGTAGGCGTCCCGCCATGCAGGGAGCGAGGAGACGAGTGCGGGAATGAGACCTCCGGCACGTCCAGGTCGCGAGAAATCAGCGCTCCGGGCCCACGCGGGCCTGGTGGCCCTCCTCGGCGCGCTCGCCGCCGGGGCAGCTGCCCACGCCGCCACGCTGGTCATCAGCGTGCAAACCGCCGATGGCCGCCCGCTCCCCGGCGTGGTGGTCACAGCCCATGCCCTCGACGCTCCGGCCCACAAGCCGGCGCCGATCAAGGCCGTCATGGACCAGGTGAACCGCGCCTTCGAGCCGGACCTGCTGGTGATCCCGGTCGGCTCCACGGTGACCTTTCCGAACAGCGACTCGGTGAGCCACCAGATTTACTCGTTCTCGCCCGCGAAGCGCTTTCAGCTGCCGCTTTATCGCGGCACCCCGTATCCGCCGGTGCATTTCGACCAGGCCGGCATCGTCACCCTGGGCTGCAACATCCACGACGAGATGGTCGGCTACCTGATGGTCACCGATGCGCCGTACTACGGGCGCACCAGCGCCGTCGGCGCCTGGTCCGCCGACGTCGCGCGCGGCCGCTACCGTATCGCTATCTGGCACCCACGCATGCGCGAGAGCGAAGAAGACCTCGAGCGCGAGCTCACGGTCGGGGAAGCGGACCACGCAGAGCTCACTCTGCGGCTCACGAAGTCGCTGACGCCGGCGCCGCTCGCCGACCGGCGGCACTCCTGGGACTACTGATGCGGCGCGCCGCGCGACTCGTACCGCTCGCATGGCTCGCACTCGGCGCCATCGCCCGGGCCGACGGCTGGGAGCTCGACCTCGACGGGCGCCTGGTGAGCTCGGACGCCTATCCCTCCTATACCCAGGGCGGCATCAGCGGCGTGCGCTTCTCCGAGGATCAGTCGGGCCTGCGGCTCGGCCGCGCGCGCCTGGCGCTCACCGAGTCGCTCGGCGAGCTGTGGACCGTGCATCTCGATGCCTCGGCGTGGGGCGACTACGATCGCGTCGCCGCCGGGCTCACCGAAGCGTTCCTGCAGTTCCGTCCCTACCCGTTCGCGGGCTATCGCCTGCGCGTCAAGGCGGGCGCCTTCTATCCACCCGTGTCGCTCGAGAACCGCTCTCCGGGGTGGGAGTCTCCCTACACGCTGTCGTACTCGGCGATCGACAGCTGGCTCGCGATCGAGCTGCGCACCATCGGTGTCGAGGCGCAGCTCGACTGGCTCGGCACGCGGCAGGGGCACGACTTCGACCTCGGAGCGACTGCCGGCGTATTCGGCTGGAACGACGGTGCGGGCGGCTTCATCGCCGGCGACGGCTTCATGCTCACCGACCGCCAGACTCCGCTCGGTGGGCGCGTGGGACTGCCTAACGATCCGGTGCTGATGAACTTCGAGCCGTTCCGCGAGCTCGACGGACGCGCCGGTGTGTACGGCGGCCTCGAGCTGCGCTGGCTCGATCGCGTGGTGATACGCGCGCTGCGCTACGACAACCGTGCCGACCCCACCGCGATCGATTACGCCACCAACGCCATCGCCTGGGAGACGAGCTTCGACAGTGTGGGGCTGCGCGCCGAGAGCGCCGACGGCTGGACCGCGATCGCGCAGGGCCTCAAGGGCCGGACGGCCATAGCGCCGGGGGGCTTCTACCTCAGCTGGCCGTTCAAGGCCGCGTACGCGCTGGTGGCGAGGCAGCTCGGCAAGCACATGCTGAGCCTGCGTTACGACCGCTTCGAGGTCGACACCAGCATTGCCGAGGGCGATGGCTCACAGACCGGGCACGCGTGGACCGCCGCCTACTCGTTCACGCCCGATGCGCACTGGCGCTTCACGCTCGAGTGGCTGCAGGTGGCCAGCAATTCCTACTTCCGCAGCGATGCCTTCGGCCTTCCGGCGCTCGCCACGGAGACGCAGCTGCAGCTCGCGGTGCGCTACGCACTCGGATCCGCGGTGCACTAGTTGGAATCGCTCCGCGCCATTGGCCCGCAAAGCTCCCTACCGCAGGAGCGCACGCTCGTGCACGTCCGCTGCTTTGCTGCATAGCAGCCGCTCAAAAACGCCTATAGTCAGTCGACGAAGCTAAGAACGTCGCGGTAGTGCATCGTCCGCGACGGCGACGGAGTAACCGATATGGCGGCAAAGCTCTGGAGCAGCGTCGCTTCGGCTGGCGCAGTGAACCCGCCCGATATCGGGAAGGTCCTACTCGTCGGCTCGGTCGTTCAATTAGGCGCGACAGGCGGTCTGATTGCCGCTTTGGCTGCTGATCGTACAGTGGTGGGACCCGGGGCGGGCCCCGGCACCGGCCAGCCGACGCAAGCAGTGATTCGATATGGCGTCACGGCAGTCGACGGCGGGTTCAATCCAGATCCGGAGGCACTCTTCGTCAGCCTCGCAATGCTTTGCCGACCCGGCGACGGGCAGATCTCAGCGCGGCTCGTGCAAGTGCCAAACTCGAGCCCGGTGGTATACGTGACAGAGACGACCCTGGTTGAGTTTCAGGCGCAGAAGACCAATGCCAAGCTGTTCACCTTGCAGATCGTGTCCGGCGGCGATGCCGACGTTTTTGATTTTGAGTCGAATGCGTATTACGTCGAGGTTGTGCTCACTGCGCCCGGCGCTGTGACCGAATATCCGCCGGCGGTTTCGCTCATTCAGTTGTCCTTCACGCCCCCACCCCCGCCCGGCGGTGGAGCAGGCGGCGGCGGAGGAAGCGTTGAAGGAGGCCCTGGCCACCAGCCTGAGTGACGCCGCTGGCTGCAACGGGTCGTCAGCGGTAGCGCGACAGGAGCTTCTCGAGTCCCTTCGCCCCCGGCGAGAGCTTCTCGTAGGGGATGCTGTTGAGCGGGGCCGCGGGCGTCGAATTCACCTGGTGGAACTCGTGCTGCGCGGCCTCGTCGAGGAACAGCAGTCCCGTGAGGTATTCCCCGGACCTCATGCGCTCCTGGATGTGGGCCGAGGCGCTCGCGCGATTGGTCGGATCGTAAGCGGAGTCGAGCTTGCGCAGCACGATGCGGCTGCCGTCGTGCATCACCACCGGCAGCGCCTCGCCGGCAGCGTAATCCGCGGTGATCTCGCGCTCGAGCGGCACGAAGTCGGCGTGTACCGCCGGCTCGTAGTGCTCGCGCGTGTAGGCGTAGCTCTTGGTCGAGCCCTCGTGGTCGTTGAAGGTCACGCAGGGCGAGAGCACGTCGATGAGAGCGAAGCCGCGGTGCGCGAGTCCCGCCTGGATGAGCGGCACCAGCTGCTGCTTGTCGCCGGAGAAGCTGCGCGCCACGAACGAGGCGCCGAGCGTCATGGCGAGCAGCACCGGATCGATGGGCGGCTGCAGGTTGGTCTCGCCCTTCTTCGCCTTGGTACCGATGTCGGCGGAGGCCGAGAACTGTCCCTTGGTGAGGCCGTACACGCCGTTGTTCTCGATGATGTACAGCATGTCGAGATTACGGCGGATCGCGTGGCAGAACTGCCCGAGCCCGATCGAGAGCGTGTCGCCGTCGCCGGAAACGCCGATGTAGGTGAGATCGCGGTTGGCGGCGTTCGCTCCCATGGCGATCGAGGGCATGCGGCCGTGCACGGAGTTGAAGCCGTGGCCGCCGCTGACGAAGTAGGCGGTGGTCTTGGAGGAGCAGCCGATACCGGAGAGCTTCACCACGTTCTGCGGCTCGAGGGAGAGGCCCCAGGTCGCCTCGACGATCGCCGCGGTGATCGAGTCGTGGCCGCAGCCGGCGCACAGTGTCGAGAGCGCGCCCTCGTAGTCGCGGCGCGTGAGCCCGAGCGCATTGTGCGGCAGCGACGGGTGGGCGACCTTGGGCTTGGCGATGAAAGTCATGGTGAGGCTCCGTGCGAAGGCGATCCCTGAGGATGGTCAGCCATGGGCGGCGTCCCTGGGCTGCACGCGCCCCTCGGTCTGCAGCTCCGCGAGCACGCCATCGACGATGAATGCCGAGGAGATCGGCAGTCCCGAGTAGTGCAGCAGTGAGCGCAGCTTGGCCTTGTCGACGGCGGTCTCCAGGGTGAGGAGCGAGCGCAGCTGCGCGTCGCGGTTCTGCTCGACGACGAACAGCAACTCGTGGGCGGCGAGGAACTTCTCGACGTCCTCGGTGAACGGGAAGGAGCGCACGCGCATGTAGTCCACGACGACACCGCGGATCCTGAGCAGGTCGCGGGCCTCGCGGATCGCGCCGTCGCAGCTGCCGAGGGACACGAGGCCGATCTTCGAGTCCAAGCTCGCATCGATCACCGCGCGCGGCACGAGGCGTTTCGCCGTCGCCCATTTGCGCATCAGCCGGTCGAGCACCACCTGGTAATCGGCCGCGTCCTCGGTGTAAGCGCCGTACTGGGTGTGTCCCGAGCCGCGCGTGAAATAGGCCGCCTTGGGATCGACGCCGGGAAGCGTGCGGTAGGGAATGCCGTCGTCGTCCACGTCGAGAAAGCGGTAGAACTTCTTGAGCTTGAGGACCTCTTCCTTGCCGAGGACCTTGCCGCGGTCGGGCCGGTAGCTGTCGTCCCACTTCAGGTCGCGGCACATCCAGTCGTTCATGCCGATGTCGAGATCCGACAGGACCAGCACCGGAGTCTGCAGCCGCTCGGCGAGGTCGAAGGCCTGCACCGCCATGTAGAAGCATTCTTCGGGATTGGCGGGGTAGAGGCACACGTGACGGGTGTCGCCGTGCGAGGCATAGGCGGCGAGCAGGAGATCGGCCTGCTGGGTGCGGGTCGGCATGCCGGTGGAGGGGCCGACGCGCTGGATGTCGAAGATCACCGCCGGCACCTCGGCGTAGTAGGCGAGTCCGAGGAACTCGTTCATGAGCGAGATCCCCGGGCCCGAAGTCGCGGTGAAGGCGCGCGCGCCGTTCCACATGGCGCCGATCGTCATGCCGATGGCCGCGAGCTCATCCTCCGCCTGGATGAAGGCGAAATTCCTCGTGCCGCTGTCCTGATCGACGCGCGTGCGGTCCGCGAACATCTTGAACGCGTCCATCAGCGAGGTGGACGGCGTGATGGGATACCAGGCGGCCACCGTCGCCCCGGCGAACAGGCACCCCAGGGCCGCGGCGGTGTTACCGTCGATCATGATGTGCCCGGCGGTGCTGTCCATCTTCTCGACCTTGAGCGGCAGCGGGCACTCGAAGTGCGCGCGCGCGTAGTCGTAACCCAGCTGGATCGCCTTCATGTTGCTCTCGACCAGCTGCGGCTTCTTCGCGTAGGTCTCGGCGAGCAGCTCGCGGATGCGCGCGACGTCGAGGTCGAGGAGCGCGGCCAGCACGCCCGCATAGCAGACGTTCTTCATCAGGATACGGGTGCGCACGCCGTTGAAGTTCTCGTTGCAGAGCCGCGCCAGCGGCACTCCGAGCACGCTGATATCGTCGCGCTTCAGGAGCGCCGGCCGCGGCCAGGTCGAGTCGTAAACCAGGTAGCCTCCCGGAGCGACCTCGCGCACGTCGCGCGTATAGGTCTCGGCGTTCATGGCCACCATGAGATCGACGCGGCCGGAGCGCGCCACGTAGCCCTCGCGGGTCACGCGAATCTCGTACCAGGTGGGCAGCCCCTGAATGTTCGAGGGGAAGTAGTTCTTGCCCATCACCGGGATGCCGCTCCTGAAGATCGACTTCATGAGCAGCGTGTTGGCGCTCGCCGAGCCGGTGCCGTTGACCGTGGCGATCTTGATGGTGAAATCGTTGACGCGTGAGGCGGTGGGGGACATGGCTGCGCTTGGGAGGCTTGCGGTCGCTTAGGCTGGCATTGGGCGGATAAGGTTCAGGCGATCTTGGCCGGGCGCCGTGCCGGCGCCGGCTGCGGCTCGTCCGCGGCGTGCGGCCAGCGGAGCTCGGATTTCTGCATGTCCCAGGCGGCGGTCGGGCAGCGCTCGGCGCACAGGCCGCAATGCACGCACAGGTCCTCGTCCTTGACCATCACGCGGGCGGTCTGCGGCAGCGCCGCCGAGACGTAGAGCGGCTGGGCAAGGTTCCTGGCCGGCGCCTTGAGCCGGCCGCGCAGCTCCGCCTCGGGCCCGTTGTGGGTGATGGTGAGACAGTCCACCGGGCAGATGTCGAGACAGGCATCGCACTCGATGCAGAGCTTCGCGGTGAACACGGTCTGCACGTCGCAGTTGAGGCAGCGCTGCACCTCCTGCTCGACCTGCGCGGCGGTGAAACCGAGCTCGACCTCGATGTTGAGCTTCTTGAAGCGCTCCTTGAGCGAGACGTGCGGCATCAGCCGCCGCTCGACCGGCGTGTAGTCGTTCGAGTACGACCATTCGTGCATGCCCATCTTGCGACTCTGCAGGTTGACGCCCGCAGGCAAACGCTCAGCGACCGGCTCGCCCTGGCAGTGCCGGTGGATGGAGATGGCCGCCTGGTGTCCGTGCTCGACCGCCCAGATGATGTTCCTCGGGCCGAAGGCCGCGTCGCCGCCGAAGAACACGCCCGGCCGCGTCGACTGGAAGGTCCTCTGATCGACGACCGGCACGTCCCACTTGTCGAACTCGATGCCGAGGTCGCGCTCGATCCACGGGAAAGCGTTCTCCTGCCCGATGGCGAGGATCACGTCATCTGCGGCCACGAACTCCTCGCCCACGACGCGCTCGGCGGTGATGCGCCCGGCGGCGTCGAGATCGTATTCCATCCGGTCGAACAGCATGCCCGCGAGGGCGCCGGCCTCGACCACGAAAGCCTTGGGGGAACGGTTGACGACGATCTCGACGCTTTCCTCCTCGGCGTCCTCGAGCTCCCACTCGGAGGCCTTGAAGAAGCCGCGCGGCTTGCGCGCCATGACCTTGACGCTCTCGGCGCCCAGGCGAAGGCTAGTGCGGCAGCAGTCCATGGCGGTGTTGCCGACGCCGATGATGAGGACGCGCTTGCCGACCCTGTCGATGTGACCGAAGGCCACCGACTCGAGCCAGGCGATTCCGATATGGATGTTGGCGGCACCCGCCTCGCGCCCCGGGAGCCTGAGCTCCTTGCCCTTCGGTGCGCCGGAGCCGACGAATACCGCATCGAACCCGCCCTTGCCAAGCAGCTCGCGCAGGCTGCTCACCAGCGTATTGAGCCTGAGATCCACGCCCATCCCGGTGATCATCGCGATCTCCTCGTTCAGCACCGCCGCCGGCAGGCGGAACGAGGGGATGTTGGTGCGCATCAGCCCGCCGGGCTCGCCGTACTGCTCGAAGATGGTCACCTGGTAGCCGAGCGGCATGAGATCGTTCGCGACCGTGAGCGAGGCGCAGCCGGCGCCGATGCAGGCGATGCGCTTGCCGTTCTTCATCTTGGGTATCTGCGGCAGCCGGGCCGTGACGTCGTCGCGATGATCGGCGGCGACGCGCTTCAGGCGGCAGATCGCCACCGGTTTCTGCTCGATACGCCCGCGGCGGCAGGCCGGCTCGCAGGGGCGGTCGCACACGCGCCCGAGGATGCCGGGAAACACGTTCGACTGCCGGTTCACCATGTACGCGTCGGTGAAGCGGCCCTGGGCGATCAGGCGGATGTACTCGGGAACATCGGTGTGAGCCGGACAGGCCCACTGGCAATCCACAACTCGATGGTAATAGTCGGGGTGGGAGGTATCGGTGGGTTCCATTCACTCACTCGGGCCGCCCTCGCGTGGGCCCTCGGTGCCATCGGGGACGCTGAGTATAGAGGCGCGTGGCGGAATTTCATCGGCGTTAATGCTCCCGGAATGCGCACTCAATCGCAGTCCCGCGGCGCAAATGGCCGCCCGGGCCGGTCATATTGCACTGCAGCAATCCCGTTCCCAGGCGCGACTGCCTATACTCCGCGCCATCCGTGCCGGACCCCATCGCCACCGAGATCCGTCTGCGCCGCGCCACGCGCGTGCTGGAGGTGAGCTTCGCCGACGGCAGCCGCTTCGAGCTGCCCTTCGAGTACCTGCGCGTGTGCTCGCCGTCCGCCGAGGTCAAAGGCCACGGCCCCGGACAGGAGGTGCTGGTGCTCGGCAAGGAGCAGGTGCAAATCACCGCGATCGAGCCGGTCGGGCAGTACGCGGTGAAGCTGGTCTTCGACGACGGGCACGACACCGGGCTCTACACCTGGAAGTACCTGCACGAGCTCGGCCGCGAGCGCGCTGCGAACTGGGCGCGCTATGAGGAGCGGCGCGCGCGGGCGCGAGGCTAAGCGCGGGCGCAGCGCTGCAGAAGAAGCCGGAAAGCAGACGGGCCGGACATCGCTGCCCGGCCCGCCCTTGCAAGACCCCCCCGAACGGTCGCGATTCTAGCGCATCGGTGACGGGAAGATGCAAGCGTCGCGCGCAGCTTGCGCGGGCGAAGTGTCAGGTCCGATCGACTAGAATGTGTCTCATCATCTCCAGGCCGCGCGTGCCCATGGCAGACGAGCGCTCCACCGACTTCGGCTTTCAGCGCGTGCCGCGCGAGGATAAGGCGCGCCGCGTGAGGGGCGTGTTCGACTCGGTCGCGGACCGCTACGACCTCATGAACGACCTGATGTCGGCGGGCGCGCACCGCATCTGGAAGCGTTTCACGCTGGCGCTGGCCAACCTGCACGCGGGGCAGCGTGCGCTCGACGTGGCGGGCGGCACGGGCGATCTGGCCGCGGGGCTCGCCCGGCAGGTGGGCGAGCGCGGCCTGGTCGTGCTTACCGACATCAATGCCGCCATGCTGGCGCGCGGGCGCGACCGGCTGATCGATGCCGGGCTCGCTGCCAACCTCGCCTACGTCCAGGCCGACGCCGAGCGGCTGCCGTTCGCGGACGGTACCTTCGACTGCGTCACGATCGGCTTCGGGCTGCGCAACGTGACCGACAAGGCGGCCGCGCTCGCCTCGATGCGCCGCACGCTCAAGCCCGGCGGGCAGCTGCTGGTGCTCGAGTTCTCGCAGCCTCAGGTCGCCGCGCTCAAGCCCCTCTACGACGCCTATTCCTTCCGCGTGCTGCCGCTGCTCGGGCGTTACGTGGCGGGCGATGAGGCGAGCTACCGCTACCTCGCCGAATCGATCCGCATGCATCCTGACCAGGAGACGCTGCTCGCGATGATGCGCCATGCCGGGCTCGAGGGCTGCCGCTACCACAACCTCTCCGGCGGCATCGTCGCCGTACATCGCGGCTATCGGTACTGAGCCCCCCCGGGCCAGCCGTTAGCGCAGAGCACGCCTATGCTGAGCGAGACCGTCGGCAAGCTTCTCAACCGCGCCCTGCCGCGCTCGGAGCGCGCGCGGCAGCTGTGCGCCGAGCTCGCCGGGCGGAGCCTGGCGCTCGAGGTGCGCGGCATCGGACGGCTGTCGCTGCAGTCGAACGGCGCGACGCTCACCGTGACGCCGGCTGCGGCCGGTGCCGATGCCGAGCTCAGCGTAGGACCCTTCGGCCTGCTCGCGCTCGCGGGCGCTGACGGCGCGCAGTCCGCCGTGCAGCGCGGCGACGCCGCAATCTCCGGTGACGGCGAGATCGCCGCCAAGTTCGGCGAGCTGCTCACCCTCCTCAAGCCTGATCCCGAGGAGGAGCTGTCGGCGGTGCTCGGCGACGTGCCGGCGCATCAGCTCGCGCGTCTCGGGCGCCTCGCCCTCGCCTTTGGCCGCCGCGCCACGGACGCCGCCTGGCGCAACGCCGGCGATTACCTCGGCCACGAGCGCGGCGATCTGGTGCCGCGGAGCGAGGGTGAGCAGTTTCTCAAGGGCGTCGACGCGCTGCGCGAGGACCTCGACCGCCTCGCCGTGCGTCTCGAGCTGCTGGCCGCGCGACGCGCCGCCGCGGCGGGCGGAAAGCGCGCGCCGTGAGACCGCGGGTCCTGCTGCGACTGCTCGAGATCCAGCGGGTGCTGCTCAAGCACCGCCTCGATGATTTCGTCCGCGCCACTCATCTATATAGGCCGCTGCGATTCCTCCTGGTGCTGTCGCCCGACGTGTGGCTCGAGCGGCGCCGCGGCGGAGCGCGGGCCGAGCGGCTGCGGCTCGCGCTCGAGGAGCTCGGGCCGATCTTCGTCAAGTTCGGCCAGGCGGTCTCGACCCGCCGTGATCTGCTGCCGCCCGACATCGCCGACGAGCTCGCGAAGCTCCAGGACCGCGTGCCGCCCTTCGACGGCCGCGTCGCGCGCGCGCAGGTCGAGGCGAGCTACGGCCGGCCGGTCGCGGAGGTGTTCGCCTCCTTCGAGGAGACGCCGCTCGCCGCCGCCTCCATCGCCCAGGTGCATCCGGCGCGGCTCAAGAGCGGGGCGGAGGTGGTGGTCAAGGTGCTGCGCCCCGGGATGCGCGCGGTCATCGAGCGCGACCTCGAGGTGCTGCACGCGCTCGCCGAGCTCGCCGAGCGCTACTGGCGTGAGGGCCGGCGCCTGCGGCCACGCGAGCTCGTCGCCGAGTACCACAAGACGGTGCTCGACGAGCTCGACCTGATGCGCGAGGCGGCCAACGCCTCGCAGCTGAAACGCAACTTCGCGGGCTCGGATCTGCTGTACGTTCCCGAGGTCCACTGGGACTACTGCCGCCCCGACGTCATGGTGATGGAGCGCATCCACGGGGTGCCGATCAGCGACCTGGAGAGCCTCAAGGCCGCCGGCACCGACATCCGGCGGCTCGCCGAGAACGGCGTGCGCATCTTCTTCACCCAGGTGTTCCGCCACAACTTCTTCCATGCCGACATGCACCCCGGCAACATCTTCGTGATCGTCGACGAGCCGCAGCGGCCGCGCTATGCAGCGGTGGATTTCGGCATCGTCGGCACTCTCGACCCGCGCGACCAGCATTACCTCGCCGAGAACTTCCTCGCGGTGTTCGACCGCGACTACCGGCGCGTCGCGCAGCTGCACCTCGAGTCCGGCTGGGTGCCGCCTGGCACGCGCGTCGAGGAGATGGAGTCGGCGGTGCGCACGGTGTGCGAGCCGATCTTCGACCGGCCGCTGAAGGACATCTCCTTCGGGCGCATCCTGCTGCGGCTGTTCGAGATCTCGCGACGCTTCAACATGCAGATCCAGCCACAGCTCATCCTGCTGCAGAAGACCCTGCTCAACGTGGAAGGCCTGGGCCGCGACCTCTACCCCGAGCTCGACATCTGG
>DASPRP010000014.1:0-58798 GCA_035624385.1 Steroidobacteraceae bacterium | reverse complement strand
GGGATGCCCATCATGTGGTACGAGACCGCCGAGAACCAGTCGAGGTTGGCGAACATGCTCTTGGTCTTGAGCATCACCGCCTCGATGCGGTCGGCGATCTCGAAGCGGCGCAGGTCGCCCGCTTCGCGCGACAGGCGCCGTGCCACTTCCTTGATCACCTCGTTGCGCGGATCGGCGATGGTGTAGACCGGGTGTCCGAAGCCGATGATGACTTCCTTGTTGGCGACGCGCGCGCGGATGTCGGCCTCGGCCTCATCGGCCGACTCGTAGCGCTGCTGGATCACCAGCGCCGTCTCGTTGGCGCCGCCGTGCTTGGGCCCCCGCAACGCGCCGATCGCGCCGGCGATGCAGGAGTACAGGTCCGAGCCCGTGCCGGCGATGACGCGCGCCGCGAAGGTCGAGGCGTTGAACTCGTGCTCGGCGTACAGGATGAGCGAGGTGTGCATCGCCCGCACCCATGCCGCCGGCGGCGGTCGGCGATGCAGCAGGTGCAGGAAGTGCGCGCCGATCGAGTCGTCGGCGGTCTCGGTGTGGATGCGCTCGCCGGAATGGCTGAAGTGATACCAGTAGGTGAGCATCGAGCCGAGGGAGGCGATCAGACGGTCGGCGATCTCACGCGCGCCGGCGGCTGAGTGCTCGTCCTTCTCCGGCAGGATGCAGCCCAGGGCCGAGACGCCGCTGCGCAGCACGTCCATGGGATGCGCCGCGGCCGGCAGCGCCTCGAGCACGGTACGCACCGCGGCGGGCAGCCCGCGCAGCGCCTTCAAGCGGGCCTTGTAGCCCGCGAGCTCAGCGCTGTTGGGGAGCTTGCCGTGGATGAGGAGGAAGGCGATCTCCTCGAACTCGCACCTGTCGGCGATCTCGAGGATGTCGTAGCCGCGATAGTGGAGGTCGTTGCCGGTGCGACCGACGGTGCAGAGCGCGGTGTTCCCGGCCAGCACCCCCGAGAGCGCCACGGACTTCTTCGGCTTGAGCGGGGCGGGGTCGTTCATGGCTTGCTTCCAAACAGCTCGTCGAGCTTCCTCTCGTACTCGTGATAGCCGAGCACCTCGTAGAGCTCGGCGCGCGTCTGCATGTGGGGCACGACGCTCTTCTGCGTACCCTCACGGCGGATCGCCCCGAACACCACCTCGTGAGCCTTGGCGGCGGCCCGGAACGCCGACAGCGGGTAGAGCACCAGCCTCACCCCGGCACGCCCGAGCTCGGCGAGGGTAAAGAGCGGCGTCTGCCCGAACTCGGTGATGTTGGCGAGCACCGGCACAGCTGCGGCGTCCGCGAACTGCCGGTACTCATCGAGCGTCTTCAGGGCCTCGGCGAAGATCATGTCGGCGCCGGCGGTCACGTAGGCCGCGGCGCGCTCGAGCGCGGCCGGGAGACCCTCAACCGCGTGCGCATCCGTGCGCGCCATGATGACGAAGCCCGGATCGATGCGGGCATCGACCGCCGCCTTGATGCGATCGACCATCTCGCCGGGGGGCACCAGGGCCTTGCCGGGCCGGTGGCCGCAGCGCTTGGCGGATACCTGGTCCTCGAGGTGCATGCCGGCGGCCCCGGCGCCGATCAGGTCGCGGCAGGTGCGGGCGATGTTGAAGGCGCTGCCGAAGCCGGTATCGGCGTCGACCAGCAGCGGCAGCTCGCACTTGCCGGTGATGCGGCGCACATCCTCGCAGACGTCGTTGAGCGTCGTGACACCCAGGTCCGGCAGTCCGAAGGAGGCGTTGGCGACCCCGGCGCCCGAGAGATAGATGGCGCGGAAGCCGGCGCGCTTGGCGAGCAGCGCCGCGTAGGCGTTGATCGTGCCGACGATCTGCAGCGGACGCTCGACGTCGACGGCGGCCCGCAGGCGCGCTCCGGCGGTGGCTGATCGATCCGACATGGGTGACCTCGAAGGGGAAACGCCATTCTATACGCGCGGCGCCGCCGGGGGCCAGCAGGCGCGATCCTACTCGTCGGTAGGATTCAGCCGATGCGCACCAGGGTGCGCCCGGTGACGCGCCCGGCGATGTAGTCGGGAAAGGCCTGGGGCAGCTCGTCGAAGCCGATGGTGCGCGTGACGATGCGCGCCAGCTGCCGGGGCCTCAGGTCCGTCGCGATGCGCTGCCACACCGCCAGCCGCCACTCGCGCCGGGTCGCCGAGGAGTTGATCCCGAGCAGGGCGACCCCCCGCAGGATGAACGGCATCACGGTGGTCTTGAGCTCAGGGGAGCTCGCCAGCCCGATGCTGGCGATGTTGCCCCAGAAGTCCACGGTGCGCGTGAGCCACGTGAGCACCTCACCGCCCAGGTTGTCGATGGCGCCGGCGAAGCGCGCCGCCTCCAGCGGCCGGCTGCCTAAGTCGAGGCTCCGGCGGTCGAGCACCTCGGCGGCCCCGAGCGCCTTGAGGTAGTCGGCGGCGTCCGGCTTGCCGCTCACCGCGATCACCCGGTAGCCGCGCGTCGCCAGCATGTCGATGGCGACGCTGCCCACGCCCCCGGTTGCGCCCGTCACGACTACGGGTCCGCCCTGCGGGGTCTGGCCGTTCTGCTCCATGCGGTGGATGGCGAGCGCCGCGGTGAAGCCCGCGGTGCCGAGCGACATGGCCGTGGTGGCGTCGAGTCCCGCGGGCATGGGAATCACCCAGTCGGCCGGCACGCGCGCAAACTGTGCGTAGCCGCCGTCGTGCGTCTCGGAGAGCCCGCAGCCGGTCACGAGCACCGCCTCGCCCGCCTTGAAGCGCGCATCGCTCGAGCTCTCGACGGTCCCGGCGAGGTCGATGCCGCCCACCAGCGGGTAGCGGCGCAGGATCCTGCCCGCGCCGGTCGCGGCGAGCGCGTCCTTGTAGTTGATGTCGGAGCAGGCGACGCGGATCACGACCTCGCCGGCCCCCAGGTCCTCGAGCGTCAGCTGCTCGAAGCGCGCGGCGATCTTGCCGCCCTCGGAATGAATGCGGAACGCCTTGAAGGGTTTCATGACTTTCGCTCCGTATCGCGGTCCAGCCAGGCGATCAGCCCCTGGGTATTCAGCTCGAGGTCGCCGGCGAACGCGCGCTCGAGCGCGGCCTCATCGAGCGTGCTGCCCTCGCGCCGCGCCAGCTCGATCCACAGTGACAGCATGTCGGCGCGGATCGCGGCGACGCGATCCGCTGCGTGCGCGTGCCGGCGCGCGATGTCGCTGAGCTCGCGGATCTGTGCCTTGAGGAGCTCACCGAGCCTTGGTGCGCCGGTCACGCGGCTGAAGTGCATGAGGTATATCGACTCGGGGCGGTAGCTCAGCATGCGGTCGATGGAGGCGAGGTGCTGCTCGGGGTCGAACTGCGTCGGCACCGTCGAGGGCGTGATGAAATTCCCGCGCGGTGTGTCGAGAGCCCGGTAGGAGATGCCGAAGGTGTCGCCGCTGAAGATGCTCGCGTGACTCGAGTCGACCACCGCGTAGTGATGCATGGCGTGGCCGGGCGTGTGGATGAGCTCGAGCGTCCGCCTTCCGAGCGTGATGCGCTCGCCGTCCGCGACCACGCGCACCCGCTCGCGCGGTATCGGCAGGAGCTCGCCGTACAGCCGCTCGAAGCGCTCCGCGCCGTACACGGCCCGCGAGCCCGCGATGAGGCGCGACGGGTCGATCATGTGCGGCGCGCCGCGTGGATGTAGCAGCGCCCGCGCATTGGGGAGCGCGCGCATCAACCGCCCGGCGCCGCCCGCGTGATCGAGGTGCACGTGCGTCAGCAGCAGGTAAGCGACCGACTCGCGTGCGATGCCGAGCTCGGCGAGCGCCGCGAGCAGATAAGGCACCGAGTCGTTGGTGCCGACGTCGACGAAGGCGGCCGAGCCTGAGTCCTCGATGAGGTGCGCGGCGGCGTGCCCGGAATACAGGTACTCGGCATCGATCGCGCTGATGCCGTGCGGGTGGCGGTAGATCGTCGGCTTGACGGGAAGCTCGGGCACGCGGCTCGTGTGTGGGGCCAGGGGTTTCGCGTGTACACATCGTAACCCGTGCGCTAGCTTAGACACATGACCCGACCGTTCAACGTCCTGCGCCGCGCCCTCACCGCGTGCGCCGCGGCGCTCCTCGCCGCCACGGTGCTAGGCAGGCCGCCGGCGCCGGAGCCACCCGCTCCCGAGCAGCCCGCCCCGCCGCCACAGTCACCCAGCCCGGCCGCCGGGCCGACGGAGCCGCAACCGGCCGCTGCGGCCCAGCCCGCGGAGCCGGGAGGCGCCGTTGCGCCGGCCGCGCCGGCGCCGGCTGCGACGCCCAGCCATCTGCCGCCGCTCGTGCCGCGGCGTGAGCGCGGCAACCTGGTGTTCGACAATGTGCCCGCATCCGACCAGGCGCTCGGCGCGCGTCTCGGCCGCTATCTCGAGTCGCGCCAGGCGAGCCTCCTCGACTGGCTGCCCGATGGGTCGCTGCTCATCGCCACGCGCTTCGGCGAGACTGAGCAGCTGCATCGGGTCGCGGGCCCGATGGGCGCGCGCGAGCAGCTCACCTTCTATCCGGAGCCGGTCAATTTCGCGCGCGCTGCCCCGGCAAGCGGCGGCTTGGTCTACCTCAAGGACCAGGGGGGCGATGAGAATTCGCAGCTCTACTACCAGGCGGCCGACGGTGGCGTGCGCGAGCTCACCCACGGCGATTTTCTTCACGGCAATCCGGTGTGGGCGCACGACGGCAGGCGCGTCGCCTTCTACGGCAGCGACCGCGACGGCGCGAGCTACGACATCTACATCGCCGACGTGACGAGCGGCGCCGCGCCGCGGCTCATCGTGGGCGGCAAGCAGGGCGCGTGGTATCCGCTCGACTGGTCGGTCGACGACGGCAAGCTCCTCGTCTGGCGCTACCTGTCGGTCAGCGAGGGCTACCTGTACATCGCGGATCCTGCCAGCGGGGCGCTCACGCCGCTCGAGACCAGCGGCCGCAAGATCGGCATCCGCGGGGCGAAGTTCGCCCCGGACGGACGCGGCGTGTACGTGCTCTCGGACGAGGACGATGAGTTCGTGCACCTGAGGCTCATCGATCCGGTGACGCATCAGACACGCCGCATCACGCCCGACACCGGCTGGGACGTCGAGGACTTCGACGTGAGCGTCGACGGGCGCTACGTCGCCTACGTCGTGAATCACGACGGGCGCAGCCGCCTCACCCTTCAGGACACGCAGACGCACGCCGAGGTGTCGCCCCCGGGACTGCCCGAAGGGGTGATCACGCGCGTCCTCTTCGATCGCGCGGCGCGGCGCCTCGCGCTCGCGGTGGAATCGCCCGGGTCGCCGCGCGATGTCTACTCCTATGACCTCGAGCACCAGCGGCTCGAGCGCTGGACGCGCAGCGAGGCCGGACCGCTCGACAATCGCGCGCTGATCGCCCCCGAGCTCGTCCACTTTGCCACCTGGGACCGCGTCGCGGGCCACCCGCGGTTACTGTCGGCCTACGTTTACCGGCCGCGCAACGTCGTGCGTTGTCCGGTCGTCATCGACATCCACGGCGGACCCGAGTCGCAGTTCCGTCCCGGGTGGGATCCGTTCATCCAGTTCCTGGTCGGGGAGCTCGGCTACGCGGTAGTCGCACCCAACGTGCGCGGGTCGAGCGGCTACGGCAAGAGCTTCCTCGCCCTCGACAACGGCGAGCTGCGCGAGGACGCGGTGCGCGACATCGGCTCGCTCCTGGTATGGATCGGCGCGCAGCCGGCCTTCGACCGCGAGCGCATCTCAGTCATGGGAGCTTCCTACGGCGGCTACCTGACGCTCGCCTCGCTCGTGACCTACGGCGAGCGGCTGCGCGGCGGCATCGACGTGGTGGGCATCAGCAACTTCGTCGCCTTCCTCAGCGGCACCGCGCCCTACCGGCGCGACCTGCGCCGCGCCGAATACGGCGACGAGCGCGATCCCCGGACGCGCGCGTTCCTCGAGCGCATCTCCCCCCTCACCAACGCGAGCCGCATCAAGCGGCCGCTGCTGGTGGTGGACGGGCTGAACGACCCGCGCGTGCCGGCCTCGGAATCCGAGCAGCTGGTGTGGCGGGTGCGCGCCGCTGGCGGCGAGGTGTGGTACCTGGTGGCGAAGGATGAGGGTCATGGCTTTCGCAAGAAGGCCAACCGGGACGCCTATCTCGGGACGGCCGCCGCGTTCCTGCAGAAGCTGGCGCGTTAGGCCGCGCGGGGAAACGCCACGACGACCCGCAGGCCGCGGCCGTCGTGCCCGGCGGCGAGCGTGAGGGTGGCCCGATGCGCATCCGCGATCGCCTTCACGATCGCGAGCCCGAGGCCGCTCCCCGGAGGGGCGGTGCCGGCGCGCCGATAGAAGCGATCGAACACCCGCGCCCGCTCGGCGCTCGGAATGCCCGGGCCCGAGTCGGTCACGGCAAGCTCGGCGCGCGGGCTCGCCGCGCTGCCGCCCGCCTCCACCGAGACATCGACGCGCGCACCCTCACCGCTGTAGCGCACGGCGTTGTCGACCAGGTTGCGCAGCAGCGTGCGCAGCGCCTCCGGATCGCCGGAGACCGTGAGCGGCTGTGCTGCGGAGATCCCGAGATCGATGTGACGCGCATCGGCGAGCGGCACGAGCTCGGCGACCACCTCGCGCGCGAGCGGCTCGAGCGCCACCGCGACGTGCCGCGGCGCCGTGCGCGGCTCCTCGCGCGCGAGCGCGAGCATCTGCTCGACCAGGCGGATGGCGCGCCGCACGCCCTCGGAGAGCCGCTCCATGGCGGCGGAGCGCTCGGCCTCGCCGCTCGCCCGCGCCAGAGCGTCCATCTGCAGATGCAGCGCCGTGAGCGGCGTGCGCAGCTCGTGCGCGGCGTCGGCCATGAACGCACGCTCGCGCCCGAGCGAGGCGTGGAGACGCGCGAGCAGCTCATTCAGCGCGCCCACCAGCGGCCGCACCTCATCGGGAAGCCGCGTGTCGGGCAGCGGCTCGAGCGTATCCTCGCGGCGCGCCTTGACGAGGCCCGTCAGCCGCTCGAGGGGCTTCAGGGCGAGACCTACCGCGAGCCAGATGAGAGCGGCAAGCGCCGGCAGCAGCAGCGCGAAGGGTGCCAGCGTGCGCAGCGCCAGCTGCGCGGCGCGCTGCTCCCGCACGCTCATCGGCTGGGCGACCTGGATGACGCGCGTCAGCGCCTGCACGCCGTACACCCGCCAGCGTCCTTCGCGGGTGTTGACGGTCGCGAAGCCGAGCGTGGTGATCTCGGGCAGCACCGCGTGCGGGCGTGACAGATAGACGCGCACGCCGTCGAGCGTCCACACCTGCACCACGAAGTCGTACGAGGCATCGTCCGGCGCGATCTGCTGCGACAGCAGGTACTCGACCGGCTGGTCACGCAGGATGAGCGCCGTCTGCCGCAGGTGATAGTCGAAGAAGGCGTCCGCCTCGGCGAGCGCATTGCGATAGACGATCCAGCCGCCCGCGAGGCCCACGAGCAGCACGCCGGCGAGGAGCGAAGCCAGGAGGCGCGTGCGCAGCGAGCTCACGGCTTGGGTCTCACGCAATAGCCGACGCCGCGCACCGTGCGGATGAACCCGGCACCGAGCTTGCGACGCAGGCCATGGACGTACACCTCGATCGCGTTGCTCTCGACTTCCTCGCCCCAGCCGTACAGGCGCTCCTCGAGCTGGCTGCGCGACAGGATCGCTCCCGGGCGCTCGAGCAGCAGCTCGAGCAGCGCAAACTCGCGCGGCGACAGGGCGACTTCGGCGCCGTCGTGCGTCACGCGGTGCGAGGCCGGCTCGAGCACGATACCGAGGTGCTCGAGGCGCGGCTCGCCGCGCCCCGACTTGCGGCGCAGCAGCGCGCGGATGCGCGCCGCCAGCTCATCGAGATCGAAGGGCTTGACCAGGTAATCATCGGCTCCGGCGTCGAGCCCTGCCACCCGGTCGGCCACCGCATCGCGCGCGGTGATGATGAGGACCGGCAGCGCCGCGCCGCGTCCGCGCAGCGCCTTGAGGAAGGCGAGGCCGTCGCCGCCCGGGAGCCCTAGGTCGAGCAGCAGCAGCTCGAAGGGCTCGGTGTCGAGGGCGCGGCCGGCGGCCTCGGCGGTGCGCACCCAGTCGACGGCGAAGCCATCGCGCCGCAGGCCCGCGCGGATGGCCTCGCCGATCATGGGATCGTCTTCGAGCAACAGCAGTCGCATACGGGTCCGCGAGTATGATCAATCGCGCCCGGATTCGTTCAAGGAGGGCAGAAGCTTGAGCCCGAGCGAGCGCCTCACGCGCGATGCCGCGCTTCTCGGGGTCACCCTCGCCCCCGACGACGCGGCGCGGCTGTTGAGGCTCCTCGACGAGCTCGAGCGCTGGAATCGCAGCTACAACCTCACGGCGATCGGTGACCGCGAGGAAATGATCACCCACCACCTCCTCGACAGCCTCTCGATCCATCCGGATCTCGCCGGAACGCGCATCGCGGACGTCGGCACCGGAGCCGGCTTTCCGGGGCTGCCGCTCGCCATCGTGAATCCGTCGCGGCATTTCACGCTGATCGACTCGAGCGGCAAGAAGGCGCGGTTCGTGGCGCACGCGGCCCGTACGCTCTCGCTCGACAACGTGAGCGCGGTGCACTCGCGCGCCGAGAGTCTCAATCCGCCGGTGCCGTTCGACACCGTCACGGCGCGCGCGCTGGCACCGCTCCCGGAGCTGCTCGCGCAGGTGGCGCCGCTCTGCGGACCCGCGACCCGCGTGCTCGCCATGAAGGGCCGCTGGCCCGAGGAGGAGCTGAAGAAGCTCCCGCCGCCCTGGCGGCTCGCCGGCTCGCGCACCCTCACGATCCCCGGACTGGAGGCGGAGCGCTGCGTGCTTATCTTCGGGCTGAAAGCGCCTGCGGCGCTTTCAGCAGGCCCACCAGCCGGCTGATTCTCCCTCGCGGGCAAAAGGCGCGGCTTTTGCCCGCGCACAGCAGGCCGGTTCCGGTGGAGGTTTTTTTTCAGGGCAGATGCAGCGGCAACGCGGTCGTCTCCTTGATGACCGCCAGTGCGATCGAGGAGTTGACCGACTGCACCCCCGGAAAGCGCGACAGGTGATCGAGGAAGAAGGCCTCGTACGCCTTGATGTCGCGGCACACGATACGCAGCAGGAAGTCGGTTTCGCCCATGAGCGTGTAGCACTCGAGGATCTCGGGATGCGCGCGCACCGCCTGCTCGAACTTGAGCAGCGCGTCGCGCCCGTGACCGGAGAGCTTCACGTGCGAGAACACCATGACGCTGAGTCCCAGCTTCTCGCGCTCGAGCACGGCGACGCGGCGCTTGATGACCCCGAGCTCGGTGAGGCGGCTGATGCGCCGCCAGCAGGTCGAGGCGCTCATTCCCAGCCGCTCGCCGATCTCGGCGGCCGAAAGATCCCCGTGCGCCTGGAGAAGCTCGAGGATGCGCAGGTCGCTGCGGCTGAGATCAGGATGCAATGTTCGTCTCACTTATCGGCCAATAGATGACACGTATGTTTCATCACTGAGGTTAAGGAAGCAACTTTTGTGATACTTCGCCCGGCCCCGCGGCGTACTCTGGCTGGATCGAAAAAAATCGCAGGCGGGAGGCGGGCATGGAAGTGTTCGACATGCGGGAATTCGACGGCCACGAGCTGGTGCTCTTCGGGCACGACGCGCCGACGGGGATGCGCGCGATCATCGCTCTCCATTCCACCGTACTCGGACCTGCCGCGGGGGGCTGCCGCATGTGGCCGTACGCCACGACCACGGACGCCGTGGCGGATGCGCTGCGCCTCTCGCGCGGCATGAGCTACAAGAACGCCATGGCCGGCCTGCCGTTTGGCGGGGGCAAGGCGGTCATCATCGGCGATGCGCGCACGGCCAAGACCCCGGAGCTGTTCGCCGCCTTCGGCCGCCTGGTCGATTCGCTCCGCGGTCGCTATGTCACGGCCGAGGACGTCGGCACCACCACCGCCGACATGGACCACGTCGCGCGCGCCACCAAGTACGTGTCGGGACTGGGCCGCTCACCCGGGGAGGCGGGCGGCGACCCGGCACCGAAGACCGCGCTCGGCGTGTTCCTCGGCATCAAGGCGGCGGTGAAATTCCGCCTCGGACGCTCCGATCTCGCGGGACTCACGGTCGCGGTTCAGGGTGCGGGCGGGGTCGGCTATCACCTGTGCGGCATGCTGGCCGCGGCGGGCGCGCGCCTCAAGGTCGCGGACGTGCTGCCGCGGGCCGTCGAGCGCGTCTGCGACGAGTTCAAGGCCACACCGGTCGCCGCCGTCAAGGTGCTCGAGGAGGAGGCCGACGTACTCTCTCCGTGCGCGCTCGGCGCGATCCTCAACAACCGCTCGATCGCGCGGCTCAAGGTGCCGGTGGTCGCCGGGGCCGCCAACAACCAGCTGGCGAGGGATGCGGACGGTGAGGCGCTGCGCGCCGCGGGCATCCTCTACGCGCCGGATTACGTGATCAACGCCGGCGGCATCATCAGCGTCGCGCGCGAGTACTACGGCGGCACCGAGGCGCAGGTGATCGAGGACATCCAGGGCATTCCCGCGCGGCTCACCGAGGTATTCGAGCGCGCCCGCCGCGAGAGCCGCACCACCAACGAGGTGGCGGACCAGGTGGCGCGCGAGCGCCTCAGTCGCGGCCGCGAGGCACAGAGACTCGTGGCCTGACCGTTACCGGGCAACCGCCCGGGGGTGCGCACGCGTTCGCACCCCTGTCGCCGAGCGCGCACACTAGTCTCAAGCGCAGGGCAGCGCGCGGGCGGCGGTGAAGTACACTGTGGCCTCATGAAGCGGGTCATCGCCATCGCGAACCAGAAGGGCGGCGTCGGCAAGACCACCACCGCGGTCAATCTCGCCGCCTCGCTCGCCGCCACCCGCCGGCGCGTGCTGCTCATCGACCTGGATCCCCAGGGCAACGCGACGATGGGCAGCGGGATCGACAAGTCCCAGGTCACGCGCAGCGCCTGCGAAGTGCTGCTCGGGGAGTCGGACCTGAAGTCCGCGCTGGTCGCGGTCGCCGACGGCGGCTTCATGCTGCTGCCGGCCAACCAGGACCTGACCGCGGCGGAGGTGCGGCTCCTGACGCTGCCCATCGGCCGCGAGACCAAGCTGCGCCACGCGTTGCAGCCGGAGCGCGACGCCTTCGACCTGATCTTCATCGACTGCCCGCCGGCCCTCAACATGCTCACCGTGAACGCCCTGGTGGCCGCCGACAGCGTCCTCATCCCGATGCAGTGCGAGTACTACGCGCTCGAGGGCCTCACGGCGCTGCTCGCGACGGTGGAGCAGATCCGCGAGGCGGTGAATCCGAGCCTCACGATCGAGGGCGTGCTGCGCACCATGTTCGACCCGCGCAATAATCTCGCCAACGAGGTGAGCAGCCAGCTGATCGGGCACTTCGGCGACAAGGTGTTCCGCACCGTCATCCCGCGCAACATCCGGCTCGCGGAGGCGCCCTCTTTTGGCAAGCCGGCGCTGTTCCATGATAAAGAATCGCGCGGCGCACTCGCGTATCTCGCGCTCGCAGGGGAGATGATCCGGCGTGAGGAAGAAGCGAACTCCGAAACGCGCGCGGCCGCGCGCACCCACGCGGACGGCAACGGCGCGGACGGCGACCACCCCCCGTCCCACGGCGCGCCCGAGCTCGAACCGGGCAGCGCAGCCGACACCGCCACCGGCGAGGGAAAGGGCGCATGAGTTCAAGGTCACCGGGAACAGCGGCATGAAGAGGCCCACGCTCGGCAGGGGGCTCGCGGATCTGCTCGGCCAGGCGGTGGCGCGCCCCTCGGTGACGGCCGGCCCGGGCGAGGAGCTCGCCAGGCTGCCGCTCGATGTGCTGCAGCGCGGCCGCTACCAGCCGCGCACCGACATGCGTACCGAGACCTTGAGCGAGCTCGCCGACTCCATCAAGGCGCAGGGGGTGGTGCAGCCGATCGTGGTGCGGGCGCTCGAGCCGTCCGCGGGCGGTGCGCCCGGCTCGCCGCAGCGCTACGAGATCATCGCCGGCGAGCGCCGCTGGCGCGCGGCGCAGATGGCGGGCCTCAGCGAGATTCCCGCCGTCATCCGCCGCCTGCCGGACTCGGCCGCGATCGCCGTCTCCCTCATCGAGAACATCCAGCGCGAGAACCTGAATCCGCTCGAGGAGGCACGGGCGCTCACGCGGCTGATCATCGAGTTCGGGCTCACCCATCAGGAGGCGGCGGACTCCGTCGGCCGCTCGCGGGCCGCCGTGAGCAACCTGCTGCGCCTTCTCGAGCTGCCGGGCGAGGTCGCCGAGCTCCTCGAGCAGCGCGCGCTCGAGATGGGCCATGCACGCGCGCTCCTCTCCCTCGGCGGCCGCCGCCAGCAGACCGAGGTGGGGCTGCTGGTGGCGAAGAAGGGGCTCTCGGTGCGCGAGACCGAGGCCCTGGTGCGGCGCCTCACCGCCCCCACGGTCCATGGCGCGGAGGGCGACGGTGGCCCGGCGCGCGACCCGAACGTCGAGCGGCTCGAGCAGGAGCTCGCGGAGAAGCTCGGCGCCCGTGTTGCAATCCAGCATTCGCCCAAAGGCGGCGGCAAGCTGGTGGTGAGCTACAACAGCCTGGACGAGCTCGACGGAATTCTGGCGCATATCCGCTAGCGGCCCCGCGGACGCAATAGGTAGTAGCGCGGTGGACTGCCGCCCACGCGGTCTCTATAATCCCGCGGCTTTTTCGCCGTCGCGCACTTAAGTGCCTGAACGGCCGAGGTAAGTAAGCCGTTTGCGCCGTGCTCAAAGCGCAGGAACAGCGGCTCTTTTGAGCCCCTCGAGCGGGACTTATATAAGGTGTTGGCGATCGATCTGCCCCGGGCGCGGAGGCTGGCTTTCGGCGTCGTGCTGGGTCAGGCGGGCGTGACGGCGATCGCAGCGCTCGCCGCGTTAGCCCTGGCGGGCCGGGAGGCGGCGCTGTCGGCGCTCCTCGGCGGCGGGATCGCAACGGTGGGGAGCATGGCGATGGTCGCCCTGGTGTTCGCGGGCGCCGCCGCCGATGCGCGGCGCATCGTGGCGGCGTTCTACACGGGCGAGGCCGTGAAGCTCGCCGTCGTGGTGGTGCTGTTCGTCATGGTGCTGAGATTGGTGCGGGTGGTGCCGCTGGCGATGCTCGCCAGCTTCGCCGCCACGTACCTGGTGTACTGGATTGCGCTGGTCGGCGCGCTGCCCGCGATGAGCGGCACGGGCCGCGGAGCTTAAGAGTGGTGGCGGGACTTGAGACTGCGATGGCGGCGGAGAAGGCACCGGGTGCCACCGAGTACATTCTGCACCATCAGACCTTCCTCTCGAACAAGTCGCCGCACGGCATCGTCGATTTCACCGTCATCAACTACGACACCGTCTTCTTCTCGGTGCTGCTCGCGGCGGTGTTCTTCGGGCTCTTCTGGCTGGTGGCGCGGCGCGCAACCACCGGCGTTCCCGGCCTGCTGCAGAACATCATCGAGTGGATCGTCGAGAAGGTCGATGAGCAGGTGCGCGACACCTTCCACGGCACCTCACGGCTGATCGCCCCGCTCGCGCTCACCATTTTCTGCTGGGTATGGCTGTTCAACTTCATGGACCTGCTGCCGGTCGACTTCGTGCCGTGGGTGGGTCGCGCCGTGGGCGTCGAGCACTTGAAGGTGGTGCCGAGCACCGACCTCAACGCGACTTTCGCGCTCTCGCTCACGGTGTTCGCGCTCATCGTCTTCTACAGCCTGAAGATGAAGGGCATCGTCGGCTTCGTCAGCGAGCTGACGCTGCAGCCCTTCAGGGTCAAGAACGTTTTCCTGCAGATACCTCTGTGCCTGGTTAACTTCATCCTGGAGTCGGTGACTTTCCTCGCGCGGCCGGTGTCACTGTCGCTGCGTCTATACGGTAATCTCTACGCGGGCGAGATGATCTTCCTGCTGATCGCGGTGCTCACACTGTCGCACGGGCTTGGCTCGCTGCTGAGCGTCGGCGGCTGGCTGGGCATTATCGGCGAATTCATTCTGGGACTCATCTGGACGGTGTTCCACATCCTGATCATCACCATCCAGGCCTTCATCTTTGCGGTGCTGACGGTCGTTTACCTTTCGATGGCTCACGAGCATCACTGAGGCGCACGGCGGCGGCACCCGAGGTTTTCGCCAACCGATTTTTTCGAGGAGAGTTGAATGGAAAACGTTGCACACATCCAGGCCATGACCGTGCTGGCCGTCGGCATCATCTTCGGCATGGGCGCACTCGGCACCGCCATCGGCTTCGGCATTCTCGGCGGGCGCTTCATCGAGGGCTCGGCGCGCCAGCCGGAGCTGCTGCCGGTGCTGCGCGTGCAGATGTTCCTGGTCGCGGGCCTGCTGGATGCGGTCGCGATGATCGGCATCGGCTTCGCGCTGTTCTTCACGTTCGCGAATCCGTTCGTGAGCGCGCTCCAGGCGGCGCACTGAGCGAGTCGCTGATCGAGTCCGGAGACCTGAGACCGTGAACATCAATCTCACGCTCATCGTGCAGATGCTCGTGTTTGCTCTGCTGATCTTCGGCACCATGAAGTGGATCTGGCCGCCGATTCTCGGCGCCATGCAGGAGCGGGCGCGCAAGATCGCACAGGGTCTCGCGGCCGCGGAGAAGGGCGAGCAGGAGCTCGCCGAGGCGCGCGGCAGGGCGGACGCGATCGTCCGCGAGGCACGCGAGCGCGCCAACCAGATCATCGATCACGCGCAGCACCGCGCCAACGAGCTGGTGGAGCAGGCCAAGACCACGGCGCGTGTCGAGGGCGCGCGCCTCGTCGCCGCCGCGGAGCAGCAGATCGAGCTCGAGACGACCCAGGCGCGCGAGAGCCTGCGCCGCGAGGTGGCGGGCATCGCAGTCGGCGCGGCCGCCAAGCTGCTCGGGCGCGAGATCGATGCGAAGAAGCACGCCGATCTCCTCGACCAGCTCGCCGCCGAGGTCTGACAGGAGAGCTATGGCGGACAAGACCACGATCGCCCGACCCTATGCCCGCGCGGCCTTCGAGGAGGCGCGCGCCACGAAGCGGCTCGAGCCCTGGTCCGAGGCGCTGCGCATCGCCGCCGTCGTGGTCGCCGATCCGCGCGTCGCCGCGCTGCTCGGCAATCCGCGCGTGACGCCGGAGCAGCTCGCGCAGCTCGTGATCGGCATCGCGGGGCCGAAGCTCGGCGAGGACGGCGCCAACTTCGTGCGCACGCTCGCCGCCAACCACCGCCTCAGCGTGCTGCCGGAGATCGCCGAGCTCTTCGACACCCTCAAGGACGCCGAGCAGGGGGTGGCGGACGTGACCGTCACCTCCGCCGCGCCGCTCGATGCCGCGCAGCAGAAGACCCTGTCGGCCGCGCTCGCCGGGCGCCTGCAGCGCACGGTGCGCCTGCACTGCGCGACTGACCCCGCCCTCATCGGCGGCGCCGTGGTGCAAAGCGGCGACCTCGTCATCGACGGCTCGCTGCGTACGCGCCTCGAGCGCATCGCCTACGAATTGACCGCTTAAGGAACGCACATGGCCATCAAGGCATCCGAGATCAGCGACCTGATCAAGCAACGCATCGAGAACTTCCAGTCCGTCACCGAGGCGCGCAACGTCGGCACGATCATCTCGGTCACCGACGGCATCACGCGCATCCACGGGCTGGCCGATGCGCGCTACGGCGAGATGCTGGAGTTTCCCGGCAACACCTTCGGACTCGCGCTCAACCTCGAGCAGGACTCGGTCGGCGCGGTGGTGCTCGGCGAGTACAAGCACCTGAAGGAAGGCGATACCGTCAAGACCACGAACCGCATCCTCGAGGTGCCGGTGGGCCCCGAGCTGCTCGGGCGCGTCGTCGATGCGCTGGGAGGTGCGCTCGATGGCAAGGGTCCGGTGAAGACGGCGCGCACCGCGGCGATCGAGCGCGTGGCCCCGGGCGTCATCTACCGCAAGTCGGTGAGCCAGCCGGTGCAGACCGGCTACAAGGCCATCGACTCGATGGTGCCGATCGGCCGCGGTCAGCGCGAGCTCATCATCGGCGACCGCCAGACCGGCAAGACCGCGCTCGCGGTCGACACCATCATCAACCAGAAGGGCTCAGGGGTTAAGTGCATTTACGTCGCGATCGGCCAGAAGCAGTCGACCATCGCCAACGTGGTGCGCAAGCTCGAGGAGCACGGCGCGCTCGCCCACACCATCGTGGTGGCCGCCTCGGCCTCGACCCCGGCCGCCATGCAGTACATCGCCGCCTACTCGGGCGTCACCATGGGCGAGTACTTCATGGACAACGGCGAGGACGCGCTCATCATCTACGACGACCTCTCCAAGCAGGCGGTCGCCTACCGGCAGATCTCGCTGCTGCTGCGCCGTCCGCCCGGGCGCGAGGCCTTTCCCGGCGACGTGTTCTACCTGCACTCGCGGCTGCTGGAGCGCTCGGCGCGCGTCAACGAGGAATACGTCACCATGGTCAGCAAGGGCGCGATCAAGGGCAGGACGGGCTCCCTCACCGGGCTGCCGATCATCGAGACCCAGGCGGGCGACGTGACGGCGTTCGTGCCGACCAACGTCATCTCGATCACCGACGGACAGATTTTCCTCGAGACCGACCTCTTCAACGCCGGCATCCGCCCGGCGATGAACGCCGGCATCTCGGTGTCGCGGGTCGGCGGCGCCGCTCAGACCGACATCATCAAGAAGCTCGGCGGCGGCATCCGCCTGGCGCTCGCCCAGTACCGCGAGCTCGCCGCCTTCTCGCAGTTCGCCTCCGACCTCGACGAGGCCACCCGCCGGCAGCTGGAGCGCGGCCAGCGCGTCACCGAGGTCATGAAGCAGAAGCAGTACGCGCCGATGTCGGTGGCGCAGATGGCGCTCTCCATCTACGCGGTCAACAACGGCTACATGGACAAGGTGGAGCTGAAGAAGGTGGTGGACTTCGAGGCGGCGCTGCAGGCCTTCGCGCAGAGCAACTACCAGCCGACGCTCGATGCCATCAACGCGAGCCCTAAGCTCTCCAAGGAGAACGAGACGGCGATGAAGAAGTGCATCGAGGACTTCGTGGCGACGGGCACGTATTAACCGGTACCTACCAACCGGTAGTAAGCATCACTCCGCACTGACGCTATCGCAATGCCCGGCACCAAGGAAATCCGCGCCAAGATCGCGAGTGTCAAGAGCACTCAGAAGATCACCAAGGCGATGCAGATGGTGGCGACCAGCAAGATGCGCCGTGCGCAGGAGCGCATGAAGCTCGCGCGCCCCTACGCCAAGCGCATGCTCGAGGTGATCGGCCACCTCACCGAGGCCAATCCCGACTATCGCCACCCGTTTCTCGTGACGCGCGAGCCGAAGGGTGTCGGCCTCATCGTGATCTCCTCGGACCGGGGACTCGCCGGGGCGCTGAACGCCAACGTGTTCCGCGAGACCTTGAAGCTCATCCGTGAGTGGCAGGGCAAGGGCGCGACCGTGAGCCTGTGCCTGATCGGCACCAAGGCGCTCAACTTCTTCCGGCGGCTGAATCTGCCGATTCTCGCCAACGTCACCCATCTCGGCGACCGGCCGCACGTCAAGGACCTGATCGGCACCGTCAAGGTGATGCTGGACGGCTACCGTGCCGGCGAGCTCGACCGGCTGCTGCTGGTGAACGCGCAGTTCGTCAACACCATGACGCAGAAGCCCGTGACCCAGCAGCTGCTGCCGATCGAGGCGCTCGACACGGAAGGTCTGCAGGAGCACTGGGACTACATCTACGAGCCGGATGCCGCGGGCATCCTCGATGGCCTCCTCATGCGCTACATCGAGTCGCAGGTCTATCGCGCCGCGGTCGAGAACGTGGCTTCCGAGATGGCGGCGCGCATGGTCGCCATGAAGGCGGCCTCCGACAACGCCGGCAAGCTCATCAGCGAATTGCAACTGATCTACAACAAGGCACGCCAGGCCGCGATCACCAAGGAGCTTTCGGAGATCGTGGGCGGCGCCGCAGCGGTTTGAGGTTAAGCACCATGGCCACCCCCGGCGAGGGAAAGATTACCCAGATCATCGGCGCCGTCATCGACGTCGAGTTTCCGCGCGAGTCGATTCCGCGCGTTTACGAGGCCTTGAAGCTCAAGGACGCGGATCTCACGCTCGAAGTGCAGCAGCAGCTCGGCGATGGCGTGGTGCGCACCATCGCCATGGGCTCGTCCGAGGGACTGAAGCGGGGACTGGCGGTGCTCTCGACGGGAGCCCCGATCTCGGTGCCGGTCGGCAAGGGCACGCTCGGGCGCATCATGGACGTGCTCGGCAAGCCGCAGGACAACCGCGGACCGGTCGAGGCGCGGGAGTACCTGCCGATCCACCGGCCGCCGCCGTCGTTTGCGGAGCAGGCAGGCGGACGCGACCTGCTCGTCACCGGCATCAAAGTCATCGACCTGCTGGTGCCGTTCGCCAAGGGGGGCAAGATCGGCCTGTTCGGCGGCGCCGGCGTCGGCAAGACCGTCAACATGCTCGAGCTCATCAACAACATCGCCAAGCAGTACTCGGGACTCTCGGTGTTCGCGGGCGTCGGCGAGCGTACCCGCGAGGGCAACGACTTCTATCACGAGATGATCGAGTCGGGCGTCATCGACAAGGACGAGCTGTCGAACTCCAAGGTCGCGATGGTGTACGGCCAGATGAACGAGCCGCCGGGCAACCGCCTGCGCGTCGGCCTGACCGGCCTCACCATGGCCGAGTACTTCCGCGACGAGCAGCGCGAGGACGGCGGCAAGGGCCGCGACGTGCTGTTTTTTGTCGACAACATCTACCGCTACACGCTGGCCGGCACCGAGGTGTCGGCGCTGCTCGGGCGCATGCCCTCCGCGGTGGGCTACCAGCCGACGCTGGCCGAGGAGATGGGCGTGCTGCAGGAGCGCATCACCTCCACCAAGACCGGCTCGATCACCTCCATCCAGGCGGTGTACGTGCCGGCCGACGACCTGACCGACCCGTCCCCGGCGACCACCTTCGCGCACCTCGATGCGACGGTCGTGCTGTCGCGCCAGATCGCCTCGCTCGGCATCTACCCGGCGGTCGATCCGCTCGATTCCACCAGCCGCCAGCTCGACCCGCTGGTGGTGGGCGAGGAGCACTACAATACGGCGCGCGGCGTGCAGGCGGTGCTGCAGCGCTACAAGGAGCTGCAGGACATCATCGCGATCCTCGGCATGGACGAGCTCTCGGAGGAGGACAAGCTCACCGTGTACCGCGCGCGCAAGGTGCAGCGCTTCCTGTCGCAGCCCTTCAACGTCGCCAAGGTGTTCACCGGCCAGGACGGCAAGATCGTGCCCCTGAAGGACACCATTCGCGGCTTCAAGGGCATCATCAGCGGCGAGTTCGACTCACTTCCCGAGCAGGCCTTCTACATGGTGGGCAGCATCGAGGAAGCGGTCGCCAAGGCGAAGACCCTGCAGTAATGGCCGAAACAGCCACCATTCACGTCGACATCGTGAGCGCCGAGGGGGAGCTCTTCTCGGGAGCTGCGTCCGAGGTGATCGCACCGGCCTCGCAGGGCGACCTCGGCATCCTGCCGCGGCACGCGCCGCTGCTGACCCTGCTCAAGCCCGGCGAGGTGCGCGTGCGGACTCCCGACGGCGAGGACCAGCACTTCTTCGTCGGCGGCGGCGCGCTCGAGGTGCAGCCCTCACGCGTCACCGTGCTCGCCGACACCGCGCTGCGCGCCAGAGACATCGACGAGGCGGCGGCGCTCGCCGCCAAGCAACGCGCCGAGGAGGCGCTCAAGGACCGGGCGGGACACATTACGCTGGCCGAAGCGCAGGCCGAGCTCGCGCGCGCGATCGCGCAGCTGAAGGTCATTCAGCGCCTGCGCAAGCTCCGGGGCTGATCCACTGGACCCGGCAACGGACGTTTCAGCTCCGCGACCGGCGGCGCCGGATGCGCCGCCGCCGGGAATCCTCGCGGGGCTCGCCCGCAACCTGAGCGCGGGACTCTCGGTCGCCGCGCTCCGCCGCCGCTGGCCGCCGAGTTTCGACACCGGCTTCGATCAGGTCGCGGCGCTCCTGCTGGTGAATCTCGCCGTCTGGGCGGGGCTCGACAGGGTGCACGCCGAGCGGCAGGCGGAGTTCGGGCCCGATGGGCTCTTTGCCCTGGCCTGCTACCTGCTGCTGGCGCTCATCGGCTGCGCACTCGTGGCGCGCGCCCAGAGCCGCGCCACCCCGACCCGCCCGCTCCTCACGGTGACGCTGGCGGTCTCGCCGTTCGTGCTCACGGCCTTCTCCCTGGCCGGCGGCCTCTCCTGGGTGGCGGGGCATCCGCTCTCCACCCTGACGCTGGCGCTGCTGTACCTCGCGGTGCTCGCGGTGCGCGTGGTGGGAGCCGCGTTCGGACCGGTGCGCCTCAAGCCCGCGCTGCTCGCCGTGGCGCTCGTGCTCGCCTCGCCCTGGGCGCTCGCCTGGCTCGATCTCGATACGCGCCTGTGGGTGCCGCCCGAGTCCGAGGAGACCCTGGACGAAGACGATCCCGCCACGACCGAGGCGCTGCTCTACGACCAGCCGGCACGCATCGCCGCGGTGGTCGCGCGCGTCACGCCCTCGGAGCCCGGCGCGCCACGCGCCTACTTCGTCGGCTTCGCGGGCGATGCGGACCCCGAGGTCTTCAGCCGCGAGACTCAGTTCGCCCGGCAGGCGTTCGCCACCCGCTTCGGCTCGGCGGACCGCTCGGTGCTGCTGGTCAACGACGCCGACGACCGCGACTCCTGGCCGCTCGCGAGCCTCTCGGGCCTGAGCCAGACGCTCAAGCTGCTCGCGACCCGCATGGATCCCCAGCAGGACGTGCTGGTGCTGTTTCTCACCTCGCACGGCTCGGAGGATGGCCTCGAGGTGCGCAACGGCTCGCTGCCGCTCGCGCCGCTCGACCCCGCGGACCTGCGCCAGGCGCTGGATGACTCGGGCATCCGCTGGCGCGTGGTGGTGGTGTCGGCCTGCCATTCAGGGGTGTTCATGGATGCGCTGAAGAGCGAGACGACGGCGATCCTGACCGCCTCCGATGGCGACCACAGCTCCTTCGGCTGCCAGGAGGACCACGATCTCACCTGGTTCGGCGAGGCCTTTCTCAAGGAGTCGCTGCCCGGGAGCAGCTCGCTGGAGGAGGCGTTCGAGCGGGCGGCCAAGCTCATCGCCGAGCGCGAGGATCGCGAGCACCGGGCGCACTCTAACCCGCAGCTGTACATCGGTACGCTGATGCGCCGCAAGCTCCAGGAGCTGGAATCCGCGCGCCCGGTGGGCGAGCACGAACCGGTCGTCGTCAGGCGCTAGGGTACAATTTCCCCCATGCGCAAAGCTTCGCGCCGTTCGCGCGCGCCGCGCCTTCCCAAGGCCGCAGCCCCGCCCGCTCCGCTCTCGGTGGTGATCCTCGCCGCGGGAGAGGGCAAGCGCATGAGGTCCTCGCTTCCGAAGGTGCTGCAGCCGCTCGCCGGCCGGCCGCTGCTGCAGCATGTCATCGATACCGCGCGCTCGCTCGACCCGGCCGCCATCCACGTGGTGTACGGACACGGCGGCGAGCGCGTCCGCGCGGCGCTCGCCGACGCACCCGTCACCTGGACGCTGCAGGCGCAGCGCCGCGGCACGGGCCACGCGCTCCGCCAAGCGATGCCGCAGGTCCCCGACGGGCACGTCGTGCTGGTGCTATACGGCGATGTGCCGCTGATTCGCCGCGCGACGCTCGCCGAGCTCCTCGGCCAGCAGGCGGCGACCGAGCTGCGCCTGCTCACCATGCGGACCGACAATCCCGCGGGCTACGGCCGCATCGTGCGCGAGCGCGGCGGCGGCGTGCGCCGCATCGTCGAGGAGCGGGACGCGAGCCGCGCGCAGCTCGCGATCCGCGAATGCAACACCGGGGTGCTGGCGGCGCCGGCACAGCGGCTGCGCAGCTGGCTCGCGCTCCTCAGGCCCGACAACTCCCAGGGCGAGTACTACCTGACCGACGTGGTCGCGCTCGCGGTGAAGGAGCGCGTCCCGGTGCGGGCGGTCGTGGCGAGCCAGGCGATCGAGGTCTCCGGGGTCAATGACAAGGCGCAGCTCGCCGAGGCCGAGGCCGCGTGGCGCAGCGAGAAGGCGCGCGAGCTGATGCTCGCCGGCGTCACCGTCGCCGACCCCGCCCGGCTCGAGGTGCGCGGTACGGTCACGCACGGCGCCGACGTGTTTCTCGACGTGAACGTCGTGCTGGAAGGGCGCGTGGTGCTCGGCGACGGCGTGCGGGTCGGCCCCGGGTGCCTCATCCGCAACAGCGAGCTCGGCGCCGGCACCGAGGTGTTCGCGCACTGCGTGATCGACTCCGCCGTGATCGGGCCCGACTGCAACATCGGGCCGTTCGCGCGCTTCAGGCCGAGCTCGACGCTCGCGCGCGGCGTGCACATCGGCAACTTCGTCGAGGTGAAGAACTCGCGCCTCGGGGAAGGCTCCAAGGCCAACCACCTCGCCTACCTCGGCGACGCGCAGCTCGGCGCCCGGGTCAACATCGGCGCCGGCACGATCATCGCCAACTATGACGGCGCCAACAAGCATCGCACGGTCATCGAAGATGACGTGCACACCGGCAGCAACAGCGTGCTGGTGGCCCCCATCACCGTGGGCGCCGGCGCCACGATCGGCGCCGGCTCGACCGTTACCCGGGCGGTGCCCGCGGGCAAGCTCACCGTAGCGCGTGCCCCGCAGAAGACCGTCGAGGGCTGGCGGCGGCCGGTGAAGCAAAAGAGCTGAGCGCCGGCACCCGGTCCGGTGGCTTCTCTGCGACCCCGATCACGGCTTTCGCCAGCAGAATCAGCGCGTTCCGTCGTTTTGAGGCACACTGGGCGCCCCGGCCGCCCGGTCCAGCGTGGTTCGGCCTGAGGCCAGATTGAGGCATTGACGCCATGTGTGGAATCGTCGGAGCGGTCGCTGAGCGCAACATCGTCCCGGTCCTCATGGAGGGACTGCGCAGGCTCGAGTACCGGGGCTACGACTCGGCCGGCATCGCGGTGCTCAACGGCACGCAGCACCTCACGCGGCTGCGCACCGTGGGCAAGGTGCGCATGCTCGATGAGGCGCTCACCCACAACCCCACCTCGGGGAAGATCGGCATCGCCCACACGCGCTGGGCGACCCACGGCGTGCCGAGCGAGCGCAACGCGCATCCGCACATCTCGCGCGACGGCATCGCGATCGTCCACAACGGCATCATCGAGAACCACGAGGAGCTGCGTGCCGATCTCGAGCGGCGCGGCTACCAGTTCTCCTCCGAGACCGACACCGAGGTCATCGCCCACCGCGTGCACTACCACCTGCAGACGCTGCACGACCTGTTCAAGGCGGTGCGCGCCACGGTGGCCGAGCTCGAGGGCGCCTACGCGCTCGTGGTGGTGAGCGAGCAGGACCCCGACCGCCTGATTCTCGCCCGCGAGGGCTGCCCGGTGGTGGTGGGGCTCGGGGTGGACGAGAATTTCGTGGCCTCGGACGTCGCGGCGCTGCTGCCGGTGACCCGCCGCTTCATGTTCCTCGAGGAAGGTGACGTCGCCGAGGTGCGGCGCACCGCGGTGCGCGTCATCGACCGTGACGGCGCGAGCGTCGAGCGTGAGATCCGCGAGAGCGAGCTGTCGGCGGATGCCGCCGAGAAGGGCCCCTACCGGCATTACATGCTCAAGGAGATCCACGAGCAGCCGCGCGCGGTGGCCAACACGCTGCAGGAGCGCGTCGCCAACGGGCGGCTGCTCGAGGCGGCCTTCGGCCCGGCGGCTACCGAGGTGCTGAAGCGCACCCGCAACGTGCACATCGTCGCCTGCGGCACGAGCTATCACGCCGGCTGCGTGGCGCGCTACTTCATCGAGCAGATCGCCAAGGTGCCGTGCGCGGTCGACATCGCGAGCGAGTACCGCTACCGCAGTCCCCTGGTGCCGCCCGACTCGCTGTTCGTCACCATCTCGCAATCGGGGGAGACCGCGGACACGCTGGCAGCCCTCAGGCTCGCCAGGCAGTCGGGTTACCTGTCGCAGCTCGCCATCTGCAACGTGCCGGAGAGCTCGCTGGTACGCGAGTCGGAGCTGGTGATGCTGACGCGCGCCGGACCCGAGATCGGCGTGGCCTCGACCAAGGCGTTCACCACGCAGCTCGCCGCGCTCGGCATGCTGGTGGTGGCGCTGGCGCGCCATCGCGGCTCCGATCCCGAGCGCGAGCGGGGACTCGTCACGCGACTCATCGAGCTGCCGGCGCTCATCGAGAAGACCCTGCAGCTCGACCCGGTGATCCAGCGCCTCGCCGAGCAGCGCTTCGCCGGCAAGCGGCACGCGCTGTTCCTCGGCCGCGGCGCGCTCTATCCGATCGCCATGGAGGGCGCGCTGAAGCTCAAGGAGATCTCCTACATCCACGCGGAGGCCTATCCGGCCGGTGAGCTCAAGCACGGGCCTCTCGCCCTGGTCGATGCTGACATGCCGGTGGTCACGGTCGCCCCCAACAACGACCTGCTGGAGAAGCTCAAGTCCAACCTCATGGAGGTGCGGGCGCGCGGCGGCGAGCTGATCGTGTTCGCCGACCCGGAAGCGGGCATCCATCCGAGCGACGGCGTGACGGTCATCGAGATGCCCAAGCACGTCACCTACGTGCAGGCGCCGGTCGTCTACACCATACCGCTGCAGCTGCTCGCCTATCACGCGGCGATCCTGCGCGGCACCGACGTCGACCAGCCGCGCAACCTCGCCAAGAGCGTCACGGTGGAATAGCCACGGCACCGCGCGCATGACCGCCGCTGTGCACCGGCCGCTCGCGAGCCTCGCGGTCCTGCTCCTCGGGGTCGCTGGATTCAGCGCTTCGTCCGCGGCACAAACACCCTCGTCCGACTGGCAGTTCAGCGCGCTCCTGTACGTCTACCTGCCAGAGCTGCGCGGCTCGGCCACCTTTCCCACCGGGACGAGCGTCGACATCAGTGTCGATCCCCACCAGATCATCTCCAACCTCAATTTCGCGGCCATGGGGGCCTTCGAGGCGCGCAGGGGTCCCTGGGGTGGCTTCACCGACCTCGTGTACATGAATGCGACCGGCTCGAAGTCGGCCACCCGGGTCCTGTCCATCGGCGATGTGGTGATCCCGGCCAACGTCACCGCCGACCTGGACCTGCACGTCCGGAGCACCATCTGGACGCTCGCGGGAACCTACCGGGCTTGCGGCACGCCCGCGGCGACCCTGGACGTGCTGCTCGGCGCGCGCGGCCTCTTTCTGCAGCAGCAATTGGACTGGCAACTGAGTGGCGATGTGGGACCGCTCGCCGGTCCCGCGCGACAGGGGTCCGGGGACTCGGATTCCACCTACTGGGACGCCATCGCCGGTGTCAAGGGCCGGTGGAGCTTCGGCGGGCAGCGCGCCTGGTTCGTGCCCTACTACCTCGATGTCGGAACGGGTGCGTCGCAGCTCACGTGGCAGACGCTCGCGGGTCTTGGCTACGCATTCAGCTGGGGCGAGGTCGTCGGCACCTGGAGGTACCTCGCGTATCACTTCTCTTCCCAAGGCTCGAGTCTCACCATGAGCGGTCCGGCAATCGGCGCAGCTTTCCGCTGGTAAGCGTAAGCGCCTCGGCCGGAAGGACTGCACCTGGTGCCCACGACCGCCACCCGCGCCGCCTCCGCCGCAGACCTGCTCGCGGGCCTTTCCATCGCGGGGCTGCTGCTGCCGGAGGGGGTCGCATACTCCGGGCTCGCGGACCTCCCGCCCCAGGCCGGGGTGATCGCACTGTTCGCGGGACTCGTCTGCTATGCCCTGCTCGGCCGCAGCCGCTTCGCCATCGTCTCGGCGACCTCCTCCTCGGCGGCGGTGCTCGCCTCGGCGATGGTCGCCATGGGCGCGAGCGGCGCGGCGCAGCGCGCCGCCGTGGCCTCGATGCTGGTGGTGGGGGCGGGCATGGCTTTCGTGCTCTCGGGCGCGCTGCGCTTCGGCGCCGTGTCGAACTTCATCGCGCGGCCGGTGCTGCGCGGCTATGCCTTCGGACTCGCGCTGGTGATCGCCGTCAGACAGTGGCCAACCATCGCCGGGATGCACGCGAGCAGCACCGGCTTCTTTGCGCTCATTGCCGAGCTCGTGCGCGGTCTGCCGTCGTGGCAGGGGCCGAGCCTCAGCTGCGGGCTGCTGTCGCTCGCCGGACTCTTCGTACTCGAGCGCGTGCCGCGCGTCCCGGGCCCGCTGGTGGTGATCATCGCCGGTATTCTCGCCGCACCCTGGCTGACGGCCCACGGCGTGACGCTCACCGGTCCCATCGATCTCACTCCGGCGATGCCGCACTTCGCGCTGCCGGACAGCACGCGCGTCGCCGCGCTCGCGGGTTCCTCCCTGGCGCTCATGTTCATCCTCTACGCCGAGTCCTACGGCTCGATCCGCACCTACGCGCTCAAGCACGACGATGCGGTGCAGCCGAACCGCGATCTCCTCGCGCTCGGCGTGGCCAATGCGGTGGCGGGACTGCTGCAGGGCACGCCGGTCGGCGCCGGCTATTCGGCCACCTCCGCCAACGAGGCCGCGGGCGCGCAGTCCCGCCTCGCGGGCTTCACGGCGGCGGCGGTGGTGCTGGTGCTGGTGGCGCTGTTCCTGCGGTGGATCGAGCGTATCCCGGGACCAGTGCTGGCGGCGATCGTGATCCACGCGGTGAGCAAGTCGCTGCGCCCCGCGGTGTTCGCCAACTACTTCCGCTGGCAGCGCGACCGGCAGGTGGCTGTCGCCGCGGTGCTCGCGGTGCTGCTGTTCGGAGTGCTGAACGGGCTGCTCGCGGCGATCGTGTTCTCGCTCGCCTGGCTGCTCAGGTCGCTCGCGAGCCCGCGCATCACGGTGCTCGGGCGGGCCGGTGAGCACGATTACGTGAGCGTCGCACGCTTTCCGCAGGCGGTTACGACGCCTGGCCTGCTGGTGCTGCGGGCCGAGGAGCCGGTGTTCTTCGCCAACGCCGAGCCGCTGCTGCTGCGCGCCCGCGAGCTGGTGCTCGCGTCCCCCGGCACGCAGCGGGTGGTGCTGAGCTTCGAGGAGTCTCCCGATCTCGACAGCACCGCGCTCGAGACGCTCGGGGAGTTCTGCGGCTGGCTCAGCGCGCGCGGCATCGAGCTGCGCGTCGCGCGGCTGCGGCATACGGTGCGGGACGCGTTGCTGCGCGCCGCACTGCCGCAACTGCCCGCCGCGGCGCTCGACTACTCGAGCGTCGATGACGCCGTGCGCGGCGAGTGCGTGAGCCCCGCGGCACCGCCGACCCCGGTGCGGTGAATTCGTGCTACTCTCGCGCTGCGCTGCGGCGCGAGCCGCGGCTCGCAACACTTGCAGAGGGGCAACAATGAAAAAACTCTCCGTCTTCCTGCTGGCCGCGCTGGCGGCCGTGCTCGTGTCCGGTTGCAACACCCAGAAGGGACCGGCCGAGCAGGCCGTGGCGAGCTCGCAGGCCGCGCTCGACGCCGTGCGCGACGAGGCACAGAAGTACGCGCCCGAGCAGCTCGGCGGCGTCGAGGCGAAGCTCTCCGACATGAAGGGCAGCTTCGAGAAGGGTGACTACGCGGGCGTGCTGGCCGCGGCGCCGGGACTGACCGCCGCGATCGGGAGCATGAAGGACGCCATCGTCGCCAAGAAGAGCGAGGCGCAGGCCGCGCTCGCCAAGGCGAAGGACGACTGGGGCCCGGCGAGCACCGCGGTGCCGAAGATGGTCGACGACCTCGCCAAGCGCGTCGAGGCGCTGTCGAAGACGAAGAAACTGCCGAAGGGCGTCACCAAGGAGGCCGTGGCCGCCGCCAAGACCGGCCTCGACTCGCTGAAGTCGACGTGGGCGGACGCCAGCAATGCCGCTGCCTCCGGGGATTTCACCACCGCCATGGCCAAGGCCGACGCCGTGAAGTCGAAGGCCGCGGAGATGATGAAGTCGCTCGGAATGTGAGTCCGGCTCGCCGGCCGCCTCACACGAGACGGCCGGCGAGATCGTAAGCGGACGAGCCTACGATCTCGACGTCGGCAAAGTCTCCCGCGCGGATCCGGCCGGCGTCCGCGATCCTCACCACGCCGTCGATCTCGGGCGCATCGGCCGCGCTGCGCGCGATTGCCTCGCGCTGTGCCACGGAGTCGACGAGCACCCGCATCCGACGGCCGACCCGCATCTCGAGGCGCCGCGCGCTGATGGCGGCGGCGCGCTCCATGAAGCGCCGGTAGCGCTCCTCCTGCACCGCGGGGGGCACGTGGTGCGTGAGCGCGTTGGCGGCCGCGCCCTCGACCGGCGAGTACTTGAAGCAGCCGACGCGATCGAGCTGTGCCGCCTCGAGCCACGCGAGCAGCTCCGCGAACTCGTCCTCGGTCTCGCCGGGAAAGCCGACGATGAAGGTGCTGCGCAGCGTCAGCTCCGGACATTGCGCGCGCCATTGCGCGATGCGCGCCAACGTGTTCTCCGCGTGCGCCGGGCGGCGCATGCGCTTGAGCACCGCGGGGCTGCCGTGCTGGAACGGAATGTCGAGATAGGGCAGCACGCTTCCGGCGGCCATGAGCGCGATGAGCTCGTCCACGTGCGGGTAGGGGTAGACGTAGTGCAGCCGCACCCACACGCCGAGTGAGCCGAGCGCGCGCGCCAGGTCGATGAAGCGTGTCTGCCACTTCCGGCCGCGCCACTCGCCGCCGGCGTAGCGCCGGTCGGTGCCGTAGGCGCTCGTGTCCTGGGAGATGACCAGCAACTCCTTCACGCCGGCTGCCACCAGCCGCTCGGCCTCGCGCAGCACCTCGTCGATCGGACGGCTCGCGAGCCGGCCGCGCATGGCGGGAATCACGCAGAAGCTGCAGCGGTTGTTACAGCCCTCGGAGATCTTGAGATAGGCGTAGTGGCGCGGCGTCAGGCGCACGCCCTGCGGCGGCAGCAGGTCGAGAAACGGGTCGTGCGCCGGCGGCAGATGCGCGTGCACCGCGCTCACCACCTCCTCGTAGCGCGCGGGACCGGTGACTTTGAGCACCTGCGGATGGCGCTCGAGAATGCGCTCGGGCCTCGCGCCGAGGCAGCCGGTGACGATCACGCGGCCATTGTGCTCGAGCGCTTCGCCGATCGCATCGAGCGATTCATCCACCGCCGCATCGATGAAGCCGCAGGTGTTGACCACGACCAGATCGGCGGAGTCATAGGTCGGCGAGACCTCATAGCCCTCGGAGCGCAGCTGCGTGAGGATGCGCTCGGAATCCACCAGTGCCTTCGGGCAGCCGAGGCTCACGAAGCCGACGCGCGGGGCGCGGCGGCGCGGCGGCGCAGCGGCGCGCGCTCTGGTGGCGGCAGGTGTCATGGGGAGCCTAGCGGGTCGGCGGCCGGCTCGCATCGTTCGCCGGCGGATGAGCCCACGAGCCGGCCCAGGGAGTGCCGGGCCGGTGGTGCATCCGCGCCAGCGCGCAGAACACCAGCAGCACGATCAGCGGCATGAGCAGCCACGGCCAGATCGCCGGCCGCCGCTCGCGCGTGCCGCCCGCCTCGAGCCGTGCGTCAGCGGCCATAGAGACCCATGAGCTCGGCCTTGCCGAGCGCGGCGGCGTTTACGTTGAAGCCGATGAGCGCGGCAGTCGCGTCCGCCGGCACCTCGAGCTTCTCCACCTTGAGCGCGTAGAGCCGCAGGTAATAGCGGTGGGGTTTGCCGGGCGGCGGGCATGGACCGCCATAGCCCGCCGTGCCGAAGTCCGTGCGGCCCTGCACGGCGCCGGCCGGCAGCAGGCCCTTCTTCGGGTCGCCGGCGCCGGCGGCCAGCGATGTGGCGCTCGCCGGGATGTTGTACACCACCCAGTGCCACCAGCCGCTGCCGGTGGGCGCATCCGGGTCGTGCATCAGGAGCGCGAAGCTCTTCGTGCCCGCCGGCGCATTGCTCCACGAGAGCGCCGGCGAGACGTTGCCGCCGGTGCAGCCGAAGCCGTTGAAGACCTGCGCGGCGGCGATCGTCTTGCCTGCGGCGATGTCGGGGCTCGACAGGGTGAACTTGCCGCTCGCGGCCCGGGGGGTCTGTGCGGCCGCCAGGGTAACCGCCGCGAGCAGCCAGGTGCCCGCCGTCCACGCCGTACTCATGGGTGCGCTCCTCCCGGGCGCCGGTCGCCCGAGCGGCGCAGTGTGCAGCGCGGCGCTACCCGTGGCAAATCAGCCGACGACCCAGACCCCGCCATGGACGCGCCAGCCGCCGTTCACCCGGACCCAGGTGCGCGGCACCCAGTGGTAGCCGGGGCGGGGCGCGGTCCAGTGGCCCCCGTGCCAGACATAGCGCCCGCCTTCCCAGAACCACCCGCCGCCGATCCAGACGTATCCGGGCGCCGGTGCCACCACGCAAGCCGACAGCACGACGCACGCGAGCACGGCGGCCAGCACGCCTCGCAGGGACTCAAGCTTCATCGACGTCTCCACTTGTCCGCCGGCGACCCGCCGGAACATATTAGGAACAACGTACGCGACCGCTTCGAGTGCACCGACCACGAGTTGCCCACATGAGCGCGACAGGGACTGAGACGCACAACCAGCCGGGCGAGCTTGCCGGCTACAACCTGTTCAGCAGCCATTCAGCGCTCGCCGAGGCGCTCTCGCGCGAGGGTGACCCGGCCGATCGCGAGCCGCTCGCGGCGCTCGGCGCGCGGCTCGGCACTGCCGAGATGTTCTCGCTCGGCGAAGCCGCCAACCGCAACCCGCCCGAGCTGCGCGCGCTCGATCGCCTCGGCGAGCGGCGCGACGAGGTGGAGTTTCACCCCGCGTGGCACGAGCTCATGCGCCGCCTGGTCGCCGAGGGGCTGCACACCGGGCCCTGGGCGCAGCCGCGGCGCGGCGCGCATGTCGCCCGTGCCGCCGGTTACCTCATGTGGGCGGAGATCGAGAACGGCACGCAGTGTCCGGCCACCATGAGCTACGGCGCGGTGCCGGCGCTCGTCGGCCACGGGCCGCAGTTCGAGCCGTGGGTGCTCGCCCTCGAGTCGCGCGAATATGACCCGCGCTTCCTGCCGGCCGCCGCCAAGCGCGGCCTACTGATGGGCATGGGCATGACGGAACGGCAGGGTGGCTCGGACGTGCGCAGCAACACGACCCGTGCCGTGGCGGTCGGGGTGCGCGGACCGGGGCGCGAGTATCGCCTCACGGGGCACAAGTGGTTCCTGTCGGCGCCGATGTGCGATGCGTTCCTGGTGCTGGCGCAGGCCCCGCAGGGACTGTCGTGCTTCCTGGTGCCGCGCTTCACGCCCGACGGCAGCGTGAACGCCCTGCATCTGCAGCGCTTGAAGGACAAGCTAGGCAACCGCTCGAACGCCTCCAGCGAGGTCGAGCTGGCGGCGGCCCTCGGCTGGCTGGTCGGGGAGGAGGGACGCGGCGTCCCCGCCATACTCGAGATGGGCGTGTACACGCGCCTCGACAACGCGATTGCCTCCGCCGGCCTCATGCACCAGTGCGTCGCGCAGGCGATCCACCACACGCGCGGCCGGCGCGCCTTCGGTGCGCTGCTGAGCGAAGCGCCGCTGATGCAGAACGTGCTGGCGGACCTCGCCCTCGAGTGCGAGGCGGCGGTGATGCTGGTGATGCGCCTGGCGCGGGCCTATGACGCGCGCTCCGACGAGGACGCCGCGCGGCTGCGGCGCCTGCTCACGCCGGTGGCGAAATACTGGGTCTGCAAGCGCGCCCCGACGGTGTGCGCCGAGGCGATGGAGGTGTTGGGCGGCAACGGCTACGTCGAGGACGGTCCGATCGCCCGCCGCCTGCGCGAATCGCCGCTCAACTCCATCTGGGAGGGCTCCGGCAACATCATGTGCCTCGATGTGCTGCGTGCGCTCGCTCGCGAGGCGGGCATTCCCGAGGCGCTGGACGCGCTGCTCGCGGCGGCGCGCGGGCAGGATGCGCGCTACGACCGCTTCGTCGCCGCGCTGCGGCGCGACCTCGCGCCAGGCGACGACGGCGAGCTGCGCGCCCGGGATCTCACCCAGCGCCTGGCGCTCGCCGTGCAGGCGGCGCTCTTCCTGGCGCACGGCCCGGCCGCCTCGTGCGAGGCGTTCCTCGCCTCGCGCCTGGCGCTGAGCGCGCCGGCGGCCTTCGGCACGCTGCCGCGCGGCCTCGACTACCAGCGGCTCATCGCACGGGCCCTGCTCTAGAGTCGCAGGGCAGCCTGCATGCGCTTCGATCGCGAGTACTACCGGCGCTACTACTACGATGCCCGCACCGCGGTCGCGAGCCGCGCCGAGATGCGCGCGCGCGCGCGCCTGATCGCGGCGTTCGTCGCTCACCTCGGGCTTCCGGTGCGGCGCATCCTCGAGGCCGGCTGCGGCACCGGGCTGCTGCGCGGCGAGCTCAGGCGATTGCTGCCGCGCGCGCACTACATCGGGCTCGAGGCGAGCGACTATCTCTGCCGCCGCTACGGCTGGCGTCACGGGCGCATCGAGGCATTCCGCGCCCGCGCGCGCTTCGATCTCGTCATCTGCTACGACGTGCTGCAGTACCTCGATCGCGCCGCCGCCGAGCGCGCACTGCGCAACTTCGCGCGGCTCAGCCGCGGCGCGCTCTACTTCAGCGCGCTCACCCGCGGGGACCTGGAGCGCAACTGCGACCGCCAGCGCACCGACGCCGACGTGCACCTGCGCAGCGCGCGCTGGTACCGCGCACGCCTGAAGCGGCATTTTCGCGCGGCCGGTCTCGGCTTCTGGCTGCGGCGCGGCGCGCCGCTCACGCTGTGGGAGCTCGAGGCGGAGTGAGGCGTGGGCCGCTCAGCCGCCCTGGCTGGCCGCGGGCGGCGCGCGCGCGGCGCGGCGGCGGAACAGTGGATAGAGCGGCAGCCCGAGGAGGATCAGCACCAGCGTCGCGAGCGACTCGCGCGGCGCGGTGAGGAAGCCGCTCACGACGATCCAGACCATGACCAGCACGAAGAGCAGCGGTGTGAAGGGGTAGCCGGGTACGCGGAACGGGCGCGGCGCATGCGGGAGCCTGCGCCGCAGGACGATGACCGACAGCGCCACCGGGATCCAGAACAGCGCATACGACATCACCGCCATGTTGGTGAGCTGGTCGAAGGTTCCGGAGGCCGCGAGCAGTGCCCCCCAGAGCCCCAGCAGCACCAGCGAGGTGAGCGGCACGCGGCTCGCCGGGTGGAGCCGACCGAAGGCGGCGAAGAACAGCCCGTCGCGCGCGGCGGCGTAGGGAACGCGCGCCGCGCTCAGGACTACGCCGTTCAACGAGCCGATGGTCGAGATCAGGAAGATCAGCGCGGCGATCGGCGCGGCCCGCCCGCCGAGGAAGGTCTGCACCGCGCGCGCCGCCACCGAGGGGGCGTCGGGGTAGGCGGTCGAGTTGGCGCTCGCGACCTGCCAGAAGGGCAAGGCATAGAGGTAGGCGGCATTGATGGTCAGGTAGAGCGCGAGTACCAGCAGCGCCCCGCCCACGATCGCACGCGGCACATTGCGCTGCGGATCGCGCACCTCGCCCGCCGCCATCGGCAGGAACTGCCAGCCGCTGTACGCCCAGAGGGCCGCGAACATCGCGCCGCCGAAGCCGGCGAGCCCCCCGCTGCCCCCGCCCGGCTCGCCGCGCAGGTTCGCCCAGTCGTGGACGTCGCTGAAGGCGAACACGCCGGCGGCAACCGCGAGGACCGCGACCACCTTGGTGGCCGTGAGCAGCGTCTGTACGCGACCGCCGAGCATCACGCCGAGGCAATTGACGAGCGTGAACGCGGCGATCACCGCCACGGCGATCAGCTGCCGCATGCCGAACTCGAGCACGTAGGTCGCGCCGCCGACATGCAGCGCGTGCTGATACCAGCGCGCGTCGAAGTGATGAATGTCGGAGACGAAGATCGCGACTGCCGCGCCATAGGCGGCGACCGCCGCTCCCCCGAGAACGAAGGCATTGCAGGCAAACAGAAATCCCGGCACCTCCCCGTACGCGGTGCGCAGGTAGACGTATTCGCCTCCGGCGTGCGGCAGCAACGCGCCGAGCTCGGCGAAGCACAAGGCGCCCAGCATGGCGACGCCGCCGGCGGCGGCCCACGCCGCCAGCACCAGCAGCGGCGTTCCCACCGCCTGAGCCATGCTCGCCGCTTTGAGAAAGATGCCGGTGCCGATGATGACGCCGACGACCAGCGAGGTCGCGTGCGTCAGGCCAAGGTCGCGGCGGGGCTCCAGCACCGGGCTGTTCATCGCCTTATCGTACAATCGCGGCCCGGAGGGAGCGGAGGAAAACGATGGCGGTGCACTCGTACTCGGCGCGGATTCACTGGCAGCGGGGCACGGCCGCCTTTACCGACAACCGCTACAGTCGCGCGCACCGCTGGCACTTCGACGGCGGAGTCGAGGTTCCGGCATCCTCGTCTCCACACGTAGTGCGCGTGCCGTTCTCCGACGAGCACGCGGTGGACCCTGAGGAGGCGCTGGTGGCGGCGCTCTCGAGCTGCCACATGCTGTTCTTCCTGTCGTTCGCGGCCGCCAGGGGCTTCCGGGTGGATGACTATCGCGACGACGCCGAGGGGGTAATGGCAAGGAATTCGGCAGGCAAGACCGCCATGGAGCGCGTCACGCTCCATCCGCGGGTGAGCTTCTCCGGCGAGCAGCGGCCGACTCGCGCCGACATCGAGGCACTGCATCACCGCTCGCACGAGGAGTGTTTCATCGCCAACTCGGTGATCACCACGGTTGAGGTCGAGCCGGTGTGGGACACCTGACGTGGCGGCGGTGAAGTTGGCGGGGTTTCGCGGCGCGGTGAGCTGTGCGCGCGAGCCTCAGGGGCCGCTCGGGCTCACGCTCACCGGGCGCACCGCCGAGCCTTCCGGGGAGCAAGTCCGGCTCAGCTTCGCCGGACGCGCCCCGGCTGATCTTCCCGGGCGGCTCGAGGACGCCGTGGTCGAGCGCAGCGCGCCGGGCGAATACCGCATTGCGAGCGGCGCACGGTCGTGGCTCCTCGAGGCGCGCTCGGTGGAGGTGCACCGCGAGGTGGCGCAGCGCTTCTACGCGGCGATCCCGCCGCGCCCCGCGCCCTTGAGGCGCCGGCTGCTGTTCGGCGTGATGCTCGGCATCGCCCGCAGCCGGGCTGGGATCGCGCTGCTGCGCGCGCTGCGGCCGTAGAGACTTCTAGGAGCTCGGCGAGCTCAGTCCGAACTCCTCGTCCGGCTCAGCCACCGGCCGGCGCGCGCCGATCAGCGCGGCGTAGGTATCGATCTGCTGGCGGAAGGTGCGATCCCAGGTGAATTGCCTCAGCACGCGCGCGCGTGCCGCGGCGCCGAGCGCGGCGAGATCGCGCTGGTAGAGCGTGGCGATGGCCGTGGCCATTCCGGAGGCGCTGTCGGGCTCGGCCAGCATGCCGACACTCTCGTCGACGAGCTCGGGGAAGGCGCCGGCGCGCGCCGCCACCACCGGGCGGCCGCAAGCCATGGCCTCGAGTACCACCAGCCCGAAGGTCTCGCGGCTGCCGGCGTGCACCAGCGCATCCGCCGAGGCGATCCACGAGGCGAGCTCCAGGCTGTCGCGCCGGTAGGGGACCATCGTCACGTTGGCCGCCGGGCGCGCGCGCTTGTGGCCGCCGATGAGCAGCAGGTGATAGGGGGCGCCGAGTTGCGCGAAGGCCTGCAGCAGCACCGGCAGGTTCTTCTCCGCCGCGAAGCGGCCGGCATAGGCCAGCAGCCGCGTGTCGGCCGGCAGGCCGAGCCGCTCGCGTAAGCCGGGCGTGCGGCGGCGCGGGTGGAACACCTCGGCATCGACTCCGAGGGGCTGGTGCAGCGCATGGTGGACGCCGAGCGCGCCGAGGTACTCGCACATCACGCGGCTCGGAGCGAACACGACGTCGAAGCGCGCATAGAGGCTGCGCAGGTAGCGGCGCACCGGTCGCTCGATGCTGCGGAAGCGGCGGCCGATGATCTGCGGCACGTTCGAGTGATAGAAGCCCACCACCGGGATCCCGCGGCGCCGCGCTACCGCGGCCGCGCACCAGCCGGGGTGGAAGGCATCGCCGGCCTCGATGAGCGTCGGCTCCAGCCGGTCGAGTACACGCTTCCAGCGGCGCACGTTGAGCGGCAGCCGGTAGTTGAAGGTGCCCGGCACCGTGAAGCCCGACAGGGTGCAGAGGCCGCCGCGCTCGAAGCGGTTGCGCCGCCCCGGCACCAACATGCTGTGCTCCCAGTGAGTGTGCGCGCGGAGCCAGGAGTGTTTGGCGTTGAGATAGCGCCGGACGCCGCCGCTGGTCGGCGAGTAGAACAGAGTCGTATCGACCAGGTGCAGGGAGCTCACAACAGCCGCATTGCACCCGCATGACGATGGTGTGTCAAGCGTGCCGCCACTTTGTGTTACAACAGCCTCAGGCCGGCTTAATGTTGGCGTTGAGACGGAACAAGTTCCCGGGATCGTAGCGCTTCTTGAGCGCCGCGAGACGCGGGTAGTTGTCGCCGTACGCCGCCGCCAGGCGGCTGCCGTGATCCTCGCTGTTCGTGTAGTTGACGTAGTGGCCGAGGGTCAGCGGCTCGATCTTCGCCCATGAGCTGCGCGCCCACTCCTTGTTGCGCTCGACGGTGTCGTGGTCGGCGTCGGGCCTCCAGAGTCCGAGCACGTGCATGGAGCAGCGGGCGGCGCGATTCCAGAAGGCCGTGTCGTGCGGCTTGACGCGCCCGATCGCGCCACCGGTCGGCTGGAAGCCGAGATCGATCGTGTCGAGCTGTGTGCCCTCGACGCAACCGACGACGGTATCGATGAGCCCGGGGGTCAGGCCGTTGACGAACCCGCCCCGCAGGTAGATGCCGTGATGCGCGAAGCCCGGGGCATCCTCGCTCCCCTGCAGCTTCACGTAGGAAGCCATGGCGAGCGAGTCCTCGTGCGGCTTGCCGAGCTTGCGCAGCGGCGCGATCGCGCGCTCGGCTTCCTGCGCCGGGCCGGCGTAGCTGACGTCGAGCTCGATGAGTCGCTGACCGTGCGCGTCGCTGTCGATGTCTACCCCGGCATAGAGCTCATCGGGTGCACCCGCGATGAAGTCCGCGTAGTTCCTCAGCAGCGTTCGCGCACCGGCGTCGAAGGGGAAGCTCAGCGTGCCGCCGTACAACGGACCGACCTCGTGCAGGCCGAAGATGAACTCCGTCACCACGCCGAAGTTGCCGGCGCCGCCCCGCAGTCCCCACAGCAGGTCAGGATCCTGCTGGGCGCTCACCCGCAGCCAACGCCCATCCGCGGTGATCACCTCGGCTTCGAGCAGGTTGTCGCAGCTCAGCCCGAACTTGCGGCCGAGGCGCCCGATGCCGCCGCCGAGCGTGAGTCCGGCCACTCCGGTATCCGCCACCACGCCGGCCGGCGTGGCGAGGCCGAAGCCCTGGGTCTCACGATCGAGGTGGGCGAGCAACGCGCCGCCGCCGACGCGCGCCCGCCGGGTGCTCGGGTCGACCTCGACCGCGCGCATCGGCGAGAGATCGATCACCAGTCCGCCGTCGCAGCCGGACTGGCCGCTGAAGCTGTGGCCGCCGCCGCGCACCGCCGTCAGCAGGCCGTGAGCGGCGGCGAAGCTCACCGCGTGCCTGACGTCCGCCGCGCCGCTGCAGCGGGCGATGAGCGCCGGATGGCGATCGAAGGCCGGATTCCACAGCCGCCGGGCCTGATCGTAGCCGCTCAGGCCGGGAGCGAGCAGCTCACCGCGCAGCGCCGCGCGCAACTCGTCGACGTCGGTGCCCTTGAGGATCAGCGGTGCGCCTTCGAGGCCTACGGCGTTGAGGTCGGCGGAGGCGGCGAAGGCGGGACGGCGCAGCGCCGCGGTGGTCAGCGCGGCGAGCCCCGCCGCAACGAAGCTTCTTCTTCTCACTTCTTGGTCCCCCGGTACCGCTGCAACGCTCCGAGGGTGCTCCCCGGGGTCCCCGGCCGTCAAGCGCGCGCGCAGCGCACCGCGCTACTATTGCGGCGCGCGAACGTGCTGCGCCGCAGGTCCGAGGGCCGGTGCGGCGCTCAATAACCCAACAAGCGGCGCCCCCGCTGATCGGACTTCGGTGATGAGCCAACTCCTGCGCCGCCTGGTCGTTCTGCAGCCCGGTGAAGCGCCGGCGCTGCTGGCCTCGTTCGCGACGCTGCTGTGCATGTTCACCAGCTACGCGATTCTGCGTCCGGTGCGCGAGACCATGGGCATTACCTCCGGAGTGGAGAAACTGCCGGATTTGTTCTGGGCAGTGTTCGTGGTGATGCTGGCAGTGCAGCCGGTGTATGGATGGCTCACCGCCCGTTTCCCGCGCACGGTGTTCCTGCCCTGGGTGTACGGTTTCTTCGCCGCCAATCTCATCGCTTTCTACCTCTGGTTCCGTGTGCAGGAGGATCACACCTGGATCGCCCGCGCCTACTTCGTGTGGGTGAGCGTCTTCAATCTGTTCGTGGTAGCGGCTTTCTGGAGCCTCATGGCGGATGTCTTCACTCGTGAGCAGGCAGGCCGGATGTTCGGATTCATAGCCGCGGGCGCCAGCACCGGCGGGCTCATCGGGCCGCTCATCGACCGCTATCTGGCCGTGCCTCTCGGCACCATCAACCTGCTGCCGATCTCGGCGGCATTGTTGCTGCTGTCGCTCGCTTTCATGACACGGGTCGTCGGCTGGCAGCGCCGGCAGGCAGCCGCGGAAGGCGCGGCTCCTGAGCGCGCGCTGGGAGGCGGTGCGTTCGCCGCGTTCCAGCAGGTGGCACGCTCGCCATATCTCCTCGGCATCGCCTTGTTCGTGCTGCTGCTTACCTGGGTCACGACCTTCCTCTACCTCGAGCAGCAGGCGCTGGTCGCCAAGGCGTTCAGCTCGCACGATGCGCAGACGCGCTTCTTCGCCACCGTCGACCTGTGCGTTCAGGCGGGGGCGCTCGTCATTCAGCTGTTCCTGTTCGGACGGTTCTTCAAATCGGTTGGGCTCACGCCCTTGTTGGTGTCGGTGCCGGTCATGATGACGTTCGGTTACGCGCTGGTTGCCCTGGCGCCGTCGCTGATGGTGGTGGTTGTGGTGCTGGCGGCCCGCCGCATCGGCGACTACGGCATCAGCCGCCCGTGCCGCGACTCGCTGTATACCGTGGTAACCCGCGAGGAGAAGTACAAGGCCAAGAGCCTGATCGACACCTTTGTGTACCGCGGGGGGGACACGAGCAGCGCAGCGCTGTACAAGGCGCTCACGTCGGGCCTCGGCGCGGGTATCTCGACCGTATGCTGGCTCGGAGCGGCGATTTCGGCGGTGTGGATGGTGCTGGCGCTGGCGCTCGGGCGGGCGCAGGAACGGGCCAAGGCCGGGTAGTGCGCACCACCCAGGGATCCCTGAGCGAGCGGGCACTCGCCGCATGGCTAGACTGGGTGGGAGCTGTTACGCGGCGCTCGACTGCGGCTCGGTGGCCGGTGGAGCTGCCGCAGTGGCGAGCAGCTCGTCCGCCGCGGTGATGATCTCGGCCGCGCTGGCGCAGCGCTCGGTGCGTGACTTGGCCACGAGGCGGGTGAGCAGCGGCTGGTAGCGCTCGAGGTTCTGCGGCAGCTGCGGCGGCGGGCTGTTGACGTGCTGCTGCAGCACGTCGAGAGCGGTGCCGCCGGTGTAGGGCTTCTGCCCGGTGAGCATCTCGTAGAGGATGATGCCGAGGGAGTAGAAATCGGAGCGGCCGTCGAGCTGGTCGCCGAGCGCCTGCTCCGGGCTCATGTAGTAAGGCGAGCCGCGCAGCACCCCGGTCTGGCCGGTCTGCAGGCTCGTCGTGCTGCCGTCGATCTGGCGCGCCAAGCCGAAATCGATGAGCGCGACGGCGTCGTTCTCGCGCAGCATGACGTTCGGCGGCTTGAGGTCGCGGTGCACGAGGCCTGCCTGGTGCACGACCTGCAGCGCCTCGGCGATGTGCCGCAGGTACTGCAGCGCCTCGCGCTCGGAGACGCCGCGCTGGATGCGGGCCTTCAGGTCGCCGCGCGGCAGGTACTCCATCGCCAGGTACTCGAAGCCGGCGTGCACGCCGTAGTCGTAAATCTCCACCACCAGCGGGCTCTTGATGGCCTGCACCGCCGTGTATTCCCGCTCGAGGAACTGCCGTCCGGCCGCCTCGTCGCGCAGCGTCTTGGAGACCTTGAGCGCCACGTTGTGGCCGCGCGCGGCGCTGGTGGCGAGATAGACGGCCGCCTTCTCCGACTCGCCCACCTTGACGCGCAGCGTGTAGCCCGGGATGAAGTCCTCGCCGGGAGAGCTGGTCAGCAGAGCCACGACGCCCGGTGGCTGCAGCGCCTCGGTCGCGGAGGTGGGGGCGCCGTCGGGCGCGGGCGGCACCGCATCGGACGGCACGACTCCCGCGACCGTGTCGCCGACGCGCCCGGCGGGGCGGTTATCGGCGGGATTCCTGGCGGCGTGCGCCGCCCGGTCATGCTCGATGTGCGCGAGGCTCGCCAGGCGGCGCGCCACGCGCCGCTCGACGCGCCGCAGCGCCACGCGTACCGCGGTGCTCAGTCGCTCGGGCGTCAGCAGCTTCTTCGGCAGGTAGTCCAGGGCGCCGAGCTGCAGGGCACGCACCGCGGTGAGCTCGTTGCCGTCCTCGGCGATCGCAATCACGGCAGGGGCCGCGGGCTGGTCGCGCAGGCGGCGCAGCAGCGCCAGCCCCGGCGAGTTGGGATCCTCGGGGCTGGTGCCGAAGCGGCAGCCGAGCATCAGCAGGTCGCAGTCACGGCCGGAGAAAGTGCTGCACCAGCGCTCGAACTCCGCCAGATTGAGCATGCTGACACTGGCGCGCGGACACAGCACGTCGAGGTGGTGGCGCAGCCATTCCGCATAGCGGACGTCGTCCTCGACGACCAGCATACGAGCCGGTGGCGTGGGATGCGCGCTCATTTAAGAAAGATGACGCAGCACCTCGTCGCTGTCGCCCCGGACCTACGGATTCTGTGAAGCTCATTCTGTGAACTGGTTCAAGGTGTGAAACGGTTCCGAGCGGACGCGCCGCGGGACTGACGCGGACTGCCGCCACTGCGGCTCCGCCTTCATTCCCGCGTGAGCAGGAACTGCGATCCCTGGTAAGAGAGCACCGCGCCGTCGGGTGTGATGTGCTCGACGCGCACGCCCTCGAGCGAGTCGCCCTCGCGCAGCTTGTGCATATTGATGAGCACCCAGCGGTCCTGGGCGTGCTCGGCATAGGCATGCAGATCGAGGCGCAGCTGCGGCAGCCGGGTGCCGGGCGCGGCGGCCAGCTGCTGGTAGAGCGGCACGCCGGCCTCGGTGGCGCGCTTGACCTTGCCCACGCTCCCGGACGGGGGTGGCTCGGCAGCCGGGGCAAGATCATCGGCGCTCGGCGGCGGCTCGCTCGGTGCGGCGCCTGCCGGTGCCGCGGCAGGGAGGGTTGCGACGCTGCGCACCGCCGGGCTCACCGCGGGCGCGGCCGCCGCTCCTGCGTTGAGCGCGACCGGTGCATTCATCGCAACAGCGGTGGGCGGGACGGTTGCCGGCGGAGCGGGAGCCGGCTCCGCCTGCGTGCGCGGCGGTACTCGTGCCGCCGGTGCGGCTTCGGCCGCGGGCGTACCGTGCCGCAGCAGCAGCCAGCCCACGACGGCGAGATTCGCCACAAACAGCACCGCGATCACCACCGCCCACGCCGGCAGGACACGGCGCGGCGGGGCGACCTTCACTTCGAAGAGCGCAGGTCCCCCCTGGCGCTGGCGGTCGCTTTCGGATTTCTTCAACGCGTCGAGGATGAACGACATCGGTCACCCGCCGTGAGTATCGCCCGTCGACAGCAGCGGTACGCCGGGGCCCGCCACCGCGCCGGCGAGCGCGATCTGTGTCTGCGGCCCGGCGATCCCGTCCACTGCCAGCTGATGCTGCCGCTGGAAATCGCGCACCAGGCCGGTGAGCTCGGCGTCGAAGACGTCGCTCACCGGTGCGCTCGACTCGACGTGCGCCAGCTGCTCGAGGCTCTGGCGCAACCAGCGCACCTCCGCCCCGCGCATCCCGGCCGACAGCGACTTGACCGGCGAGCTGGCCGGGCGCCACAGCATCACGAAATCGCCCAGCCAGAAGTGCGACAACTCGCCGAGGCCGACCGCGTGCGCGCCGCCGAGATCGAGCCGCGCGTGCTCGTCGTCGAGAGCGGTGATCACCACCTGGTGGCTGCTGCCGCCCGCATCGCTCAGCATCAGGATCGCCGGATGGTTGTAGAGGCGCAGCTGGCCGAAGGAGCCGCGCTCCGCCAGGCATTCCAGGTGCGCCCGGGTCGCCTGGGTGCACGGGTCGGTGCCGCCCGGCTGGTACTTCGCGCCCCAGAGCTCAAAGAGCTTGCCGAAGGCGCTGTCGGTGTCGGTCTCGGCGGCGTGGGCGGCCAGCAGCTGCGCGAGCGTCGGCGCGGCAGGTGACGCGCTGACAGCCGCGGCCGGCGTGGCCGCCGCCGCGGCCAGAGCCGCGGTTGCCGGCTTCACGGCAGCCGCTGCGCCCGGGTGTGCGGCCAGGCTCCAGGGCCCGAACGCCCACAGCGTCGCGGTGAGCGCCGCCAGCACCGCGGCGACGGCGGCGGCGGTCGCCCATGGCAGCCAGTACGCGGCGAAGCCTCGTCCGAACACCTCGGCGGCGGCGCGGTGCACCAGAGCCCCGGTGACCCGGTGCCGGTCGAGCGAATAGGCGCCGAGGAGCGCGCGGTCGCAGATGACGTTGATGACCCGCGGCACACCGCGCGACAGGCGGTACACCTCGCCGAGCGCCCAGGAGCTCAGGATGTCGGTGGTCGCGCCCGCGACCCGCAGGCGATGGCGCACGTAGGCGGTGGTCTCCTCGCGCGACAGGGGATCCAGGTGATAGCGGCCGGTGATGCGTTGCGCGAGCTGGCGCAGCTCGTTGCGCGCGAGCAGCTCCCGCAGCTCCGGCTGGCCGATGAGGATGATCTGCAGGAGCTTCTGCGTGTTAGTCTCGAGGTTGGTGAGGAGCCGCACCTGCTCGAGCACCTCGGGCGACAGATTCTGCGCCTCGTCCACCACCAGCACGACGCGGTGTCCCGCCGCATGCGCCTCGAGCAGGCGGCCCGAGAGGATGTCGACCAGGTCCTTCAGGCTCTGGCGCGAGCCTTCCGGCACGTCGATGCCGAGCTCCTCGCAGATCGTCAGCAGGAACTCCGCTGCGGTCATCTTGGGGTTGAGGATGAGGGCGATCTCGGCGTCCTTCGGCGCCTGCGCGAGCAGCGAGCGCACGATGGTGGTCTTGCCGGTACCCACCTCGCCCGTCAGCTGCACGAAGCCACCGGCCTCGTTGATGCCGTACATGAGGTGCGCCAGGGCCTCGGCGTGGCGCTCGCTCAGGTAGAGGTAGCGCGGATCGGGCGTGATCGCGAACGGCTTCTCGTTCAGGCCGAAGAACTTGAGATACATGGACCCGATGCTACTCGATGGTGCTTCCCCGGCGCAGCGCCCGCGCGCCGAAGCGCGCGCGCACCTCGTCGAGCGCCGCATCCATCGCGTGCGCGCGGCGCAGATCCTCGAAGAGCCCGAGCTGGGAAGCGGGCCTGAGCTCCGTGAGGACCACGCCGAGCAGGCGAAGTTTCGCTCCCGGGTGCGAGCGCAGCCAGCGCTCGAGGAGCTCGGCCGCGACGCCGGTGATGACGCGGCCGGCGCTGGTGGCCGGTGCGATGGCGCGCTGCCGCGTGAAGGTCGAGAAGTCGTGGCGGCGGATCTTCACGCCGACGCAGGCGGTGACCAGCTCGCGGCTGCGCAGCCGCGCGCCTGCGAGGTCGGCCAGCCGCGCCAGCTGCGTCTGCAGCGCGCGCGGGTCATCGATGTCCTTCTCGAAGGTATCCTCGGCGGAGAGCGACTTCTCCTCGACATCCGGCAGCACCGGCCGCTCGTCGACGCCGGAGGCGCGCTCGCGCACCCAGGCGGCGTAGCGGCCGAACAGCGGCCACAGCACCGCATCCGGCGCGCTGCGCAGCTCACCGAGCGTGCGTATGCCCGCCGCCTCGACCCGCTCGCCGGTCTTGCGTCCGAGGCCGGGAAGCCGGCGCACCGAGAGCGGATCGAGCATCTCGCGCACCCTTGAGGCCTCCACGACCGTGAGCCCATCGGGCTTCGCGAGGTCGGAGGCGATCTTCGCCACTAGCTTGTTGGGCGCGACGCCCACCGAGGCGGTGAGTCCGGTGCGCTCGCGGATCTGAAGCTTGATGCGGCGTGCGATCTCGACCGCGCCGCCCAGGAGCTCCTGGCTGGCGGTGACGTCGAGGAACGCCTCATCGAGGGACAGCCCCTCGACGAGCGGCGTGACCTCGCGGAACACGCCGAACACGGTGCGCGAGACCTCTTGGTAGCGCGCCATGCGCGGGCGCACGCAGATCGCCTGCGGGCATAACTTCAGCGCGGTGCGCATCGGCATCGCCGAGCGCACCCCGAAAGGGCGCACCTCGTAGCTCGCGGCGGTCACGACACCCCGGCCTCCGGTCCAGCCGACGATGACCGGCTGCCCGGCAATCGCCGGGTTGTCGTGCTGCTCCACGGACGCATAGAACGCGTCCATGTCGACGTGCAGGACCGCGCGGCTCATGGAGCGCTCAGGGGCTCATTTCGCGACGACGGTAATGGTAATTTTCTTCGAGATCACCGGCGGATCGTGCGGGACGTGGCTCTGGTCGCCGAGCACGAGCTGCAGGGTGTGCTTGCCGGGCGGAAGCGTCAACGATGTCTCGGTCTGGCCCTTACCGAAGTGCAGCAGCTTGTCGGTCGCCGGGAGCGGCGCGCCGAGGTTCGCGGGTGGATCGCTGTCGACGAGCAGGTGATGGTGTCCGGTGTTGTCGAACTTCACCCCGGCGGGCGCGATGCCCATGCCCTTCAGGCCGAACTGCACCGTGACCGGGCTCGTCACCCTGGCGCCGTCCTTGGGGCTGATGATGTAGGCCTCGGCACCGGGCGGCGAGGGCGTGCGCTCCTGGGCGAGCGCCAGCGGCGCGGCGAGGATCAAGGCGGCAGTGAGCAGGGTACGCATGACGGACTCCTTCCTGGTTACTCCAGCGTGAGTGCGCTGTAGGCGAAGTTGAGCACGAACATCAGCATGCCGAAGACGAAATAGCAGAACGCCAGCAGGGTCATCTTGGCAATCGTGAGCGCCCGGCCCTGGCCGTACATCGTGCGCATGGAGCGGTACACGTACCAGACGACGTACAGGAACAGCGCCAGGTTCACCCAGTTGGCGGCAGACGGCAGCAGTGCCCCCGCGACCCAGCCGAGCGGCACCACCAGGAACACGAACGCATGGTTGTGCACCAGCAGCAGCAGGTGCTCGACGTAGTAATGCCGCGGTCGCCAGTAGAGCAACATCATGAGCGCGGCGATCAGCGGCAAGAATACGAACATGGCACGCGGCAGATTGTGCCGGAAGGCATCCATGAGCGAGCGCGCGTTGTCGGCGCGGATCCTGAGACACGCCCGCTGCATCGCCGGTCGCAGGGTCGCTGCCCACGGGCCCTCGTAGCTGATCATGGCGCACTCGCGCGCGGCACGCTGCTCCCTGGTCTCGCCGGGCCGCGCGGGGGTGGTCTCGAGGCCTGGCTCACCGAGCGGCATCACGCGCGCGGATTTCGGCACGCCGCTGTCCGACGTGGACAGCTGCAGCACCTCTGGCTGCTTGTGGGTCGCGGCGGCCAGCAGGAAGAACGCCACCGACAGCACGAGGTAGAGCCGCACCGGCGGCAGGTAGCGGGCGCGCCGGCCGGCGAGGAATTCGCGCGTGAGGAAGCCGGGCTTGAAAAGCAGCGCCCACAGCGTGCGCCACAGCCGCGAGTCGGCATGGGTGAGGTCCTCGGTCGCCACCTGTGCGAAGTGCCACAGCGAGTGCAGCGGCGGCTCGAGACGCTGCCCGCAGTGGCCGCAGTACCGGCCTGGAACGCTCGCGCCGCAGTTGTCGCAGCGCGGCACCGTGGCCACCGGCACGGCGGCCGCAGGCTCCGTGGTGGCGGTCTGCGCCGCGCTGGCCGCATCCGGCGGCACGGCGGCGGCCGCCCCCGTGCTCATGCGACGTGGGGCCGCGGCTGACTGGCGGCCGGCTGCGCCTCGAGCGGTTGCGCCCTGATGCCGAGCTCCTCGGAGGCGAAGTCGTCGACGTTGATGAGATCCATCGTCTTGCGGTCGTACTCGCGCAGCGCCGCCGCCTCGGTCTCGGAGACGATGCCGGCGCTCTGCGCCTGCTGTATCTGGCCGGGAAGCTCGAGCGCCGTGATCTTGCCGGTCTTGACTCCCTCGACGCGGATGCGCTTCACGAGCGGCTCGAGCTGTCCGGCGAGCACCATGGCCTCCTGCAGCAGGCCGAGGGGATTGCGCGGCTCGAGCGTGCGGTAGATGCCGTGACAGAGCCAGTCACGCGCCTCGGTCGGCGCGGTCACGAGCGCGGCCACGCGGTGACCCAGCCGGTCGCCCGGCGCAGAATAGATGAGGCCGCGCGGGAAGATCAGGCCGCGCATCACGGCGGCCAGCGCGCGATTGGGGAAATTGCGCAGGAAGCCGTGCAGCTGCTCCTGCGCGTAGTAGAGGAGATTGCGGCAGGCCCACTCGACGATGGGCAGATCCTCGGCGCGCCGCCCCTGGTTCTCGTGATGCTTGAGCACCATCGAAGCGAGGTACATCGAGGAGAGCACGTCGCCGAGCCGCGCCGACAGACCCTCCTTCTTCTTGAGGTAGCCGCCGAGGGTGAGCATCGCCACATCGACCGCGAAGGCGAACGAGGCGCTGAAGCGCACGATGTGCTGGTAGTAGCGCGCCGTGTCGCCCGCGACCGGGGCGCGGGTGAAGCGCGCGTGGGTCAGGGCCATGATGAAGGAGCGCACCGCGTTCGAGAGGGTGAAGCCGATATGCCCGAACAGCGCGCGATCGAACGCGTCGACGCCGGCGGCGCGGTCGGGATTGCGCGCCGCGTTCATCTCCCGCAGCACGAACGGATGGCAGCGAATGGCGCCTTGGCCGAAGATGATGAGGTTGCGGGTGAGGAGGTTGGCGCCCTCGACGGTGATGGCGACCGGAGTGATCTGGTAGCCGCGCCCGAGATAGTTCTTGGGTCCCAGCATGATGCCCTTGCCGCCGTGCACGTCCATCGCGTCGTTGCCGACCTGGCGGCCCATCTCGGTGACGTGATACTTGAGCATCGCGGAGGGCACCGAGGGCTTCTCGCCGCCGTCGATCGCGCCCGCGGTTACCGAGCGCGCCGCGTCCATGGTGTAGGTAAGGCCCACCATGCGGGCGATCACGGTCTCGACGCCCTCGAATTTCCCCACCGGCGTATTGAACTGCGAGCGGATGCGCGCGTAGGCGCCGGTGGCCCACACGCCCGCCTTGGCCGCCCCGGTGGTGTTGGAGGGCAGCGAGATGCAGCGGCCGACGGAGAGCTGCTCGACCAGCATGCGCCAGCCGCTGCCGGCCATGGCGGGTCCGCCGATGATGAAGTCCAGCGGCACGAACACGTCGCGTCCCTCGATGGGCCCATTCTGGAAGGGAACGTTGAGCGGGAAATGCCGCCGCCCGATGGAGACCCCGGGGGTGTTGCGCGGAATGAGCGCGCAGGTGATGCCGATGTCGGTCTTGGCACCTAGGAGCTTGTCCGGATCGAACATGCGGAAGGCGAGCCCGACGACGGTCGCGACCGGCGCGAGCGTGATGTAGCGCTTGGAGAAGTTGAGCTTGAGGCCCACCACCTCGGTGCCGCGCCAGGTGCCGCGGCACACCACTCCGGTATCGGGAATGGAGGCGGCATCGGAGCCGGCGCGCGGGCCGGTGAGTGCGAAGCACGGCACTTCCTCGCCGCGGGCGAGGCGCGGCAGGTAGTAGTTCTTCTGCTCCTCGGTGCCATAGTGGTTGAGCAGCTCCGCCGGCCCGAGCGAGTTCGGCACCGCGACCGTCGAGGCGGTGGTGGGGCTGCGGCTCGAGATCTTCGCCAGCACGCACGAGTGCGCGAAGGCCGAGAACTCGAGACCGCCGTATTTCCTCGGGATGATCATCGCGAAGAAGCCGCGAGCCTTCAGGAAGGCCCACACCTCGGGGGGCAGGTCGCCGAGCTCGTGAGTGATGTGCCACTCGTCGAGCATCCGACACAGCTCCTCGCACGGGCCGTCGAGGAAGGCCTGCTCGGCGTCCGAGAGGCGCGGCGGCCTGGAGGCGAGGAGCTTGCGCCAATCCGGCGCGCCGGTGAACAGCTCCCCGTCCCACCACACCGTGCCCGCCTCGAGCGCCTCCTTCTCGGTCTGCGACATCGAGGGCAGGAGCTTGAGATAGGCGGCCAGGAAGGGACGGGTGATGAGCGCCTTGCGCAGCGGCCGCACGTTGAGCAGCCACAGTCCCGCGAGCAGCACCCACAAGAGGCCCTTCCAGATGCCCGCCGGGGCTCCAAGCGTCGTGTAGACGGCGAGCAGCACGGTGAAGGTGACCGTGAAAGACAGCAGCGACAGTCGCCGGTAGGCGAGAAACAGCACCGCGGCGATGAACGCGAGCGTGATGACGCCCCCGACCTGGGTGACCGCGTAGGCGGCGGCCACCACTACCAATAGCGAGACGATCGCACCGAGCATCGCTGGCCTCCTTGTCAGCCGAGCAGGTTCTTCACTCCGTCGCGCTCCTCGCGGAGCTCCGCGTGGGTCAAGTCCATGCGCCGGCGGCTGAACTCGTCGATGTCGAGGCCCGGGACGATGCGGTACTCGCCGTTCGCGATCGTGACCGGATAGGAGTAGATGACGCCGGCGGCGATGCCGTAGCTGCCGTCGGACGGGATCGCCATGCTCACCCAGTCGTTCTCAGCCGTGCCGTGCACCCAGGTGTGCACGTGGTCGATGGCGGCGGATGCCGCCGAGGCGGCCGAGGAAGCCCCGCGCGCCTTGATGACGGCGGCACCGCGCTGCTGCACGGCCGGAATGAAGGTCTCCTCGATCCACTGGCGGCCGACGAGCGCCGGCGCACTCTCACCCCGCACCAGCGCGTGCCTCAGGTCGGGGTACTGCGTGGCGGAGTGATTGCCCCAGATGGTCATGCGGCGGACATCCGTCACCTGCGCGCCGGTCTTCGCGGCGAGCTGCGCCACCGCGCGGTTGTGATCGAGACGCGTCATGGCGGTGAAGTTGCGCGGATTGAGCTCGCGCGCGTTGTGCATGGTGATGAGCGCGTTGGTGTTGGCGGGATTGCCGACGACCAGCACGCGCGCGTTGCGGTCGGCGACGGCATTCAGGGCCTTGCCCTGCGCGGAGAAGATCTGCGCGTTCGCGAGCAGCAGATCCTTGCGCTCCATGCCGGGTCCGCGCGGCCGCGCGCCGACCAGCATGGCTATCTGACAGTCCCGGAATGCGACGCTGGCATCGTCGCTCGCACTGACGCTCGCGAGTGTCGGGAAGGCGCAGTCGTTGAGCTCCATCAGCACGCCCTGGAGTGCCCCTAGCGCCGCGCTGATCTCGAGCAGGTGCAGCCTCACGCGCGTGTCGGGGCCGAGCAGCGCCCCGGAGGCGACGCGGAAGGCGAGCGCGTAGCCGATCTGCCCGGCGGCTCCGGTGATCGCGACATTCACAGCGGGTTTCATGCGGATCTTTCTCTGCGCCGAGGGGAAGACGAGCCGGAAATTCTAGCCTGTGCGCGCCGGCCAGCCTGGCAAAACGGTATCGGCGCTCTGGCGGCCCCCCCTGAGACCCCGGTTTCGAGGCCCCGAGCCCCCTTTTACCTAACCGCTCCAGGTCATCTACTGAAATAGCTTGACACTCAGGTAGTGTTGTACTAGAGTACATCACCAAGGAGCGCGACCTGCATGGTGCAGGGAGCCGGAGAGAGCAGAAGCAAGAGAGGAGACCATCATGAACGCCATCGAGACCGTGTATCGGAATGTTACCAGTGCCGCCGCCGCCGCCCTGATCTGCGTCGTCTGCACCATGGCCTTCGTCGAGTCGACCGCGGTTGTTCCGGGCACGCAGCCCGAGATGATCAGCATCGCTCACGCGTCCACGCCGTCCTGGTTCGGCAAGCCCGAGCCGGCCGTTTTGGTAGATTAGTTCGCTAGCCTCCCGAAACAGCTTCCTTGTCCACCGAGACGCTCACGACGGCCATCATGGATCCGCAATGGGACAACAGCCTGCCGATCTACCGGCAACTGAGGGACCGCGTGGTAGCCATGATCCTCGAGGGCGTCCTGAAGGAAGGAGACCCGCTGCCCTCGGTACGCAACGTCGCCGCGGACTTTCGCCTCAATCCGCTGACGGTGCTCAAGGGCTACCAGCAGCTGGTGGACGAGCAGCTGGTCGAGAAACGCCGGGGCCGCGGCATGTTCGTGAGCTTAGGGGCACGCAAGGCGCTCATGAAGGACGAGCGGCAGCGCTTTCTCGAGGACGAGTGGCCGAAGGTCTACGCGACCATCCAGCGCCTCGGCCTCTCGGGCGAGGAGCTGCTGCGCGCCGGAGCCGCCGCCCCCGCGGCGCCTTTCCCGGCCGCGCCCGCCAAAGGGGAGCAAGATGACAGCGGTAATTGAAGCACGCGGCCTCAAGAAGTCCTATGGCGCGACGCACGCGCTGGACTCGGTGAGCTTCAGCGTGGAGCCGGGCCGCATCGTCGGGCTCATCGGCCCCAACGGCGCCGGCAAGACCACCGCGCTCAAGGCGATCCTGGGCCTCACCTCCTTCGCGGGGGAGCTGCGCGTGCTCGGGCTCGACCCGCGCTCGCAGCGCGATGAGCTCATGCGCGACGTGTGTTTCATCGCCGACGTGGCCGTGTTGCCGCGCTGGCTGCGCGTCGCCCAGGCGGTCGAGTTCGTCGAGCACGTGCACCCGCGCTTCGACCGCAGCATCGCCGAGAATTTCCTGAGCAAGACGGACATCAAGCTGTCGAGCCGCGTCGGCCAGCTCTCCAAGGGCATGGTGACGCAGCTGCACCTGGCGCTGATCCTGGCGATCGACGCACGGCTCCTGGTGCTCGATGAGCCGACGCTCGGGCTCGATCTGCTGTATCGCCGCCAGTTCTACGACACGCTGCTCAACGACTACTACGACAAGGAGCGCACCATCCTCCTCACCACTCACCAGGTGGAGGAGGTGGAGCAGCTCTTCACCGACGTCATCTTCATCAGCCACGGGCGCTTGACGCTCAATTCGCCGGTCGAGGAGCTCGGCGGCCGCTACCAGCAGCTCACCGTGAGCTCCGAGCAGGCCGCCGCGGTGCGCGCGCTGCGCCCGTTCTACGAACGGGAAGTTTTCGGTCGGGTGGCGATGTTCTTCGAGGGGCACACCGCGGCCGAGCTCGCTGCCTTCGGCGAGCTGCGCACGCCCTCCATCGCCGATCTGTTCGTGGCCAAGATGCAGGGAGCCTCGACCCCATGAGCCACCACCTGGAACTCGCCCGCGATCCGCCGCGCCGCGCCGCGCCGCGCCCTCCGTGGGAGCGCTCCGCCCCCTGGGTGGCGCCGCTCCTGACCGCGGGAGTGCTCGCGGCCGCCACCTTCCTCATGTTCGCCAGCTGCGGGGCAGCACTCATATGAACGCCAACGCCGCAGCCATGGCACCCGCCGGCGCGCTCCTGCGCCGCGCCGGCCCGCTCGATGTGCTCGTCATGCTGGTGCGCCGCGAGCTGTGGGAGCATCGCTCGCTGTGGATCGCGCCGCTCGCGGTGGAGGCCGTACTGCTCGTATCCGTGGTCATCGGCCGCATCAACATGGACCTCCCGGAGCAGCTGCTCAGCGCGCAGCAGAAAGTGGCGCTCTTCACCATCGTGCAGTGGGCGCTCGCCCTGCCGCTCTTCATGGTGGTGTCGATCGTCGCCGGCTTCTATCTGCTCGATTGCCTGTACTCCGAGCGCAAGGACCGCAGCATCCTCTTCTGGAAGTCGCTGCCGGTGTCGGACGAGCTCACCGTCGCCTCCAAGCTCCTGGTCGCGACCGTGGTCGTGCCGCTCGGAGTGTTCGTGCTCGCGACCGCCGGAAACCTGCTGTTCGGCGCGGTCCTGACGGTACGTGTCCCCGGCGCGCTCAGCTGGAGCACGTACGAGTGGCTGCGCACGGAGGTAGTGCTGCTCATGACCGTGGCGCTCGGCGTGCTGTGGTATGCGCCGGTCGGCGCCGCGGTGCTGCTGCTCTCGGCCTGGGCGCGGCGCAGCCCGGTCCTGTGGGCAACGCTCGTGACCACCGTGGCGCCGATCGTCGAGCGCATCGGACTCGGCACTCACTACATCTGGAACTTCGAGCGTTACCGGACCAACGGGATCTGGCACAAGCTCTGGCTCGGACACGAGCACGTGTTCGCCAACTTCAAGGAGCTGCCCCCGGTAGGCGTGGTGCTCGACACGTTCAACGTCCGCAGCGCGTTCACCGACATCGACCTGTGGCTCGGGGTGATCGCCGCGGTCGCGCTGGCCTACGCGGCCGCGCGCGTCCGCCGCTACCGCGACGATACCTGACTGATATGGCGCGCGCCGCCCGTGGCGGCGCGCGCCGGCCAGCCCATGGCTCGACTCGCCCACTCCGAGGGATCGCGCTTATGATCGCCATCTCCAGACGGGCGACAGGGCCGCGATGGCAGCAACGGTTCCGAGAGCACAGGCCGTCGAGGTCCGGCGTACGGCCGAGGGCCTGGAGCTCGAGCTGACGGGCGCGTGGCGCGCGCGCGAAGTCGCCGCGATCGAGACGGCGCTCGCCGCGGTCGACCTGTCCTCGGCGCCCCGGGTGCGCGTAGCCACCGATGGCATCACGGAGCTGGATCTCTCGGGGGCCTGGGCCCTCGGTGGCTTCGTCAGGCGCGCGCGCCGCGCCGGTGTCGAGGTCAGCTTCCGCGGCACCCCGCCGGACCTGCTGCGTCTGATCGAGCAGACCCTCGCGGAGGAGCCCGCCGGGGCCGTCTCACCGGCCGCCGCCGCTGCCCCGGAGCCGGCCGACCGCGCGCTGGTTGCCATCGGCCGCTACGTCGTCCGCTCGGCTCGCGATCTGGTCCATGGACTCGCGTTTCTCGGCCGCACCTGCACCACCTTTGCGGCGAGCCTGGCGCATCCGCGGCGGCTGCGGCCCATCTCGGTCGTGCGCCACGTCTACGACACCGGCATCACGGCCATGCCGATCGTGGCGCTCATCGCTTTCCTGATCAGCGTCATCCTCGCTTACCTGAGCGCGCAGCAGCTGCGCGGGCTCGGCGCCGACATCTATGTAGTCGACCTGGTGACGATCGGCGTGCTGCGCGAGCTCGGGGTACTGCTCACCTCGATCATCGTCGCCGGGCGCTCGGGCAGCGCTTTCGCAGCCGAGCTCGGCTCGATGAGGCTCAACGAGGAGGTGGACGCGCTCACCGCCACGGGTGCCGATCCGATCGAGCTGCTGGTCGTGCCGCGCCTGCTCGGGCTGGCGATTGCGCTGCCGCTGCTCACCATCCTGGCAGATCTCATTGGCATCAGCGGCGGGGCGCTGCTGTGCCGCTACCTCCTCGACATGCCCCTCACCCAGTACGTGAACCGGGTCAACTACGCGATCTCGCCCAGCACTTTCTGGGTTGGGATCATCAAGGCGCCGGTGTTCGCGCTGGTCATCGCTTTCGCCGGCTGCTATCGCGGCATGCAGGTGCGCGGCTCGGCGCGCGTGCTCGGGCATCTGGTGACCGTGGCGGTAGTGCAGGCGATCTTTCTGGTGATCCTGGCAGATGCCCTGTTCGCGGTGCTGTTCATGAAGATGCAATTCTGATGGAGCCGGTGGTGGAAGTTCGCGGGCTGGTGAACCGCTTCGGCCGCCAGCTGGTGCATGACGGCCTCGACATGCAGGTGCACGCCGACGAGGTGTTCGGCATCGTCGGCGGCTCGGGCTCGGGCAAGTCGGTGCTGCTGCGCACGATCCTCGGACTGCAGCGCCCGGCCGCCGGCACGGTGCGTATCCACGGCAGCGACATCACGCGTCTTTCCGAAGAGGAGCTGCGGCCCATCAAGGCCGGCTACGGCGTCGCCTTCCAGCAGGGGGCGCTGTACTCGGGACTGACCGTGCTCGAGAACGTGCAGCTGCCGATGATCGAGCACCTGCAGCTCCCGCCGGCGGCGCTCGACGGGCTGGCGCTGCTCAAGATCCGCCTGGTGGGGCTGCCGGCGGATGCGGCCGGCAAGTACCCCGCGCAGCTCTCCGGCGGCATGGTGAAGCGCGCGGCGGTGGCGCGCGCCCTGGCGCTCGATCCGCAGCTGCTGTTTCTCGATGAGCCCACCTCGGGCCTGGACCCGGTGAGCGCGGCCGCCTTCGACGACCTGGTGCTGTACCTGCAGCAGCACCTGAAGCTCACCATCGTCATGATCACGCACGATCTGGACAGCATCTTCCGTACCTGCAATCGTGTCGGGGTGATCGTGGACAGGCGCATGGAGTCCGATACGCTGGAAGGCATCGTCGACTACCCGCACCCGTGGATCCAGGCCTACTTCCACGGCGAGCGGGCGCGCGCGCGCCTTGGAGCCCTGCATGGAGCGTGAGGCCAACTACGCCGCCGTCGGCGCGTTCGTGCTGCTGGTGACACTGGCCGGTGGGCTGTTCGTCTACTGGTATTCCGACACGCGCGAGCACCGTGATTACAACCGCTACGAGATCTATTTCACCGGCAGCGTCAGCGGACTGGAGAAAGGCGCGGCGGTGCGCTATCTCGGCGTGCCGGTGGGGCGTGTCAATGACCTGCGCATCGATCCGCGCGACTCGAGCCGCGCCGAAGTGATCGTCGACATCGACTCGAGCACGCCGGTGTCGGAGCACACGGTGGCGCAGCTGAACCTGCAGGGGGTGACGGGCCTGCTGTACGTCGATCTCAGCGAGGACCGCAGCGGCAAGCTGGCCCCGCCCGTGGCGAGCCTGCACTATCCGGTGATCCGCTCGGCGCCCTCGGGATTCGACGTGTTCCTCGCGGGGTTGCCCGAGCTGGTGGCCACCGCCGCGACGCTGGCCAACCGCGCCAACCGCCTGCTGAGCGATGAGAACATCGCCGCGGTGGGCTCCGCCGTCGGCAACCTCGACAAGGCCTCCGCGAGCCTGCCGCGCACGCTGCACGATCTCAACACGCTCATCGCCGAGCTCCGGGGTGCGAGCTCCGAGCTCGCCTCTACCGCGGGTATCGCGCACGGGATGCTCGCGAGCGTGGATCCGGACGTCCGCGCCGCCGCGCAGCGCATGCGCACCATCGCCGACAACCTCGCGAGCGCCACCGGTCAGCTCGAGCAGGCGGTCGCCGAGAACCGCCAGGACATCCGCGCCTTCACCCGCGAGGGGCTGCCGGAGATCGAGCGTTTCGTGCGCGAGGGCCGCGCGGCGGCGCGTGATATCCGCGAGCTCTCCAACAGCCTGCGCGAGAACCCGGCGCAGCTCCTCTATCAGCCGCCGCAGCGCGGCGTGGAGATCCCGCGATGAGGCGGCCGCGCCTGACACGGGTGGCGCCGCCACTGGCCGCGGCCCTGGCGATCTCGCTCGCTGGGGCAGGGGCCTGTACCAACCTCTTTCATAGCGACGCCAAGCCCGAGCAGACCTATGTGCTGCGCGCTCCGGCGGCCGGAGCCGCCGGCGCCGCGACAGCGGGCGCCACCGCGACTGCGCCCGCGGCCGTGCTCGGCTCGCTCCAGGTCGCGCATCCGGCCGCGGCCCCGGGGCTGGACGGCCCGCACATCATTCTCGTGCAGGCCGATCACCGCATGAACTTCTACCTCGGCAGCCGCTGGCCGGCGCCGCTGCCGGACGTGGTCGAGGCGCTGGCGGTCGAAACGCTGCGCGCCTCGGGCGACTGGCAGTCGGTGCAGGACTCGGGCAGCCCCTTCCCTGCCGAGTACCTGCTCTCGATCTCGGTGCGGCGCTTCGAGGCCGACTACAGCGCGGGGAGATCCGCGCCCCAGGTCGAGGTGGTGCTCGACTGCACGCTCGGTGGGCGCCGGGGGCGGGATCTGATGGCGAGTTTCGTCGCCGCGGGGAGCGCTGCGGCGGCCGGTGACCGCATGAGCGAGGTGATCGCGGCTTTCGAGACCGCGAGCAGCACGGCGCTCGTCTCGCTGTCGGCTCAGGCGGCCGAAGCCACGCGCGCCTTTGCCGCGCGCGGCGCGACGACCACGGCGCACTGAAGCGCCCGACGTCAGGCCGAGCGGGGTGCCGCCGCTTCCTCGCTCCGGCGCAGCAGATGCGCGAACGGCAGGGTGCCGGCCGCCTGGCGGGCGAGGAGTGCGAGCAGCTCGGCGGCCGTGCAGGGCTCGCCGAACAGCCGCCCTTGGGCGTAGAGGCAGGCGTTGCGTCGCAGGAACTCGAGCTGGGCGCGCGACTCGACGCCCTCGGCGATCACCTCCATGCCGAGCGAGCGCCCCATCTCGATGATGGTGCGCACGATGGTGGCATCGCCGGCGTCCTCGCTCGCATCGCGCACGAACGACTGGTCGATCTTCAGCGTGCCGATCGGGAACTGCTGCAGCGCCGACAGTGACGAGTAGCCGGTGCCGAAATCGTCGATCGACAGGTGCAGTCCCATCGCGAACAGCTCATCGAGGAGGCGTACGGTGCGCTGCGCGTCCGCCATCAGCGTGGTCTCGGTGATCTCCAGCTCGAAGGCGGTCGGGGACACTCCGTGGCGGCGGAACACCGAGCGGCAGCGCAGGATGAAGCTCGCCTGGCGCAATTGCTTCAGGGACAGATTGAGTGAAATGCGTCCCGGATCACCGCCTTCGCTCTGCATCTGGCGGTAGTCCATGCACACGCGGTTCAGCACCCACTCGCCGATATCGAGGATCAGATTGGTCTCCTCGGCGAGCGGGATGAACTGCGACGGCGGGATGTCGCCGTGGCCGGGCAGCCGCCAGCGCAGCAGCGCCTCGGCGCCGATGATGCGTCCGTTGCGCAGGTCCACCTTGGGCTGGTAGCGGATCTCCAGCTCGTCGCGCTCCAGCGCGCGGCGCAGCTTGCTCTTGAGCATCAGCCGCTCGACCGCCGCGGCATTCATCTCCGGCGAATAGAAGGCGAAGGTGTTGCCGCCGTTCTGCTTGGAGTAGTACATGGCGGCATCCGCGTTGCGGATCAGGTCGATGACGTTCTCGGCGTCGCGCGGACAGAAGGCGATGCCGAGGCTCGCGGTCAGGAATATCTCCTGCTGGTTCAGCTGGAACGGGCGGCTGACCTCGGTGAGGATCGCGCGCGAGAGCTGCGCGATCGGGCCGCGGTTGTCGGCGTCCGCCGGCAGCCCGTCGACGCACAGCGCGAACTCGTCCCCGGCGAGCCGGCCGACCACGGTCTCCTTGGGCACGGCGCGTGTCAGGCGCTCCGCCAGCACCTCCAGCACGCGGTCGCCGGCACCGTGCCCGAAGGTATCGTTGACCTCCTTGAAGCGGTCCATGTCGAGGTACAGCACCGCCACGATCTGCCCCGAGCGCAGCGCGCGCGCGATGGTCTGCTGCAGCACGTGGTAGAACTGCATGCGGTTCGGGATCTTGGTGAGCGCGTCGTAGCGGGCCAGGTAGCGGATGCGGCGCTCGGCGCGCTTGCGGTCGGTGATGTTGCGCGCCACGAAGATGTTGCCCTGGAACTGCGGATCGTCGCTGGCGATCACCGAGCCGGTGAGTGCCACCGGGATGGTCTGGCCGCTGCGCGTGCGCACCACGGTCTCGCGCGTCTCCTGGGCGGCCTGCAGCAGGTCGAAGCCGGCGCGCTCGCGCTCCTCGAGGATCGAGGGGATGCCGCGGCCGACCAGCTCCTCCTCGCTGAAGCCGAGCAGCTTGCAGGCGGCGGAGTTGGCGAGCCTGATGACTCCGTCGGGAGAGGTGACGAACACCGCATCCGTCATGCTGTTCAGCATGCTGTGCAGGTAGTTCTTGCTGATGGTCGACTGGCGGAGCTTCCCGCGCATGCGCTCGAAGGCCTGCTCGAGTCCGGCGAGCGAATCCTGCGCATCCACGTCGACCGGGCGCGTGTAGTCGCCGACGGCGATGCGGTCGGCGCTCTTGATGAGCGACTCGACCGGTCGCTGGAGCTCGTGCAGCGCGCGCCACGCGAGCAGCGCCGCGGCCACGCCGCCGCCCGTCGCCAGCACCAGCACCAGCCACCAGGTGAGGCTGCTGCGCGAGGCACCGGCCGCGGCCAGCTGCCCGGCGAGCGGCACGCCGGCCGCCGGGGCTGCCTGCTCGAGCGTGAGAGTGAGCTGCGCGAGCGTCTCGGGAGTCGTCGCGCCGGGGAAGCTCTCGACCATGAGGCGTACCGGCGCCGTGACCACAGCGCTCTGGGTTCCGGGGGCGGGCGGCGTGCCGCGCTCCCACGAGTAGAGCGTCCCCCCCAGGCCGTTGGCGACCGCGACGGCGGCGACCGTGGGATCGTCGATAAAGGGCTGCAGGCGCCGGGCGATCCCGGCCGTGTCCCCGGCGCGCACCGCGCCGGCCACCGAATCAGCGGCGTGAGCGGCGATGCTGTGGGCGCGCGCCTGGAGCTCGGCGCCGACGCGCTCGCGGGCCGCAGCTTCCGCGAGAGTGCTGAGCGCGGAGGTGTCGGCCTGGTGGCGCAGTGCGAGGAGCGCCGCGACCGCGGCCGCGGCGAGCAGCGCGGTGAGAAACGCGGCACCCGCGTAGCGGAACTTGAAAGTGGCGGCGGTCACCCTTTTCGTGCCTGTCCGGGGAGCCGGCTGGCTCACGGACAGGATCCCCTGCATTGTGGGGATTCATCTTACTCGCCGCCCCGGGGCTGACGCCACCGGAAGCCCTTCAGTAGTTGGCCCAGACTCTCTTTATATATCCGAGCATCAGATTGCGCATGGTGCCCATCGGGTCCTCGACCGCCGCGAAGATCGGCGGCCGCCGCCGCAGCAGCTGCCAGTTCTCGCTGCGCAGGACCTGGCGCAGATACTCGACGTTGCGCTCGATGGCCTCGATGTAGGGATTGCGGCCGTGGTAGAGGACTTCCAGGTAGCGGTAGGCGCGGTGGAAGTCACGGTCCAGGCGCTTCTCGCGCACGTCGGCGATGAACTCCGGCGTCTGCCGCAGCAGGTCGAGGCCGGAGGCGTACTTGACCTGCGGGTTGCCGTCGGAGAAGGGCAGCGCCACGCCGCCGAGCACGAACTCCGCGTACAGCCGGTCGCGGCACTTCTCCAGGTAACAGCGGTCGGCGATCTGGGCGATCATGTCGGCGGTGCCCAGC
>DASPRP010000004.1:0-101988 GCA_035624385.1 Steroidobacteraceae bacterium | reverse complement strand
GCCCGCCCCGCCTGACAGAAGATATCCCCGGATGAATTCATCCAACGCCCCGTCCATCACCGCCTGGACATTGCTGGTTTCGATGTTGGTCCGGTGGTCTTTGACGAGATTGTATGGATGGAACACGTACGACCGGATCTGGCTCCCCCACTCGATCTTCTTCTTGTCGCCGACCTCCTGCGCCATCTTCGCCTCGGCCTGCTCGCGCGCCCGGTCCGCGAGCTTCGCCTTGAGGATGCTCATCGCGACGTCGCGGTTCCTGTGCTGGCTCCGCTCGTTCTGGCAGGTGACGACGATGTTCGTCGGCAGGTGCGTGATGCGCACCGCCGAGTCGGTCTTGTTGACGTGCTGGCCGCCGGCGCCCGAGGAGCGGTAGGTATCGACGCGCAGATCCGCCGGCTTGAGCTCGATCTCGCTCAACTCGTCCGGCTCCGGCAGGATCGCCACCGTGACCGTCGAGGTGTGGATGCGGCCCTGCGCCTCGGTGGCCGGCACGCGTTGCACGCGGTGCGTGCCGGATTCGAACTTCAGCAGCGAGAACGCGCCCTTGCCGGCGATGCGGCTGATGATCTCCTTGTAGCCGCCGTGCTCGCCCGGGCTCTCGGAGAGGACCTCGACGGCGAGACCCTTCGATTCGGCGTAGCGGGCATACATGCGATGCAGGTCGCCGGCGAAGATCGCGGCCTCATCGCCGCCGGTGCCGGCGCGCACCTCGAGGAAGATGTTTTTGTCGTCGCGCGGATCCTTCGGCAGCAGCAGCAGCCGCAGCTCCTCCTCCGCGGCGCCGATCTCGCCCTTGACGCGCGCCAGCTCCTCGGCGCCGAGAGCGCGCATGCCGGCATCGACGTCGCCCTCCATGTCGGCGGCGGCTTTGAGGTCGCGCTCAAGTCCCCGGTACGCGCGGTAGCGCTCAGCGAGCGGGGCGAGGCGCGCATACTCCACGGAGAGCTCACGGAAGCGCTGCGAGCCGCCGGCGACCTCGTCGGTGGCCAGGAGTCTGCCGACCTCCTCGAAGCGATCGGAGAGCTTCTCGAGCCGTTGTCGGATGGAGGCTTTCAAGGACGGTAAATTTTCCGGGATGACGGCAGTTTGTGACAAGTTGCGCAATGCGCGACCCCGGCGGAGGCTCTATAGTGACAGCTAATGAGCGCCACCAGTTGCCTTAAGGCGGCACCGGCCGCCGCACGCTACCTCGTTCTACCTGCACTGCTTGCGGGCTGTGCCGGGGTGCCACCGCACCCGGCGCCGACGCCGGCCACCGGCGACACGAGCGCGTTCACCCTCACCGCCGAAGCCGCGCTCAAGCGCGGCGATTGCCGCGTGGCTGCCGAGGACTATGCGAAAGCCGCGGCGGGCGGGGATGCGCGTCTCGCGCGGCGCGCCACCGAGGTGGCGCTCGCCTGCGAGCATCTGCCGGCGGCCTGGACGGCGGCGACACGCTGGCGGACGCTGACCCCCGGGGACCGCGACGCCAACGCGCTCTATGCGCTCGTCGCGCTCAAGCTCTACCGCACCGCGGATGCGCGCGTCGCGGTCCGTGACTACTGCCGCAGCGCGCTGAGTGAGAGCGCCCCCGGGGCCGCGCAATCAGACGCCGCGCCGCGGCGCGCACGACCCGGGCACGACCAGGGCGTGCAGGCCCTCACCGATCTCGTCTCGCTGCTGCTCGAGGAGACCGACGCCTCGGCGGTGCTCGCCGCCATGAGCGCGGTTCCCGAGCCGACCGCGAGCGCGCCGCAGGCGCTCGCGATCTTCGGCGAGCTCTCGCTCGCCGCCTACGACGGCAAGCGCGCCGAAGGCTATGCGCAGCGGGCGCTGAGTCACGACCCCGGGGACTTTGCGGCACTGCGAGTGCTGGCGCGGGCCTACGTGCTGCAGGGCGACGCCGCTCGCGCCATCGCCACCGCGCGCAGCGCAGTCGCCGTGGACGGGGTGCGCGGGGGACTCCAGCTCGCGGAGATCCTCGCCTCCCTCGATCGGGTCGAGGAGGCGCATCAGCAGCTCGAGAGCCTGCGGGGTGGCGCCGTCCCGGCGCCTGAGATCGACCGGCGCCTGGCGCTGCTGGCATTCCAGTCAGGGGACCTGAAGGAGGCGCAGCAGCGCTTTGCGGCGCTGCTCGCGAGCGGCGAGGGGAGCGAGGCCGCGCAGCTCTATCTCGCCGACATCGCCGCCCGCGAAGGCGATCCCGAGCGTGCGCTGGCCGAATACCGCCGGCTGTACGATTCATCGGTCGCGGTGCCGGCGCGCTCGCGCGCCGCCGCGCTGCTGCTCGAGCGCCGCGCGCGCACCGACAGCGCGCGCACCGAGGCCTTGACCTTGCTGGATGACTACGCCGCCGAGCATCCGGAGGAGGAGCTGCAGCTCACCCTCGCCAAGGCGCACCTGCTGGCCGACCACGGCGAGGCCGAGGCGAGCCTCGCGCTGCTCGCCGGCGCGCTCGAGCGCCATCCGCATCACCCGTCGATCGAATACGACCGCGCCGTCATCCTCGATCAGGCGGGGCAGGTGCACGAGTCGGTGAGCGCACTCGAGCAGCTGCTGGCCGCACGGCCCGAGGATCCGTCGCTCCAGAATGCGCTCGGCTACACGCTCGCGGATCATTCGCTCGAGCTCTCGCGCGCCGAGGGCCTGATCCGCCGCGCGCTCACCGTCATGCCCGACAACCCGGCAGCTCTCGACAGCCTTGGCTGGGTGCACTTCCGCCGCGGCGACGCGCGCAGCGCCGCCGGCACGCTCGAGCGCGCTTACTCGATCGATCACGACGGCGAGATTGCCGCTCACTGGGGCGAGGCGCTGTGGGTGAGCGGCGAGCAGAGCGAGGCGCGCAAGGTCTGGGCGGCGGCGCTGGCGCGCGAGCCGCAGTCCAAGCCCCTGAAGTCGACGCTGGAGCGGTTCATACCCGATGCGAAATAGCCTGGCGTGGAGCGTGGCCGCGCTGGCGCTGGCCGCGTGCCGCACCGCGCCGTTGCCGACGCCGGCCGCGCCGCCCTGGGTCACCCGCGAGGTTGAGCTGCAGGCCCGCGAGCATTTCGAGCTCAAGGGGCGTGTCGCGGTCGCCGCCGCAGGCGCGGGCTTCAACGCCCGGCTGCGCTGGGCGCAGGAGGGAGCGCGTGCGCGCTTGGCGCTCGAAGGACCTCTCGGCGCCGGCGCCGTACACGTCGACGCCGAGGGGAGCGATCTCGATGTCGTCATGGCGAGTGGTGCGCATCTCACGAGTGATGCGGCGCGCGCCGAGCTCGCTGCGCGCTTAGGCTTCGACCCGCCGCTCGCGAGCCTGCGCTACTGGATCCTCGGCGTGCCAGACCCCGCACATCCCGCCGACGAGACGCTCGATCCCACGCGACAGCGCCTGAGCGCGCTTAAGCAGGATGGGTGGCGGATCGACTACGGCGACTATGTGGCGGTCGGCAGCGAGTGGCTGCCGGCGCGCCTCACGCTCGAGCGCGCGGACGTGCGCGTCAAGCTCCTGGTGGATGACTGGCGGTCGTGAAGCGCACGGGAGGGGCAGAGGAGAGCCGCTGGCCGGCGCCCGCGAAGCTCAACCTCTTCCTGCACGTCATCGGGTGCCGCGCCGACGGGTACCACGAGCTGCAGACGCTGTTTCAGCTCATCGACCTCACGGACACGATCGCGATCCGCATACGCACGGATGGCGTGATCGAGCGTCCGGAGGGTCCGCGGGACGTCCCGGCAGAATCGGATCTCACGGTGCGCGCGGCGCGCGCGCTCCAGGCGGCGAGTGGTACGGGGCTCGGGGCCAGCTTGCGAGTGCTGAAGCGCATCCCTCAGGGCGGGGGCTTGGGCGGGGGGAGCTCGGATGCGGCGACGACGCTGCTCGCGTTGAACGAGCTCTGGGGCTGCGGATTTAACATAAGCGAGCTTGCCGCCCTGGGGCTCCCGCTGGGAGCCGATGTGCCTGTTTTTGTTCAGGGTTCCTCCGCTTGGGCGGAGGGCGTCGGGGAGCGTCTGACTCCCGTGGAGCTCCCGGAGCGCTCCTTTCTCATCATTCATCCGGGCGTCGCCGTGAGCACCCGCGAGGTGTTCCAGAGCCCTGAATTGACACGAAATTCCCCCCTCATCACAATACGCGCCTTTTTTGAGTCGGGCGGGCGTAACGATTGCGAGGGCGTGGTGCGCCGGCTCTGCCCCGAGGTCGGTGAGGCGCTCGACTGGCTCCGGCGTCTCGCCCCGGCGCAGCTCACCGGCACGGGCTCCTGCGTGTTCGCGCCGTTCGCGACCGCGATCGAGGCCGAGCGCGTCGCAGCGCGCGTGCCCGATCGCTGGACGAGCGTGGTGGCGCGGGGGCTGAACGCCTCGCCGGTGAAGGCGCGGCTGCGGCAGGGGCGGGGCGCTTGACGCGGCTGTAAGATTGCCCGCCACCTTTGCGCGACGCAGATGGTTGCTGGGGTGTCGCCAAGTGGTAAGGCAGCGGGTTTTGATCCCGCCATTCGGAGGTTCGAATCCTTCCACCCCAGCCATGACTGAGCTAGAGGACCCGCAGCGCTTGGCGCATAGAGTATGAGTACCAGCGACACACTGGCGCTGTTCGCCGGCAATGCCACCCCGGCGCTGGCGCACGACATCGCGCGCAGCCTGCAGACGCCGCTGGGGCGCGCCTACGTCGGGCGTTTCAGCGACGGCGAGATCAACGTCGAGCTGATCGAGAACGTACGCGGGCGCGACGTCTTCATCGTGCAGTCGACCTGTCCGCCGGCCAACGACACGCTGATGGAGCTGCTGGTGATGGTGGACGCGGCGCGGCGGGCCTCCGCCGCGCGCATCACCGCGGTGGTGCCTTATTTCGGCTACTCGCGCCAGGATCGCCGCCCGCGCGCCACGCGTGCGGCGATCACGGCCAAGCTGGTGGCGAACATGCTCTCCAGCGCCGGGGTCAACCGGCTGCTGACGATCGATCTGCACGCGGACCAGATCCAGGGGTTCTTCGACATCCCCGTGGACAACGTGTACGCCTCGCCGGTGCTGCTCGGCGACGCCTGGAAACAGGCGTACCGCAACGTGACCATCGTGTCGCCGGACGTGGGCGGCGTGGCGCGGGCGCGCGCCTTCGCCAAGCGGCTCGACGATGCGGACCTCGCCATCATCGACAAGCGCCGTCCGCGGCCGAACGAGTCGAAGGTGATGAACATCATCGGCGAGGTCGAAGGCAAGACCTGCTTACTGGTCGACGACATGGTCGATACCGCCGGCACGCTGTGCCAGGCGGCGCAGGCGTTGAAGGACGAGGGCGCCGCGCGGGTGGTGGCCTACATCACGCATCCGGTGCTGTCGGGAGGGGCGGTCGAGAGGATCTCGAAATCGGCGCTCGATGAGCTGGTCGTGACCGACACGATCCCGCTGTCCGCCGAGGCGAGTAAGGCCGAGCGCATCCGGCAGCTGTCGGTCGCGGAGCTGCTGGCGGAGACCATCCGCCGCATTCTGGATGAGGCCTCGGTGAGCTCGTTGTATGTCGACTGAGTTTTGGGTGTGCCGGTTTGGTCGCGAACCGGCACCGTTTGGGTAATCAACGGAGACTGAAGCAATGCGAATCTCATTCACTGTCGGCGCGGACCTCCGCGTGGGCCAAGGCAAAGGTGCGAGCCGCCGCCTGCGCCACGCGGGCAAGGTGCCGGCCGTCCTCTACGGCGCCCACCAGGACGCCCAGGCGCTCACTCTCGATCAGCAGAATCTGCTCACCATGATCGCCGATGAGCGCTTCTACTCCTCGATCGTGCGCTTGAAGATCGGCGATGCCACGCAGGAGGCCATCATCAAGGACGTGCAGATGCACCCGGCGAAGAACCTGGTAGTGCACGTCGACCTGCAGCGCGTGGTGGAGAACGAGAAGATCCGCATCCGCCTGCCGATCCACTTCAAGGGTGAGAGCATCTCCCCCGGCGTGAAGAGCGAGGGCGGCGTGGTCTCGCACATGCGCGCCGACGTGGAGGTCAGCTGCCTGCCGAAGGATCTGCCGGAGTTCCTCGAGCTCGACGTCTCGGGCATGAGCCTCAACGAGACCAAGTTCCTCGCCGACATTCCCCTGCCTCCCGGGGTCACCATCCCGGAGCTGACTCAGCGCAACGCTCCGGTGGTATCGATCCACGCGCCGCGCGCCGAGGAGCCGGAGCCGGTCGCGGCCGAGGCTGCCGCGGTGCCCGTCGAGGGCGCGGTCCCCGCCGCCGCAGGTGCTCCGGGCGCACCGGGTGCCCCGGGGGCGGCGCCCGCCGCCGCGGGCGCGCCGGGCACACCGGTACCGGCTGGCGAGGCCAAGAAGGGCGAGGAGAAGAAGGAAGCTGGGGCCAAGAAGGAGGGCGGCAGGAAGTAGCCGCCGCACACGCCGCACCGCTTGCCACCGGCCGCCGCGGGAGCCACCAGCTCCCCAGGCGGCCGGCGGCTTTTGCGCTGCAGGACTTAAAGCCATGTCAGGTGAAGCGCTCAAGCTGATCGCCGGTCTCGGAAACCCGGGCACCGAGTACGCGCGCACGCGGCACAACGCCGGCTTCCAGTTCGTCGACGAGCTTGCCGCGCGTCACGGCGCCACTTTCAGGTCCGAGCCGCGCCACCGTGGCGAGCTGGCGCGCGCGCGCATCGGCGCGGCGGACCTGTGGCTCCTGAAGCCCATGAACTACATGAATCACAGCGGCGATGCCGTGCAGAGCGTCGCCTCCTTTTATAAGGTGCCGCTGGAGTCGATCCTGGTGGCGTACGACGAGCTGGACTTTCCCGCCGGCGTCGTGCGGCTGCGCCAGGGGGGCGGCGCCGCCGGACATAATGGCCTGCGGGATGTGATCGCGCAGCTGGGCGATGAGTTCTGGCGGCTGCGCATCGGCATCGGGCATCCGGGCGAGCGCTCGCAGGTGCTCGACTACGTGCTCGGCCGGCCGCCGGCCGAAGAGGCGCAGCTGATTCGCGCGGCGATCGAAGCCGCGGCCGATGCCGTCCCGGTCCTGCTCACCGAGGGCGCGCAGATCGCCATGAACCTGCTGCACAGCCGCGGGCCACCCGCCGCTGAATGACCGTGGCTTAAAGCTCATGCCCATCCGCTGCGGTATCGTCGGTCTCCCCAACGTCGGCAAGTCGACGCTGTTCAACGCGCTGACGCGCGCGCAGATCGCCGCCGAGAACTATCCCTTCTGCACCATCGATCCCAACGTCGGCGTGGTGCCGGTGCCCGATCCGCGCCTCGCGCAGCTGGCGGCGATCGCGCGCCCCGAGAAAGTCATCCCCGCCGCGGTCGAGTTCGTCGATATCGCGGGACTGGTCGCCGGTGCCTCCCAGGGCGAGGGGCTCGGCAACCAGTTCCTCTCGCACATCCGCGAGGTGGACGCGATCGCGCACGTGGTGCGCTGCTTCGCCGGCGGCGACGTCATCCATGTCGCCGGCAAGGTCGACCCGCTGTCGGACATGGAGACCATCGACACCGAGCTCGCGCTCGCCGACCTCGCGACCGTCGAGAAGGGCCTCGAGCGCGCGATCAAGGGGGGCAAGAGCGGCGACAAGGAGGCGCTCCGACGCCGCGCCCTGCTCGAGCGCGTCAAGCTCGAGCTCGATCGGGCCAGGCCGGTGCGTGCGCTCGCTCTCACCGACGAGGAGCGCCGTGATTTACGCGAGCTGCAGCTGCTCACCGCCAAGCCGGTGATGTACGTCGCCAACGTCGCCGAGAACGGCTTCCACGACAACCCGCTGCTCGAGCTGGTGGAGCGGCGTGCCGCCGCCGAAGGCGCGCGCGTCGTGCCGGTGTGTGCGGCCATCGAGGCCGAGATCGCCCAGCTCCCTGAAGGCGAGCGTGCCGAGTTTCTCGCGGAGCTGGGACTTAAGGAGCCGGGGCTCGACCGGGTGATCCGCGCCGCCTATGCGCTGCTTGGGCTTCAGACCTTCTTCACCGCGGGACCCAAGGAGGTGCGCGCCTGGACGGTGCGCGTCGGCGCCTCGGCGCCGCAGGCCGCGGGCGTGATCCACACTGACTTCGAGCGCGGCTTCATCCGCGCCGAGGTCATCGCCTTCGCGGATTACCTCGCGGGCAAGGGCGAGGCCGGCGCCCGCGATGCCGGCAAGCTGCGTCTCGAGGGCAAGGACTACCTGGTGCAGGAGGGCGACGTCATGCACTTCAGGTTCAACGTGTAGCCGCCGCCGCGGCCGGCGACTCGCTCGCATCCACCGCGACGCGGTTGCGGCCGGCGCGCTTGGCGGCGTAGAGGGCCGCATCGGCGCGCGCCAGCAGGCTCTCGAGCGTGTCGTCGCTGCCGCCGGCCGCCACGCCGATCGACAAGGTCACCGTGCCCGGCTGCTCCTTGCTGTCCGGTCTGCGGATCCGTCCGGCCGCGACCGCGGTGCGGATCTGCTCGGCGAGCGCGCGGGCGCCGGCGAGCGGGGTCTGTTGCAGGAGAATGGCGAACTCATCGCCTCCGGGGCGCGCCGCGATGTCGCGCCCCTTGATGTTCGCCTGCAGCGTCTGGCCGATCGCCCTCAAGATCTTGTCGCCGAGCAGATGACCGTGCTTGTCGTTGATCTGCTTGAAATGATCGATGTCCGCGAGCACCAGCGCGGCGCCGGCGAAGGGGTTGCCGGCCGCGCCGAGCTCCTTGACCGCGAGCTCGAAGCCGCGGCGATTCTTCAGACCCGTGAGCGGATCGAGCAGCGCCTCGGTCTTGGCCTGCTCGAGCTGCCGGGTGAGGTGCTCGACCTCGCGAGCCCGCGACTCGAGCTTCTCGTGCACGGCCTCGGTGGCCGAGTGCATGCGGGAGGTCTCGCGGGCGAGCTCGGCGATGATGGCGTGCACGCTCTCGAGGCTGGAGGCGCCGGTGAGCCGTGAGCGCGTGTCGCGCAGCGTGGCCTCGAACTGCCCGCTGTCCTCGATCGCGCCGGCCGCGGTCTGCGCCGCCTCCTCGAGTACGTCACGGAGCTTGCGCTGCAGGCGGTTGAGCACCTCCATGTCGCGCGCGACCACGTAGCGCGCATGCAGCTCGTACACGTCGTCCTCGCCGAGCGGGAGCTTGCTCGCGAGGCTCGCCTCGAGGACGCCACTCAGCGGCGGATTGATGCCCGCGACGTGCTCGTACCACAGCGTGTAGCTGATCGGGTGGAGCGCGGCCGACTGCCGCGCCATGAGCGGCAGCGCGAGGCGCAGCAGCTCGGCGCTCTGGTCCTTGTCCTCTTTGTAACGCATGGTCCTTAATGCCCTGGTGGCCTGGTCTGCGCGGGCACCGCCATGGCCGGCTCCGCCTCGGTCTTCACCGCGTCCTGTTCCGCCTGGCGCGTCATGACGATGATGCTGATGCGGCGGTTGACCGCACCGCGGGGATTGTCCCTGTCGAACAGCACCGACGAGGAGAGTCCGACGACGCGCGCGGTCTTGTCACTCGAGAGGCCCGCGGCCTCGAGCGCGCGGCGTGCGGCATTGGCGCGGTCAGCCGACAGGTCCCAGTTGGTGCGTCCGCTGCCGTCCATATAGGGCGTGGCGTCGGTGTGCCCGGTCACGCTCAGGCGGTTGGGCACGGTGTTGAGGTACTTTGCCAGCTCGGTGAGGATCGCGACGGTGTAGGGCTTCAGGCGCGTGCTGCCGATATCGAACATCGGGCGGTTCTGCTTGTCGACGATCTGGATGCGCAGCCCCTCGGGCGTGATGTCGAGCAGCAGCTGGTCCTTGAACGGCTCGAGTGCCTGGCTCTCGTCGATGGCTTTCTTGAGCTCGTCCATGAGCGACTCGAGCTGCTGGCGCTCGGCCGCGAGCACCGCCTTGCGCGCGGCCTCGAGATCGTCCGGCTGCGTCTCCGCGACCTGCGGCGGCTCGACCGTCGGGTTCCTGGGCTGCGCCTTGGGCGGGACCAGCGGCGCAACCGGCGCGCCTATCCCTGCGCTCGGGCTCTGCATCATGCGCGGGGCGTCCAGCCCGCCGTGCAGGTTGATGGGGCTGGTGCTGGCGCCGCCCGGGCCGGCCATCCCCGGGGCCGCCTTGACGCTCTTGCCGACCTCCATGCTGGGGTTCTTGAAATACTCGAAGATCGCCGCGCGCTGGTCGCGCGAGACGGCGGTCACCAGCCACATGACCAGGAAGAACGCCATCATCGCCGTCACGAAGTCGGCGTAGGCGACCTTCCAGGCGCCGCCATGATGGCCGGCCGCGCCGCGCTTGTAGCGCTTGACGATGACGATGGCACGCTTGTCGGGTCGCGCGGGCATGGGCGGCTCACTTGGCAGCGGCCGCGGCGGCCGGCGCACGCGCGGACTGCACACCGGCCGGTCTGGCCTTGCCCTTGAGGTGCGCCTCGAGGTCGGCGAAGGTCGGCCGCACTTCGCTGAAAAGGAGCTTGCGCGCGAACTCGACCGCGACTGGCGGCGCGTAGCCACGCACGCTCGCGACCAGCGCCATCTTCACCACCTCGAAGGCCTTGGCCTCCTCCTGCGCGATGTGCTCCATCGCGGCGGCGATCGGACCGACGAAGCCGTAGGAGACCAGGATGCCGAGGAAGGTGCCGACCAGCGCCGCCCCGACGCGGTGGCCGATGGTGGCGGTGTCCGCGCCTTCGAGCGAGGCCATGGTGTTCACGATGCCGAGCACCGCGGCGACGATGCCGAAGCCGGGGAGCGCATCGGCCACTTTCTGCACGGCGTGCGCCGGCTCGTGCGCTTCCTTGTGGTGGGTCTCGAGCTCGTACTCGAGCAGGCTCTCGAGCTCCTGCGGGTCGAGGTTGCCGCCCACGATCAGCCGCAGGCAGTCGGTGATGAACTCCACCATGTGGTGGTCGGTCAGCACGTGCGGGTACTTCCTGAAGAGGGCGCTCTCCTGCGGCGATTCGACGTCGCGCTCGATCGCCATCACGCCTTCCTTGCGGATCTTGACCAGGATGTCGTAGAGCAGCTGCAGCAGCGAGACGTAGTGCTCGCGCTTGTAGCGCGGCCCCTTGGGTAAGGCGAGCGCGCCGGCGAAGGCCGCCTTGACGACCTTCATGGGGTTGCTGATGAGGAAGGCGCCGATCGCGGAGCCGACGATGATGAGGACCTCGAAGGGATGCCACAGCGCGAGGATGTGACCCCCCTCGGCCACGAACCCGCCGAGGATGCATCCAATCACGACCACTGAGCCGATGATCTGCAGCATGTGACTTAACGCTCGAGGCAACACGGCGCCGGCCGCCTTCGGTCCGTGCCTGTATCGACCCCAGCTGACTGTTTCTTAAGGTCGGCGCGCGAATTCGCGCGCCGGCGCGCGGATTGACAAAGGGGAGACCGGGCGTCACTGTGCCGCGTCGTTTGCGCCGGGTGCGGGGAATGCGGGCGAAAGATACGGTGAGGCTTGCCGCGGTCCTCGGCTGGCTGCGAGGTCTCACGGGCGGGGAGCCGGCCGGTGAGGCCGGGCGGTCGGCCGCAGACGCGCGTGCGCCGGGTGGCGGCGAACGGGCGGCGCCCCCCCCGAGAGGGGAACAGCTTCCCGAGCGGCTCTGGGCGCAGGCCGCGCTCATGAGCTCCCACGGCATCGCGATCGTCGACCCGGCGAGCGCCACGCTGCGGGCGGTCAACGCCGCCTACGCGCAGCTCGTGGGCCGCACCCCGGAGAAGCTCGTGGGACAACCGTCCAGCACTGTCTTCCCGGTGAGTGAGCGCGTGCCCTTGCTGGTTGCCGAGCATTCGGCCGATCTCAACGGCGCCGCCATGCTGCAAACCCGGCAACTCCACCTCGACGGCTCGCTGATACCGGTGGAGGTCACCCTGGTCGCCGTGCGCGAGGGCAACGGTCCGGTCGGCTACCGCATCCAGACCGTGACCGACCTGCGCCCGCGGCTCAAGGCCGAGAGCGAGCTGCACTTCGGCGAAGCGCAGCATACGGCGGCGGCGCGCTTCCGGGCGCTGGCGGACTCCGCGCCGGTCGGCATCCTGCTGATGGACGCCGATGGCGGCCTGAGCTACGCCAATCCCTGCTGGCGCGCGATCACCGAGCTTTCCGCCGAGCAGGCACGGGGCGACGGCTGGTGGGACGCAATCCTCCCGGACGACCGCGAGCGCGTGAGCGATGCCTGGGAGCGGCTGACGCGCGGCGCGCCCCTCGATCTCGAGTTCCGCTACCGCCGCGGCGGCGGCGAGACCCGCTCGGTGCAGTCGCGGGCAGCGGCGCTGCGCGATGAGCGTGGCGCGCTCGTGGGCTTTCTGTGCGTCGAGGTCGACGTCACCGAGCAGCTGCAGCGGCGCGCGGCGCTCGATGGCTTCCACGGCCGCATCCGCGCGCTCGCCCATCGGCTCGAGCAGCTGCGCGAGGACGAGCGTGCCGGGCTCGCACGTCGGCTCCACGGCACGCTGCGCCAGGAGCTGACCACCCTCAAGGGCGCGATCGAGTCGCTGCGTGCGCGCGCGAGCGGTCCCGCTCCCGAGGTCGTGGGCGATCTCGCCGGGCTGGCGGAGCGCTGCCTCGAGGAGCTGCGGCACGTCACCTTCGAGCTGCAGCCTCCCGGGGTAGAGGAGCTCGGGCTCACGGATGCGATGCAGCGCTTCGCGGACGAGTGCGCCGCACAGTCGGGGCTCAGCATCGAGCTCACCGACGCCGGCGGAGTGCCGGAGCTCGGGCCGCGGCTCTCGCTGGCGCTGTACCGGACGCTGCAGGAAGCGCTCACGAACGTGGTGCGGCATGCACACGCCCGGCACGTCGAGGCGCATCTGTGGGTGCAGGACGGATCGGTGCACCTGCGGGTGAGCGATGACGGCGTCGGCATCGGCGACCGCGACCGCAGCAAGGCCGGCTGCTTTGGTCTGCTGTCGGCCTCCGAGCGGCTGATGCAGCTCGGGGGAGCGCTCAGGGTATTCGGCGTCCCGGGACGCGGCACTACCTTGAACGCCAGCATCCCGCTGGCGGCGGGCCGGGAGCGGCGCGCCTCGGCGGCACGCTGAGCGTGGCGCGGTCGGCGCCATGCACTGACCCTCAGGCCGTCCGGACCTGCGGCCCGATCGCCACCCAGGCGGCGCGGATCTCGCCGAGGAGACCGAGCACCTCGGTGACGCAGCCGGCATCTGAGCGCACATTGGCGGTCAGCAGCCGGTGGGTCATGTACTCGTAGAGGTCGCGCAGGTTCTGGGCCAGCGCCCCGCCCCTGGCGAGATCGAGGTTGCCGCGGAGCTCGGCGATGATGATGACGCAGCTGTGCAGCAGCTTCGCCTTGCCGGCGAGCTCGCCGCGCTCGATGCAGCCGCGCGCCGCGGTCATGCGATCGACGGCCGCGTCGAGCAGCATCTGCACCAGCGCGTGCGGGTCGGCGTTCGCCACCCGGCCGTGCACCAGTGCGCTCCGGTACGCTGCCATCCTCGGGTTGTGGGCGAATCCGCTCACGGCTGCTCACGCTCCTGCGGTCGATACCCCGGTAGCGGCGCAGCGGCGCGTAACTTGAGCGCCGGGCGGCGCGCAGCGCTCAGGCGCTCGGCTTGCCCTGCACCAGCGGCAGCGTGGCGAACTGCTGGCTGAGATAGGACGAGGTGCTCTGGAGCGAGGACAGCAGCGAGTTCAACGCCGAGTACTGCTGCGTCAGGCTGGCCGAGAGGGCCGCCATCTGCGTCTGCAGCTGGTTGCTCTGCTGGGTGAGCGAGTTTTCCCGGCTCGCGAGTGTATTGCCCTCGGCGGTGAGCGAGCCGTTCGGGCCGAGCGCGCTCGCGATGTCGTTGTTGATGCTCGCGGCGACGCCGTGCGCGCCGCTGAAGAGCTGACTCACCGCGCTGAAGTTGCTGTTGAGCGCGGCCGACAGCGTGGCGCCGTTGACGCTCAGTGTGCCGTTGGCGCTGGTCGTGATGCCGATGCTGGCGAGCGTGTTGTAGGTCGGGGAGCCGGTGCTGACGATGCTGTAGAGCGCCTGCTGGATCTGGCTCTGGATGCCCGCGAGCCCCGCATCGCCCATCATGGGACCGGCGGTGTTGGTCGAGGAGTCATAGCCGCCGAGCTGAGTGAGCGTGCTCTGCAGCGTGTTGTAGGCGGAGACGAACGCCCGAATGTTGCCGCCGATCGTCGTAGTGTCGTTGGCGATCGACAGCGTGGCCGCCGTGGGTGTGGGCGGCGTACCGCTCGTCGGGCTCGTGGCGAGCAGGTTCAGCGTCACGCCGCTCATGGCGCTGCTGACGGTGTTGCTCGGGCTGGTGAAGCTCACGCCGGAGATCGAGAAGGCGGCGTCCTGTGCGGCCGCCTCCTGAGTGTAGTTGCCGGTGTTGCCGCTGCCGTAGCTGAAGGCCGCCAGGCCGTTGCCGCCGTCGGTCTCGGTGACTGAGATGGTGTTGGCTGCGCCGGTCTGCGCAGAGGACAGGAGCAGATACGCGCCGCTCGCGCCCTGCAGCACGGTGGCGGCGATGCCGGGGTTGCCGGAGGCGGAGTTGATCGCCGCCGCCAGCCCCTGCAGTGTGTTGTCGGTGCTGTCGACCGTAACGCTGAAGCTGCCGCCGCCGAGGGACAGCTGCAGCGTGCCGGTGCCGAGCGTGTTGCCGGCGACGGGGTTCGACAGCAGCTGCTGCGCCGTGGCCAGCGCGGATACCGACACGTTGTAGGTGCCGGTGGGTGCGCCGTTGCCGGCGGTGGCGCTGAAGACCGTGGGCGCGCTGCTGTTGGCGGTCTCCAGCTGGAAGGCGCTGGGCGTGTTGAGCGCGCCCAGGGCGGACTGGAAGGTCGACAGCGCGCCTTTCAGCTGCGCCAGCGAGGAAATCTGCGCCGTGACCTGCTGGGTCTGGTTGCTGATCAGCGACTGCTGCGGTCCCTCGGTGGCCGCGACCAGCTGCGAGACCAGGCTCGAGACGTTGATGACCGAGCCGCCGGCGGCGCCCGAGCTCGAGTTGCTCGCGACCGTGACGACCGGCTGGGTCTGGGGGACCGGGCTCACCGGAGCGGCAGTGGTGGTCATGACACGTCCTCAGGAAAAGAGAGTGGGGCGGGCGCCCTGTGGCGCCCGCCCCCCGTTTACCAGTGCAGGCGACTGGTCTATCACCATCGTTACGGCAGCTTCTGCAGGAGCGTCAGAATGTTCTGCGGGATCATGTTGGCCTGCGCCACCATGGCCGTGCTGGCCTGCTGCAGGATCTGGGCCTTCGACAGCTGGGAGGTCGCTGCCGCGTAGTCCGTATCCTGAATCTGGCTGCGGGCGCTCTGCAGGTTGGTCGAATCGGTGTTCAGACCCTGGATGGCGGACTGGAACCGGTTCTGGTACGCGCCGAGCTGTGCGCCCGTCGCGGCCACCTGCTGCAGGGCCGCGTCGATCTGGGCCAGCGCGAGGTTGGAGGCATCGACCGAAGTCACGGCGCCGACGTTCAGGTTGGTGGTCGTGCCGGCCGCGGTGACCGTGTTGGCGGCGTTGATGCCGATGTTGGCCAGAGTAACCGACGCGCCGTTGCTGCCGCCGGCGGCGACCGCAACGCTCGAGCTCGTCGTGCTGCTCAGGCTGATGCCGTTGCCGGTTGCATTGACCGTGGCGATGATACCGCCGTCCTGACCCGAGACCGCATTGATCGCGGCCGCCACAGTCTTGAGGTCGGCTGCGACGTTGCCCGTCACAGTGAAGGAGCCCGTGGAGACAGCGGTCATGGCCGAGCCGCCGGTGGGCGTCGTGGTGATGGTCAGCGAACCGGTCTGGCCCGCGGTCATGGCGGCCGCGGTCGTGGGACCGGCAGCCGTGTAGAGCGTTCCGAGAGCGGAGGTGTTGGCACTGGCGACCGACGACACGGTGATCGTCTGGCCGACGTTGGCACCGACCTGGAAGGTCGCGCCCTGGAACGTGCCGTCGAGCAGGTTCACGCCGTTGAACGAAGCCGTCGAGGCGACGTTGTTGATGTCGGCCTGCAGCTGGGCGAACTGCTGGTTGAGGTCGGCGCGATCCTGGGTGCTGTTGGTCGCATTGAGCGACTGCACGGCGAGATCGCGCATGCTCTGCAGGTCGTTGGTGATCTCGGTCAGCGCGCCCTGGGCGGTCTGCGCGAGCGACACGCCGTCGTTGGCGTTGCGGGCGGCCTGGTTGAGGCCGTTGATCTGCGAGGTCATGCCCTGGACGATCGCGTAGCCGGCGGCGTCATCGGCTGCGGTGTTGATGCGCAGGCCCGAGGACAGCTGCTGCAGCGCGGTGCTGAGCTGACTGCCCGAGGTGCTCAGGCTGCCCTGAGCTACCAGCGAGCTGTAGTTGGTGTTGAGGACTAATGACATGTGTGCTACTCCGTAAGTTGGTTCACACGCCGGACACTAGTCCTGCGCGCTTCTCGTACAGTTTGTGTATCGGTGCGGGCGCGCCGAACTTGAATCGCCGGCGGCAAGAATCCGCCGCAAACTGCCGAACGCCTCACAGTCTGTCGCCATCGACCGACAGCGGCGTCCGCCCGCGGGGTGCCGTGCGCCCATGGACTTACGGGATGTAATTAAAGAGTGACAGCTTGGCGATCGAGGCATAGGAGGCCTGCGCCGCCTGCAGCGCCAGCTCCTGGGTGCTCAACTGCGTGACCGCCGCCGCGTAGTCGGTGCTGGAGAGCTGCGAGATCGCGCCCTGCAGCTGGGTCTGGTCGCTCTGCGCGTTGTTGGCCACCGTGGTGATCGCATTCAGCCGCCCACCGACCGACGCCTGAACGTTGTTCAGGCCGCTGAGCGCATTGTCGATCTGCTGGATCGCGGCGCCGACCTGGGTCGTGAGCTGCGCGCTCGTGAGCGAGCCCGAGTTGAGCGTCGTGATGAGACTCGAGAGGGTGGCGAACACGCTGCCCTTGCCGGCCGGTGCGACCGTGAAGCTATCGCCGGTCGCCGGTGCGCCGCTCACCGTCACCTGGATGCCGTTGAAGGTGATGGCGCTGCCGCTGGTGTAGCTGCCCGAGGACACGACCGTCCCCGCACCGTTCGTGACCTGGTACTGGGTCGGGCTGGTGAAGGAGATGGTGTAGGTGTCGGGTACCCAGGCGGCGGGGCTCACGACGCTGCCCGTGTCGATGCTGCCGCTGCCGCTGTTGGCGGCGCCGACGGCGGTGGTGAAGGTGCCGTTGCCGGTCGGGACGTTCATGAAGACCGCATTGCCCGCATCTCCGGCGGACACACTCTGGTCGGCGCTGATCTGCACCTGGTTGACCTGGCTGGCGCCCTGGTAGCTCACCGCGCCGCCGGTCTGGGCGAAGGGCTGCGTGCCGCTCGCCGTGCCCGCGAACAGGTAGTTGCCCCCCGCGTCGGTGGCGTTGGCGGCGCCGAGCAGCGCCTGCTCGAGCTGCGTGAGCTGCGTGGCGATGTCCTGCCGGTCGGCGAGGCTGAGCGCCGAGTTGTTGGCCTCGACCGCCAGGTCGCGGGCGCTCTGCAGCGTGTTGGTCGCGCTGGTGAGCGCGGCCTGCTCGAGCTGCAGTGCCGAGCTCACGGCACTGCCGTTGCTCACGTACTGCTGCGAGGCCGACAGCGTCATGTTGAGCTGGTTGACCTGCGACATCGCGGCGGGATTCGCGGCGGCGTTCGGCAGCTTCGAGCCGGTGGACAGCTCGGTCTGCGTCCGGGTGAGCGCCGTCTGCAGCGCCTCCATCTCCGCGAGCGCATTGGTCTGGAACGTGAGCGTGGAGATGGTCATGGTCGTGATCAGCCGAAAGTGATGGCCTGCATGAGGGAATTGAACATGGTGCCCGAGGCCTGGATCACCTGCGCCATGGCCTGGTAGGCCTGCTGGTACTGCAGCATCCTGGCCGCCTCGGCATCGAGGTTGACGCCCGAGAGATTGCTGCGCGCGGTGGTGGCATCCTGGTTGACCGACTGCTGCGCGGTGGCATTCGCCTGCGCCTGCTGGGTGACGACGCCGATCTGGGTGACGAGATTGTTGGCGGCACTGGTGAGCGAGGTGGTGCCGCCGGCGAGGCTGCGGGCGTTGAGCGCGGCGATGCTCGCGAGCACGTTGCTGTTGTCGCCGCTGTTGGCGGCGGTGCTGCTGGCGATCGTGAAGCTGTCCCCGCCCGCGGGCGCACCGTTCACGACGACCTGCGCGCCCTGGAAGGAGATCGGTTGCCCGGCATTGTAGGCGCCGGAGGCCACCACGGTGCCACCGCTGTTGGTCACCTGGTACTGCGTCGGGCTGGTGAAGGAGAGGGTGTAGGTACCGGGCACCCAGCTCGCGGGCGTGGTGATGGTGGCCGCGGAGATGGTGCCGCCGCCGGTGTTGCCGGCGCTCGCCGCGGTCTGCGCGAGTGAGGCGGCGGCGATCTGCGTCGGGCTGGTGAGCAGGAGCGCGAGTCCCGCGGGCGCCGCCTCGGTCGGCTGGATGAGATAGCTGTCGCCATTGGCCGGCGCGCCGCTCACCACGATCGCGAGGCCCGCCGCCTGCCAGGGACTGGCGGCAGTGCCGGCGCCGCTCATGGCGACCGACTGCCCGGTGTTCACGTCCTTGAGCTGCCACGAGCCGCCGCTGAAGCTCAGCGCGTAGTTGTCGCCCGTCAGGGCGCCCAAGCTCGTGCGCGTCACGGCGAGCGTGGCGCCGCCGGTGTTGTGGCTGCTCGGCGCGGTCGGTACGGCGCCTACTGCGAACATCGGCTGGCCGGGTGCGCCGGTCAGGTCCATGCCCGACTGCTGCGCCTGGTTCATGATGCTGGCGAGGCCCACGCTGATGAGTCCGAGCTGCTGCTGCGTGGGGTCGAGCACCTGGGCGCGTGCGCTCAGGAGTCCGCCGAGGTCGCCGCCGCCGATCTCGCTGGTCACGTCCGCGGTGCCGCCGGCGCTCGAGAGGCCGATGTTGTACTGCGTGGCGTTGTAGGGGTTCGGCATCGCGGCGAGCTGCTGCGCGATGCTCCCCGTGACCAGCGCCTGGCCGCTGCCGACGTACACGTCCATGGCGCCGCTGCTTTCGAGGGTCGTGTTGACGCTCACGTACTGGCTCAGCTGGTCGACGAGATTGTCGCGCTGGTCCATCAGCTGGTTCGGCGTCTTGCCGCCGGCGAGATCCGCGGCGATCTGCGTGTTGAGCGAGGCGATGCCGGTCGCCAGCGTGTTGACCTGCCCGATGTCGGAGCTGATCTGCTGCTCGAGGTTGGAGCCGTAGGTGGCGATCTGCGAGCTGTAGCCGTTGATCTGCTGCACGAGCGCCTGCGCCTGACTCAGCAGCGCCTGGCGCGAGGCGGTGGAAGAGGGCGAGGTGGAGAGCGTCTGCAGGGCGTTGACGAAGCTCTGCAGACTCGCGGTCAGCCCGGCGCTCGAGCTGCTCAGCATGTTGTCGATCTGCCCGGCCTGGGTCGCGAGTGCGCTGGAGCTCGCGTAGCTCGCCTGCGAGGAACGCACCTGCTGTGCGAGCAGCTCGCTGTAGGCACGGGTGATGCCCTGCACGGCGACGCCGCTGCCGAGGTAGCCGCCGGCCGTCGCCTGACCGGGCTCGGGCGTCAGCTGGATGCTCTCGACGCTGTATCCGGGCGTCGCCGCGTTGGCGATGTTGTTGCTCGTGACGTCGAGGGCCTGCTGAAAGGCCAGCAGCCCCGAAACGCCAGTCGAGAGTACGTCACCCATGGCTTGACTCCTCCGCTGGAGCGGGCCGTGTCGCGGTTCGTATCGGCAGGGCGTTGGCAAACTTTAGCGCGGCGGAGTCGGTGGAAGTCGCGCCCGTGGCGAGCTGGGCTGCCACCTGGCCCGCAACCGCGGTCAGCTTGCGGGCATAATCCGGATCGGTGGCGTAGCCGCCCCGCTGCAAGGCCGCGGCGAAAGACTGCAGGTCGCCGCCACTGCCGAGCGCGGCGCTGAAGCGCGGACTTGCGGTGAGCAGCGCCGCATAGTCCTGAAAGCTCTCGCCCGGGCTGGCGTAGGCGCGGAACGCGGCGCTGGTTGGCTGCGCGGCGCCGCCCGCGTACTCCTGCGTGCCCGCGGTGACTGCGGCGCCGCTCCAGCTGCCGCCGGCCTTGATGCCGAAGAGATTGTTGCTCGAGACGCCGCTCGCGCTGCGCGGGACGCTCTTGCCCCAGTTGCTCTCGAGCGCCGCCTGCGCGATGAGGCTCACGGGGTGCACGCCGAGCTGCTGCGCGGCCTGCTGCGCCTCGCGCCACACCTGGCTGATGAAGCTCGCGCGCTCGGTGCTCGAAGCCGTTCCACTGGCGGAGGCGCGCGGCGTGCCGCTCACGGCGCTGTGGGCTCCGGTGGCGGTGGTCGCGGTGCCAGTGGCCGGCGCCGCAGCGGTCGAGCCGGCCTGCTGGAGCTGGCGCATGAGCATGTCCGCCAACCCCAAGCCCTTGCCGCTGGTGAGCTCGAGCGACAGCTGGTCGTCGAACATGCTCTGGTAGGTCTGGGCCTGGTCCGAGCCGAAAATCGGATCTTTGCCGATCGCCTGGCGCATGCTCTTGATCATCATGCGCGCGAACAGGCTCTCGAACTGCTGCGCCACCTGGCGCAGCGCGCTCGGCTCGCGGCGCGCGGCCCCGGATTTCAGCTTCTCGAGTCCGGCGAAGTCGCCGTAGACGCTCGTATGGTTGACGGGGGCGGTCGGCATGGGCGTGACGTCAGATGACGATGAGCTCGGCGCGCAGCGAGCCGGCTTCCTTCAGTGCCTCGAGGATCGCCACGAGGTCGCCGGGAGCGGCGCCCACCTGGTTGACGGCGCGCACGATCTCATCGAGCGTGACGCCGGCCTGGAACACGAACATGCGGGCGTCCACTTGGCTCACGTCGATGCTGCTGCGCGGGGTGACCACCGTCTTGCCGCCCTCGGAGAACGGCAGCGGCTGGCTGACGTCGTTGTGCTCGGTGATGGTCACCGAGATCGAGCCGTGGGCGACGGCCGCGGCCGTCACGCGCACGTGCGCGCTGATCACCACGGTGCCGGTGCGCGAGTTCACGATGACGCGCGCCGGCGCCTCGCCCGGCTCCACCTCGACCGCCTCGAGCGCCGCCAGGTAGGAGATGCGCTGGTTCGGGTCCAGTGGCGCCACCACGCGGATCGACACGGCATCGAGCGCCTCGGCGCTGCCCGCGCCGAGCACGTTGTTGATCGCGCCGGCGACGTGCGCGGCGGTGGTGAAGTCGGGCGTGTTGAGATTCAGCGTGAGGTGCGGGTCGGCGGCAAAATGCACCGGCACTTCGCGCTCCACCGAGGCGCCGTTGGGGATGCGGCCGCTGCTCGGCACGTTGAGCGAGATGCGCGAGCCGTCCTTGCCGGCGATGCCGAAGCCGCTCACGATCACATTGCCCTGGGCCATGGCGTAGATCTGGCCGTCGGCGCCGTGCAGCGGCGTCATAATGAGATTGCCGCCGCGCAGGCTCGCGGCGTTGCCGATGGTCGCGACGGTGACGTCGATCGTCTGGCCGGGCTTGGCGAACGGCGGCAGGTCCGCGGTGACGGTCACGGCCGCGACGTTCTTCAGCTGCGGATTGGTGTTCGGCGGAATGGTCACGCCGAAGCGCTGCAGCATGTTCTCGATGCTCTGCACGGTGAAGGGCGCCTGCGTGGTCTGGTCGCCGGTGCCGTCGAGGCCCACGACGAGTCCGTAGCCCACCAGCTGGTTGGCGCGCACGCCGGCGACCGAGGCGATGTCCTTGATGCGCTCGGCGTGTGCCGGCGCGGTGAGGCCCGCGAGCAGCGCGAGCGCGAGGCGGCCGAGCAGCGGGCGCAGCCGCGGTGGCGCGCCCCAGGGCGTCACGCAGCGTGCGGCGGCCATCAGAACGGCACCCACGGCGAGTTGAAGAAGCGCGCCAGCCAGCTCTGCGCGTTGGCGTCGGCGATCGCGCCCTTGCCGTCGTAGGTGATGCGGGCGCTCGCCACCCGGAAGGAGGGTACCGAGTTGTCGGAGCTGAGATCGATCGGGCGGACGACGCCGGTGACGCGCACGAACTCCTTGCCCTGATTCAGCGCGATCTGCTTCTCGCCGGCGACGTACAGGTTGCCGTTCGGCAGCACCTTGAGCACCGTGCAGGTGAGATAGCCGGTCAGGCTGTTGCTCTGGGCGCTGGCGCCCTCACCGTCGAACTTGCTGGAGTTGTTGAGGTTGTTGGTGAGCCAGGGGACGTTCTTGTTGATGAGCGTCGCGCCGGGCATGGTCAGGGTGTTGGCCTTGCTGGTGGTGGTGGTGGCGCTCTTCTGCGCCGCGGTGGCCTCGTTGAGCACGATGGTGACGATGTCACCGATGTGATGCGCCACCGGGTTCTCCGCCAGCACCAGCTCGCGGCCGGCCTGATAGATGGCGCCGTCGCTGGCCGGCGGCAGCCGCTCCTGCGTCCAGGCGAGCCCGTCGTCGGGCCGCGGCACCGGCGTGCTGTGGCAGCCGGCGAGGCCCGCGAGCGCGAGCAGGAGGGCGAGCAGGGCCTGGAGGGTGCGCATCGCGTCTCGCTCACATGTTCTGCGTGGAGTAGGTGAGCATCTGGTCGGTGGTCTCGACGGCGCGCGAGTTCATCTCGTAGGCCTGCTGCGTCTCGATCATGTTGACGAGCTCCTCGACCACGTTGACGTTCGAGGCCTCGGTCGAGCCCTGCAGCAGGGTACCCATGCCGTTGAGGCCCGCATTGCCGGTGACCGGCGCGCCGCTCGAGGCGGACTCGACCGCGAGATTGCCGCCGATGTCCTGCAGCCCCGCCGGGTTGATGAAGTCCGCGAGCTGCAGCGTGCCGAGCGTCTGCGGCGTGGCCTGACCCGCCAGGGTGACGCTGATCGTGCCGTCGGCGCCGACGGTGACGCTCTGCGCGCCGTTCGGGATGGTGATCGCCGGCTGCAGCTGGTAGCCGGCGGCGGTGACCAGCTGGCCCTGGGCGTTCAGCTGGAAGCTGCCATCGCGGGTGTAGGCCACCTGGCCGCTCGGCTGCAGCACCTGGAAGAAGCCGCGCCCCTGGATCGCCATGTCGAGCGGGTTGCCGGTGTTGTTGACGCTGCCCTGGGTGTAGTTCTTCTCGGTGGCCACCACGCGCACGCCGGTGCCGACGTTGAGCCCGGTGGGTGCCTGGGTGTTCTGCGAGGTGTTGGCTCCCACCTGCGACAGGTTCTGGTACAGCAGGTCGTCGAACACCGCGCGGCTCTTCTTGAAGCCGGTGGTGTTGACGTTGGCGAGATTATTGGCCGTGACCGTCATCTGGGTCTGCTGGGCGTCGAGCCCGGTCTTTGCGGCCCACAGTGCGGGATCCATAGCGGTTGACCTCTTTCAGAGTGTTGCGGATCAGGGAGCGGCGGGCGACTGCAGCAGCTTGCTCGCGGACTGCGCATCCTCGTCCGCGGTGTGCAGCGCGCGTACCTGCAGATCGAAGCGGCGCGACAGCTCGATCATGTTGACGAGGCAGCTCGACAGGTTGACGTTGCTCGACTCGAGCACGCCCGCGGCGAGTTGCACGTTGGCGTCGGCCTCGGCGGGGGTGCCATCGCTGGTGCGGTACAGGCCATCCGGGCCGCGAGTGAGCGTGCCGGCCGGCGGGTTCACCAGCTTGATGCGCCCGACGGAGGCCACCGAGTTGGGTGTCTGGCCGAGCCCCACCACCGATACGGTGCCGTCGGCGCCGATCGTGACCGAGGAAGCCGGCGGCACGGCGACGGGGCCGCTGTCGGAGAGCACCGGCCGTTCGCTCGCGGTCACCAGCTGCCCGTCGGCATCGACGTGCAACCCGCCCGCACGGGTGTAGGCCTCCTTGCCGGCCGGATCCTGGATCGCGATGAAGCCCGCGCCCTGCACCGCCACGTCGAGCGGATTGCCGGTCGTCTGCTGCTCGCCGACTACGTCGTTCCAGCCCACCGTGCCCGCGGTCGCATAGGCGCGCGAGGCGAAGCCGGGGCCGGCGACGCTGCGCGTCTGGAAGGCCGACAGCGCCGCCTTGAAGCCGGTGGTGCTCGCGTTGGCGAGGTTGTAGTTGTTGACCTCCTGGGCAGCGAGCGTCTCCTTCGCCCCCGACATGGCCACGTACAGCAGCTTGTCCATGGCTTATCCGTTACGGATGTTGATGATCGACTGGGTCACCTGGTCCTGGGTCTGGATCATCTGCGCGTTGGCCTGGAAGTTGCGCTGCGCGGTGATCATGTCGACCAGCGCGGCGGTGGTGTCGACGTTCGAATGCTCGAGCGAGCCCGACTCGATGGTGCCGAAGCCGGAGTTGCCGGCGACGCCATTGACGGCGGCGCCCGAGGAGTTGGTCGGCGCCCAGGTGGCGTTGCCGAGCTGCTGCAGGCCCTGCGGGTTCTCGAAGTTGGCGAGCGCCAGCTGGCCGAGGTCGATCGAGCGGCCGTTGGTGAACTGCGCCTGCACGATACCGGTCTGGCCGATGTTGATGCCGGTCAGCTGCCCGGTGGTGAAGCCGTTCTGCTGGATGGCGGTGACGCCGAAGTTGCCGCCGTACTGGGTCGTCTGCGAGAAGTCGAAGGTCATGTTCATGGCCTGCGCGCCGGTCGCGGGAGTGTAAGCGGGGAAGGCAACCTGGCCGTTGGCCGGAGTGGTGAGCTGGCCGGTCTGCGAGTAGTCGAGCGCCTGCGGCGCGCCGACGGCGGTGCCGTCGACGGTCAGCTGCACCTCCCAGGCATTCGGCGCGGCGTTGATGAAGTAGAGGCTGGCCGTATGCGCGGCGCCGAGCGAATCGTATACCGTGAGCGAGGTGGTGTTGTTGTAGCTGTTGGGATCGGTGGCCGAGAAGGGCGCATCGGGCGGCGGCGTGGCGTTGGCGGGCAGATTGGCGGTGATCTGCGCGGTGCTGGTGGCCTGCGGCTGGCTCAGGTTGGTATTGAGCGAGAGATTCGCGAGTCCGCCGGTGTTGAAGCCGCCGTTGGCGAGCGGCGGATAGGCCTGCAGCGCCAGGCCCTGGGAATTGACCACCTCGCCGGTGCTGTTCAGCTGGAACTCGCCGTCGCGGGTGTAGTTGAGCGCGCCGTTGTTGCTCACGACGAAGAAGCCGTTGCCGCTGACTGCCAGGTCGAGCGTGTTGCCGGTGGTCTCGATGTTGCCCTGCGTGAACTGCTGGGCGATCTCCGAGACCGCTACGCCATTGCCGGTGGCGATGGCGCCCTGCTGCGTGGAGGCGAACAGGTCCGCGAACTCGGTGCGCGAGCCCTTGAAGCCCACCGTGGCGACGTTGGCCAGGTTGTTGGACACGACCGACAGATCCTCGTTGGCGGCGTCGAGGCCGGTGAGTGCGATGTTGAAGGACATGGCTGAGTCTCCTACTGGATGTTGACGACCGAGCTCAGGGGCACGGTGCCGTTGACCGTGTTGAGCTCGAGGGTCTGAGTCGAGGGATCGATGGTGACGCTCTGCACCTGGCTGTAGACGAGCGGGCTCACGGACTGGCTGGTGCCACCGACCGCGGCGTTGACGTTGAGCGCGTACTGCCCGGCGGGCGCGGCGCTGCCGCTCGCGGTGGTGCCGTTCCAGGTGAAGTGGGTGTAGCCGGAGGACTGCGGGCTGACCGTGAAGGCATCGACCAGCGCGCCGCTCGCGTCGGTGACCGACACCGTGAGGCTGTTGGTGCCGGCGGGAGCGGTGACCGCGCCCGACACTGTGCCGCCGGCGGCGAGCGTGGCGCTCGAGCCGGGCGCCAGCACCGAGTGACCGAGGAGCGCGGTGCCGTTCAGCATCTGCGCGCCCTGAAGTCCCGAGGCCAGCCCGGCGATCGAGGTCTGCAGGCTCTGCAGGCTCGATACCTCGGAGAGTCCCTCGATCTGCGCGAGGAACTGCGTCGGATCGGTGGGATTCAGCGGATTCTGGCTCTGCATCTGGGTGCTGATGAGCTGCAGGAATCCCGCCTGGCTGATCTGCTCGTTGGCCGGGATGCCGTTCACGGTACCCGCAGCGCTCGCGGCGCTGGTGGCCGCGGCGGGCGAGTTGAGCGTGCTGCCGAGCGGAAGAGTGGAGGCTGACATCGGTTGTCCTCGTGGTGTCGCGCGGCTCAGCCGCCGAGCTTCAGGGTGGCGAGCATCAGATCCTTGGCCGTGCTCATGACCTCGACGTCGTTCTGATAGGCGCGTGAGGCGGAGATCATGTCGGTCATCTCCTCGATCACGTTGACGTTGGGGGCGTAGACGTTGCCCTGCGCATCCGCCAGCGGGTTGCCGGGGTCGTTGCGCAGGGTGGGCGGCGCGTTGCTCTCGACGATGCCGCTGACGCGCACCGCGGTGCCGGCCTGCTGCCCGCGGGACTGGGCCCCGATGGCGGCGTGCACCGCCTGGAACACCGGGTGGCGCGCCTTGTAGACCGTCGCGGGGTCGCCGCTCACGCTGTCGGCGTTGGCGAGGTTGCTCGCCACGGTGTTGAGCCGCACCGACTGCGCGGAGAGCCCCGAGCCTGCGATCTCGAATACCTTGAAGGACGACATGGGTAGCTCCCTGGCCGCGGCGGCGTTACTGGCCGCTGATGGCCGTCATCAGATCCTTGAACTTGCTCGTGAGAAAGCTGAGCGCCGCCTGGTAGCGCACGCTGTTGTCGGCGAAGGCCGCCTGCTCCATCTGCACATCCACGGTGTTGCCGTCGAGCGAGGGCGCGAGCGGCACGCGGTACTTGAGCTGCGTGCCCGCGCCCCCCGCCGTGGCGGCAGCGGCGCCATGCGCGCCGTGGGTGGTCGCCAGCGGCAGCGCGTTGGCGGACGCGCCGGCGGTGCTGGCCAGCACGGCGCGGAAATCGATGTCCTGCGCCTTGTAGTTCGGCGTATCGGCGTTGGCGATGTTGTTCGCCAGCACCGCGGTACGCTGCGCGTAGAGCTTCAGCGCATCCTGGTCGACGCCGAGATAGGCATCCAAGTTAAGTGGCATGACAGACTTCCGACGTAAACTGACTCTGGGTCGAACAAAGCAAGACGCGTGCCACCGCCGTCACGGGGCCGCCGGTGGCGGAAGGTGGGGGCGGGGAGGCCGATTCAGTGAAGGCGGTCACGCTCGGGCGGCAAGCGGTTGCCGCCGAAGGGCGCACGGCGCGCGCAGCGGCGCGCTTGCCGCGACGGTTTTGCCTGGCGCGCCGTTTGCAGGTCTTGAGCCATGAGCACCTTTATCCTGTCGATATTCCGTCGCCGCGCTCCGGGTGCGGTGCTCCTCGCTGTCTGGCTCACGGTGAGCGCCGCGGCGGAGCTCTCACCCGGCACGCCCGAGCCGCTCGCCGCCGTGCGGGCCGCGGCCGAAGGCGCGATCCGCTCACAGCTTCATGGCGCGGTGTACGAGGTGCACGTCGAGGCGGCCGAGCTCGATCCACGGCTGCGCCTGGTGCGCTGCCCGAGCGCGCTCGCGGCCTCGCTCCCGGCCGGCGCCGAGCTCGGCGCCCACGTGGCCGTCAGAGTGAGCTGCACCGCCCCCGGCGCAGCCTGGGCGGTCTTCGTGCCGGTGCAGATCGAGTCCGACGTCAGCGTGCTGGTGCTGAAGCAGAGCGCCGTGCGCGGCGCGCGCCTCACGGGTGCGCAGGTGAGTTCCGAGACGCGGCGCGTGGCGGGCCTCGCGGTCGGCTATGTGACGGAGGCCGCAACGCTCGAGCATCACACCTTGATGCGCTCGCTCCCGGCCGGCACGGCGCTCACGGCGGATGCGCTGCTCGCCGATCTCCTCGTTCACCAGGGCCAGGAAGTGACCCTGATCGCCTCCGCGCCGGGAATCAGCGTGCGCGCCACCGGCAAGGCGCTCCAGGATGGCCGCGAGGGCGCGCGGGTGCGGGTGCAGAACCTCGCCTCGCTCAAGATCGTCGAGGGTGTGGTCGATGCCAATGGAGTGATCGAGGTCACACCCTAAAGGTTCTTCCCCCGCGGCCGCTAAAGTGCATCAGATGCCCCAGGAGTTTTCCCGTGTCCAATAAGATCAATGACTTGACGACGAGCGTCACGCCCGACCGCGCTTCCGCGGTCGTGCCCGCGCGGGATGTCGTCTCGGGCGGCGGCAACGCCGCGCCTGCCCCTGCCGCAGGGGAAGTCCATATCACCGATACCGCCAGCCAGCTCGCTTCGCTCGAGCAGTCGCTGCGCGAGTCCCCCGCGGTCGATTCGGCCAAGGTGGCGCAGCTGCAGAGCGCGATCGAGCAGGGACGCTACAGCGTCAACGCCGAGCACGTCGCCACGCAGCTGATGCAGATGGAGCGCGCGCTCGCCGCTCTCGACAAGAAGGGAAAGTAAGCGATGGATCCCGCCCTCTGCCGCGAGCACCTGGCGGAGCTGCTGGGTGAGGAGATCGTCCTCCTGACAGAGCTGCAGCAGCTGCTCGAGGAGGAGCGTGACACCTTGGGTGCGGGCGAGCCCGAGGCGCTGCAGCGCACGACGGCGGCCCGCCAGGAGCGGCTCGGGGCGCTGGCGCGCATCGAGGAGCAACGCCGCTCGCTCTGCAGCCTGCACGGAGAGTCACCGGATCGTGCGGGGCTCGAGCGGCTGCGGCAGTGGTGCGATCCGCACGGCGTGCTGGCGCCGCAGCTGGCGGAATGCCTGGGGCGCGCCATGCGCTGCCGCGATCTGAACGACCGCAATGGACTCGTGGTTGCGGCGCGCATGAAGCGCGTCGCGGAGCTCCTGCAGGCGCTCACCGGGCGGGTGGCGCGGGCCGCGACCTATGGACCGAAGGGCTACGCGGGCGGCGCACGTTCCGGGCGGATGCTCGGCACCGTTTGAACGCGGCCCTCCCGGGCCGGCCCCTCAGACCGACAGAACCTCGCGCAGCTGCGCGACTTCCTCCGCCGAGGCGGTCATGAAGTTCTCGCACGCCTCGAAGTCGAGCTCGAGGCGCTGGAAGGGCCGCGAGGCGGCGACCAGGGCTTTGAGCGTCTCGGGCGTGCCGGCGTAATCTGCCAGCAGCGCGGCCACCGCCAGCACATCACTCAGCGTCAGCGGGCCGCGCATGTCCTGCTCGAGGTCCTCGGAGTTGCGCACCGCCTCGATGATCTCCGGGCTGAATCCCCAGTTCTCGATCAGCGCGGCGGCGATCTGCACGTGCCAGGTCTGCACCACGTGGGCGTAGGCCTGCGCGTCGGCGAACAGCGCCGGGTGCTTGCTGGCGCGCGCCAGGATGTAGAGTCTGCCGATGCCCTGCAGCAGGCCTGCGAGCATGGCGGCGTCGGCGTTGAGCTGCGTCAGGCGTTTGGCGATCGCCTGGCTCAAGGAAGCGACCCGCACGCTCCGCTGCCACAGATCCTCCACCTGCCGCTCGAGACCCTCGAGATCGGGAGCATCGCGCAGCTGGCTCATGGCGAAGGAGACGGTGGCGGTGCGCACGGTGTTGAGGCCGACGCGCGTGATCGCCGCACGCAGGTCCGCCGCCGGAATGCGCCGCGGGTTGAGCGCGGCGGAGTTGGCCATGCGCACGATCTGGCTGGCGATCGCCGGCTCGCTGCCGATGGCCGTGACGACGCGCGCGATGTCGACGTCGTCGTCGTTGAGCACCTGCTGGATGCCGGCGACCACCGCCGGATAGCCCGGCAGCTCCACCTCTCCGGCCGAGAGCTCCCCGGCGAGCGCCTGCACGAAGGCGAAGGCGACTTCGTTGGCGCTGCCCTGCGCCGTGTCGGGTCTGACGGCGGCCACCTCAGACTCCCACGCCGCTCGCGGCGCCGTGCAGACGCCGCACGAGGTCGGCCTCGCCGAGCGAGAGCCCGCAGCTCGACATGAGCTCATCGCGCGAGGCGCCGCTGCGTGCCAGACGGATGGCGATCTGGTAGCCGGGCACCGGCGCGCCGCTCACCTCGGGCCTGGCGTGCGCCTGACGCTCCATGCGCTCATCGAGGCGGCGGATCGCGGTCGCGGTCGCATTCACGCGTGCATCGAGCGAGGTGAGCTGCTGCGCGAGTGTCTGCGAGTGCGCGAAGAGGTGTTGGCTCTGGCGGCGCGTGGCGCGCCGCCACGCGTCGAAGCTCAAGGCGGCGAGCGCGAACGCGAGCACCAGCAAGGTGCCGCAGCCGGCCAGCAGCAGATCAACGGGCGGTATCTCGATCATATGCACCAGAGGCTCCTGTGAGCGAGTTCACATGCGGTCCGCGCGAGTCGGTTTTTCGCCGCACGCGGACGCTCGAGGGGAAGGCTGCATGATCCATGCCATGTGCGCGCGCGCCTCAGTGGCCGCCGTCGGCGCCTTGGGGAGGGCCGGCGGCGGCCGGGGGCAGCGCGGCCGGCGCGGCCGCTTCGTCCCCCTGCGGCTCGACCGCGAGGATCACGACGACCACGCGGCGGTTGGCGTTGCGCCCCTCGGGGGTGTCGTTGCTCTGCGCCGGGCGCTGCTCGCCGTAGCCGACCACCGCCAGCCGCTTGGGATCGAGGCCCTGGCCCGCGAGCACGCGCACCACGCTTCCGGCGCGCGCGGCCGAGAGCTCCCAGTTCGAATAGAAGGCGCTGGTGCGGATCGGGACGTTGTCGGTGTAGCCCTCGACGCGGACCGCGTTCGGCAGCGGCGCGAGCACCTGCGCCAGCCGCTCGAGCACCGCTACCGCCCCGGGGGCGGGCTGGGCGCTGCCGCTCGGAAAGAGGATGTCGGTGCGCAGCTCGACCTCGACCCACAGCTCGTTACGCCGCACCGTCACGAGATCGCGCTTCACCAGATCGCCGAGCGCGCTCTCCACTTCGGTTGCGACGCGCGCAAGCGCCGCGTCGCGGCGCACGGCCTGCTCGGCCAGCGCGGCGGCGCGCGTCGGCGCCATCGGCGAGAGGTCGGGGGCGAGCTTGACCAGCGGGCCCGCCGGAGGTGCGTGCGCAGGATCGGGGCGCTGCTGCTGCAGCACGCCGGTGCGGCTGTCGGCGCCGGCGCCCGCCTGGTGCTGGCCGATCTCCACCGGTTCGAGGGTGCGCGGCTCGCCGCGGAACGCGGCGTAGAGCGAGTCCGACAGCAGGCGGTACTTGCCCTCGTTCACCGAGGAGAGTGCATACATCACCACGAAGAACGCCAGCAGCAGCGTGATCAGGTCCCCGTAGGGGATCGCCCACGCCTCGTGGTTGCTGTGCTCCTCGTGTCGCTTGGGTTTGCGGCTCATGTGCGTACGTACCTCAGTGCAGATAGCCCTGCAGCTTCGACTCGATGGCGCGCGGGTTCTCGCCCTGCGCGATCGACAACATGCCGTCGATCACCATCTCGCGCATCTGGGTCTGGCGCTGGATGATCACTTTGAGCTTGGCGGAAACGGGCAGGAAGAAGAGGTTCGCGAGGCCGATGCCGTACACCGTGGCGGTGAAGGCCGCGGCGATCCCGTGGCCTAGGCGGGTGGGATCGGCCAGATTCTGCATGACGGCCATGAGCCCCAGGACCGCGCCGATGATGCCGAGTGTCGGCGAGTAGATGCCCATGCCCTCGAACACCTTGGCGGCGGTGAGGTCGGCGTGCTCGCGCACGTGCAGCTCGACGTTCATGACGTTGCTGATGGCATCCGGCTCGCTGCCGTCGACCAGGAGCTGCAGCGCCTTCTTCACGAAGGGGTCGTGCTCGCGGTCGATCATCGGCTCCAGTCCCAGGAGCCCCTGCTTGCGCGCGGTGTTGCTCCACTCGACGATCCTGGCGATCAGCAGGTTGCCGTCGCGCGCCGGCGGGCGCATCACCCAGGAGAAGATCGCGAGCGCACGGCGCATCACCGGCAGCGGCGTCTGCACCAGGATGGCGGCGATGGTGCCCACCACGACGATCATGAATGCCGCCGCCGACACCAGCGCCATGATTCCGGCGCCCTTCAGGACCGCGCCGACCAGCACCGCGCACAGGGCGAGCGCCAGCCCGAGAATACTGAGGAAGTCCAACTCCTGCCCCTAGCTTGCCCACTGGCTCATGCTTTGCGCTCGCTGTCCTTCTCGCGCCAGTCGGCGAGGCGCGCCTTCAAGCGCACCAGCGCCTGGCCGTGCAGCTGGCAGGCACGCGATTCGGTCACTTTCAGCACCTCGCCGATCTCCTTGAGGTTGAGCCCGTCGCTGTAGTACAGCGACATGACCAGTCGCTCCCGCTCGGGCAGCGTCTCGATCGCCTTGGCGAGCGAGGCGCGCATCTGCTCATCGGCCGTCTCCCGGAAGGGATCGGCCTGCGCCTCGGCGCTGCCGCCGGTCTCATCGTCGAGACTCGCCAGGCGGCAGCTGGCCGCGTCCTGCACGATGGAGTGGTACTCCTCGAGCGACACGCCCATCTGCTGCGCAATCTCCACATCGCGCGCGCCGCGTCCGGTCGAGCGCTCGACCTCGCGCATCGCCGCCGCCGCAGCCCGCGCCTTGCGATGCACCGAGCGCGGCGCCCAGTCGAGCGCCCGCAGCGCATCGATCATGGCCCCGCGGATGCGGATGCCCGCATAAGTCTCGAAACTCGCGCCGCGGCTCGCCGTGTAGTTGGCCGCGGCCTCCATCAGTCCCAGCATGCCCGCCTGGATCAGGTCGTCGACCGCCACCGAAGGCGGCAGCCGCCCGGCGAGGTGGTAGGCGATGCGCTTCACCAGCTCCGCATGGCGCACGATCAGCTCATCGCTGGCGCGGCCGCCCGGCAGCGCGCCATAGGCTCCGGCGGCGCTCATGTCACCGCCTGCGGCCGCGTGGCCGTGCGCCGCACCAGGCGCTCCACGAAGAACTCGATGTTGCCGCGCGGGCCAGCCGGTACTGGCCAGGTATCGGCATGGGCCGCCAATTTCTTGAATGCCCGGGCGGCGGGGCTGCCGGGGTACTCATCGATCACCGGGCGCTGGCCGCGTACCGAGCGGCGCAGGCAGTCGTCGTCGGGGATCTCGCCGGCGTATTCCAGCGTTACGTCAAGAAAGCGGGCCGCGACCCGCGCGAAGCGCTGGTAGAGCTCGCGTCCGCCGCCCGCCAGCCGGATCTGGTTGGCGAGCACGCGGAAGCTTCCGACACCGTGATGGCGACTCAGGATCTTGATGAGGGCGTAGGCGTCGGTTATCGAGGCGGGCTCGTCGCAGATCACGACCATGACGTGCTGGGCAGCCTGCGAGAACTGCAGCACGCTGTGGGAGAGTCCCGCGGCGGTGTCGACGATCAGCACGTCGAGGCGCGAGGCCAGCGAGCTGAAGGCGCGCACCAGCCCCAGGTGCTCGGCCGCGCCCAGCTGCGCGAGGTCCGCGGCCCCGGCCGCGGCCGGTATCAGCTGAAAGCCCTGCGGCGCCTGCACCAGGATCTCATCGAGCGTGCGCTCGCCCGCGAGCACGTGCGCCAGCGTGTAGCGCGGCGACAGCCCGAGGAAGACGTCGGCATTGGCCAGACCCAAGTCGCCATCCAGCAGCACCACGCGGCGGTTGCGCGCCGCGAGCGCGGTAGCGAGGTTCACCGCCACGCTGGTCTTGCCGACTCCACCCTTGCCGCCGGTGATGGCGATCACCTGCACCGGCTGGGCGAGACCGTCGAGGCGGGCGTTATGAATCACGCTGAGCTCAGGTGCTGCCATGGTGGGTCCTGCCGAAGCGGCGGCGCAGAAGATCCTCGTCCACCGTGGCCTTGCTCGACTTCGCCAGCTGCACCGCCTGCGACACCAGCTCGAGCGCCCGCGCGGGCTGCAGGTCCTCGGGGATGCGTTGTCCGCCGCTCACGTAGGCTATGGGCAAGCGCGCGCGGATCAGCACCGAGAGCGCGCCGCCGAGGCTCGCGGCCTCGTCCACCTTGGTGAGCAGGCAGCAGGCGGGATTGGCGGGCGCGAAGCGCTTGACCGCCTCCTCGATGGCGCCGGCCTGGGTGTTGGCGGGCAGCACCAGCGCGGACTCGAGCCTGGACGCCGAGTTGGCGAGTACCGCGAGCCGCGCGGCGAGCTGCGGATCGCGCACGCTGCTGCCCGGCGTGTCGATCAGCACCAGCCGGTAGCGCGACAACTGGGCGAGCAGCAGCGGAAGTCCGGCAAAGCCGTCGGGCGCGTAAACCGGCGCACCGAGCAGCTGGCCGAGCGCCTGCAGCTGGTCGTGAGCGCCGATGCGCAGCGAGTCGGCCGCCACCAGGGCGAGGTCGCGCGCACCGTGACGCAGCACCCAGCGGACGGCGATCTTGGCGAGCGTGGTCGTCTTGCCGACGCCGGTGGCGCCGACCAGTGCGACGCGGCCGCCGTCCTCCTGCCAGCGGGGGCCCGCCGTGCGCAGATACTGCGAGAGTCCCGCGATGGCGAAGCGCCGTGCGCTCGCGAGGTCGACCCGCTCGGGCAGCTGCTCGACGATGCGGTCGGCGAGCTCCTGCGAGATGCCCATCTCGGTGAGCTCGCGCAGCATCTCGGCGATGACCGGCGTGCGGCGCGCGCGTTCGTTCCAGGCGAGCTGCTCGAGCTGCGTCTCGAGCATGCGCCGCAGGATCTTGAGCTCGTGATTCATGTCGTCCATGGCCGCGGCGGCCGGGGCGGGCGTCGGGGCGGGTGCGGGTGGCGCCACCGGTGCGCTGACGCTCGCGGTGGCGCGCGCAGGAGCGGGAGGCTGGGCGGCGCTGCGCGCGCGCGCCAGCGCGGCCTCGGTGGCCGCACTCATCGGTCCCGCAGCGCTCGCAGGCGCGGCGACTCTCGCGGCAGCGGGGACTTGCGCGGCTGGCGGCGCGCGCACGGCCGCCGGGGCGGCGGGCGCACGCAACTGCGCCGCGACGCTCGCGATCGCCGGATCAGCGGCGGGAGCCGCCCGCGCGGGGCTTGCCGGTCGCTGCGCCGGCGCCGGCGCGAGCGGCACGGCCGCGTTCTCCAGGCGCGACGCATCGAAGTCCACGGCGGCGGTCACCTCGACCCCCTCCGGCGTGCGCTTCGAGGACAGGATCACCGCGTCATCGCCCAGCTGCTCGCGTATGCCGCGCAGCGCCTGACGAGTGTCCGGTGCCATGTATCTGATGATTCTCACTCAAGCTCCTTCAGCGACCGACGGTGGTCACCAGGCGCACCTTGCGGTTGTGCGGTATCTCGTTCCAGGCCAGCACGTGCAGGCCCGGTACGCTCGAGCGCACGAAACCTGCGAGCGGTGCCCGCAGTGCCGGCGGCACCAGCAGCACGGCCGGCTCCCCGGCCACCTCGCGTCGGCGCGCCGACTCCGACAGACGTTGTTGCAACTTCTCTGCCAGACCGGGCTCGAGGGTGGGGCTGGCGGCATTGCTGCTGAGCGCGCCCGTGAGCAACCGCTCAAGTTCCGCGTCGAGTGACATAACGGGGACCTCGCTCGCAGGTCCGGCGATGTCCTGGACGATCTGCCGTCCGAGCGCGATACGCACCTGGCTCTGCAGGACGGCCGGGTCGGGGGTGCGCGGCGCGTTCTCGGCGAGCGTCTCGAGAATCGTGCGCATGTTGCGGATCGGCACCTGCTCGGCGAGCAGGCCCTGCAGCACGCGCACCAGGCTCGCGAGCGACAGCGCCTTCGGCACGAGGTCCTCGACCAGCTTCGGCGCCGACTTCGCCACCAGGGTGAGCAGCTGCTGCACCTCCTCGTGGCCGAGGATCTCGTGGGCGTGCGCCTGGATGAGCGAGGAGAGATGCGTGGCGATCACGGTGCCGGGATCCACCACCGTGTAACCGAGCGTCTGGGCGTGATCGCGCGCGCCGGGCTCGATCCAGATCGCCTCCATGCCGAAGGCGGGATCGCGCGTCGCGATGCCCTGGACGGGCCCGAACACGCGCCCGGGGTTGAGCGCCAGCTCGCGGTCGGGGTGAATGACGCCCTCGCCGATCGGCACGCCTCCGAGCGTGATGCGGTAGGCGTTGGGCGCGAGCTCGAGGTTGTCGCGGATGTGCACCGCGGGCACGAGGAAGCCCAGGTCCTGGGAGAGCTTGCGGCGCACGCCGCGCACGCGCGCCAGCAGATCACCTTTCTGCCGGGCATCCACCAGCGGCACCAGGCGGTAGCCGACCTCGAGACCGAGCCGGTCGACGGGCTGCACGTCGTCCCAGCTCAGCTCCTTGTTCTCGGCCGGCGTGGCTGCGGCGGCGGGCGCTGGTCCAGGCGGCGCGGCGCGCCGCTGGCTCAAGGTCCACGCCCCGGCGCCGCACAGCGTCGCCATCGCGAGGAACACGAAGTTCGGCATGCCGGGAATGAGGCCCATGACGCCGAGCAGCGCCGCGGCGACGCCGATCGCCTTGGGGTTGCCGAACAGCTGGCGGCGCAGCTCGCCGCCCATGTCCTGGGGGCGCGACATGCGCGTCACGATGATGGCGACGGCGGTCGAGAGCAGCAGCGCCGGCAGCTGCGCCACCAGCCCATCGCCGATCGTGAGCAGCGTGTAGGTACGCGCCGCGTTGGCCAGCGTCAGGCCGTGCCCGAGCGTGCCGATGGCGAGCCCGCCGACCATGTTGATGAACAGGATGAGGATGCCGGCCACGGCATCGCCGCGCACGAACTTGCTGGCGCCGTCCATGGAGCCGTAGAAGTCGGCCTCGGCGCGTACCTCGGCGCGACGGGTGCGCGCCTCGTCCTGGGTAATGAGCCCGGCGTTCAGGTCCGCGTCGATGGCCATCTGCTTGCCGGGCATGGCATCGAGGGTGAAGCGCGCGCTCACCTCGGAGATGCGCCCCGAGCCCTTGGTGACCACGACGAAGTTGATGATGGTGAGGATGATGAACACCACCACGCCGACGGCGAAGTTGCCGCCGATGACGAACTCGCCGAAGGAGCGGATCACGTGGCCGGCGGCCTGCGTCCCCGCGTGGCCGTTCAAGAGCACGACGCGCGTCGAGGCGACATTGAGCGCCAGGCGCAGCAGCGTCGCGAGCAGCAGCACGGTCGGGAACACGCCGAACTCGATCGGGCGCGCCACGTAGAACACCGCCATCACGATGACCATCGAGAGCGCGATGTTGAAAGTGAACAGCACATCGAGCGCCATCGGTGGCAGCGGCAGCACGATCATGGCGAGCACCGCCAGCAGGCCGACCGGCACGCCGACGCCGGCGCGCAGCAGCTCGCGCAAGTTGGGGGTGCCCGGGTTGGTGGCGGTGGCCATGGCGCGGTCGCTTCAGGGGTCTAGTGGAGCGGCGCGCCCGGATCGAGACTGACGTCGATGGCCGGCGGCGGCGGCGCGCTGGCGCCGCCCGCGCGCGCGGCGCGCAGCTGCGCGAGGTAAGTGAGCACCTGCGCGACCGCCACGTAGAGCGCGGCGGGGATCTCGGCGCCGATCTCCACGTGCCGGTGCAGGGCGCGTGCCAGCGGCGGTGCCTCGAAGATCGGCACGCGATGCTCTGCGGCGATCTCGCGGATGCGCGCCGCGATCAGGCCCCGGCCCTTGGCCACCACGATCGGCGCGCGCATGCGCTGCTCGTCGTAGCGCAGCGCCACCGCGAAGTGGGTCGGGTTGACGACCACGACGTCGGCCTGCGGCACCTCGCGCATCATGCGGCGCCGTGCGCGCTCGCTCTGCAGCTTCCTGATGCGGCCCTTGATCTCGGGCGCACCCTCGGTCTCCTTCATCTCCTCGCGGACCTGCGCGCGCGTCATGCGCAGCCCCTGGGCGTAACGCCACAGCTGCCAGGGCACGTCCACCGCGGCGATGAGTGCGAGCGTCGCGGCCAGCATCAGCAGAGCCGAGCCGGCGAGCGAGGCGGCATGCACGATCGCGACCGGCGCGGGCTGGCCTCCGAGGGCGAGGATCGGGCCCGACTGCCGCCACAGCGTGAGCGCCGCGACCAGCGCCAGCGCGGCGAACTTGGCGAAAGCCTTGGCCAGCTCGACGGCGCCGTTCACGGAGAACATGCGGGCGAAGCCGGCGCCGGGAGCGAGGCGCGAGAAATCCGGGACCAGCGCCGTCAGGTGCAAGCCGCGGCCGCCGAGGGCGACGGGAGCGGCGATCGCCGCGAGCACCGTGAGGCCGAAGAGCGGGGCGCAGGCGTAGAGCGCATGCCCGGCCGCGCTCGCGAAGGCGCCGAGCGCCGCCGCCTCATCGAGCGAGCGCTCGCGCGGGAGCGCGAGATCCGAGCGCATGAGCGCGTGCAGCTGCGCGCCGCTCCAGCCGCCGAGCAGCTTGAGCCCGCCGGCGGCCAGCAGCAGCACGGCGGCGGCGCCGAGGTCGCTGGAGCGCGCGACCTGGCCCTGCTCGCGGGCCTTCTCCAGCCGCTTCGCTGTCGGTTGCTCCGTCCGCTCCTGTTGGTTGTCGTTGTCGGCCATGCCTCAACCCGCCGCGCCGACGAGCTGCGCCAGAGAGGCGAAGCTCCGCTCGAGCAGCTCCATGAAGGTGGCCTGCACGGCCGGTAGCCCCACGGTGACGATCACCAGCCCGAAGACCAGCGACACCGGCAGCCCGATGGCGAACAGGTTGAAGGCGGGCGCGGCGCGGCTCATGACGCCGAAGGCGAGGTTGACGATGAGGAGCGCCGTCACTCCGGGCAGTGCGATCGCGAGCGCACCGGCGAAGAGCTGCGAGCCGAGGCCGACGACGGTGGCGAGGCCCGCTGCGCCCAGCCCGTCGCTGCCGACGGGCAGCGTCGCGAAGCTCCTCACCAGCACCTCGATCAGCGCCAGGTGACCGTTCAGGCCGAGGAAGGTGAGCATCACGAGCAGCGTGTACAGCTCACCGATCGCCGGCGTGCTGGCATCGCTCCCGTGCAAGGGGTCGATGTTGAAAGCCATCGACAGCCCCATGCTGTTCGCGAGCATCTGGCCGCCGAGGGTCACCGCGTCGAAGAGGATCCGCAGGCAGAAGCCGAGGGCGACTCCGATCAGCACCTGCTGCACGGTGATGAGGCAGCCGGCGCCGGAGAAGGCGGCCACCGCCGGCGGCGCCGGCAGCAGCGGCGCGATCAGCAGCGTGATCGCCCCGGCGAGCACCACGCGCACGCGGGCCGGCACGGTGCCGGCGCCGAAGGCCGGCGCGACCATGAAGCACGAGCCGATGCGCACGAACGGCCAGTAGAGGAGCGCGAGCCAGTCGGTGAGCTGATGGGGGGTGAGGTGGATCATGCGAGCGCCGCCGCCCGATCAGTTGATGAGCTGGGGGATGCTCTCGAAGAGCTCGCGGGTGTAGCCGACGAGCACTTTGAGCATCCAGGGTCCGGCGACCATGAGCGCCACGGAGATGGCGATCAGCTTCGGGATGAAGGACAGCGTCATCTCGTTGATCTGGGTGGCGGCCTGGAACGCGCCGACGATGAGGCCGGTGACCAGCGCCACGAGCAGCATGGGCGCCGCCAGCATGAGGGTCACCTCGAGCGCGCGGCTGCCGACGGTCATGACGGTCTCGGGATTCATGGCAGGGCTCCTCAGGAATAGAAGCTGGCGGCGAGCGTGCCCATCACCAGCGACCAGCCGTCGACCAGCACGAACAGCATCAGCTTGAAGGGCAGCGAGATCAGCACCGGCGACAGCATCATCATGCCCATCGACATCAGCACGCTCGCCACCACCAGGTCGATGATCACGAACGGGATGTAGATGAGGAAGCCGATGAGGAAGGCGGTCTTGAGCTCGCTGGTGACGAAGGCCGGCACCAGCAGCGTCAGCGGCACCTCCTGCGGGCTGGCGAAGCCCTTGCCGCCCGAGATGCGCACGAAGGTGGCGATGTCGGACTCGCGCGTCTGGTCGAGCATGAACTTCTTGAGCGGCTCGGTGGCGCGAGTCAGCGCGACGCTCGCATCGATCGTGCCGGCGGAGTAGGGCTGGAACGCCTGCTCGTTGATGCGATTGACGACCGGGCTCATGACGAACAGCGTCAGGAAGAGCGCCAGGCCCATCAGCACCTGGTTGGGCGGCGTCTGCCCCGCGCCGATCGCCTGGCGCAGGATCCCGAGCACGATGATGATGCGTGTGAACGCGGTCATCATCAGAACGATCGCCGGCAGGAGCGTGAGCGCCGTCATGAGCGCCAGCACCTGGAGCGAGAGCGAATAGGTCTGGCCGCCGCCGGCGCCCGACACCGTGACGGCCGGGATGCCGGCAGGCGCTGCGGCCGCCGCCACCGCGGGCAGCAGCGTGAGCGCGGCGAGGAGCGGCGCGGGGCGCAGGCGGCTCACTTGCCGAGGCTCCTCAGCAGGGCCCGAAACGGGGAGGGGGTATCGCCGCCCGGCGCACCGGGAGCACGGCTGAGCTCGAGCGGCTCGGGCAGCACGTACAGCGTGTTGACGCGCCCGGGGGCGACGCCGATCAGGATCTGGACGGCGCCGACCTTGAGCAGCACCGCGCGCTCCTTCTGGCCGAGCGGCACCTGGGCGAGCACCTCGAGCGAGGAGCCGACGCGCGAGGCGAAGCCGCGTACGCGCTTGAGCAACCAGCCGAGCGCGAAGACCGCGCCGAGCACCAGCAGCAGCGCCAGTGTCACCTCGCCGAGGCCACCTAAGGCCCCGGCATGCGCGGCTGGAGCGGTTTGCGGGGCGGCGAACATCGGCTCACTTGAGCTTGCGCAGCCGCTCGGCGGGGCTCACCACGTCGGTGAGGCGGATGCCGAAGCGCTCGTTGACGACTACCACCTCGCCGTGGGCGATCAAGGTGCCGTTCACGAACACATCGAGCGGCTCGCCGGCCGCGCGATCGAGCTCGACGACCGAGCCCTGATTCAGCTGCAGCAGGTTACGGATCGGCACGCGCGTGCGGCCGACCTCCATCGACAGCGTCACCGGGACATCGAGGATGACGTCGAGATTGACGTCGCCGCTCACCGGCTGGCCCTCGTCCTGCATCTGCTCGAACTCGGCGGCTTCGACCGCCTCGGGGTTGGCGCTCATGTACGGCTCTCGGGTTTGAAGCTGAGGGGATCGACGGGCGGCGCAGCCAGGCGGCGCACGCGCGTCTCGATCTTGACGGCCTGCTGGCCGCGGGACAGGCCGAAGCTGCCGCGGAACAGCGGCACATCCTCGGCGAGCAGCGTCACCTTGCCGGCGAAGTCGCACGGCAGGATGTCGCCGGGTTTGAGGTTGAGGAGGTCGGCGAGCGTCACCGCGGAGCGGCCCAGCAGCGTCTTCAACTGCACCTCCGCATCCTCGATCTCGGCGCGCAGCAGCTTGCTCCAGCGCGTGTCCTTCTCCCTGCGGTCGCTGGCGATGCCGGCATCCAGCACGTCCCGCAGCGGCTCGATCATCGAGTACGGCAGGGTGACGTGCAGGTCGCCGCCGCCGCCACTGAGCTCGACGTGGCAGGAGGTCACGACCACGATCTCGGACGGCGAGACGATGTTGGCGAAGTGCGGGTTGACCTCCGACTGCAGGTACTCCACCTCGATGTTGGCGACGTGCGCCCACGCCTCGCGCAGGTCTGCGAAGGCACTGCGCAGCAGCATGTGGATGATGCGCTGCTCGGTGGCGGTGAACTCGCGGCCTTCGATCTTGGCGTGGCGGCCCACGCCGCCGAAGAAATTGTCGACGACCGCGAACACCAGCTTCGGATCCAGCACCAGCAGCGCCGTGCCGCGCAGCGGATTGATCTTCACCATGTTGAGACTGGTGGGCACGTGCAGCGTGTGGATGTACTCGCTGAACTTCTTGATCTGCAGCGGGTGCACCGAGATCTCGGGCGAGCGGCGCAGCAGGTTGTAGATGCTGACGCGAAAGAGCCGCGCGAAGCGCTCGGTGATCATCTCGAGCGTGGGCATGCGCCCGCGCACGATGCGCTTCTGCTCGGCGAAGTCGTAGGGGATCACCTCGCCCGGGGCGGCCGCCGGCTCGGTGTCGACGGCGCCCGAGTCGACGCCGTGAATCAGCGCGTCGATCTCGGCCTGGTCCAGTACTTTTTCGCCTGCTGCGAGCACGGACGCGCCTCCTACTGCATCACGAAGCTGGTGAAGTAGACGGCCTCGAGCCGCTCGGGATGGCCGCCGGCCGCCTGGATCACCTTGCGCACGTCCTCGAGAGCGGCGTTACGCAGCGCCTCCTTGCCCTCGCGGGTGGAGAGCTGCGCATAGGTCTGGTTGCCGAAGAGCAGCAGCAGGTCGTTGCGCACGACCGGGTCGTTGGTCTTCAGCAGCTCGATCGTGGCCGGGTCGCGCGTCTCGAGCTGCACCGCGATCTGCAGGAAGCGCACCGCCTGCCCGGAATCGAAATTCACGACGAACGGCGGGTCGAGCCCGAGAAACAGCGGTGGCCCCGCCGGGGGCGGCGCGGGCTCGGCGGCCGCGGCGGGCGCGGCAGGGTGCTTGCCGGCGCTGAGCCACCAGGCGGCGCCGATGCCGGCGGCCAGCAGCACCGCGGCCGAGCTCCCCACGATGATCAGGAAGAGCTTGCCGCGGCTCCTGGCCTGCGGCGGGTCGGCCTTCTTGTCGGCAGCCTCGAGCACCGGGATTTGAGCGGCCATCCTTGCTTAACTCCTCGCTTTTCAGCGTCAGGGACGTTCGCTTCAGTGCAACGTGCATGCCATGACCCCGGCAACCGAGCTAAGTCGAGAGCCGCTAAGGCTTTTCGGCGCTGTGGGAAGCGTGAGCTGCGTCGCATGGCGCATTCAGCGACGGAAACTTGGCGGGCGAGGCGTCGGTGACGCCGCGGGCGCTTCAGGCGTACGTGTCGATGAGGCCCCGATGAGAGCTCGGCGCGGATGTGACCGAAGTCGCACTCAACTCGCGCGCGGCGCTCGCGCGCATGCCCAGGTCGAGTGGCTGGGGCTGCCGCTGCGCGCCGCGCGCCGATTGATCGGAGACGCCGGCCTGCGCAAGATTCAGTCCCTGGGCGGAGAACAACTCCCGCAGGCGCGGGAGCGAGAGCTCGAGCGCACTGCGGGTGTCGGGATGCGCAGCGCTGAACCAGACACTCGCCGCGTTCTGGTGCACGGAGATCCGCACCTCGACCGGACCCAACTGCGCGGGCGTCAGGCGCAGCGACGCGGCGCTCAGCCCCGCGTTCGCCATCCAGTGAAGCCGCGTGCCGAGCTCGTTCGCCCAGCCGGTGCTGCCGACCTCGGCGTGAACCGCTACGGTGGGGGTGGCGGCGGCCGGGGGTGCGGCGGCGGCGCCCGGCGGTGCGCCAGGAAATGGGGCTGCGCCCGCGGAGAGCGCGGCGCTCGCGCCCGCGGGATCGTCGCCCGTGCCGGCAGTCGGGCTCCCGGTGGCGGAGGGCGGGCCGCCCTCGAGCCGTGTGGCGGCCGGCACGGCGGTGGCGAGCGCCGCGTGAGTCGGCGCAGGGGTGGCGGCGACGGGACGGGCGAGCGTCTCCGGCGCAGCGTCGGCGGGCGCGCCGTCCTCGGCCGCCGCGCTCCCGGCGGCGCCCGGCACGGTCGGTGGCCGGGGCACGGCGAGCGCGGCGGTCACGGCCGCCGCCACGACGGTGTGGGCTCCCGAGCCGCCGGCCGCGGCCGCTGCCGCGATCGCGGTGTCATCGGGGGCGGCAGCCGCGCAGGATCCGCTGCCTCCCTCGGCTGCGTTGGCCGATGAGCTTTGCGGAGCGAGGCTCGCCGCGATGAGTGGCTGAACCGTCAGGGACGCGTTGCCCGCGCCCTGCGCCTCGGCCGGCTTCGGATCGGCGGACTTCGCCTTGGCGCCGCGCGCCGGTGTCCCGGCTGCAGGCGGCACGGGGGCGGCGGGCGCGGACGCGGAGGCAGACGCGGAGGCAGACATGGAGGCGGCGAGCGTCTCGCCGAAAGTGGAGCCCGCGGTCGCGGCGTTGGCCGGCGGGCCCGCCGCCGCCGTTGCGGCCGGCGCCGGGCTCCCCGGCGGTGGGCCGCCCGGGGTGGCGCCCGGCGGGGATTCCTGATCGCCGCCGGCGAAAGCGCCACTTACGCGGGCGGGCGCGGCGCGCAGCGCCGCGAGGTCGGCGCCCGATGGGCTCGAGGGGGCGCCGGAGGAAGGAGACGGCACACTGCTAGGGAACACGGCGGCCTCCGGCGGAGGAGCGCCCCTGGGCGCGCTCATCCGCATCGAGCTGCTCGCGGCGCTCGAGGCGGCGCTGCTCCTCGGTGAGCCCGCGCTTCAATGCGCGGTCGACCGCGGCCGAGCGCCGGGCGGCACCGCGCCACCTGACGAGCAGCTCCGCACGCTGCGCGCGGGCCCGGGCCACGATCTCGGTCTGCTCGCGCAGCGCCTCGTCGAGGCGCGCGAGAAAGGCCTGGTAGTCACGCGCGCGCACGGCGCTCATGCCGCCGCCGGCCCGGGCGGCGAAGTCGCGAAGATAGGCGTCGCGGTAAGACCCCAGCTCGGCGAGCTTGGCCTCGCTCTCCCTGACCTGCCGCTCGCTGGTCGCGAGCGTCTCCGCCTTGCGCCGCTCGTCGGTCTCGAGCACGCCGTGGGCGGTCTTCAGTTGCCGGATGCGGGGCACGGACTAAGCCTGCTCATCCCTTGGGTGCGGCGGGCGTGTCGCCGCCGGCCGCGGCGGGCTCGGCCGCGAGGGCCTTGAGCGCGCTCAGGCTCGCACCGAGATCGACGCGCTGGCGCATGTCCTGCTGCAGGAACTGCTGGATGTGCGGCCAGAGCGACACGGCGGCATCGACCCGTGGGTCGCTGCCGCGCACGTAGGCGCCGAGGCTGATCAGGTCGCGGTGCTGCTCGTAGATGGACAAGGCACGGCGCAGCTGCTGCGCCTCGCGCGTGTGCTGGGAGGTCGTGATCTCGTGCATGGCGCGGCTGATCGAGGCGGAGACGTCGATCGCCGGGTAGAGGCCGGTCTCGGCAATGCGGCGCGACAGCACGATGTGCCCGTCAAGGATGGCGCGCGCGGCCTCCGCGATCGGGTCACTCTGGTCGTCGCCCTCGGTGAGCACGGTGTAGAAGGCGGTGATGGAGCCGCCGCCCGCGGGGCCGTTGCCGGCGCGCTCGACCAGCGCCGGGAGACGCGCGAACACCGAGGGCGGAAAGCCCTTGGTCGCCGGCGCCTCCCCGATCGCGAGTCCGATCTCGCGCTGTGCCTGCGCGAAGCGCGTCAGCGAGTCCATGAGCAGCAGCACGCTCTTGCCCTGATCGCGGAAGTACTCCGCCACCGCGGTCGCGAGCCAGGCGCCGTGCAGGCGCATCAGCGGCGGGTTGTCGGCGGGGGCTGCGACGATCACGGCGCGGCCGCGATCCTTCGGTCCCAGGATCCGCTCGACGAATTCCTTCACCTCGCGGCCGCGCTCGCCGATCAGCCCGACCACGATCACGTCCGCCTTGGTGTAGCGGGCCATCATGCCGAGCAGCACGCTCTTGCCGACGCCGCTGGCGGCGAACAGCCCGATGCGTTGCCCGCGGCCGATGGTGAGCAGCGAGTTGATGGAGCGGATGCCGACATCGAGCGGCTCGGCGATGGGCGCGCGGGCGAGGGGGTTGATGGGCCGGCCCGCGAGGCGCACGCGCGCCTCGCAATCGAGGGGCCCCAGGGCATCGAGCGGCTGCGCGGCGCCGTCGATGATGCGCCCCAGGAGCTGCGTCCCGACCGGCACGAGTCCCGCTCCCGGCCGCGGGATCACCCGCGCCTGCGGCCCGAGTCCATGGTTGTCGCCGGTCGGCATGAGGAACAGGCGGTCGCCGGCGAAGCCGACGACCTCGGATTCGATGCGCGAGCCGTCGCGTGCGATCAGCTCGCAGTGATCGCCGATCGAGGCCTGACAGCCGACCGCCTCGAGCGTAAGTCCCACCATGCGGGTGAGCGAGCCTTCGACCGCGAGCGGCGGGGTGCTCGCGACGCGGCGCGTCACGCGGCCGAGCCGCTCGCGCCACGCCTGGGCCCGCTCGGCCGTGACCTCGGTGTCGCTCACTCGTCGCTACCGGGCTGAGCCGTAGCGGCGCGCCCGGGTGAGCGCTGCTCGCCGAGCGCGCACGCCAGCACCGCGTGGACGCGGCTCTCGAAGCGAGCGTCGATCTGGGAGCTGTCGCTGCGCACCAGGCAGCCGCCGCGCGCGAGCGTCGGGTCCTCGATGAGGCTCCAGGCGCGCTCCTCGGCGGGCGCGGACAGGCGCTCGCGCACGATCGCGGCATCTTCCGGGTGCAGATGCACGCGCACCTCGCGCGCCGCTACCGGCAGCTGCTCGAGGCATTCGCGCAGGATGGCCACGACCTGGACCGGGGTGGCGCTGAGCTCGCGCCGCGCGAGCTGCTTGCCGACGGCGAAGGCCAGCTCGAGCAGCTGACTCTCGACCTGGTCGTCGAGCGCGCGCAGCGGTGCGGCGAGGAGCTGCAGTACGCTGTCCAGGCGGCGTACACGGGATGCCAGCTCCTCGAGCCTCGCCGCCATCTCCGCCTGGGCGCGCGCCAATCCGGCTTCGTAGCCGCGCGCGACGTCCTGGGCCGCACGCTTGTCAGAGGCGGGGCCGGTGCGCTCGTCACGCAGGCTGCTCGCCAGGGGGCCCTCGACCGCGGGCAGCGACCAGCGCTCGATGGGCGTAGCCGCTCGGGCCTCAGACATCGGGTGCTCCTTCACTCGAACCAGCTCTCCGTGAGTCTTGCAAAAGCTATGCTGCGGGAAGGCCGCTCGCAGAACTGTGAAGTGCATCGTGCCTTTCGCCTAAAGGAATCGCCGCCGCGGTCGAGCTGCCTTCAGGCACCGTGAGCGAGTACCGGCGCGCGGTAAAGCCGTGCCGCCCGCACGGTCAGCGACTGCCGAGCCGCGCCGCCACGGGCGCTGCCGCGGCCCGCTGAATGTCCCGCGCACCGGCGCGCGCGGTCTCACCGGACCGCGCGCTTAACTCAAGATTCGCCCCTCACCGCCGATGTTTTCTGTTGCGCGACCTCGCGGCCGCGCGGCGCTTTTCTTGAACGGCGTCACAGAGGCCAGGAGGCCGATGCGCGGCGCCGTAACGGGTAGTGAGGACTGCTATGAAAAAGGATTTGCGGTTCCTGGTCGTGGATGACTTCTCCACCATGCGGCGGATCATCAAGAACCTGCTGCACGATCTCGGCTATGCCAATGTGGCTGAGGCCGACGACGGCAAGACGGCGCTGCCGATGCTGCAGGCCGAGCCCTTCGACGTCCTGATCACCGACTGGAACATGCCCGGCATGCCGGGCCTCGACCTGCTGAAGGCGGTGCGCTCCGATCCGAAGCTCGCCAGGATGCCGGTGCTGATGCTGACCGCCGAGGCCAAGCGCGACCAGATCGTCGAGGCGGCCAAGGCCGGCGTCAACGGCTATGTGATCAAGCCGTTCACCGCGCAGGTCCTCGCCGAGAAGCTCGAGAAGATCCTGGCACCGGCGGCATGAGTGCGATACCCGTGTCCGTGACACTGCAACAGCAGTGGGGTGAGGTGTGCCTCGCCCTGCAGGAAGCGCTCGAGGCGGGCGACGAGGCGGGTTTTCTCGCCGTCGTCAATTCGCTCACCGGCATGCGCGAGCGCGGGCTGTGGGACTCGCTGCGCGAGCTCGACGCGCGGCTGCGCGCCGCGCTCGATCAGTTCCGCCTCGACCCGCGCCTGCTGCGTCTCGCCGGCAAGGAAATGCCGGATGCGCGCGCGCGGCTCGACCACGTGCTGCGGCTCACCGACGAGGCCGCGCACCGCACCATGGACCTGGTCGAGCGCTCGACGCCGCTGGTGGCGCGCACCGCCGCCGCGGCCGCCACGCTCGCGGCGCAGTGCCAGGAGGTGCGCGCGAGCGGCGCCGCCTCGCCCTGCTGGGCGGAGCTGCTGGCGCGGCTCGAGAGCCACTTCGCCGCGGCGCATGCCGACGGCGAGACCGTCAAGACCAACCTGGTCGAGGTGCTGATGGCACAGAGCTACCAGGACCTCTCCGGTCAGATCATCCGTCGCGTGATCGAGCTCGTGGCGCAGCTCGAGGAGGAGCTGGCACGGCTCGTGCACGGGAGTGAGGGCGCCCTGTCGGGAAACCGCCCGGCGCAGCCGGCGGCCGAGGATCCCTCCCGCGGCTTCGGTCCGCCGATCCCCGGAGTGAGCGCCAGCACCGTCGACGGGCAGCAGGATGTCGACGAGCTGCTCGCCATGGGCGTGGCGATGAAAGGCATGTAGATGAGCGCACCGAGAGACAGGAGCTCTGCGGCGACGATCGGCCCGACCGCGGTCATCAAGCCGGACTCGGTGCTGCGGCTGCCGGCGCAGTGCACCATCCGCGACGCCGCGCAGCTGCTCGGGCGGCTGCTGCTGCACATCGAGCAGTCATCGCCGGTGTACATCGACGCCGCCCAGGTCGAGCGGGTCGACACGGCGGCGCTGCAGCTGCTGGTGGCGTTCCTCAGCGACCGCAAGTCGGAGCAGCGCGCGGTGGTCTGGCTCGACGTGAGCGATGCCATGCTGCGCGCAGCGCGCGGCCTCGGCCTCGCCGCTGCCCTGGCGCTCGCTCCCGGCTGAGCAGCGGTCCATGGGAATCGATCTCGCACAATTCCACGAGGCGTTCTTCGAAGAGAGCTTCGAGGCGCTCGAGTCGATGGAGGCGGCGCTGCTGAAGCTCGACATCGGCGCGCCCGATGCGGAAGTCATCAACACCGTCTTCCGGGTGGCGCACTCCATCAAGGGTGGCGCCGGCATGTTCAATTTCGCCGACATCGCCTCCTTCACCCACACGCTCGAGACGCTGCTCGATGGCGTGCGTGCCGGCCGCACGCATCTCACCACCGGCGTCCTGGACCTGTTGCTGAAGTCCGTGGACGTGATGCGCGAGCTGCTGCGCGCCGCGCAGGGCAAGGCGAGCTTCGACCCGCAGCGCGTCGCCGACCTGCAGTTCGATCTCGAGGTCGCGGTGGCGAAGAACGAGCCCCCGACGGCCGGCGCACCGGCCACCGAAGCGGCTATCGAGGCCGCAGCGCCCGCGGCTGCGCCGGCCGAGCCGCACTCGCCGCTGTGGCGGATCAGCGTCAAGCCGCTCGAGAACATGCTGTCGCGCGGCAACGAGCCGCTCGCGCTCTTCGCCGCGCTTGCCGAGCACGGCGAGCTCCGCGTGCAGGCCTTCGTGGACGAGGTCCCGGCGCTGGCTGCGATCGATCCGCATCGCTGCTACCTACGCTGGCAGCTCGAGCTGCGGAGCGGGGCATCGGAGCAGCAGATCGCCGAAGCCTTCGAGTGGGTCGAGGGCGATTGCGACTACCGCATCACGCGCGCGGGCAGCGCGGCCGCTCCCGCAGCGCCCGCGATCCCCGCACCGCCGCCGCCCGCGCGTCCGGCGGCCAAGGCCGACGCCGCACCCGGGGCCAGCACGGGCGATGCCGGCTCGATCCGCGTCAGCGTGGGCAAGATCGACGAGCTCATCAACACGGTGGGCGAGGTCGTCATCACCCAGTCCATGCTGGCGCAGCTCGGGGCCCTCGTCGAAGGTCCCTCGGCCGAACGGCTGCGCAGCGGACTGGCGCAACTCGAGCGCAACGTGCGTGAGCTGCACGAGAGCGTCATGCGCGTGCGCATGCTGCCGATCGGCTTCGCCTTCAGCCGCTTCCCGCGCCTGGTGCGCGACGTCGCGCAGCGACTCGGCAAGCAGATCGAGCTGAAGCTCACCGGCGAGCAGACCGAGCTCGACAAGACGGTGCTCGAGCGCATCGGCGATCCGCTCGTGCACCTGGTGCGTAACAGCATCGACCACGGGATCGAGAAGCCGGAGGAGCGCCTCGAGGCCGGCAAGCCCCCCGCCGGCACGGTGCACCTCGAGGCCTTCCATCGCGGCAGCGCCATCATCATCGAGGTGAGCGACGACGGCCGCGGGCTCGACTGCGACAAGATCCTCGCCAAGGCTCGCAGCCGTGGACTCGTGGGCCCGGCGGAGACCCCGAGCGAGGAGGCCATCTTCGAGCTCATCTTCCTGCCGGGCTTCTCCACCGCCGATCAGGCCACCGATCTCTCGGGCCGCGGCGTCGGCATGGACGTCGTGCGACGCAACATCAAGTCCCTGGGAGGCAAGATCGACATCCGCAGTGCGCGCGGGCGTGGCTCACGCTTCACCATCTCGCTGCCCCTGACGCTCGCGATCGTCGACGGCCAGTCGGTGTGCGTCGGGGATGAGACCTACATCGTGCCGCTGGTATCGATCGTCGAATCGCTGCAGGTGAAGGCGAGCGGCGTGAACCGCCTGTCGAACGCCGGCGAAGTCATCTCCTTCCGCGGCGACTACCTGCCGCTCCTGCGCCTGCACGAGCTGTTCGGGGTCGAGCCGCGCTCGCGCGCCGTTCACGACGGCCTGGTGGTGGTGGTGGAAGGGGACGGCCAGCGCGTCGGCCTGTTCGTCGACGACCTGCGCGGCCAGCAGCAGGTGGTCATCAAGTCCTTGGAGACCAACTACGGGCAGGTGCCGGGCGTCTCCGGCGCCACGATTCTCGGCGATGGCTCGGTGGCACTCATCCTCGATGTGCCGGGCCTGATCCGCTCCACTTCGCGACGCGAGGCGGCCTGAGCCGCAGAGCCGCCGCCAGCGCCAAGCCAGGAAAGCACCGTATGAACACCAACCCGGAAAAGACCGCAGCGACCGAGGCAGCGACCCACCAGGTGCTGACCTTCGTGCTCGGCGAGGAGACCTACGGCGTGGACATCCTGCGCGTGCAGGAGATCCGCGGCTGGTCGGCGGTCACCAAGATTCCCAACTCCCCGCCGCACGTGCTCGGGGTGCTGAATCTGCGCGGCTCGATCGTGCCGATCGTCGACCTGCGCAAGCGCTTCAACCTGGCCCAGGCCGAGTACACCGCGGTCACGGTCATCATCGTGCTGACGGTGCGCTCGGAGGCGGGACGCCGCGACTTCGGCGTGGTGGTCGACGGCGTCTCCGACGTCGTCGACGTGGATGCCGCCGCGGTCAAGCCCACCCCGGATCTCGGCTCACGCGCCGCCACCGATCACATCCGCGGGCTGGTGTCGATCGCCGAGCGCATGGTGGTGCTGCTCGACATCGACCGCCTGATCGGCTCGCAGATAGTCGAGCCCCTGGAGAGCGACGCGGCCGCGCAGGCGGCCTAAAGCGTCAGTCAACGGCACAAGCCCAAGGATCGAGAATTCTCATGGTCAAGCGCAACAAGCCAGGCCGCGCGAGAGTCGCGCGCAAGGCGTCGCGGAAAGCCGGGAAATCCCCGCAGCTGAGCGCGCTGCAGAGTCGGGTCGCCGCGATCGGCAGATCGTTGGCGTGGGTCGAGTACACCCTCGAGGGCACGATCCTCGACGCCAACGAGAACTATCAGCGGCTTCTCGGCTATACGCTCGAGGAGCTCCGCGGCCAGAACCTCACGATGCTGCTCGACCCCACGCAGCGCACCAGCGGCGGCAGCCACCGCAACCTCGAGAAGCTCGCTCGTGGCGAGTCCGACGCCGGCCTGCAGAAGCGCATCGCCAAGGGTGGCCGGGAGGTGTGGGTCCAGGTGAGCGTCAACCCGATCCTCGACACCCAGGGCAAGCCCTGCAGGGCGATCACCTATGCCTGGGACGTGACCGCGCAGGTCGAGGCCGCGGCCGAGGCCAAGGGGCAGGTCGCCGCCATCCACCGCGCCCAGGCCGTCATCGAGCTCACGCTCGAGGGCACGATCCTCACGGCGAATGAGAATTTCCTCAAGACCGTGGGCTACACGCTGGAGGAGATTCGCGGTCAGCATCACCGCCTGCTGGTCGAGCCGGCCTACGCCGCGAGCGAAGAGTACCGGCATCTCTGGGAGAGGCTCGCGAGGGGCGAGCACGACGCCGGCCAGTACCTGTGCCTCGGCAAGGGCGGCCGCGAGATCTGGATCCAGGCGAGCTGCAGCCCGATCCTCAATGCCGACGGCAAGCCCCACAAGGTCATCAAGTTCGCCACCGACATCACCGAGCACATGAAGGCGGCGGAGAACGCCCGCCTGCGCACCGCGCTCGATAAGGCGGGCGCCAACCTCGTGCTCGCGGACGAGCAGCTCCAGATCGTCTATGTAAACGAGGCGGCGCAGCAGCTGTTCCGCGGCCTGGCGAGCGACCTCAGGCGCGACCGGCCGGCGTTCGATGCGGACAAGCTCCTGGGCAGCAGCGTCGAGATGTTTCACGACCACCCGGAGCAGCAGCGGCAGCTGCTCGCGGGTCTCACCGGCACGCACACGGAAGAGCTCTATCTCGGCGGCCGGCTCTTGAAGCTCAGCGCCAACCCGGTGACCAATGAGGCCGGCAAGCGGGTCGGCACCGTGATCGAGTGGTGGGACCGTACGCAGGAAGTCACCGTGCAGGAGGAGGTCGCCGAGATCGTGCGGCGCGCGCTCGAGAACGACCTCAGCCTGCGCATCGGGATGGAGGGCAAGGCCGGCTTCCTCGCGACCCTGGGCTGCGGTCTCAACAAGCTGCTCGACAACACCGCGCAGATGGTGCGCAACATCAAGTCCGCGGCCGCCGCGGTGCGCATGGGCGCGGAGGAGATCAGCAAGGGCAACGCCAACCTGTCGCAGCGCACCGAGGAGCAGTCCTCGTCGCTCGAGGAGACGGCCTCCTCGATGGAGCAGATGACCTCCACCGTCAAGCAGAACGCCGACAACGCCGGCCAGGCCAACCAGCTCGCCACCGCGGCGCGCGACCAGGCGGAGAGGGGCGGCGCCGTTACGGCCAAGGCGGTGCGCGCCATGACCGGGATCAACGAGGCCGCGAAGAAGATTGCCGACATCATCAGCGTCATCGACGAGATCGCCTTCCAGACCAACCTGCTGGCGCTCAACGCCGCGGTCGAAGCGGCGCGGGCCGGCGAGCAGGGCCGGGGCTTCGCCGTGGTCGCCACCGAGGTACGCAGCCTCGCGGGCCGCTCGGCTACGGCCGCCAAGGAGATCAAGGGGCTGATCCAGGACTCGGTGCGCAAGGTCGAGGACGGCTCGGCGCTCGTCACCCAGTCGGGGCAGACGCTCGAGCAGATCGTCGCCTCGGTCAAGAAAGTCTCGGACATCATCGCCGAGATCGCCGCCGCCTCGCGCGAGCAGTCCTCGGGGATCGAGCAGGTCAACAAGGCCATCATGCAGATGGACGAGATGACGCAGCAGAACGCCGCGCTGGTGGAGCAGGCCACGGCGGCCTCGCAGGCCATGGCCGAAGGGGCCGGCGAGCTCAACCGCATGATGGAGCGCTTCGCGCTGCCCGGCGCGGGCGCGGCGGCCGCCGCGGCGAGCGCGCCGGCCGCGCCACCGGCGGCGGCGCCGCAGCCCGAGCGCCGCGGACCGAACCGGCCCTGGGGCGACAGCGGGCAGGCCGCGATGGCTGAGGCTGCGCGCGCTCCCGTCAAGGTGGCCGCCGGCGAATGGCAGGACTTCTAGTGGAGCGAATATATGGCACGCATTCTCGCAGTCGATGACTCACCCTCGATGCGGCAGCTGGTGAAGCTGGCGCTTTCCTCGGGAGGTCACGAGGTGGACGTGGCGACCGACGGCGTCGAAGCGCTGCTGTTCGCCGAGAAGCAGCAGTTCGACGTCGTCATCACCGACGTCAACATGCCCAACATGGACGGCATCTCGCTGGTGCGCGAGCTGCGGCGCCGCAGCAACTACCGCTTCGTGCCGCTGCTGATGCTGACCACCGAGGCGACGGCCGAGCGCAAGCAGCAGGGTAAGGAAGCCGGCGCGACCGGCTGGCTGGTGAAGCCCTTCGATCCGGACCGGCTGCTCTCCATCGTGACCAAGGTGCTCACCTGATGTGCGCCAAGGCGGCGGACCTGCGCTGCCGCTGCGCGACACTGGGAGTTTCGGCGGAAGCCGCCGCCCTCCTGCTCGCCTTCGCCATGCGCGAGAGCGAGGCGCCGGCGGTCGAGCTCGGCAGCGCACTCCAGAGACTCGACCGGGGACTGCAGCCTGCGGCGCCCGGCGCGGCGCGCGAGGCGCTGACGCGGGATCTCGCGGCGTGCGTACGCGCGCTGCAGTTCCACGACCGCCTCATGCAGCAGCTCGCCGTGATCCGCAATCTCCTCACCCGGCTCGCCGATCATCCCCTGCCCCAGATGGCGGGCTTCGGCGCGCAGCGCTGGGAGGAGCTGCTCGCGGCGCTGCGCGAGCGGCTCGCCGCGGAGTCGCACGACGAGCTCTTCGAGCTGCTGGTGCGCAGCGGCGGCGTCGGCCTGCCGGGCAGCGCGCGCGAAGCGCAAGCCGAAGGCAGCGGCGAGCTGTTTTGACGGTGCGCCATGGAGAGCTCAGCGGCCGCGGATCGTGATCTGCAACTACGCAAGCTGACTTTCGGCGAGGAGGATTTTGCGGCGCTGCGCGAGCTGGTGAAGCGGCACACCGGCATCCACCTCAGCGAGCAGAAGCGCGAGATGGTGTACGGGCGTCTGTCGCGGCGGCTGCGGGCGCTCGGGCTCGAGAGCTTCCGCGCCTACCGCGAGCTGCTCGAGCGCGGCGACGGCGAGGAGCTGGTGCAGTTCTGCAACGCCATCACCACCAACCTGACGGCGTTTTTTCGCGAGGCCCATCACTTTCAGTATCTGCGCGAGCAGCTGCTCGGCGCCCGCGCCGCCGATGCGCGCAGCTCGCGGCGCCTGCGCCTCTGGTCGGCGGGCTGCTCCTCGGGAGAGGAGCCGTACTCCCTCGCGATGACCATTCACGAGGCGCTTGCCGATGCGCGCCGCTGGGACATCAAGGTTCTCGCCACCGACCTCGACACCGAGGTCCTCGGCCGCGGCGAGCGCGGCGTGTACGAGGAGGAGCGCGTGCGCGGCCTGTCCGCCGCGCGGCTCGAGCGCTTCTTCCGCAGGGAGGGGAGCGGTGCGGGCGCGAGCTACTCGGTCACCCGGGAGCTGCGCGGGCTGATCACGTTCCGCGAGCTGAACCTGATGCACGCACTGCCCATGAAGGGTCCGTTCGACGCGATCTTCTGCCGCAACGTCGTCATCTACTTCGACAAGGACACGCAGCGCGAGCTGTTCGCGCGCATGGCGCGGCTGCAGCGGCCCGGGGACCTGCTGTTCCTCGGGCACTCGGAGAGCCTCTATCGCGTCTGCGACGAGTACACGCTGGTCGGCAAGACCATCTACCGGAGGAACTGAGGTGGCAGTGGTTGCCCGCGCCGGCACGAGGCCCTGTCCGCCCGCCATCCCGGGCTTTCAGGACATTCACCGTTTCTGGGATCCGGCCACGGCGCGCTGGACCGCGAAGGTCCTCCCCGGGGAGTTCTACGTCACGCGCCACGACGAGGCGATCGCGACCGTGCTCGGCTCGTGCATCTCGGCCTGCATCTCCGACCGGCGCTTAGGCGTCGGCGGCCTGAATCACTTCATGCTCCCCGAGGACTCGAGCAGCGGCGCCTCCGACCGCTGGAGGAATCCGGCCACCGGGCTCGCCACGCGCTACGGGAGCCATGCCATGGAGTGCCTGATCAACGAGCTCTTCAAGCTCGGCGCCCGGCGCGAGCACTTCGAGATCAAGCTGTTCGGCGGCGGGCGCATCCTCGCCTCGATGACCGACGTCGGTGCGCGCAATGCCGCGTTCGTGCGCGAGTACCTCAAGTCCGAGGGCCTCAAGGTCACGGCCGAGGATCTCGGCGACATCTACCCGCGCCGCATCATCTATTTCCCGGAGTCGGGCAAGGTGCGCGTGCGGCGCCTGCAGCCATTGGAGGCCACCTCCATCGCGGAGCGCGAGCGCCGCTACCAGAGCGATCTCGCGCGCCACAGCGGCGGCGGCGAGGTCGAGCTCTTCTGAGAGGCGCACCGCACATGCCAGATCCAGGAAGGAACACCGTGCAGATCTCCGAGGCCCCCGGGGGCGCCGCCGCCCGACGCCGCGTGCGTGTGCTGATTGTCGATGATTCGGCGCTGGTGCGCCGCATCCTCACCGAGGTGCTGTCGGCGGATCCCGCCCTCGAGGTGGTGGGGGCGGCGAGCGATGCCTACATGGCACGCGACAAGATCAAGCAGTTGAATCCCGACGTGCTCACGCTCGATGTCGAGATGCCGAAGATGGACGGCGTGACGTTCCTCAGGAACCTCATGCGCCTGCGGCCCATGCCGGTGGTAATGGTCTCATCGCTCACCGAGCACGGCGCCGAAGTCACGCTCGATGCCCTCGCGGTCGGCGCCGTCGACTACCTGCCCAAGCCCAAAATCGACATCGCCGCGACGCTCGCCGACTACGCCGATGAGCTGCGCGCCAAGATCCGCTCGGCGGCCACGTCGCGCGTGCGTCCCTATACCGGCTCTGCCGCCGCTCAAGGCGGCGCGGCGGTCGCACCGCGCTTCGGGGTCGAGGCCGTGCTCGCCAGGGCGCCGGCGCGGCGCCCGTTGCGCACCACCGATCGCATCATCGCGATCGGCGCCTCGACCGGCGGCACGGAGGCGATCAAGGAGGTACTGGTGCAGCTGCCGGCCGATACACCCGGGGTCGTCATCACGCAGCACATCCCCAAGGCCTTCAGCGCGCCCTTCGCCCGGCGCATGGACGCCTGCTGCCAGATGACGGTCTGCGAGGCGCAGGACGGCCAGCTGATCCTGCCCGGGCACGTCTACATCGCCCCCGGCGACCAGCACCTGCTGGTGGTGCGCGACGGCGCGCGCTACGTCTGCCGGCTCGACGACGGCCCGCCGGTCAATCGACACAAGCCGAGCGTCGACGTGCTGTTTCGCTCGGTGGCACAGCAGGCCGGGAGAAATGCGATCGGCGTAATCCTCACCGGGATGGGCAAGGACGGCGCGATCGGCCTGAAGGAGATGCGCGAGGCCGGCAGTCCCACCATCGCCCAGGATGAGGCGAGCAGCGTCGTGTGGGGCATGCCGGGGGAGGCGGTGGCGATCGATGCGGTGGCGGAAACGCTCCCCCTCGGCCAGGTCGCCGCGCGCCTCAGCGCGCTCGCCGAGTCGATGGACCTGACGCGCGAGCGCTAGTCCATGGCAAGAATCGCCCTGCGGCGATTCTTGCGGACAAACGCCGCAGCTTCGTTTGGCGGCGGGCGAAAGCCGCGGCTTTCGCCCGCGAGGCAAGCACGAGACGCCTGTACTACACGTACTGCTCGCCTTTGCCGCCCAGGGCGATGGTGCCGGCGGCCGCGAGCTTGCGCGCCGTCTGCAGAATGGTCTTCTGCGCGGCCTCCACATCCGCCACGCGGACCGGACCTTTGGCCTCGAGGTCGTCCTTGAGCATCTCGGCGGCGCGCTGCGACATGTTCTTGAAGATCTTCTCCTTCAGGGGCTCGTCGGACCCCTTGAGCGCGAGCAACAGACCGTCACCCGGCACCTGACGCAGCAGCTCCTGCATGCTGCGGTCATCGAGATCGCCGAGGTCCTCGAAGGTGAATACCAGGTCCTCGATGAGCTGGGCGAGCGCCTCGTCGGACTTGGTGATCTGCTCCATGATGGCGCTGCCGTGGCTCGGCTCGAGGGCGTTCATGATGTCGGCGGCGGCCTTCGGCCCCCCGAGCACGGACGTCTTGGCGGCGGAATTCCCGGAGAACTGCTTCTCGATGATGTCGTCGAGCTCGGTGAGCGCGCTCGGCTGCACGCCGTCGAGGGAGGCGATGCGCACCACGACGTCGGAGCGCAGGCCGCTCGGCAGCAGCGAGAGCACCTCGGCCGCGTGATCGGACTCGAGATAGGCGAGCACGATGGCGATCATCTGCGGGTGCTCGAGCCGGATCAGCTCGCACACCGCGCGGGCGTCCAGCCACTTCAAGGCCTCGAGTCCCTTGGTCGACCGTCCGATGCTGATTCTGTCGATGATCGCCGCCGCCTTGTCCTCGCCGAGCGCGTTCACCAGCGCCTTGCGCAGGAACTCGTCCGCACCGACGCCGACCGAGGTCTGCACCTCGACGTTGGTGGTGAACTCCGACACCACCTTCTCGACCTCGGCGCGCGAGACGTTCTTCATCTTGGCCATGGCGGCGCCGACGCGCTGCACCTCCTTGGCGCTCATGTGCTTCAAGATCTGCGCGGCCTCCTGCTCCCCGAGCGTGAGGAGCAGGATGGCGGCGCGCTCGGTCCCGTTACGACTCAGCTCGCGCTCAGGCATCCTGATCCACCCAGTCGCGTACGACCTGCGCGACGCGCTTCGGATCCTGGCTCACGAGCGTGCGCGCCTGCGCCAGCTGTTGCTCATGCTGGAGCACGGCGGCGGGAGCGGGACTCGCCAGCGCCGGGGCGTCCGCCGACTCGGCGGCGAGGCGCGGCGCACGCATCGCCGCCATCAGGCTCCGCACCAGCGGCCGCAGCACCGTCACAGTGAGCACGATGAGCATGATGGCGCCGAGCACGATCTTCAGGCCCTCGAAGAACCACGGCCTCTCCCACAGGGAGGGCTTCTCGAGATCGCCGCCCGCGGGCGCGGCCGGCTCCTCGGTGAAGGAGGAGTTCACGACATTGACGACGTCGCCGCGTGATTCGTCGAAGCCCACCGCGTCCTTCACCAGCGCCGTGACGTGATCGAGCTGCTCGGCGGTGAGCGCCACGGTGTGAGGCTTGCCGTCCTTGTCGAGCGTGTGCGCATCGTCGATCAGCACCGCGACCGTGAGGCGCTTCAGCTTCCCTGCGGGCTGGCGTGTGTAGGCGAGCGTGCGGTCGATCTCGTAATTGCGGGTCGTCTCCTTCGAGCTGCTGTCAGCCGTCGGCGCGCTGACTACGCCGGCCGCGCCCGCACCCGGGGCGGCGGTGGCGGCGGCGGCGGTTGCCCCGGCGGGCTTGGCGCCGTTTGCGGCGCTCGCTGGCGCGGCGGCTGCGGCGCTGGCCACGGGTGGCGGCGCGGTCGCGACTCCGGCCGGCGGCGGCTGGTTGCTGAGCGCACCGGGTACGCCCTGGGAGCCGCCACCGTCGCGCGTGGTCTGCTCGGAGGTCTGCTCGCTGCGCACGATCTGGCTGTCGGGGCGGTACTGCTCGCGCGCCTCCTCCGTGACCGACATGTCCATCTGCGCCACGACCTGGGCACGCACCCGGCCGGCGCCAACCAGCGGCGCCAGCAGAGTCTCGACGCGCGAGCGATAGTCGTCCTCCAGGCGGTGTGCCAGGTCGAACTGCTGCTCGCGCAGTGAGAACTCGTCGTGTCCGTCGGGCGTCGACAGGAGCCGCCCCTGCTGGTCGACCACCGTGACCTGGGCTGGCTCGAGCTCGGGGATGCTGGAGGCGACCAGATTGATGATGGCCTGCACCTGCTCCTGGGCGAGCCGGCGGCCGGCCTTCAGCTGCACGAACACCGAGGCGCTCGCGCCGTGATGCTCGCGCACGAACGCCGACTGCCGCGGCACCGCGAGGTGCACGCGCGCCGCCTCCACCGGCTTCAAGCTCGCGATGGTGCGGGCGAGCTCGGTCTCGAGCGCATGCTGATAGCGGGCGTTCTCGACGAACTGGCTGACGCCGAAGCCGGGATCCTTGTCGAGCGCGGCAAAGCCGCCGCCCGATTCCGGCAGTCCCTGGCCGGCGAGCTTCAAGCGTGCGTCGGTGAGGCGGTCGCTCGCCACTTCGATGGCGTTCGAGCCCGGCTGCAGCCGATAGGGGATCTGCGCCGCATCGAGCGCCTGGGCGATCTGCGCCTGGTCCTCGGCGCCGAGATTCGCGTAGAGGAGGCTGTAGCTCGGTCCGCGCCACCAGAGCGCGATGCTGAGGCCGGCCGCGACCGCAGCCGCGACCCCCAGCAGGAGCAGCAGTGGCCGCAGGCCCCCGGGAAGTGCGGCGGGGGCGGCGGTGACCGTGCCGGCGTCAGCGGCCATGGCGGCTCACCCGGCTCGCGCTCGGCGCGCGCGCCCGATGGGAGAGAGTCGGGTTTCTCATAAGGACATGTTCATGATTTCCTGATACGCGCTGATCAGGCGGTTGCGCACTTCATTGAGCGCGCGAAAGGAGACGCTGGCCTTCTGCATCTCGAGCATCACCTGCGGCAGCTCGACACCCGGGGTGCCGCGCTCGAAGGCGTCGGCGAGCTGCCCGGCGCGCTGCTGCTGCTGGTTCACCTGGTCGAGGCCGCTCTTGAGGATGTTGGCAAACTCGCTCACGCCGCCCGCCTTCGGCGCCGAGGCCGGGGTTGCCGGGGGGCGCATCTGCGCCGAGAGCTCGCGGATCTGCGCCAGTACGCGGTCGATTTCCATCTGACTCATGAGTGCGGCTCCCCTGGGTCAGGCGACCGGGACTTCGATGCCCGCTTCGCGTAAGCGCGCGAGCTTGTAGCGCAGCGTGCGTGCGCTGATGCCGAGCGACTCGGCGGCCTCGCGCCGGCTGCCGTTGCCGGCGCGCAGCGCATTCAGGATCAGGTCGCGCTCGCGCTCATCGAGCGAGGCCGCGAGCGAGCTCGGCGTGGCGGGGGCCGGCTTCGCCTCGGCGGCGCCCTCGTTGGCGAGCTCGAACTGGACGTGCTCGGGGCGAATCACCGGTCCCTGCACGAGGATCAGGGCGCGCTGCAGGAGGTTGTCGAGCTCGCGCACGTTGCCCGGCCAGGGATAGGTGAGGAGCAGATGCGCGGCCTCGGCGCTCAGGGCCGGAATGGGCTCACCCGGCCGGCAGCGTGCGCCGAGCAGCTGCATCGCGAGCGGCAGCACGTCGTCGCGGCGCGCGCGCAAGGGGCCTATCGCCAGCGGAAACACGTTGAGCCGGTAGTAGAGATCCTCGCGGAAGCGGCCCGCGGCCACCTCCTCGCGCAGCCGCCGGTTGGTGGTCGCCAGCACGCGCACATCGAGGGGCAGGGGGTTGCGGGATCCCAGGCGCTCGACCTCGCGTTCCTGCAGCACGCGCAGCAGCTTCGCCTGAAGTCCGAGCGGCATCTCCGTCACCTCATCGAGCAGCAGCGTGCCGCCCTGGGCCTGCTCGAACTTGCCGGCGTGACTGGCGTGCGCGCCGGTAAAGGCGCCGCGCTCGTAGCCGAACAGCATCGCCTCCAGCATGTTCTCGGGGATCGCCGCGCAGTTGACCGCGACGAAGGGCGCGGCGGCGCGCGGCGAGTTGCGATGGATGAAGCGGGCCAGCACTTCCTTGCCGGTGCCCGATTCGCCGACGATGAGCACCGTGCACTCGGTGGCGGCGACGCGTTGCGCGAGCTCGTGCAGGCGGCGCGAGCTCGCCGCGCAGGCGACCGGCTCGGCCTCGGGGCGCACGGCCTTCTCCAGAGTGAGCTGCGGATCGGTTGAGTTCTGGCTCATCGCTTACCTCCCCGCTACCTCGAGAGTGCGGGCAGAGGCAGAAGTGCAAGAGCCGTGCCTGGAAAAGGCGGTTAAAACGTGCAGCCGGTCACAAGGGCGGCAGGCGCGTGCCGCCGAAGCGTCAATCTTCCGTCAGGCACTCCGCCGTGCCGATGCCGAGCTTGCGCAGCTTCTCGACCAGTGTGGTCCGGCGCAGGTTGAGGAGCCGTGCGGCATGGGCCACGGTGCCATTGGCCTGGCCGAGCGCCTGCTCGATGAGCCGGCGTTCGATGGCAGTGAGATAGGCGCGCAGGTCCAGGCCCTCGGCGGGCAGCTGCACCTCGGGAGCCGCGGCGCCGGCGGCGGCGACCGCCGCGTCCACGCCTTCGACCTCGATGGCGGCGACGTCGCCGCTCTCGAGCACCTGGATCACGGCGGCATCGGTGAGCGGTTCGCTGTCGCCGAAGATCGCATCGGCCGAAGCGGCCAGGGCGGCGAGTCGCTCCGGGTCGTTCGCGGTGGGCGCCTCGTCGGTCCAGTCCGCCGGCCGGTAGCGCGGCGGCAGATCGCGGATCTCGACCACGCGGCCGGCGCACACGATCGAGAGACGCTCGATGAGATTGGCGAGCTCACGCACGTTGCCGGTCCAGGAATGGCGCGCGAGCGCCGCCAGCGTCGCGGCCGACGGCTGCACCCGGCCCCGGCCCTCGGCGACGTTCTGCGCGATGAACTCGCGCACCAGCATCGGCAGGTCCTCGATGCGCTCGCGCAACGGCGGCATGTCGATGGGAAAGACGTTCAGGCGGTGGAACAGATCCTCGCGAAAGCCCCCGCGGGCGATCGATTCCTCGAGATTGCGGTGGGTCGCGGCGACGATGCGCACGTTGCAGGACACGGCGACGTGGTTGCCGACGCGCTCGAAGACGCGCTCCTGCAGCACGCGCAGCAGCTTCACCTGCATCGCGACGCTCATGTCGCCGATCTCATCGAGGAACAGCGTGCCGCCCTCGGCGATCTCGAAGCGCCCCTTGCGCGCGGTGATGGCGCCGGTGAAGGAGCCCTTCTCGTGGCCGAACAGCTCCGACTCGAGGAGGTCGGCGGGAATCGCGCCGCAATTGACCGCGACGAAGGGGCGGTTGCGGCGCGGACTCAACTCGTGGATGGTGCGCGCGCCGACTTCCTTGCCGGTCCCGGATTCGCCGAGCAGCAGCACCGTGGAGTCATGCGCCGCCACCTGGCGGATCAGCGTAGTGACCCTGCGGATGGCGAGGGAGTTGCCGCTCAGCATGCGCGACGGACGGGCATCCGGCGCGGAGCTTATGTTGCCTGACGGCTGCGAGGCCGGCGTGCCGGTGAATGAACCCGCGAGTAATTCTGCCGCGACCATTCTTCTGACACCGTCCCTGTGTGCTCCGGTGGCCGAGTTGGCTCACCGGGTCGACCCTGACCTGTGCGCGGGTGTTATGTTGCTGGAACGCGTGTCGCGAATACTGTGAAGCGATCTGATGTTTGAGAAAGGGGACAGACGGGCCGCGTGAAGCGCATCACGCAGCGCCGCTGTTGGCTCAAGCGCCGCGACGTGGATGGCGCGCGCCGGCGATCTGACGGCGGTGGCGCCGGAAGCACAGCTTCTCGAGAAGATCCGCCACCGGCTCGCCGACCGGCACGAAGCGCACCTTGACGTGCCCGTCCGGCGTCACGTTGGTCACGCGGCCGGGCAGGCGCAGCGGTTCGGCCAGGGCATCGTGCAGGTAGATCTCGGTGATGCCCTGCGCGCCCGCCTGGGGAGGCGGTCCGGCGCTCTTCCACACCACGCCCTGGGCGTTGAAGCGCACCGGCACCGCCGGCGGACGTGGGCGGCTGGTGGCGAGTACCTGGCCGACGAGGTCGAGCAGCAGATTTACCTTAAGCTCGAGGCGCAGGAGGTCCGCTGCATTCGGTGAGCTCTCGTCCGGCTTCTCCACTGCCGCCGGACCCAGCTGGTCGAGAGCCTCGCGCGCCTGCAGCAGGCGCGCGTTGCGCTCCATGTAACCGGCGGCCGCCTCGGGGTCGGTCGCCTGCTGGAGCGGGCGCCAGGCGAACGGCAGGACGTCCTGGTAGGCGAGCTCGTCATAGAGAACGACGGTATCGGAGCCGTCGAACATGCGCATCTCCTGCACCGACATGGCCGCGCCTAGTCCGGTCCGGCCGAGACGGCCTCGGTCAACCAGGCGCAGCGGATCTCGCGCAGCAGATCATACATGCGCTCGAGCGTCGCGAAACCGCTCGCATCCTGAACCGAGCGCAGCTCGCGGCACATGTACTCGGTGAGATCCTTCAGGATGGCGAGGATCTCGGTGTCGCCCGGAGGCGCGATCTCCGCGGGCAGCTTCCTGAGCCGCGTCATCGCCCAGCGCAGATGCCGGCGGGGATCGACACCGCGCTCGAGGCAGCCGCGCGCCAGCACCAGGCACTGCCGCGCGCCCTCGAGCAGCGCGAGGCTGAGCGGCACGGCGGGATCCGCCGCAGCCGCTTCAGGCTGGCGGTGATCCGCGCACGGGATGCTGTGGATGGCAAGTACCATGGGGGTCTTTGAAACCTGGCGGCGTCTCAGGGACATTTAGCGGCATTTGGCCCGCTTTCTTAAGGCGGTTTCGAAGGCGCCGCAGGGCCCGGGAACGCGCCCCCGGAGCACGGGCCGAGGCAAATTGGGCCGCGGAAACGAGCCCGACCGGGGACCTCAGGCCGGGCGCTGGGCTGCTTCCGCGTGCCAGGCCCGGAGCGCGAGCGCTTCCTTGACCGGATCGAGGCCCGAGCGGAGCTTCGAGCGCCGCTCTGCCGGCAAGGACTCGAACCAGGCGAGGGTATCGCGCACGGTGTCCTCGAGGGGACGGGAGCGCAGACCGGCTTTGCGCGCCGTCTCGATCGAGGTGAGCGAAGCGCCCGCGTACTCGCCTTTGGTCGGAGCCCAGATCGGCAGGTCGAGCTCGTCGGACTTGAAGTGCGCGGCGAGAAAATCCTCCGAGACCCAGACGACTTTCGTGCCGGCCTTCGGCGAGGCGCGCTGGCTGGAGGCGATCAGGTCTCCCATGGTGAACGCGCGGGGAGGGGAGACGGCGTTGAATATGCCGTGGCTGCGCGCCTCGACCAGAGTCATCATGAAGGAGGCGAGATCGCGCACGTCGATCACCTGGATCGGATCGCTCGGCGTGCCGGGCGCGAGCATCTCACCACCGCGTGAAGCGCGCATCGGCCAGTAGGTGAAACGGTCGGTGGGGTCCAGGGGACCGACGATGTAGCCCGGCCGCACGATGCTCAGGCGGTCCTTGAAGGCCGCCGCCGAGTACTGCTCGCACAAGGCCTTCATCGGCCCGTAGGTGTCGTTCGTGACCTTGTCGGTTTCGCTGTCGGCGAGCTTGCCGAGCGGGGAGTGCTCGTCGTTCGGAGCGGCGAAGCTTGCGTAGGCCGAGATGCTCGAGATGTACAGGCAGTAGCGGACGCTCGGCGCCAGCAGCTCCGCCGACATCTTCACGTACTTGGGAATGTAGCCGGTGTCGTCGATGACCGCGTCCCAGCTGCGGCCGCGCAGGGCATCGAGCTGGCCCTTGCGATCGCCGATCAGCGTCTCGACGCCGGAGACGCCGCCGCTCGCGGTCCTGCCGCGGTTGAAGTGCGTGACCTTCCAGCCGCGGCGCTGCGCCTCCTCGGTAAGGTGCGGGCCGATGAAGCCGGTGCCACCCAGGATGAGCAGCGATCCGGGCTCCGCGGCGGCGAGCACTCCCGGCATGGCGGCGGCGGTCGAGAGCGAGGCGGCGAGTTTCAGCACGGTGCGGCGGGACGTCATGGGCTCTCCCGAAGGGGCGTTGGGAAGCCGCTGAAGACTGGTCGTTTCGCCGCTCCCAGGCAATACCGCCGCGGCCAGAGCGAGCGCCGCCGGTCGCGGGTTTGACACGCCCCGGCGCAGTCCGGCTCAGCCGCCGTCGGCCGCCTCAGCGATCGCGGCGAGATCGAGCTTCTTCATCCCGAGCATGGCCTTGAGGGCGCGGCCGGCGCGCGCGGAATCGCGGTCCGCGAGCAGCTCACCGAGCCCTTCGGGCACGACCTGCCAGGACACGCCGAAGCGATCCTTGAGCCAGCCGCACGGACCCTCGGCGCCACCATGGGCGGTGAGCGCGTTCCAGTAATGATCAACCTCGCGCGCATCCCGGCCGGAGATCGAGAGCGAGATCGCCTCGGAATGCCGGAACTGCGGGCCGCCGTTCAGCGCCTGGAAGCGCTGACCGGCGAGCGTGAACTCGACCATCAGCGCCGTGCCTTTCGGGAAGGAGACGGGAAAAGTCTGATCTCCGCCGTAACGCGACACCTTGTCAATCCTCGAGTCCGGAAACAGCGAGACGTAGAAGGTGGCGGCTTCCTCGGCCTCGCCGTTGAACCACAGGCACGGAGCGATCCTGGAGGTGCTCATGAAGGCTTCTCCTTAGGCTTACGAGGAGCAGGCGGCCGGGAAGTCGGCCGGTCGAGAGGATCCGGCGCTCGTGTCCGTGCGGCGCCGGTACAGGTACCAAAGAAGGGCAGGAAGCGCACCGCCCGGCAGGAGGAGCTCGGGCAGCGCGTAGGGACCGAGGGTGCGGAATGCCGACAACGCGGCGCGCAGGATGACGACGAGCTTCATACGGGACCTCCTCGGTTCCCAATCCTCGTTCCATCACTACGACGCTCGAGCGGACGCGATTTCGACAGGCGGGATGCGATTCCGTAGCCGGTCAGCCCATGAAGAATGCGTTGAGCTTGTTGCCGTCCAGGTCGCGAAAATAGCCGGCGTAGAATCCCTCGCGCGGGCCGGGCGCGCCTTCGGTTGTGCCGCCGAGCGACAGCGCGAGTGCGTGGATGCGATCGACCTGCGCAGTATCCTTCGCCTCGAACGCCACCATGACCCCGTTGCCCACGGTTGCCGGCCGCCCGTCGAAGGGCAGAGTGATTCCCAGACCCGCCCCGCCACCCGGCGTGCCCCAGGCGATGAACCGGTCCGTCTCCATCATCCGGCCGACGCCGAGCTCTTTGGCGATGGCATCGTAAAACTTCGCCGCGCGTTTCAGATCCCTGGTGCCGAGCGTCACGTAGCCGATCATGGAATGCCTCCCGAGGGTAGTGGGGGTCGCCGCAGGATTTGCCGGCGGTTGCGTACGCTACCGCATCTCATAGCACGCGGGTTTGACACCCTGGGGCGCGGCTTACGACAATGCGCGCCCCCTGTGGAAAGGTAGCTCAGCTGGTTAGAGCACGGCACTCATAATGCCGGGGTCGAGGGTTCGAGTCCCTCCCTTTCCACCACTAAGTTCGCGTACCGAACCGTGCGGCCGATCTGGCGCGCGCCCGGGCTGCTTCGACCTCGCGGTCACGAGGCTCGGCGGCCGTCACCAGGGCATTAATCAGAGCCCGCGCAGTGGCGGCGGTTTCCTCGACCGCGAGCTCAAAGGCTGCGCTGTTGGCTTTTGACGGGGTGTTAAACCCGCTGAGTTTTCTAACGAACTGGAGGGACGCAGCGCGAATCTCTTCGTCTGTCGCGGGCGGCTCAAAATTGAATAGCGTCTTGATGTTCCTGCACATTGGCTGCTTACCTCCGGTCGGATTCCGTCTCTAGCCTCGACATAATAATGGACTCGGTCCAAGCGAGCAGACGCTCTCAGTTTCGGGCGCCTGCCTCTTCTAGGATGCCGGGATGTCTGCCTCCGCGCCCCATCCGGGATCCGCCGATTCGCTCATCCGGGCGCTGCCGGACCTGGTGGTCGGCATCCGCCGCGACGGGGTGATCCTGGCGCTCAACGGCGGGCACGGCGTGCCGCAGCTGCACCCGGGCGCCGACAGCGTCGGACGCGCGTTGCCGCAGGTGTGGCCGGAAGCGATCGCGCAGCTGTTGCACGCCCTTACGCGCAAGGCGCTCGCCAGCCGCGCCAGCGCCGAGGCGCGCTTTGCCGCGCACGGCAGCGAGTTCGAGGTGCGTGTCAGCGCCCAGGGGCCGCAGCGCGTCATCGCCGTGATCCGCGCCGCGCACGCCGCCGGCGCCCCGGAATCCGACATCCCAGCCGCGCCGCGCATCGAGCGGCGCGGCTTCCTGCGTCGCTTCAAGCAGTGGTCCGCCCTCGCCGCGCTGCGCGAGCAGCCGCTCGCGGTCGCGGTAATCCACGTCGAGGGCATCGCCGAGATCGCGCAGACGATCGCCCCCGGCGTCGCCGAGCAGATCATGACCGCGGCGATCGTGCGCCTGTCGCAGCAGCCGGCCGGCGCCGCCGCCCCGGGCTGGTATCTCGGCCAGCTGAGCGACAGCCTGCTGGCGCTGGTGGTGGAGTCCTGCGAGCGCGAAGCCATCGAGAGCCGCGTGCGCGCTGCCTGCGCCAGTCTGAGTGAGCCGCTCATCCTCGGCGGGGACCGTTTCCAGCTGGCCCCCAGCGCCGGCATCGCCATACTCGGCCAGGATGCCGCCGGTGGGCGCGCATTGCTCGATCACGCGCGCGCGGCCCTCAACGAGGCGCGCCGCGGCGCGGATGACGGCGCGGGCGCGCGGGTGTGCTTCTTCACCAACGCCCTGCAGCTGCGCTCCCTGGCGCGGCTCGACATGGCGCGGGAGCTGCACGATGCCATCAGCAACGGCGAGCTCGGGCTGAAGTTCGTCGGCCGACACGACCTGGAGAGCGGCCGCCTGGTGGCCTGGGTCGGCTACCTGCGCTGGCATCACCCGCTGCGCGGGGAGATCCGTCCGCAGGACTTCCTGAAGATGGCCGAGACCACCGGGCTCGGCACCACGCTGTCACGCGCCGCCATGCAGTGGCTGCTGCAGGAATACCGCCGCCGCTGTGGCAGCTGGGCGGAGGACGTGCGCATCTCCTTCGGCGCGCTGCGTCACCACCTGGCGCACGCGCAGTTCGTAGCCGATTTCGAGCAACTCCTGGCCGACGGTGAGCTGCCGCCCAGCCGCCTGGAGCTGCGGGTCCCGGGGCGGTGCCTCGATGCGCGTCCGCCCGGGGACCTGCGCTCGCTTAGTCGCGCCGGAGTGCAGCTGGTGGTGGACGAGGTGGGTCGCGGCGTGACCTCGCTCGACTGGCTGGCGCGCGCACCGCTGCACGGTCTGCAGCTCGACCGCGCCTGCGTACTGGCGGCGCACCGCGACCCGGTGGCGCTGAGGACATGCCGTGCTGCGATCGCCACCGCGCGCGCCCTGGACCTAATGCCGATCGGCACCGGCATCGACGATGCGGCGCGGCGTGATTTCTGCATCCAGCTCGGTTGCAGCCAGGGCTCCGGCGACCTGTTCGCGGCCCCGGCGGATTTGACACCGGCATTATCAGACACCCGTCACATTTGAGCCGCCCGGCGCTGCGTCGCCATCTGGCGTCACCCGGCGCCCGGACACGGTCCAATGTACCCACGGGAAGGACTCCCGGTGTGCCCTCACAAAAAGGGAACGCGGGTCATGCGTGGTGCAATTTGTCTGACGATGTTCATCGCCGCCGCGGCAGCATCCGCTGCCTGCGTGGCGGACGAGACTCCGGCGGCTCAATCCGCGCCGGCGCTCTACATCGTGCAGGGCGGGTCGCTGGCGGCGGCCGGTGAGAGCGTCGCGCGCGTCAACGCGCGCATCGACCGCCCGCTCGCGATCATCCACGCTGTCTCCGCCTACCTCTCACCTGCCCAGGTCGCGCAGCTGCGCGCCTCCGGCGGGGTGCGTCTCTACCAGGACCGCAGAGTGAGCGAGGAGGCCTGGAGCGATCCGGTGGCCAGCACGACCTCAACGGCCGTGAGCGCGGGCAACACGGTGGTGAGCAGCACCAACGATGCCGTCGCCAGCTCCGCGGTCGGTACCTTCACAGGCACGCTGGTGGCGCCGGCTACCTGGACGGTGACCACTTCGCCGCTGCTGAGCGGGACCACCGCGCCCGCGGTCTGCCGGGTTTCCACCAACACCACTCTCACCGACGGTACCGGCATCTCGACCCCGACAGCGCTCTACCAGACCGACTACCCGCTGCTGGTGGGCGCGGATCAGCTGCAGAAGAAGGGCATTACCGGCAAGGGCGTCACGGTGGCGGTGCTCGACTCGGGCCTGTGGCAGGACACGCTGCAGAACTGGGGCGGCCGCCTGCTCGCCACCCGCGACGTGGTCAACGGCGGCAGCGGCCCGGTCACGGGCGACCCCTACGGCCACGGCACCCACGTGGCCTCGATCGCCGCCGGCGGCGCTCAGAATGCGGGCGGCGGCTATCTGGCCATCGCGCCGCAGGCCGACGTAGTGGTCGTGCGCGCCTTCGACGGCACCGGCGGCGGTCGCTACGTCGACGTGATCGCGGGCCTCGACTGGATCGTGGCCCACAAAGACCAGTACAACATCCGCGTCGTCAACCTGTCCTTCGGTGCCACGCCCGAGTCGTACTACTGGGATGATCCGGTGAACCAGGCCGTGATGACGGCGTGGCAGGCGGGCATCGTCGTGATCGCCGCGGCCGGCAACGAAGGGCCGGATGCCATGACCATCGACGTGCCGGGCAACGTGCCCTACGTCGTGACGGTCGGCGCGCTCACGGACAACTACACCCCCTACGACCCCACCGACGACCGCTTGGCATCCTTCTCCTCCACGGGCCCGACTTACGAAGGTTTCGTCAAGCCGGAGATGGTCGCCCCGGGCGGCCACATCGTCGCCTCCATGTCCCCGAGCAGCTATCTGGCCAACATCGACAAACACTCGATGAAGCCGAACGAGGCGCTGTTCACCATGTCGGGCACCTCGATGGCTGCGGCGGTCACGACCGGCGTGGTGGCGCTGATGGTGCAGGCAAATCCGGCGCTCACCCCCGACGAGGTGAAGTGCCGGCTGATGAGCGCGGCGCGCCCCGCGGTGACCACGGGCGGCACGCTCGCCTACAGCGTGTTCCAGCAGGGAGCGGGACTGATCAACGCCGTGGCCGCGGTCGCAAGCACCGCCAGCGGCTGCGCCAACGTCGGGCTCGACGTGAGCGCCGACCTCGCCGGCACGACCCACTTCGGCGGCCCGGCGAACCAGGACGCGAACGGCAACTACTACATCATGGACCTCAACGGCTCGGTGTGGGGTACTGCGCTGCCCGCCGACGGCTTCAGCTGGTCACAGGGCTATCCCTGGTACCAGGGCTACAGCTGGAGTCAGGGTTATACCTGGTCCAAGGGCTACACCTGGTCGAAGGGCTATACTTGGTCGAAGGGCTACACCTGGACGAAGGGCTACACGTGGTCGAAGGGCTACACGTGGAGTAAGTCGGTGCCGTGGTGGGGTGCAACGGGCTCACCCACGACAGGAGTGACGCCGGCCTCCATCGAATCGTGGGTGCCTAACCAGTAGTGGCCAGGTGGCCGGCGCGGAATGTGACGCTGGTCACGCCGCCCAACCTGCCCCTGCCGCGCGGCGCGAGAGTTAGGTCAAGCCGCGCGCCCGGTCCGCGTGCGATTCTTAATTCTTCATGCGCTGGGGTTCAGGTACCAACTGGCAGAAGCTGCTGTGCGCGGCTGCACTTTGTGCGACCGCGACCCTGCGCGCGGCCGACACCCCGCCGCTCATCCTCCAGAGCCTGACCACCACCGACGGCCTGCCGCAGGCCACCGTGATGACCACGCTCCAGGACTCGCAGGGCTTCGTGTGGCTCGGCACCGAGGACGGCCTGATCCGTTATGACGGGCAGGAGCTGGTGCGCTATGCCTACTCGCGCTACGCCCGCAACGGTCTGCCCGGCAGCTTCGTCTATCAGATCGTCGAGGACGCCCATCACGACCTGTGGCTGGCGCTGAAGGATGCGGGCGTGGCGCGCTGGAACCGCGCCAGCGACAGCTTCACCGTCTACCGCCACGACCCCGGCAATCCCGGCTCGCTCGGCAGCGACGCGGCCCGTGCGCTGCAGGTGACGCCGGAGGGCGAGATCTGGGTGGGCACCAGTGATGCCGGAGTCGACGTCATCGAGCCCGCCACCGGCCACGTCCGGCATCTGCGCCACAACGGCTCTGACCCGGGCTCGTTGTGTGATGACCGCGTGCTGAGCCTGGCCGCTGATCGAGGTGGGCGGCTGTGGGTCGGCACTGAGAACGGCCTCGATCGCTTCGACGTCGAGCACCAGCGCTTCATCCACCTGGCACATGATCCAGCCGACCCGCATTCGCTGAGCGGCAGCCAGGTCTCGCTCCTCTACGAGGATGCGCAGGGCAGCTACTGGGTCGGTACGTTCGATGCCGGCCTCGACCGCATGGATCGCGACGGCAAAGTGATGCAGGCGTACCGCCACCGACCGCGCGACTCCGCCTCGCTTGCCAGCGACGACGTGCGCGCCGTCGCGGAGGATCAGGCCGGGCACCTGTGGGTGGGCACCACCGAAGCACTCGAGCTCCTCGACCGCGCGAGCGGTCAGGTGGTGCACTACCGCGCCGGCTCGGCAGATCCGGAGTCGCTGCGCGACTCCTACGTCATGTCGCTGTACGAGGACCAGGCCGGCCTGTTGTGGATCGGCACGCGCTCCGGCGGCGTCAGCCGCTGGAACCCACACAGCTGGGAGCTCGGCGGTCACCGCCCCGACTGGCTCGAGGGCAAGCTGGTCACGGCCTTTGCGGCGACGAGCGGCGGCCGCGTCTGGGTGGCGGCGCTCGGCGGCGGCCTCAGCCGGTTCGACGTCTCGAGCGGGCGTCGCGAGGACATCGATGCGCTCGTGGGGCGCCGCAACGCGCTCGGCGACCCGCGCGTCATGTCGCTGCTCACGGATCGGCGCGGGAATCTCTGGATCGGCACCATGACGCACGGCCTGTACGTGCTCGGCGGCGACGGGCGCCTGAGCGCGATCCCGGTCGGCGCCGCGGCCGGTGGCACCAGCGCCGCGGGCATCATGACGCTGTTCGAGGCGCGCGACGGCGCCATTTGGGTCGGTACTCACGGCGGCGGTGCCAACGTGCTCGACCCGGCCACGCGCCGCATCCGCCAGCTGCCTCACGCGGAGGGTGTGCCCGGCAGCGTCGGCTTCCCCAACGTCAGCGCTTTCGCCGAGGACTCGCACGGCAACCTGTGGATCGGCACCGACGGCGGCGGTCTCGCGCTGGCCGATGCCCGCGGCAGCGTGCGGCACATCTTTCGCCACGATCCGAACGACCCGCACTCGCTGCCGGCCAACGCAGTTTTCTCGGTAGCGGTGGATGCGCTCGACCGGGTCTGGGTCGGTACCGACGGCGGCGGACTCGCCGAGGTGCAGGGCAGCGCGCTGGCGCCAGCGGCCATCGGCTTCCGGACGCTGACGCGCGAGGAGGGCCTCTCCAGCGACACCATTTACGGCGTGGTGCCCGATGCCGCGCATCACCTGTGGCTGAGCGGCAATGCCGGCCTGATGCGCTACGACCCGGACAGCAGCGTCATCAAGACCTACCACCGCCAGCATGGCCTGCAGGGCGAAGAGTTCGATTTCAACGCCTACGCGCGCCTGCCGGACGGGCGTCTGTGCTTCGGTGGCCCGGGCGGCTTCAACATCTTCGACCCGGCACGGGTCAGCGACAACCATACTCCGCCGCGCCTGGCACTGACGCGGGTGACGGTGATGGGGGTGCCGCTGCCGACTGCACGACCCAGCTTCCTCCTGACGGAGCTGCCGCTCGACTTTCGCGCCAACATCCTGACCCTGGACTTCGGCGTGCTCGACTTCACCTCGCCGGCGCGCAACCGCATCGCCTACCGCATGCGGGGGCTGACCGAACAGTGGATCGACCTCGGCACGCAGCGGCGCGTCACGCTCACCAATCTGGGGTCCGGCACACACGTGCTGGAGGTGCGCGCCGCCAATGCCGATTCGGTGTGGAGCACCACCCCGCTGCGCCTCACGCTGCGGCGCGCGCCTGCGCCATGGGCCGCGCCCTGGGCTTACGCGCTGTACGTCCTGCTGGCGCTCGCGCTGCTCGCGTTGGGCATTCGTGCCCAGCGCCGCAAGCACCGCAGCGCGCTCGACGAGCAGAAGCGCCTGGAAGTGCACGCGCTCGAGCTCGAGCGGCTCGCCTACACGGACGCCCTTACCGGGCTGCCGAACCGCCAGCGCTGCGTCGCCACGGCCAGCCGCCTGTTCAGCGAGGCCGCCGCGGCGCGCGAGACGGTAGCGGTGCTGTACCTCGATCTGAACGGTTTCAAGCGCATCAACGATACCTTCGGGCACGCCATCGGCGACGCCGTGCTCAAGGTGGTCGCCGACAGGCTCGAACACACGCTGGCGCCGACGCGCGCCCGCTACCCGCTGCTGTCCCTGGCACGCTTCGGGGGCGATGAGTTCGTAGTGCTGCTACGGCACGCCAAGGCCGGCGCGGCGGGCGCCGAGCTCGGGCGCGAGCTGGTACGCGCTCTGCAGGAGCCGGTCGGCTACAACGGCCTGGAGTTCTACGCCGCCCCGAGCATCGGCATCGCCTGCTACCCCGGCGACGGCACCGATGTGACTACGGTGTTCAAGCACGCCGACGTTGCCATGTACCACGCCAAGCAGGGCTCCGGCGGCGCAATTGCCGTCTACGCCCCGGCGATGAGCGCGCGCCTGCAGGACTGGCTCGACCTCGAGGCGCGGCTGCGGCGCGCGGTCCACGACGGCATCTTGCAGCTGCATTTCCAGCCCAAGTTCAGCTTGCGCGACAACCGCATCGTCGGCGTCGAGGCACTGCTGCGCTGGCGCGACCCGGAGTACGGCGACATCGCCCCGGCGCGCTTCATCGAGATAGCCGAGGACAGCGGTCTGATCATCGACATCGGCAGCTGGGTGATCCGCGCTGCGTGCCGCCACCTGCGCAGGTGGATGGACCGCGGCTGGCTGCTGCCGGTGGCCGTCAACGTCTCCGCCAAGGAGCTGCTGCACGGCGATCCAGCCAAGGTGATCGAACGCGAGGCGGCGATCGCCGGCGTGCCGACCTCGCTCATCGAGGTGGAGATTACCGAGTCGCTTCTGGTGAAGGACTCCGCCGCCGTGCAGAGCGCGCTCCAGCGGCTGCGCCAGCTCGACTGCCGCATCGCGCTGGATGATTTCGGCACCGGCTACTCTTCACTCGCCTACATTACGCGTTTCCCGCCCGATCGCATCAAGATCGACGAGGCCTTCGTCACCAACGTGGATCGCGAGGCGCGTGATGCGGCGATCGCCAACGCCATCCTCTCTCTCGGAGCGAGCCTCAACCTCACGGTGACGGCCGAGGGTGTGGAGCGGTACGGCCAGCTCGATTGGCTGCGCTCGCGAGGCTGCCACGAGGTGCAGGGCTTCCTCCTGTCCCGCCCGCTCAGTGCGCGCGAGCTCGAGGAGCGCTTCCTGGCCGACCAGCCGCAAACCCAGGTGGCCCCGGCCTGCTGATCTTATGGGGGTCGTGAACAACGGTTCAGAGGATTCGCGCCGGGGTTACCCTGGCCATTCGGGTACGGGGCTCGGGAATGGCCGGGCCGGGGTCGAGGGTTCGAGTCCCTCCCTTTCCACCACTCAATCAAGCACTTGCAAAGCCCCGAGTTCGCGCGATCGCGACTGCGGGAGATTTGCGGGACGCGAGCTCACACCTTCTCGGATGCCGCGATCAGGTTCCCGATATCGGCGGCCGAGTAGTCGGATTGGTCAAGCCTCAGCAAAGCGCTCCAACCGATATGCCAGCTCAGGGCCCGCCTTCCCTCCGTAAGCAATTTCAGCCATGAGGAGCGCGAACGGTTCGGTGTAGCGCGCGATCCTTAGCGCCCCGGCGTCTACCGGGTCAAACCCCCACGGTTTCTGCGCGAGCAGCCACGCCAGCGCTATCTGCGCCGGCGTCGCTTTCTTCCCAGCCGCAATCACTGCGATGCGCTCAACCAGCGCCTGGTTCGCCTTGCGATTCTCCGGCGTAAAGGGCGGGACGATGTTCCGGAAATCGTCCTTGGCAAATGATGTCTTCTCGTCGATCTTGCCGGTGAGAAACCCCTTCCCCAGCGGACTGAAGGGCACGAACCCGATGCCAAGCTCCTCACAGGCAGGCAGCACTTGCGCCTCCGGCGCTCGCCACCAGAGCGAATATTCACTCTGCACCGCGGTGACGGCCTGCACGGCGTGCGCACGACGGATCGAGTCCACGCCGGCTTCCGAGAGCCCAAAGTGCTTGACCTTCCCCGTTTGGATCAGCTCCTTGACCGTCCCAGCGACATCCTCCATGGGCACCTGGATCGACGCGGTGCTGGTAGAAAAGGTCGATGTGGTCGGTCTTGAGTCTCTTGAGCGAGGCCTCGGGCACGGACCGGATGCGCTCCGGACGGCTGTCCATGCCGCCCGCGGAATCGCCATTCTTGAAGTCAAACTTGGTGGCAATCACCACCTTGTCGCGGATCGGTGCCAAGGCTTCGCCCACGACCTCCTCGTTCGTGAACGGGCCGCAGGCTTCGGCCGTGTCAAAGAAGGTGACGCCGTTGTCAAAGGCCGCACGGATCAGCGAAAGGGCCTTCTGCCTCTCCTGAGCCGGACCGTAGCCATAGCTCAGTCCCATGCAGCCGAATCCGAGAGCTGGGACTTCCAAACCGCTTTTTCCTAACTTTCGCTTCCGCATGACTTGGCCCTCCAACTGACGCAGCGTAGGCCTCCCAACTTCTCGCGACTAGCCGCTAAAATTCGATTGGACCTATGCACGGGAGCCATAAGTGACTGGGGATAGCCTTCGTTATGGAGGATATGGTGCAGTCCGACATCGAAGCTGGCCGTCTGGTTCGCGTGCTCAGCGATTGGTGCGCACCGTTTTCGGGCTATCACCTCTATTACCCCAGCCGTCGGCAGCCCACGAGCGTGGGAAGACAGCAGCGCTCCTCACAGAAATGAGAGCCGGCCCCAAAACCAAGCGCCTCGTCTCCTTCATTGACCACCGGTCGGTTCGAGCTCGCGCGTTGGTGGCAGAGCTTGGCCGGAATAGCTCGGAATGATCACGCGCATTCGCGCGGGGGTCAGGTGCGTTCCGTCGACAAACATCCAGGTCTCCCCGCGGTCGGCGGAGAGTGCGACTTCAAAAGTCTGTTTGGTGTGGATCTGCCCTCCGAAATTCGACCTGGAGACATATGGCACGAACGCATAGAGCCGGATCCCGTCCTGGAATACCTGCCGTGGAGCAGTCACATCAAAACTGATCCATCCCCAGCCGTGTTCCCGCAACGAATCGAAATAGCGCGTTTGCGCCTTCGTAAAGTCGAAGCCAGTCGCGCTGAGCAGCTGGTAACTCTTGACGTCACTGAGCGCGATCACGCAGGGGGCGTCGAGTGCCTTCATGCACTCAGCAAGACGCTGGGCGTCTCTCAGCGCCGTGTCCAGGGGGTCCTGGGCGAGCGCGTTCGCACTGCGGAACAGAAATGCGATGAGGAGGATTGCATTGCGCATATGCACTTCGCGACCGCAGCAGGCTGACCAGCTCAAGCTGTGATTGGGGACTGAAGGTCCGCTTTCCCGCGAGACACCTTCCGTTGCATCATCATCCTACCCGAGGGAAGTCTCGGGAACTTAAGGGCATCCCAAAAGGAGGAAGTATGTCTGCCGCCCACCTGCGACGCACTGTTAATGCCGTGGCACTCGCCCTGAGTGTCGCGCTGGCCATGCCCGCTCTTTGCGCTGAGCAGTCCGGGAGCCGAGCGTTGCCTAGCGTCAAGGCAGTGATGGATGCCTACGTGGCTGCCATCGGTGGACGCGAAGTCATTTTCAAACACAGATCAATGACGATACGAGGGGAGTTCCTGGCCTCCGAAAAAGGCTCTGCGTTCGACCGCAGGGTCTACTACAGGGATGGCAAGATGCTGTACGAGATTGCATTGCCCAGCGGGCAGTACCGGGAGGGTTTTGATGGCCAGGTTGCCTGGAGGGTCCACCCGCGGACGGGGCCAGCTCTTTTCCAGGGCGACGTGGTGAAGTCGAAGCAGCGCGACGCCGACATGCATTACCCGGCCCGCATCCTCGACTACTTCCACTCAATGGAGGTGGTGGATGTGGCTGATTTCGAGGGACACACCTGTTTTCACCTTAGGGGAACGAACGAGTGGGGACAGGTGAACGAGCAGTTCTATGACACCCAGAGTGGGCTCCTGATCGGTTATCGGTTCAATTCTGCGTGGCGGGGCGGTCCCGGTGAGGAGAGAGAGGTCTTTTCCGGCTACAAGGAATTCGGAGGATGGCTGATGCCGACGCGCGCCGAGCATAAGAGCGCGGACGGCCAGCAGGTGGAGATCACCACCGACGTGAGCTTCGACGATGTCCCCGACTCGGTCTTTGAGCTGCCTGCCGAGGTCAGAGCACTGGTCGGAAAGACCGCATGAAGGCTCTCGTCTGCAAGGCGTGGGGATTACCCGAGACTCTGGTCGTGGAGGAGCTGACCGATCCTGTGGCGGGGCCCGGGCAGGCGGTAGTCCGTGTGCACGCCGCTGGGGTCAATTTTCCCGACGCGCTCATTATTCAGAACAAGTACCAGTTCACGCCGGCGCTTCCGTTTGTACCCGGCAGTGAGTGCGCCGGTCTAGTCGAAAGCGTCGGCGACGGCGTCAAGCAGGTCAAACCGGGCGATCGGGTGATTGCCCTCACCGGATCAGGCGCCTTCGCAGAGAAGGTGCAGGCGGAGGCTGCCGCGCTGACTCCTTTGCCCGAGGGTGTCGATTTCGCGATCGGGTCCGCCTTCCTTCTGACCTACGGGACGGCCTATCACGCTCTTGCGGACCGCGGCGCTCTCAAGCAAGGCGAGACACTGCTGGTGCTCGGTGCATCCGGTGGCGTGGGTATCGCTGCCATCGAGATCGGCAAGGCGCTCGGTGCGCGAGTGATCGCGGCGGCGTCCTCGGAGCACAAGCGCAGCATCTGCCGCGAGCACGGCGCCGATGAGGTGATCGATTACACGGCCTCGGATCTCAAGCCGCTGCTGGCCGCACTGACCGGGGGCAAGGGCGTTGACGTCGTCTTCGATCCAGTCGGTGGCGCGTTTACCGAAGCGGCGCTGCGCAACTGCGCCTGGCGAGGACGCCACCTCGTCATCGGTTTTGCGAATGGCGAGATCCCGCGCGTGCCTGCGAATCTCCTGCTACTAAAGGGTTGCTCGTTGATCGGCGTGTTCTGGGGTCGGTACGTCAAGAGCGAGCCGACTGCCTGGGCGCGCGACCTCGGCACCCTTTTTCTGTGGCTGCGGCAGGGCCGGCTTCGCCCGCACGTGGCTGAGCGCTATCCACTCGAACGGGGCGCGGAGGCGCTGGCGGCGCTGCTTGCGAGAAGGGCATGCGGGAAGCTGGTGATCACTCCGGTGGCCGCTTAAGGCGCGTAACGCGTGAAGACAAAATCGCGAGAAGCCTTCGCGTGGCAGGGAGCGCAAGTCTTGAGTAGCGCCTCGGCGCCTGGTTTGCCATCTGTGTTGAAGTGTCCGAACCCCCAGCCGCCGGTCGCTGCGTACTTCTTCGAGTCCTTGATCTCCAGCTGGATGTTTGTGGGGCCGCCGGGAACGAAAGACTGAGCGTCGCCAAAGGCCTTGTTGTTCTCCTCCGACGGGACGTGGCTGTAGTGCAAAGCCACGAGGATGGTGCCGTCGGGAAACGGGAGCGTCCCTTCTCGGTACGCCTTGATCGCCACGTCATTGCCCAGGACGGCGGCGAAACTGTGGAGGTTGCCTTCCTCGTGAGCCACGGAGATGATGACCATGCAGGCGATCACGCTGACCAGCGTTGCCACTGCGATCGCGAGGGCGCTCCTGGATTTCATGCCGAGGCTTCCTGCCGATTTGGGTGGGGATTTTGGCGCGGATCCGCAACCCTGTCACGTACTGGCTTTCCTGCTACGCCTCACGGGAAGATATCCTGCAGCAGCTTTGCCAGTCGTGCCCCCCCTCGAGTCAGCTGGCGTTTCTTGATCGCAGACATGGTGCGGCTGTAGCCGGAGGGCAGGGTGACGGTCCAGTGGCCGCTGGCGAGGGGACCGAACGCGAGACCCGAGAACGCCTGGCTGGCCTCGGCGACCGAGTCCGATGCCCACTGCTGCGGCCAGGCGAGATCGGAGCCCGAGGATGCCGGCACCGCGCGTGCCGCCGACAGCCACGCGGCATTCACGCGCGACATTTTCAGGGAAGCCGGTATGGCATCCCAGGTCGCGTGCAGATTCCGCTTCGTACCGGGCAGCACCATGATGTTGTTGGCGCCCCGGGTGGCGGTAGCGGGATCGAAAGTGCCCGCATCGGGATCGATCTCGTTGCCCTGCGCGTCGAGGTAGATGGCGCCGACGTGCAGCGGCTGATGGATGTCGCCCGCGTAGTGCGCCAGGAGCCGCAGCGCCTCCGGCTTGTCCTTGATGCTGAAGGGCGCCGGCGCCGGGTCTCCCTTGAGCACATGCGTGACGGCAATGACGGCCGCCACGATGTCGTCGTTGCGTGCTCCGACGAAGCTGGCCTGATAGGTCATGTGCTGAATGGCTACGTCCGAGTAGTGATACTGCTTGTGACAGATCTCCTCAGCCGGCTTGATGACGCAGTTGGTCGCGTTGCGCCGCACGAAATCGACCATGGCCGCTTCGCCTTCCGGAGTCTCAAAGACCGCGCACTCCGGGAACCTTCCTGCGCCCTGGTACTGCAGCGTGGTCGGATTGACCCCCTTGGCACAGTCGGCCCACACGGCCGCGTCCACCAGGGTCACAGAGCCGAGCAATGTCCTGACTTGAGTCTCGGCGTTGGAGCCGGCGATCAGGTCCGAGGCAATCCTGGCGATCGTCTGATGACCCTCGGGTCCCCATCCGTACGCGGTACCCGAGACGAAGGCAGCCACGAGAAGTAGCCGGCTGTTCATGTATCCCCCACACCTGCGCCGCACATGCTGTTGGATTGTCTAGGCCTTCTGCGGGCTCTTCTTCAGAACCGTCTGCCAGAAGAACCCGTTTTGGAACGCCAGTAACGCCAGAACCATGAAGGTCTGTTTCGCGGTGGGGAACTGGCCGGCATTCAGGAAGCCGAGGAACACGATGGGCGATACCAGGATCGCGATCAGCCCGTTGCGTACGTGATCACGCGCCTTTTCGCGCCGCAGGGTCACGTTGTTCCAGTCATCGAGACAATCGACCCCGACCTTGGCAAAGATCCCGAGCAGCAGCGCCGCGAACAGCGGTCCGTAGAGGGTGGCCAGGTCCCCCCAGGCAACATCATTGGACGAGACCGGCGTAGCCCCGGCCGGCAATGGCGGCGGCAGCTCCTCATCACTGGCAGGCGGTGTCTGCGCCTCGGCAGGCGCGATCACGTTATCGAGCAGCCGGTGCCACAGGTCCGGTGCCGCACGGGCCGTGAGTGACTCCTGCGGAATCCAGCCATTCCTCCAGCCCTGAGTGCCTGCGATCCGGTACTGAATCTGCACCCAGACTCTCGAGGAAAAGCCGAAGTCAACGTTCTGCTGCCGGCAGATGAAGACAGCCGTGCCGGGCGGCAGCTGATCCGTCCGGGTCCCTTGCAGCCCGGCCCCGGTGAGGTAGTGAGGCGGGTTCTCGTAAACGGTGGCGAACGACTTGAGCGTCGTTCGCGTCGTGCATTGCTGCGCCACCACCGGCGCCGAGCCAAGGAGCACGAGGCTCATCACCAGGAGCGATGTTCGCGCGGTGTAGAGCACGGGCTGTCCCGAGCGGCTATTTGTCCGAGCGGACGATGCGAAGGCTCACCGGGGAAGGCGAGCCCTGGGCTGTCCCGTCCTCGAGCGGCGCACGCGCCTCCGGGAAGATCTCTTCGTAATGAACGGCAATATCCTCCGGCGCGTCGATTCCTATCCGGACCCTATTGCCCTTCATCGCCAGAACTCTGATCGTTACCTTGTCGCCGATTCGGAGAGAGTCTCCGGGCTTCCACGTCAACACGAGCATCGCAACTAACCCCCGGTGTCCAGAGAATTGCAGAGCGATTCCGACTCAAGGCGTTCACGGTGATTTCGACGACGCGAGCCTCAGTCTGCCGGCGCTGGATTGACCTCGCTTCATCCGCACCGCGTGATTTAGCTGTCACCCGAGCCTACGGATGCCCGCCGCCGGCGGCGCCGTCGTCGCCCGTCTTGAAACGCGTGCTCTTCTTCCAGCCTTTCCACGCGCGCATGCGGCGCTCCCGCCGGGAACCCTTCGAGGGCTGCGCACGCTTGGATTTCTCCGCCTTGGCACCGGTCACCTGCTGCCAGCCCTTGTGGGGGTCGTACTTCTGCGCGTATCCGCCGGTCAGCACCTCGAAGGCCTTGTTGGTCTGCTTCCGATAGTCGATGGGTCCGACGGCGTTCTGATGACCGAACCAGTTCGGCGTCACGAAATCGGTGACCAGCACGCCACCAATTTCGTAGGCGTATTGATCGTCCTCGACCGGGTCGCAGACCTCTCCGGCCCAGAAGGTGCCCTGGGAGTCCTGGTAGGCACTGTTGAGCCAGGGATCCACGGCCATCTCGCAGATCTCGTGCGTGGCGCCAACGCTGACGCTGGCGTTGTCGCCCTGAATCGTCTTGACGAAGACCTTGGAGATCGGAAAGCCCTCGTCGGTGAGATCGTGGTAGGCGAGAGCCTGGGCCTGATCGCTGTTATCGAGAAACACTACCCACCAGCTGCCCGCAGGCGGCTGGGTTCCCTTGGGCGTGAAGGAGAACTGCGCGGCCCCCACCCCCCAGACGGCGTTCAGCTCGTTGTTCCACTGCGCGCTGAATGCGACAATCATGCCCTTCACGTCGCTGTCGCCGATGGCGCTCGATTCATTGATCACGGCTATTTGCAACATGGGTCTCTCCGCAGGATGGAGCCGATGGGGAAGAACCCGGGTGCGTGCATCGCACGGCCCTCACAACTTAATACTGTCACGAGCGCTCAGGGCATCTCAGGTGAGTCGCGAGATGCGGGCCAGACCGGCTGCATTCCCCGGGTGCGCCGTCACACAACCGAAATACTGACCGCAACACCCGTGCGGAGGCGACCGTCAGCGCAGCCGGAGCGGGAATCGGTCCGCCTGCGCGTCCGGGCCCGCGGCCGAGGGTGACAGGGAGACCTCGTAGTCTCCGGGCGGGAGTTGCGCGGCGTCGAGGTAGAGCGTGACGTAGCCGTCGGCCGCGGCGCGGCCGGCGTCGACCTCACCCACGACCCGCCCGCGGCCCGTCCCGTCGCCAGTCCTGATCTGAGCGCGGTAGCTGACCGCAGACGACAGCATGGACGGCAGCACGCGCAGCTCGACCACTCCGGCCCGTCCCAGCTCGGTCACGGGAGCGGTGCCACGCATGCGGGCGAGTACGTAGCTTGCGACGACCGGCGGCGGCCGTTCCCCGGACGCGAGCTGCTGCGGCGACAGGGCGAGGAGGCTGGAAGCGCTGCGCGGCAGATAGAGCCACGCCAGGGTGGCGAGCGAGATCATCGCGACTGCGGCTGCGGCCGCGTAGGGCAGCCAGCGGGGACGCGCCGGGGCGCGCAGCAGCGCATCCAGCTCGCCCCGCTCGCGCAGCCGCGCAAGCCCCTCCTTGAGCTTCAGTGCCTGCTCGGTCTGATCGCGCAGCTCCGCGCGCTCGGACAGGGCGCGCTCGAACGCCTCGCTCTCCGCGGGCGTCAGCTGGCCGGCGAGATAGCGCGGGACGAGATCTTCCGCCTCAGGCTGGGTAGATGCCATGCAGGCTCACACTGTGGCCGAGGAGCGTCACCATCGCCACGATCGACACGAAGTCCGATTTCGTGAGACCACGCCGCTCGAGCAATTCGCGGAAGCGGTGGCGCGCCCGGTAGATGACCCGGTTGAAGTGCGACTCCGTCAGTCCAAGCTCATGGCACAGCTCCTCCTTGCTTTCCTCCCGAAGATAGAACCGCACCAGCAGCTCCCGGTCCCGCACGGGGTGTACCTCCTGTAGCAGCCTCTTGGCGAGCTGCGCCCATTGGTCCGCCTCTAGACTCTCTGTCGGCAAAGCCGTTTCAGTCGCATCTGTCGGCTCGGCCACGCTCCGCGCGTCGATGGCGTACGAGCGATTCTTGCGTCGATGATTGCGCAGGTGATTCAACGCCACGCGGTAGACGTACCCATCGAGGTGCGCCGCATCGCTGATCTCGCCGGCGTTCAGCTTTTGCAGGGCCGTGACCACGGCGTCCTGCAGCAGATCCGCGGCCAGCTCGCTGCTGCCGGTGATCCGCGCGAGCTGCGCCCGCAGTCCCGCCATGTTGCGCAGGATGACCTGCTGGCCCGGGCTCTTCAGAGTGCTTGGGGTCGCCTCCATGCCCGCCACGGCTTCCAACGTCTTTTCCTTGTTTCTCCTCGTGCGAAAGGAGTATACCCACGAGGCGGGTGGGCTCGCGCGCCCGAAACACGCCTCAAGAGCGGTACGGGTGTCATCTCGATGCAGTCCTTGACCGGTCCGGCTCACAGCCGCCGGGCGCTATGCCTGGCGGCCGTTCTGCTCTCGGCACGGAGTGCGGTGATGCCCGCGTCCGCGGCGGGCGGGGCACCTGACCCGGCGCGCTGTACGGCTACCCGCGCGTTCGGGCGTGTGCTGGCCGAGTCTCAGTGGGTGCAGCGCGGGGCGACGGTGGAGCGCCAGGAGATCCCGGCGGATTTCCCCCAGCTGATCCAGGTCGAGGAGCAGGGCGTCCACGTCGAGGCCGAGATCGTGGACGGCGCCGGCGCAGTGGTCGCGCGCGCTGAGAGCCCCGTCGAGAGAAGCGCCACGCTGTACGCCTACCTGCCGCAGGCCTCCGCGGGAGCTGCGCTCATCGTGCGGACTCGGGAGCCATCCGCCCTGCGGGGGACCGTCCGCGTCGAATTTCTGGGCGCTGCATCGCCAGCCGTGTCCGCGGAATCGAATTGCGCCAACGCCCTCTGGAAGTGGGCCGCCGCCGATGAGTCCTATGCGAGCGCCCACGCGGTCACGCTGGGCCGCATCACGGCCGATCCCGGAGCTGCGCACGCCGCCTTTGCGGCTGCCGCCCGCGACTACGGCGCGGCCCTCGAAGCGCTGACGGGAAGGGAGCAGGCCGCCGAGCGTAGCGCGCTGGAGCTGAATCTCGCCGCGCTCGCCTACTACGGGCTGAAGGATTGGACCGGGGCCGCCTCCTGGGGGGCCAGCGCTGCCACGACCTTCGCCGCCACCCACCAGGACTATCTGCGGGCGCGCGCGCAGGGTGTCGAGGCCGCGGCGTGGATCGAGCTGGCGACCCGGGCCGCTACGACGAAGGAGACCATTGGAACTCCAGGGTCCGCCAGCGCCCAGTTTGCACGGGCCCGCGCGCTGCTCAGGTCGCTGGCGCAATTCCACGCCGCTCGCGGCGAGGCGTACGACGAGGCGCTGCAGATCAACAACATCGGATTGGCCTATACGTACGAGTCGCGGTTTGCGCCCGCCATTCCCCCCTTCGCGCAGGCGCAGCGGGCCTTCGAGCAGCTGGGTGATGTCACGCGCTCCGCGCTGGCGCTGCAAAACATCGGTTACGCCGAGTGGGGCCTCGGCCGGCTCACTGCGGCCATCGGGAAGTTCGACCGCGCCTTGGAGCTGATGGCCTCCATGGACCGGCCGAATCTTTACCTCAACGTCCTGAACAACGATGGTCTTGCCCACTACGAGGCCGGCCGCCTCGATGAGGCGCTGAGTCTCGAGACTCGTGCGCTGGATCTCGCCGTGCGGTTCCAGTCCGACCAGGCACGCGCCCGCAGTGATTTCGGCATCGGCGTCACCTACTACTCGATCGGCGACCGGGAGCTGGCGGCGGACTTCCTGCGGCGGGCGCTCGCGATCGCCACGCCCGAGCTCGACGCCCGGCTGCGGGTGGATGCGCTGCGGGCTCTCGCCCAGATCGAGTCCGAGAGCGGCCACTTGCCGGAGGCGATCGCGCACGACGAGGAGGCGCTGCAGCTCGCGACCGCTTCCTGGGCGCGTGCGCGGATCCTCCTGCATCTCGCGCAGCAATACGCCGCGCGGGGCAATCCCGACGATGCCCGCCGCATACTGGAAGAGCTGATCGCGCATCCCCCGAGCCACGATGAGCTCGTGAGCGCCATGGCCCGGGTGCAGCGGGCGCGCCTGCTGCGCGAGGCCGGCGCGCGCGAGCAGGCCCAGACGGATCTCCGTCAGGCGATCGCCACCTTCGACCGCTTCGACGCGCTCGCGGAGCGCTTCGAGGCGCGGGTGACGCTCGCGCAGCTGTACGCCGAGGAGGGGCGGGACACGAGCGCGCTCAAGCAGCTGCAGGCGGCCTTGCGTTTCTCGCGTGAGATCCGCGCGCAGACCGCAAACCCCGAATACCGCACGTCCATCATCCAGTCGCTGCGGCCTGCAGAGTCGCTACAGGTCGACCTCCTGCGCGAGCGCTTCACGAGGCTCGCCGGAAGGGGCGACTTCGATGCCGCCCAGTCGGTGGCGCGTGAGAGTCTCGCCGCGGTGGACGAGCAGCGCGCCGCCGGCTTCGAGGCGTGGCGCGGCGAGTACCTCGAGCAGAGCTCCGACACGGAGCTCGCGCATCTGCTGGCCTCGAGCTCCGCGTTGTACCGCGACATGGCCGAGCGGCGCTTCGAGCTCGCGGTCCGCGAGGACCGCGCCGGGACCGCCGACGCCCGTGCCCAGGCGCTGCGCGAAGACATTGCGCGCCTGCGGGCGCGGGTGGGCGTGCTGTCCGCCGAGATCGCCCGACGCTCGCGGACCGTCGCGGGTGAGCACGGCGGCGAAATTTCAATGAGTGGCGGTATGCCGCGGGTCCTGCCGCCCGGGCAGGGCGCGATCGAGTACTGGCTCGGCACCACGCATGCCTATGCCTGGGTTCTGAAGGAGGGTACCGTCGACTGGATCGAGCTGCCCGCGAGCTCGGGCATCGAGCGCGCGGCGCGCGCTCTGCATGAGCGGATGCGTACGAGCGCCACATCTCCAGCGCGGCGCGAGGCGTGCGCGGAGCTCAACCGGCTCGCGCTGGCACCCTTGAGGTCGGCGCTGACGGGAGTGGGGGAGCTCATTCTCGTGCCGGATGGAGCCCTTCACTACGTACCATTCGCGGCACTGCTCGATCCTGCACGCGTGGACCACCCGTATCTCGTGCAGGCGTTCACCGTGGCGGTGGCACCGGCCTTGAGGTTCCTGAGCGTCCGGCCAGCGATGCCTGCGGCCACGGCCGGTCCGACGCGGATGCTACTGGTCGCAGACCCGATCTACACGGCAGGCGATGCGCGGCTCGGTGCATCGGGCCATGAAGGAGTCCTGGCGACCTCCCTCAATGAGGCGCGGGACGTGCTGCGCGGTGTCAACGCCGGACGTGACCTGGTACGGCTCGAGTCGAGCGCCCGGGAGGCTGCGCAGATTCGCGACTTGCTCGGAGCACGGAACGTGGATCTGCTGGAAGGCGAGGATGCGACCCGGGAGGCGGTACTGGCCCGGGACCTCAGCCGCTACCGCTTCATCCACATCGCCTCACATGGCATGATCGATTCGGAGATTCCGCAGCTCTCCGCGCTCATCCTCGGCACCCGCGATAAGCGCGGTCCCGTGAGTGATCCCTATCTGCGCGCCGCGGACCTCCTGACCCGGACTTTTCACGCGCAGGCGATCGTGCTCAGCGCCTGCGACACGGCGCTCGGAAAGGAGTACGGCAGCGAGGGCCTCGTCGGGTTGCGCTACGCGGCACTGGCGCGCGGCGCCCACGCCGTGGTCGCCTCGCTCTGGCCGGTGTCGGATGGTGTCGCCGCCACTCTGATGACGGACATGTATCGGGGACTCGTCGACCCGCACGTCAGCGCTGTCCCGCAGGGACGTTCCGCGGGTCTGCAGGTGGCGCGATCACTCGCAGCGGCCATGCGCGCTACCCTCGAGCGCGCCCCCGCGCTGGACCCCGCGCTCTGGGCGGCGTTTACGGTCTACGTAGCCGGGGACTGACCCCCTGCCCAGTGTGAGATTTCCGCGCGGGACGCGACAGATACTCAAGTCGGTGGCGTTACCGGTTGGAAACACAGTTTTTCCTCACGCCGGCGGGTTCTGCAGCGCGCGCTCCCCCGAATGCGGTGCCCCCAGCCGGCGTCTTTTATAGATACCATCCGGCGCGTGACCCGGGACCCCTTATTCGCAGGTGTAGAGACGGGAGGCACTAAGATCCTGGCCCGGATCGTGGATGCGGGCGGCCGCGTTGTGGCCGAGGGCCGCTGGCCCACGACGACTCCGGAGGCTGCTCTCGCGGACCTGGCGGCCTTCATCGCCCGCGCGGTCGGAGCAAGGGCGCGGCTCGCGGCGATCGGCATCGCCGCCTTCGGGCCTCTGGTGCGGGATGAGCTCTCGCGCGATTACGGTCGCGTTCTCAGCACTCCCAAAGCCGCTTGGACGGGCTCAAACCTCCGTGCCCAACTCGCCGGCCGGTTCGCCGTGCCCGTAGCGATCGACACCGACGTCAACGCGGCCGCCCGCGCCGAGTGGCAGCGCGGTGCCGGGCGCGGCGTCCGCTCCCTCGCCTATGTCACCGTGGGCACTGGCATCGGCGGCGGTCTCGTCGTGGAGGGTCGGCCGCTCGAGGGAGCGCTGCACCCTGAGATCGGCCACATCAGGCTCGCACGCCGCGACGGCGACCAGGTGCAGAGCGTGTGCCCGTTCCACGAGAACTGCGTGGAGGGGCTCGCCGCGGGACCGGCGATTGCGCAGCGGCTGGGTGAGAGCCGGGCGCTCTCGGATGAGCCCGCCGTGCTCGAGCTCATTGCCGCCTATCTCGGCGATCTCGCGGCCATGCTGGTGCTCTTCTGGTCGCCGGAACGCATCGTCTGGGGCGGGGGAGTGATGGCCACACCCCGACTGCTCGAGCGCCTGCGCCGCGCTCTGTCTGCGGCGCTTGCCGGGTACGGGGTCGGAGAGGCTGCGCGCGCGCCGGATTTCTGCGCTCTCGCCGCGCTCGCAGACTCGGGACTCGAAGGAGCACTGCTGATGGCCACGGCGCTCGCGCAAGCCCCCCGAGCCGTTCATCGCTAGGCGACCGGCTCCAGATACGGCTCCCATGCATCGATGGAGACGCGGTGGCTCGGCGCCGCTGCGGCGCCCCACAATTCGCGCGCGCTGAAGACGACGCTGTAGAGCCACTGCGGCTGCTCACCCAGCCGCTGCGCGTTTGCATCCGCAAAGACGTGCACGCCGCGTATCTGTTCGACGCGGCCGATCTTGCCTCGGGCGTAACCGGGCAGCCGCGTATGGTGCTCGGCCACGGCAGCGCGCGTGCGCACCTCCTGACCTGCGGCAAAGCGGGGTGGCGTCGCCGCGGGGCGCTGCGTGGGTGACCCTTTGGCTAATGCGCCCGACACGTCGACGGCCTGCAGAACCCGAAGTCCCGGCCGCGGCGGATGCAGCATCCGCCCCGCGGCGATCTCATCCGCGGCAGCGAGTCCGTGCTCGATCAACAATCTCTCCAGGCCGCCGAGCCAGACCTGGTAGTAGCTCAGCGCGCGGTAGTCGGGCAGAGTCTCGCGGGCGCTGCGGGCCATGTCGAGATTCCACGCCCCCGTGGCGCCCATCGCCAGAGTCAGCGCCAGCGCCTGTGGCTCCCAGGGCGCGTGGAACAACTCGCCTTCCGGCTCGGGAACGACGCGCTCGCGTAGGTCCTGCCCACCGAGGTCTGCGCGGGATTGGTAGCTCATCGGTCACCGCCCGGCGCCCGGGGGAGCCCCGTGCCGATCATCGAGTCGCGGGTGACGAGAGCCGCCAGCTGCTCCTCGGTCATGCCTGCGGTACGCGCGGGGCGCCGCGGAATCACCAGATAGCGCACCTCAGCGGTCGAGTCCCAGACCCGAATCTCCGTCGCATCGGCCAGCGTGACGCCGAAATCGGCCAATACCCCGCGCGGATCCTTGACCGCGCGGGCGCGATAGGGCGCGCTCTTGTACCAGGTCGGAGGCAGTCCCAGAACGGGCCAGGGATAACAGCTGCAGAGTGTGCACACCACCAGGTTGTGAAGCGACTCGGTGTTCTCGAGCGCCACCATGTGCTCGCCCTGGCGGCCGCTGTAGCCGAGAGAGGCGATGGCGGCGGTCGCATCCTCGAGCAGCCACTTGCGAAAGGCGGCATCGACCCACGCCCTGGCCACCACGCGCGCGCCGTTGCGCGGGCCGATCTTCGTCTCATAGGTGTCGATCAACACATCCAGCGCCGCAGGATCGACGTACCCCTTCTGCTCGAGCACCGTACGCAGCGCCCGGACGCGCAGGTCGGTCTCCGCAGGCTCGCCGCCTTCGTCAGGGTGATGTGTGTGCGACATGTCTCGGCGGCAGACGCCCGCTGCGCTTCAGTGCACCAGCGGAATCTGCGCCGACAACTGTGCCTGAGCGAGCTGGCTGAGCCGGCGATCGATCTGGATGGCACGCGCGGCCGTGCCTGCGGGCACCACCGTCTGGAAGGTCTCCAGCCACTTGACACGCAGCGCCTGCATCTTCCCATCGCGATCGAGCAGCGCCTTCACGAACGCGAGCGAGTCCGCATCGGTCAGCTGGTCGTACTTGGCGGAGTACTCCTGGATGGCTTTGATCTGGGCATCGATGACCACGTTCTGCTCTTTCTGATATTTCTCGAACAGTGGCCAGAACTTGGCCGCCTGATCGGCGGACAGCGTCAGCCCCTTGGCGATGATATCCGCCCGCTTGGCCTGCATCGCGTCACGGTACTCGGCGAGGGCCTTCGCGGTGTCGGCGGAGGTTCCGCCCGCGGCCGCGGTCGGTGTCTGATCCGCCGCCCAGAGCGATGCGGGTGCAGCGATCGCTGCAGCGACGATCAGCAGCTTTGCCAGGACTCTCATGGAATCTCCCTGTTTTGTTCGTATACCCACGAGGGTGGCCCCGATGATACACAAAGCGTGCGGCGCCGCCGACCTTGCGGCCCGCGCACGCCGTGACCCGTGTCCGCGCGCTAACGCGCAGCGCTCATCGGCATGAGCGGCAGCTCGACGAAGCTCAGCCTCCCGGGCGCGTGGTAGATCCTCTGCGTGGCCTGGCGGAAGTCAGCCGGCTTCGCCTCGAAGATGTTCGCCACGAAGGTCTGCGGGTTGCGGTCGTAGAGCGGGAACCATGACGACTGCACCTGGATCATGATGCGGTGACCGGGCAGGAAGACGTGATTGGTCGTCGGCAGGGCGAAGCGGTAGGCCAGAGGGGCGTTCGGCTTGATGGGCTTCGGCGTGCCCAGGTCCTCGCGGTAGCGGCCGCGGAAGATGTCCATCGCGACGGCCAACTGGTAGCCGCCCATCGGAGGCTGCCCGGGCACCTCGTCCGGATACACGTCGATCAGCTTCACCACCCAGTCGGCGTCCGTGCCGGTGGTGGCCGCGACGAGATTAGCCACGGGCTCGCCGGCGATGGCGAGCGGTGCCTCGAGCGGCGCGCTCATGTACGTGAGCACGTCCGTGCGCCCGGAGAACTCGCGCTGATCGTCGACCAACCAGTACTTCCAGGTATACGGCGGCTCGTAGCCCACCGGCAGGATGGGTCGTTGCCGGTAAGGCACGGGCCGGGTGGGATCGGACAGGTACTCGTCGAACGCCGTACCCGTCACCGGCGCCTCCCAGCCGAGCTTGCGATCGGGACGCAGGTACAGCGGGGTCGGCTTCGGCGCGCAGCCGCCGCCGCAGCCGAGCGGCCACTGCGGCAGCGATTCCCAGCTGTTAGCGCCGGTGCGGAAGGCGTTGACGTGCGCGAGCGGCGCGGTGGCAGCAGGCGCATCCTGCAGGTAGCGGGCGAGGAACGGCGCGAGAATCTGCCGGCGGAAGTACAGCCCCGTATCCGCATCGAAGCGAATCGCGCCGAGAGTGCTGCCGTCGCCGATTTGCTGACCGTGGTACCAGGGACCGATCACGAGATAGAGGTTGTCGCGATTGCGTTCCCCGGCATAGAGCGCCTTGTACACGGCCATTGCGCCGTAGATGTCCTCCTGGTCCCACAGGCCGCTCACGAGCATCGTCGGCACCGCGAGCGGCTCGCGGGCAAGCACCCGGTCCATGGCCTGCTCGCGCCAGAAGTCGTCGTAAGCCGGGTGCGCGAGGACCTTGCGCCAGAAGCCGATCTGACCCATGCCGTGCCGCTGGGCGAGCTCCGCCGCCGAGCCGGCGCTCAGACAATCCTCGTAGTCATCGTAGTGCCCTGAATCCCAGTGCTCGTCGTTGGCGCGCGTGCCGGTCTGCTCGTAGATGTACGGCAGGTTCGGCAGGCGGAAGGCGCCGTTGTGGAACCAGTCGTCGCCGCGCCAGCCGTCGACCATGGGATTCATCGGTACGGCGACTTTCAGCGCCGGGTGCGGATGCACGAGCGGCGTGAGCGCGAGGAAGCCGTCGTAGGAGATCCCGAGGATCCCGACCCGGCCGTTCGATTCCGCAACGTTCTTCACCAGCCAGTCGATCGTGTCGTAGGTGTCCGTAGACTCGTCCACCGGCGTCGGATTGAGCGGGCCCTGCATGGGGCGATTCATGACGTAGTCGCCCTCGCTGCCGTACTTCCCGCGGATGTCCTGCACGACGCGGATGTAGCCGCCCTCGACGATGGTCTCCACCGCGTTGTCGTAGCCCCACAGGCGCGCGCCCAGGTGCAGACTGTGACGGTTGGAGGTCATGTCTCTGGCGTTGTAGGGCGTGCGCGTGAGAAGGATGCCGGCGCGTTGCGCGCCGTGCGGCACCAGGATGACGGTGCGCAGCTTCACACCGTCGCGCATCGGGATCATGACCTCACGCAGATCGAAATCCGCATCCGTCGCGATGCGCTCGAGCTTCGCCGGAGTCTCGCTCGGGAGAGCGGGATACATCGGCGCCGGCTGCTGTGCTGCGGCTGAGCCGCTGCAGCCGGGCACCGCGCCGCAGGCGGCGAGCGCCGCGACGAGCCGATTGACGTGCTTCGACATTCGCTGGCTCCCTGGCGCGGCCGGACCGGTGCCGCCCGGCGATTGTAGGTCGTGAGCGTGCGACCGCAAGACAGTGGCAATCGCTGGCCTGCGTCCCGTAAGCTGACACTCGCCTTTGGTCAGAGGGCCAGGCGTGTTTATCGGCCACTACGCGCTCGGTTTCGGCTCGAAGCGTCTGGCGCCCAGCGTGTCACTCGGCGCCTTGTTTCTCGCCTGCCAGTGGGCGGATCTGCTCTGGCCGACCCTGGTCATGGCGGGCCTGGAATCCTTCACGATCCGACCTGGCATCACGGCGGTCACGCCGCTCGACTTTCAGCACTACCCTTACTCCCACAGCCTGTTGGCCTTACTCCTGTGGGGCACGGTGCTGGCCCTGATCTATCGCGCTGTGCGCGGATCGCCGCTGCGTGGAGCCGTCGTGCTCGGCGCACTGGTGGTGTCCCACTGGCTGCTCGACGTGATCGTGCATCGTCCGGACCTGCCGCTGGCGCCTGGAACCCGTCTGCGGCTCGGTCTCGGTCTGTGGAACTCGATTCCGGCAACTCTCGCCGTGGAATTCGGACTTTATGCGGTGGGGGTCTGTCTGTACTGGAAGGCGACCGTAGCGCGCGACCGGACCGGGTCAGTGGCATTCTGGGCCCTGGTGACGTTTCTCGCGGTCGTGCAGGTCGCGAATGTGTTCGGACCACCGCCTCCGAGCGTTGGCGCCGTCACCGCTTCGGCTCAAGCGATGTGGCTGCTCGTGGCGTGGGGATACTGGGTCGATCGGCATCGCAAGCCGGCAGATCCTCTCCATTCCTAGACCGCGTGTGCGCGTCTGCGCCAGCAGGCTTCGGCCACCGCGGCTGCCCGCCGCTTGCAACCAGGGTCATTGAGCTCACCAACCCGAGAAGCTCGTCCGCCCGGACGGGTTTGCTGATCACGCGTACATCACTATCGGCGGCGATGCCGTTGACCAGATTCGAGGTATCACCCGTCACCAGCACCGCTTTCACGGGCCGCCCGAGGATGCTGCGGACGGATTGGATCACGTCTGTGCCGAGCTGACCGTCGCTCAGGTGGAGATCCGTTATCAGGAGGTCGAGATCGGTGTTCTCACGAGCCTTTTCCATAGCCTCTTCGGCGCAGAAGCTGCCCGTGACTCTATATCCCTCGACCTTGAGCAGCATCCGGGTGGCGTTGAGCACGGCCACGTCGTCGTCCACGATGAGGACGTGCGCCCTGGGACTCGCGGCTGCAGCGGACCGAGCCGGTTCGCGCGCCGGCGTCCGGATCGCAACCATGGTGCCGACGGGCATCAGGACCGAGAACACCGAGCCTTTGCCCAGCTCCGAGCGCACCCGCAGCTCGTGATTCAACAGGCGAGCTACCCTCTGCACGATGCTCAGCCCGAGCCCGTGCCCCTCGCGCACGGTATTCTCCGCAACGCCTACCTGGTAGAACTCCTCGAAGATGTTCTGCAGCTCTCCCTCGGCGATTCCAACGCCGGTATCGGCCACGTCGATCCTCAATCGATCGCCCTCACGGTGACAGTCCAGTCGCACCGAGCCGGTGGCCGTGTAGCGGATGGCGTTGCCGAGCAGATTGCGCAGGATCTGTCCGAGCAGGGTCGGGTCGCTGAGCGCCGCTTCATGACAGGCCGCGATCTGCAATCGCAGGCCCTTGCGTGCAGCCGGCTCGGAGAACTCGACGCGCAGCTGCCGGGCCAGTTCGGCCAGATCGCAGTTGCCGATCTGCGGCTTGATGGCGCCCGACTCCAGCTTGCTGATGTTGAGCAGCGCATTGAGCAGCGTGGACATGGCGCCGATGGCCTGTTCTTGCTGTGCCACGGCCTCCGCGGCCGGCGCGTGCATGGCGAGTCGGCGCAGTGCGCCATTGAGCATCGCCAGTGTCTGCAGCGGCTGTCTCAGGTCATGACTGGCAGTTGCGAGGAAGCGTCCCTTGGTCTGGTTTGCCCGATTGGCCTCATCCCGGGCGAGGCGCACGTGCTCCATATCCTGCACGCGCTCGATCAGCCCCGCCGCAAAGTGCATGTACAGGTCGGTCATCTGCAGCGCCCGATCCGGCGGACGGTGGGGCTCGCGAAAATGCGTGGATTGAATGCCCTTGATGCTTCCGTCCCGGCCGAATATGGGCGTGGATTGCACGCCGCGGTAGCCGGACTCAGCCGCAATCGCACGATGGGGCGAGTACTCGGGGTCTTTCTCCACATCTTCGATTACCACGCGCGCGCGGCTTGCCATGGCCCGGCTGGAGACCGAGCCGTCGCCGGCTGCGGCGACGCGAAAGTGATCGAGGAAGGCCTGTGAGAACCCCCGTTGCGCAACGATGTGCAACGCGCGTGTGCTTGGATCGTACAGCTGCACATTGCCGAAATCCGCGTGCTGGAGCTCGATGGTAGCTGCGAGTATCTCCTCGAGTATCTTCGGCAGCTCGTGCATGTCGACCAGCCGCGAGCTCAGCTGATGCAGGCGGCGCATGTCGTCGAGCTGTTCGGCCAGGTTGGCCTTGAGCGCCTCGCGCTCTGCCTCGATCCGCCGGCGTTCGATCAGGTCCCGGCGACTGACGAGCGCTGCCCAGGCCACGCACGCCAGCGCCAGCAGACTGCTGCCGGCGCCGATGCTCAGCGTGATCGCAGTGTTGCGTGCCGTGCGCTGCTGCCGCTCGCGCAACAGGCTGCGCTCGAGGTCGGCGATCTGAGCGATCTGCTCGCGCAGCTGATCGTGTATATGCTTGCCCGCTCCCGTCTGAACGAGTTTCTGTGCCGCGGCAAATCCCTCCGCTGCCTGCGTGTTCATGACCGCCTGCAACCTGGCCAGTCGATCTGCGATCGTCCTTTCGAGGTCTTCGAGCAGTTGCTGCTGGAGCGTATTGTCCGGCAGCAGCTCATCGAGCTCCGCTGCAACCTGGCCTATGGCGCTCGTCGCGGCCGCATAGGCCGCCAGGTAGTCCCGGTCGGCCGTGATGAGGTAGCCGCGCTCCGCGGTCTCAGCGTCCGCGGTGAGCGACAGCAGGCGCTCGAGGCGAATGAGAACTTCCTGCGTATGCTCGACCCACTGGTTGTTGGTCCGCAGCCGCTCAAAGCTCAGATAGAAGAGGAGACCGACCGCCGTCAGGCAGGCGAGCGCCAGGATGAAGCCGGCGCGTACTTTGCGCTCGGCCGGTGACGCTCGGGCAGCAGCAGGGGGGTCGCTGTTGGTTCCCACGAGGGTTCTTATCCCACCGGCGCCGTGAGCTTTGTGCGAAGGCCCGGTGCAATGGTAGCTTCTCGTCAGGGTATCTGAATCGACTGAACTTTCAACAGCTTCCGGCGGCAGGGGCCCCGGCACGAGCCCTGCGAGCGGGCCGGCATCGCCACCCCGTCAGAAGTACCACCGCAGCTGCAGATAGAGACTCCCCGGCGGCGCGAGCAGCGTCTGGCTGCTGGGGGTGAGCGGCAGGCCGCCGAACTCCGTGCCGGCATTGCCGAGCGGCAGCTGCGCGCCGCCGATCAGGCTCAGGTTGTCGCTGAGGGAGCAGGTGGCGCTCGCCATCAGGTAGAGGCTGCCGTCGTTGACCCCGGCTATGAGGAACGGGCTCACGCTGACGAGCGGCGTAACCTCGAGTGTGACTCCCGCGGCGAGGTAATCGCGCCGCGTGTTGAAGAGCTGGCCGCGCGCCAGGCGCTGAGTGAGGTCCGCGGGGAGGGAGCTAAGGTCGTAAGGCTGGCCGGCGACGCCGAAGCCATTGCGGAAGTACTCGGCGAACACCGTCGCATTGCGCTGCCAGAGGGTGAGCGCATCGCTGATGTTGGCGAGTGCCGAGACACGGGTCGCGCCGCGCGCCTCGAAAGTCGGCACCAGCTCCACGTTCCAGGTCGAGCCCCCGAGAGCGCCGTTGACGCCGAGCGCGGCGACCCAGTCGCCGTAGTCGCGCGACAGCAGCCAGGTCGTGGTGTGCCCGAGGATCGGCGTGCGCAGGTGCAGCGCGAAGGAGCTCTGCTCGGCCGTTGGCGTGGCTCCCGACTCCTGCCCGCGCGGCACGACCACCGCCTGCAGGTCCGAGCCCTTCCCGAGCAGCCATTGGGCGTAGAGCATGTCGGTGCCCGGCTTGTACTCGGTGTCGGTGGCATTGGGTGCGAAGGGGTCGAAGAGATCCATCGGCCGAAACACCAGGCCGCTTCCCCAGGTGAGCGCCTGCCGTCCGATGCGCATCACGAGCTCGGGCGTGGTGTAGCCGAGCGCGAGCCGGTCGAGGCCCTGCGTCGCTTCCGTCTGGCCGCGATCGATGAAGTGGCTGCCGGGCGTGATCCAGGTGACGGGCGGCGGTGAGCCGAGGAGCGCCGTCTCCTCGCGCGCGATCGCCACGTCCTCGCCGTGCTCGAAGGTCACGAGGTAATGTGCCATCAGGCTCCAGTGCGACCACTCCGGCTCCCAGGTGAGCCGCAGGTTCGTGACCAGAGTGTTCCAGTTGCGGGCACCGAGCGCCGCGTCGAGGCTGTCGGCGCGCGCAAACTCCTCGGCATCCTGCAGCGCGAAGCGCCCGTGGATGTCATCGTCGGCGTGAGCCGCCGCGGTGAGCGACAGGGCGAGCGCCAGCGCCGCGCGCCGCCGCGCTTCAGGCCGCGGCCGGACCGCTGACGCGCTCATCGAGCGTGATGCGGCCATCGGTCATCTCGATGTGCCGCCGGGCGTGGGCGATCACCCGGGTATCGTGCGTCGCGATGAGGAAGGTGATGCCGGAGGCGGCGTTCAGCCGCTCCATGAGCTTGATCAGCTCTCCGGCGTTGCCCGAGTCGAGATTCGCCGTGGGCTCGTCCGCGAGCACGATCGCCGGGCGCGGGGCGAGGGCGCGCGCCACGGCGACGCGTTGTTGCTGTCCGCCGGAGAGCCGCGCGGGGCGGCGGTCCTCGAGGCCCGAGAGTCCCACCTCGTGCAGCATGGCGCGCGCGCGCGCCAGGCGCTCCGCGCGCGGCAGCCCGAGGAGCCTCAGGATGAACTCGACGTTCTCGAGGGCGGAGAGCACGGGGATCAGGCTATAGCTCTGGAACACGAAGCCGATCTTGTGCAGCCGCAGCGCCGCAAGCTGCGCACTGTCCATGGCGCCGATCGGACTCCCGTCGATGAGGATCTCGCCGCCCGTCGGACGGTCGAGTCCGCCGATGACACTGAGCAGCGTCGTCTTGCCGGAGCCGGAAGGGCCGGCGAGCGTCGCGAAGTCGCCGCGCCCGATGGCGAGGTCGATGCCGCGCAGCGCCGGCACCGTGAGACTGCCCTGGGCGTAGGTGCGCTCGACTGCCTCGCATTCGATGATCGCCGTCACGGCCTGCCTCTCCCCGCGCCCTCAGCGGCTCATGGCCGCAGCGGGCCTGGCCTGCGCGGCGCTCAGCGCCGGCCAGAGCGCCGCCGCCACCGCGAGCAGCCAGATGATCGCCCCGTACGCGAGGCCCTCCACCGCGGTGAGCGCGGGGTGGAGGATGCGGCTCTCGCCCATGATCTCGGCGCCGGGCGCGAGGAAGCCGAGATCGAGCCCGCGGCGAAAGGGCGCGAGCGCCGCGACCGCGAGGACGGCGCCGGCGAGCACGCCGGTCCCGACCAGGAGCGCCGATTCCAGCACCACCTGCAGCACGATGTGCCGTGGGCGCATGCCGAGCGCCTGCAGCAGACCGAACTCGCGCTGCCGCTCGAACACCGCCATGAGCTGTGTGTTGACGAGCCCGATCGCCATCAGAATGAACATGATGAGGAGCCAAACGGCCGTGTAGTAGCGTCCGAAGGTCTCGATGGTGTAAACGAGCGGCGCGAGCTCCATCCAGGGCTCCACGTCGAGCGTGGGCGCGGCGCGGCGCAGCTCCGCCACGACGGCGGTGAGCGCCGCCTCGTCGCGCACCGCGAAGCTGATCTCGGAGGAGCGCGCGCCGAGCCCGAGCATCGAGCGCGCGGTGTCGAGTCCCGTGAAGACGAACTCATCCTCCGCCGGCTTGCCGGCGGCATAGAGGCCGACGATCGTCAGGCCGACCTCGGCCAGATGCCCATCGGCCGCCTGCGCCATGAGGATCACCCGCTTGCCGATGCGCGTCTTGAGGCGCACCGCCAGGTCGCGGCCCATGACGACGCCGGGGTCGCTCACACCACTCAGGTAGCGACCCTCGATCACCTCCTTGGGGAGGTCGGAGAGCGCGCGCTCGCTCTGCGGGGCGACACCGACCAGGGTGGCCGAGCGCGTGCGGTACTCGCTCTGCACGACCGCCGGGACGCGCACCCGCTCGGTCCAGGCGGCGATCGCCGGCGCCAGCAGGGCGCGGCGCAGCGCCGCATCGGGCGGCGCCATCGAGTGGCTGACGCTCGGATCGTCGAGATAGCCCGCGGCATGGAGCTGCCCGTGACCGGTGAGGAATCTCAGCGTGGTATCGCGGCTGCCGGTCGTGAGGGCGTTGAAGAGCGCGGCGAAGATGAGCACCGACCAGGTGCCGACCGCCACCACGACCAGCGTGATCAGGGTGCGGCGCGGGTTGCGCCACAGATTTCGCCAGCCGAGCGGCAGCAGCAGCGGCAGCAGCTCCTTCACGCGGACCTCATGGCCGCGACGGCCGTGAGGCGCGCGACGCGCAGGTAGGGAACGATGCCGCCGAGCACGATCGCCAGCAGTATCGCGACGGGGCCGGTCGCGGCGCTCACGAGGTCGAGCGTCGGATAGAGCCGCGGCGGCAGCCCGTATTGCGCCAGCAGCTCCCCGAGACTGCCGAACGAGATACCGCGTTTCTCGAGCCACCAGGCCGTCCCGCCACCGATGGCGTAGCCGGCGAGGCAACCCGCAAGCGCGAGCGACAGCAGCTCGAGCCACACCATGAGAGCGATCGCGCGGGCGCGCATACCGATCGCGAGCAGCACGCCGAACTCGTGGGTGCGCTCGAGCACCGACATGAGGAGCGCATTGAGGATGATGAAGGCGACCACCGCCACCAGCGTGAGATATAAGAGCAATGACATCGTGTACTTGAGCGCGATGGCATCGCGCATCGCCGGCTCTAGCTCCTTCCAGTCGAGCACGGCGATCCCGTGCCGCGCGCCGAGCGCGTCGAGCCGCGGCAGCGCGGCATCGACTGCGGCGAGCGTCGGGCCGCCGAGCGCGATGGTGTTGGCGCGGTCGCTCATGTCGAAGGCCTGTTGCGCACGCGCGAGCGGCATCTCGAGGATCGAGCGGTCGAGCTGCGGGATGCCGCTACGGAAGATGCCGACCACCTTGAGCACGTCGGCGCCGACCGAGCCGTCACGCGCGGCGCCGAGCACGCTCACCCTGCCGCCGACCGTCACCTGGAGATTGCGCGCCAGCAGCTCACCGAGCACCGCCGCATCGCTGTCGGTGTCGTTGAGATAGCGGCCTTCGTGCACCGTCGCGGCGATCGTCGAGAGCTGCGCCTCGCTCGCGGGATCGACGCCGGCGATGAGGGCGCCGTAGCTGCGCTCGCCGTTCGCGAGGATCCCGAAGCCGTTGACGCGCGCCGCCGCGGTGCTCACGCCCTTGATGGCGAGCGCGTCGCGCGCGACTCTCCCCGGGTCGTCGATGACCCGGTCGATCGCGGGATCGTCGGCGTAGCCTTCCGGCTGGAGCTGCGCGTAGCCGTCGAAGACCCGCAGGTTGTTCTCCTTCATGGTGGCGTACACCCCCCTCTGAAAGGAGAGCATGCAGATCAGGAGCGCCACCACCAGGGCGATGCTCGCGAGGCTGAGCAGCGTGCGCTGCGGGCGGCGCCAGAGGTTTCGCCAGGCGAGCAGCACCAGCATGCCGTCACTGCCTCGGGTATTGGAGGTTCGAGAGCGTGAAGAGGTACTCGGGGAGTGTCAGGTCGAACTCCCCCTGCAGCGTCTCGATGCGCGTCCACTGTCCCGGCGAATCGACCGGCTGCATCGTCATGATGAGCGGATAGGCGCGACCGCCGAGCGGCCCGATCTTCTGCGTCTGCATGCGGCGTACGGGCTTGAGATCCTGATCGAAGAAGACCTCCTCGGTGAAGACCTCATCGTCGCGGATCTTGACCGCCACCTTGCCCCACACCACGGGGGCCCCGGCTTTGGGCGATGACTCGATCGTCCACAGCGTGTGTCCGTCAGCCTGCTCGGTAGCGGTCAAGCGGTGCTCGTACCACTCGAGCAGCTCCTCGGACTTGGAGAGATCGTTGTAGGAGAAGTCCGAGCCCATCCACGACTGGCTCATCATGCTGACCGGCAGCTTGATCACCTCGTTGAGCTTCGGATTGAAGACCCAGATATTCTCGCCCACCTTGAGGGTGGCGTTGCCGGCGTCCTTGGGCGGGGCGACGAAGCGCACCAGCGCGTCGTCCTCTCCCCGCGTCCAGACCTTCATCTCGAGGTGTCGCTCCCATTGCGGACGGTGCACGGTCATGGCGACCGAAGAGTGCGAGCTGCGGGCACGATAGGCCTCGAACGCCCGCCGCAGCAGGGCATCCGGGTCGGGCGACCCGGTGGTCGCCGCCTCCCCGGCGCTCGCGCAGGCGAGCAGCAGGCTCCCGAGGAGAGGGGGGGCGCGCGCAGCGCGCAGCCGGCCGGTCGTGGCCCGACGTGTCATTTCAGTGCCGCGAGCTGCGCCGCTCGAGTCGCGCCCTGTTCAAGGTAGTTTCGATCTTACAAGTTCCGGTGCGGCACAGTCAGCGGGTGCGCTGTAGGCATTTACCCGCATACGCGGCCGGCGGCGAACCCGTCAGCATCGCGGCGTAGCGCAGCCAGGACCATGGGCGCACGCTGGGAGCATTTTCCGCATGGGGCGGACGTCGGCGTCCGCGGCATCGGCTCGACCAAGGCCGAGGCCTTCGAGCAGGCGGCGCTGGCGATGAGCGCGGTCATCGTCGATCCCGCGGCCGTCGAGGCGCGCGAGGTGCAGGAGCTCGAGTGTCAGGCGCCGGACGACGAGCTGCTGCTGGTCGACTGGCTGAACTCCCTCATCTATCTTATGGCGGTGCGCCGCATGCTGTTCGCGCGCTTCAGCGTCGAGCTCGACGGTACCCACCTGCGTGGCAAGGCGTGGGGTGAGCGGCTCGATCCCGCGCGCCATCACCCGGCCGTCGAAGTGAAGGGTGCCACCTACACCACGTTGCGAGTCGCGCGCGACGGGGATACGTGGCTGGCGCAAACCGTGGTGGACGTCTGAGCATGGACCTGAGCGCCCTGGTGCGGCGGTCGGAATACGAGTGGGAGATCCCGCGGCGCGGCACCATGCGCGTGCCGGCGGTGATATTCGCCAGCGAAGCCCTCATGCGCGACATGGACCAGAAGGTCTGCGAGCAGGCCACCAACGTGGCGATGCTGCCGGGGATCGTCGCGGCGTCCTATGCGATGCCGGATGCCCACTGGGGCTATGGGTTCCCGATCGGCGGCGTGGCGGCTTTCGATCCTGCCGAGGGCGGGGTGGTGTCCGCCGGGGGAGTGGGCTTCGACATCTCCTGCGGGGTGCGCTGCCTGCGCACCGGCCTCGTGCGCGCCGACGTGATGGCGGTGCAGCGCGAGCTCGCCGACGCGCTCTACTCCCGGGTTCCGGTCGGGCTCGGCAGCACGGGTCTCATCAGGCTCGGCGATGAGGAGATGGACGCCATGCTCGCGGGCGGCGCGCACTGGGCCGTTTCCCGCGGCTGGGGTGAGCGTGCGGATCTCGAGCGCATCGAGGAGCACGGGCAGATGCTGCATGCCAGGCCGCAGGCGGTCTCGGCACAGGCGAAGAGCCGCCAGCGCGATGAGATGGGCACGCTCGGCAGCGGCAATCATTACCTCGAGGTGCAGGAGGTCACGCAGGTATTCGATGCCGCGAGTGCGCAGGCCTTCGGATTTGGGAAGGGCGATGTGGTCGTGATGATTCACTGCGGCTCGCGCGGTCTCGGTCACCAGATCGGCACGGAGTTCCTGCGGCAGATGACGCTCGAGGCGCCGCGCCACGGCCTGCACCTGCCGGACCGGGAGCTCGCCTGCGCCCCGATCGACTCCGATCTCGGCCGCGAGTATCTCGGCGCGATGCGCGCGGCGATCAACTGCGCGCTCGCCAACCGCCAGATCCTCGCGCATCTCGCGCGGCGAACCATCGCGCATTTCTTTCCGCACGCACGCATAGAGACGCTGTTCGACGTCTCGCACAACACCTGCAAGCCGGAGCGCCACGAGGCGAACGGCAGGGAGCGGCTGCTGTGGGTGCACCGCAAGGGCGCGACGCGCGCGTTCGCGCCGGGCCATCCCGACATCCCGAAGCGCTATCGCGAGGTCGGCCAGCCGGTGATCATCGGCGGCAGCATGGGCACCGGCTCCTACGTGCTCGCCGGCGTGGGCTCGAGCGAGGCGCGGGCCTGGAGCTCCGCGAGCCACGGGGCCGGGCGCGCCATGAGCCGCCACCAGGCCCTCAAACAATGGCAGGGCCGGCAGCTGGTCGACTCGCTGCGCGAGCGCGGTATCCTGATCCGCACGCGCTCGATGCGCGGCGTGGCGGAGGAAGCTCCGGGCGCCTACAAGGACGTGGACCGCGTGGCGGAGGCGACCGAGGGCGCGGGCCTCGCGCGCCGCGTCGCTTTCCTGCGGCCCGTGGTCTGCGTGAAAGGCTGAGACGGTCTCGCGGCTCGAGGCCAGAACCGATTTACAGGAGAAGACACCATGGACTACAAGACGATTCTCGTGCACCTTGACCGGGGCGCGCGGCGCTCGGAACGCCTCGAGCTCGCGCTCACGCTCGCCGAGCGGTACGACGCGCAT
>DASPRP010000030.1:0-589576 GCA_035624385.1 Steroidobacteraceae bacterium | reverse complement strand
CGGTGTGATCGGTTGTCGCCTGCGCACATTGGGTTCATCGCCCGCACTGTCCGCCGCACCCCCGAAGTCATGATCAAGATACTGAATCAGGGCGGACGGGACTTAGGCTCGGTGGCCCGACACTTCCAGTACCTGGACCGGGACGGGGAGCTTCCGATTGAGACCGATGACGGCGAACCGCTCAGGGGCAAGGGCGCTTCCAAGGGGCTGATCGATGACTGGGACCTCGAGCTCGATGCCAAGCGGCCGCCGGCGGCCGATCACAAGCCGCGACAGACGGGGCAGCAACCGAAGTTGGTGCACAAGATGATCTTCTCGATGCCGGCGGGGACGCCGCCGGAGAAGGTCCTGGCGGCCGTCAAGAACTTCGCCCGCGAGGAGTTTGGGGCGAAGCATCGGTACGCGATGGTGCTTCACACCGACGAGCCCCACCCCCACGTGCACATGGTCGTCAAGGCGATGGGGTACGACGGGACGCGGTTGAACATCCGGAAGGCGACGCTGCGCGAATGGCGACGCCAGTTTGCCTGGCACTTGCGGGAGCACGGCGTCGCGGCGAATGCGACCGAGCGGGCGGTTCGGGGCGTGACGAAGCCCCAGAAGCCAGACGGCATCTATCGTGCAGAGCGTCGCCATGACTCGAGGCACTGGCGGCAGCGAACTGAGGAGGTAGCGCGCGCAATGACGCCCAGAGGGGAGATAAGCGCCGAGCCCGCGAAGGCCCAGTTACTCGTGACCCGCCTTCACATCGTGCGCGGCTGGAACGGGGTCGCTGACGATCTTGCTCGACAGGGTCAGGCGGAGCTCGCCCTGGAGGTGAGGCGATTTGTGACGCAGCTGCCGCCGCCCCGATCTGAGCGCGAATGGATCCGCGACCGGCTGCTCGAACAGACCAAAGGCAGTGAGCGCGCCCAGTTCGTTGATCGATGGAAGCAGGACGCGCTCTCGACTTGGCAGGCCTTCCGCGCGCATCAGCAAGCGACGGAGCAAGCCAGGGAGCGAGAACTTGATCGTTCGCGGCAACTTGATCTCAAGCGATCACGAAGGCGACCGCGTAACCATCGCGATGACCGCACCCGATAAGGCTGTCCCTTTACAAACCAGTCCGGCCTACCAATGGACCAAGACAGCGTGAAGCTCGGGCTTCTAATAGAGGCCGCCCAGACGCATCAGAAGCTCGCTGAAGCGGCAATCGAGAAGCTGAGTGAGCACAGCCAGGCGTTGGAGGCGACGGTGAGAGATCAAGTCCAACGCGCGCTCGTCGATGCGCTGCAAACCGTGCACGCGGAGGCTCAAAGCGCGGCCGAAGCTCTGCAGCAGATGAGACGGGCCGCCAATGCGCGCGCTACGCTGTGGACGCTAGGTCTTACTGCGACATCGGCGGCCATCGCGCTCTTCATCGCCTGGTGGGTGCTGCCGACGCCAGCTGAAATTGCGCGGTTGCGCACCGAACGCGATGAGCTCGCGAGCAACGTCGCAGTCCTCAATCAACGCGGCGCGCGCTCAGACTTGCGTCGCTGCGGGACGAGGCACGTGTGCGTGCGGGTGGACCTCAGCGCGCCGCGATACGGTGAGAGTTCCGACTACCTGGTCATAAAGGGGTACTAATCCCGCAATGCGTTGACTTCTGGCGGGAGCCAGCTTCACGCATCGGCGGCGGAAGCAGCTTCGGATGACGATGTTCGTTCCAGACCTCGGCGGAACCGACCGGAAGCGTCGAACCTGACACCCCGTTTGACACCCGGAGCTCGGTCCTACATGACACCCAGAGAAACTTACTGGAGAAAAAACTAATTAAATCAGTGGTCGGGGTGACAGGATTTGAACCTGCGACTCCTACGTCCCGAACGTAGTGCTCTACCAGGCTGAGCTACACCCCGAAGCTGGGCTCCCGCGGCGCGCGGCGGCAGCGGGGCGCGCAGTCTACTGAAGCCGCTCCCGGCCTTCAAATGCTGCCGTGCGAGCCTCTCAGTCAAAGGCTGCGGCCGGGGCGTTCGCCGGCGGCTCGCTCGCCGTAGCGGCCGCGCGGCGCGGCTCGGGGATCTCGTCTCCGGTCGCGCTCCTGTGCACCACGATCTTGCCGAGATGCATCACCAGCACCGGGTGCTCGGTCGCACGGATATCGCCGATCACGTTGCCCGGAACCGCCACGACGTCCGCCACCTTGCCTGCCTCGAGCGTCCCGACGTCGGCGTCGATGCCGAGGAGCTTCGCATCATCGCGCGTGCCGGAGAGCAGCGCCTGCGCCGGGCTCATTCCGAGCTTCACATACAGGCCGAACTCCAGGCCGTTCATGCCGTGCGGGTAAACGCCCGCATCGGTGCCGAGCGCGATCGGTACGCCGACCTTCAGCGCCGTCTTGAACATGTTGCCGTGCGCCGCCGCTGCGGCGCGTGCCTTGGCGGCGATCACCGGCGGATAGCCGTCCGCCTCCTTCTGCACCCACTCGACGGTCACGCGCGTCGGCACGAGAACCACGCCCTTCGCCTTCATGAGCTTGAGCGTGTCCTCGGTGAGGAAGCTGCCGTGCTCGATGGAATCGACGCCCGCCTCGATCGCGAGCCGCGCCGCGGCATCGCCGTGGCAGTGTGCGGCGACTTTGCGCCGCCAGGCATGCGCCTCGGAGACGATGGCCTTCATCTCCTCGAGCGTCAGCTGCGGCACATCGACCGGGTCGGACTCCGACAGCACGCCGCCGCTCGCCGCGATCTTGATCATGTCCGCGCCCCACTTCATCTGGTAGCGCACCGCCTGGCGGCATTCCTCTGGCCCGCTGCAGATGCCCTGGATGGGGCCCTCGGGGTGGACGCGGTCCGGTGGAAAGGAGGCCTCATCGAAGTGCCCGCCCGGCGAGCCGATGCCGTGCGCTGACACGAGCATGCGCGGGCCCTCGGTGACGCCGGCGTTGATCGCGTTGCGCAGGCTGATGTCCTCGAAGTCCGGGGCGCCCACGTTGCGGATGGTGGTGAACCCGGCCTCGAGAGTGCGCCTGGCGTAGAGGGCGCCGTACAGCACCTGCTCGGCGGGGAAGCGCATCAGGTCGTGATAGCGCATGAGGTAGTAGTTCTTCTCGAACTGCATCGTGACGTGGGTGTGCGCGTCGATGAAGCCCGGCAGCAGCGTCGCGTCGCCGAGATCGATCACGCGCGCGCCCGAGGGAATGTTGGCGGCACCGACCGACAGGATGCGCTCGCCCTGCACCACGACCACGCCGCCGTCCCTGAGCGCGGTGCCCGTGGCATCGAAGATATGGGCCGCCTTGAGCACAACGGTCTCAGGCGCCGTCTCGGCGCCGGCCCGCGAGACGAGCCCGAGCATGAGGGCCGCCGCGACCGTGGAAAGAGCACCGGGAATCTTCAGGATCTTCATCGTTCTACCCCTTGGGTTGATCACGTCGTGTGCTCGACCGCGAAGCGCGCCAGCGCCGCGAGGCCGTTCTTATAAGAGGAGTCGGGCAGCAGGGCGAGGCGCTCGAGCGCCGCGTCCGCCTCAGTGCGCGCGAGACGTGCCGCATAGTCCAGCCCGCCGGTGGACTCGATGGCGTCGACCACGGTCTCGAGCTGGCCGCGGCCGCCGTTCCTGATCGCCTCGCGGATTGCCGCGCGCTGCGCCTCGCTCCCGTGCCGCAGCGCGTGGATGAGCGGCAAGGTGGGCTTACCCTCCGCGAGGTCGTCGCCGAGGTTCTTGCCGCGCTCGGCGGGGCTCGAGCGGTAGTCGAGCACATCGTCGACCAACTGGTAGGCGGTGCCGAGATGCCGCCCGTAGGCGGCGAGCGCTGCGCGCCGCTCGGCCGAGGTGTCCGCGAGCACCGCGGCCACCTCCGCGCCGGCCTGGAAGAGGCGCGCGGTCTTGCGGTAGATGACCTCGAGATAGCGCTGCTCGGTCGTGTCCGGATCGTGCGCGTTCATCAGCTGCAGCACCTCACCCTCGGCGATCACGTTGGTCGCCTCGGCCATGATCTCCATCACCGGCTGCGAGGCCAACGTCGCCATCATCTGGAAGGCGCGCGAGTAGACGAAGTCCCCGACCAGGACGCTCGCCTGGTTGCCGAACACCTCGTTGGCCGTATCGCGGCCGCGGCGCAGCGAGGAGCCGTCCACGACGTCATCGTGCAGCAGCGTCGCCGTATGAATGAACTCGATGAAGGCGGCGGCCTCGTTGTGTCGCGCGCCGCCCGCGCCGCAGGCGCGTCCCGCGAGCACGACGAGGAGCGGCCGCAAGCGCTTGCCGCCGCCCCCGATGATGTGCTCGGCGACGCGGTCGACGAGCGGCACGGCACTCTTCAACCGCGCGCGAATGACCTCGTCCACGGAGCGCAGGTCCGCCTGCACCAGTGCGCGAATCTCTGCGAGGGTCATGCGGTGCGGGGATCCTTGAGCTGCGTCGTGGGCATTGGAAGGGGGCCGGCGCATCGTAGCGAACTTGAGCCGCAGAGGAGAACCTCGGGAACCGGGCCGCGGGAGGATAAGTCCCCGCCAGGCTTGAGGAAATGGTCGTTTGACCGCGAGGGGGTCGGCCAGTAGAATGCGCGGCCTTTCTTTGAGCCCATTCCTCTTTATAGCCACTATGTACGCAGTCATCGCCACGGGCGGCAAGCAGTATCGGGTGACGAAGGACGGCGTGCTGCGCGTCGAGAAGCTCGACGCGGAGCCGGGCGCCACCGTGGAGTTCGGCGAGGTGCTCCTGGTCGGGGAGGGGGCGGACGTCAAGGTGGGCAAGCCCACGTTGAAGGGCGGCAAGGTGCTTGCCACCGTCGTGCGGCACGGCAAGGGCGCCAAGGTGTCGGTCGTGAAGTTCAAGCGCCGCGCGCACTATCTGCGGCAGAAGAGCCACCGGCAGCTCTATACCGAAGTGAAGGTCACCGATATCCGGGCGGGCTAAGTCATGGCACACAAAAAGGCAGGCGGCAGTACCAAGAACGGGCGCGACTCCCACTCCAAACGCCTGGGAGTGAAGCGCTTCGGCGGCGAGCAGGTGCTGGCCGGCAACATCCTCGTGCGCCAGCGCGGTACGCCGGTGCGTCCGGGCTCGAACGTCGGTGTCGGCAGCGACCACACCCTCTTTGCCAAGGTCACGGGTAAGGTGCAGTTCCAGAAGAAGGGCGCTGAGCAGCGCCTGTACGTGAGCGTGCTGCCCGAGCCCGAGAAGGCCTGACGCGGCGGCCCCGGAAAGCCCGGTATTCGAGCAAAACCCCGGCCTGAGCGCCGGGGTTTTCATTTGACGTGTGGTTGCCGGGCCCTAAGTGGAAACCACAACGGCGCGCCTCAAAGATTCTTCTAGAGTGACCAGTTGGAGCCGCTGCCGTGTTGGGCAAACTCGTGACACCCAGGATACCAATCCGTCCGGGCCACCCGGAGCGCATCTGCTGGGGATGCGAGCACTTCTGTCCCGCCAATGACATGCGGTGTGGCAACGGCACCGACCGCACGCAGCATCCGATCGAGTTGTGGGGTGAGGACTGGATGGACTTCGGGCTGGATGCCGAAACGGGCGACCCGACGTCGCAGACTTGAGTGGTGAGAGGCGCCCGACCGCGGGCATCTGCCTGGTAACGCCCTTTAGACAGGTTCGGCTCATGAAATTCGTCGACGAAGCCCGGGCACGGGTACAGGCCGGTAACGGCGGACGCGGCAGCACGAGCTTCCGCCGCGAGAAATTCGTGCCCTTCGGGGGTCCGGACGGCGGGGACGGTGGTGACGGCGGCAGCGTCTATCTGCGCGCAGCATCCGGCATCAACACGCTCGCCGACTTTCGCATCGAGCGCACCTTCAAGGCGACGCACGGTGAGCCGGGGGGCTCCAACGACTGCAGCGGGCGCGGCGGCGCGGACCTCTATGTACCGGTGCCGATCGGTACGGTGGTGCGCGATGCCGACACGCACGAGCAGCTGGGGGATCTCACGCGCGACGGGCAGGAGCTGCTGGTGGCGCGCGGCGGCAAGGGCGGCTGGGGCAACCAGCGCTTCAAGTCGAGCACCAACCGCTCGCCGCGCCAGTTCGGGCCCGGGCTGCCGGGAGAGAAGCGCTCGCTCGAGCTCGAGATGAAAGTGATCGCGGACGTGGGGCTTCTCGGGCTCCCAAATGCCGGAAAGTCCACGCTCATCCGCGCGGTCTCGGCCGCGCGTCCCAAGGTGGCCGACTATCCTTTCACGACGCTGCACCCGAACCTCGGCGTCGTCGCGGTCGGCGAGCATCGCAGCTTCGTGATGGCCGACATTCCCGGACTCATCGAGGGGGCTGCGGAGGGCGCCGGCCTCGGGCACCGGTTCCTGAAGCACCTGCAGCGCACGCGTCTGCTGCTGCACCTGGTGGACATTGCGCCCCTCGACCCCGAGGCTGACCCGGTGCACGATGCGCGCGCCATCGTCACGGAGCTCAGGAAATTCAGCCGCGAGCTGGCGGCGAAGCCCCGCTGGCTGGTGCTCAACAAGCGCGACCTGCTGCCGGACGAAGAGGCGGAGCGGCGCGCGAGCGACATCGCGCGCGCCCTGCGCTACCGCGGTCCCCGCTTCCTGATCTCGGGGGCCACGGGGGCGGGAACGAAGGAGCTATGCGAGGCGGTTATGAGGCTTTTGGAGGAGCACGGCCGCGCGGCACGCGGGCGCGCATCATCTCGAGCAGGAACTGTCGCCGGGCGGCGGGCCGCGACTTGAGCGGCGTCGGGACGACGGGTGTCGGAATCCGGGTCTTGTCGTTCGCGTTCATCGCAGCCTCATTGCATCGCGCGGATACGGGCGGACAGGCGGCTCTTGTGCCGCGCGGCCTTGTTCCGGTGGATGATCTGCTTGCCAACGAGCGTATCGATGACCGGGACGGCTTCCTTGTAGGTGTTCTGGGCCGCTACCTTGTCGCCCGTGGCGATCGCCGTGCTCACCCTGCGGACCGCAGTGCGCATGCGCGAGCGGAGCGCTACGTTGCGGACGCGGTGCTTATCAGCCTGGCGGGCGGCTTTCTCGGCGGACTTGGTATTGGCCACTCAATCTCCGTATCGGTACGTCCCCCGGGTGCCGGGGGCCGGTAGTCTGCGGACAGGACATGGGCTTGTCAACGCAAACCTCGCTCCCCCGCGCGCGCGCTTCACATAAACTACGCCGCGGCCTGCCTGGGCAGCGCCCGGATTGACTTAGTCCTTCACCATCAGTGACTTAAGAGGTTCATGGAGCTCATTCGCGGACAGGCTGATCTGCCGCACCGGCACAGCGGAAGCGCGCTGACGATCGGCACTTACGACGGGCTGCACCTGGGGCACCAGGCGCTCATCGCGACGCTGCTCGAACACGCGCGGCAGCTCGGGCAGCCCGCCGTCATGCTGACCTTCGAGCCCATGCCCCGCGAGTTCCTCGCCCCCGGGGACCCGCCCGCGCGGCTCACGACGCTGCGCGAGCGCTGGCGGCTGCTCGCCGCCTCCGGTCTCGACTACCTGTGGGTGCTGCGCTTTGACGAGGCTTTGCGTAACCTCAGCGCCGACGGCTTCGCGCAGCTGCTCGTCGCGCGGCTGCGGCCGAGCGTCGTGGTGGTCGGCCATGATTTCCGTTTCGCGCGCCGCGGCGAGGCGACCGCGCCGGTGCTGGCTGCGGTGGGCGAGCGGCTCGGATTTGCGGTCGAGGTGCTGCCCGCGGTTACGCTCGCGGGCGAGCGCATCTCGAGCAGCGGAGTCCGCGCCGCGCTCGCCTGCGGGGATTTCGCCCGCGCCCGGCGCTGGCTGGGCCGGCCCTACTCGATGCGCGGCCGCGTGATCGCGGGCCAGCGCCTGGGAAGGGATCTCGGCTTCCCGACGGCGAACCTGGCGCTCGGGCGTCGCCGTGCGCCGGTCGCGGGCATCTTCGCGGTGCAGGTGCGCGGCGTGGCGGGCACCGCGCTCCCCGGGGTCGCGAGTCTCGGCACCCGGCCGACCATCGGCGGGACGGAGGCGCTGCTCGAGGCGCACCTGTTCGACTTCAGCGATGATCTCTACGGGCGCGAGATCGAGGTGGAGTTCGCCGCGAAGCTGCGCGACGAGCAGCGCTTCGCGACGCTCGAGGCGCTCACGGCGCAGATGCACCGCGATGCGGCCGACGCGCGCCGCATCCTCAGCAACGGATGACCATGGCCGATTACAAGCACACCATCAACCTGCCGCGGACCGAGTTCCCGATGAAGGCGGACCTCGCCCAACGCGAGCCCGCCATGGTGCGCGCCTGGGAGGAGCGCGGCACTTACCTGAAGCTCCGCGAGCTTGCGCGCGGCCGGCCGCGCTTCGTGCTGCACGACGGGCCTCCCTATGCGAACGGCGCGATTCACATCGGGCATGCGCTCAACAAGATCCTGAAGGACATCGTCGTCAAGTCGCGCTCCCTCGACGGCTTCGATTCGCCTTACATCCCCGGCTGGGACTGCCACGGACTGCCGATCGAGCTGCAGGTGGAGAAGAAGCACGGCCGCCCGGGCCAGAAGCTCGACGCGCAGGCCTTTCGGGCCGCATGCCGCGCCTTCGCCGCCGAGCAGCTCGAGCTGCAGCGCCGCGACTTCAAGCGGCTCGGTGTGCTCGGCGACTGGGACCGTCCGTACATGACCATGGCGCCGAGTTACGAGGCACAGCAGCTGCGCGCCTTCGGCCGCATCATCAGGAACGGCCACCTCTACAAGGGTGTGAAGCCGGTGCACTGGTGTGTCGACTGCCGCTCGGCGCTCGCCGAGGCGGAGGTGGAATACGAGGAGAAGTCATCGCCGGCGATCGACGTCGCCTTTCGCGTGAGCGACAACGCCGATCTGGCGCGCCGCGCCTCGATCGGGCTCGCGCGGCTCGGCAGCGCGCCCGTCGACGTCGTCATCTGGACGACGACACCGTGGACGCTGCCGGCCAACCAGGCCGTGGCGCTGCGGCCGGAATTCCGCTACGTGCTGCTCGAGGCGGACCAGGGCGGCGAGCGGCACCGCCTGATAATGGCGGCGGAGCTCGCCGAGGCATGCCTCAGGCGGTACGGTATGAGCGCCGGCGCGGTGTTCGGTGAGGTCGCGGGCCGCGACCTCGAGGGGCTCGAGCTCGAGCACCCGTGGGAGGACCGGCAGGTGCCGGTCGTGCTCGGAGAGCACGTGACACTCGATGCGGGTACCGGCGCGGTGCACACCGCGCCGGGGCACGGCCAGGAAGACTTCGCCACCGGGCAGCGTTACGGGCTCCCGGTGACGAATCCGGTGGGCAACGATGGGCGCTTCTTCCCCGACACGCCGCTGGTCGGCGCGCTCAAGGTGGACGAGGCCAACCCGGTGATCATCGCCAAGCTCGCCGAGCGGGGCCGCCTGCTGCACCAGGAGACGGTGCTGCACAGCTACCCGCATTGCTGGCGCCACAAGAGTCCGGTCATCTTCCGCGCCACCCCTCAGTGGTTCATCAGCATGGAACAGGCGCAGTTGCGCGCGCACACGCTGCGCGACATTCCGGGCGTCCAGTGGACCCCGGCGTGGGGCGAGCCGCGCATTGCCGGCATGATCGAGAGCCGGCCGGACTGGTGCATCTCGCGCCAGCGCACCTGGGGCGTGCCGATCCCGCTGTTCGTTCACCGGCAGACGGGCGAGCTGCACCCGCGCACGCAGGAGCTGATCGAGGCGGGCGCGGCCCGGGTCGAGCGCGGCGGTATCGATGCCTGGTTCGCGCTCGAGCCGCACGAGCTCCTCGGGGCGGAAGCCGCGCACTACGAGAAGGTCACGGACGTCATGGACGTGTGGGCCGACTCGGGGCTGTCCTTCGAGTGCGTCGGTGCGGAGCGGCCCGAGATCGCAGCTCCGGTCGACCTGTACCTCGAGGGCTCGGACCAGCACCGCGGCTGGTTCCACAGCTCGCTGCTCATGTCCGAGGCGCTCTACGGCCGCCCGCCGTACCGCGGCGTGCTGACGCACGGATTCACGGTCGATGAGAAGGGGCGCAAGCAGTCGAAGTCCCTCGGCAACGTGATCGCACCGCAGAAAGTCATGAACAGCCTCGGCGCCGACGTGCTGCGGCTGTGGGTCTCGGCGACCGACTATGCCAATGAGATGAGCGTGTCGGACGAGATCCTGAAGCGCATGGCGGACTCCTACCGCCGCATGCGCAACACGCTGCGCTTCCTGCTCGGCAACCTCCACGGCTTCGATCCGGCGCGCGATGCGCTCCCGGCGGCTGAGCTCGTGGTGCTCGACCGCTGGGCGCTCGAGCGCACGCGGACGCTGCAGGCGGAAATCCTCGACGCCTACCGCCGCTACGCCTTCCACCTCATCTACCAGAAGATCCACAACTTCTGCAGCGTGGATCTCGGCGGCTTCTACCTCGACGTGCTCAAGGACCGGCTCTACACCACGCCGTCCGCAGGCCCGGCGCGCCGCTCGGCGCAGACCGCGATGATCCACATCGCCGAGTGCATGGTGCGCTGGCTCGCGCCGATCCTGTCGTTCACCGCCGAGGAGGTCTGGCGCCATCTGCCGGGCGAGCGCGCCGAGTCGGTATTCCACGTGACCTGGCACACGCCGCCCGCCGTGCCGGTCGACGACATCGACTGGGCGGCGCTCATCGAGCTGCGCACCGATGTGACGCGCGAGCTCGAGAAGCTGCGCGACACGGGCGCCATCGGCGCGCCTCTCGATGCCCGCGTCGAGGTGTATTGCCTGCCGCAGGAGTACCGGCGTTTCGCCGCGCTCGGCGCCGAGCTGCGCTTCCTGCTGATCACCTCCGAGGCGGCGGTGCACGAGGTCGCGGCGGCGCCCCAGGGCGTGGTGCCAGCTGCGAATCTGCCCGGCGTGTGGATCGCCGCCTCGGCCGACACCGATCGCAAGTGCGTGCGCTGCTGGAACCGCCGGCCGGACGTCGGGAGCCACGCGCATCACCCGCAGCTCTGCGGCCGCTGCGTCGGGAACCTCGAGCCCCCCGGCGAGCCGAGGCGCTTCGTATGAGCAGCTTCGCTGTGCCTGCCGCCGCCAGCGGCTGGCGCTGGCTGCCGCTCACCGCCGCCGTGATCGTTCTCGACCAGCTGAGCAAGGTGTGGATGCTGCACCACTTCTTCCTGTTCCAGCGGGTACGCTTGCTGCCGGTGCTCGACATCGTCCTGACCTACAACACCGGCGCCGCCTTCAGCATGCTGGCAGACGCCGCCGGCTGGCAGCGCTGGCTGTTCGTTGTCCTGGCTCTCGGGGTGAGCGTGACGCTGATCGTATGGCTGCGGCGCCTGGCGGCCGCCACCCACGCACTGGTCGCCTGCGGGCTCGCGCTCATCGTCGGCGGGGCGCTCGGCAACATGCTCGACCGGCTGCGGCTCGGGCACGTGATCGACTTCATCCACGCCCATTGGGGGGCGCATTACTTTCCCGCCTTCAACGTCGCCGACTCGGCGATCACCATCGGCGCGGGACTGCTGTTGCTGGATGCCTGGCTCGAGGCGCGCCGCGGCGGCCGGGGGAACGCCTGATGCAGGTGCTGCTCGCCAACCCGCGCGGCTTCTGCGCCGGAGTCGACCGCGCGATCGACATCGTCGAGCGGGCGCTCGAGCTCTTTGGCCCCCCCATCTACGTGCGGCACGAGGTGGTTCACAACCGCCACGTGGTCGAGCGGCTGCGCGCCCTGGGGGCCGTGTTTGTCGATGAGCTGGCCGAGGTGCCCGCCGGCTGCACCGTGATCTTCTCGGCACACGGGGTGTCGAGCGCCGTCGAGCAGGAGGCGCATGGCCGCCGCCTCACCGTGTTCAATGCGACCTGCCCGCTGGTCACCAAGGTGCACATGGAAGTGCAGCGTTATGCGCGCGAGGGGCGCGACGTGGTCCTCATCGGCCACGCCGGCCACCCGGAGGTGGAAGGCACCATGGGCCGCTTCGATGCCTCATTCGGCGGGCGCATCCACCTGGTGGAGGACCTCGAGGATGTCGCGGCGCTCACGGTGCGCGACGTGCGCGAGCTGGCGCTGGTCACGCAGACCACGCTCTCGGTGGACGACACCGCCGAGATCGTCACGGCGCTGAGAATGCGCTTCCCCGGGCTCGCGACGCCGCGCCACGAGGATATCTGCTACGCCACGCAGAACCGCCAGGACGCGGTGAAGAAGCTGCTGGAGCAGTGCGACGTGCTGCTGGTCGTGGGCTCGCGCACCAGCTCCAACTCCAACCGCCTGCGAGAGCTGGCCGACCGTGCCGGCGTCCCGGGCTACCTGGTCGACGGACCCGATGACCTGCGCGCCGAATGGTTCGCCGGCAAGCGTGCGGTGGGTGTCACCGCGGGCGCCTCGGCTCCGGAGCTGCTCGTGCAGCAGGTGGTGATGCGCCTCGCGGAATGGGGTGGGGCGCCGCCGCACGAGGTGGTCGGCCGCGAGGAACGGGTCTTCTTCACGCTGCCCCGCGAGCTGCGGCGCGCCGAAGCGCCGGAGCGTACCGAGCAGCCGAAGCGCTGAGCTCCTGTAGGGCGTGCCCGTGGCCACGCCACGACGCGCGCGACGATTCGCGTTCCCGCTTGTCCGGCGGCGGAAACCGCCTTGCCTCCCGGCGACACCTACGGTTCGGGCAACAACCTATCAGCGGGACCTCCTATGCACGCGCGTCATCCAATCCTCACCCGTTTACTCATGATTCTCGGCGGCGCTCTCATCGCGGCCGCCTTCGCGGCCTGCGGCGGCTATGGCAGCAACTACAGCAGCGGCAGTGGCGGAGGCACCTGCGGTAGCGGCTACATGGTCGCCTGCCCCCTGCCGACGGTCTCGGTCACGGCCCCGACCACGAACGCAACGGTGAGCGGTACGGTAGCGCTGACCGCCACCGCGGCGGCGGCATCCCAATACAGCCTCACCGTCGCGAGCGTCGAGTTCGATGTCGACGGCACTGCGGTGGGGACGGTGATGGCCTCTCCCTACACCTTCAACTGGGACAGCACCAAAGTCGCCAACGGCAATCACACCGTCACCGCCAAGGTCACCGACAGCGTGGGCGGCAACGCGACCTCCTCAGGGGTCGTCGTCAACGTGCAGAACGCCGGGGCCATGGCCGCGGCGATGTCGCCCGCGCAGATCTTCCCGGTGCCGAGCTCCAGGGCCTCAGGAACGGCACGGATCAGCGTCGAGTCGCAGACGGGTGCCGTGACCGGCACGGTCAGCTTGAGCGGCATGAGCGCGAGGACCGTGACCATCAACCAGGGCTTTGCGGGCTCGACGGGGGAGGCGCTGATCACGCTCGCACCGCGCGCCGGCAGTGCCGGTGAGTTCGTGGTGCCCGAGAACGTCGTGCTGAGCGCCGAGCAGGCCGGCGCGCTCGCGCAGGGCCGGCTGTACGTGATCGCCACCTCCGTGGCCAACCCCGATGGCGAGATCCGCGGGCAGCTCGCCCCCGACAACGTGCGGGTGACCTTCTCCGAGCTCAGCGCGTCGCCTGAGGCTCGAGCGCTTGGCCTGCGGGCCTCGGGAGTCGCCGCGACGACGGTCGACACCCGCTCCGGAACGCTGACGGTGCACGTCAACTCCGCGGGCCTCGAGGATGCGACGGCTGCCCGGGTGCTGAGCGGGGCCGGGACACCGCTCGCCGAGCTCGCGCGCAGCCCCGTCGAGACGGCCCACTTCTCGACCGAGCTCGCCCGCATCAGCGCGGCGGATGTCGAGAGCTTCGAAGCGGGCAGGCTGTCGGTGTCGGTTGCGGCCTCGGCGGCTCCCGCCGGTGCGATCCGCGGACCGGTCAGCCCGGACTAGCCAGGATCAGTCCCCTCTCGCCGGCCCGTGCAAGGATGCATGGGCCGGCGCTCTTTTCAGCGGTCCTGGTAGACCGATTTCTTCAGCCGCCAGCGCTTGTGCGACCACGGCCAGTCGGGGGGTGCGGCACGGATCTGCTCCTCGACCAGGCGCGCGTAGCGCTCGGTGAGCGCCCCCGGCGGCAGGGAGGATCCCGCGGGGGCGAGCGGCAGGAACTCCATCTCGTAGTAGCCCCGCGCGCGCCGGCGCATGGCGATGAAGAACACCGGAAAGCGCGTGACGCGCGCGATTTCCTCCGGTCCCATGTAGAACGCGGTGTCGCGGTTCAGGAACTGCGTCCAGTACTTGCGCTCCGACCTGGTCGGCTCCTGGTCGGCGACCATTGCCACCGCGCGCACCACGTCGCGGCGCTTGAGAATGTCGGGCAGCAGCTCCTGCGCGGGCACCAGGCGGCTGCCGAAGCGGGTGCGGAGCTTGCCCATCTCGCGCTCCGCCCATCGGTTCACCAGCGGCTTATAGGCCGCATCGAGCGGGTAGCCGAGCTCGAGCGAGAGCGCGAGCAGCATCCATTCCCAGTTGCACTGGTGCGCCGCGACCAGCAGCACCGACTGGCCCTGTGCGAGCAGCGCCTGCGGCTCCTCGAGGTTCACGAGGCGCACCCGCCGGCGGATCTCGGCGGGCGTAAGAGCCGCGCCCTTGACCAGCTCGGCCAGCATCTGCGCGAAGCCGAGGCAGAAGCGGCGGCGCACCGCGCGCAGCTGATCCTCCGTGAAGTCGGGGAAGGCCTGAGCGAGACTTGCGTGTACCAGCCGCGCGCGATAAGGCACCACGCGGTAGGCGAGCCAGCCGGCGAAGCCGGCGATGCCGTAGAGCGCGGCGAGCGGCACCCGCGACAGCGCCCGCACCCACCAGGCCGGTCGTCCGGCGGGCATGCGGCTCGCTAGCTGACCGGACGCGGACGGGACGCGGGCTCGGGCGGCGGCTGCGGCACCAGCACGCGGCCCACCTTGGGTGCCAGCCAGCGCTCGATATCGTCGATGAGCGTGAACGCCGCGGGCACGATCACCAGCGTGAGGCCGGTCGAGGTGATGAGCCCGCCGATCACCGCGATCGCCATCGGCTGGCGGAACGCCGTGTCGCCGCCCAGCCCGAGGGCCACCGGCAGCATGCCCGCGACCATTGCCACCGTAGTCATGACGATCGGCCGCGCGCGCTTGTGGCCGGCTTCGAGTATGGCCGTCACGCGATCCTTGCCGGCGCGCATCTCCTCGATGGCGAAGTCCACCAGCAGGATCGAGTTCTTGGCGACGATGCCCATGAGCATCAGCAGGCCGATGAAGACTCCGAGCGAGGCGGAGAATCCCGTGAGCACCAGCGCCAGCACCACGCCAGCGATCGAGAACGGCAGCGCGAACAGGATGGTGATCGGCTGCAGCACCCGCGCGAACAGCAGCACCAGCACGGCAAACACCATGAGGATTCCGGTTCCCATGGCGATGAAGAAGTTGGCGATCAGCTCGTTCATGTACTTGGCGTCGCCGACCTCGACGCGGTGCACGCCCTGAGGCAGGTTCTTCAAGGTCGGCAGGTCGTAGATGGCCTTCATCGCCGGGCCGAGCTCCATGCCCTTCAGATCCGCGTCGATGAACAGGCGCCGGGTCTGGTTGTAGCGGCGCACGCGGGTCGGACCCTCGCCGAAAGTGATGTCCGCGACCGCCTTGAGCGGCACGGTGCCACCCTTGGAGGTGGGTACCGGCAGGTTCTCCAGCGTGCTGAGGCTCTTGCGGCTGTCCTCGGTGAGGCTCACGCGGATCGGCACCTGGCGGTCGGCGAGCGAGAACTTGGCGCTGTTCTGATCGAGGTCGCCGAGGGTGGCGATGCGGATGGTGTCGCTGATCGACTCGACCGTCACGCCGAGCTGCGAGGCGAGATCGAGGTGGGGATGGATCAGGATCTCCGGGCGCGGCAGGTCGTTGTTGATGCGCGCATCGCGCACGAAGGGCAGCGTCGCCATCTCATCGACCACCTTGCGGGCGGTGTTGTAAGTGAGCTGCGGATCGTCCCCGGTGATGTAGATGTTGACGTCGCGGCCGTTGCCGTTGCGGTTGAAGTGCAGCTGCGCGTCCGGGATGCTCTTGAACTCCTGCAGCATGCGATCTTCGAACTGCCGCTGCGTGACCTTGCGCTGGGCCTTGGGCACGAGCGCGATTTCGAGTCCTGCGGCGCGCACGCCCTCGTCGCCGGTGCCGACCTCCTCCACCACGTCGCGCACCTCGGGCTGGCGCGCGAGCATGCGGTAGGCGGCCGCGGTTGCCGCGGCGGTCTGCTCGAGCCGCACGCCCGGGGGCAGCTCGACGGTCGCGTAGGTGAAGCCGATGTCCCCCTCGGGAATGAAGGAGAAGGGCACCAGCGCCACCCCGACGATCGACAGCGCGAAGATGGCGAGTCCCGCGAGGACCGTCTTCCAGCGATGCAGCGTGCACCAGCGCAGCGTCCGCTGGTACCAGGCCATGATCGGTCCGTCGGTGTGGTGGGCCACGCCGTCGGACTTCAGCATGTAGGCGGCCAGCACCGGTGTGATGAGGCGCGCCACCAGCAGCGAGAAGAACACCGCCGCCGCCACCGTGAGGCCGAACTGCTTGAAATACTGTCCCGTGAGCCCGCCCATGAAGCTCACCGGCAGGAACACCGCGATGATGGTCGCGGAGGTGGCCACCACCGCGAGTCCGATCTGGTCGGCGGCATCGAGCGCCGCCTGATAGCCGCTCTTGCCCATGCGCATGTGGCGCACGATGTTCTCGATCTCGACGATGGCGTCGTCGACCAGCACGCCCGCCACCAGCGACAGCGCCAGCAGGCTGATCGAGTTGAGCGTGAAGTCCATCCACTGCATGAACACGAACGCCGGGATCGCCGAGAGCGGAATGGCGAGCGCCGAGATGAGCGTGGCGCGCGTGTCGCGCAGGAACAGGAACACCACCAGCACCGCGAGGATCGAGCCCTCTATGAGCGCGCTGATGGCCGAGTGGTAGGTGTCCTTGGTGTACTCGACACTGGTGTAGATCTGGCTGAAGGAGACCTGGGGATTCTCCTTCTTGATCTTGGCAAGCTCCGCCTGGATGCCCTGATCGACGCTGACGTCGGAGTAGCCCTTGGCCTTGATGACGCCGAACGTGGTGGCGGGACGGCCGTTGAGGCGCGCAATCTGACGGATCTCGCCCACGCTGTCGCGCACGTCGGCGAGGTCCGAGAGGCGGGCGAAGCGTCCGCCGGAGAGCACGATCTGCGTCTCGCCGAGCGCGAGCGCGGTGCGCGCCCCGCCGAGCACGCGGATCGACTGCTCGCCGCCGCCGAGCTGGGCGCGGCCGCCGGTCGAGTCGAGATTGAGCGTGCGCAGCTGGTTGTTCACCTCGACGGCGGTGACGCCGAGCGCTGCCATGCGCGCCGGGTCGAGCTCGACGCGGATCTCGCGATTCACCCCGCCGTTGCGCTGCACCTGCGCGACTCCGGTCACCGACAGCAGCCGTTTGGTGATGGTGTTGTCGACGAACCAGGAGACCTCCTCGTCGGTGAGCGAGCTCGAGCTCACCCCGTAGTACTCCATCGGGCCGCCGTCCGCATTGATGCGCTGGATGACCGGCTCCTGAATCGCCTGCGGCAGCAGCGGCCGCACCTTGGCGACCGCGTCGCGCACGTCGGCGACCGCGCGATCGATCGGCGTACCGATCTCGAACTGCACGAAGATATGCGCCTCACCCTCGACCGCCCACGAGGTGATGTTGTCGATGTTGCCGATGCCGGCGATCGATCCCTCGACCTTCTGCATCACCTGGGTCTCGAGCTCCTGGGGAGCTGCTCCCGGCTGATAGATCTGCACGTCGACGCCCGGGAAGGCGATGTCGGGATCGGCGGTCACCGGCAGGCGCACGAACGACACGATGCCCATGAAGAGCAGCACCACGAACAGCACGACCGGGGGAAGCGGGTGGCGGATCGCCCACGCCGAGATGTTTTTCACGAGCGCCTCTCCTCGAGCGTCAGCCGGCCGGGTGCGCGGCCGGGGCGACCTTGACCGCCTCGCCCTCGTGCAGGAAGCCGCCCGCGGTCACCACGACGCGCTCGCTGCCCGTCAGCCCCGAGCCGATGATGACGCCTTCGTCCGAGGTGTCCGCGACGCGCACCGCGCGCCGCTCAGCATGATCCTGTCCGTTGACGATGAAGACGTAGCTGCCCTGGGTGTCGGTGAGCACGGCGGTCTGCGGCACGACCGGCCGCTGCGCGTTGCCGACGGCGACCGTGCCGCGCGCGAACGCGCCGGGCCGCAGCGCCGTATCGGGCTTGAGCGCAATGCGGATCTCGCCGAGTCGCGTCTGCGGATCGATGATCGCGCCGAGGAGGCGCACGCGCCCTTCGAAGGACTGCGGCAGCCCCGTGAGGCGCACGGTGGCCGCATCTCCCACCTTGACCTGCGCCAGATCCTGCTCGGCGAGCTGCCCGCGCATCTCGACCTCACCGCCGCTCGCCACGCGAAACAGCGCATCGCCCCCCGGGCTCGCGATCATGCCGACCTCAGCCCGGCGCGCCAGCACCGTGCCGGCGATCGGCGCGACGATGCGCGTGCGCGCGAGGCGCGCCTGGGCCTCGGCGAGCTGTGCGGCGGCGACCTTGACGTTGGCCGCGTCCGTCACCGCCGTGGCGCGCCGTTTCTCGATGTCCTCGGCCGAGAGCGCTCCGGCGGCCTGTACCCCCAGCGCCCGCTTGTACTCGGCCGCCGAGAGCTCCGCCTGGGCGCGCGCCTGCTCGAGCGAGGCGGCGAGGCGGTTGACCTGCTGAATGAGAACGGAGTCATCGAGCCGCGCGAGCAGCTGGCCCTTCTGGACGTGATCGCCCGCCTCGACGCTGACGGCCACGATGCGGCCGGTGTCGCCGTCATTGCCGATCGGCATGTCATAGCGGGCGAAGATCGCTCCGGTGAAGGTCACGCTCGAGGTAACCGAGCGCACGCCGGGCGTGACGACCGAGATCAGGGGGATGTTCTGCTGCTCGGCGAGCGCTACATGCGCGGGTCCTCCGCGATGGGTGGCCCAGACGATAGCCCCGAGCACGGCGAGGATTCCCACGCCGATGGCGATCCACCGCGTGCGGGGGTCGGCGGGCAGTGGCAGGGCGGAGGCCGCCTTCGGGGCCGGCTCCGCGCTGCCGACGCGGTCGAACCCCGAGCGGTCCCGGCCAATCCAGGTGACCGGCTCCTCGGAGTGACTCAGATGTTCGGGGTTAGTGCCCACGGAGATTCCTCATGACACCCTTTAGAACCAGCACGTTGCGTGGAGTCTAATCGTGACCAAGTGTATTTCCCGCCCCGAACGCGCCAAAGGGACGCGGCCGGGCGACGGGCCGAGCCTGCCACCGGCGCAGCTTGGGGAAATGGTGCCGGGAATAGGACTCGAACCTACGACCCGCGCATTACGAATGCGCTGCTCTACCAACTGAGCTATCCCGGCCCGGGGAGCCAACCATTCTACAAAAACCCGTAAGTCTACTGCTTTTTTCGTAGTCGGATCACCAGGTCGATCCCGGCGACCTCGGTGCCGGGGGGCGGCACGGGCAGGCGGCTGAACTCCACCTCGGGAACGGGAACGTCGATCAACGCGCCGCTCGAGAGATCATGAAAGTGGTAATGGGGATCGACGTTCGAGTCGAACCAGGCGCGCGACCCGTCGACCGAGAGCTGGCGTATGAGACCGTGCGAGGCGAACAGGTTCAGCGTGTTGTACACCGTCGCCTTGGAGACGCGGGCCCCGCTGCCGCGCAGGGTCGCGAGGATCTGCTCGGCCGACAGATGCTGAGGTGCCGACAGCAGCACCGAGGCGATCCGCACGCGCTGCGCCGTCGGCCGGATGCCGCAGGCGGACAGCCGCATCTCGCAGCGATTCGATCCGGAGGGACCGGCGGGCTCGATGCTCATCATCGGCGCATTATAGGCGCTGAGGGCCTCAAGTCAAAAATAATCTCTTAGATTTCATGACGTTGTGACGCCTCCGAGCTTGGACTCGAGGTGCCTGGCGAGCTCCGCGATGGTCGGGAAGTCAAACAGCTCGGTGAGATCGACCTGGCCGGGATAAAGGCGGTCGATCTGCTCGTGGATCTCGATCAGCTTCAAGGAGCTCGCGCCCACCTCGAAGAGGTTGTCGTTCAGGTCGACGCGCTTACCCTCGAGCGCCGCGTCGCAGATGGACTTGAGCTGCTCCTCGAGCTGGCTGCGCTCGCGGTGCGCGGGGCCGCGCTGCGCCGCGCGGAGCGTCGCGAGCTCGGCGAGCTCCGCATCGAACTCCCCGTCCACGTAGCCTTCCTCGAGCAGGTGCCGCTGGATCTTGCCGCTCGTGGTCTTGGGGATGCGTTTGACCGGAATCACCTCGGCAACCTCGAGGCCGGCCTGCTCGTTGATGAGGCGCGAGACTGCAGTCGCGAGCGGCAGAAAGTCTGCGACCGCGCCGCGATGCAGGACGAACACCACCAGCTGCTCGGTTGCCTCGCCCCGCCGGCGCACACCGGCCGCGACCACCTTGCCGAGCTCGAGCCCGGGGGCGCGCTGGGCGAGCGCCTCGAGATCGTGCGGATAGTAGTTCTGGCCATTCACGAAGATGATCTCTTTGGCACGCCCCGAGATATAGAGCTCGCCCGCGTGCACCAGCCCGAGGTCGCCGGTGCGCAGCCAGCCGTCGGCGGTGAAGGCGGCGGCATTCGCCGCGGGGTCCTCGTAATAGCCGCGCGTCACGTTCTCGCCCGTCATCTGCACGTGACCGATCCGGTCCTCGGGGAGCTCGCGATCGTCGTCGCCGGCGATACGCACGCGGGTATAGGGGATTGCCCGGCCCTCGCTCACCAGGCGCAGGGCGTTCGGATCATCCGCCGCCACCCGCTCCACCGGGTCACCGGGGTTCATGCGGTGGCGGTTGAGCGTGATGGTCTTGAGCGGTGCGCCGACCGGCGGGAAGCTGACGGCGAGCGAGGCCTCGGCGAGCCCGTAGACGGGAAACATGCTGTTGCGCTCGAGGCGCGCCGGCTCGAGGCGCGTGAGGAACTCGGCACACAGCTCGACCGAGATCGGCTCGGCGCCGTTGAAGATGAAGCGCACCGCCGACAGGTCCAGCCCCTCGACGGAGCGCTCGCCCAGCACCTTGAGATAGTGCTTGTAGCCGAAGTTCGGCGAGCACAGGATCGTGGCGCGCACTCGCGATGCCAGCGTGAGCCACAGCAGCGGGCGGCGGATGAACAGCTCCGTCGGCATGAGGTGCGAATGCACCCGGTTCGCGAGCATGACGAGGTGAAAGCCGATGAGGCCCATGTCATGCGTGAGCGGCATCCACGAGAGGCTGACGTCGTTCTCGTTGAAGCCCGCCGCCTCGGTGGAGCCGCGCCAGTTGGCGATGATGTTGCCGTGCGTGAGCACCACGCCCTTGGGCTCGCTGGTCGAGCCGGAGGAGAACTGAATGAAGGCGGTGTCATCGGGGGTGACGCGCTGGATGCTGCCGGCGCGCGAGATGTCATCGAGATCATCGACCAGGAAGGTGCGGGCGCGCAGCCTCGCGAACAGCTCTGTCTCGCTCACCTGAGAGGCGAACGCGCCGATGCGCTCGAGCGAGCGCCGCTCGGTGTACAGGAACGGCGATCCCAGCCGGCGCGCGATGCGCAGGAGCTTGTGGCGGTGCTCGTCGCTGATGCCGAGCGCCACCGGCACCGGCACGATGCCGCCGAGAATCGCCGCCCAGAACACGTCGATGAACTGCTCGTTGCTGCCGAGGAACAGGATCAGCTTGTCGCCGCGGCGCGCGCCGATGCGCTGCAGGTGATAGAGGATGCCGAGCGCGCGCTCGTAGAGCTCGCCCACCGGGACGCTGCGCGCCTCGTTCTCGCCCTCGAGGTAGGTGATGCTGCGCGGGAAGCTGCGGTTCGCCTCCAGCACTTCGGTGAGGGTCGTGGCTTTGATCATCAGCGACGTTCCAGCTTCATGTGGAGCGGATGACGGGTGCGCAGGTTGATCTGCGCCTCGAGCTCGAGCGGCTTGTCGGGTACGTACGCCAGGCGATAGCGGCGCGCCACCTTGTAGAGGTGCATCAGCATCTCATAGAGCGCGAAGGTCTCGCCGATGCAGTGGCGCGGGCCGGCGGCGAACGGCATGTAGGCGAAGCGCGGGCGTGCGGCCTCGTGCGCGGGCGCGAAGCGCTCCGGCCAGAACCGGTCGGGATCTTTCCAGAAGCGCGGGTGCCGGTGCAGCAGGTACAGCGGCAGCAGTACGTTGCTGCCGGCGGGGACCGCGAAGCCGCCGAGCACGTCGGCGGCGATCGTGCGCCGCGACAGGAGCCAGCCCGGCGGATAGAGCCGCAGCGCCTCGTTCACCACCTGGCTGGTGTAGCTCAGCGCCTCCATCTGGGTGAGGCTCGGTGCGGTGAGCTCCGGCGCCGCATCGAGCTCGGCGTGCAGACGCGCCTCGGCCTCGGGGTGCTGCGAGAGCAGGTACCAGGTCCAGTTGAGCCCGCTCGCCGTGGTCTCGTGCCCTGCGACGATCAGTGTCATGATCTCATCGATGAGCTCGCGCTCGGCCATCGGCGCGCCCGTCTCCTTGTCGCGCGCGCTCATCAGCATCGCCACGTAGTCGAAATGCTCCTCGGGCACCGCGCGGCGCCGCTCGATGAGCTGCGCGACCAGCTTGGTCAGCGAGCGGAACTTGTAGGCGAACTGCAGATCACGGCTCTGCTCCCGCGTCACCACCTCGAACGGGTTGGCGCCGAGCTGCTGCGTGAGGCGGTCGAGATCGCGTCCGAAGATCGAGCGCAGCACGATCTCGAGGGTGAGCTCGCTCATCTCGTCGGTGAGGTTCACGGGCTCGCCGCGTCCGCTGAGACTCTCCCAGCGCTCGATGCGGCGCTCATTCGCCGCGGCGATCAGCTCGGCGAACCCGGTGAGCACGCGGCGGTGGAACAGCGGCTGCATCATGTAGCGCTGGCGCTTCCACAGCTCGCCCTCGCTGGTCATGATGCCCTTGCCGAGCAGGATCTTGACGCGGTCGAGCCCGAGGCCCTTGGTGTAATTGCGGTGATTGCTGACCAGCACCCGCTTCACGTCGTCCGGGTGATGGATGACATAGGTATAAGATCTGCGTGTTGGAACGTACACGCGATAAGTGTCGCCGTGGCGGGCGAACAATTCGATCATGTGCTCCAGCGAATCGTCCGTGGAGCCGACGTCGAATTGCAGCTCGGCCTCGGGAGGAAGGCTAGGCGCGGGCGCGGCGGCGGTCATGCAAGCTGTTGAAAGCCAAACTTTAATCTTATATCACTCGGACCTGCGCGGTCAGTGGCCGCAAGAGGCGGCTCGGCAGCTCGCCGCCCGGCTGCCGTACGCGAAGCGTCTCGAGGTCAGCGCGCACGCCGCGCGTGCGCCGGCGACGCTGGCGGGCGTGGCGCTCGCTCTGCGCTCGCTCGAGCGGCTCACGGGTGTGCGGGTCGCGCCCGGAGAGCTGGCCTTCCCGGAAGGCGGTAAACCACACCTGGCGCGTGCGGCGGCAGCCGCGGGAGACGAGCCGGACTTCAGCATCAGCCATTCGGGTCCCTGGGTGGGATGCGCGGCGGTGGCGCACGGACGAGTCGGTTTCGACGTCGAGCTCGGCAGCGAGGCGCGGCTCGCTGCGTGGGCGGCACGCGAGGCGGCGCTCAAGGCCTGCGGCGCCGGACTTGCCGAGGCGCGCGACGTCGAGCTCATCGGGAGCGGCGCGCGCTGTCGCGGCGTGACACTGTACGCGACGCGGCCCGCGCTCTTTGCGGGCGCCGCAGCCTGCATCATGACGAGCCTGCCGGTGAGCGACCTCGAGGCGCACGCGGTGCCGCTCGCGGAGCTGTTCGCGCCATGAGCGACGGTGACGACGGCGGCCTGCGCAACACACTGTATCGCACCGCGACGCGCTCGAGCCGGCGCATGACGCGCGCGCGGCGCGCGTTGTACGCGCTCGCGGCTCCGCTCGCCGTGGGGCTCATCCGTGCGTGGTGGCTCAGCTGCCGCGTGGTACGCGTCGAAGGCGCAGAGCACCTGGCGGCGGCGCTGGCGCGCGCGCCGTCCCTCATTCCCGTCTACTGGCACCAGCACCAGCTCTATTGCGGGAAATTTCTCCTCGAGCAGCGCGCGCGCGGGCTGACCCCGGGCTGGCTCATCAGCCCATCGGTCGACGGCGAGCTCGGCGCCATGATCGTCCGCCGTTTCGGCGGGGCGGTGATCCGCGGCTCCTCCACCCACACCGGCGCGCGGGCGCTGCGCGATTACTATCAGGCGCTCACCCGTGACGGGGTTTCCCCGGTCATTACGCCCGACGGCCCGCGCGGCCCGCGCTTCGCCTTCAAGCCGGGCGCCCTGATGCTCTCGCAGATGTCGCAGCGGCCGATCCTGCCGATGGCGTACGCGGCTTCCCGCGCCTGGCTGGTGAAGTGGGACAAGTTCGTCATCCCGGTGCCGTTCATCGCCCGCATCGCCGTCGCGATCGGCCCGCCACGCTACGTTCCGCGCGTGACCGATGCCGCGGCGCTCGCGCAGCTCGGGGGCGAGATGGAGCGCGAGCTCAAGCGCCTGTACGGCATCGCCCGCGACGCGCTCGCGGGGCGCCGATGAGCGCGCGGGACGCGGAGCGGCCGCCGCTCGTCATGCGCTGCGGTGCCTTCGGTGACATGGTGCTGCTCACCGTGCTGCTCGAGCAGCTGCGCGCGCGCTTCAAGGGGCGCGTGGACGTCATCGCCTCGGGTCCCTGGTCCGAGCCGCTGCTCTCAGGACACCGCGCCGTCGGGCGGATGTTCATCCTCCGCAGCCGCCGCACACCTTACTGGCTGAGCCCGGGCCAGCAGCGGCTGGTGGGGTGGCTCAGGGCACGCGGCGCCGGACCCACCTGGTTCTGCGATCGCGGCGAGGGCCGCGAGCTGCTCGCGCGCGGCGGGATACCCGCGGACTACATCTGTGATTCGACGCAGTATCCGTTCCTCGACGGCGAGAACTTCGCCGATCGGTACCTGCGCCTCGGGGCTCTGAGCCCGGCGGCATTCACGGGACTCCTGCCGCCCCCGGTTGCGGGTGTGCCGCGCGCGGCGCATCTGGAGGTTTCCGATACCGCCCGGCGCGAGCTCGACGCCTGGCTCGAGGGACGCGGGCTCGCCGGGCGTGACTACATGGTCGTCCATCCGGGGAGCCGCCACGTCGCGCGGCGCCGTCTGCGCTCGCGCTCGGGCGCGAGCAAGTACTGGCCGGAGGAGCGCTGGGCGGAGGTGATACGCGCGGTGCGAGCACGTTGCCCGAGCCAGGCGATTGTCTTCTCGGGGATGGGAGCCGAGGGCTCGTTCATCGCCGACGTGCTGCGGCTCGCTCGCGTGACCGACGTCGTGAACGCGGCGAACGATCTGCCGGTGACGCGCCTGCTGCCGCTGCTCGAGCGTGCGAAGAGCCTCATCGCGGTGGACACGGGACCTGCGCACGCGGCCGCCGCCCTCGGCTGCCCGACGGTTGCACTCTTTGGCCACATCGATCCCTGGCTCTATCGTCCGGGCGGCGCCACGACTCCTGCGGCCACGCTCACGGGCACGGTCGACGGCAAGCCCGATATTCTCGGCATCGAAGCCGGGCGCGTGATCGAGGCGTGGCGGGAACTGACCCGCACGAGCCCGAGCTGAGGATTCTGTTAACTGAGAATCCTTGGTTCAACAGGGTGTTAGCTTGTAATCCTGCTTCAGTGTGCGAGAATCGCAGTGCATCACGTGCTTCCGTGACGCGATATCACGTCGGGGCGGGGCGATTCAATTAGGCTGCGGCGGTTCGGTAATGGGAGGTCACGGATAAATGGCGATTCCGCCCCCGCCGGATAAGCCAGCGGACTTCACCGCATCCGACATTCTGTCGGCCGACGCCTGGACGGGGCGCCACAGCAAGCCACTGCTCGGACTCGACGTCGCCTGCACCAAGATCGCCGTCGACTTTCAGAACATGCGCCGCGACGAGGTTGACGCCTGCGTGCGGCGCAACCTCGAGCTGCTGCGCGGGGCCACCGGGTGCGACTGCGCGTTTCTCGCCGCGCTGCAGGCCGATGAGCCCGTGATCCAGGACCTGCAGGTCGCGCGCAGCGCCTTCGCCCAGTGCAAGCCCGAGGGTCTCGCCGGACTGAGCCTCGAGAGCTTCCCCTGGCTGAAGGGAAGGCTCGAGCACCTGCGCCTCTCGGAGCTGCGCGACACGAGCTCGCCACGCCGGGAGCAGGCGGCCGAGGCCGCCAAGCTCGCGGACCTGCAGATCGGCTCGGCGCTGCTCATCAGCTTCCGCATCCAGAACAAGCCCGCCGGCATTCTGGGTCTCGCTCAAACGCTGCCCCGCGGCGCCTGGGACGTGAATCTGCAGCTGCTCATGAAGCTGATCGGCACGAGCCTCGCGACCGGCCTCGAGCGCATCCGCACCGAGGCGCGGCTCGCCAAGCTCGAGGAGCGCACCAATCTGTTCCAGGCCGCCGCCAACGACGGCCTGTGGGACTTCGACGTCGAGAGCAACGAGGTGTTCTTCTCGCCGCGCTGGAAGGCGATGCTCGGCTACGCCGATGAGGACATGCGCGGCTCGCCCGACTGGCGCAGCCTCGTGCACCCTGACGACCTGGCGCGGGTACAGACCGCCATCCGCGATCACGTCGCCGGCAAGACCCCGATCTTCGAGAGCACCCATCGCATGCGCCACCGCAATGGCGAATGGCGCTGGGTCATCAGCCGCGCCACCGCGCGGGTCGACAAGCACGGGCGTCTGCTGCGCCTGGTGGGCGTCGAGCTCGACATCACCGAGAGGAAGCTCTACGAGGAGGCGCTGTTCCGCGAGAAGGAGAGCGCGCAGATCACGCTCCAGTCGATCGGCGACGGCGTCATCACCACGGACGCCAACTCGACCATCGACTACATCAACCCGGTCGCCGAGGAGCTCACCGGCTGGCGGCTCGAGGATGCGATGGGGCGGCCGGTGGAAGAGATCTTCCGCGCCTTCCACGAGGAGACCTGCGAGCCGCTCGAGAACCCGCTGACCGTCTCCATCCGCCGCATCCGCCCGATCAAGTCGGTGCGGCCGATGCTGCTCATCCGCCGCGACGGCAACGAGCTCTACGTCGAGAGCACCGCCGCGCCGATCCGCGACGGCCAGGGCCACGTGGCGGGCGGGGTGCTCGTGTTCCACGACGTCAGCGAGTCGCGCGAGCTCAACCGGCGCCTTTCCTACCACGCGAGCCACGACCTGCTGACGGGCCTCGTCAACCGGCGTGAGTTCGAGAGCCGCCTCGAGCGGGCGCTGAAGAGCGCCAAGGCGCGTGAGGCTTCCTACGCGCTCTGCCACCTCGACATCGACCAGTTCAAGATCGTCAACGACACCTGCGGCCACTCGGCGGGAGATGCGCTCCTCGGGCAGGTGGGGGCGCTGCTCAAGTCCAAGGTACGCTGGCGCGACACGCTCTCGCGCCTCGGCGGCGATGAGTTCGGCATACTGCTGGAGAGCTGCTCGCTCGATGAGGCGATGCGCACCGCGGAGACGCTGCGTGAGGCGGTGCGCAACTTCCGCTTCACGTGGGAGGACCGTGTGTTCCGCCTCGGCGCCTCGATCGGCGTGGTGCCGATCACCGCCGAGAACGAGGACGTCGCCTCGATTCTCTCGGCCGCCGGCAGCGCCTGCACCGCGGCCAAGGAAGGCGGCCGCAACCGTGTGCACAGCTTCGCCGAGAACGACATCGAGCTGATGCGCCGGCGGCGCGAGATGCAGTGGGCGGCGCGTATCAACGCGGCGCTGGAAGAGGGGCGCTTCGAGCTCTATCGCATGGCGATCCAGCCGCTGCAGCGGGTCGAGCCGGGCGCGCACTACGAGCTGCTGCTGCGCCTGAAGGACGAGACCGGGCGCATCGTGGCGCCGAACGACTTCATCGCCGCGGCCGAGCGCTACGGCATCACCCCGGCGATCGACCGCTGGGTGATCGAGAACGCCTTCCGCTGGCTGGTCTCCGAGGCCGACGAGCGGCAGAACCTCATGCAGTGCTCGATCAACCTCTCGGGCCAGAGCCTGGGCGATGACAAGTTCCTGCCGTTCGTCATCGAGCAGCTGCGCCACAGCGGGCTCGATGCCTCCAAGATCTGCTTCGAGATCACCGAGACCGCCGCGGTGGCGAGCTTCTCGCAGGCCAACCGCTTCATCCAGGCGCTCAAGCAGCAGGGCTGCAAGTTCGCGCTCGACGATTTCGGCACGGGCCTCTCGTCCTTCGGCTACCTCAAGCACTTCCCGGTCGATTACCTCAAGATCGACGGCAGCTTCGTGCGCGAGATCCTGCGCGATCCGATCGATCGCGAGATGGTGCGCTCGATCAACGAGATCGGGCACCTCACCGGCAAGCAGACCATCGCCGAGTTCGCCGAGAATGCCGAGATCATCCAGATGCTGACCAGCCTCGGCGTCGATTACGCGCAGGGCTACGGCGTCGCGCAGCCGCAGCGCGTGCTCAAGTCCGCGGTCGCCTGAGGTCGCCTCCAGCCTCGCGCCGGGCCCGCGCTGCGCCGGGGCCGCTCACTTCGCAGCCGGGGCCGGTGCGAAGAAATAATAGTCGGCGCTGTAGGGGATCCAGGTCTCGGCGTTCGGCTTCCCCAAGTCGCACTTCTCGGGCGGCGGCGGCTGACCGCCCTGGGTGTGCACGCGCTGGATGCTCGTGACGTGCTCGAGCAGGCCCTTGCCGTCATGGCTTACGACGCTCACGAGCAGCCAGGGGATGGAGTTGGCGTCCGGGGAGGGGGCCTTGGCGACCGCCTTGCCCGTCACCGCACTGCCGTCGAGGTGCTTCCATGAAGGCCCCGCGGCGTGATGGCCGATCAGGGCACCCTTGGCATCGCGCAGCTGCGCCTCGGGCGCCTTGAGGTTCCATTGCGGCTTGCCATCGGCGCCCGGCGCGCAGACGTAGATCTGCGAGCCTGCGGCGTGCGCCACCAGCACGACGCGCTCGCCGGCCGGCGCCTTGATGGCGTCGGGAACCTCGGGGGCAGCAACCAGACCGAGCAGGGCGGCCAAAGGCATCATGGCCATATCCTGGCGCACAGTCCCGGAGTTGGGCAACAATCATGGGGACGTGCTGATACCCACCAACGGCAAACCCCCCGAGACCCTGCGCAGTCGCCTGGGGCTGGGGCCTCTCGAGACACGGCTGCTCGAGCTCATGTCGGCGCGCCCGGGGGCGGCCACCGTGCGCGATCTCCAGCGGGCCTGCGCCGGGCTCGCCTACACCACCATCATGACCACCCTCGACCGGCTCTATCGCAAGCGGCTGCTGCTGCGCCACCGGGACGGCCGCGCTTTCGCCTACCAGCCGCGCTGCTCGCGCGATGAGCTGCTCTCGGAGCGGGTCTGCGGACAGGTCATCGATCTGCTCGGGGCTTCCGGGGAGAGCGGCGTCATACTCTCGACGCTGGTGCGCGCGGTGCGCGATACCGATGCCGCGCTGCTCGATCAGCTCGATGCGCTGGTGCAGGCCGAGCGCCGCAAACGTCGGGGCGACCTCAAGTGAATCCCCCGGTGCTCCTCGCCCTGGTGCTGCTCGCGACTTTCGGGCTCGTCAGCCTGCTGCTGTCGGGCCTGCTGGCGCTGGCGTGGCGCGCGGGCCTCGGGCGCGTGAGCGCCACGTCTCTCGACCTGCTGGCGCTGCGCCTGCTGCCCTCCGCGGGTGGGCTGCTGATTGCGCTCACGGTCGTGCTGCCTGCGTTCCTCGGCTTTGAGCCCCGCCGCGAGCAGGAAGCCGCCGGCCCGCTGCTCATCGCGCTGGCGGCGCTCGCGATCGCCACTCTGGCCGGCGGGATCTGGCGCGGCTGGCGCGCGGCGCGCGCGGCGCGGACGCTCCTCGATCGCTGCCGGCCCGAAGCGCTCGCCGGCACCCAGGGCATGCCCGTGCACGTCGTCGAGTCGTCCGAGCCACTCGTTGCGGTGATCGGTGCCTGGCGGCCGCGCATCGTGGCCACGAAGTCAGTCAGGGCCGCTTGCAGCGGTGAGGAGTTTGGCGCGGTGCTGGCGCACGAAGCGGCGCATCTTGCCGCACGGGATAACCTGAAGCTGCTGTTGCTCACCGCGGCGCCGGATGCGCTCGCCCTGACGCCGTTCGCGGCGGCGCTGGCCGAGCGCTGGCGAGCTGCCGCGGAATACGCCGCGGATCAGCGCGCCACCCGCGGCAATCCCGAGCGCCGCCTGGCGCTCGCCTCCGCCCTCATCAAGGTCGCGCGGCTGGTGCAGAGCCGCACCGCGCCGCAACGGGCTCTCGGCATGCCGGTAGCCAAGGACGACGTCCAGGGACGCGTGCGGGCGCTGCTCGGTCCGCCGGCATGTCCCCCGCGGGCGCGGATCCTGGCCGCGCTCGCGGCCGGTGGATTGCTCGTTCCGCTCCTCGCCCTGCCGCGCTACGCGCAGCTGCACGAGCTCATCGAGCAGCTCGTCGGGCTGGGACGCTAGGGCTCACGACGCCGCTACTTGTGGTAGGTGAACCGTAGCCACAGCATGCGCGCGTTCAGCAGGTAGAAGGACTCGCTGCCGAACTCGCTGGCGCTGACCGGCGGGCGCTGGTTGGTCAGATTGGTGCCCTCGACGGCGAGCTCGTAGTGACCGAAGCGATAGCCCAGGGTGGCATCGAGCCGGGTATAGCCGCCGACCGGCGCGAGGTTCTCCTCATCGAGGAACCGAGGTCCCACGTACGTCACGACCAGAGTCGAGTTGAGGCCCTGCGGCGGCTGGTAGAGGATTCCGGCGGCGCCGAGCTGCCGGGGTGAGAGCGGCAGGTCCTTGCCCGCCACGTCGACGTAGGCGCCCAGGTCGTCGTCGAAGAACTGGTACTGCGTGAAACGGGCGTGGTGCCAGGCGTAGTTGGCGGCGATCTGGAGGTCCGGCGTGAGGGCGAAACGCGTCTCGAGCTCCAGGCCGTCGAGCCGCTCGCCGGCGGCATTGGTCAGAAACCCTGAATCGGTCGGCACCACGAGGTTGCTGAAATCGAGGCGGAAAGCCTCGGCCTGCCAGACGAGGCGGCCGTCGAGGGACGCGCCCTTCAAGCCGAGCTCGTAGCTCTTGGCGGTCTCGGGCAGCAGCACCGCCGGCTGATAGTCGGGACCGAAATCGAGTGCCGCGGGCTTGAAGGCATTGCGGAAGTCCGCGTACAGGACCAGCGTGTCCTTGCCGGCATTCCACGCCCGATAGCTGACCCCGGCGGTCTCGGTCAGGCGGGTGACAGTGCGGCTGTTGCTTTGCTCGTCGTATTGCTCGGTCGGGGTGAACGGCGGCAGGGTGAGATCGCTCGCGAGCTTGTTCTCCTGAGTCTCGTTGAGGCGCAGCCCGACGAGCAGGTCCCAGCGGTCATCGGGCTTGTAGTCGAGCTGCGCGTACTGGCCCGCGAACAGCCGCTTGTCGGTGACGAATCCCACCTCGTTCACCGGCAGGGCGGTGGTCGGCGGCGGTATGACCGAGCCGTCGAGCGGCACGTTGTAGGCACTGTTGCCGTTGTCCGTCTCCTGTCGCCCGTAGCCGTAGAGCAGGTCGGCGCCGACGAGCAGCGTCGCGCGGCCGAGGTCGCTGGCGAGGTGCGTGTCGAGGTAGTCGTCGAGGATGGTGCGATTCTGGTTCTGCGTGTCGGCGTCGCCGCTCAGGTCCGGATGCAGAAAGGCGCGGATGTCATCGACATGCGAGCGCGAGACGGAGACGAGCGTATCCCAGGTCCCCCAGTCGGTAGGCCGCGTGTAGCTGAGGTCGAGCTGATACTTGTCCTCATCGAGCGCGGCGTCCGCCGGATTGAAGTTGGCGTTGATCGGCGTGAGGGTGGTGAGGGCGGTGCCCTGGCGGATCACGGGGCTCGGCGGCACGTCGCGCACGATGCTGACATTCGCATCGAGGCGCAGCACGCCGGTGCCCAGGTCGAGCGCGCCGCGATACAGGAGGCGTCCGTCGGAGAGCTGCTCGCGCCCGTCGGCAAAGCCGAGGTTCTCGCCGTTGGCCGCGAAGGACTGGCGGTAAGCGCCGGAGTCCGGCAGGGCAAAGGCGGCGGCAGCCCGCACCGACCCGTAGCTGCCGTACGCCACCGCGGCGTCGTCGGACGCCTCGCCCGCCGGGTAATGCAGCACGTGCACGACACCGACAAAGGAGGTGGCCCCGTACATGACCGGAGCGGCGCCCTTCAGGACCTCGATGCGCTGGACGTCGTTCAGGTTGAGCGTGGTGATTCCGGGATTGAACGCGCCGCCCCAGGGCACCTGATCCATGACCAGCAGGAACGCGTCGAACTCGTGCAATCCCCAGAAGGCGGGCACCGCGCTCGACGGGCCCGCATCGCCGCCGGCGGGCGCTTCCACGCCCGACACGAGGCTCAGCGCGGAGGCCATGTCCCAGGAATCGCGCGCGCGCAGCTCCTCCCCCGAAACGGTGGAGACCATGGCGGGAATCCGCTCGACCGGCTCGGGGATCCGCGTGGCGGTGATCGTGATCTCACTCAGTGCGGAAGTCTCCGCGGCGGTGCCGGTGTCCTCGGCCGCCGCCGCCAGCGCGGCCGGCAGTGCCAGGCCGGCGCAGAGCAGCGCGCGCCACACCCGATCGAGACCTGAGCACTCTCGCACGATCACATCCCTCGCGCCCCGCGGGCCTAAGACCTGACGGCAGCCGACCGTTTACACGGCGACGCCGACTACTACCAGCGATAGGACGGTTGGGATGAGCGCGCTCAGGGCCGGGCGGCGCTGAACTCCAGGCGCATCGACAGATCCACGGCGCGCACGTGCTTGGTGAGCGAGCCGACCGAGATGTAGTCGACGCCGGTCTCGGCGACCGCGCGCACTGATTCGAGCGTCATGCTCCCCGAGGCCTCGAGCTTCACCGGAGAGCCGCGCGCACGGTTGAGCGCCACCGCGGCCCGCAGCTCCGCGTGGCCGAACTCATCGAGCATCACGATGTCGGGCCCGGCAGCGAGCGCCTCCTCGAGCTCCGCGAGCGATTCGACCTCGACCTCGACGGTCATGGCGGGCGCGTGGCTGCGTGCCGCGCGGATCGCGCCGCTGAGAGAGCCGGCCGCGGCGATGTGGTTCTCCTTGATGAGCACCTGGTCGTAGAGCCCCATGCGGTGGTTCTGCGCCCCGCCGCACAGCACCGCGTACTTCTGCGCGCTGCGCAGTCCGGGGATGGTCTTGCGCGTGTCGAGGATGGTGCAGCCGGTGCCGGCCACGGCCTCGACGAAACGCCGCGCTGCGGTGGCAGTGCCGGAGAGCAGCTGCAGGAAGTTGAGCGCCGTACGCTCGCCGGTCAGTACTGCGCGGGCGCTGCCGGCGATGTCGAAGACGACGTGGTTGGCGGCGATCGGCTCACCGTCATTCGCGTGCCAGGTGAGCTGCACCTGCGGGTCGAGATGGCGGAAGGTCGCATCCACCCATGGGCGGCCGGCAAGGACCGCGCTCTCGCGGGTGATCACGCTGCCGCGCACCCGCTGCGCGGCCGGCACCAGCGCCGCGGTGACGTCACCGCCGCCGATGTCCTCGCGCAGCGCTGCCTCGACCTGGCTTGCGAGATCGCGGGGAGGCTCGGGCATCTCCGCCTAGCGGATGAACGGCAGGCCGTGGCTCGCCCCGGCCATGCACATGAGCATCGGGATCGACAGCACGAAATTGATGCGCGAGGCCATGCCCGCCGTCTTGCGCGCTCTGGCCTTCTCCTCATCGGTGGCGGCCACGATCCCGAGGATCTTCTTCTGGTTGGGCCAGATCAGCACCCAGACGTTGAACAGCATGATCGTGCCGAGCCACGCACCGACTCCGATCGTGAGGAAATAATGAGTCGGATCGTCCAGGCCCGCGCCGAGCGTGAAGGCGCCGACGAACTTGCCCTGCCGCCCGAGCAGCCACGCGCCGCCGAGCCAGGTCGCGACCGCGCCCCAGCGGAACCAGAAGAGCGCCCGGGGAGCCACGTACTTGGTGATCCCGGCGCCGCCCGGGCCGCCCTTGTCGGCGGCCGCGTCGGCGAGCGCGGGCGTCTGGGCGACGTTGAAGTAGTAGAGCAGGCCGATCCAGAACACACCGGCGACGATGTGGAACCAGCGCGCCAGGCCGAGCTCGTTGAAACTGAAGCCGCCAATGAGCAGCGTCAGCACCACCGCGACCACGATGCCGAGGATCAGGGAGTGGCGATGATTGTTCAGGGGATTCATTGCTTCGGTCTCCAAGTTATTGTTTCGATTGACCTGGGCCAAAATCGCGCGTTTGAAGAATAGGCGAGGCCCCCCCATAATTCAACGCATGCGGAACCGAGCGTGACCCAGGCGCAGCCCGTGCAGGCGCCGCCGGAGCGCCCGCCCTCACCGTGCATCAATGTCTGCTCCCTCGATGCGCAGGGCTACTGCATCGGATGCCTGCGGACGGGAGCGGAGATCGGAAGGTGGCTCGCCATGAGCGCGGCGGAGCAGTGGCGCCTGATCGCGGAGCTCGAGGAGCGCCGCAAACTGAAGAGGTAGTTACGATGGACGTGGTCGAGAGAATCAAGGCGGAGCTGGGCGCGGGACCGGTGGTGCTGTTCATGAAGGGCACGCCGGATTTTCCCCAGTGCGGATTTTCCGCGCAAACGGTCGCGGCGCTGCGCGCGGTCGGCGCCAACTTCCGCTATGTGAACATCTTCGAGGAGCCGGAGATGCGCGAGGCGCTCAAGCGCTTCTCCAACTGGCCGACCTACCCGCAGCTCTACGTCAAGGGCGAGCTGGTCGGCGGCTGCGACATCGCGCTCGAGATGCTCCACAGCGGCGAGCTGAAGAAGCTCATGACCGAGGCGGGGGCGGTGCAGTAATCGCATCCTCGAGCGGCGTGTCCTCGACCGCCGCGTCCTCCGCCGTCGAGTTGAGCCAGCCGAGCGCGGCCGCGCGCTCGCGCGCCCCCTCGAAGCTGTCCCGCAGCCGGTTGCAGACCAGGCAGAACACCTCGGCGCTGCGCTCGGCGTCGTAGCGGGCGTTGTGGGCGCTGCCGGCATCCCACTCGAGCCCCGCGACGGCGAGCGCCTTGGCGAGCACCGTTTGCCCGAGCGCCGCGCCGGCGAGCGTCGCGGTGTCGAAGCACGAGAAGGGATGAAAGGGGTTGCGCTTGATGTCGGCGCGCGCCACCGCGGCATTGAGGAATGCCAGGTCGAATGCGGCGTTGTGTCCGACCAGGATCGCGCGGCGGCAGTTGTAGGCGCGCACCGCGTGGCGCACTTCGCGGAAGATGCGCTGCAGGGCGTCGCGCTCAGGGATAGCCGGGCGCAGCGGATGGTGCGGATCGATGCCGGTGACCGACAGGGAGGTCGGATCGAGCCGCGCACCCTCGAAGGGCTGGACGTGGTAGGTGTGCGTGGCCCCGCGCCTCAAGGTACCGTCGGCGTCGATGTCGATGATCACCGCAGCGATCTCCAGCAGTGCATCCGTGGCGGCGTGAAATCCGCCGCTCTCGACGTCGATGACCACCGGCAGGTAGCCGCGGAAGCGCCGCGCCATCAGCGCCGCCGCCGCGGGCGGCACCGGCACGGCACTCCCCCTGGCCTCGCTCACGGTGCGAGGCGCCAGACGATGCGCTCACCGGCGCGCAGCGGCACCAGCTCCTCGGCGCCGAAGGGGTAACGCTCCGGCACCTCCCACGGCTCCCGCACCAGCGTGATCGTTCCCGCGTTGCGCGGCAGGCCGTAGAAGTCGGCGCCATGGAGCGAGGCGAAGCCCTCGAGCTGGTCGAGCGCGCCGGCGGCCTCGAAGGCCTCGGCGTAGAGCTCGATCCCGGCGTGCGCGGAGAAGACCCCGGCGCAGCCGCAGGCCGACTCCTTGGCGCGGCGCGCGTGCGGTGCGCTGTCGGTGCCGAGGAAGAAGCGCTCGCTGCCGCGCGTGACCGCGGCCAGCAGCGCGGCGCGGTCGGCCTCAGCCTTCAGCACCGGGGCGCAGTAGTGATGCGGGCGGATTCCGCCGGCGAACAGCGCATTGCGATTCATCAGCAGGTGCTGCGGCGTCACGGTCGCCGCCACGCCCGCCCGCGCCGCGAGGACGAACTCCACGGCGGCGCGCGTGGTGATGTGCTCGAACACCACGCGCAGGCCCGGCAGGCGCTCGACGAGCGGCGCGAGAGTGCGCTCGATGAAGCGGGCCTCGCGGTCGAAGACGTCGACCGCGGGGTCGGTGACCTCGCCATGCACCTCGAGCACCAGTCCGAGCTCGGCCATGCGCTCGAGCACGGACGCGATGCGCCCGACGTCGGTCACCCCGCTCTCGGAATGAGTGGTCGCCCCGGCCGGATAGAGCTTGCAGCCGAACACGCGGCCGCTGAGCTTGGCGCGCTCCACCTCCGCGGGCGCCGTGGCGTCCGTGAGATAGAGCGTCATCAGCGGCTCGAAGCTCGCGCCTGCGGGGAGCGATGCGAGAATGCGCCGGCGGTAGTCGAGCGCCTGCGCGGTGGTCGTGATCGCGGGCTCGAGGTTCGGCATGACGATGGCACGCGCGAAGCGCGCCGCGGTGAACGGCAGCACCGCCGCGAGCGATGCCGCATCGCGCAGGTGCAGGTGCCAGTCGTCGGGACGGCGGATGGTGAGCGACGCCCCCGGGCTCACTTGCTTTACCTGCCGCCGCTAGCCATCATTACTCGATCATTCTATCGCGAACGCGGCCCAACACGCCCGCGACGAAGACCCCGCGACCGCGCCGTCGGACTCGCCCACATGACCGAACCGCCCAAGCTGGAAGACCTGGATCCCGTCGAGACCCGGGAGTGGCTCGAATCCATCGACTCGGTGCTGAAGAATCACGGCCCCGAGCGCGCGCATTACCTGCTCGAGCGGCTCATCGACTACACGCGCCGCAGCGGCGCCTATCTGCCGTTCAAGCCCAACACCGCCTACGTCAACAGCATCCCCAGCGGGCGTGAGCCAGAGTACCCGGGCAACCGCGCTCTCGAGCGGCGCATCGAGGCCTACATCCGCTGGAACGCGCTGGCGATGGTGCTGCTCGCCAATCGCAAGTCCTCCGAGTACGGCGGACACCTGGCGAGCTACGCCTCGTCGGCGACCCTCTACGAGGTCGGCTTCAATCACTTCTGGCGCGCACCCTCCGAGCAGCATCCGGGCGACCTGGTGTTCATCCAGGGACACTCCTCGCCGGGTGTCTACGCGCGCGCCTATCTCGAGGGACGGCTGAGCGAAGAGCAGCTGCGGCACTTCCGCCAGGAGGCGGGCGGGCGCGGCATCGGGCTCTCCTCCTATCCGCACCCGTGGCTGATGCCGGACTTCTGGCAGTTCCCCACGGTGTCGATGGGCCTGGGTCCCATGATGGCGATGTTCCAGGCGCGCTTCACCCGCTATCTCGAGCACCGCGGCCTGGTGAAACCCTCCGACCAGAAGGTCTGGGCGTTTCTCGGCGACGGCGAGATGGACGAGCCCGAATCGATGGGCGCGCTCACCATGCCGGTGCGCGAGGGCCTCGACAATCTCATCTTCGTCATCAACTGCAACCTGCAGCGCCTCGACGGTCCGGTGCGCGGCAACGGCAAGATCATCCAGGAGATCGAGGCGGCCTTTCTCGGCGCCGGCTGGAACGTCATCAAGGTGCTGTGGGGCTCGCGCTGGGATCCGCTTCTGGCCCGCGATTACAAGGGGATCCTCCGCCGCGTGATGGAGGAGACCGTCGACGGCGAATACCAGAACTTCAAGGCCAAGGGTGGTGCCTTCACCCGCGAGTACTTCTTCGGGAAGGATCCCGAGCTCAAGGCGATGGTCGCCAACATGTCGGACGAGGAGATCTGGCGGCTGAACCGCGGCGGACACGATCCGCTCAAGGTGTACGCCGCCTACGCCGCCGCGGTCGCCGCCAAGGGCCAGCCGACGGTGATTCTCGCCAAGACGGTCAAGGGCTTCGGCCTCGGCAAGGGCGGCGAGGGGCAGATGATCGCCCACCAGCAGAAGAAGATGGGCGAAGAGGACCTCAAGGTGTTCCGCGACCGTTTCAACATCCCGGTCGCCGACGACGAGCTCGCGCAGCTGCCGTTCCGCAAGCCCGAGGAGACTTCCGAGGAGGCGAGCTACCTGCGCGAGAAACGCGCGGCGCTCGGCGGCTTCCTGCCGCAGCGGCGCCACGACGCGCCGCCGCTGGTGATCCCGATGCTCGAGGCGTTCTCTTCGGTCCTCGAGGGCACCGGCGAGCGCGAGATCTCCACGACCATGGCGTTCGTGCGCGTCCTCACGATCCTGCTCAAGGACAAGAACATCGGCCGCAACATCGTGCCGATCGTGCCCGACGAGGCACGCACTTTCGGCATGGAGGGCCTGTTCCGGCAGATCGGCATCTACTCCTCCGTCGGCCAGCTGTACACCCCGCAGGATGCCGAGACCCTCATGTCCTACCGCGAGGACAAGAAGGGACAGATGCTCGAGGAGGGCATCAATGAGGCGGGGTCACTGTGCTCGTGGATCGCCGCCGGCACCGCCTACAGCAACCACGGCATCAATATGGTGCCGTTCTATATCTTCTACTCGATGTTCGGCTTCCAGCGGGTCGGGGACTTCGTCTGGGCGGCCGGCGACATCCAGGCGCGCGGCTTCCTGCTCGGCGCCACCGCGGGCCGCACGACGCTCGCGGGCGAGGGTCTGCAGCACCAGGACGGCCACAGCCAGCTGGTCGCGAGCACCGTGCCCAACTGCGTCGCCTACGATCCGGCCTATGCCTACGAGCTCGCCGTCATCATCCACGACGGCCTGCGGCGCATGTACGCCGAGCGCGAGAGCATCTTCTATTACCTCACGGTGATGAACGAGAATTACGCGCACCCGCCCATGCCGCCGGGAGTGGAGAAGGGGATCCTCAACGGCGCGTACCTCCTGCAGATCGGTGGCCGCGGCAAGGTGCGCGCGACACTGCTCGGCTCGGGCACGATCCTGCGCGAGTGTCTGGCGGCGGCGAAGATTCTCGAGGACGACTACGGGATCCCGGCCGACGTGCTCTCGGTCACGAGCTTCAGCGAGCTGCGGCGCGAGGCGCTCGAGTGCGAGCGCTGGAACCTGCTGCATCCGGCCGAGACACCGCGCGTGCCGTACATTCGCCAGCTCCTGAAGGACCGCGAGGGCCCGGTGATCGCCGCGACGGATTACATGCGCACGGTGCCCGATCAGATCCGCCAGTGGGTTGGCGGGCGCTATGTCACGCTCGGCACCGACGGCTTCGGGCGCTCCGACTCGCGCGCGGCGCTGCGCAGCTTCTTCGAGGTGGACCGCAATTACATCGTGATCGCCGCCCTCAAGGCGCTGGCTGATGAAAAGCGCGTGGACGGCAAGACGGTGAGCGGGGCGATCAAGGCGCTCGGGGTCGACCCCGAGCGTCCGGTCCCTTGGAAAGTCTGAAGGCCACCCTCCCATGAGCGCGGCCCCGCTGCTGGAAGTGCGCGTGCCCGACATGGGCAACTTCAAGGACGTCGCCATCATCGACGTGCTGGTAAAGCCCGGCGAGAGTGTCGAGGTCGATACGCCCCTCGTCACGCTCGAGTCGGAGAAGGCGACGATGGACGTTCCCTCGACCGCCGGAGGGATCATCGAGAAGCTCCACGTGGCGAAGGGCGGCACCGTCTCCACGGGCGATCTGATCGCCACCGTGCGAGCCGCGGTGGCGGCGGGCGAGGCCCCGGCTGCGCCGGAGCGGGCGGCCCCGGCCCCGGCCCCCGCTGCCGCGCCGCCCGCGCTTGCTCCGCCCGCCGTGCCGGCGGGCGATGAGCGGCCGGGCAAGCTCGTGCCCTTCTCGCAGCTGGGAACGCCGACCTCCTACCGCCCCGATCTCCCGGCCATCGACGAGCCTGGGTTCTCGCGCGCACACGCCGGCCCCTCGGTGCGCAAGTTCGCGCGCGAGCTCGGCGTCGACCTCGCGCGCGTCAAGGGCACCGGCTTCAAGGGCCGCATCACCCACGAGGACGTCAAGGGCTTCGTGAAGCGCTCGCTCGCCGGTCCTGCAGCTGCTCCCGCGGCCATGCCCGCGGCGGGCGCGCGGCCGGCGCTGCCCGCGCTGCCTGTGGTCGACTACTCGCAGTTCGGTCCGGTCGAGACGCAGCCGCTGACCCGCATCCAGAAGATCTCGGGTCCCCGCCTGCAGGCGGCCTGGGTCAACATTCCGCATGTCACGCAGTTCGACGAGGCGGACATCACCGAGCTCGAGGAGCTGCGCGCGAGCCTCAGGGACAAGGCCCAGGCGGCCGGGGTCAAGCTGACGCCGCTCGCCTTCATCATGCGCGCCTGCGTCAAGACGCTGCTCGAGTTTCCGCGCTTCAATTCTGCGCTCGATGCCGAGGGCGCCAACCTCGTCGTGCGCAAGTTCATCCACATGGGGTTCGCAGCCGATACGCCCACGGGACTCGTGGTGCCGGTGGTGCGCGACGCGCACCGCAAGGATGTCTATGAGCTCGCGCGGCAGCTCGGACAATTATCCGAGAAGGCCCGCTCCGGGAAGCTGCCGCCGCTCGACATGCAGGGCGGCTGCTTCACGATCTCGAGCCTCGGCGGCATCGGCGGCACCGCCTTCACCCCCATCATCAACCCGCCCGAGGTGGCGATCCTCGGGGTATCGCGCTCCACGCTCCGGCCGGTGTACCGCGGCTCGAGCTTCGCACCACGGCTGATGCTGCCCCTGTCGCTCTCGTACGATCACCGCGTGATCGATGGCGCGATGGCGGCGCGCTTCACTACCTACCTCGCCCAGACGCTGGCCGAGCCGCGTGCCCTGCTCGAGGCGGTGCTGTGAGCCGCGCCGAGCTGCTGGTTCCCGATCTCGGCAACTTCAGCGACGTAGACATCGTCGACGTGCTGGTGAAGCCCGGCGACGTCGTCGCGGTGGATACACCGCTCGTCACGCTCGAGACCGACAAGGCCTCGATGGACGTGCCCTCGACCGCCGCCGGCACGGTCACCGAGGTGCTGGTGAAGCGCGGCGATAAGGTATCGAAGGGCTCGGTGCTCGCACGCCTGGATACGGCCGCGAGCGCGGCGCAGTCCTCCGCTGCTGATGCGAGCGCACCGGCACCGCCGGCGGCCACAGCCACGGCACCGGGTGCGCGTGCGCCCGCGCCGCCGCCCCCCGGCGCGCGCATCGAGGCCGCGGGCGATACGGTGCGCATGCCGTCGCAGAAGGGCGGGCCGGCTGAGCGCGCCGGCGCCGACTACAACAGCTCGACGCAGCTGCTGGTATTCGGCGCAGGGCCCGGTGGCTACACGGCGGCATTCCGCGCCGCGGACTTAGGCCTCAAGGTCACACTGGTTGAGCGCTGGCCCGAGCTCGGTGGTGTGTGCCTGAATGTCGGCTGCATTCCCTCGAAGGCGCTGCTGCATGCCGCCAAGGTGATCGAGGACGCAGACGAGATGAGCGAGCGCGGCATCGCCTTCTCGGCTCCCGACATCAATCTCGGCAAGCTCCGCGACTGGAAGATCTCCGTGGTGCGCAAGCTCACGAGCGGTCTGCGAGTGCTCGCGCGTCAGCGCAAGGTGGAGGTGGTGCAGGGCAGCGGGCGCTTCGTGAGCCCGAACGTGCTCGAGGTCATGGGCTCGAGCGGCTCGCAGCGCATCCACTTCGAGCAATGCATCATCGCCGCCGGCTCCGAGCCCATCGGGCTCCCGGGCCTGCCGGCCGATTCGCGCATCCTCGACTCGACGGATGCGCTCGAGCTGCCGGAGTTCTCCGGGGGGCTGCTGGTGATCGGCGGCGGCATCATCGGACTCGAGATGGCCTGCGTGTTCGACGCGCTCGGCACGCGCGTGAGCGTCGTCGAGCTCACCCCGCAGTTGATGCCCGGCTGCGATCCGGACCTGGTGCGGCCGCTCGAGCGGCGTATCCGTGCGCGCTACCAGCAGATCCTGCTCGGCACCAAGGTATCCTCGGTCGAAGCCAAACCCGAGGGGCTGCGCGTCAGCTTCGCAGGCGAGAAAGCACCGGCGCCGCAGATGTTCGACCGGGTCCTGGTCGCGGTCGGACGTGCGCCGAACGGCCACAGCGTCGGCGCCGAGCTCGCCGGCGTGAAGGTATCCGAGCGCGGCTTCATCCCGGTCGACCGGCAGATGCGCACCAACGTTCCGCATATCTTCGCGATCGGTGACATCGCGGCGCCGCCGATGCTGGCGCACAAGGCGATGCACGAGGGCAAGGTCGCCGCGGAAGTCGCCGCGGGTCACAAACGCGCCTTCGACGCCCGCGTGATTCCATCCGTGGCCTACACCGACCCGGAAGTCGCCTGGGCGGGTCTCACCGAGACCGAGGCAAAGGAGCAGGGCATCGCCTACGCCAAGGGCAACTTCCCCTGGGTGGCGAACGGCCGTTCGCTGTCGCTCGGGCGCGAGGAAGGCTTCACCAAGCTGCTGTTCGACCCCGCGACGCATCGGGTGCTCGGCGGCGGCATCGTCGGCACCAACGCGGGCGAGCTGATCAGCGAGATCGCGCTCGCGGTAGAGACCGGCTGCGACGCCGCCGACATCGGCCTCACGATTCATCCGCATCCGACCCTGTCCGAGACCGTAGCCGGGGCGGCCGAGGCCTTCGAAGGGACGCTGACGGACCTTTATCTGCCGAAGAAGAAGTAATGGCGTCGCGCGGGCGGCCCCGCACGGCGAGCCGTACTCAAGGTCTACGCAGGACCCCTACTTGAGCGCAAGTACCACGGGCCCGGAAACGGGGTCCGTTGCGCCGAGCCCACCACCCAAGTCCTCGAGCATATGGCGGAACGTGTCGAGGGTCGCAATCATGAGCGGGCGGGTATTCGCGAGCGCTTCCATGTCAGTCCATTCGGCGATGATGCAAAATGAGCGATCGCCGGTCTTGATCATGTTGGCGTGTACGAGCCCCGCCCAGTCGCGGGAGATCCGACGGTGCGCGTCGAGGAACTCTTGCTCGAATCCAGGCTTGACGCGAAATCGCACGGCGTTGAATGCAGCCACGGTGAGGCCTCCTCAGTGCGTACCGCGGTCAGCTTCTCGAAGCTTGAGCGGCCGTTCTTACAGACCTCATTATTGCGCGTTGGTGGAACTGGTGCTAGCGGCCGGGGGGCTGCCAGGCACAACGGATGTCGCGAGCCTCGGCAGCCGGCCACGTTGAGTCCCGTGGCCCTCAGGACTACCATGCAGTGCGGCGGACGGAAAGAACCAACAGAAGTTAGTTTGGGCCGGGGGGATGCCTATGGCGGCAACAGTCGGTGCCCACTCGGCGCACGGCCTCGATACGACGCGCTTTCACTTCCGGATGGCAGTGGTCTTCGTGATCATTGCCTTCGGTGGCTTCACGCCGACCTACTGGGCGCCGTTGGCCTCAGGCACGTTCTCCAAACCGCCGATCGTGCACCTTCACGGTACCCTGCTATTCAGCTGGACCCTGCTGTACCTGATGCAGACGACGCTCGTCGCCTCCGGCCGGACGGCGCGACACCAGGCGCTTGGACTGCTCGGTATCGCGCTCTTTAGCGTGATGTGCTGTTCGATCGTTGCCACGCGGCTGATCCTGCTGCGGGCCGAGGTGCATGCAGGTTTCGGTGATGGCGCCCGGCGCTTCTCGGCGATCGCTCTCTGCTCCTTACCGCTGCTGATCGGCCTCTTCGCCGCGGCGATCGCCAACATCCGCCGCCCGGAGCTCCACAAGCGGCTGATGTATCTGCTGATGGTCGGCCTGATGATCCCGGCGATCGCACGCATATTTCTCGTGCTGCTGCAGCCGGCGGGCGCTGTCGGTCCGCCGCCGCCCTTCGTACTGATCCCGCCGACCCTCACGGCAGCGCTGCTGATCGTCGTTGCCATTGTTTACGAACGGCGGCACTACGGCCGCGCTCATCCGGTGTACGTCTACGGCGGCGCGACACTCGTGCTTTGGACGCTCGCGATCGTGCCCTTCTCCGGCACGACGCTATGGTCGGCAACGATCCGCGCGCTCGAGGGCCTCGCGGGCTGACCGCCCGCGTCAGAGCGGCCTCCGCGGGAGCGCCCCCAAGGAAGGGACTTATGCGTATCCGCTCAATCGCGCTGATTGTGCTGGTAGTCGCCGTGCTTTTTGGGGCCTTGCAGGTACGCGAACTGTTGGGGACCCTGGGTGCGCAACTGCCGCGCTTTCCTTTTCCGTACGGTAAAGCGCTTGTCGACAACCTCGCCGCACTGCTCGTAGTTGCCGCCACCGCCTGGCTGTTGAGTGGACCCCCGCGGCGTCGGACTCCCGTCAGACTGGGGCTGGGCGCAACTCGATGGCAGGGGCCGCTGCTGAGCCTGGTGGCAACGCTGCCCTGGGGAAACACCCTGCGGATCATTAGCGCGGGCCTTGCGATAGGGCTCGTCTACGCCTCCTCTCGCAGGAGCACCAAAACGTTCGCCGCTCAAGCCAGGAACGCTTAGGGGACGACGGCACCTGGGAGGTTCTGCGAGTGGCTCTTCGCGAGAGGTGCCTGCTCAGGACCGCGAGCGCCGCTGGTCGCGCTGCGTGCGGTGCCGACGTCCAGTGCGGCGGACGGTGGCACTCAGTCCGGGGCGCTGCGCCGGCGCGCGCGTCTTGTGCTGGTACTCGCACAGGTCGCGGATGATGCAGGTCGGGCATTTCGGTGCGCGTGCGCTGCACACGTAGCGGCCATGCAGGATCAGCCAGTGATGCGCGTCCTTGCGGAACTCGTGCGGGGTATTGGCCACCAGCCCATCCTCGACCTCGCGTGGCGTCTTGCCCGGAGCGAGCCCGGTGCGGTTGGCGACCCGGAATATGTGCGTGTCGACCGCGATCTCGGGCTGGCCGAACACGATGTTGAGAATGATGCTGGCGGTCTTCCTGCCGACGCCCGGCAGCGCCTCGAGCGCGGCCCGGTCGGAGGGCACCTCGCTGCCGTGCCGCTCGACGATCTGCCGGGCGAGAGTCACCAGGTTCGCGGCCTTGGTGTTGTAGAGACCGACGCTGCGGATGTAGGGCTTCACTCCCTCGACGCCGAGCGCGGCGATGGCCGCGGGCGTGTTGGCGACCGGAAACAGGTTGCGCGTTGCGGCGTTCACGCTCTTATCGGTGGTGTGCGCCGAGAGCATGACCGCGACCAGCAGCTCGAACGGCGAGTGGTACTCGAGCTCGGTGACGGGCGTCGGGTTGGCCGCCCGCAGGCGGCGGAAGATTGCGGCGCGCGTGGCGGGCTTCACGGGCCTCGAGCCTGACCGGCCGCCTGCTTGCGCGCCGCGACGAGCGAGGCGTGCTGCTCGGACCGTGCAGCGAGCCGCGCGCCGTGGGCGCCGTAGCGTGCGCGGTTGTCACCGGGTGGAGGTGCCGGCGGTGCCTCGGCGAGGCCCGCGCGCGGCAGCATCGCGATGCAGTCGACCGGACAGGGCGCGACACAGAGCTCGCACCCCGTGCAGAGCGCGAGTACCACGGTGTGCATCTGCTTAGGTGCGCCCACGATCGCATCGACCGGACAGGGGGGCAGGCAGCGGGCGCAGCCGATGCAGGCCTGTTCGTCGATCTGCGCCACCAGCTCAGGCCCCGCGACGCCATTGGCGGGGTTTAGAGCGAGCGGCGCGCGCCCGAGGAGCGCCGCGAGCGCGCCGATCGTGGCGGCGCCGCCTGGCGGACACTGGTTGATCTCGGCGAGCCCGGCCGCGACGGCTTCGGCGTAAGGCCGGCAGCCGCTGTACCCGCAGCGCGTACACTGGGTCTGCGGCAGCAGGGCGTCGATGTCGTGCGCGCTCACCATGTGCGCTCACCCGCCTGGGCTCGAGCGACCCGCCTCAGGTGATCTTCATGCCGGGCGCCGCGCCGCTGTCCGGCGCGAGGAGGTAGAGTCCCGGACTCGCGCCGCTCGCCGCGAGCACCATACCTTCGGAGACTCCGAACTTCATCTTGCGCGGCGCCAGATTGGCTACCATCACGGTCAGCCTGCCCTCGAGCGCCGCCGGATCGTAGGCTGACTTGATCCCCGCGAACACGGTGCGCTTTTCCGTTCCAAGATCGAGCGTGAGCTTCAGGAGCTTGTCGGCGCCGGCGACCGCCTCGGCGCGCACGATCCGCGCCACGCGCAGGTCGATGCGCTTGAACTCGTCGATGGAGATGGTGGAGTCCGCCGTACCCGGCGCGCCCGCGGCGGGCGCGCTCGCTGCAGCCAGCTGCTTCGCAGCGGGGGTGGCTGCGCCACCGGCAGGAGCCGGCGCATCGCTCTCGAACAGCGCCTCGAGCTGTCGGGACTCGACCCGCGTCATGAGGTGCTCGTAGGCGTTGACGCGCTCGGGCAGAACGGTGGCGTCGCTCCAGCGGAACGGCCGGTCGAGCCCGAACAGCTGCCGCGCGACGCGCTCGGCGACCGCGGGCAGCACCGGCGCGAGCAGCACGGTGAGGAGCTTGAAGCCGGCGAGCGCGCGTGAGCACACGTCCTGCAGCTCGAGGGCGCGCTTGGGATCCCGCGCCAGCACCCACGGCTGGCGCGCGTCGAACTCGTGGTTGATGCGGTCGGCGACGCCCATGATGTCGCGCATCGCCTTGCCGAACTCGCGGCTCTGGTAGCTTTCCTGAATCAGGGATGCCTGGCTCGCTGCCGAGCCGGTGAGCTGGCCCGTATCGCCGCTGTAGCGCAGCGCGCCGCCGAAGTGCCGGGTGATGAAGTTGGCGGCGCGGCTCGCGATGTTGACGTACTTGCCGACGAGGTCGCTGTTGACGCGCGCCAGGAAATCCTCCGGATTGAAGTCGAGGTCCTCGACGCTGGCGTTGAGCTTGGCGGCGATGTAGTAGCGCAGCCACTCGGCGTTCATGCCCACGTCGAGGTAGCGCAGCGGGCTGATCCCGGTGCCGCGCGACTTCGACATCTTCTCGCCCGAGACGGTGATGAAGCCATGCACGAACACATGGTTCGGCACCTTGTACGGCGGGCCGGCGAACCTGAGCATCGCCGGCCAGAAGAGCGTGTGGAAGTAGATGATGTCCTTACCGATGAAATGGACCTGCTCGGTGTCGGGCGCGGCCAGGAACTCCTCGAAGCCGCGCGGCTCGCCGTTGGCACGCGCCTTGCCGCCGGTGAAGTAGCTCTGCAGCGCGGCGAGATAGCCGATCGGCGCATCGAGCCACACGTAGAAATACTTCCCCGGCGCATCCGGGATCGGGATGCCGAAGTAGGGGGCGTCGCGCGAGATATCCCAATCACCGAGCGCGCGATCGCCGCGCCCCGAGAGCCACTCGCGCGCCTTGTTGGCGACCTGCGGCTGCAGCCGCCCGGGCGCATCGAGCCAGGTCTCGAGGAACGCGACGCACTTCGGGTCCGAGAGCCGGAAGAAGAAGTGCTCCGAGCTCTTCAGTACCGGCTTCGCGCCCGAGAGCGCCGAGTAGGGGTCGATGAGATCGGTGGGTGCGTAGACGGTTCCGCACACCTCGCAGGCATCGCCGAACTGATCGCGCGAATGGCAGTTGGGGCATTCGCCCTTGATGTAGCGGTCGGGCAGGAACATGCCCTTGAGCGGGTCGAAGAACTGCTCGATGTCCTTCTTATATATGAGCCCGGCGTCCTTGAGGCGCGCATAGACGTCCTGCGACAGGCGGGTGTTCTCGGGCGAGTCGGTCGAATACCAGTGGTCGAAGCTCAGGTGAAAGCCCGCGAGATAGCGCGGCCGCCCGGCGGCGATGCGTGCCACCAGCTGCTGCGGCGTCACGCCCTCGGCCTCCGCCTTGAGCATGATCGGTGCGCCGTGCGCATCGTCGGCGCAGACGAAATGAACCTGGTGTCCCTGCATGCGCTGGAAGCGCACCCAGATGTCCGCCTGGATGTACTCCATGATGTGCCCGATGTGGAACGGGCCGTTGGCGTAGGGCAGCGCCGTGGTGACGAAGATCCGCCGGCTCATCCAGATAGTCTACCGTCCCGGCCGGGCGGATGCCGGGGTCATCAGCCGGCTTCGCGGAATTCCTCGAACCTCGACTTGTTGATCGCCTTCTTGTAGGCCTCTTTGCCGGTGATCTGCCGCGAATCGAGCAGCTGTTGGATCGCCGTATCCATCGTGCGCATGCCGAACTGGCCGCCGGCCTGCATGGTGTTCTCGAGCTGGTCGAGCTTGCCCTGGCGGATGAGGTTGGCGGCCGCCGGGGTGTTAATCAGGATCTCGAGCGCCGCGACCCGGCCCTGCTTGTCGGCGCGCTGCAGCAGCTGCTGCGAGACCACGCCGCGCAGCGAGGTCGACAGCATGGTGCGCACGTGCGACTGCTTGTCGGAGGGGAACACGTTCACCATGCGGTCGACGGTCGCGGCCGCGCCATTGGTGTGCAGTGTCCCCATGACGAGAATGCCCATCTCGGCCGCGGTGACCGCGATGCTCATGGTCTCCAGGTCGCGCAACTCGCCTACCAGCACCACGTCCGGGTCCTCGCGCAGGGCCGAGAGAACCGCGGCCGCGAAGCTCGGGCTGTGCACCCCGATCTCGCGCTGGCTGATGAGGCACTCCTTGCGCTCGTGCACGAACTCGATCGGGTCCTCGACCGTGAGGATGTGGCCTTTCACCCGCCGGTTGATGTCGTCGATCATCGCCGCGAGCGTCGTGGACTTGCCCGAGCCGGTCTTGCCGGTCACGAGGATCAGGCCGCTGTTGGCGCGACACAGCTGCCGCACCGCCTCCGGGAGCTTGAGCTCATCGAGGGTGAGCGCCTTGGAGGGGATCGCCCGGAACACCGCACCCATGCCGTTCAACTGCCGCATGACGTTGACGCGGAAGCGGCCCTTGCCCTCGAGCGAGTAGGCGAAGTCGGCGCCGTCCTTCTTCTCGAAGCGGTCGACGGCGGTCTTCGGCATGATCTCGTAGAGGGCCGTCTTGACGTAGTCGCCGGTGAGCTTCTCGGGCCGCAGCGGCATCAGGTCGCCGTACACGCGGATGCGCGGCGGGTCGCCGGCAATGAAATGCAGGTCCGAGCCGCGCTTGTCGAGGATCTCGCTCAGGAAGGGATCGATCTGTGCCACGACGGCTCCGTCCGGCGGCTCAACCCGGCGCCGAGGCGGCCGCCGGCGGGGCGCTGTCCATCTTGGGCAGCATCGTCGTATCGGTGACGAACTTCTGGAAGTTGCGCTTCTCGGTGGCGTAGTTGTAGGCGTCGTCCGGATCGATGGTGCGCGCAGTGATGGCCGCGAGCAGCGCCTGATCCATCAGCTGCATGCCGAGGTCGCGGCCCATCTGCAGCTGGCTCGGTATCTGGTGGGTCTGCTCGCTCTGGATGAGCTTGGCGATCGCCTTGGTCATCATCAGGATCTCGCACACGGCGCGGCGGCCGTGCCCGTCGGCGGTCTTCACCAGCACCTGGGTCACGACCGCGAGCAGGCTCTGCGCCAGGAAGCTCTTGGTCTGCTCGCGCTCCTCGACCGGCAGCGCGTCGATGATGCGATCGATGGTCTTGACCGCGCCGGTGGTGTGCAGGGTGCCGAGCACCAGGTGGCCGGTCTCGGCGGCGGTCATGGCCATCGAGATGGTCTCGGCATCGCGCAACTCGCCCACCAGGATCACGTCGGGGTCCTCGCGCATCGCGGCGCGCACCCCCTCGGCGAAGCTCGGGATGTGCGTGCCGAGCTCGCGCTGGATGACCTGGCTCTGCTTGCTCGTGTGCACGAACTCGATCGGATCCTCGAGGCTGATGATGTTGAGCTTACGGGTGCTGTTCAGGTGATTGATCATCGCCGCGAGCGAGGTCGACTTGCCGGTGCCGGTCGAGCCGGTGACCAGCACCATGCCCTGATGGAAGTCGCACAGCCTGGTGACGATCGGCGGGAGAGCGAGGCTCTCGAGCGTCGGCACGGTCGAGGGGATGGCGCGGAAGGTGGCGCCGACGCCGGTGTCCTTGCGATAGACGTTGACGCGAAAGCGGCCGCCCTCGGCGGACACGTAGGAGAAGTCGAGATCGTTGCCCCTGGCGAAGTGCTCGCTCTGCGAGTTCGTGAGGATCTCGGCGATGTAGCCCTCGAGCTCGCCGGGGCGCAGATCGCGGAACTTGATGGGCAGCAGGTCGCCATGCATGCGGAGCATCGGCGGCACGCCGACCGCCAGGTGCACGTCCGAGCACCCCTGCTGCGTGCCGAGCTTCAGGAACGCATCTATACGCGCCAAGCGACCACTCCGACCAGAAGTCTGTCGATCCTGTTTAGCCCGCCGGGGGTTGCAGGATCAACAGCTTGAAGTCGGAAATTTGACCTAACGCACGAAGTTTCGCAAGGCGCACGGGTCGCGCGCCGCCCGGCGTGAGCCGAGCCCGCAGACTGTGCGCTGGTTAACGGAACCGCTCGAGCGCGGCCCGCAGCTCGTCCATGGTCTGGAAGCGCTTGTTCTTGTCGACCGCCATCGCCTTCATCACCAGGTCAGAAAGGCCCGGCGGCAGCTTGGGGTTCAGGTCCTGCGGGACGCGGGCCTTGCCCTGCACGTGCTGGTACATGACCGACATGTGATCGCCGCGCGAGTAGGGGGGCACGCCGGTCACCATCTCGTAGAGCATGACGCCGAGGGCGTAGATATCGGCGCGCTCGTCGACTTTCTTGCCGAGGATCTGCTCGGGCGCCATGTACTTCGGCGAGCCGATGACGTAGCCGGTCTTGGTGAGCTGCGTGTCGCCCTCGCGCTGCGCCGCCGCCACCCCGAAGTCCACGATCTTCAGCAAGCCTTCCTGGTTGATGAGCACGTTGGCGGGCTTCAGGTCGCGATGCACGATGCCCTGCTGGTGCGCCACCGCCATGCCGGTGCAGATGTCGATGCCGAACTGCATGGCGCGCTTCAAGTCGACCGGCTTCTCGTTGACGACCTCGCCGCCGAGCGTGTGCGAAGGGAAGTACTCCATGGAGATGGCGTAGTTCCCCTGGATGTAGAGAAAGTCGTAGATGCGGATGACGTTCTTGTGGGTGATCTTGCGCGAGTAGCGCAGCTCATGCACGAAGCGCTTCATCACTTCCTCGTCCTGCGAGACGTTCGGGTTGAGGAACTTGAGGATGAGGCGCTCATCGACCACCGTGTCCTCCATCAGCAGCACGGTGCCGAAGGCGCCGCGCCCGATGCGGTCGATGTACTTGTAGCGGCCCTCGATGATGTCGCCGGGCTTCAGGGTCTGGATGTCGAGGCGCGCGGCCGCGGCGGCGGCGGCCTCGGCCTGGCGGCGCGCCTGGTCGTTGATCAGCACCGTGCGGGTGGGCTCCGGGGCGGCCGCCTGCGGCGGCCTCACGCCGCTCGGTGCCGGGGTGGCCGGCAGGGTGGGCGGCAGCGGCGCGGGGGCCGCGGGAGTCGGCGCGAGGGTGGCGATGCCGGCCAGGCGGTTGTCGAGCTCCGTGACCGCGGCGGCAGCCAGGCGCGAGATCGTCTGATCCGCGGAGGCCGCCTGCACCTTGAGCTCCGAGCGCACCTGCTCGGCGCGGCTCTCGTCGGCGACCTTGGAGAGCGCCTGCATCGCCTCGATGCGGATCTCGCGCTCGGGCCGGGCCACCAGCGGCAGCAGCTCGTCGACCAGCTTGGCATCGCCGAGCTTGCCGAGGGCGCGCACCACGATCGGCATCGCCTTGCCATGGCTGCCCGTATGCAGCATCTCCATGAGGCGCGGCACGGCGCGCTTGCTGCCGATCTCGGCGAGGGCATCCACGGCGCGCTCGCTCACCCACCAGTCGCTGTCGCGCGTGGCCTGGATGAGCGAGTCGACGGCGCGCTCGTCCTTGGTCTGGTTGAGGATCTCGATGGCGGCGCGGCGGATGTCCTCGTCCTTGTCACGCACCAGCTGCAGTACCGCTTCGATGACCTTGGGACCGCCGATCTTGCCGAGCGCGTCCGCGGCGCGGCTGCGCACCCACCAGTCGCTGTCCTTGAGCGCCTCGAGGAGATACTTGACCGACTTGGCATCGCCGACCTCGTTGAGCACCTCGACGGCGGCGCGCCGCGCGTTCTCGTTCTCGTCCTTGAGCACCTCGATGAGGTAGCGGATCGTCTCCGGGTGATTGGCCTTGATGACGACGTCGACGGCCTTGTTGAGCACGTCGATCTCCGGGTCGCGCAGCAGCGCGCACACCCGCTCGACGTCGATGGGGCCGTCCATGCGCTGCAGCGCCGAGAGCGTCGCGCCGCGGATCAGCTTGTTGGGGTCCTTGAGCAGGCCCTGCAGCGCGCTCTGTACTTCCGGCGTATTGAAGCGTCCGAGCGTGTTGATGATGTGCACGCGCGCGATCGGGTCCTTGCCCTGCACCCGGCCGATGAGCTCAGGGAGCGCGCTCTTGTCGGCGATCTCGCCGATGATGCGGAACAGCGCCGCCTTCTCGTTCGGTTCCTGGGCGTAGGCCGCGGTGAGCAGCTCGCGGACGGTGAAGCGGGACTTCTGCGCGGTGATGACCTCGAGCAGAGCCGGCTTGGAGATGCCCTGGGTATTGAGCGCATCGAGCAGCGCGTGGGCGGGGTAATTCTGGCTGCTGGTAAGCGCCCAGGAGATGCCCGAGATGACGCGCGGGCTGCCCTCGATCAGCCCCCGCATGAACAGGGGAAAGGTCTTCGGGCTCACCAGCGTCGCGAGCACCTCGACCAGCGCCATGGTTGCGCCCTTATCGGCCTCGGGTAGCGCCGCGAATATGGACTCGATGGCGCCCGGACCGACGGACTTCAGCCCCGCCACCGCCTTCTGTGTGGCGGGACTTGCCGGGTCGGTCGAGGTGCGGATCTCGTGGATGAGCCGGTCGGCGCGCAGGTTGGTGAAGAAGCTCATGCGACCGGTCCGTCTCGGACCCGCCCCGGCGGGACGCCGGGGCCCGCCACCGGGCAAGAGACTGCCCGTGCGGCTGGGCAGCCGCGGGTGGGTGCGTTGTGGGGCGCGGATGTAGTCAAGGGCGCATGAGCGACGGCTCGCGGCAATTATGCCACAGCCCTGCAACGAGGCTCGGTTAGGTACAATTGCACACTGGCCCCGCCGGACTCCTCAACATGACCCCCGAGCCCCCCATGAACGCCGTGCGCGCCGCGCTCGACGCCTACGTAGATCCGTACCTCGGCGAGACACTTGGCTCGGCGCAGGCGGTGCGCGGGCTGAGCGTCGACGGCGGGGGTTACACCGCGCAGATCGTCCTGGGCTATCCCGTGGGCGGCTATCGGGACGAGCTCGCCGCGGCTCTGGCCGGTGCGCTGGACGCGGCCGGAATCCGCGTGCCGCTCACCATCGAGCTGACTGCCGAGATCGGCGCTCATGCCGTGCAGCGGGGACTGAAGCCCCTCGGCGAGATCAAGAACATCGTGGCCGTGGCCTCCGGCAAGGGAGGCGTCGGCAAGTCCACGGTGGCGGTGAATCTGGCACTCGCCTGGGCCGCCCAGGGCGCCCGGGTCGGGATACTGGACGCCGATATCTATGGGCCGAGCCAGCCCTTGATGCTGGGACTGGCGGCCGAGCGGCCGGTATCGGCCGACGGCAAGCATCTCAAGCCCCTCATGGCGCACGGCGTGAGCGCCATGTCGATCGGATTCCTGGTCGACGCCGAGCAACCGATGGTGTGGCGTGGCCCGATGGTCACGCAGGCGCTGACCCAGCTGCTCGGGGAGACGCAATGGGGAGCGCTCGACTATCTGGTGGTCGACATGCCGCCCGGCACCGGGGATATCCAGCTGACGCTCGCCCAGCGCGTGCCGGTCGCCGGCGCGGTGATCGTGACCACGCCCCAGGACATCGCGCTCGCCGACGCGCGCAAGGGGCTCAAGATGTTCGAGAAGGTCGCGGTGCCGGTGCTCGGCGTGGTCGAGAACATGAGCGTGCACGTCTGCTCGAGCTGCGGGCACATCGAGCACATCTTCGGAGCCGGCGGCGGCGCCCGCATGGCCGGGCAGTACGGGGTGAAGCTGCTCGGGGAGCTGCCGCTCGACGCCCGTATCCGCGAGGAGGCCGACGGCGGACGCCCGACCGTGATCGCGGCCCCCGACTCGGCGCGCGCGCGCTGCTATTTCCAGATGGCGCGCCGCACGGCCGGCGCCCTCGCGGTGCGTGCGCGCGACCGCAGCAGCGTATTCCCCAGGATCGTCATCGAAGAGACCTGAACCCGCCCATGAGCATCAAGTCCGACAACTGGATCCGCCGCATGGCGCGCGAGCACGCCATGATCGAGCCGTTCGCGCCCGAACAGGTGCGCCACGCCAACGGCCAGAAGATCGTCTCCTACGGCACCTCGAGCTACGGCTACGACGTACGCTGCGCGAGTGAGTTCAAGATCTTCACCAACATCAACTCGACCATCGTCGATCCGAAGAACTTCGACGAGAAGAGCTTCGTCGACTTCGAGGGCGGGGTGTGCATCATTCCGCCGAACTCGTTCGCGCTGGCGAGCACGGTCGAGTACTTCCGCATCCCGCGCAATGTGCTGGTCGTATGTCTCGGAAAAAGCTCGTATGCCCGCTGCGGCATCGTCTGCAACGTAACGCCTCTGGAGCCCGAGTGGGAGGGCCACGTCACGCTCGAGTTCTCCAACACGACCCCCCTGCCGGCGAAGATCTACGCCAACGAAGGCGTCGCGCAGATGCTGTTCTTCGAGTCGGACGAGGTCTGCGCGACCTCCTACAGAGACCGCGGCGGCAAGTATCAGGGACAGCGGGGCGTCACCCTGCCGAAGACCTGAGCGCGCGCCGCCAGCGCGCCGCGGGCCGGCGCGCGGCCCGTCACTGGCGCGTGAGGCTCTCGAGCTGCATGGTCCATTGCACGTCGTCGCCCTTGGTCTGCTCGACCTTGATCGGGACGTAGCCGCGCTCGCGCGCACACCAGAAGCGGGTGATGCGCGGCGAGCCGGCTTTCTGCGCGCGGTAGATCACGGTCGCGATCGGGCCCAGGGGCGTCTCGAGGGTGGCTTCGCCGTCGCGCGCGAACTGGTATTCGCGCGTGCCGTTTCGGTCGATCATCCTGAAGCTGCTCGGGGTGCGGCCCGCGAGCAGCTCCACTATCAGGGCGAGCTGCACCGAGCCGTCGTCCTGTTCGCCAGGGGCGAGCGGCTGGTCCACCTGCATGCCCTCGTAGAGGCCGGTGACGCGACCCGCGCGCCAGTCGTAGCTCAGGTCGATGGACTTGGCGTGATCGCCGCCCAGCGAGCGGTAGCTCTGCGGCTGCACTCCGGAGGCCGTCACGCGCACGATGCTCTCCTGGCGCGGCGGGAAGATCCCCGCGGCAAGGCGGCCGATGCCGCGCGGCGAGCTGCTCGAGCGGGTGGTCCAGGTGTCGCCGCCAGTCTGCTCGAGCTTGAGGTCCGAGACCGCGACCGTCATGCCGTGCCAGATGCCGGCATAGCTGGCCTGATAGGGCTTGAGCTCATCGGCGCCGGCCGCGCCGGGAAGACCTGCCGCTGCGAGCACCAGCGCCGCGAGTGCCAGGTCAGAGCGAAGCCGCGCCACGGAAATCCTCCACCAGTGGTTCAGTCAGCCGACGCCCGTCGAGCCATGCGCCGCCGTCGCGCCAGGCGAGACGCCCGCCGGCGAACCAGCCGAGGACCCGAGGGTAAATGATGTGCTCGGTGGCGAGCACGCGGGCGGCGAGCGTCGCCTCGCTGTCGCCCGGCTCGACCGCCACCTGCGACTGCAGCACCACGGGACCTGCGTCGAGCTCGCCCGTCACGAAGTGAACGCTCGCGCCGTGAATCCTCTCGCCCGCCGCGAGCACGCGGCGGTGGGTGTCGAGTCCGCGGTACTTCGGCAGCAGCGAGGGGTGGATGTTGAACATGCGGCCGAGGTAGCGCGCGACGAATTCCGCCGACAGTACGCGCATGAAGCCGGCCAGCGCCACTGCGCCCGGACGGTGCCGCTCGAGCGCCACGGCCAGCTCGTCCTCGAAGGCACGGCGTTCGCCCCCGTGTACCACGGTGGCGGTCTCGAGGCCGTGCGCACGCGCCGCCTCGAGTCCGGCGGCGCCGGCGCGATCGGCGATCACCACTGCCACGCGCGCCGCGAGCGCGCCGCTCGCGCAGGCGCGCGCCAGCGCCTCCATGTTGGAGCCACGCCCGGAGATCAGGATGGCGAGCCGCAGCGGCGTGGCGGCACTCATTCCCGGATATGGGCGCCGCGCCCGCCCGGTCGCACCTCGCCGATAACGCGCGCGGTCTCGCCGTGGGCCGCGAGCAGCTCGACCGCGGCGGCGGCCTGCGCCGCGGGCACGATGACGATCATGCCGATGCCGCAGTTGAAGGTGCGGTACATCTCGGCCGCCTCGATGTTGCCGGCGCGCTGCAGCCAGTCGAACACCGGATCACGCGGCCAGCGGCCGCGCTCGAGCACCGCCTCGAGCCCGGCCGGCAACACCCGCGGAACATTGTCGGTGAGGCCGCCGCCGGTGATGTGCGCGAGCGCGTGCACCGGCAGCGCGCGCAGCAGCGCCAGGAGCGGCTTCACGTAGATGCGCGTCGGCGCCAGCAGCCGCTCGAAGAGCGTGCGGCCCTCGAGCATCGTGGCGGGCGTGGCGCCCGCGACCGACACCAGCTTGCGGATCAGCGAATAGCCGTTGGAATGCGGCCCGGAGGAGGCGAGGCCGATGACGGCGTCGCCGGGGGCGGTGCGCGTGCCGTCGATGATCGCCTCTTTCTCGACCACGCCGACGCAGAAGCCGGCGAGGTCGTAGTCCTCGCCATGGTACATGCCGGGCATTTCCGCGGTTTCGCCGCCGACCAGTGCCGCGCCTGCCTGCACGCAGCCTTCGACGATGCCGCGCACCACCGCCTCGGCCACCGCGACGCGCAGCTTGCCGGTCGCGTAATAGTCGAGGAAGAACAGCGGCTCGGCGCCCTGTACCACGACGTCGTTGGCGCACATGGCTACCAGGTCGATACCGACGGTGTCGTGCCTGCCTGAGTCGATGGCGAGGCGCAGCTTGGTGCCGACGCCGTCGGTTCCCGACACCAGCACCGGCTGACGGTAGCCGGCCGGCAGCTCCACCAGCGCGCCGAAGCCGCCGATGCCGGCGAGCACCTCGCGGCGCTGCGCGCGCTGCACCAGCGGCTTGATGCGCTCGACCAGCTCGTCGCCGGCGTCGATATCGACGCCGGCATCACGATAGCTAATGCCAGGACGCTCGGTCATAAGATTTGTGCGGGCGCACCCCGCGCCGTCGGGCTGCGGCGCGTGTGCTATTGTACATTCCGTCCACCGCCCGCGTGTGCGATCCGGACGATGCCACCAGCCCTTGCAAGATCCACCATCGCAAGACCGCGCGCGCGCGGCGCTCTCGCAGCCCTCATCGCGCTGTGTGGGGCGCTGCCGCCCGCGGCGTGGGCGCTGCGTCCGGTGCGCGTCTACGAGGTCGACCTCGAGCAGCAATCGGCCACCGCGGTGCAGAGCGCGATGCGCCAGGCGCTGGTACGCGCCACCGGGCGGCGCGAGTCCGCCGACGACCCGGCCTTCGCCAGCGTGATCGCGGATGCCGCCCGCTACGTGAAGAGCTATGCCTCCGGTCCGCGCGGCGAGCCGCAGGTGGTGTTTGATGGCGTGGCGCTCGCGGCGGCCATCGAGGGGGCGGGCCGCAGCGTCTGGGACCGCGAGCGGCCCTTTACCCTGGTGGTGCTGTACCCGCCGCCGGGGCGCGCCGACGCCGAGGCGGCGCGCGGCGAGCTCGAGCGCACCGCGACTGAACGCGGCCTGCCGATCAGCGTGATACCGCTGCCAGTGGTCGATGGCGGCGGTAACCCGCTCGGCGCCGACGCCGTGCTGCAGTCGGCCCAGCGTTATGGCGGTGATCAGGTGTTGGTCGGCCGCTCCGACGCGGCACTGGCCGCGGGACAGCTGCAGTGGACGCTGTACACGCGCGCGCAGAGCGAGACCTGGTCCGGCAACCTGAGCGCCGGGATCGATCACGCGGTCGATCTGCTCGCTCCGCCGCCGGGCGCGGCGGGCAGGGAAGCCGAGGCCGCCACGCGCGTGCGCGTCGAGGGAGTCGCCGGGCTCACGGATTACGCGGCGCTCGAGCGGCTGTTGCAGAGCATCCCCGGCGTGCGCCGTGCCGACGTCGCCGAGGTCGACTCGGGCAGCGTCACCTTCGAGGTGGAGTTGCGCGGCGGCGCAGCCGCTCTCGAGCGCGAGCTCGCGGGCTCGACGCGCCTGATGCGCCTCACGGGGTCCGGCGCACTCGCATACCGTTACCAACCGCAGGGTTGAGGGTCCACGCCGCCCCTCGCCCCGCTCGATCGTGCGCCACCTTCCCAACCTCATCTGCCTGGTCCGTATCGCGCTGATCTGGCCGATCGTCGCGGCGCTCAACGCCGGGGCGATGCCGCTCGCGCTCGCGTTGTTCGTCGCCGCGGCGGTCTCCGACGGCCTCGACGGCTACCTCGCCAAGCGCTTCAGCTGGACGTCCGAGCTCGGCAAGTTCCTCGACCCGATGGCCGACAAGCTGCTGCTGATTACGGTGTTCGTCGCGTCGGCATGGCTCGGGCTCGTTCCCTGGTGGCTGGCGGCGGCCGTGGTGGCCCGCGACGTCATGATCGGGCTCGGTGCGCTGATCTTCCGCCTGTGGTTCGGCCCATTGCGCGGCCGCCCCACCGTCCTGAGCAAGATCAATACGGCGCTGCAGCTGATGTACCTGATGCTCGTGATGCTCAACGCCGCCAGCGGCGCGCCGCCGCGCGAGATACTCGACGCGGTGGCGGCGCTCACCCTCGCGACCACCGTCGTCTCGGGCCTGCACTACGTCGGGCGCTTCACGCGGCGGGTGTGGACGCCCGCGCGCTCCGCATAGCGATGCAACAGCTGCCGCTCGGCGTGCGGCTTCCGGACCGCGCGCTGTTCGAGAGCTTCCTGCCGGGACGCAATGCCGAAGCGCTCGCGCACGCGCGCGCCGTCGCCCGCGGTGAGGCTCGGGGCCTCAGCTGGCTGAGCGGCCCGGGCGGCGCCGGCAAGACACATCTGCTGCAGGCGACCTGCGCCGCGGCGAGCGGCGCCTGGCGCGCGGGCTATCTGCCGCTCGCCGCCGTGACGCATCTCGGGGGCGGGGTGCTCGAGGGGCTCGGCCAGCTTCAATGTTTGTGCCTCGATGATCTCGACCGCGTTGCGGGTGAGCTCGCGTGGGAGCGGAGCCTGTTCGGCCTGCTGCGCGAGATCGAGGACGCCGGCGGCGCGCTGCTCGCCGCCGCACGAGCGCCGCCGGCGCTGCTGCCGTGGGCGTTGCCGGACCTGGGCTCGCGGTTCGCGGCGTGCGCGGTGTTTGCGCTGCGCGCGCTCGATGAGGCCGAGCAGCACGCCGCTCTCGAGCTGCGCGCGCGGCTGCGGGGGCTCGAGCTTCCCGAGGAGACCTGGCAGTGGTTGCGGCGGCGCTATCCGCGCGATATGCGCCGCCTGTACGAGCTGCTCGATACGCTCGATACGGCCGCGCTCGCCGCGCAGCGCCGCCTCACCATCCCGTTCATTCGCGACGTGCTGCGCTCCGCGCCGCGCCCGCCGGGCTGAGCTGCACGGCAAGCTGGGCCACCCGGCGTCCGAGCGCCTGGGCAAGCGCCTGCTCCTCCGCGGTGAGGATCGCAGCCTGCGCCGGCCCGCCGACGTGCGAGGCGCCGTAGGGGGTCCCGCCGCTCGAGGTCTCATTCAGGGCGCGCTCGGTGTAGGGCAGCCCGACGAGGTACATGCCGTGATGCAGCAGCGGCAGCATCATCGAGAGCAGGGTGGTCTCCTGGCCGCCGTGCAGGGTCTGTGTCGAGGTGAAGACACCCGCCGGCTTGCCGGCCATTACGCCGCTCAGCCACAGGCTCGAGGTGCCGTCGAGGAAGTACTTGAGGGGCGCCGCCATATTGCCGAAGCGCGTCGGGCTCCCGAGCACCAGCCCCGCCATCTCGCGCAGGTCATCGAGCGTCGCGTAGGGCGGACCGCTCGCGGGTACGGGCCGGCGCGCGGCTTCGCTCGCCGCGGCGACCGGCGGCACGGTGCGCAGCCGGGCGCTCGCCCCCGGGACCGCCTCGACGCCCCGACAGACCTGACGGGCCAGCTCGGCGGTCGCGCCGTCGCGGGAGTAATAGAGCACCAGGATCTCTGACATGTTGGAACGAGTCTCCGTGGGCGATTGTCATCGAGCTCAAGTAGTATTGCGAGTTCTGCCGTGGGGGATGCAAGCTGGGCATGATCTGCAAGAAGTGCGTGGTGGGCGGGCGCGTCCAGGGCGTCTACTACCGTGCCACCGCGGCACGGCGCGCGCAGGAGCTGGGCATCCGCGGGCACGCCCGTAACCTCTCTGATGGCCGCGTCGAGGTGCTGGCGTGCGGGGAACGCGACGCGGTGCAGGCCTTTGTCAGCTGGCTATGGATCGGTTCGTCCGCCTGCAAGGTGACCTCGGTCGAGGCGAGCGATGCGCCGGTGGACGCGCGGGTGCCGGCCGGGTTTCACGCCGTCTGAGCGAGGCTGCGATGCGCGCGCGTGAACTGCTGCTGCTGACCCTGCTCGCCTGTCTGGCCGGCCTCGGCCCGGTCGCCGGCTCGCAGCCCGCGCCTGAACCGCCGCCGGCCGCCGACCAGCCGAGCGCGGCGCAGACACCGCCCGAAGTGCCCGCGCCCGCGCCGGAGACGCAGCCGGATAGCGAGACGCTCACGCCCGTCCAGCCGGCGGCGGCCCCCAAGCTGGGCTTCTTTCATCGCCGCCCCAAGGGACAGGCGTGGGTCGCCGCGGCCAACCCGCTGGCGGTCGATGCGGGGCTCGAGATTCTCGCCAAGGGCGGCAGCGCCGTCGATGCCGCCGTGGCGGTGCAGACCATGCTCGGGCTGGTGGAGCCGCAGAGCTCAGGGATCGCCGGCGGCGCGTTCCTCATGTACTACGACGCCCGCACCCGCGAGGTGAGCGCGCTCGACGGGCGCGAGAAGGCGCCGGCGGCCGCTCCGGCCAACATGTTTCTCGACGAGCACGGCAAACCGCTGCCCTTCCTCGAGGCGGTGCGCAGCGGACGCTCGACGGGCGTGCCGGGCGCGATCGCGATGCTGTACGCGGCGCACGCGAAGTTCGGCTCGCTGCGCTGGAAGGAGCTGTTTCAGCCGGCGATCCGCGCCGCTTCGCAGGGCTTCCGCGTGCCGGAGCGGCTCGCGAGCTTCCTCGGTGAAGGCTCGCCGTTTCCTCCGACCAGCGAGATTCGCGCGCTGTTCTCGCGTCCCTCCGGCGAGCCGCTCGAGGCGGACGACGTGTTCCGCAACCCCGAGTACGCCAAGACCCTCGAGCGCATCGCGCACGACGGCCCGCGCGCCTTCTACGGCGGCACGCTGGGGCGCGCGCTCGTCGACGCGACGCACCAGGAGCCGCTGCCCGGAACGATGACGCTGCAGGACCTCAGCTCCTATCGCCCGGAGTGGGACCCGCCGCTGTGCCGGCCCTTTCGCCACTACTCGGTGTGCGCGCCGCCGCCGCCCGCCGGCGGCGTATCGCTGCTGGAGCTTCTCGGCACGCTGGAGAGAACCGACATCGCGAGCCGCGGCCCGAACGATCCCCAGGCGTGGTTCCTGTTCGCCCAGGCGAGCCGCCTCGCCTATGCCGATCGCGACCGCTACGTGGCGGACCCGCACTTCGTCCCGGTGCCGGTCGAGCGGCTGCTCGACCCGGCGTACCTGCGCCTGCGCGCACAGCTGATCGGCGAGCACGCCGGCCCGGCGCCCTTACCGGGAGAGATCGCGGTGCCGCGCGGCCGCGACGCCACGACGGAGTCGCCGGGAACGAGCCACTTCGTGGTGGTCGACGCAGACGGCAACGTCGTGTCGATGACGACCACCATCGAGTCGGTGTTCGGCTCGGGCCGTACGCTCGCCGGCTTCGTGCTCAACAATCAGCTCACGGATTTCTCCTTCACGCCGACCGACGAGGCGGGACACCCCGTCGCCAACGCGGTGCACGGTGGCAAGCGCCCGCGCTCCTCGATGGCGCCGGTCATCGTGCTCGATCACGACGGCAACTTCGTCGCGGCGCTCGGCTCGCCGGGGGGCTCGGCCATCACCGAGTACAACGCCAAGGCGCTCGTCGCTCTGCTCGCCTGGCGGTTGCCGCTCAAGCAGGCGATCGAGCTGCCCAACCTGATCGCGCGCGGCGACAGCTTCATCGGCGAGCTCGCCAAGTTCACCCCCGAAGTGCTCGCCGGCCTGCGCGAGCGCGGCATGGTATTGAAGGCTGGTCGCGCCGAGAACTCGGGGCTGCACGGCATCGTGCGGCTGCCCGACGGCACCTACGAGGGCGCTGCGGACTCGCGCCGCGAGGGTGTGGCCAGCATGCTGCCCGAGCGCGCGCCACGCGCGAAGCACGGCGCCACGCACTGAGGGTTAAGCCTAATGCGCGGCCGGCGTGGCCTGCGCGAAGCCCAGGTCGTCGGCGCCGGTCCAGTGGCGCCAGGCCGTGAGCACCCGATCCGGGTAGTCGCGCTTGCCGGGGCTGCCGTTGTAGCGCGCGAGCGCCTTGCGCACGTCGTTGTGCTCGAAGCCGAGGTAGTAGCGCAGGATCGCGCAGCCCATGTGAACGTTGGGCGCGACGTGCACCAGCTCGTAGCGGCGCAGGCCGAGCTGCTCGGGCCAGAAGGGCATCACCTGCATGAGACCCACGGCCCCGGCCGCGGAGACCGCCCAGCGATCGAAGCGGCTCTCGACCGCGATCACCGCCATCACGAGTCCCGGCGGCAGGCGCGACTCTCCCGGGCGGTGTGTCTCGCAGTACACCTGCTTGAGGATCTCGACGCGCTCGGTGTGATCCTTCACCAGTGCGCGCAGGCGCGGCTCCATGAGCGTGTACCACACGGCCGAGTCGTACTGATCGTCGAAGCACTGCGCCTGGGCGATGGCACGTGCGACCACATCGCGCAGCGGCGGATCGAGCTGCTGATCGGCTCCCGCGGGGCTTGCAAGCAGCAGCGCGGCCGCCGCGACGGCTGGCAGGCAGCGCGGCGCGCGCAGCGGGCGAGCGAGCACCGCACTCAGGCAGCGCACCGTCTTAGCCCAGGCGCGCGCGTACGAAGCCGAGCGCCTCGTCCACGGGAAACTCGCGGCTGTCGCGGTCGCGGCGGTGCCGGTACTCGAGCCTGCCCGCCTCGAGCCCGCGATCCGCCACCACCACGCGATGCGGGATGCCGAGGAGCTCCGCGTCGGCGAACTTGACGCCGGGTCGGGCATCGCGGTCATCGAGCAGCACCTCGATTCCGGCGGCGGTGAGCTCGGCGTACAGGCGATCGGTGACGGTGCGGACACGGTCGGACTTCTGCAGATTGAGCGGAACCAGCACCACCTGGAAGGGAGCGATCGGCTCCGCCCAGATGATGCCGCGCTCATCGTGATTCTGTTCGATGGCCGCGGCCACGATGCGCGTCACACCGATGCCATAGCAGCCCATGTAGAGGGCCGTTTCCCGTCCGGCCTCATCCAGCACCAGGGCCTTCATCGGCTCGCTGTATTTGCGCCCGAGCTGGAAGATGTGGCCGACCTCGATGCCACGCGCGATCTTCAGCCGCCCGCGCCCCGAGGGACTCGGATCTCCGTCGACCACGTTGCGCAGGTCCGCCGCGACCGCGCCCGTGACGTCGCGCTCCCAGTTGACGCCGGTGAGGTGCACATCCTTCTCGTTGGCGCCGCAGACGAAGTCCGCGAGCGCGAAGGCCGAATGGTCGGCGTAGATGCGGCACGCGAGGCCCACGAGTCCGACGTAGCCCGGCTGCGTACCGGTCGCGACCAGTACGCGCTCGGCGCTCGCCAGGCGCAGCGGAGTGGCGACGCCCGGCAGCGTCTGGGCCTTGACGGCGTTCAGCTCGTGGTCGCCGCGCAGCGCGAGCGCCACCACGGCGCCGTCCGTGCCTTCGACGATGAGCGTCTTCACACAACGCGCCGGCCCGATCTTGAGAAAGCGCGCCAGATCCTCGATGGTGCGTGCCCCGGGGGTTGCGACGCGGCGCACCTGCTCGCGCGCGGCCGGGCGCGGCTCGGCAGGGGGGGCCGCCGCGGCGGCCTCGAGATTCGCCGCATAGTCGTCACCGTCCGAAAAGGCGATCGCGTCCTCGCCCGAGTGAGCCAGCACGTGAAACTCCTGGCTGACATCGCCGCCGATCGCACCCGAGTGGGCGCGCACCGCGCGGAAGCTGAGCCCGGTACGGGTGAAGATGCGCGTGTAGGCCTCGTACATGGCGCGATAGCCCGCGCGCAGCGACTCCTCGTCGAGGTGGAAGGAGTAGGCATCCTTCATGATGAACTCGCGCGCGCGCATGACGCCGAAGCGCGGCCGCACCTCGTCGCGGAACTTGGTCTGGATCTGATAGAAGTTCACCGGCAGCTGCCGGTAGCTCTTGAGCTCGCGGCGCGCGATGTCGGTGATCACCTCCTCGTGGGTGGGGCCGGCGACGTAGTCGCGCTGGTGGCGATCCTTGATGCGCAGCAGCTCCGGGCCGTATTCGGTCCAGCGTCCCGACTCCTGCCAGAGCTCCGCCGGCTGCACCACCGGCATGACCAGCTCGAGCGCGCCGGCGCGGTTCATTTCCTCGCGGATGATGCGCTCGACTTTCTGCAGCACGCGCAGGCCGAGCGGCAGCCAGCTGTAGAGCCCCGCCGCGAGGCGCCGGATCAGGCCGGCGCGTAGCATGAGCTGGTGACTCACGACCTCCGCCTCGGCCGGGGTCTCCTTCAGGGTGTTGATGGGATATTGGGAGAGGCGCATCGCGCTTGGGTGTCTTCGGGCTGCCGAAACAAGCAGTTGGCATCTTAGCAGGACACCCCTGATAAGATGCCCGCCGATTGGCGATGCAGATGCACACTCAGCCCCCACCCCGGCCGCGTAGCCGGGCGATCTACCTGCTGCCGAATCTGCTCACGACCGGATGCCTGTTCTCGGGCTTCTATGCCGTGGTGGCGGCGATCGACAAGCACTTCGCGCCCGCCGGCATGGCGGTGTTCGCGGCGATGATCTTCGACACACTGGACGGGCGCATCGCGCGCCTCACGCATACCGAGAGCTCCTTCGGCAAGGAGTACGACAGTCTCGCGGACATGGTGGCGTTCGGGCTTGCCCCGGCGGTCGTGGCGTACCAGTGGGGCGTGGTGCGCATCATGGAATTCGGCCACTACTGGGGGCGCTTCGGCTGGCTGGCGTGCTTCTTCTATGCAGTGGCGGCGGCGCTGCGACTCGCGCGCTTCAATGCGCGGGCGGCGACCGCCGACAAGCGCTACTTCGAGGGTCTGCCGAGCCCCTCGGCCGCGGCGATCGTCGCGGCCTTCGTCTGGTTCTTCAGCGACTGGCAGGGGCACGAGCCGGGGCTCACCGGGTTGATCGCGGCGTTCGTCGTGACCGCCACGGCCGGCGCCCTGATGGTCAGCCGCTTCGGCTACCCGAGCTTCAAGCAGTTCGATCTCGACCGCCGCATCAAATTCGTCTACCTGCTGCTCGTGCCGCTGTTCTTCGTCGCCATCGCGCTCGACCCGCCCACCATGCTGCTGTCGATGTTCGGCATCTACGCGCTGTCCGCGCCGCTGCTGTGGGTGGGGCGCCGCATCCGGCGTGCCGTGCGCGGCGCGCCCGGCGCCAGTTGAGGCGCCGCCATGCACGGCGAGCGGCAGCGCGAGTATCTCGAGGCGATCGGCATCGACCTGTGGCTGCCGCGCGCGGCCCCGGCGCTGGCCGTGGCGCCGCCGGCCGAGCCCGCCGACGGGATTGAAGCACGATGGGAGGCGCTGCGCGCCGAGGTGCTGCAGTGCACGCGCTGCCCGCTGCACCTCACCCGCACTCAGGGGGTGTTCGGTGTCGGGCCGCGGCGCGCCGACTGGCTGGTGATCGGCGAGGCGCCGGGCGCCGAGGAGGACCGGCGCGGCGAGCCGTTCGTGGGCGCCGCGGGTCAGCTCCTCGATGCGATGCTGCGCGCCATCGGGCTCGACCGCACCAAGAACGTCTACATCGCCAACGTGCTGAAGAGTCGGCCGCCCGGCAACCGTGACCCCAGGCCCGAGGAGGTAGCGGCCTGTCTGCCGTTCCTGGTGCGCCAGATCGCGCTGCTGCGGCCGAAGATCATGCTCGCGGTCGGGCGGATCGCGGCGCAGAACCTGCTCGGCACCGACGTGCCACTCGGGCGGCTGCGGGGCCAGGTACACCATTTCGGCGAGCTGAATACCCCGCTCGTCGTGACGTATCATCCGGCCTACCTGCTGCGCACACCCGCCGACAAGCGCAAGGCATGGGAGGACCTCAAGTTTGCCCGCAACGTGTATCAACAGCTCGTGCAGGGGGCCGTGATCGATGGCGACCGCTCCTGAATTGCTCGGCGCGGCGCCGGAGGCGATCCGCGCGATGCGCGACGCCGACGTCCCCGAGGTGGTGGCGATCGAGCGCGCCTCGTATCAGTTCCCCTGGAGCGAGGGTATCTTCCGCGACTGCCTGCGGGTGGGGTACACCTGCCGCGTGGCGACGCTCGGGCGGCAGGTCGCAGGCTACGGAGTGATGAGCCTCGGCGCCGGCGAGGCGCATATCCTCAACCTGTGCGTCGGCGAGGCGTTCCGCTGCCGCGGCCTCGGAGGGCGCCTGCTCACGCTGCTGGTCGAGCGGGCCACGGCAGCCGGCATGAAAGAGGCGTTTCTGGAAGTGCGTCCCTCCAACACCGCGGCCATCCGCCTCTATCTGGCGCATGGCTTCGAGCAGGTGGGCATGCGGCGCGGCTACTACCAGGCCGTGGGCGGACGTGAGGACGCCGCGGTGCTGCGACTCGGGCTGCGTGCCGCACGCGCTCGTCCCGGCTGAGCGCCGCTGCCTGTCATGGCTGATCTCGCTGCCGAAATCCGTCGGCGACGCACCTTCGCGATCATCTCGCACCCCGACGCCGGCAAGACCACCCTCACGGAGAAGCTGCTGCTGTTCGGCGGCGCGATCCAGATGGCGGGCACCGTCAAGGGCCGCAAGGCCGCGCGCCACGCGACCTCCGACTGGATGCGGCTCGAGCAGCAGCGCGGCATCTCGGTGACTTCCTCGGTGATGCAGTTTCCGTATCGCGACTGCATCGTGAACCTGCTCGACACTCCGGGGCACGAGGACTTCTCCGAAGACACCTACCGTACGCTCACGGCGGTCGACTCCGCGCTCATGGTCATCGACTGCGCCAAGGGTGTGGAGGAGCGCACCATCAAGCTCATGGAGGTCTGTCGCCTCCGTGATACGCCCATCATGACCTTCATCAACAAGCTCGACCGCGACGGCCGCACGCCCATCGAGCTGCTGGATGAGATCGAGAGCGTGCTGCGCATCGGTACCGCCCCGGTCACCTGGCCGATCGGCATGGGGCGAGAGCTGCGCGGCATCTATCACCTGGCCGAGGACCGCATCTACGCGTACACGGCGGGCGAGCGCGGCCGCGTGGGCGAGAACCGCATCATCGACGGGCTCGCGAGCGCGGCGGCGCGCGAGTTCCTCGGCGAGGCGGCGCGATCCTTTCTCGATGAGATCGAGCTCGTGAAGGGCGCGACCGAGAGCTTCGACCAGGAGGCCTATCGCGCCGGGCAGCAGACACCGGTGTTCTTCGGCTCGGCCATCAACAACTTCGGCGTCGAGGAGCTGCTCACGGCTTTCGTGACGCACGCTCCGGGGCCGCTGCCGCGCGCGGCGCGCGAGCGCACCGTGGAGCCGGGCGAGCCCGCGCTCGCCGGCTTCGTCTTCAAGATCCAGGCCAATATGGATCCCGCCCACCGCGACCGCATCGCGTTCCTGCGGCTGTGTGCCGGCAAATACACGCGTGGCATGCGCCTTTATCACGTGCGCCTCGGCAAGGAGGTGCGGGTCGCCGACGCGCTCACCTTCATGGCGGCCGAGCGCGCCCAGGCCGAGGAGGCCTACGCCGGCGACATCATCGGGCTGCACAACTACGGCACCATCAACATCGGCGACAGCTTCACCCAGGGCGAGCGGCTCGCCTTCACCGGTGTGCCGAACTTCGCCCCGGAGATCTTCCGCCGGGCGGTGCTCAAGGATCCGCTGCGCGCCAAGGCGCTGCAGAAGGGTCTGTCGCAGCTGTGCGAGGAGGGCGCCACGCAGCTCTTCCGGCCGCTGCGCAGCAACGAGCTGATCCTGGGAGCCGTCGGGCAGCTGCAATTCGAGGTGGTGGCCTTCCGCCTCGCAGACGAGTACGGCGTGCAATGCGTCTTCGAGCCCGTCACGGTACACACCGCGCGCTGGGTCGACAGCGCCGATGCGCAGCGTCTCGAGGAGTTCCGCGCCCGCGCGCACGAGCACCTGGCGCTCGATCACTCCGGCGCGCTCGTGTATCTCGCGCCGTCGCGCGTCAACCTCGAGCTGACGATCGAGCGCTGGCCGGGAATCCATTTCCGCGAGACGCGCGAGCACGGTCGTTAATTTGGCCGAAATTGCCGGCGGCAATTTCGGCGGACATCAGGCCCGGCACTTCCGGGGGATGGCGCAGGGAAGCGTTTTATGCCACATAGCCCGTCGGGAGGCCCTATGAACGACGTTCCGGCGGTTGCGGCCCCGCTCACACAGCGCGAGATCCTCATCAACCTGCTCTACGAGGCCGCCGAGCTCGAGCACAACCTGATGTGCACGTACCTCTACGCTGCCTTCAGCTTGAAGGACGGCGAGAGTGAGGGCCTCTCTGCCTCCGAGGCGGCGGCGGTCAAACGCTGGCGCCAGCAGCTGCTCAGCGTGGCGATCGACGAGATGGGGCACCTGGCCGCGGTCTGGAACATCACCTCGGCGCTCGGCGCGAGCCCACGCGTCGGCCGCGCGAACTTTCCGCTCGATCCCGGCTACCTGCCGGCCAGCATCACGGTGAAGCTCGCGCCGTTCAACGCCGAGACGCTCCAGCACTTCGTGTTCCTCGAGCGGCCGCGGGGCTCGAGCGAGCCCGAGGGAGCGGGCTTTGCCTGCGAGCGGACCTACGTGCGCGGCACGCAGCGGCCGCACCTGACGCCGATGGGCCGTGACTACGAGACCGTGGGTGACTTCTACGCGAGGCTCGGCGAAGGGCTGCGCACCTTTGTCGAGCACCATGGCGAGGCGGTCGCTTTCGGCGGCGACCGCGCACTGCAGCTCTCGCCCCAGGAAGTGGGTCTCGCCGGTGCCGAGCCGGTCGTTTGCCTGAAGACGGCACTCGCGGCGTTCTCCGCCATCGTCGAGCAGGGCGAGGGCGCGCCGCGCGACTCGACGGGCTCTCACTACCAGAGGTTTCTCGGCATCCGCTCCGAGCTGCGCGCGCTCCAGGAGAAGAACCCGGAGTTCGCGCCGGCCTTCCCCGCGGCGACCAATCCGGTGCTGCGCCGGCCGCCGCGCCCCGAGGGGCGGGTGTGGCTCGAGAACCCGGACGCTTTCGCGACCGTCGATCTCGCCAACGCCTGCTACGCACTCATGCTGCGCTTGCTCGGGTACTCCTACGGCGTACGCGGTCCCGGCGCCGAGAAGTCGCTCAGCATCGACCTCGCCATCGGCCTGATGCGTGCGCTCGTGCCGCTCGCCGAGCGTGCGGCACGTCTGCCGGCCGGGCCCTCAAACCCGCAGTGCCATGCCGGCGTCACGTTCATCACCCTGAGGGATCCAAGCCCACTGCCGCCGGGGCCTGCGGCGCGGCGTGTGTTCGTCGAGCGCTTCGGACAGCTCGCCGAGGCCGCCGCGCTGCTCAAGGCGGGCGGCGATGCCCGCTCGGTCGCCGCGGCGGCGCAGCTCATCGCGCTCGCGGAGCGCGCGCGCAAGGGATTTGACCTCGACGCGCCAGCCGCCGCCGCGCCGGCTGCGGATCAGCGTGGGGTGCGTCGCCCGTCGCCCGCTCCAGCCCCGGCGCCCGCCGCGCAGGTCGCCGATGGTGTCGAGCATGTGACCGGTGAGAAGCTCGAGCTCGAGTTCGAGGCGAAGCGCTGTATTCACTCGCGCTACTGCGTCACCTGGGCGCCGCAGGTGTTTCTCGCCAATGTCAAGGGACCGTGGATTCATCCGGATGCGATGCCGGTGGAGCGCCTGGTGGAGGTGGCACACGCCTGCCCCTCGGGTGCCATCCGTTATCGCCGCCGCGACGGTGAGCCGGACGAATCCGCGCCGCCGGTCAATCTCGCCACCGTGCGCGAGGGTGGTCCCTACGCCTTCCGCGCGCAGCTTACGATCGAGGGTGCCGCGGCCGGGTTTCGCGCGACGCTGTGCCGCTGCGGCGCCTCGAAGAACAAGCCTTACTGCGATGGCTCGCACCACCAGATCGGCTTCAGCGCGAGCGGTGAGCCGCCGAGCGGCGCGACCGAGATGCTGCCGGCGCGCGCCGGGGTACTCGCGATCGACCCGCAGGTGAACGGCCCGCTGCGGGTCCGCGGCAACCTCGAGATCGTCAGCGGCACCGGACGGGTGGTGGCGCGGGTCGAAGCGGCGAACCTGTGCCGCTGCGGCGGCAGCGCCCACAAGCCCTTCTGCGACGGCGCCCACGCCAAGATCGGCTTCCGTTCCTCCTGACTTATGACAGGCGCAGCCGGCGCACCGCGCGCGCGAATGCCTCGATGTCGTGCGCGCGCGTCGCGGGCTCGGGGGCGCCGTAGCGCAGCTGCGCGTAGACGGCCAGCAGCGTGTATGCGCTCTCCGTCACGGCGGGGGAGCCGCCGCGGAGCGCTTCGGCGTACGCGAGCGGTCCCTGATGCGGGGCGCGCGCGCGACCCGTGCGCGCGAGCTTGCGGCACAGCATTGCGTAGGCGCGCGCGAGGGCTTCGGGACGCGCGGAGCGTGCCGCACCTCCCATGTGCCAGGCGAGGACCGCGAGCCACGTCAGCAGCGCGATCATGAAGGCCCAGCCGAGCGCCCAGACGTTGGCGGAGCGAATTCCAAGGCGCTCGAGCACGTCGATCTGCGTCGCGTAATCGAACTTCACCACCCGCTCGTTCCACCAGGCGTTGGCGGCATCCCAGCGCTGCAGCAGCCCCACGAGCCACGGCGATGCGCGCAGCAGCCGTGTCGATGCCGACATCGCCTCGGGCAGCAGATCGAGCGCGCCACGCACCAGCCGCTCGGGCTCCACCACCGCGGTCGGATCCACGCGCGTCCAGCCGCGCCCCGCGAGCCATACCTCGACCCAGGCATGCGCATCCGCCTGGCGCACCACCAGATATCCGCCGACGGGATTCCATTCCCCGCCCTGGTAGCCGGTGACGACCCGCGCGGGCACATCCGCTGCCCGCATCAGCACGGCGAAGGCGGAAGCGTAGTGGCCGCAGAACCCGGTGCGGGTGCGGAACAGCAGGTCATCGATCTCGTCGCTGCCGAGCTGCTCGGGCTCGAGCGAATACACGAAGCCGCCGCTGCGCAGGTAGTCGAGCGCTGCCGTCACGAAGGCGGTGTCGCTGGCGGCGCGCGCGCGCAGCTCGCGCGCCAGCGCGAGCGAGCGCGGATTGCGCCCGCGCGGCAAGGCGGTGTCCTCGAGCCGTTCCCAGTCCGCCAGCGGCGCGGCCGCGCGCCGCGCCGTATACGACAGCGCCTCGTAGCTGGTCGGATCCGACACCGGCCGTGGGGCCAGCAGCTCGTAGTCGTGCGTGAGGGTCACGTTGGGATCGGGGGATTGCGCGGGCGTGTCGAGCGCAAACCACCAGCGGTGCCGGCTCGGCTCGAGCGCGATGCGATAGCGGTAGGCGGGCCCGGCGAACTCCCAGGCGGCGCGCGCGCGCCAGTCACGCGCGCCGCGCGACCACGTGAAGCCGTCGAACTGAGGCAGCACCGGGCCGCGCCAGTAGCGCTGCTCGGGCGGCGGCAGCGGGCCCTCGAAGCGCGCGCGGAACGCGATGTCGTAGGAGGTCGTGAGCTTGCCGATGCTACCTGGACTCATGGTGTCGGAAAGGCCGGTGAGGCCCTCCTCGCCGCGCGGCACCGTCCAGAAGGAGCCGGCGAGGCGCGGGAAGAACAGGAACAGCAGCACCGCGAGCGGCAGAGCGAAGAGCAGCGTGCGTCCCGCGAGCGCGAGCGCGGCGCGCCCGGGGAAGCCGTCGGAGGCGATCACGGCGAGCGCCGTGCAGCACAGCCACGCCTGCGCGAGATAGAGCGGCGCGCGCGCGAGGCTCTGCCGGTCGAGGCACGCGGCCAGCAGCAGGAACAGCCCCGCGCCCACCAGCACCAGCCGATCGCGGCGCCGGTAGCTCTCGAGGAGCTTGAGAGCCGCCATGAGGATGAGGAGCGCCGTTCCCGCGGCGAGGCCGTTCAGCGTGTGGAAGCGCGCCAGCACCGCGATCGTCACGACCGCGGTGAGCACCGTGCGGGCGATCCTGCCCGGCTGCGGCACGCGGGCATGCGCGGCGACGAGCCGCCACACAACGAGCAGCAGCGCCGCGGCCGTGACCCACACGGGCACGCGGTCGACGTGCAGCAGCAGACCACCGGCGAACGCCGCGGTCGCCCAGTAGAGCGCTGCAGGCTGGCTGCGCTCAGCCATCGCTTCCATGGAGCGCGAGCGCGGCGAGACAGTGATGGCGGTGCTCGGGACCGCGGTTCGGCGCGAGCGCTGCGCCCGGGAGCGTCAGGCCGTAACGCTCGCCCCCCGCCTCCGCATCGACCACCCAGCGGGCGAGCTGGGAGAGGCGCGCCTCGATGTCAGGGATCCGCAGCCGCGCGAAGTCGAACAGGCACAGGTCGGATCCCGCCGGGCTGTATTCCTTCACGAGCAGCGGCGCCCCACGGGCGTACGCCTTCCAGGCGACCTGGCGCGGCGAGTCGCCGTCGCGAAACGGCCGCAGCCCCAGCCACTCGTCGGCGCCGGCGCTGCCGTGCGGGCGCTCGCCGAGCTGCGTCCCGCTCGTCGTCGGCCGCGGCAGCCGGCCCGCGGGATGGGGATACACCAGCACCTCCACGGTCAGGTGCACCCAGGTCCAGGTGCGGAACAGCCCGAAGGGATGCGTGCTCGTCAGGCGCAGACGGTCGATGCGCACGAGGCCGCGGCGCGCCGCCGCGAGCGGCAGCGTGAGCACGGCGCGCCCGTGCGGCGCGAGGTCTGCGCCGATCAGCGGTCCGTCATCGAGGGAAGCCGCGACGCCGGGACGCGCCTCGGGCGAGCGATTCTCGAGCGTCAGCACCAGCGCGCCCGCCCTGCGGGCGAACATCGGCGGAGCGCTCACCGAGACCAGCGTCGTGCCGAGCAGGTTGCGGTGGCACTGGTGCATCGCGACCAGCGCGAAACCGGCGAGCAGAAAGGTGAAGAACAGCGCGAGACTGTTGCCGTAGTTCAGTCCCGCGAGCAGCATCAGGAGCCACAGTCCCCCGAAGGCCAGCCCGGCGCGCGTCGGCAGGATGTACAGGCGCCGCCGCGCCAGCGTCACGGGAAGCACGTCGGCGCCCTGGCGCCGCCGCACCCAGGCGGCCATGCGGGCGCGCGCCGCCGCTGCGAAAGGCACTCTCATCGGCGCGCCTCGTCAGAGGGGTACGGGAACGGCACGCACGATCTCGGCGGCGATCGCCTCGCCGTCGGCGCTGCCGCCGGGCTCGCGGCGCTCGAGGCGGTGCGCGACCACCGCGGGCAGCACCGCCTGCACGTCCTCGGGCAGCACGGCGGTGCGCCCTGCGACGTAGGCCCACGACTGCGCGGCGCGCACCAGACCCTGTCCCGCGCGCGGCGAGAGTCCGAGCTTCAGGTCGCTTCTCTCGCGCGTGCGCGCGATCAGCGCCTGGCAGTAGTCGAGCAGCGCATCGGCCACATGTACGGCGCGCACCTCGTGCTGCACCCGCAGCACCGCCGCGGGGTTGAGGGCCGGCGGGATCTGCGGCAGCAGGTCGCGGCGCTCGCCCCCGCGCAGCAGCTCGCGCTCGTGCGCCGCGTCGGGGTAGCCGAGCGTCACGCGCATGAGGAAGCGGTCGAGCTGCGACTCGGGCAGGGCGAAGGTGCCGAGCTGCTCGTGCGGATTCTGCGTGGCGACCACGAAGAACACGTCCGGCAGGCGGTAGGTGGTGCCGTCGGCGCTCACCTGCCGCTCCTCCATCGCCTCGAGCAGCGCGCTCTGCGTACGCGGACTGGCGCGGTTGACCTCGTCCGCGAGCAGCAGCTGGGTGAAGATCGGGCCGCGGCGGAAGTCGAAGCGCTGATGAGCGCGGTCGAAGACCGACACGCCGATGATGTCCGCGGGCAGCAGGTCGCTGGTGAACTGCACGCGCTGCCATGCCAGCCCGAGCACGTGCGCGAGCGCGTGCGCCAGCGTGGTCTTGCCCACTCCCGGAACGTCCTCGATCAGCAGGTGTCCGCGCGCCATGAGGCAGGCGAGGCACAGCCGGATCTGCTGCGGCTTGCCGAGGATGATGGTCTCGAGCGTGGCGAGCACCGCGCGCAGCGCGCTCGAGTCGCCCGTGGGCGCGCCGGCGGCGCTCACGGCGGCAGCAGCTCGCGCACGCGCTCGAGCTGGGCGCGCAAGCCCTGCACGCTGCGCTCGAGCTCGGCGACACGCTCGCGCGCGGCGGCGACCACCGCCGCGGGCGCGCCGTCGACGAAGCTGGCGCTCGCGAGCCGTCCGCGCACGCCCGCGAGCTCCTTGTCGGCTTTGCCGATCAGCTTGGCGAGGCGCTCGGCCTCCGCCGGCGCATCGATGAGGCCCGCCATGGGCACGAGCAGCCCCAGCTTGCCGACCAGCGCGAGCGCCGCCGGCGGCACCGCAGCACCGGCACTGAGCACCGTCAGGCTCTCGAGCCCCGCGAGGCGCTCGAGGTAGGGGCGGTGGCGCGCCGCCCACTCACGGTCCTCGGCGCTGGCATCACGCAGCAGCAGCGGGATGCGCCGCGCCGGATTGATGTTCATCTCGCCGCGGATCTGGCGGACGCCGAGCACCACGGCCTGGATCCAGGCGGCCTCGCGCTCCGCCGCCTCGTCGGGCGGAAATTCGGCCGCGCTCGGGTAGGGTTGCAGCATGACGGTCTCGCCCGAGACGCCGGCGAGCGGCGCGGCGCGCTGCCAGATCTCCTCGGTGATGAACGGCATGAAAGGATGCAGCGCGCGCTGCAGCGCCTCGAGGATCTCCGCCAGCGTGCGGCAGGTGCCGGCGCGGGCCGCCGGGCTCGACTCCCCGGACTGCAGCACCGGCTTGGTGAGCTCCAGGTACCAGTCGCAGAAGTCGTACCAGGTGAACTCGTAGAGCGCGGTGGCGGCGAAGTCGAAACGGTAGTCACCGAGCGCCTGCGCGACCGCGGCCAGCATGCGGCCGAAGCGCGCCCGGATCCACCGGTCGGCTACCGACAGCTCGGCGGCCGTGCCGGCGGGAGGCGGCGGCTGCTCGGCGAGCCTCTGCGTGACGAAGCGCGCCGCGTTCCACAGCTTGTTGCAGAAATTGCGGTAGCCGCCCACGCGGCCGAGATCGAAGCGCAGGTCGCGGCTCGGCGAGGCGAGGGCGGTGAAGGTGAAGCGCAGCGCGTCGGTGCCGTGCGGCGCGATGCCGTCCGGGTACTGGCGGCGGGTGGCCTTCTCGATGGAGGCGGCGAGCCGCGGCTGCATCAGCCCGCTGGTGCGCTTCTCGACGAGCGCCTCGAGCGATATGCCGCCGACGATGTCGAGCGGGTCGATGACGTTGCCCTTGGATTTCGACATCTTGTCGCCGCGCTCGTCGCGGATGAGGCCGGTGATGTAGACGTCGCGGAACGGCACCTCTCCCATGAATTTGAGCCCCATCATCATCATGCGCGCGACCCAGAAGAAGATGATGTCGAAACCGGTCACCAGCACGCTGCCCGGGTAGAAGCGTGCGAGCGCCTCGGTCTTCTCCGGCCAGCCGAGCGTCGAGAACGGCCACAGGGCCGATGAGAACCAGGTGTCGAGCACGTCCTCGTCCTGATGAAGTGGCAGCCGCGCGTCGAGCCCGTGACGAGCGCGCACTTCTTCCTCGTCGCGCCCGACGTACACGTTGCCGAGGCCGTCGTACCACGCCGGGATGCGGTGACCCCACCACAGCTGCCGGCTCACGCACCAGTCCTTGATGTTGCGCATCCACTCGAAGTAGGTGCGCGCCCAGCTCTCCGGCACGAAGCGGGTACGGCCGTCCTCCACGGCGGCGAGCGCCGGCTTCGCGAGCGGTGCGATCTTCACGTACCACTGATCGGTGAGCCAGGGCTCGAGCACCGCGCCGCTGCGGTCGCCGCGCGGGATCACCAGCTTGTGCGGCTCGACGCGCTTGACGAGGCCGGCCGCCTCGAGCTCGGCCACGACGCGCGCGCGCGCCTCGAAGCGGTCGAGGCCCCGGAAGCGCTCCGGCACAGAGTCGTTGAGCGCGGCGTGCTCGGTGAAGATGTTGATGAGCGGCAGGGCGTGACGCTGTCCGATCTCGTAGTCGTTGAAGTCATGCGCCGGCGTGATCTTCACGCAGCCGGAGCCGAAGTTCGGATCGACGTAGAAGTCGGCGATCATCGGGATGGTGCGACCGGCGAGCGGCAGCAGCACGTTGCGGCCGACCAGGTGCCGGTAGCGCTCGTCATCGGGGTGCACGGCCACCGCGACGTCCCCCAGCAGGGTCTCGGGACGCGTGGTCGCGACCACCACGTGGCCGCTGCCGTCCTCGAGCGGATAGCGCACGTGCCAGAGCTGACCGTCCTCCTCCTGCGATTGCACCTCGAGATCGGACAGCGCCGTGAGCAGCACCGGGTCCCAGTTGACCAGGCGCTTGCCGCGATAGATGAGCCCTTCCTCGTACAGCCGCACGAACACTTCGATGACCGCGCGCGTCAGCCCCGGGTCCATGGTGAAGCGATCGCGCGACCAGTCGACCGAGTCGCCGAGGCGGCGCATCTGCTCGGCGATCGTGCCCCCGGACTGCGCGCGCCACTGCCACACCCGCTCGATGAAGGCCTCGCGGCCGAGGTCGGCGCGCCGCTGCCCCGCGGCGTTCAGCTGTCGCTCCACCACCATCTGGGTGGCGATGCCGGCGTGGTCGGTGCCCGGCTGCCACAGCACGTCCTCACCGAGCATGCGGTGATAGCGCGTCAGCGCGTCCATCAGCGTGTGCTGGAACGCATGCCCCATGTGCAGCGTTCCGGTCACGTTGGGTGGCGGGATCATGATGCAGTAGGGCGCGCCACGGCCTGGTGGTGCGAACCACCCGCGCGACTCCCACCGCTCGTAGAGGCGCCGCTCGAGGTCCTGCGGCGCGTACACCTTATCCATTGAATGCAAGGGAAACCGGGGAGGAAACCCGACAATTATAGCGGCAGCGGCCGCGCCTCACGGCGCGCGCCGCAAGGGCCGCCGCGGCCTCGCCGGCCGGCGGGCGCCTCAGCGCTCGGCGCGGCGGATGAGGAAGTCGGCGAGCAGCGGCGTCGGCCGCCCGGTGCTGCCCTTGCTGGCGCCGCCCTGGTAGGCCGTGCCGGCGACGTCCAGATGCGCCCAGGTGAGGCCCTGGGTGAACTTGCCGAGGAAGGCGGCGGCGGTGATCGCGCCGCCGTCGCGTCCGCCGATATTGGCGAAGTCGGCGAAGTTGCTCTTCAGCTGCTCGGCGTAGTCCTCGGTGAGCGGCAACTGCCAGCAACGGTCGTCGGCGCGCACTCCGGCCTCGACCAGCTGCCTGATGAGCGTCTCATCGTTACCCATGACCCCCGAGTGATGGTGACCGAGCGCAACCACGCAGGCACCGGTGAGGGTGGCGATGTCGACCACCGCGGCCGGGCGGAAGCGGCGCGCGTAGTGCAGCGCGTCGCACAGGATCAGGCGGCCCTCGGCGTCGGTGTTGAGGATCTCGACCGTCTGGCCCGAGGAGCTGCTGGCGATGTCGCCGGGCTTCACGGCCTTGCCGCCCGGCATGTTCTCCACCGCGGCGACGAGCCCCACGACGTGCAGCGGCAGGCGCAGCTCCGCCGCGAGCGTGAGGCTGGCGATCACCGCCGCCGCCCCGCTCATGTCGAACTTCATCTCGTCCATGCCCGGCGGATCCTTGAGGGAGATGCCGCCGGTGTCGAAGGTCACGCCCTTTCCGACCAGCACCACCGGCGGCTGCGAAGCCTTGCCGCCGCGATACTCGAGCACGATGAAGCGCGGCGGCTGCCGGCTGCCCTGCGCGACGGCGAGCAGGCAGCCCATCTTCTCGCGGCGGATCGCGGCTTCGTCGAGCACACGCGCCGTGAGCGACTTGTGCCGCCTGGCGAGCGCGCGCGCCTCCTCGGCGAGAAAGGTCGGGGTACAGACATTCGCCGGCAGGTTGGCGAGGTCGCGCTGTATGGTAGCGGCGGCGCTGATTGTCGCGCCGTGCTTGAAGCCGCGCGCCGCGGCGTCGGCCTTGCGCACCGGGCCGGCAAGCACCTTCTTCAGCGCCGCGGCGGGCGGTTTCTTGCCGGTCTTCAAATCGTTGATGCGGTAGAGCGTGGCGCCGGCGATCTCCGCGACCGCGCGCCCGAAGTAGTAGTCATCGAGCTCGCGCGCCGTGGGCCGATCGAGCGCGAGCGCGACGCTCGCGATGCGCGTGCGGCTCAGGGCGGTGACCGCGCTGCCCCACGCGCGCCGCCAGCTGCGGCGCGAGAGCTGCGCGCGCGTGCCCAGCCCCACCAGCAACACGCGGCGCGCCGGCAGCTCGGTGACCTCGGTGATGAGCAGCGTGTCGCCGGCGCGCCCGTTGAAATCGCCGCGCGCCAGCAGCCGCTGCAGGCGTCCGCCGCAGGCCGCGTCCACGGCGCGCGCTTCGGCGCCGAGCTCGGTCTCTTCGAACACGCCCACGACCAGGCAGTCGACCGCGAGCGTCGCCAAGCCCTTCGTCCAGACCCCGAATTCCATCCGCTATCCCCTTCCCGTTGAGGCGTGCGAGCGTCTGATTTACCTTATTCGCGGCTCTTGGGCGCCTCGCTCCGTTGGTGTTGTTCAGCGCGCGATGTGCTGCGATGGGTGTAAGCGAGGGCAAGTGTAACCCAAGAGCCCGCCGGGTTTCCGGCGACGGGTCGATTGGAGCGGCTTTGGGGACTATTCTCGGACGCTACATTCTGCGCGAAGTGGCCGCCGCATGGCTGGTCGTGACGGGCGTGCTGCTGGCAATCCTGCTCGCCAACCAGGTGGTGGGGGTGCTGGAGCGCGCCGCAGCCAACCAGTATCCGCAGGGCGTGGTGCTCGAGCTGATCGGCCTCGGCGCGCTGCAATACCTGTGGGTACTGCTGCCGGTGGGCCTGCTGCTCGGCGTAGTGCTCGCATTCGGGCGGCTGTATCACGATAGCGAGATGGCGGCGGCACTGGCCTGCGGCACCGGGCCCGCCAATATCTATCTGCCGGTGGCATTGCTCGCCGCGCTCCTCACGGCGGCGCTCGCCTGGCTTACCCTGGTGCTGGCGCCCGCGGCCACGGTGCGTGCCCTCAGCCTGCGCAACGAGGCGCTGCGCGCGGGGCAGTTCGCGCCGATCGCGCCCGGCAAGTTCCGCAGCTTCGGCGGCGGCAGCGCGGTGGTGTACGCCCAGGAGGTCGCCGCCGACGGCACGCTCGGCAACGTCTTCGTGGAGCGCAACCGTGGGCCCGTGGTCGAGGTGGCGCTCGCCCAGCGCGCCCGCCGCGAGGTCGCGCCTGATGGACTGACGCACATCCTCACCCTCTATGACGGCGAGCGCTTCGAGGGCGTACCCGGCAGCGGCGAGTTCCGCATGCTGCGCTTCGCCGAGCACGTGGTGCCGGTGCGCGTGCCGCAGAGCAGCGACGTCGTCACGGCGCTCGAGGCGCGCCCCACCGCGGAGCTCCTCGGGTCGCGCTCCCTGCCCGAGCAGGCGGAGCTCGCGTGGCGCATCGCCATGCCCCTCACCTGCATGGTGCTGGCGCTGCTGGCCGTGCCGCTGTCGCGCCTCAAGCCGCGCCAGGGCCGCTACGCGCGGGTGTGGCTCGCCGTGGTGATCTACTTCCTCTATCTCAACCTCGTGTCGGCCGGCAAAGTGTGGATCGGCCGTGGCACGGTGCCGGTCGTGCTCGGCCTGTGGTGGACGCACGCCGTGGTCGTGCTGCTGGCACTCGCGGTCATCCTGGGACCCGGGCTCGTGAACCGGCTGCGCTACCGGGTGCGGCGTCTGTGAGCGTGCTCGACCGTTACCTGATACGCACCATCCTCGGCTCGGTGCTGCTGGTGATGATCGTGTTCCTGGTGCTCGGGGGACTGTGGCTGCTGATCGATCAGCAGGCCGACATCGGCGTCGGGCACTACACGGTCTGGGGCGCGCTGTGGTACACGCTGCTCAACCTGCCGCAGCAGGCCTACGAGCTGCTGCCCATCACGGTGCTGATCGGCGCGCTGCTGGGCTTAGGTAGCCTGGCGCGCGGCAGCGAGCTCACCGTGGTGCGCGCCACCGGGGTGTCGGTCGCGCGGATCGCCGGCACCACGCTCATCGCGGCGGGACTGCTCATCGCGACGGAGCTGGTGCTCGGGGAGTTTCTCGGCCCGCCGCTGCAGCAGGTGGCGCGCGAGCAGAAGGCCTTCAGCAAGCTGAGCAACGTCAGCTTCGGCACCGGCAGCGGCGCCTGGGTGCGCGATGGCGATATGATCCTCAACGTCGCCGGGCAGTCGGGCGAGCGTCAGTTCGGCGGTATGCAGATCTTCGAGCTGTCGCCGCAGCATCAGCTGCTCGCCATGGGGCGCGCCCGGCGCGCCACCGCCGGCTCGAGCCGCAAGTGGCTGCTCACCGACTACGCCGAATCGCGCTTTGCCGGCGACACGGTGAGCGCTACGCCGCCCGCCGAGCGCATACTCGAGTCGAACGTCACCGCCGGATTTCTCGGCCTGGCCGTCCAGGACCCGGATCAGCTCACGATCGGCGCCCTGTGGCGCCTGATCCGCTACTACCGCAGCAACGCGCTCGATGCGCGCGAGTACGTGTTTGCGTTCTGGTCGCGCATCGCGCGCACCCTGGCGATCGCCTTTTGCGCGATACTCGCCATTCCCTTCGCGCTGGGGCCCCTGCGCTCCACCGGCTCCGGGACGCGCATGCTGCTCGGGCTCATGCTCGGCATCACCTTCTTCCTGCTGCAGAGACTCATCGAGAGCAGCACGGTCGTGTTCGCGCTGAACCCGGTGGTGCTCGCCTGGTTGCCGACGGCGCTGCTGGCCGCCGTGTCGCTCGGGCTGCTCGCGAAGACGCGTTAGAGCGCTACGTGCCGGTTGAGCCAGCGGAGTGCTGCGGCAGCGAGTCGCAAATCGCCACCCACGGCAGCCGCTCCTTCACCCACACGTGCATCAGCGGCGCGACCGCCGCCGGGTCATCGAGCGTGGCGACGTCACGTCGGTCTCGGCGGCAGAAGCACGGATTGCGGACGGCGCCCTCGATCTGATAGCGCACCGCGCCGCACAGGCAACCGCCGGCAAGCACGTTCTCGGTCATGCGCGCACGTTATCACTCCTTGCCGGCCGACCGTGACAACGCTTGCCGCAGCGCATCAGGTCGTGAGCTCGGGCTTCGCTGTTGGTGAGGCGCTGCGCCGGGCATACACTCCGCCGCTCCCGGAGCGTCGCCCGGACGCGCCGACCAACTACACGAACCAAGGGGAGGCAAGATGAGAATCCCAGTAATGGCACTGATACTTCTGCCGGTTGCTGCGTTCGCGAGCAGCCCGTTCGATGGCACGTGGAAGGGCCGGGTCGACTCGGTGAAGGTGACCGGAAAGCCGGACGTTTTTGCGGTGGCGGACGGAATGTACACCTGTTCGACTTGCGACCCGCCCCTCAACGTCAAAGCCGACGGCTCGGAGCAAAAGGTCACCGGGCACGACTATTACGACACTCTCATCGTGAAGATCGTCGACGGGAAGACGGTCGAACGCACCGCTAAACTCGCCGGCAAGATCACCGGTGTCTACACGATGTCCGTGTCCGCTGACGGATCGACGCTGAGCGGCAAGTTCACCGACCACACCGGGACGAAGCCGGCCACCTTCAGCTTCACGGAAAAGCGCGTAGCGGCAGGGCCCAGCGGCTCGCACGCCGTGTCGGGATCGTGGGCGCCGGATAAGACGACCGACGCCAACGACGCCGGGACCATCGTCACGTACAAGATGACCGCTGATTCATTCAGCATGAGCGCCAATGGCCAGAGCTACGACGCGAAGTTCGACGGCAAGGAGTACCCGATCACGGGTGATCCGGGCCATACGACCGTCACGCTGAAGAGACTCTCGGCGAATGCCGTCGAGGAGACCGATCATCGCCAGGGCAAGGTAACCGATGTGATACACCTCGCCACTGCCGCGGACGGCAAGTCGATCAGCTTGACCGACAAGGATCTGATACACAGTCAAACGACTACGATGACACTCGACAAGCAACCGTAATAGCAGGGCTGCTGCTTGCCGGGAGTCTGCCTCAGGGCAGGCTCTCGGCGCGCAGCGGCGGGTGCGCGCGGCGCTTGGTCGCGTGCGGGCTCAGTGCTCGTGCCCGGGGAACAGCCGGCAGTAGATGCAGTCGGCGCCGGTCGGGTTGTCGAGCATGAAGTGGCGCACCCAGTAGCCCTCGCCGCGCGAGGCGGCGTGCTCGAAGGACTGCTTCTCGAGATCGTGGCCGACCACCTCCACCGCCCCTTCGCCCTCGAGGATCTCGGCGGCGCGCTCGGTCTCGATGCTGCCGCGGGGGTGCACGGTAATGGTGGCGGCGCCGCCCGCGACGCGCTCGGCGAGGCCCTCGACGAACGGACGCTCGTCCTGCGCGCTCAGCAGCGTGCGGTAGTACTGCACGAACTTGTCATGCGCCGAGCCCGCGGGCTCGAGACCCGCGCGGCCGGGCTCGCAGGCTGCCGTGAGCTCGACGCGATCGGTGGGAAAGCCGTCGCTCACCAGGCGGGTGCGGACGCGGTCCGCGGCCGCATATTCGTTGAACACGGCGAGGATGACGGCGCTCATGTTCACCTCCTTACGACGCCGCAAAAATTCTACGCCCACGGCGGGAGACCGGCGTAATGCTGCAGTGCGCAAGACCGCCCTCGCTCGGGAAACGCGGGGGAGGGTAAATCAACGCCCGAGACCGTAGGATCCGCACGCATGGCGAGCACGAGAGTCCGAGGGCGGCCGCGTCACGACGACGTCCTGACGCCGACCGAGTGGCGCGTGGTGCACGCGATCCAGCACGGGATGAGCAACCGTGAGATCGCCACGCGCCGCGGCATCAGCCTCGATGCCGTCAAGTACCACGTGGCGAACGCGGTGGCGAAGCTCGGGGTCGCAAACCGCCAGGCCCTGCGCCGCTGGTTTCGCGAGCCGCGCGGCAGCGCGCTGTCTCGCAAGGAGAAGTCCATGACGACGCAACTGGCACTCGGCGCGCTGGCACAGGTGTCGCGCACGGTGCGCGACATCAAGGAGTCCGAGGCCTGGTACGGCAAGACTCTCGGGCTCCGGCACCTCTACAGCTTCGGCCCGTACGCGTTCTTCGACTGCGGCGGCACGCGGCTGTACTTGAGCGCGACCGACAAGCCAGGACCTGAGTCGATTCTGTATCTGCGCGTCGCAGACATCCGTTCCGCGTACGACACGTTGCGCGAGCGCGGTGTGGAGTTTGCCCAGGCGCCGCACATGATTCATCGCCACGCCGACGGCACCGAGGAGTGGCTGGCGCACTTCAACGACCCCGAAGGCCGCCCGCTCGGGATCCTGGCGCAGGTCAAGCCCTGACCCGCGCCGTGCGTCGGCGGCCGGTGGCGCGCTACTTCGGGGCGGGCTCCGTGCCGCTCGCGGCCGGCGCCTTCACCGCCGCTTTCTTCGCCGCGGGCTTCTCAGGCTTCGCGGGCGCGGGCTGCAGCAGCTCCTCGAGCGTGCGGAAGATCGCTCCGTACTTGTAGTCGGGAATCTCGAATTCCCAGCCGCCGAGCCGCGTGTTGAGCTGCTGCGCCTCGGCCTCGGCTTCCTTGGCGGTCGCGCGCGCCTTGAGAGTGATGAGGGCGCGCGCTCCGTCCTTGCGTCCCGCCGCCTCGATCTCCAGGCCGTCGAAAGTGCGGAACAGGGCACGCGAGAGCCTGGCGTCCGCCGGCGTCGCGGCCTTCTGCACGTCCTCGAGCGACAGCGAGCCGAGTGCACCGGCGATGGCATCGGCGGCCCCGGCGTGGGTCAGCAGCCGGCCCTTGGGAACGGGCGCCACGGTGAAGTCGGCCTGCTCCTTGCGATCGCGCGTCGCGCTGTAGGCGGCCCCCTCGGCTGGCTTCTCCTCCACCTGGCGGACGCGGGTGACGGGCAGATCGATGAGCGAGCGCTCGAGCCAGGTCTTGGGGTCGGCATCCGGCGTGAGGAGCGGGGCTGCGAGGAGCGAAGGAGCCGTGCCGGCGACGCGCACGTAGCCCGACTTGCCGCTCGAGGTCTTGCCGACGATGAGAGCGAAGGTGCGGCCGGGCGTGACCACGTCGATCTGCGTGCCGGTCGCCTTCGGTGTGCTGACGTCCTCCACGCCGAGTTGCGGGTAGTTGGCCGGCAGGCGCGTCTTCTCCTCGACGACGTTCAGCGCCCCGAGATCGAGCAGGAGCTTGCGCACCTTGCCCGGGTCGGCGGCCCAATCGCGCTCGCCCACCACCCAGCCATGGCTCGCCTTCTTCAGGCTCGTGTGGCTGCCGTCACCGCGGCGCAGGTCGACCTCGCTCACCGCGTTGACGCTCTGCTCGAGGCCCGGCAGCACCAGGTCACCGGAGAGCGTCGCGTGCTCGAGGTGGCGGTGCGAGGAGAGCCAGATGGCGAACGCGATTAGTGCGAGCCCACCGGCGAGCAGCAGCGCGACGCGACGCGCTGTCATGGCTGCCTCCCCGTCGCACGGCTGCGCGCCCGGCGCCGCCAGGCCGCGAAGGCCAGCGCCAGCAGCGCGAACGCCGCCGGGATCACGATGATGTCCACGATCTTGATCTCCGTGCCGAGCCTGGAGATATCGGCGTCGAGCCCGGCGCGCACCGCGCGCAGCTCCTTGCGGATGCGGATCTTCTCCTGCGCGAAGTGCTCGATCTCCTGCTGCTCCGCCGGCGTGACGATGAGGGCGCTCTGATCGCCGCCGCCGCCCTTCGACTGCAACGCGCTCAGCTTCTGCTCCGTGGCCTGAAGCTGCTTCTCGAGCTCCTGCTCCTTGTCGCGGAAGCGATCGTCGGCGATGCGCCGCAGCCGCTCGACACGCGCGAAGGGGCGGGTGAAGGTCGCGCGGCCGCGCACGCTGATGAGATCGGCGCTGCCGGCGAGATTGTCGAGGGCGTTGAGCACCAGGTCACCGTTGCTGGCCCAGGCCTGCGCGAGACGCTGACCGAAGAACTCCTGCACATGCACCCACAGATAGTCGGACAGCAGATCGGTGTCGGCAATCACGACCAGATTGAGCGGCTTGGTGGAAGCCTTGAGCGGCGCCTCGCCGGGCGGGAGCGTCACGCCGGCGGGGGCGCCCGCGGGAAAGGCGCTGGCGACGTTGCCGGTGACGCGCGCGGCGATCGTGTAGCGCTCACCGCTCGGCTTGAAGCCCTCGCGGAGCGTCGCCGGATCGAAGAGCATGCGGAACCGCTCCACCGGGAGCAGCGCCGCATCGGTACTCGAGCTGAGCAGGGGCTCGAACTTCACGGCCGCGCCCTTGACCGGCTCGAGGTGGCCGGCCATCGCAACGTTAACGTTGGAGAGGCCGGCGGTGATCACGTCCTCGCTCGCGAAGCTCGGTTTGTCGAAGCCCAGCACTCCGAGATGCTCGACCGGCGGCTCACCCTGGTGCATGGACACCGAGAGCGCGTGACCACGGTCGGCGACCACCTGCGTGGCGTCGAACTTCACGCCCCAGGCGGTGAACAGCTCACCGAGATGCGAGGACTTGTCCGCTCCCATGGCCGCCATCGGGTTGCGCGGGTCGCTGCCGGCGGTGTCGGACTCGGACAGCGGGTCGACGAACGCGAGGATATGGCCGCCCCTGAGCGCGTACTGGTCGATCGCGAACTGGGTCGCCGGCGACAGATTCTTCGGGTGCACCAGCACCAGCACGTCCACGTCGGGATCGATCTTCGTGGCGGTCGGCTCGAGCGGCCGCACCTCGAAGAGCTGCTCCGCCTGGCCGTAGATCACCCACGGCTCGCGCATCTGCCCGGTCTGCGGATCGAAGCCCGGTCCCATCGGCAGCGTCGACAGCCAGGCCAGCACCGGTTTCTTCGGGTTGGCCAGCTGATGGACCAGGCGCACCACGTCGTACTCGAGGAACTGCTCCTTGTTGGGATCAAAGAACTCGATCGCCGCGTGACCGTCGGTTGAGTTGGTACCGGCGAGGCCGAAGTACAGCTGTGCCCCCGTGGCTCCCACCGGCACGCCGTGCACGCCGAGCTCGGAGGCACGGTCCTCGTCCTCGGAGAACGGCTGCGGATCGACCACGTGCAGGCGCAGCATGCCGTTGGAGCGTGCTGCGAGCTCCTCGAGGAATTCGCGCACCCGCACCCCGTAGGTCTTGAGCTGCGGCAGCTGGCCGGCGGTCTTCTCCGAGAAGAAGAAGTAGAGGTTGATCGGCTCGTGGATGCCCTTGAGGATGCGCCCGGTGCCGGGAGCGGTGGTGTACAGATGGTTCTGCGTGAGGTCGGCCCGCCAGCCGCGCAGCGCGTAGTTGAACAGTACCGTGAGTGCGACGAACAGCAGGGCGAGTGCCAGCAGCGTTGCGCCGCCCAGGGTGGAGCGTTTCATCATGGGTGCTAATCCGCCTTGCGCAACTCGAGAGCGATGGCGGTGGCGAACAGGAAGAAGCCGATCAGCATGGCGAAATAGAGCAGGTCACGCACGTCGATCACTCCCTTCTCGATCGACTGGAAGTGGGTGAGGAACGACAGCGAGGCGATCGCGTCGGTGAGGGCCTGCGGCGCCCAGCTGCGGAACAGGTCGAGCACCAGCGGAAAGCCCGCCAGCAGGAACGCAAAGCAGGCGACCACGCCGAGGATGAAGGCCACCACCTGGCTGCGGGTGAGGGCCGACATGCACGAGCCGATCGCGAGGAAACCGCCGGCGAGCAGCAGGCTCCCGAGGTAGGCGGCCAGGATCGCGCCGTTATCGGGCTTGCCGAGGTAATTGACGGTGATCCACAGCGGAAAAGTCAGCGCCAGCGCCAGCGCCGTGAAGATCCACGCGGCCAGGAACTTGGCCGTCACCGCCTCGCGCAACGTCACCGGCTGTGTCATGAGCAGCTCGATGCTGCCGGACTTGCGCTCCTCCGCCCACAGCTTCATCGACACCGCCGGGATGAGGAACAGGTACAGCCAGGGATGGAAGGTGAAGAAGGGCTCGAGGTCGGCCTGGCCACGCTCGTAGAAGCCGCCCAGGTAGAAGGTGAAGGCATTCGCCAGCACCAGGAAGATGAGTATGAAGACGTACGCCAGCGGCGTCGCGAAGTAACTCGCGAGCTCGCGGCGCATGATGATGCCCACGTTGCGCATGTGCTCGGCTCGATCAGGCGGTGATGGTGCGGAAAACTTCGTCGAGGCGGCCGGACTCGAGATGCAGCTCCTTGAGCCTGAGCCCCTGGCGGGCGGCGAGCTCAGACACCGCCGGCAGGATGGTGGCGCCGGCCTTAGGGAGAGCCGTGAGCCGCGCCTCGCGCTCGCTCACCTCGAGATCAGCCACGGCGGGGAGCGAGCCCACCGCGGCGCGCGCCGCGCCGAGCTGCGCCGGGTCGTCGAGCTGCATCGAGACGGCATTGTGATAGCGCGAGCGGGCGGCGAGCCCGGCGGGCGTGTCGTCGGCGACGATGCGCCCGCGGGCGATGATGATGGCGCGCGTGCACACGGCATCGACCTCCTCGAGGATGTGGGTGGAGATCACGATGATCTTGTCGCTCGCCATGTCGTTGATGAGCGTACGCACCTCGTGTTTCTGGTTGGGATCGAGCCCGTCGGTGGGCTCGTCGAGAATCAGTACCGGCGGATCGTGCACGATCGCCTGCGCCAGCCCGACGCGGCGCCGGAAACCTTTCGAGAGCGTGTCGATCGTCTGGTCGAGGACGCTGCCGAGCTGCAGGTGCTCGATGACGTGGGCGAGCCGCGCGCGGCGGCGCTCGCCCGCGAGCGCGCGCAGGTCGGCGATGAAAGCGAGAAAGTTGCGCACCGTCATCTCGCCGTAGCTCGGCGCCCCTTCCGGCAGATAGCCGAGCGCGGACTTCGCGGCGAGCGTGTCGCTGCCGATGTCGTGCCCGCAGATGCTGCCGGTGCCCGAGGTCGGCGTCACGAAGCCGGCGAGCATGCGCATGGTGGTGGTCTTGCCGGCGCCATTGGGTCCGAGAAACCCGAGTACTTCGCCGGGCCCGACCTGGAAGGTCACATCATCGACGGCCGCGAGCGGGCCGTAGCGCTTGGTGAGATGTTCGGTCTTGATCATGTCGGATGCGGTCTAGAGGAGCGGCTTCCCGAGAAAGTTCCACGGCATTTTTTGAGCGCGCGATTGTGACCGCAGCCGCCGCGGATTTCCAATGCCCGAAGCGCCAGGCGTGAGTCACAATATATTACTATTATTAAATAGGTAGTTATGACATCTTTCTCAACTAGTTTCGATTAACCGGAGCTTGCCCGGCAGTCATCGAGCCGCCATGGACGCGTCATCTGCGCGTCAAGGCGGCTCGTCAGAGTGCGTCTCGAGCCTGGAGCCCTCGATGAGGAGATGCCGAATGCACTCGCTGAGTCGCGTCGCCCGGACGACGACGACAAGCGGCGCCGACGATGTGCTGACACCCGACAACGAGCTCGAGCGTGGCGCTCCGTTCTGCGCGAACCCCGCCTGCGCGCTGCACGTGCGGCTCGCCGACGCCCGTGTCGAGGGCGGCGGTAACTGGGTGCGCCTGCCCGACGGGCGGGTGTTCGGCCGCGCCCGCTACGGCGGCGAGCTGCTGTGCGATGCCTGCGGCACGCGCCGCGGCCCGGTGCTGCTCGGGCGCGGCGCCCGCGGCGCCCCGCAGCGCGCCGGCGCCTGAGGGATGCGCGAGGTCCTTCAGCGGTATTCGAAGCGGTGGCGCAGGCGCCAGTAGAGGATGCAGAGCGCCCCGCCGAGCATGCCGCCCAGGTGGGCAAAATGCGCAACCCCCGCCTGCGTGCCGGTCACGCCGAAGAACAGCTCCACGAGTCCGTAGAGTGACACGAACAGCCACGCCGGCATCGGGATCGGCGGGAAGAGCAGGATGATTCGCTGGCGAGGAAAGTACCAGGCGAAGGCCAGCAGGATGCCGAACACTCCACCCGAGGCGCCGATCACTTCCTCGGTGACTCCCGAGCCGCGTTGCGCCACGAGCTGCGTGAGCGCCGCCGTCAGCACGCACACCAGGTAGAAGATCACCAGGCGCCGTCCGCCCCAGTACTGCTCGAGCGCGCGCCCGAACATGAAGAGCGCGAACATGTTGAAGAAGATGTGCGCCAGGTTGCCGTGCAGGAACGCGTAGGTGATGAGCTGCCACGGCTGGAACTCGGGGCTGCCGAGCGGCCAGAGCGCGAACAGTGCCGCCACCGGCGCGCCGGCGACCTGTTGCAGCAGAAATACGCCGATGTTGATGAGGATCAGGGCCCGGGTGGCGGGCGGAACCGACGCGAACATCACTCAAGTCTACCAACGATCGCGGTGCCGGCGCGCACCGCGCGCACCTTCAGGCGGCGGCGCGCAGCGACTCGCGCAGGAACTCGACCAGCGGCGGACTCGCGCTGTGCGTGACGTTGAAGCGCAGCCACTGCCGGCAGGAGTCGGCGGGCGAGAACAGCGAGCCGCGTGCGAGCAGGATCGACCTGTGGCGCGCCTGGCGCACCAGCTCCTCGACCGGCGCCGCATCCGGCACACGACCCCAGAGGAACATGCCCTCGCCCGGGGCGGCGGAATCGAACTCGATGCCGGCGGACTCGAGCGCGGCGCGCGCGTCGCGGCGCATGCGCGTGAGCCGCGCCCGGGTCTGCTCCACGTGGCGCTTGTAGCGGCCGCCGTCGAGGACTTCGGAGACGAAGGACTCGAGCAGCGATGAGCCGGACAGCACCGACAGCACCTTGCGCTCGACGAGTTGCGCGACGAGTTGCGTGTCGGCCGCCACGTAGCCCACCCGCAGCGCGGGCCCGATGAGCTTGCTGTAGCTGCCGACGTAGATCACGTGGCGCAGCCCGTCGATCTGCGCCAGGCGTACCGCCGGCCCCTCGTGCAGATCGCCATAGACGTCGTCCTCCACCACGGCGAAGCCGTACTGCTCGGCGAGCGACAGGATCCTGTGGCAGGCGGCAGGGTCGGCGCTCGAGCCGGTGGGGTTGTGCAGCAGCGTCTGCACGAAGAAGGCGCGCGGCCGGTGCGCGCGGCAGGCGGCCTCGAGTGCCTCGAGGTCAGGTCCGGCGGCGCGGCGCGGCACCGGGACGAGACGCACGTGATGGGCGCGCAGCTGCTCGAACAGCACGAAGTAGCCGGGATCCTCCACCAGCACCGGATCTCCCGGCGCGAACAGGATGCGCGCGAGCAGGTCGAAGGCCTGGCTCGCGCCGTAGGTGGTCGCGATGTTGGCGGCACCGGCGGCGATCCCCTGCTGCACCAGCCGGGCGGCGATCTGCTCGCGCAGCTCCGGCAGCCCCTGCGGGGGACACGGGAGCCAGGGCTGCGAGCGCCGTCCGCGCAGCAGCCGCGTCAGTACGCCGGCAGAGCCGGCCTCGAGCAGCCAGTTCTCCGGCAGGAAGCCCGAGCCCGCGGCCACGATGTCGCTGCCATGGGCCATGCACAGACTCGCGAGCGCCACGGCATCGTTGGCGGACTCGGGCATCGCCTCGACGGCGGCCAGCGGCGCCACGATCCGGCGCTGCGCGACGAAGAAGCCGCGCCCGGCGCGCGACTCGATCAGCCCGCGCGCCACCAGGCGGTCGTAGGCGTCCACCACGGTGAAGGCGCTCGCGCCGATCAGGCGCGCGAGCTTGCGGATCGAGGGGAGCCGGGTGCCGGTGGGGAGCCGACCCTGCCGCACGAGCTCGGTGATGCGCTCGCAGATCTGGTCTACCAGCGGTACGGCAGAATCGCGCGACAGCTCGAACATGAGGCGCCCCCGGCTACCTCACCATCATGACCGCCGTGACGCCGAGCGCAAGGGCCATCGCCGCGTTGAACGCCAGGCGCCCGCGGCGGCGCGCCAGCACCGCGCGCAGCGACGTGCCGAACAGCGCCCACACCAGCACGCAGGGCGCCGGGATCAGCACTCCCCAGACGAGCATGTAGGCGGCCGCGGCCGCGGGGGCGAGCTCGCGCGGCAGGAACAGTGTGGCCGCCGTCAGGTTCATCACCCAGGCCTTGGGATTCAGGAACTGAAAGGCGGCCGCCTCGAGGAACTTGACCGGCCGCGGCGCGTGCCGCGCGTCCGCGGCCGCAGGGGCGAGCAGCCGCCAGCCGAGATAGACGAGGTAGGCGGCGCCCGCCCAGCGCAGGCCGTCCTGCAGCTGCGGCCAGCGGCTGAAGAGTGCGCCGAGACCGGCGCACACGGCGAGCAGCTGCAGCGCGAATCCCGCGCAGATGCCGAGCATGTGCGGCAGGGTGCGCCGGAAGCCGAAGTTGGCACCCGCGGCCGTCAGCATCACGTTATTGGGCCCCGGCGTGAGCCACATGGCACAGGAATAGGTGGCGAACGGCAGTGGGTCGATCATGCGGGAAGCTTCGCCCAGCGGCCGCGCCCTGCGGCAGATACGCGCGCGCCGCCCGCGCCGCGCACTGTACCGGCGCAGCCGCCGGTACGGCGGCGGAGGCGATATGATGCGCTGATGAGCGAGGCATTCATCTGCGATGCCGTGCGTACGCCGATCGGCCGCTACGGCGGGGCGCTGGCCGGAGTGCGCACCGACGACCTGGCGGCACTGCCGATCGCGGCACTGCTGAAGCGCAACGCGGCGCTCGATCCTGAAGGCGTGGACGAGGTACTGCTCGGCTGCGCCAATCAGGCGGGCGAGGACAATCGCAATGTGGCACGCATGGCGGCGTTGCTCGCGGGGCTGCCGGTCTCCACGCCGGGCGCCACGGTCAACCGCCTGTGCGGCTCGGGTCTCGACGCGGTGGCGATCGCGGCCCGCGCCGTGCGCGTCGGCGAGGCGGAGCTGGTCGTCGCCGGCGGCGTCGAGTCGATGTCGCGCGCCCCGTTCGTGCTGCCGAAGGCCGAAGGAGCCTTCGCCCGCAATGCCGAGATCTACGACACCACCATCGGCTGGCGCTTCGTGAACCCGCGCATGCGCGAGCTCTACGGCATCGACTCGATGCCGGAGACCGGCGAGAACGTGGCCGCCGAGTTCCGCATCTCACGCGCCGACCAGGATGCGTTCGCGCTGCGCAGCCAGCAGCGCGCCGCCGCCGCCTACGCGCGCGCTTTCTTCGCCGCCGAGCTCATGCCGGTCGAGGTGCCCAAACCCAAGGGCAGGCCGCTGGTCGTGGAGCGCGACGAGCATCCGCGCCCCGAGACGACGCTCGAGCAGCTTGCGGCGCTGCCGACTCCGTTCCGCGCAGGCGGCACGGTCACGGCGGGCAACGCCTCCGGTGTCAACGACGGTGCCTGCGCGCTGCTCGTTGCCTCGGAAGAGAGCGCGCGGCGCCACCGTCTCACGCCGCGCGCGCGCGTCGTCGCGGCCGCCACGGCCGGCGTCGCGCCGCGGATCATGGGGCTCGGCCCGGCGCCGGCGACGCGCAAGGTGCTCGAGCGGGCCCGGCTCGCGCTCGGGCAGATGGACGTGATCGAGCTCAATGAGGCTTTCGCATCGCAGGCGCTCGCGGTGCTGCGCGAGCTCGAGCTTCCCGACGACGCGAGCCAGGTGAACCCCAACGGCGGCGCCATCGCGCTCGGTCACCCGCTCGGCATGTCGGGAGCGCGCCTCGCGACCACGGCGGTGAGTCAGCTCCTCGTCTCGCACGGCCGCTACGCCCTGTGCACGATGTGCATCGGGGTGGGGCAGGGAATCGCGGTCATTCTCGAGCGGGTGTGATCCAGGGCAGGGAGCCGAGATCGAGGTTCCCGCCGCTCAGGACGACACCCACACGCCGGCCGCGCACGTCGGCGCGGCCGCCGGCGATGGCGGCGTAGGCTGCGGCGCCCGAGGGCTCGACGATGATCTTCATCACCTCCCAGATGCGGCGCATCGCGCTCACGATCGCCGCGTCCGGCACCGTGACGATGTCCGCGACGTAGCGCCGGATCTCGGCGAACGGCCGCACGCCGATCGTGGCGCGCAGCCCGTCGGCGATGGTGGTGGGATGCTCGCAGGGCACGATCCTGCCCGCTCGCAGCGAGCGGGCTGCATCGTCCGCTCCTTCCGGCTCCACGCCGAGCACACGCACCTCAGGGCGCAGCGAGTGCGCCGCGACCGCGATGCCGCTCAGGAGTCCTCCGCCGCTCACCGGCGCGAGCAGCAGCTCGAGGCCCTCGACTTGCTCGAGCAGCTCGACGGCGACCGTCGCCTGTCCGGCCATCACGCTCAGGTCGTCGTAGGGGTGGACCATGACCGCCCCGGTCGCGGCGATCACCTCGAGGGCGGCACGCTCGCGCGCCGCGAGCGTCGGCTCGCAGAGCGTGATGACCGCGCCGTCGCGCTCGGCGGCGGCGCGTTTGGCGAGCGGGGTGTTGTTCGGCATGACGATATAGGCGGGAATGCCGCGCAGGCGGGCCGCGCGTGCCAGCGCCGCCGCGTGATTGCCGGAGGAATGAGTGGCGACGCCGCGGCGCACCTGCGCCTCGGGCAGGCTGAACACCGCGTTGGAAGCGCCGCGCGCCTTGAAGGCGCCGCCCTTCTGAAAGTTCTCGCACTTGAAGAAGAGCCGTGCGCCCGACTGCTCATCGAGCGTCGTGCTGGTGAGGACGGGCGTCCTGTGGATGAGCGGCGCGATGCGCGCGCGCGCTGCTTCAATCAGCGACCAGGTGAGGCCGGGAGGGTTGCTGCCCATGCGCGCCAGGCAGCATGGGGACCGCCTCAGAGCCCGTCAAGACTGTTTCCGGCGAGCGCGGCGCAGCGCCCTGCGTCGGCGGCGCTGGTGCGTGAGGCCGTGCAGGTGCGCCGCCGCTCGAGGTCGAGCCGGGCGAGTGCCGCGGCGGCATTGACCGCCGCGGGGGCGGCCGCGGTGACCGCCACCGTGGTCGGCGTGGGCTTGAGCAGCGAGAGAATGGCGTCCGCGGAGAGGCGTGAGGGCGTGGCCGACATGAGCAGCGCGATGACGCCGGTGATCTCGGCCGCGGCCACCGAGCTTCCGGACTCAAAGTCGTACTGGGCATCCGGGCGCAGCGTCAGCACGTGCCGGGCCGGGGCAGCGAGGGCGCCGGGGGGGACGTCGCTCTCGCTGCCCGCGGCCCCGATGACCCCCGGGATGGCCGTGGGGAAGCCGCCGCCGGCATCCGTAGCGCCGACGAAGACCACGCCGCGCTTCACGCCGGTCTCGACCAGCGCGGCCAGCAGCGGGTCGGACGGACCCGCCACGCTCAGGTTGACGAGCGGTACGCCGGACTCGAGTGCGGCCGCGAGCGCCTTGGCGAGCGTGAAGGTGTTGCAGGCGGCGGCGTCGCTGTCGGGCGCGAGTTGCCAGCAGGCCTCGAACACCTCGAGCTGTGCGAGCGGCGCGATGCCGACGATGCCGGTGTGGTTGTCGGCGACGGCCGCGATGATGCCCGCCATCGCGGTGCCGTGACGCTGCGAGCCGCCCGCGCCGTGATTGGTGCCGGTGAAGGAGCGGCTGCGCACGATGCGGCCGGCGAGGTCAGGATGGCGCGTGTCGACCGCGGTGTCGATGAGCGCGATGCGTATCCCCGCACCCCGAGCACGGCGATGCGCGTCGGCGATGCCGAGCGCCGGGAGGTTCGCCTGCAGGTCGTAGAGCGGGTCGTTGTAGGACGGCGCGCCGGCGGCGGCCGGGAAGCTCAGCGTATGGAACTCGTGCAGCGCCTCAGCGAGAACCACCCGCGAATCGTGCGCCAGCGCCGCGAGGACCTCGGCGGCCGGCCGCCCGCTGGTGATCTCGTAAACGACGCAGTGCATGGCGAGCTCGCGGATGGGCCAGCTCGCCACCTCGCGCAGTGCATACTCGGCCGCCACGCGCCGCGCCTGGCTCTCGGCACTCTGCGACACGCGGTAGCCGTCACCGCTGTAGCGCCGCCCGGTCGACCCTGCAGGTCCGGGCGCGCTGCGCGGCTCGTTGGCGAAGGCGACGACGATGCGGGGCAGCGCGGCTTGCTTCGGGGCCGCGGCCGTCGAGCCGGGTGCAGGCTCGAGCGCGCGCACCGCTGCCGTGGCCGCTGCGCAGGCCAGAGCGAGCCACAGCAGTCGCAGCCAGGCGCGCATGCGCAACTCACGATCCCCGCGGTGGCGGCCCGGAGGCGCGCTCGCTCCCCGGGAGCGGCTCGATCCAGCGCACGCGGGTGTCGGTGCGCAGCCGCTCGGCGAGGGCACGCAGCCGCGCCGCCGCATCGCCCGGCGCCGCCGGCTCGCCGACCGGTGCGACGCCGAACACTCCGCTCGCGTCGGGTCCCTCGACCACGCGTGCACCGGCGGAGAGCAGCAGCTGCTCGGCGTCGCCGATCGTGAGCGAACGGTCGAAGGCGATGTGCAGCACGCCGGGGGCGGCCGCCACCGGCGCGGTACGCGTGAGGAACAGCGGCTGTGACCAGCGATACGCGGTGACCGCGAAGGTGCCGATCCCGACGGACAGCAGGAAACTCGCCGCCCAGGCGAGGCCCGGCGGGCGCCACGCCGAGCGAGCGCGCGCCGCGCGCGCGGCCGGCGTGACCGGCGCTTCGGCCCTGACTGGTGCTGCCGCGTCGATCCGCTCCATGAGCTTGCGGAACGAAGGGCCGGGTGCGTAAGTCACCCGCTCGGGCTCGTTGAGGGTCTCGCACCAGAGCCGCTGCCGCGCGAGCTCGCGTGCGCACTCGTGGCAGCCGCGCAGGTGCTGCTCGAGCAGCACACGCTCGGCGCCGCTCAAGCGCCCGTTGACGAGCCACGGCAACAGCCGCCAGGACTCGTCATGAGAGAAAGCCGGGCTCGCGCTCATGATGCATCACTCTGCGTCGTCTCGCCGCCGCGCACGCTCGCAGCCGCTCCGGACAGCTCCGGCAGCAGCTTCTGCAGCTTGGCGCGTGCGTGAAACAAGCGGGTCTTAACCGTATTCACCGGACACCCCATGATGGTGGCAATCTCCTCGCACGAATGCCCGAGCTCGTAGCACAGCTCGATCGCCAGCCGCTGCTCCGCGGGCAGCTCGCTCAGCGCTGCGCTAAGCCAGTCGCGCAGCTCCTCGGCCCGCGCCGGCCCCTCGCTCGTGAGTGGAAACGGGGGTGGCTCGAGGTTCTGCCGGGCACGCAGCCGCGCCGCGCTGCGGAACGCGTTTCGCGCCTTGCGGTACGCGATCCCGAGGATCCAGGTCGAGGGTTGCGAGTCGCCACGGAAGTCGCGCGCGCTGCGCCACACGACCCAGAACGTGTCGTTGATGATCTCTTCGGCGAGGTCGTAACGCCGGGTGAGCCGCATCAGGAACCGTGCCAGACGGCGGTGGTAGAGGTTGTAGAGCTCCTCGAATGCGCGGCGGTCGCGCTGGGCTACGCGCGCAATGAGCTCGGCCTCGCGCGCCGCGGTACTGCCGCCGCGCGCCGTCAAATCCGCCATGTCGTAGTGTCCGCTCGCCATCGATACCACGCCCTCCAGCGGTAAGTGTCCACGCCGGCGGCTCGGGTTCAACCCCCGCTGCGCCCCGCCGCCGCTTCAGAACTCCCAGCTGAGCGTGCCGGCGACACGGTTCGCGACCGGGTAGGGGAACAACTGCCCGGCACGGCTCTGGGCCGCGAAAAAGCCGAGATCGACGCGCCAGCGCCGCCAGACCAGCGCCAGGCCGGCATTGCCATAGAGGTAGCCGACGGCGGGAGGAGGGTGATCATCGGGGCGGCTCGAGTAGTAGTAGCCGGCCGCTGCCGTCAGGTACAGCCCCGCGCCGAGCAGCTCCTCGCGCAGCAGCCACTGGCCAGCAGCGTCCGCGACGAAGGCGGCGCTACGATACACCTGGTAGTACTGATACGCGTATCCCTCGTACTGGTGCACGACGGTCGAGTAGCGCACCGCGTTGGGGATCGCCGTGAGCGACAGCGTGTAGCGATCGAGCCAGGTGAGCGCGGCGGAGATCTCCTGGTAGTCGTCGGAGTGATGGGCGGAGCCGCCGACGAAATAGTCGGCGCGGCCGCTCACCGTGGCACTCCAGGCGCTGCCGAGCCCGAAGCGCTGGCCGAGGTAGAGTTGCACCTCAGCGGGCGTGCCCGGCTCGAGGTCGCTGTCGCGCGTCGAGGCCCAGACACCCCCGAACGTGCCGCCGGAGCTGCTCGCATGTAGGTCCCCTTGGAGCGCGCCGTGGCCGTCGCTCTGGGACACGCCGCGATAGATGTAGTCGCTGGTCGCGACCAGGTTGCCGCCCACGAGCCCGGAGTCGCTCTGGCAACGTCCTGGCTGCGGCCGCAGGAGCGCCAGCGCGCACATGCACAGGCACGCCGTTCTGAAACGTTCTGAAACAATCAAGTGTGGGCCTGTTCAACCATGCGGCCGGGGTTATACAAGGCGCCCCGCAGAGAGCGGACGTATACTGACGGTCTTATTATGCAGACGATGAATCCAGCCGACACCGCGACCGTAAGGCGCATCGTTTCCGACCTCAAGGGAAGACCGGGTCCGCTGCTCGAAGTACTGCACGCCGTGCAGGCGGCGCTCGGCTACGTTCCCGCCGAAGCGATACCCCTGGTGGCCGAGGGGCTCAATCTCTCGCGCGCCGAGGTGCACGGGGTCGTCACTTTTTATCACTACTTCCGCCACAGCCCGCCCGGAGCCCACACCGTGAGCCTCTGCCAGGCCGAGGCCTGCCAGTCGCGGGGCGCCGAGGCGCTTGCGGACCATGCCCGCCGCCGTCTCGGAATCGATTTTCATGCCACCACGGGCGACGGGCGCTTCACCCTCGAGCCCATCTACTGTCTCGGCAACTGCGCCTGCTCGCCCGCGGCGATGATCGATGGCCGCCTGCACGGCCGCCTCACGCCCGAGCGCTTCGACGCGCTGCTCGCGGAGCAGTCCTGACGTGCCCATGAGCGTGCGGGTCTACGTTCCCGGCGACGCCGGCGCCACGTCGGTTGGGGCCGATGAGGTGGCCCGCGCGATCGCCGAGCAGGGCGCCCGTCGCGGCCTCGCGCTCGAGCTCGTGCGCAATGGCTCGCGCGGCGCGTACTGGCTCGAGCCGCTCGTCGAGGTTGCTACGCCCGGCGGCAGGATCGCCTACGGTCCGGTCAGCGCATCCGATGTGCCGGGCCTCTACGCGGCGGACTTTCTCAGCGGCGGCAAGCACCCGCTCTCCCTCGGGCCGGCCGACCGCATCACGTGGTTTGCCGGCCAGCAACGCCTGACCTTCGAGCGCGTGGGCATCGTCGATCCCGCAAGCGTCGCCGACTATGTGAAATATGGCGGCTACCAGGGCCTGAGGCGCGCGCTGTCCATGGCACCTGCTGCCATCGTGCAGGCCATCACGACCTCGGGCCTGCGCGGGCGCGGCGGCGCGGCCTTTCCGACCGGCATCAAGTGGAAGACGGTGCTGGACCAGAGCAGCGCGCAGAAGTATGTGACCTGCAACGCCGACGAAGGCGACTCGGGCACCTTCTCGGACCGCATGCTGATGGAGGGCGATCCGCTCGCGCTCATCGAAGGCATGACCATCGCCGGCGTCGCAGTGGGAGCGACGCAGGGCTACATCTACCTGCGCGCCGAGTACCCGCACGCGCAGCGCGCGCTCGGAACGGCGATCGCGGCGGCCTATCAGGCCCGCTACCTGGGGCCGGACGTGGCAGGCTCAGGCAAGCGCTTCGACCTCGAGGTGCGGCTCGGCGCGGGCGCCTACATCTGCGGCGAAGAGACCTCGATGCTCGAGAGTCTCGAGGGCAAGCGCGGTGAGGTGCGGGTGCGTCCGCCGCTGCCGGCGATCAAGGGGCTGTTCGGACAGCCTACGATCGTCAACAACGTGGTGACGCTCTCGACCGTCCCCTGGATCCTCACGCACGGCGCCGAGGCCTATGCCAGCTTCGGCACCGGCAAATCGCGCGGCACGCTGCCGATTCAGCTCGCCGGCAACATCAGGCGCGGCGGCCTGGTCGAGCGGGCCTTCGGCTTGAGCTTGCGCGAGCTGCTCTACGACTACGGCGGCGGCAGCGCCTCCGGACGGCCGATCCGTGCCGTGCAGATCGGCGGCCCGCTCGGAGCCTATGTGCCGCCGTCACAGTTCGATACCGTGGTCGACTACGAGGCGCTGTCCGGCATCGGCGCCCTTCTCGGACACGGGGGTATCGTGGTATTCGACGATACCGTCGACATGGCGCGCATGGCGCGCTACGCGATGGAGTTCTGCGCGATCGAGTCCTGCGGCAAGTGCACCCCGTGCCGCATCGGCTCGACGCGCGGCGTCGAGGTGATCGATCGCATCCTCGCGGGCACCGACGGCGAGCGTAACGTGCGGCTGCTCGAGGAGCTGTGCGAGACCATGGTGCAGGGGTCGCTGTGCGGCCTCGGCGGCATGGCGCCGTTTCCCGTGCAGAGTGCGCTCAAGCACTTCAGGGAGGATTTTCGCGCGCGCACCTGAGGCTGGGCGCGCATCGAGGCGGAAACATGTACGCGATAGATTACGAAGATTTCGGTACTCCCGAGCCGGCCGATGCGACCGGCAGTGTCAGCGTCGAGATCGACGGCCGCACGGTCACCGTCCCCGACGGCACCTCCATCATGCGCGCCGCGGCGCTGGCGGGCGTGAGGGTGCCGAAGCTGTGCGCCACGGATACGCTCAAGGCCTTCGGCTCGTGCCGCCTGTGCCTGTGCGAGATCGAGGGCCGCAAGGGCTACCCGGCCTCGTGCACCACCGCGGTCGCCGCCGGCATGAAGATCCGTACCGAATCGCCGCAGCTCACGCAGCTGCGCCGCAGCGTGATGGAGCTGTATCTCTCCGACTACCCGATCGAGCGCAGGCCGACCGACGCTGAAGCAAAGACGGAGCTGCTCACCATGGCGCGGACGCTCGGCGTCACGTCGAGCCCGTACGCCAACGGCACGCGTCACCAGGGCGCACCTAAGGACGAGAGCAATCCTTATTTCACCTTCGACCCGAATCTGTGCATCGTCTGCTCCCGCTGTGTGCGGGCCTGCGACGAGACCCAGGGCACTCTTGCGCTGACCATCCAGGGGCGCGGCTTTGCCTCCAAGGTGGCGGCCAGCCAGGACCAGCCGTTCCTCGAATCCGAGTGCGTTTCCTGCGGCGCGTGTGTGGAAGCCTGTCCGACGGCTGCGCTCACCGAGAAGTCCCTGGTGGCGCTCGGACCGACCGAGCGCTCGGTGAAGACCACCTGCGCCTACTGCGGAGTCGGCTGCGGCTTCGAGGCCGAGGTGCGCGGCGAAGGGGCCGACGTCGAGGTGGTGCGCATGGTGCCCGACCGCGCCGCTGGCGCGAACCACGGTCATTCCTGCGTCAAGGGGCGTTTCGCCTGGGGCTACGCCACGCACCCCGATCGGCAGCTGAAGCCGATGATCCGCAAGACCATCCGCGACGACTGGCGCGAGGTATCGTGGGCGGAAGCGATCAACTACGCCGCGAGCGAGTTCAAGCGCATCCAGGCCAAGTACGGCCGTGACTCGATTGGCGGCATCACTTCTTCGCGTTGCACCAACGAGGAGACCTTCCTGGTGCAGAAGCTGGTGCGCGCCGCCTTCGGCAACAACAACGTCGACACCTGCGCGCGCGTGTGCCATTCGCCGACCGGCTATGGACTGAAGAACACGCTGGGCGAGTCCGCCGGTACCCAGGCCTTCGATTCGGTCATGAAGGCCGACCTGATCATGGTGATCGGCGCCAACCCGACCGACGGTCACCCGGTATTCGCCTCGCAGATAAAGCGCCGCCTGCGCCAGGGCGCGAAGCTGATCATCGCCGACCCGCGGCAGATCGGCCTGGTGCGCTCGCCGCACATCCAGGCGGACGAACACCTGCAGTTGAAGCCCGGCACGAACGTCGCGCTCATGAACGCGCTCGCCCATGTCGTAGTGACCGAGGGGCTTAGCAAGGAGGCATACGTCGCCGAGCGCTGCGAGGTGGACAGTTATCAGAAGTGGAAGGCGTTCGTCGCCGAGCCGCGCAACTCGCCCGAAGCCTCGGAGAGCATCACCGGCGTGCCCGCCGAGCGCGTGCGCCGTGCGGCGCGCCTGTACGCCAGCGCTCCGAACGCCGCCATCTACTACGGTCTCGGCGTCACCGAGCACAGCCAGGGCACCACGACCGTGATGTCGATCGCCAATCTCGCCATGGCCACCGGCAATCTCGGCCGCGAGGGCGTCGGCGTGTCGCCGCTGCGCGGCCAGAACAACGTGCAGGGCTCGTGCGACATGGGCTCGTTCCCGCACGAGTTCACGGGCTACCGGCACGTCTCGGATCCGGTGGTGCGCAAGAGCTTCGAAGATATGTGGGGCGTCCGGCTGCAGAGCGAGCCGGGGCTGCGCATCCCGAACATGTTCGAGGCGGCGCTCGATGGCACCTTCAAGGGCATGTACGTCCAGGGCGAGGACTTCGTGCAGTCAGACCCCAACACGCACCACGTGAGCGCCGCGATGGAGGCGCTCGAGTGCTGCGTGGTGCAGGACCTGTTCCTCAACGAGACCGCGAAGTACGCCCACGTGTTCCTGCCGGGCTCCTCGTTCCTCGAGAAGGACGGTACCTTCACCAACGCCGAGCGGCGCACCTCGCTGGTGCGCAAGATCCTGGAGCCGTTGGCCGGCTATGCCGACTGGCAGATCACCTGCCTGCTCTCGGAGGCGCTCGGCTACCCGATGCGCTACCAGCACGCGAGCGAGATCCTGGAGGAGATCGCGCGGCTGACGCCGACTTTCGCCGGCATGAGCTTCGAGAAGATCGAGCGCCTCGGCAGCATTCAGTGGCCGTGCAACGACGAGCACCCGGAGGGCACGCCCACGATGCACGTCGGGCAGTTCGTGCGCGGCAAGGGCAAGTTCTGGGCGACCGAGTACGTGCCGACCAGCGAGAAGGTGACGAGCCGCTTCCCGCTGATCCTCACCACCGGCCGGATCCTCACGCAGTACAACGTGGGCGCGCAGACGCGGCGCACCGGTAACGTGGTCTGGCATGCCGAGGACGTGCTCGAGATCCATCCCCACGACGCCGAGGTGCGCGGCATCAGCGACGGCGACTGGGTCGGGCTCACGAGCCGTGCCGGCGATACGGTGCTGCGTGCGCGAGTCTCCGGCAAGATCGCACCGGGCGTGGTCTACACTACGTTCCATTTCCCGGAGACCAACGCCAACGTGGTCACCACCGAGAACTCCGACTGGGCGACCAACTGCCCGGAGTACAAGGTGACGGCCGTCGAGGTCGTGCTGGTCAACCAGAAGGACGCCTGGCAGAAGCGTGCCCGGGAAGAGCGGGCGCTGCCGCGTCAGGAACACAAGCGCAGGGACCGGGCGCCGGCCTGAGGGGCCTCCGGTTCATGAGCGCCCGTGAAGGCTGAGGCCGCAGCACCGACGTCGGTCAGCGCCGAAGTCACCGTCGACCGCTGGTCGCGCGGCGCGACCAGCCATACGACCGACCTGGTCGCGGAGGAGATGCCGGTCGCGCTGGTCTATCACGACGTGCCGCACGTGGTCATGCTCGCGACCCCGGCCGATCTCGAGGACTATGCCGTCGGCTTCACGCTGAGCGAAGGCCTGGTGGCGCGCGCCGAGGAGATCCGCGGAGTCGAGGTGCGCTACGGCGCCGCATCGGTGGACGTGCACGTGACGGTCGCGTGGGAGCGCTTCACGGAGCTGTTGCAGCGCCGGCGCAATCTCACCGGCCGCACCGGCTGCGGCCTGTGCGGGGCCGAGACCGCCGCGGATGCGATCCGCGAGACGGGCCCGGCCCCGGCCGGCGTCACGGTCACGATTGCGGAGCTGCACGCGGCGATCGAGCAGCTCTCGGGACTGCAGCCCATCAATGCCCGCACGGGCAGCGTGCACGCGGCGGCCTGGGTCGAGCCGGGCAAGGGCATTCGCGTGGTGCGCGAGGACGTCGGCCGCCACAATGCCCTCGACAAGACCATCGGCGCGCTGATTCGCGGCGGCGCCGACCTGGCCCTCGGGTTCATGCTGATCACCAGCCGCGCGAGCTACGAGATGGTGCAGAAATGCGCCACCGTCGGCATCCCGTTCCTCGCGGCGCTGTCGGCCCCGACGGCCTTCGCGGTACGCCTCGCCGAGCGCAGCGGAGTTACACTGGTCGCCTTCGCGCGGCGCGACCAGCATGTCGTGTACGCGCATCCCGAACGGCTGACCGAAGTGACATGAACATCGATCTGCTCATCAAGATGGCCAACGAGATCGGCGACTTCTTCTCCGGCGCGACCGGCGAGCAGGCCGCACGCGACGTGGCCAGCCACCTCAAGCGCTTCTGGGACCCGCGCATGCGCGCGCAGATGCTCAAGTACTACGAGCAGCGCCAGGGCGCGGGACTCTCCGCTGTGGCGAAGAGCGCCGTGGCGCTCCTCTATGAGGCGAGCCGGGCGCCTGCCGGTGCCGCGCCGCCGTCCCAGCCCGCATCCCCGGCACCGGGCGCCAAGGCGTGACTGCCCCGGCCCGGGGCCGGGCGCTGATCTGCGGATCCGTCGCCTACGACACCATCATGGTGTTCGGCGACCGCTTCGCCAATCACATCCTCCCCGACAAGATCCACATGCTGAGCGTCTCGTTCCTGGTGCCGCAGCTGCGCCGGGAGTACGGCGGGTGCGCCGGCAACATCGCCTACAACCTGGCGCTGCTCGGTGACGTCGGCTATCCGATGGCGACGGTCGGGCGCGACTTCGGCCCCTATCGCGAATGGATGCACCGGAACGGGGTGCCGGCCGATCACGTACGGCTGATCGATGCGGAGCTCACCGCCCAGGCCTTCATCACTACGGATCTGGATGACAATCAGATCACGGCGTTCCACCCCGGCGCGATGCAGCACTCGCACCTGAACCAGGTGGCGGACGCGCGCGACATCGCCGTCGGGATCGTGGCGCCCGATGGCCGCGAGGGCATGATCCGCCACGCCGAGCAGTTCGCCGCCGCCGGGATTCCCTTCATCTTCGATCCGGGCCAGGGGCTGCCCATGTTCGGCGGCGAGGACCTCGAGCGTTTCGTGGCCCAGGCCACCTGGGTCACCCTCAACGACTACGAGTGGCAGCTGGTGCGGCAGAAGACCGGCTGGACAGCGGCTGCCCTGGCGCAGCGGGTCGCCGCCCTGATCGTGACGCACGGCGCCGGCGGCTCCAGCATTCACACCCGCGAGGGCGTGATCGCGATCCCGCCGGCAGCAGTGCGCGAGGTCGTCGATCCCACCGGCTGCGGGGACGCTTATCGGGCCGGGCTCATCCACGGACTGCTGCACGGGCTCGACTGGCGCACCACCGGACATATTGCCTCGCTCATGGGTGCCATCAAGATCGAGTCGCGCGGCACGCAGAACCACCATTTCACCCGGACGCTGTTCGAGGAGCGGCTGGCGGTTGCAATGCGGCAGCGGCCAGGCGCCGACCTGGGTTAAACTGAGCGCTTTCGCGGCAAGCGCGCAAGCCTGGAAATCCGCAACGATGTCGAACACCTACCTCTTCACCTCCGAGTCCGTCTCCGAGGGCCACCCGGACAAGGTCGCCGACCAGATCTCGGATACGGTCCTCGATGCGATCCTCAGGGAGGACCTGCGTGGCCGCGTCGCGTGCGAGACGCTGGTCAAGACGGGCATCGTCATCGTAGCGGGCGAGGTCACCACCTCGGCCTGGGTCGACGTCGAAGCCCTGGTTCGCGAGACGGTGCTCGATATCGGCTACGACTCCTCCGACATGGGCTTCGACGGTGCGACCTGCGGCGTTCTCAACATCATCGGCAAGCAGTCCCCGGACATCGCCCAGGGCGTCGACCGCAAGGACGAGCGCAAGCAGGGTGCCGGGGACCAGGGGCTGATGTTCGGCTACGCCACCAACGAGACCGACGTGCTGATGCCGGCGCCGATCACGCTGGCCCACCGCCTGGTGAAGCGCCAGGCGCAGGTGCGCAAGGCCGGCAAGCTCCCGTGGCTGCGTCCGGATGCGAAGAGCCAGGTGACCCTGCGCTACGAGGATCAGGAGCCGGTGGGTATCGAGGCGGTCGTGCTGTCGACGCAGCACAGCCCCGAGGTGTCGACCAAGGTGCTGCGCGAGGCGGTGATGGAGGAGATCCTGAAGCCCGTGCTGCCCGCCAAGTGGCTGGACAAGCGTACGCGCTATCACATCAACCCCACCGGGCGCTTCGTGATCGGCGGACCGGTCGGAGACTGCGGGCTCACCGGCCGCAAGATCATCGTCGACACCTACGGCGGCTATGCCCGCCACGGCGGCGGCGCCTTCTCCGGCAAGGACCCGTCCAAGGTGGACCGCTCGGCCGCCTATGCCGCGCGCTACGTCGCCAAGAACCTCGTCGCCGCGGGACTCGCCGAGCGCTGCGAGGTGCAGGTGTCGTACGCGATCGGCGTGGCCGAGCCGACCTCGATCATGGTGGAGAGCTTCGGCACCTCGCCCCTGTCGGGCGAGCATCTGACGCAGCTCGTGCGCAAGCACTTCGATCTGACCCCGTACGGGCTGCGCGAGATGCTGGATCTGCTGCGTCCGATCTACCGGAAGACCGCGGCCTACGGCCACTTCGGCCGCAGCGAGCCGGAGTTCACCTGGGAGCGTACCGATCGCGCGGCCCAGCTGGCCGACGAGGCCAAGGGAGTCCGCGCGGCCTGACAGCTAAGCTCTAGCCGCAAGACTGCGGCGCACACGGCACGCTGAGGAGCGTTGCGACGGGCCGGCGGCTCTCGAGTCCACCGCGCCTTGCCAGGCTCAGCGGCCGCTGTCATTCAACACGGCGCTCGCTCTCACTACGGAGCAACGAGTATGAACGCCACGCTGAAGCCCGCCGTCCTCACCACCGACTACCGGGTCGCCGACCTCAAGCTCGCCGACTGGGGCCGCAAGGAGATCGCGATCGCCGAGACCGAGATGCCGGGTCTCATGGCGATCCGCGAGGAGTTCGCGCCCACGCAGCCGCTGCGCGGCGCGCGCATCTCCGGCTCGCTGCATATGACGATCCAGACGGCGGTGCTGATCGAGACGCTGCAGGCGCTCGGCGCCCAGGTGCGCTGGGCCTCGTGCAACATCTTCTCCACGCAGGACCACGCGGCGGCCGCCATCGCCGCAAACGGCACCGCGGTGTTCGCCTGGAAGGGCGAATCGCTGGACGACTACTGGGACTATACGCACCGCATCTTCGAATGGCCCGACGGCGGCCATTCCAACATGATTCTCGATGACGGCGGCGACGCCACGCTGCTGCTGCACCTCGGGGTGCGCGCCGAGAGCGATCCGAGCGTGACGAGTAAGCCAGCCAACGACGAGGAACGGGCGCTGTTTGCCTCGATCCGCGCGCGCCTCAAGACCGACCCGACGTGGTACTCGCGCCGCATCGGCCACGTGAAGGGCGTCACCGAGGAGACCACCACGGGAGTGAAGCGCCTGTACCAGATGGCCAAGGAGGGCAAGCTCGCCTTCCCGGCGATCAACGTCAACGACTCGGTCACCAAGAGCAAGTTCGACAACCTCTACGGCTGCCGCGAGTCGCTCGTCGACGCCATCAAACGCGCCACCGACGTGATGATCGCCGGCAAGATCGCCGTGGTGTGCGGCTACGGCGACGTCGGCAAGGGCTGCACCCAGGCGCTGCGCGCCCTGTCGGCGCAGGTGTGGGTGACCGAGATCGACCCGATCTGCGCGCTGCAGGCGGCGATGGAAGGCTATCGGGTCGTGACCATGGAGTATGCGGCCGACCAGGCCGATATCTTCGTGACCGCCACCGGCAACTTCCACGTGATCACGCACGAGCACATGAAGCGCATGAAGCACAACGCCATCGTGTGCAACATCGGACACTTCGACAGCGAGATCGACGTGGCGAGCCTGAAGCAGTACCCGTGGGAGAACATCAAGCCGCAGGTTGATCACGTGATCCTCCCCGACGGCCGGCGGCTCATCCTGCTCGCCGAGGGGCGGCTGGTGAATCTCGGCTGCGGCACCGGACACCCGAGCTACGTGATGAGCTCGAGCTTCGCCAACCAGGTGATCGCGCAGGTGGAGCTCTTCACCAACACCCACAAGTACCCGCTGGGCGTGTACGTGCTGCCGAAGCTGCTGGATGAGAAGGTGGCGCGGCTGCAGCTGCAGAAGCTCAACGTCGAGCTCTCGCAGCTCACCGACGCCCAGGCGCGCTACATCGGCGTGGAGCGCTCCGGGCCGTACAAGCCCGACCACTACCGCTACTGATGAGCGCCGCAACCATGGACCCGGCGCGCGCTCGCGGCGGCGCCATTCTGCTCGACGGCAAGGCGGTGGCCGCCCGAGTGCGCGCGCAGGTCGCCGAGCGCGCGGCCGCCTTCGCCGCGCGCCACGGGCGCGCACCCGGGCTGGCAGTGGTGCAGGTGGGTGCAGACCCCGCTTCGAGCGTCTACGTGCGCAACAAGCGCAAGTCCTCGGTCGAGGCCGGCATCGAGTCGTTCGCGCACGACCTGCCGGCCGCGACACCCGAGTCGCAGATTCTCGCCCTGGTACGCGCGCTCAATCACGATGAGCGCGTCGACGGCATCCTCGTCCAGCTGCCCCTGCCTAAAGGCGTCAACGCCGACCGGGTGATGGACGCCGTCGACCCGGCGAAGGACGTCGATGGCTTTCACCCGGTCAACACGGGGCTGCTGGCGCAGAAGCGCCCGCGGCTGCGGCCCTGCACCCCGCTCGGCGTGATTCGGCTCGCGGAAGCCTATGGGCTGGCGCTCACCGGGCTGCGCGCCACGGTCGTCGGCGCCTCGAACATCGTCGGACGGCCCATGGCACTCGAGCTGCTGCTGGCGCGCTCGACCGTGACCGTATGCCACACGGGCACACGGGATCTGCGCGCCGAGGTGGAGCGCGCCGAGGTGCTGGTCGTGGCCGTCGGCAAGGCCGGCTTCGTTCCCGGGGAGTGGGTGCGCCCCGGCGCCGCGGTGTTCGACGTCGGCATCAACCGCAGCGCCTCGGGAAAGCTCGTCGGCGATGTCGAGTTCGAGCGCGCCGCGGAACGCGCCGGCTGGATCACGCCGGTACCGGGGGGCCTGGGTCCCATGACCATCGCGATGCTCCTCTCCAACACCGTCGATGCGGCCGCTCTCCGGGCCGGGCGGCGGGAATAAAGACCGCTCGCCGGCAGTCCTGTTCGCACGGGTCCGCGGCGCAGAGGCGGTTTCTCGGCTTGATCGATGGATGACAAACGCACTCGCTTCGAGGCGCTGGTGCTGCCGCACCTCGATGCCGCGCAGCGACTGGCGCGCTGGCTGTGCCGTTCCCCGAGCGACGCCGACGACATCGTGCAGGAGGCGTTCATGCGCGCATACCGCGCCTTCGACAGCCTGCGGGGGCCGGACGCGCGCTCCTGGCTGCTGGCCATCGTGCGCAACTGTCACTTGAGCGCGCTCGCCGAGCGGCGGCGGCGCGCCTACGAGCCGCTCACCGAGGAGCATCAGGCGCAGCCCGCGCCCCATGCGCCCGCGGCGCTCCCCGACCCGGAGCGCGCCTCGATCGCGCGCGACCAGGGGCGCACACTCGCGCGGCTCATCGCCGCCCTGCCCGAGGAGCAGCGCGAGGTACTCCTGCTGCGGGAGGTGGAGGATATGAGCTACCGCGAGATCGCCGCCGTGGCGCAGGTGCCCATCGGTACGGTGATGTCGCGCCTGGCGCGGGCGCGCGCCGCTCTCAAGCTGACCTGGCTCGAGGCGGGAGGAGAGCCGCATGCAGTGCGCTGAAAGCCTGGCGGTCCAGGCCGCATTCGACGGCGAGCTCGACGCGGTCTCGGCCGCTGCCGCCGAGCGGCACGCCGAGCACTGTCCCGAGTGCCGCGCGCTGCTCGAGCATCTCGAGCGCACCCGAACACGGATTCGCCGCGAGGTCGACTACGGCCGGGCCTCCCCGGAGCTGCAGGCACGCATCGCACGCATGCTCGACGCCGAAGCGGCCGCCGCAAAGCGGGTGCTCGGGGCGGCGCCGCGCCCGGCGTGGCGGCTACGCCCGTTCTGGCTCGGGACTCTCGCCGGCGCAGCCGCGGCACTCGCGGCGAGCCTCGCGGTGGTGATGCTCGCGCCGCTCTCACCGGCGGCGCTGCCCGATGAGCTCCTGGCCGCGCATGTGCGCTCGCTCATGCCGGGGCACCTGACGGACGTGGTCTCGACCGATCGGCACACCGTGAAGCCCTGGTTCGCCGGGCACGCCGACGTCTCCCCGGCGGTCGCCGATTTCAGCGCGCAGGGCTACCGCCTGGTCGGCGGCCGCGCCGACTACCTGGATCGGCAGCGCGTCGCGGCGGTCGTCTACGAGCACGGCGCGCACGTCATCAACGTGTTCAGCTTCGCGGCGGGCGTGAGACCGCTGCCCGCGCAGCTGTCGCGCAGCGGCTATCACCTCGAGTGCTGGCATGCCGGCGATCTCGGCTATTGCGCCGTGTCGGATGCCGGATGGGAGGAGCTCGACGGGCTCGCGCGGCTGCTGCAGGACCTCGCTGCGCACGACACGCGTTAGCGGGGCGCGCCGGCTGCCGCGGGAATAAACCGCACCGGGGGAGGGTCTCCTCCTCACAACTTCTGCCGTGAGGAGACCGAGATGCCGGACGAGAGTCGTGCGTTTTCGCGCCGCAACGCGCTTCAGTGTCTGGCTTACGGCGGCGCGGGCACGCTGTTCGCGCTCGCCGGCGGCGTACTGATGCCGGTCGAGCTCGCCGCCGCGGCGGCAGACCCCAAGGCGGCTGCCGGTCTCGGCAAGCCGCTGTTCGTGCAGATCAGTGATACGCACATCGGCTTCAGTAAAGAGGCCAACCCCGACGTGGCGGGGACCCTGACGCGCAGCATCGAGCTCGTCAACGCGCTGCCCCGGCAGCCGCAGCTGATCATCCACACCGGGGACATCACCCACCTGTCGAAGCCCGCGGAATTCGATCTGGCGCAGCAGCTGCTCGCGCGCTTGCGCGTGAGCGAGCTGCACACCGTTCCGGGTGAGCATGACACCACCGACGCCACCGTCACCGAGTACTTCAAGCGCTTCGGCAAGGCGTCCGGGAGCCGCGGCTACTACAGCTTCGATCACGCCGGCGTGCACTTCGTGGCCCTGGTGAACGTGCTCGAGTTCAAGCCCGGCGGACTCGGCACGCTTGGGCCCACGCAGCTCGCGTGGGTGGCGGACGATCTCAAGGCTCGCTCGGCGAGCACTCCGATCGTCGTTTTCGCGCACATGCCGCTGTGGACGGTCTACGAGCCGTGGGGCTGGGGGACGGGGGACGCGCCGCAGCTCATGGAACAGCTGCGCCGCTTCGGCTCAGTCACGGTGCTGAACGGTCACATTCACCAGATCGTGCAGAAAGTCGAGGGCCACGTGACCTTCCATACGGCCCGCTCCACGGCCTATCCGCAGCCGGAGGCGGGCGTGGGGGCGGGACCGGGACCGCTGAAGGTTGCGCCCGATCAGCTGCCCGCGATGCTGGGCATCACCAGCGCGTCCCTGGTGCAGCACCCGCGCTCGCTGGCGCTCGCCGATGCGACCCTCGCCTGACGTGCGCCGCCGGCGCCGCTTGCCGGCCGCCAGCCTCGTGCTGCTCGTGGTTGCGAGCCCCGGCGCCGTATGGGCGCAGGCCCCGGCCGCCGAGGCGGCTGCGGCTCGCCCCGCGGCTGCGGGGGCCGAGGCACCGGGCATCGTGATCGCCCGGGATTTCATGTTCGCGCCCATGACCATCACCATCAAAGCCGGCACGACCGTCACCTGGAGGAACAGCGACGATGAGCCGCACACCGTCGTGAGCGACACCGGCCTGTTCCGTTCGGGCGCGCTCGACACCAACGAGACCTTCTCGTTCCGGTTCGGCACGCCCGGCACCTATCGCTATACGTGCTCGATTCATCCGCGCATGACGGGCACCATCGTCGTGCAGTAGGTGCGCTGGGTGGCCGCGTGGCGGGCGACGCTGCAGCGAGCGGCGCAGCTGGCGGCTGCGTTCCTGCGCGATCGCTCGATCGAGGTGCGTGCGCACTCCCTGGTGGTGCCGCAGGACCTCAGCGGGTCGGCGCGCGTTGCGGCCGGGGCGGCTCGCTATGCGCGCGAGTGCACCGCCTGTCATCTGGCGCCCGGTGTGACCCGCGCGCAGCTGCGCCGCGGCCTGTATCCGCATCCGCCGAATCTCGCCGAGCAGCGGCCCCCGGATCCACGCCGCGCCTTCTGGGTCATCAAACACGGCATCAAGATGAGCGCCATGCCCGCCTGGGGCACGACGCTCGAGGATGCGGCGATCTGGGATCTGGTCGCCTTCCTCGAGCAGCTGCCGGCGATGACCGCGGAGGATTACCAACGCATCACGCGCTGAGCCCGGACTCTCGGGCCAGTTGCAAGTTGGTGGCGCGGGGCGCTGCAGCAACATCCCGGCGGCGCACACCGCGCTGCGGCGTTTCCAACATGTTACCGATCGTTTGTGAGACGCGCGCTTCACCGCTCATCGGTGTATGATTACAAGTCCGGCCCTTGAGTTGGGTGATTAGCGGAGTAGCGAGATGGCAAGACGTCCACCGAACGACGGCGCCTCCTGGAGCGCCCGTGAACTGCAGACCCTCAAGGCACTCGCGAAGGCGGGAACTCCCACCAGTCAGGTCGCGAAGAAGCTCGGGCGCACGGCGGCGGCGGTGCAGCAGAAGGCGATGCGCTGCGGAATCTCCTTCAGAGCGGCGAAGCGGTCCGGAGCGCGGAGAAAGAAGTAAGGCGCGGCGCGCAGTCTTTCGTGGCCCGGGCGCGCTCGCGGCGCGCCCGGCGCTTCTTACAGCCCATTGCGGCGCGACTTTCTGCAGGGCGCCGGCCGACCTCCACAGAAGACCGGCTCCCCCGGCGGATCGGCTGCAGTCATGAAGGGGGCAGCATGTACAAGCTCATTCGGCTCTCCTGGCTTCCGGCCCTGCTGTGCCTGAGCGCCTGCGACGTGCAGGTGAACGACACCACGCCGGCCCAGTTCCAGGCCAACAACGACATCGGCATGTATGAGATCACCGCGACCGCCTCGCAGGGGGCGCTGGTGACGCCGGGCTCCGTGGTGCTGTTTGCGATCGGCGACAATCAGAAAGTCCCGCTCAGCCTCAACTCGGACGGCTCCGGCTGGCACGGGCTGTACTCGGTGCGCTGCCAGAGCAGCTTTCCGCTGCAGCTGCTCGCCGTATGGCGGCTGCAGGGGCTCGCGACGCGCAACATCCTGGTACCGCCGCAGCCGCGGCAGATCAAGCTGACCGAGCCGCCGCTCACCAAGCAGGAGGGCTTCGACACCGCTGCCAGGCCCGCTGAGAACAAAGCGCCCGCCGGCAGGGGCACCAAGGGCAAGGGCGGCAAGGGCGAGTGGGTGGGCGCCGTGAGCTACCGCTTCGTCACCGTCCCCGTCACGCAGATCACGGCCGCCCGCGTCGAGCCCTCGAGCGCCTCCGCCGAGGACGTCGCTGCCGCGCGCGCGATCTCGGTAAAGACGCCCTTGCCGTTGCAGGCGGCTTGCGGCGAGAGCGCGCCGCTGCAGCTCGCCTCGAGCGAGCAGCGCGCGCATGGGACGCTGGTCATCGATACCGACAATCCGGGCGTGCCGCGCTGGCAGACCTACGTGGAGTTCTCGCCCAAATGAGGCAGGCCGCGCCGCGTCGGCTCGTCGCGGCGCTCGGCGCGCTGCTCGCGTGTCTCGCGGCGATGAGCAGCGCCGCGCTCTCGGTCGCGGTGCCCGCCGCTGCGCCGCTCAAGATCGGGATCATCGGCACCGGCCACATCGGTGGGACGCTCGCGCGGCTGTGGGTTGCCGCCGGGCACGAGGTGCTCATCTCCTCGCGCCATCCCGAGGAGCTCAGGGGACTGGCCGCGTCGCTCGGGCCGAAGGTCCGGGTCGGCACACCGCGCGATGCAGCGGTGTTCGGCGACGTGGTGGTGGTGTCCGTCCCGTATGGAGCGCTGCCGCAGGTCGGCCGCGATCTCAAGGCGGAGCTCGCCGGCAAGATCGTGCTCGACACCTGCAATCCCTACCCCTCGCGCGACGGCGAGATGGCCGTCGAGGCGCGGCGCCTCGGCACCGGGGTGGCCGACCCACAGTTCCTGCCGGGTGTGCGCCTGGTGCGCGCCTTCAATGCGATCAACTCCGGCGACCTCGCGAGCCAGGCGCACCGTGCCGGCGAGCCCGTCGCGATACCTCTGGCGGGTGATGACGCGCAGGCACTCGCCGTGGCGGAGCGGCTGGTGCGGGATGCCGGCTTCGCTCCGGTCGTGGTCGGACCGTTGGCGCGGGCGCGCGAGTTCGACGTCGGTACGCCCGTCTACACGCGCCTCATGACGGCGCCGCAGCTGCGAGCGGCGCTGGGTCTGCGTTGACGCTCAGGCGGCCGGCGGCGGCTGGCGCTCGACCCTGGGGAGGCGATCGTCGATGCAGGCCCAGCTCGGCGCGCTCGCCGTCCAGATGGTGAGCTCCGGACGGGCGATTTCCGGGTCGTCGAGCGTACCGGCGCGCACGAACACCAGGTGGGGGCGCGCCTCGGAAGCGCTGAACAGGTGTGTGCCGCACACCGGACAGAAGCGCCGATGCGCCGCATTGCCGCTGTCGACGATCATGCGGTAATCGCGCAGCTCGCCCGTCACCTCGAGCGCCTCGCTGGGGAAGCAGGTATTCACGGTGGCGCTGCCCGCGCCGATGTACTGGCACACACGGCACCAGCAGGTACGCGTGACGAGCGGCGCTGCGCGGATCGTGTAGCGCACCGCCCGGCAGAGACAGCCGCCGGTGATTTCCATGCCAGTCTCCCGCGTCCCAGGGTCGCGCGAGGATAGCGGAACAGGCGAGGAGGGGGAAAAGAGAACGCACCGGTGTACCGCGTGCTCAAATCCGGGCGTGCTTCAAAAATGGTGCCCGCGCTTGACAAGGGTGGGCGGCTCGGGAACACGCGCAACCGGTGCGATGATGAGTATCTTGCAGCGTGGCTGAACCCGCCGTGAATGGCCGCACCGATCGAGCGCGGCCCCCTGCGTGCGAGTCACACTTCGCTCACCCGGAAGAGTGAGCGCTTGCTCGCGCGCTCACTCGCGCAGCCGCGCGCGCAGCGCCGCGATCTCATCGCCCGCGAGGCCGATTTCCCTGAGGTACGCACGCACGCCGCCCGCATGGGCGAGGAATTTCAGCATGTTGTACGCACCTTCTTCCGGACAGTGCAAAGCCGCGAGGATCTGCTCCGGCTCCAGGTGCGCATAGCGCTCGAGATATCCGTCACGCAGATTGGCGCTGCTCAGGGCGTAGTCGTGCGCGATGGCCTCGGGAAGCACTTCCGCGAGCGCGAGCAGCAGCGCCGCGACCAGCCCGGTGCGGTCCTTGCCGGCAATGCAGTGAAAGAGCAGCGGGCCCGGCGCCGCGGCTGCGATCGCCCGGAGCACCTCGCGCAGCTCGAGGCGCACCTGCTCGAGCACCACGCAGTTCCAGAGCTCCTTGGTGGCATCGACGCTGCGCTCGCGCCACTCATCCTCGCTGGGCGTGAGGAGCGAGACCTGCCGGTAGTGAACCTGCGGCAGGGCGGCGGGGATCGGGCTCGGGTGCCGCTCAACTTCCGCGCGCCAGCGCAGGTCGATGACCGTCTCGATGCCGTAATCGGCGAGCGCGCGCAGGCCCGCGGTGTTGAGCTGCGCGAGATCGTCGCCGCGCAGCAGCGAGCGCCAGCGCGTGCGCCCGCCATCGAGCGTCGGGCAGCCACCCAGGTCGCGTGCGTTGAGCAGCTGGGGGAAATCCAGCCGGCGGCGCGGGTCGGCCGTCAGCTGCCGGGGCGTGACGAGCTCGTGCGCCGCCATCATTTCCCCGCGGCACGCTGCTGGCTGAGCGCGACGCCCGAAAGGATGAGCGCCCCTGCGAGCGCCATGCTCGCCGTGAGCGGCTCGCCGAGCACGAGCCAGGCCCAGACCACACCGAACAGCGGGATCAGGTACGTGACCGTCGAGGTGCGCGGGGCGCCGATGCGGGCGATGAGGCGGTAGTAGAGCACGAAGGCCACCCCGGTGCAGAGCGCGCCGAGGAGCACCGCGCTCGCCCAGGACGCCGCGGGGATCGCCCGCGCCGGCCAGGTATAGGCCGCCAGCGGGGCGAGCAGCACCGAGCCCGTGATGAGATTGGCGGCCGCCACCGCGGCGGAAGGGTAGCCGGTGAGATAACGGCGCACCAGGTTGATGCCGAAGCCGTAGCAGACCGAGGCCGCCGTGCCGGCGAGCGCCGCCTGCCATACGCCCTCGCCCGCGGTCCTGCCGCTCGCAAGGATCGCGACGCCGACGAATCCGGCTGCGAGGCCGATGAGGCGCCGCGCACCAACGCGCTCGCCGAAGAAGAAGTGCGCGACCAGATAGGTGAACATCACCGTCATCGCGTTGGTGATCGCGCCGATGCCGGCCGGTGCGCGCTCCGCGCCCCAGGCAAAGAGCGCGAACGGGACGACGGAGTTGATGGCCGCGATTCCCGCGATCCGCAGCCACAGCCCCGCGGTGAGCTGCGCCCGCGCGCGCCACAGGAACGGCGTCAGAACGAGCCCGCCGAGGGCGAGGCGCGCCTCGACGAGAGGCAGCGGGCCGAAGTCCGTCGCCGCCACCCTCATGAAGAGGAACGAGCCACCCCAGATCGCTCCGAGGAGCGTGAGCTCGAGCGGTGTACGCCAGCGGGCGGCGGCATGCACCGCGGAGCTGGCGGCCGGTGTGATGAGCTCAGTGGACATGCGGCATCCTGAGGCGCAGCCGCTCCTGCCGCCACCCGAAACTTGCGGCCTGGCGACTCAAGCGAGCGCCTGCGCGAAGTCTTCGAGCAGGTCCTCGGTGGCCTCGATGCCGACCGACAGGCGCAGCAGCCCGTCGCTGATGCCGAGACGCAGGCGGTCCTCGCGCGCAAGTCCCGAGTGCGAGGTCGTGGCCGGACGCGTCAGCAGCGTATGCACGCCGCCGAGGCTCGGTGCAATCGCCGGAATCCGTACCCGGCCGGCGAGCTCGTCGGCCCGCTCGGCAGGCCCCTTGAGCTCGAAGCTCAGCACGCCGCCGAAGCCGGCGAACAGGCTCCGCGCCCGCGCGTGCCGCGGGTGGCTCTCGAGCCCCGCGTAGTGCACGCGGTCGACGCCGGTGTGCGCTTCGAGAAACTGCGCGATCCTGAGCGCGCTCTCGTTCTGGTAGCGCACCCGCAGCGCCAGCGTCTTCAGCCCGCGGTTGAGCAGAAATGCGGCGTGCGGATCGAGCGAGCCGCCCAGGTGATTGGCCTTGTGTCGGATCCGCTCGATCAGGGCGGCGCTGCCCACCACGGCGCCCGCAACGATATCCGAGTGCCCGTTCAGATACTTGGTGGCGCTGTGGATCGCGAGGTCGAACCCGGCCTCGATGGGGTGGAAGTTGACCGGGCTCGCGAAGGTGCTGTCGATGATGGATACCAGTCCGTGCGCACGGGCGAACTCGACCACCGCCTTGAGGTCCGCGACCTCGAGCAGGGGGTTGGTCATCGCTTCGACGTACACGGCGCGGGTGTTGGGCCGCAGGTGCGCGCGCCAGGAGTCGGGCCGGTCGGCGTCGATGAAGTCCACGCCCAAGCCGAGGCCGGCGAACTCGCGGGTCACGAAGTCATGCGTGCCGCCGTACAGGCAGTTCTGGGCCAGCAGGTGATCGCCGGCCGACAGCACCGTGAGGAGCGTCGTGGTGATCGCCGCCATGCCGCTCGCGCTGACCAGCGCGGCCTCGGAGCCCTCGAGCTCGGCGAGCTTGGCATGCAGCGCGAGGTGATTCGGCGTGTTGTTGAGGCGCAGGTAGCGCACGTCGTCGTAACGCCGCTCCCCGCGGTACTCGAAGGTGGCCGACTGGAAGATCGGCATCTCCACCGCGCCGTCGATGCGCGGGCGCGGCTCTCCGGCGTGCACCAGCTTGGTCTCGAGGCGCTTGTAGGGGCCGGACATCGCAGTCCTCCGACGGCTTGACGACATTGTCACGCGATTAAGCTACCGTGTCCCCATGTCTTTATGGAGAGGCACGCGGTGTCACTCCGGGTCGCACTGTCCGGCGTGGGCTCCGGTACAGCGCCCGTGTGCGCGGCAGGGGCCGGCTTGATGCGGCCGACCGAGCGCTTCAGCTCCCGGGCGGAAGCCTACGCGCGCTACCGCCCGAGCTATCCGCCGCCGGCCATCGAGCTGCTCAAGGAGCGCTGTGGGCTCGTCCGCGGTGCGGTGGTCGCCGATCTCGGCTCCGGTACCGGCATCCTCACCGAGCTCCTGCTCCAGTGTGGGGCGGAGGTCTTCGCGGTGGAGCCGAACGACGCGATGCGCGCCGCGGCGGAGGAACGGCTCGGCCACCACCCGCATTTTCACAGCGTCAAGGGCAGCGCTGAGGCGACCACACTCGCCGCCGGCGGCGTCGAGCTGTTGGTTGCGGGCCAGGCATTTCATTGGTTCGACGTGCAACGCGCGCGCTCTGAGGCGCTGCGCGTGCTGCGACCCCCGTCGTGGGCGGCGCTCCTGTGGAACGAGCGCCCGCCCGAGGCGACGCCGTTCCTGGCCGACTACGAGGCGCTGCTCAAGCGCCACGCGCCTGACTACACGCGCATCGCCGCGAGCCGGGCCGACGTCGCCGCGATGCGCGAGTTCCTCGGTCCGGCGATGGAGGTCAGGAGCTTTCCCAATCAGCAGGTCCTCGATTTCGAGGGACTGAAGGGCCGGCTGATGTCCTCCTCCTATGCTCCCGAGCCTGGGTCTTCCGACTACGAGCCGCTGATCGTCCGGCTGCGCGAGCTCTTCGGCCGTCACGAGCGTGACGGCCGCGTCGTCATGCCCTATAGCACGCTGGTGTACTTCTCGCGGCTGCGCCCCGCTTGAGCGCCGCGCCGCGCCGGCCGTTCCCGCCTACCAGACACGCACGCGATCCGCGGGGGCCAGGTACAGCTTCTCACCCGGCTTGACCCCGAAGGCGTCGTACCAGACGTCGAGGTTGCGCACGGTGTCGGCGCGGTATTCGGCCGGGGCGTGGCCGTCGGTGACCAGGCGCTGGCGCAGCGCGGGCTCACGGATCTTCTGCCGCCACGACTGCGCGAAGCTCAGGAAGAACAGCTGCTCGGCGCTGAAGCCCGCGGCACCCGCGGGCGGCTGGCCGCCGAGGGTCAGCCGCCACGCGTCGAGCGAGGCGGCCAGTCCCGCCACGTCGGCGATGTTCTCACTCAGCGTCTGCTGGCCGTTCACGGCGACATCCGGGAAGGGGCGATAGCGATCGAACTGCTCCGCGAGGGCTTTGCCCGCGGCCTCGAAGTGCGCGAAGTCGTCCTGGGTCCACCAGTTGCGCAGCCGCCCCTCGGCATCGAACAGCGCCCCCTGGTCGTCGAAGCTGTGGCTGATCTCATGACCGATCACCGCGCCGATCGCGCCGTAGTCGAGCACCGGATCGCGCCGCGGGTCGAAGTACGGCGGCTGCAGGATTGCCGCGGGGAAGTTGAGGGCGTTCATCGCCGGCAGGTTCACGGCGTTGACCGTCTGTGGAGTCATGCACCACTCGGAGCGGTCGACCGTCTGGGCGAGCTTGGCGAGATTGCGCCGGTAGTCGAAGAGACTCGCGCGCTCGGCATTGCCCCAGGCATCGCCATTGACTACCTCGAGCCCTGAATAGTCGCGCCACCGGTCCGGGTATCCCAGCCCCACCTTGAGCGTTGCGAGCTTGGCTTTGGCCTGGCGGCGCGTCTCGGGAGCCATCCATTCGATCCGATCGATGCGTGTGGCGAAGGCCGCGACGAGGTTGCGTACCATCTGCTCGGCGCGCGCCTTCTCAGAGGCGGGGAAATACCGCTCGACGTAGAGCTTGCCGACGGCTTCGCCGAGGGCCCCGTTGGTGTCGTCGACCGCGCGTTTCCAGCGGGCGCGCAGCTTCGGAGTGCCGGAGAGCACGTGCTGATTGAACTCGAAGTTCTCCTGCACGAACGCCTTCGGCAGGTACGGTGAGGCGCGCTCGAGGGCGTGAAAGCGCAGGTAGTCCACCCAGGTCTCGAGCGGCTCGCTCCGAACCAGCGCCGCGATCCCGCTCACCGCGTGCGGCTGCCAGACGACGAAGCGCGGCTGCTGCGCAAGTCCCGCGGCCGCGAAGAATGCCTGCCAGTCGAGCCCGGGAGCGCGGCTGTCGAAGTCCGGCCGTGACCAGTGATTGTTGCCCTTCTTGACGTCCTCGGAGTCCGCGCGGCTCGAGTGCGCCTCCGCGATATGCCGCTCGAGCGCGAAGACTCGTCCGGCCTTGGTGCGCGCGTCCGGCACGCCCGCAAGCTCGAGCACCGCGGCGATGTGCGCCTGGTACTTCTCGCGGATGGCAGCCATGGGCGCGGCCGCGCTCAGATAATAGTCGCGATCCGGCATCACCAGCCCGCCCTGCAGCAGGAAGGGCGAGTAGGAGGCAGGCGTATCGAGATCCTGCGCGACCCACAGGCCGAAGAGGTTCTGCGTATAGAAGTTGGTGCTGTTCAGCACGTCGACATCGGCGCGCAGCTGCTGCCCAAGCGCTTGTGCAAGCTGCGAGCGGTCGGCGATGGTGTCGATGCGCGCGAGCGCGGCGGCGAGCGGCTTGAGCCCGAGCTGCTCGATGCGCGCCTCGTCCATGAAGCTCGCGTAGTAGTCGCCGATCTTGCGGGCGTCGGACCCGGCCGGCGCGTGCGCGGCCGCGCCCCTGATGAGCGCCGCGGTCCGTCTTGCTGTCAGCTCGGCCAGGATCGCTCCGGCGCCGTAGCTGCTCCGGTCGGCGGGAATCTCGGTGCGCTGCAACCAGCCACCGTTGGCGTAACGGAAGAAGTCGTCGCCGGGCCTCACCGAGCGATCGATTCCCGCCAGGTCGATGCCGTGTGCGCGCGGCGCGGCTGGCTCAGGCGCCGGGGCAGCGGCTGCGGATTGCGCCAGCGCGGTGACGGAGGCGGCGCACGTCATGCTCAGAGCGACCAGAGAGGCTCCCAGGGCGAGCGAAGCAGCAGGGCGTTTCATGGTTGTTCTCGATCCCGGCACGGAGGCGCAGTCTAGCCGAGGCCCGCTGCCAGAGGGGGTCCGAACGAAGTGCTTTGTAACACGCTGACTCGGCGGCGATTCGTCGCCCGCGCGCCGGGGCGCAGGCGCCGTGATAAATTAGGACTTCTCGAAGGAGGATTCCCCGTGAATGCCGTTGAGAAGAGCCTGGCATCCGCCCCCCAGCACGCTGAAGCCCCGCGCGCCGCGCCCGCGACGGACGCGGCACCGCCGGGCGAGGCACGGGCCACCGACCGCTGGCTGCTGCGGCGCATAGGCTCGATCCTCGGCGATCCGCCGGTGGAGTTCGCGGTGCGGGGAGGGGCGCGCGTGCGCTCCGCGTCGGCACCGGTGGCGCGTGTGACCTTTGCGAGCCGCGCCACGCTGGTCTCGCTCCTGGCGGATCCCTGGGTACGTTTTGGCGACGCCTACAGCGATGGGAGCGTGAGCATCGACGGCGACCTGGTCGAGCTCCTCGAGACCGTGTACCGGGCGAGCGCCATGGGCGACAAGTCCTCGTGGCTGCGACGCGCAGCACACCTGGCGCACCGGCCGCACGTGAATACGCTCAGCGGCTCGCGCGACAACATTCATCACCACTACGACATCGGCAACGAGTTCTACGCGCTATGGCTCGGCAGCACCATGGCCTACACCTGCGCCTACTACCCGACGCCGACGGCGACGCTCGATGAGGCGCAGACCGCCAAGATGCACCACGTGTGCCGCAAGCTGCGCTTGCAGCCCGGCGAGAGCGTGGTGGAGGCGGGCTGCGGCTGGGGGACGCTGGCGCTGCACATGGCGCGCCACTACGGGGTGCGCGTACGCGCCTTCAACATCTCGCGCGAGCAGGTGGCGTATGCGCGCGAGCGGGCCGCGCGCGAGGGTCTCACCGCCCAGGTCGAGTACGTCGAGGACGACTACCGCAACATCTCCGGCCACTACGACGCATTCGCGTCGGTCGGGATGCTCGAGCACGTGGGCGTCAAGAACTACCCGACGCTCGGGCGCATCGCGCGCCGCTGCCTCGGCGGCAACGGGCGCGGCCTGATTCACTCGATCGGCCGCAACCACCCGGCGCGTCTGCAGCCGTGGATCGAGAAGCGCATCTTCCCCGGCGCCTATGCGCCCTCGCTCGGGGAGATGTCGCAGATCTTCGAGCCGTGGGACCTGTCGGTGCTCGATGTCGAGAACCTGCGGCTGCACTACGCGCAGACGCTGCGTCACTGGCTGGCGCTCTACGAGGCGGCGAGCGAACGGGTGCGGGCGATGTTCGACGAGAAGTTCCTGCGCATGTGGCGGCTGTATCTCGCGGGCTCGGTCGCGGCGTTCTCCACCGGCACGCTGCAGCTCTTTCAGGTGGTGTTTGCGACCGCGGATAACAACGACGTTCCCTGGACGCGCGCGCACCTGTACACGCCCTGACACTCATGCGCTCGTGCGAGGTGATCATCGTCGGTGGCGGGCCCGCGGGCTCGAGCGCCGCCCGGGCCCTGCAGCGCGCGGGCGCGAACGTGCTGGTGCTCGACCGCGAGCGCTTTCCGCGCCTCAAGCTGTGCGCCGGCTGGATCACTCCGCAAGTGGTGCGCGAGCTGGAGATGGATCTCGACGATTACCCGCATCGCCTGCTCACCTTCCCGCGCCTGCGCGTGCACTACGGGCGGCTTAACCTGCCGGTGCCGTGCGTGCAGCATTCCATCCGGCGCTTCGAATGGGACGCATGGCTGCTCGAGCGCTCCGGCGCCCCGGTCGAGCAGCACAACGCGCGCGAGATAGTCGCGGACGGCGACGGTTACGTGATCGACGGCGCCTATCGCTGCCGCTACCTCATCGGCGCCGGCGGCACGCGCTGCCCGGTGTACCGCAACCTCTTCCGGGAGCTCAATCCGCGCGGGCACGAGCTGCAGATCGTGACGCTCGAGCACGAGATCGAGTACGACTGGCAGGACGGCGACTGCCATCTGTGGTTCTGTGAGGAGGGACTGCCCGGATACTCGTGGTACGTGCCGAAGGAGGGCGGCTGGCTCAACGTCGGCATCGGCGGCTTTGCCGAGCGCATCAAGAGCGCGGGCCAGGACATCAAGACGCACTGGGCGCATTTCGCCGCGAAGCTCGACGGCGGACTCACCCGCGGGGCGCACTATGACCCGGCCGGCTACAGCTACTTTCTGCGCGGACGCGTCGACGTCGTGCGCCGCGACAATGCGTTCATCACCGGCGATGCGGCCGGGCTCGCCAGCCGCGATCTGGGCGAAGGGATCGGCCCGGCAATCCGCAGCGGCCTGCGCGCGGCCGAGGCCATCCTCCACGGCGCGCCTTACCGACTCGACGACGTGACCGGCATGAGCGTCGCGAGCATCGCGAGGAGTATGCTGACGCGCGCAGCGCGCCCGCTCGGCCCGCACGGGCGGCGACGCGCGGGCGACGGAGGAGCAGCGCATGGCTTACGTCACGGTAATCAATGAGCACCACCACGTACAGCAGGTGGTCTCCGGTCATCATCACCTGACGGCCGATGAGGCGGTCGCCGCCGGCGGCAGCGATGCGGGCTTCGCGCCGCGCGCGCTGCTGCTCGCGAGCCTCGGCACCTGCACTGCGGTGGCGCTGCGCAAGCACGCGGCGCAGAACGACTGGATGCTGGGCAAGATCACCGTCGGGGTACGCTGGTCACGTGACGCCGAAGGCCGGGATCACATCGAGCGGCGCCTCTCCTTCACCAAGCCGCTCACCGCCGCGCAGAAGACGCGGCTCCTCGAAGTGGCCGAGGCCACGCCCGTGACCCACGTGCTGCGGGCCGGTATCAGGATCCAGTCGTCGGTGGTCGACTGAGGGCCGCCGCGGCTTTACGCCAGACTCAGTAGTTCACGGACACCAGGATGGTGTCGGCGTAGCTGCCGGGCGCGGGATCCTGGCGCGCGGCAATGGCGCCATAGACCGGGAGCGAGGCGTTCGGCGTGCGACGACGGATGGTGGCGCTGCCCTGGATGCTGCCGCCGGTGCCGTTGCCCCACACCTGGGTGTAAGCCGCGTCGAAGTACAGGTTGTAACCGAGCGTGGACACGCCTGTGGTCAGGGTGCGCGCCAGGTAGCTGTTGCTCACGCCGGTCGAGAGATCGATGGTCACGGTATTGCGGCCCGTGACTCCCGTGCAGGCGATGTTGATGGTGCCGTTCATGTCGAGCGGCGTGGCCTGCATCGGCGTGTAGGTCCCGAAGGCGACCCCGACGGCCGTGACGGTGCAGGAGGTGATGGCCGCGTGCGCCGCCGGCGCAGCGAGCGCGAGCACCCCGCACGCGAGCAGCGCACCCAGCGGTCGCAGCAGGCGCGCCGGGCTCATGGGGCGCTCCGGCAGGCGATCACGCCGACATCCGGCTGCGGCTCGCCGGCGGGCGGCGGCGGCAGGCGGAAGGTGCACTGGCCGCCCGCCCAGTGCGCTTCGCCCGTGGTGCCGTGATCGTAGTTGGTGACGTAAGCCAGCCCGTCCAGGCCAACCGGGAAATCCTCGCCCTCGAGCGTAACCGTCGCACCCGCCGGTACGGGGGTGCCGTCGGCGCGTTGCAGCCGGAAGACGCCGGCATGAATGCGTTTCACCGGGAAGTCGACCAGCATGCCGCTGCGGTAAGGGGGCACGACCTGCACGCGCGGATTGGCCACCGCGGCATCGAGCGGCAGGTCGAGCGGATCGATGCTCAGGCGGTTGACGTCGAAGGAGCGCAGATCGCGCACGACCGCGATGCCGTTCTCGTCGGTCGTCGCCACCGGGTGGTTGTCGGAGTAGACGGTAATTCCGGGAACCCCGCCAACCTCGACCGTCGCGAAGCTGTCGGTGACGGTGCGCGTGGCCCGGAACTCGCCGGCCATGAAGGTGGCGCCGCCGAGGAGCGTCAGGCTCTGGGCGCTCTGGTCCAGGTAGCGCGCCGCCTGCACGCTCGCCTCGAGCGCGTCGAACTGCCGCTGGTACTGGAGGTTGTAGCTGCCGTCGGTGCCCGCGGACAGAAGGTACCCCTCGCCCGGCCCGGGCGGCAGATTCTTCTGAAGCGTCGCGACCAGCGCCGCGTTGGGTGAGGGTTGCTGGCTGTCGTAGCGAAACTGCGTCGAGAAGTTGCGGCGGCTGTCGAGCGGCAGCACATAGAAGACCGAGACGAAGGTGTCCTCGGTCGGGCCGCTGGTCGTGTAGCTGGCGGAGGCGCTGAAGCTGCCCCGTCCGATGTTCACGGTGTAGGTCGCGCTGAAGGTCTGCTGACGAGAATCGTCCGGGTTGCGCTGCGAGGCCCACGCGAGCTGCACGCTCCCCGGGTGTCCCATGTTCCAGCCGACCTGCGCCAGGTTGCGCTCGATCGGCGTCGGTATGCCACCCACGTCGCCGAGCTCGCGAAAGCCTGAGGTGGCGTGCTGCGCCTCGAGGATGATGCTGAGGCGCTGGTCGACGTGCTGCAGTCCGAGGGCTGCGTAGGTTCCGGAACTCGCGGGCTCGGGCCCGCTGCCCATGAGCCCGTTGGTCGCGGGCTGACCACCGAACGCGAGGTCCGCCGTCACGACCGCCCAATGATCGAGCCCCTGCGCGAGGTCGATGCCGGCGGCCCACGGGCCATCCTTCATGGCCTCGCCGTGGATCTCGCCCGTGAAGAGCGAGGTGAAGCCGTGCCGCCAGGTCGCGGAGGCGATGAGCGGCCCGTAGTCGCCGCTCGAGATGCCGTAGTTCTCGCGCACGGGACCCAAGTCGATGTCGTAGAGCGACAGTCCCGGCTGCAGCATCACGGCCGCCGAGTAGAACGGCATCGAGATGATCTGCTGCTGCCCGAGGGCGTTGCGCACCACGATGTTGACATCACCGGCGCCATTGATCGCCGGCACCTGGTTGATCACGAAGGGTCCCGAGGGCACCTCACTCGAGCCGACGGCGCGGCCGTTGACGAACACCTCCACCGTCGAGGGCAGCACCGCCGTGCCGGTCGCCGCGAGCAGCGGAGTCGTCACGAGGTCCGGCCGGATGGCGTAGTTCGTGCCCCACTGCAGCCCGCCGAAGCGCACCGCTTCGCCCCATGTGCCCGGAACGCTGACGGCGTCCCCGAGACGCAGCGTCTCGAGCGAGTTGGGAAAGTCGTGGCTGAAGGTGCTCTCGAGGCGCACGAAGCCGCCCGCGCCCGCAGCGCTCGAGTCGGCGCCCGTGTTGATGAGCACGCCGAGGGGGGCGAAGATCCCCAGCTCTCCGTAGCCGCTGGCCACATCGGCCCCCGTGTACTGGCCGGTCTGGCCGTAGAGCTGGTAGTTGAAGAAGGCGCCCGTCCCGGCCGGCGAAATCGGCGGCCGGTTGACGCCGGTGAGCGAGAGACTCGAGCTCACGAAGGCGGCGGCGGGTGCGTTGATGCTCGCGGCGCTGCGCGCCTCGTCGAAAACCACTTTAGCGCCGGGGATCGCAGCCACTGGGTAGTAGCGCTTGCCTTCCGCGAGGTGCGCCGGGACGGGCGGGAGCTTCAGGCGCAGCCGCTCGAAGTCGCTCTCAGCGAGCCACAGTCCGCCGCCCGAGTCACGCAGCGCGACCACGTCCTGGCCGGAGGGCACGCCGTTCACGCGCAGCTCGAGTACGGACTGACGCCAGTCGGCGTCAGGCGTGCCGGCATCGTCGGCGTGGGCGGAGGCCGCAAGGAGCCACAAGAGCACTGCGCAGATTCCGGATGCGCTCCGGTGCAGTCTCCGCATGGCGCATGCGTCTTCTTACGGGGCACCCGGGCTGCTGGTGACGGTGAAGTCGCCGGCATCCGAGTGGCCGTGAAGGGTGAGCGGTTGCGAGCCACGGGCGAGGTCGCTCCCCGGATGGAGCTGCCAGCGCGCCGCGGCGCCTGGCAGGAGATAGTGCGAATTGCCGGCGTGCAGGTCCGCGGGGGTGGCGGAGGTGCTGCCAGCCACGTCGAAGTCCGTGATCTGAAGATGGGCGGTGCCGTGGTTACTGGCCTCGATCTCGAGCGTGCCATCGGGGAGCCAGCGGTGCCTCCAGGCGAGCTCGGGAGCGCTTTTCGCCCGCGCGGCGACGAACACCGGCAGCGTGATGCGCAGCGCCACCCGCAGGCCGGTCGTCTCCGCAGGAACCTCCGGCGGAATCTCCGACAACACGAGACGGTAAGGGAGCTCGCGCGCCGGATCCGGCTCGCGCAGCAGCGCGATCCGCAGCACCTGCAGTCCCTTCGGCGGGATGGTGAAGATCGGCGGAGTGACCAGGAGCTCATGGGTATCGTCGAGCTGGTCCTGCCCCTCGGGTTGCGACCAGGCCGTCGGGCGCACCTGCACGACGACCGGCGAGTCTTCCTGGTTGCGCACGGTGAGGACCGCCGTGCGCTCCTTTGAACTTAAGTGGACGCGGATCGGGGCAACACTCAAGGCGCTGGCTGCGGCCGTGGCGGCCGCAGCCAGTACACCCATTGCCAGTAGCGTTGCCCCGAGGGCCCTCATGTCGCCTTAGTACGCGACGCTGACGGTGACCGTGTCCTGGTAGAGTCCCGGCGGCTGCGTGCCCTGGTTGAAGGCGACATCCGGCAGGCTGCCGTAGGCGGTGAACTGCACCGCGGTCGCCATGCCCGCACCGGCGCCCGCATTGGTCTGCGAGCTGCCCGTGCCGTCACCCCACACGACCGTCATCGCCGCATCCTTGTACAGGTTGTACTGCAGGGTGTTGCCACCGCCGTCAGTCAGCAGACGCTGGGCGATCGAGCCACCGGCCGTCGTGCCCTTGTTGAGCGACACGGTGAACGGAGTGGTCTTGGTGCAATTCACCGACACCGTGCTGTTGGCCGTCAGAGCGCCAGCAGTCGGGTAGTAGGCCCCGAACGCCACGGGGGTCGCACCGACCGTGCAGTTCTTGGTCACCGTCGCCGAGACACCGATGTTGGTGGTGGCGGGGTTGGGCGGGGCGGCCTGGGCGGCGCCGGCGAGAGCCAGCAGCGCGCCCGCGCTGAGAGAAGCAATGGAATTACGCATAACACTCCCGAACGTTGATTGAAGACGAATCACGCGCGGCTTTCCTTGCCGCTTGTTGGTATCAATCTTGATACAAAAAGACTCGGGAAAATGCCGACATAAGTCCCAATTCGGGGACGCGGCCCATAGGGATTTCCGCCGATCTGAGACGCGATCGAGCCGGGCCGCGCGCCGCGCTCACAGCGACGGCGAGCGCACGGAACTGCAGTGTGAGCCAGGTCTCATGCCCGCGGCGCGGTGACGGGCGTCACATGGACCCTCAATAGCTGACGGTCACCGTAATCGTGTCCGTGTAGAGTCCCGGAGCGAGATCGACGTTGGCCGGTGAATCGGGGAGCTGACCGTAGACCGTGTGGGTTATCGCCCCGGCGCTCAGGAGTCCGCGGCCGATGCTGCTCACCGTCGCGGAGCTCAGCGTTCCGTCGCCCCACACCGTCGTGTGCGCCGGCGTGGTGTAGAGGTTGTACTGCAGCTTGCTCGAGCCCATCGACATCAGCCGCTGGGCCACGGTGCCGCCGCCGGTACCGGCATTGAGAGCCACGCTGAAGGGTGCACCCCTGGTGCAGCGGACCGCCAGCGTCGTGCTGGCGGACATGCTTCCCTGGCCCGGCTGGTAGAGGCCGAAGCTCAGGGGGTTGGCGGACACGGTGCAGCTCGAAGCCACCGTCGCCGAGACCATGATGGTGGTGGTGGCGGTCGCGCCCGCCGCGCCGCCAGCCGCGGCCAGCAGCAGCGCGCCTCCGAGGGAGCCGATCAGGAGGCTCGGCCTCAAGTGTCCCGAGCGCTTAAGTGAAACCATGGTGCCCTCTCGTTCCGCGGACGCAGGAATCAGCCGACCTGGCTCAAGCGGTCTGATCCGTTATCGTCCGGACCATCCGTTTCTTGAGACTCGGAGTGGTCCTGCTCACAGGGCCGTGATGTACGGGAAGAGACGCGTCGCTTTGATTCCCCGCTGGTTCTAATGCGTCCGCAGCGTCGCGATGTTGCTCCCCGCGTCCGTGCCTGGCAAGCCAGGGTGCATGAGCCGCCGCGCGCCGCCTTAAGTCGAGTCGCGCCGCCGGTGGGCGAGTATGATCGCGAGCCTCGTCACGGCGACAGGACCGAAGCGCAGCCATGCAAGCCTCGATCACAGGAATCACGGGCCGCCGGCGCGCGCTGCGCCCGTGGATGCTGCTGCTGTCAACAGTCATCCCGCTCGCCTCGGCCACGGCCGCGGGGGAGGGCGCACCGGCGCTGTTTGGCTTCACGGGCCAGGAGGGCGCGGCGCAGCGCTCGCTCGAGCAGCGCTTCGACGCGCAGCTCGATCCGGCGGAGCTGCGCGCCTGGATGAAGAAGCTCGCCTCGGCTCCCAATCAGGTGGGCTCGCCCCACGACAAGGCCAACGCCGAGTTCGTGCGCGACCTCTTCCGGCAGTGGGGCTGGCAGGCGCAGATCGAGGTGTTCGAGGTGCTGTATCCGACGCTCAGGGAGCACAGCCTGGAGCTCGTCGCTCCCACGCGTTTCACCGCAAGCCTGACGGAGCCGCCGGTCGAAGGCGATGCGACCTCGGGCGTGGCCGGCATCATGCCGCCCTACAACACCTACGGAGCCGACGGCGAGGTCACCGGCGAGCTCGTCTACCTCAACTACGGCATGGCGAAGGACTATCAGGAGCTCGCGCGCCGCGGCATCAACGTCCAAGGGAAGATCGTCATTGCCCGCTACGGCTCGGGCTGGCGGGGATTGAAGCCGAAGCTCGCGCAGGAGCACGGCGCGATCGGCTGCATCATTTACTCGGACCCGCACGACGATGGCTACGCAGAGGGCGACGTGTACCCCAAGGGCGGCTGGCGCCCGCCGGAGGGAGTGCAGCGCGGCTCGGTGCTCGACCTGACGCTCTACAGCGGTGATCCGCTCACCCCCGGTGTCGGCGCGACGAAGGACGCGAAGCGCCTCACGCTCGCCGATGCCCGGACGATTCTCAAAATCCCGGTGATGCCGATCTCCTACGCCGATGCGCAGCCGCTGCTCGCGGCGCTCGGCGGCCCGGTCGCGCCGCCCAAGTGGCGCGGCGCGTTGCCGATCACCTATCACCTCGGACCCGGGCCCGCGAAGGTGCACCTCGCGATCCGCTCGGACTGGAGCCTGAAGCCGCTCTACGATGTCATCGCGAGGATTCCCGGCCGCGAGAGCCCCGATGCCTGGGTGGTACGGGGCAACCACCGCGACGGCTGGGTGTTCGGCGCCTGGGACCCGTTGTCCGGGCAGGTCGCCATGCTGGCGGAGGCCAAAGCGATCGGGACGCTGGTGAGGAGCGGCTGGCGGCCGAAGCGCACCCTGGTGTACGCGAGCTGGGACGGGGAGGAGCCGGGGCTCCTCGGCTCGACCGAGTGGGCCGAGACGCATGCGGCGGAGCTGAGCCGCAACGCCGTGCTCTATCTCAACTCCGACACCAACACGCGCGGCTTTCTTGCGGCAGGCGGCAGCCACTCGCTGCAGCATCTGGTCAACGAGGTCGCAAGCGCGGTCAGGGATCCCGAGACCGGGGCGAGCGCTCAGGCACGGCTGCGGGCCCGCACTCTGGCGCAGAGCTACGCACATGCGCCCGTGGATGAGGATGAGCTCGACCAGGCGCAGGCGCAGCGCGAGGCGCGCCTGGCCGCCGCCGGCGGGGACCTGGCGCTGCGGGCGCTCGGCTCGGGCTCGGACTACACACCGTTCCTGCAGCATCTCGGTGTGACCGCGCTCAGCATCGAGTACCGCGGCGAGGATGATCAGGCGGGTGTCTATCACTCGAGCTACGACTCGTTCGATCATTACGTGCGCTTCGGCGATCCGACCTTCGCCTACGGCATCGCCGAGGCCGAGACCGCCGGGCACGTGGTGCTGCGCATGGCGGACGCCGCAGTACTGCCGCTCGAGTTCACGGGCTTCGCCGACACGCTCGGCGCCTATGTGGAGGAGCTGCGCACCATGACCGAGGAGCGGCGCCGCAAGAGCGCCGAGCTCGGGCGGCTCCTCGACCAGAACGCTTTCGAGCTGGCCGCCGATCCGACGCGCGCCGTGGCACCACCGGCCCGCGAGCCGCCGGTGCCGCCGCTCGACTTCGCGCCGCTCGACAATGCGGTCGTGCGGCTCGAGGCGAGCGCGCGCGCCTACGATGCGGCCTACGCGCAGCTGCTGGCCGGCCGCCTCAGGCTGGATGCCGCGCGGCGGTCACGCCTGAATGCGCTGCTGCAGGGCATGGAGCAGAGGCTGACGGAGGCGCGCGGCCTTCCCGGGCGCGAGTGGTACCGCCACTTCATCTACGCGCCCGGCGTGTTGACCGGTTATGGGGTGAAGACGCTGCCGGGCGTGCGCGAGGCGATCGAAGCCAACCGCTGGGAGGGAGCCGCCGCGTACATCCCGATCACCGCCGGGGTGCTCATGCGCTATTGCGACGCGCTCGATCAGGCAACGGCGCTGCTACGTTAGCTTGGGCATCAGTTCGCCTGCGGGGCTTTTGCCGCCTGCGTGCGCGCTGTTGACGATCCTTCGCTACGTCAGACGCGGGCGAACAGCTGTCCGAGGTCGTGGAAGGACTTGAACTCGAGCGCGTTGCCGGACGGGTCGAGGATGAAGAGGGTGGACTGCTCGCCCGGAGCACCGGCGAAGCGCGTGCAGGGCTCGATGACCCATTCCACCTCGTGCTGCTTCAGCCGCGCGGCCAGCTCGCTCCACTCCTCAGGCCCGAGCACTACGCCGCAATGCGGCACCGGCACGCCGTGACCGTCCACCGGGTTGTATGAGGAGCTGATGCGCCCCTCGCGCCCGAGAAGCGGATTCAAGTGGCAGACGAGCTGATGGCCGTAGAGGTTGAAGTCGACCCAGTCGCGATCGCTGCGCCCCTCGGCACAGCCGAGCACCCCGCCGTAGAAACGCCGCGCCTCGGCGATGTCTCTCACCTGAATCGCGACATGAAACGGTGTCAGCCCGCGTTGCCCGCGCATTCGTCGATCGTATACGATCGCGCGCATGTCAGCCCACCTCGCCTGCAACTGGTCCGGGGTGTACCCGGCGGCCACCACCCAATTCGACGCGGCGCTCGAGCTCGATCTGCGCGCCACGCAGGCCGTGCAGGCCGCGCTGCTGCGCGACGGGGTGCACGGACTGGTGCTCATGGGCACGGTCGGCGAGGGCAATTCCCTGAGCGCCGCGGAGAAGCGCACGGAGTTGCGCGGCGCGGTCGAGGTGACCGAAGGTCGCGTGCCGATCATCGTCGGAGTGTCCGAGTTCACCACCGCCACCGCGGTCACCTTCGTGCGCGACGCTGAGCGCATCGGTGCCAGCGGCTTCATGGTGCTCCCGGGCATGGTCTATGTGCCGACGGCAGCCGAGCTCGAGCATCACTTCCGCACGGTGGCGGCGGCCACGGGGCTGCCGATCATGCTTTACAACAATCCGCCGTCCTATCGCGTCAACATCGAGCTGCCGACGCTCGCGCGCCTCGCCGACGTGCCCAACATCGTCGCCATCAAGGAATCCGCGCCCGACCCGCGTCGCTTCACCGATCTCTTCAATGCCTTCGGCGAGCGCTTCGTGCTGTTCGCGGGCCTCGACGACGTGGTGTTCGAGGCGGTGACGCTCGGGGCGCGCGGCTGGGTCTCGGGGCTGACCAACGCCTTTCCCGCCGAGTCGCTCGCGCTGTTCGCGGCGCTCAGGGCCGGCGATCTCGAGCGTGCGCGGCGCATCTACCGCTGGTTCATGCCGCTGCTGCACCTCGATTCCGAGCCCGACCTGGTGCAGTCGATCAAGCTCGCCGAGCAGCTCCTCGGGCGCGGCTCCGAGCGGGTGCGTCCGCCGCGTCTGCCGCTCGCCGGCGAGCGGCGTGCGCAGGTCACTGCGCTGGTCGAGAAGGCGCGCGCCACGCGCCCGGCATGAGGCGCATCCGCATCGTCGACTCGCACACCGGCGGCGAGCCAACGCGCGTGGTAGTCGAGGGCGGCCCCGACCTCGGCGCGGGCGCACTGAGTGAGCGTCTGGCGCTGCTGCGCGACCGATACGACGAGTTCCGCTCGGCCATCGTCAACGAGCCGCGCGGCAACGATGCGATCGTGGGTGCGTGGCTCGTGCCCCCCGTGGATCCGTCCTGCGCGGCCGGCGTCATCTTCTTCAACAACGCGGGCTACCTCGGCATGTGCGGCCACGGCACCATCGGGCTCGCCGTCACGCTCGCTTACCTGGGCCGCATCACGCCGGGTGAGCATCGGATCGAGACGCCGGTCGGGGTGGTGACCGCGACGCTGCACGCGGACTGCGCCGTATCGGTCACCAACGTCGCGAGCCGCCGCGGGGCGCGCGCCCTGCGCGTCGAAGTCCCCGGCATCGGCCCGGTGACGGGCGATGTCGCCTGGGGCGGCAACTGGTTCTATCTCGTCGAGGCTCACGGCCTGGAGCTCACGAGCGCCAATGTGGGCGTGCTCACCGATTACTGTGCGCGGGTGCGCGCGGCCGTGAACGCCCAGGGGCACCCCGAGGTCGATCACGTCGAGCTCTTCGGGCCGGCGCGGCTTGCGGGCGCGAATGCGCGCAATTTCGTCCTCTGCCCCGGCAGCGCCTACGACCGCTCGCCCTGCGGGACGGGCACGAGCGCCAAGCTCGCCTGCCTGGCCGCCGACGGCAAGCTCGCCGAGGGCGAGGAGTGGGTGCAGGAGAGCATCATCGGCAGCGCCTTTCGGGCCAGCTACCGCCGCAGCGGCGCCGCCGTCATCCCCACCATCCGCGGCAGCGCGTTCGTGAATGCCGACGCGACCTTGCTGCTCGATGAGCGGGACCCGTTCTGCTTCGGAATCCGGCGGTGATCGTGTGCGCGCAATGAACGCGCGGCCAGGTTGGGGGCACTAACGAGAGGCGCGTCGTTGCGCCTCACTCAGGCCAAGTGCGCGATGAGCCACCGTTCCCGCGAATCGCCCCTGACCACTCTCGTGCTGGCGAGCGTGTGGCTCATGCCGCTCGCCGCGGCCGCGCAGGCCGGCTGGACTGCCGACCCGGAGGTGCAGCGGCGCCTGGCGCAGAGAGAAATCGTGGTGCAGTCCGCCGCGGCGGTCGATCCCGAGCATCCGCGGGGACGGGTGCGCGCCGCGGTGCTCATCGGGGCCGCTCCCGAGGCCGTCTGGGCCGTGATGACCGACTGCCGCCAGACCACGCTGTTCGTTCCGGGGCTCAGGCGTTGTCGCCGGATCGACGGCGCCGCGGACGGCCGCTGGGAGGACTTCGAGCAGGAGATCCATTATTCCTGGTTCCTGCCCAGCGTCCGCTACGTCATCCGCGCCGACTACGACCGACCGCGCCGCATCGACTTTCACCGCATCAGCGGGGATTTGAAGCAGGAGGAAGGCACCTGGCTGCTCAGCGCGACTCCCGACGGAGCTGCGACGGTGGTCGAGTACGAGATGTATCTCGACCCCGGATTCTGGATTCCCCAGGCGCTCGTCAACCGTTCGCTGCGCAAGGATCTGCCCGCCGCCCTTGCGGGGCTGCGCGAGCGGGTCGAGCGTCCGCGGTGAGCCACCCCGCCCGCGCATAGTGTTCTCCTGCGCCTGCCGGTAATCTCCGGCGCAACGGGCGCACTAACAGCGTTGGAGGCGGCGAATGCCGGCCGGCGGGCATACCACGGTCATTCAGCGGGTCCTGGAGCGGCGCGGCCAGAAACCACCCACCAGCGAGGAGGGGACGACCGCGACGGTCGCGGTGATGGTGCGGGTGCTGCCGCCGCCGAAGGCGCTGCTGGCGTTCCAGGACGCGCCCATGCGGGCGTTCATGGAGCAGCGGGTACGCCCGGACATGCTCGACTGCGAGTCGGTGGCCGATGAGGCGGAAGCGCTGCGGCGCTTCGAGGCGGAGTTCCGTCCGGTGGTGCTCACCGACAATCCGGAGATCGTGCGCCGGATCCGCGCCCGCACGGCGCAGCGGGCCCCGTATATCCTCTACGTTGCCGAGATCGATGACTCGGCCGAGCGCGAGGCGGGACTCGCCGCCGGTGCCGACGACTGCGTAGGACGCCGGGTATCGGAGCTGGAGTTCGAAGCGCGGGTCGGCGCGGCCAAGCGCATTGCCGAGCTCGAGGCGGTACTGCGGATCACGCTGGCTGAGAACCGCAAGCTCTCGGCGACCGACGATCTGACCCGGGTCGCGAGCCGGCGCTTCTTCGGCAAGCATTTCCCACGGGAGGTGGAGCGCGCCGCGCGCTATGGACGCTCCCTCTCGCTCATCCTGTGCGACATCGACTACTTCAAGAAGATCAACGACACCCTGGGTCACGCCGCCGGCGATGACATCCTCAGGCAGTTCGGCCCGCGGCTGCAGCGGCAGCTGCGCAAGGGCGTCGATTGGGTCGCGCGGATCGGCGGCGAGGAGTTTGCCATCGTCATGCCGGAGACGGACTACCAGGCGGCGGTGGCGGTCGCACGCAAGCTGCGCGCTGCGGTGAGCCACGCGGCCTTCAAAGCCACCCACAGGAGTCTGAAGGTGACCGCGAGCTTCGGCCTGTGCGGCATGGATCGCGTGCCGAGCGGCGAGCCGCGCCTGGCCGAGCGGGTGCTGAAGATCGCGGACGCGGCGCTCTATCGCAGCAAGAACGACGGTCGCAACCGCGTCACCGCCGCAATCGTCAAGGGCGCGACAGCCCCGTAGCCGGCGGCGCGGCGAGCGTAGTGGGCGATCATTGCAGCACCGTTAACATAACATGTCGCCGGGATGGACGCTGCGGGAACGTCCGCGTGCCAACGGCGCGCCGCCGTTGTTGACTTGCGATCGGCTAACGGCGTAGGTTTCCGCCAACAAAAATTGCGCGCCCGGGGATGGCGCGTGCTCTCTCACCGCAGGGACGCCCCGCACAACGCCAACAATCGCGAGGGAAGCCATGAAGAGACTCCTGACCCTGATTGCCACCTGCCTGTGTGTCGCGGCGGCCGCCGCCGCAGCAGCCAGCGGACGGCCATCGCTCCTGTCCAAGGCCACGGACTTAGGTCCCGTGGATGCCTCGAGCCCTATTGAGATAACCGTCTGGATGAAGATGCGCGATCAGCAGGGCCTCGATGCCCTGGTGGCGGATCAGCAGGCGGGCAAGGGCGCATATCTCTCCATGGACCAGGTCCGCGCACAGCACGCGCCGAGTGGGGCGGATGTCGCCAAGGTCGCCGCGTTCCTCAGGAGCCAAGGGTTCGCCGTGAGCGCTGGCCCCGACAACCTGTCCGTCAAGGCCTCGGGAACCGTCGCCCGGGTGCAGAGCGCGTTCCAGGTGGAGCTGCATCAGTACAATCTCTTCGGACGCACGTTCCGCGCGAGCGAGAGGAGTGCGACCCTGCCGACCGAGCTCCAACCGCTGGTGGCCGCCGTCAGCGGGCTGTCGAGCCTCGGGGCGGAGCCGCAGATCGCGCGCGTCGGCCGCAAGGCGGCGGGCACTATTCACACGACGGGTGAGGCCGAGGGCTTCGCCCAGCAGGCGATGCCATTCGACGCCCAATCGAACGGCCTGTTCTTCTCGGCGCAGTGCTTCTTCGGGACGGACACGGAGAGTTTCTCGGGGGGCGGCGTCAGCGCCACCTACACGGGCAACCGTTACGGCGCCCCGATCAACAATGGCCCGCCGAACCTCGCCCCGTGCGGCTACCAGCCGAGCGATCTGCAGACGGCCTATAACCTGACGCCGCTCTACAGCAAGGGCCTCGACGGCACCGGGGTGACGATCGCCATCGTGGATGCCTACGGCTCGACTACGATCGCCCGCGACGCGGCCGTGTTCTCGGCGGCCATGGGCCTGCCGCCGATCAACCTCACCGTCATCGGCACGCCGACCGAGTCGAACTTCTCGGGCGATGCCAACTCCGGCTGGGCGACCGAGACGACGCTCGACGTCGAGTGGGTGCACGCGGTGGCCCCGGGCGCCAAGATCATCCTGGTCGTCACGCCGACCAATTTCTTCAACGACCTGTTCAACGGGATCATCACCGCGGCCGAGCAACCGGGCGTGGTGTCGATCTCCAACAGCTGGAGCGGCTTCGACATCGGCATCGCCGGCGACTCGGAGTTCTACAACGCCGCCGATGGCCTCCTGCAGGCGATCGGGGCGGCCGGCATCTCGGTGAATTTCAGCACCGGCGACTTCGGCGACAACTCGAGCCAGCTCGGTGGCATCTACACCTCCACCGGCTGGCCAGCGAGCTCCCCGTTCGCGACCGGTGTCGGCGGGGTGAGCGTCGCCCTCGACGCGAAGAAGCACATCGCCTGGCAGACCAGCTGGGGCACGCAGCTCACGGAGATTGCGGACACGATCGCCCTCGGCAGCCCGCCGCTCGATGTGCCCAATAACGAGGGCTTCGATGCCGGCGGCACGGGGGGGTACAGCGATACCTATCCGAAGCCGTTCTGGCAGTTCGGGGTCCCGGGAAATCGCCGCGGCACGCCCGATATTTCCTGGGTTGCGGATCCGTTCACGGGCGTCGAGATCATCTTCACCACCAGCGCCGCGGGCGCGCTCGGGATCGAGCCGATCGGTGGTACGAGTGCCGCATGCCCGATGTTCAGCGCCCTGTGGGGCATCGCCAACCAGCGAGCCCACCGTCTGCTCGGCCAGGCGGCGCCGCGTCTGTATCGCGTGCCACCCTGGTCCGGGGCGATCACCGACATCGTGAACTTCAGCTCGCCGAACAACGTGACCGGCACCATCACGGACGCGGGCGGCACGAACCCGCTGCGGGCGACGGAGCTGGCGGCGCCGCTGAATAACCTGCCGCAGTTCGTCAGCGCGCTCTACAACAGCCCGCACTCGACGCGCTGGTTCGTCATCGACTTCGGCGTTGACACCACGTTGTCGACGGGATTTGGCTGGGACGTGGCGACGGGCCTCGGCGCCCCGAACGGCTGGGCCTTTGTCCAGGCGATCGCGGGCGGCGGCGACGACAACAACCAGCACTGAAGCCGTGGATGATGCGGCCCGGCCGGCGATGAGCCGGCCGGGCCTTTTCTTTTGGGTGCGGTGCGCGCCGGCCTATACTCGCCGCGGGCTCGAGCCCAAGGGGGTGGAATCGCATGACCACAACACGACGCGACCTGCTGACTACGGCGCTGACCGCCGCCGGCGCTGCCGTCACGCCGGGCCTCGCTTCAGCGCAGACCCCCGATCACGATCACGATCATGACCACGGCGGAGACCATCAGGCGGTCCCGTCGGACCCGGCGCTGCGCGCCAAGGCGCTGGAATCCGTGCTGGTGGCGAAGGGACTGGTCGATCGCGCAGCCCTCGATGCCGTGGTCGACTACTACGAGCACCAGACCGGGCCGCGCAACGGGGCTCGCGTCATCGCCCGGGCGTGGGTGGATCCGGCCTACAAGCAGCGCCTTCTCAGCAACGCCACCGCGGCCATCGCGGAGCTGGGCTTCGGCGGGGCGGAGGGCGAGCAGATGGTGGTGGTCGAGAACACGCCCCGCGTCCACAACCTCATCGTGTGCACCCTGTGCTCCTGCTACCCGTGGCCGGTGCTGGGATTGCCACCGGTCTGGTACAAGTCGGCGGCCTACCGCTCGCGCTCGGTGATCGATCCGCGCGGCGTGCTCAAGGAGTTTGGAACCGAGCTCCCGCCCGAGGTCGAGGTGCGGGTGTGGGACAGCACTGCCGAGGTGCGTTATCTCGTGCTGCCGGAGCGGCCGGCAGGGACCGAGGCGCTCAGCGAGGGCGAGCTCGCCGCGCTCGTCACCCGCGACTCGATGGTGGGCGTCGCGCCGGTCAGCGCGCAGGGGGCGCACGCATGAACGGCATCCACGACATGGGCGGCATGCAGGATATGGGGCCGGTGGTAGCGGAGAAGAACGAGCCGGTTTTCCACGCCCCGTGGGAGGGGCGCGTATTCGCGATGTACAACGTGATCGATGGCACCTGGCCCTCGGGCTCGGGACGTTACCAGCGCGAGCTCGTTCCGCCGGCCGAGTACCTGCGCGTCAGCTATTACGAGCGCTGGCTCCTGGCCTTCAGCGAGCTCTTGGTCAAGTTCGGCATGGTGACGCGCCGGGAGCTCGAGACCGGCATCGCCGAGGGCGGCGGCATCAAGGGCCGCCACCTGCTGCGCGCCGAGGAGGTGCGGTCGGCCTTCGGCGGCGGGTGGCCCTCGACCAGCACCGCGCCCGCGGTGGCGAAGTTTCGGGTCGGGGAGCGGGTGCGCGCCCGCAACATCAACCCGGTCGGGCACACACGCCTGCCGCGCTACGCACGCGGCAGGCAGGGCACTATCGTGCGGGACCGCGGTGTGTTCGTGTTCAATGACAGCCTGGTCGCCGGGCGCGGACCCAGCCCCCAGCACCTGTACTCGGTTCGATTCACGGCGCGCGAGCTCTGGGGCGCGGACGCTCCTGAGGCGGATTCGGTCTACCTCGATCTCTGGGACGATCACCTTGAAGCGCTCTGAGTCCGCGCCTTCGCCGTCCGCCCTGGCGCAGCTGCCGGAGCTGCCGCGCAACCAGGACGGCCCCGTCTTTGGCGAGCCATGGCAGGCCTCAGCCTTCGCGCTCGCGGTTTCCCTCTCGCACCAGGGCCACTTCACCTGGAAGGAGTGGGCCGCGGCGCTGGCAGAGGAATTGCGAGCCAGTGCAGCTCGCGGTGAGCCCGATGACGGCAGCCGCTACTACCACTGCTGGCTCGCGGCACTCGAGCGTCTGGTCGTCGCCAAGGGCCTGTCAAAGAGCGGCGAGCTGCGCGACTGCAAGGAAGCGTGGGCGGATGCCTACCGTCGTACGCCGCACGGCAGGCCGGTTGAGTTGGCCCAGCGCGCCAGTGAGGCGAGCGCCGGCACCGGCCAGATCCCGGTCACAGATCGCTGACATCGGCCGCACGGTCCGCGCTCTCGGGGCTCACCCGGCTCTGCAGCAGCCGGTGGAGCTCCTGAATCTGAGCCGAGGGAGGCGCTCCCTTCGGCGCATCCGCACCGTCGGGCTCGCCGCTGCGCGCGACCCGATGGCGCTGGTAGGCCTCGAGCGCCTCGGTGACACGATCGGCGCGGTTGAGCAGGAGCATCAGCCGGTAGCACAACGGCTCGGAGGTCGGCTCGCACGCACCGCCGCGTGTGTAGAGGTCGATGGCTTCGTCGACGCGGCCGGCGCGCTCGGCCGCCTGAGCCGCCGTGGTCACCAGGCGCACCAGCGTGTCGCGATACTCGGCACGCGGCCGCTTGATCCAGGGGGTCGCGGTTTCCCCGTTGAGCAGCGGGCCGCGGTAGTAGCTCAGAGCGAGGCGCGTCAGCCGCAGCAGCTCATCCGGCGGCGCATGGCGCTCGCGCGCGTCCCCGAGCGCGCGGAGCTCGTCGCAGGCGCGGGCGAACGCCCAGACATCGGTCCAGACGAGCCGCCGGTCGAGGGACGCCTCGCCCCCCTCGACGCGCACGATCGAATCCATGCCCGGAAGCGAGCGCAGGCGATGGAGCGTCGTGTTGAGAGAGCGCTGTTGATAGTCCCGGTCCTTATGGGGCCAGAGCGCCGCCGCCAGCCGCTCGAGCTTCACCTGCTCGCCGCCGAGCGCCACCAGTGCCTGCAGCAGCTCGAGCGGCCGGCCGCCGCCGCGCGCATTGGCGGGGCGCGGCGCCGCGGCGGTCTCCAGCTGGAAGGCGCCGAGCACGCGGACGCGGCAGTGCCACGGCCAGCCGGACAGGGCGTAAGGCGGCGGGTCGGGCAGCAGGCGGCGCTGACTGACCAGGTGCCGTACGAAGTCCGGCTCGATGTTGGCTTCGAGCGCCAGCTGGCACAGGCGCGCGAGCTGGCGCGGCTCGAGCCACATGACGTGCATGATCTTGCGCCGGCGCGCGATGGCAAAGCCCTCGCGCAGCAGCGCGAGCGCCGCCTCGCGCTCGCCGCTCTCGAGCGCGAGATTTGCCCGGGAGAGCAGCGTCATGAGGTCGAGCAGGCGGTTCCTGAGCCGCGCGCCGATCTCGACGGCGCGGGTGAGCTCGCGCTGCGCGCCCACCGGGTCGCCGCTGCGCAGGAGTGTGTGCGCCAGCGCCAGGCTGCCGCTCGCCTCGAGGAACGGCGCACCGAGTGCGCCGGCGAGCTTCACGGCGTTCTTGAGGTGCTGATGCGCGAGGAAGCCGTCACCGCGCAACATGGCATACCAGGCGAGTCCGTAGACGTGCAGGAAGGCATCGAAGGGCCGGTGCGTGGGCGGCCGCACCTCCAGCTCCTTGATGAAGTCCGCGGCCAGCTCCAGATCGCCGTCGCCGAGCGCTCCCAGCAGCCGGTTCACCGGGAAGGTGTCGCTCCATAGGCGCACGCCGCTCTCGCTGAGGATGCGCAGCCCGAGCTCGGCGGCCTCGAGGCAGCGCGCCCGATCGCCGCTCAGCATGAAGAAGATGGCCTGCGCCTGAGCAAACTTCGTGGCCGAGACGGCGGTGACCTGCGGCGCCTTGGCGACCTCGCGCATCAGCTCGACGAGGCTCTCGGCGGTGCCGAAGTGGCCGGTCCAGGCGGCGATGATGATCAGCACGGCGTTGATGCCGAGACGGACGTTGGGATCGGCATGCGTCTGGCTGACGCGCTCCGCCAGGTTCTTCCAGCGCCGCGCCTCCGGATGCCACGGCTGGCGCATGGTGAGCGCGAGGCACATGTTGGAAGCGAGGCGCGCTTCGAGGTCGGCGCTCGGCCAGCGATCGAGACCGTGCGTCCAGCGCGTCGCGGCGTCGATCCACGGGTCGAACAGCGCGAACTGCTCGGGATCGTTGAGCGCGGCCTCGAGGCCGCCGTTGATGGCGCTGAGCACCGCGTCGACGGCGGGCGGCTGCGCCGTGCTGGCGAGCTCGTAGGCCCGGGCGAACAGGTCGCGGGCCGCGGTCGGCGCATAGGGGAAGCGGCTGTGCCCGAGCCAGATGAGCAGCCACGGGTCGGCCGCGCGGATGGCCTCCGGGAGAGCGCTGATCCACTGCTCGAGAGTCTGGCCGCGACCCTGGCGGAGCAGCAGCTCGGCCCGGGCGCGGATCAGCTCGGCGAGCTGCACCCAGTCGGCGAGACTGATGCGCAGCGCGCAGGCGGCGCCGAAGTGCTCGTGCGCAGCCAGCACGTCTGCGGCCAGGCGCTTGCGCTCAATCTGCTCGGCGGGCGTGCCGGTCTGCTCCGCGCGGGTCTGCAGGAAGTCGCGCAGCAGCGGATGCAGCTGAAAGACCGGGCTCGGCGCCGCGGCGATCGTGGTCACGAGGAACTGGCTGCGGGCGAGGGCGGAGAGCTCGAGGCGGGCGTCGGCCGATATGCCGAGTCCCTCCAGCATCGACTCGGTGATCTGCGGCAGGTACCCCAGGCGCAGCAGTGACTCGCGCACGTCGGGCTTGAACTGCTGGAAGAACTCCTCCGCCAGATAGTCGAAGATGACCGCCGGCGTCTCGGCGGCAGTTCCCGGTCCGGTGCCGGGATCTGCGGCGTGGGTCTGCAGCAGCAGGATCAGCCCGGCGGCCCATCCCTGGGTGCGCTCATGCAGACGCTGCATCTCAGCGTCCGAGAAGGCGGCATCACGGGCGCGCGCAATGCCGCGTGCTTCCTCGAGCGTGAGGCGCAGATCGTTCCAGCCGATGGTTTCCATGCGGCCGCGCGCCCGCAGGCGCACAAAGCCTGCGGGCGGCGCGTTGCGGCTGATCACGAACAGCCGGCCGCCTTCGGGCAGCTCGTTGATTCCTTCGCGCAGGACCGCGAGCAGCGCCGACTCGGTCCCCGCGTCCTGGCAGTTGTCGAACACCAGGAAGGGGGACTTCAGCTGGTGGTAGAGCTCACGGAAGTAGCCGCGCGCAAAGGCCTCGATGTCGCCGAGGTACGCAGGCTCGAAGCGCGGCAACGGATCGGGCGCGCCCTGCTCACGCGCAGCCTGCGACAGGTAGAAGAAGAAGGAGGCGATGTCGGCGTCGCCGCGATCGACCTGGTACCACAGGCAGCCGGCAGTGCGCCGCGCGGCGTAGTCGGCGGCGAGAGTGCTCTTGCCCGAGCCCGGCGGGCCGGTGATCCACACCACCGGCGGAGCCCCGGGGCGATCGAGACGCTCGAACAGCCGTGCGCGCGAGTGCGCCGTCGGCGCGGCCGGCCTGGTCAGCTTGGCGAGCGTTCTTCTCGTTGCCACGGAGGCGTGCCCCCCTCGTTCTCCCCGCCGTTGTGGCCAGCATAGGCCGGCGGCGCGGCGGCCGGAAGCTCCTGTCGGTTCGCCCGCCATGCTGCGCCGCGCGCGCCGGCAAGGTACTTACAGGTCGCTTACAGCAGCGCCCCCGGGGGCTGGTGCGGGCGACGCCGCTGGCCGCGCCGGGCGCTGCGACTCAGCGCTCGTAGCGGATGAAAGACGTGCGACGAGCCAAGGTGTCGTACAGGGCACGACCTTCGGCATTGAACTCCTGCGTCAGCCAGTAGACCGAGGCTGCCTGGGCGCGGTCGGCCTCCGCATAGACCGCCCGGATCAGGGCGCGGCCGACACCGCCGCCGCGCGCCGCGGGGTCGACGTACAGATCCTCGAGGTAACAGTTGTCGCGCAGCGACCAGGTCGTCGGGTGGAACAGGTAGTTCGCGAAGCCGAGGAGCGTGCCGCTGCGCTCGGCGACGAGGCCGTGGAGCGCGGCGCGTGCAGCGACGAGCCGCTCGAAGGTGCCGGCCGTCACTTCGGCCGGCAGGTGCTGTCGGTAGAAGCGCAGGTAGCCCGCCCACAGGGTGAGCCACTGCGCTCGGTCAGCTTCGCTCACGGGCCGGATGTCGGTCACTCGGCAGCGCCTCGATCAGCGATCCAGCTCGGGATAGTGCCGGAAGAGATCCTCATTGTTGAAGGGCAGCCGGCGAGCGGAGGCGACGTAGCGCGCAATGCGCGGCCGCTCGAAAACGGCATCGTGCAGCGCGGCGAGTCGCGGGCGGCGCCGCAGGCCGCGGCGGGTCGCCCGCGGGAAGGCATAGCGCAGACCCGCGATCACCTGCGCCAGGGACAGGTCCGCGTAAGTCGGGCGAGCGCCCGCGAGCCACGGCGCGTGGGCGCGATTGAGCTCGAGCACGCGCGCGAAATAGCCGAGGAATTTCGGCAGGCGGGCGCGCAGGAAATCCCGCGTGCGCCGCCGCGCCGCGGCCCGCTGCTCCTCGTAGGCGTAGCCGTCGCCGAGCGGATGGTGGGTGTGGAAGATCTCGAGGTAGAAATCGAGGAGGGTGAGCTCGAGCTGATGTATCCACAGCTTTCCGGGCTCATCCGCCGGCGCGAGTCGCAGGCGCCCGCCGAGAAAGAGGAGAATGTTGGGAGTCTGCGCGATCAGCTGACGCCCGACGCGCAGGACCGGTACCGCGAACGGCGGTCGCCGCACACCGCGCGCTTCCAGCAGCTTCAGTATGGCGGGTACGCCGCCACCCTGCGCCGGTGGTACCGCGGCCACGTCGACGTAGCGCGCGCCTCCTTCCTCGAGGGCGAGACGCACGAACTCGCCGCGTCCCTGGATGCCGGGCCAGTAGTAGAGCTGGTAGGTCATGGCGGCCACCTCGGCCAGCGATTCTACCCAAGCCGGGCGCCAGGCAAGGGGCGGGAGGGGCGTTGCCGCGCCCTCCCGCCATTCGTGCCTCAGGCGCAGGCGCCCGAGCCTAGTGGGCTTCGTCGCCCGAGCGGGGGGCGAACTCGTTCTTCAGCACGGCCCCTGCGACGATCACGTGGCCCGCAGCCGTCGGGTGGATGCCGTCCCAGAACAGGTACTGCCACGGCCTGGCGCACACGGCGTTCTGAACGACGCCGAACTGCAGGCAGGGGTCGGTGACGTCGCGCAAGCCGAACTTCGCCGGATTGGCGATGATCGCCGCCGTCAGGACGTTGTCGTCATAGGTGGCGAGGTGAATCCCCGGCAGCTCCTCGAGCTGAGCGACCGCGGCGCTGAGCGCCTGGTTGAAGCCGGCGCTGAGCTCGGCGCCGCCTGCGATGGCGGCGGGACCGAGCATTCTCACCGCGGGGGCGTGCGAGACGTCCGGTGCGGTCAGGATCAGGAACTTGCGCGCGCCCGAGGCGTAGAGGGCTCCGACGTTATCGGCGATGCCGTTGATCGCGCCGCCGATGATCGCGAGCGCTGCCGCCTGGCCGTCGGCCGGACTGGTGGCGGTCGCGAGCGCGGTCAGCGCATCCCGCAGGTCGTCGCCCCCGATCCACACGACGTAGGTCGGCGTCGGGCATGCCTGACCGCCGTAGTCCGACAGATAGAGCGACACTTCCGCCGTCAGGTCGAAGGAGCCGCTGCCGGCGCGCGCCCGGGCGCCGCCCACCGCGTAGTTGGTGAACGACCCGGGGGCGACGAATGCCGGGGCGCCGCTCTCGGGCGAGCCGAGAGTGAAGGCCAGCCATTCAGCCCAGGTCGGACCGTTGCTGAAGGTGTGGCTGGCATAGGGGGCGGATGGAATGAGACTGAAGGGTGGGGTTGAGATGACGCCCGTGGCCGCATACGCATTGCCCGGGTCGGTGAGGCTGTCACCGAAGGCCACGAAGCGGTTGTTGCAGCCGTGCGCCTCGGCGACCGAGGCGCAGGCGAGCATGAGCATCAGCAGAATCCCGCAACTGATCTTGTGCATGGGCTACTCCCTGAGTGGTAGGTCGACGCGACCGATGTTGACGGAGTCCCGGAAGGATCTGAGTCACAGCGGGCTCACAACTGACTTACACCGGGGCCGGACGGCGTGGTTGCTGCGATGCACCGGCAACTCGCGCGGCTCGCGGGCGGTCGCGCAAGCGGGATGGCGGGGGAGTGCTGCTTGACATGCAGTCTACTACCTGCGTATTATCCTGGTCTCATGCAGGCATGTGCCTGCGTTTATTCGCGAGTGGTGGTCCGTGAGAGACGTCGACGGCGTTTTCAAGGCTCTCGCCGACCCCAGCCGTCGCGAGCTGCTCGACCGGCTGTACGCACGTAACGGCCAGACGCTCACCGAGCTGTGCAGCGGGCTGGCGATGGCGCGCCAATCGGTGTCCCAGCATCTCGAAGTGCTGGAGGCAGCCAACCTGATATCCGTCGAGTGGCAAGGCCGGGAAAAGCTGCACTACGTGAACCCGGTGCCGATCCACCAGATCTACGAGCGCTGGATCCGCAAATACGAGGAGCAGCGCCTGACCGCCCTGCACAACTTCAAGTCCAAGCTCGAGAGGAAGTGACGATGAATAAGGAGCGCTTCGTCTATGTCACCTATATCGCGTCGACGCCGTCACAGGTCTGGAAAGCCCTCATCGACGGCGATCTCACGCGCCAGTACTGGAAGCACACCAACGAATCGGACTGGAAGCCCGGCTCGAGGTGGCGACACGTGACCGCCGATGGCACGGGCACCGTGAGGCTCGTCGGGTCGGTGGTCGAGGTCATTCCCAGCAAGCGGCTGGTCCTGACGTGGGGCGAGCCTGCCGATGCGGACTATCCGGGGCGGCACTCGCGCGTCGCCATCGACATCGAGCGGGTCGCGGACATGGTGCGCGTGACCGTGACGCACGATGAGCTCGAGCCCGAGATGGCGAGGAAGATCGCCGCCGGCTGGCCGCGGGTTCTCTCGAGCCTCAAGTCGCTGCTGGAGACAGGTCGCGCACTCGACACCTGGGCGTGATTCGCCCCTCGCGGCTTCACGCAGGCTGCTGCTCACGCCGCGGGTGTGAGCAGCGCCTGCCGCGACCAAACGCCCGTCACTAACAAACCGGCGGCCGCACGCAGATCCTGGCGCGTCCGGCGGGCACGGCACTCACAGGTGACTTACAGCTCGGCCGTTCGCCCTGATGCCATGAGGCAGCGCCGGGACGGCAATGTGCGCCGCTGCCGCCGGCGTGTCGTGGCAGTTACGGCCTCAGCCGAGCTTGGTGCGTACCGACACCCTGGCGCCAGTCCTGGACGGTCGGATACCGGCAGCGATGATGGGGCGGAAACGCCGCTCTGCCAAAGTCGCAAACTCTCTTTCCAACTCGCGATAGCTCTTGATCAAGGCGTCGCCGAATTCGGTGATCAGCATCCCCCCTCCGTCCTTGCCTCCCGTGCTTGCCAGCGTCACCGGCTCCCGGAAGGTTTCCTTCAGGCTCTCGACCAGCAGCCAGGCACGGCGATAACTCATCCCAATGTTGCGCGCCCCCTGTGACAGGGAACCGGAATCTCGAATGGCTTCGAGAAGCAGGATCTTCCCCGGCCCAAGGCTGGAATGTTCCGCGAAATCGATTCTGAAGCGAACGACCGGGCCTGCCATAGCGAGCTCCTCCCGGCGACATCATATCGAAGGCCCTCCGGCAAACGCCCATTACGGCTCTCCGCATCTGCCAGCTCGCCCCAGGGGATTTTGCGCTTCACGACAGGCGCGTGTTATATATGACCAAATATAACGCCGTCCGGGTCCGATGGACGCCGGCGTCTGCAGGGGAGGAAGAAATGCGGTCCGTCTGCTGCTGCGCTCTTGCGGCGCTGGTTTCCGCCTTCGGTTTGAATGAGGCGGCGCGCGCCGCCGATTCCCCAGGCGGGGAGGCTGCACCCTGCGCGAGCTTTCACGATTTCATCGCCACCGCTTGCCCGCTGACCTGGCACGGCATCACGCTCTACGGCACGTATGACGTCGGCGTGGGCTGGGTCAGCCACGGCATGCCGGAGAGTCCCTATAACTACGAGGGCGAATCGCTGGTCAACCGCAACGGCAACCACCCACAATGGCTCATCGCGCCGAACAACCTGTCGCAGTCGGGCGTGGGCATCAGGGGCAAGGCGGAATTCGTGCAGGATTGGTTCGGGGTGTTCAACGTCGCGACCGGCATCAACCCGCAGTCCGGCCAACTTGCCAGCATGGCGGCCACCAACGTCGCCAATAACGGCCTGCCGCGGGGCAGCTATTCGTTCGCCGGCGATGGCGCGCGGGCAGGTCAAACTTTCAACGACGAATTCCAGGGTGGCATATCGTCGACGCAGTTCGGCACACTAACCTTCGGTCGTCAGCGCGCTCTCGGTACCGACGCCATGCTCGCTTACGATCCGGCCGCCGGTGCCTACTCCTTTTCCTTCATCGGCTATAACGGCCTGATGGCCGGCGGCGGCGACACCCAGGACACCCGCTGGGACAGCGCCCTCAAGTACCGCGCCGCCTATGGTCCGATCCATTTCGGCGCGATGTATAAATTCGTCGATGGCTCCGGTGGCTGCTACTCCGCCGCCGCAGCCTGGACTGCCGCCAACTGTACGCCGGAACAGCCGCATAACGACGCCTACGGCTTCGACCTTGGCGGAGTGATCGAGAATTTCTCCGCCGATATCGTCTACCAACGTGTCTTCCAGGCGATCAGCGTGCTCAACCCCCTGCTGGGGCCTCAGAGTCCGACGCAGCCGTACCAGTCGACCACCAACAGCATCAATACAAACCCGATCACCGGCAACAATCTGATCGGAACGACCAACACCGAGTACGGCATCGTGACCGACAACACGGCGGTGATGGTCGCTGCGAAATATGCCTGGGACCCGTTCAGGTTCTATGCCGGCTACGAACACATTACTCAGAATAATCCGTCGCGTCCGTTAGGCGTTGGCGCCACGGCCCAGGGTGGCTATCTCCTGAGCGGCGTGGAGGACGACAATCTCGATTCGACGAAAACCGTGCAGGTTTACTGGACGGGTGTGAAATACACGTTCGACGACAGCAGGACCGACATCACTTTGTCCTACTATGGGGCGCAGCAGAACACCTTCCGTGTGCCGCCGACCTGCACGCCCACCAACATGCGCGCTTCCTGCGCGGGCCACTTCAACGAGGGCTCGCTCTACGTGGATCATCACTTCACGAAGCGTTTCGACGCTTATGCGGGAATTGCGTATTCCAAAGTGAGCGGCGGCCTGGACATCGCCATTCCTCACGGCCCCGGCGTGCCCTATTACCACGACGACAACGTCGCTCCGACCGTCGGCTGCCGTTTCACCTTCTGACCGCGCGATCGAGACCGGCTCCTTGAAATTCTCGGTGGCGGAACGCAGCCCGAATCTGAGTCGCCGGAGCAGATGCTATCTTATTGTTTTTCCTTTTCCTGGCGCTCCCTACGGGATTCGAACCCGTGTTACAGCCTTGAGAGGGCTATGTCCTGGGCCTCTAGACGAAGGGAGCGGTTTCCCGGGCCTCGATCGGGAGCGCGGTATTATAGAGAGCGGCCCCGATTGCTCAAGCGAAAGCCAAGGAATTGAACTCCCCCGACGCGTCCGTCGCGACGCCCCTAGCCACTCCGCGGATCATCCCGCGATCCGAGCACTCGATTTCCCGCTCCCACATCTCTGCGAATGCGCTGCGGGTGCTGTACCGCCTGCGCGAGGCCGGTTTCATGGCCTTCCTGGTGGGCGGCTGCGTGCGCGATCTGCTGCTCGGGCTGACGCCGAAGGATTTCGACGTCGCTACCGATGCGCTGCCGGAGGAGGTCAGGAGACTGTTCCGCAACTGCCGCCTGGTCGGGCGCAGATTCCGCCTGGCGCACGTGTTCTTCGGGCGCGAGACCATCGAGGTGGCGACCTTCCGCGCGACCAGTGCGCCTTCGCAGGGCGATGAGCCGCTGCCCGAGACCGATCCGGAAGACGGTGAGGCTCCCGAGCTCGACGACGAGGCTGCGGCGCGCGCCTTCGATGCGAGCGGCCGGATCCTGCGCGACAACGTCTACGGCACCATCGACGAAGACGTATGGCGGCGCGACTTCACCGCCAATGCGCTCTACTACAACATCGCCGACTTCTCGATCTGGGACTATGTCGGCGGCGTCGAGGATATACAGGCGCGCCGCCTCAGGCTGATCGGCGACCCCGAGACGCGCTACCGCGAGGACCCGGTGCGCATGCTGCGCGCCGCGCGCTTCGAGGCCAAGCTGGGCTTCGACATCGATCCCGACACGGCGCGGCCGCTCAGCACCTTGCGCGGGCTGCTGTCGGCCGTACCCCCGGCGCGCCTCTTCGACGAGACCCTGAAGCTCTTCCTGACCGGGCACGGAGCGGGCAGCTTCGCGGTGCTGCGTCGCCGCGGGCTGCTCGCCGCGCTGATGCCGAGCGTCGACTCCTACTTCGTGAGTCATCCGGGAAGCCTGGTCGAGCAGCTGCTGCTCAAAGGCCTGCGCAACACCGATGGGCGCGTCGTCGATGACAAGCCGGTCACACCCACCTTCCTGTTCGCTCTCCTCTTATATGGGCCGATTGCCGCGATCATCGAGGCGACGCCGCCGGAGCGCTGGCACGAGCTCGGGACGATTCTCAACGCCTGCGATCAGGCGATCCGCGAAGCGCAGACGCACATCGCGATTCCGAAGCGCTTCGCGCTCGGGGTGCGCGAGATGTTCGCGCTGCAGCCGCGGCTCGAGCATCCGCGCGGCCGGCGCGCGCTGCGCGTGCTCGAGCATCCGCGCTTCCGCGCCGGCTACGACCTGCTGCTGCTGCGCGCCGAGTTCGGGCTGGCGCCGCCCGAGATGGCTGCTTGGTGGACCCGCCTGCAGGAGGTACCGGACGAGGAGCGCCTGGTGCTGGCGGACGCAATCGCGGGGGAGGCCGTGCACAGGGCTCCCGCGGCGCGGCGCGGGGGTCGCCGGCGGCGACGACGCCCGCGCCCCCGGGCCGCCTCTCCGACCTGAAGGCCGCCGTCATGGCGCCGTGGCGGCCCGCATACGTCGGGGTCGGCAGCAACCTCGAGGACCCGCAGACGCAGGTGCTCAAGGCGCTCGGATCCCTGGCGCGGCTGCCGCGCACCCGTCTCGAGCTGACCTCGCCGCTGTATCGCTCGCGGCCGCTGGGGCCGATCTCCCAGCCCGACTTCGTGAACGCGGTCGCGGGCCTCCTCACCCAACTCGAGTCGGCGGCTCTCCTCGAGGAGCTGCGCGCGCTCGAGGTGGCGCACGGTCGTCCGCTCCTGCATGAGCGCTGGGGTCCGCGCGTGATCGACCTCGACCTGCTGGCTTACGCACGCGAGCGGCGCAGGGGGCCGGAGCTGACACTCCCGCACCCCGGGATACCGGAGCGCAACTTCGTTCTGTATCCTCTCGCGGACATTGCCCCGGATCTCGACCTTCCCGGGCTCGGGCGCGTCGCCGAGCTCGCCGGCAGGGTCACGGCCGAGGGCCTGGCGCGCCTCTAGGTGCGGCGCTACTGACGCACATGGCGAACGAGACCACTCATCGCTTCATCGCAGTCGAAGGTCCGATCGGCGTCGGCAAGACGAGCCTGGCCCGACGCCTGAGTACCAGCCTGTCCGCACAGGCGATCCTGGAGGAGGCGGCGCAGAACCCCTTCCTCGAGCGCTTCTACAAGAACCCGCGCGCCGGCGCGCTGCCGGCGCAGCTGTATTTCCTTCTGCAGCGCGCGCAGCAGCTGGCCGCGCTCAAGCAGGCCGACCTGTTCGCGCCGCTGCGGGTGGCGGACTACCTGCTGGAGAAGGACCGGCTGTTCGCGCGCGTGACCCTCGACGACGCCGAGTACGCGCTCTACGAGCAGCTGTACGCGCGGCTCGACATCCAGGTGCCCAAGCCCGACCTCGTGGTGTACCTGCAGGCGCCGGTCGACGTGCTGCTGGAGCGCATCGCCCGCCGCGGCGTGGCCTACGAGCAATACATCGACCGTGGCTACCTCGAGCGGCTCAACGAAGCCTATGCGCGCTTCTTTCACGAGTTCGATGCGGCACCGCTGCTCATCGTCAATGCCGCTTCCATCGACCCCATCAACAACCAACGCGACTACGACGAGCTGCTCGCGGCCATCAAACGCATGAGCCGCGGGCGGCTCTACTACAATCCGTTGCGCAGCCGCGCCATCTAAGTACACTCAAGCGCTCAGGTTCCGACCGCCTATGTATACCCATCTGCAACGCGACGCCACCCGGCCAGCGGTCACGCTCTCGACGCTCGCGCGCATGAAGGCGGACGGCGAGAAGATCGCGAGCCTCACCTGTTACGACGCGAGCTTTGCCGTGCTGCTCGATGCCGCGGACGTCGACGTGGTGCTGGTGGGAGATTCGCTCGGCATGGTGGTCCAGGGACACAGCACCACCGTGCCCGTCACCATGGACCAGATGGTGTACCACTGCGCCTGCGTGGCGCGCGGGCTGCACCGCCCGTTCCTGATCGGCGACCTGCCGTTCATGAGCTATCCGTCGCGCGAGGTGGCGCTCGCGAACTCGGTGCGCATGATGCAGGAGGGCGGTGCACAGATGGTCAAGCTCGAGAGCGGCGGCAAGCAGACCGATATCGTCGAGTTCCTCGCCGGCCACGACATCGCCGTGTGCGCGCACCTCGGGCTCAAGCCGCAGTCGGTGCACAAGACCGGCGGCTTCCGCGTGCAGGGGCGCGAGCGCGAAACCGCCACCCGGCTCCTCGAGGAGGCGCGGCGGCTCGAGTCCGCCGGCGCCGACCTGATACTGCTCGAGTGCATCCCGGCCTCGCTCGGCAAGACCATCGCCGCGGAGCTGCACGTGCCCGTGATCGGCATCGGCGCCGGACCCGACACCGACGGACAGATCCTGGTGACCTACGACATGCTCGACATCACCACCGGGCGCAAGCCGCGCTTCGTGCGCAACTTCATGGAAGGCGCCGGCGACAACCTCGAGGCGCTCAAGCGCTACGTGCGCGCCGTGAAGCAGCGCGAGTATCCCGCTCCCGAGCACTGCTTCTGACGCGGCGCCAAGAGCCGCGCCCGAGCTCGCCGCGCATGGACACCGTCACCAGCATCAGTGCGGTTCGCGAGCGCGTGCACGCCTGGCGCCTGGCCGGGGCGCGCGTGGTGTTCGTGCCGACCATGGGGAATCTGCACGCCGGGCACGTGAGCCTCATCGAGACCGCGCGCCGTCACGGCGAGCGCTTCGTCGCCAGCATCTTCGTGAACCCGATGCAGTTCGGCCCCAACGAGGATTTCGCCCACTATCCGCGCACGCCGCGCGAGGACGAGCGCATGCTGGCCGCTGCCGGCTGCGACCTCATGTTCATGCCGGACGTGGCCGAGATCTATCCGCACGGCTCCGAGCGGGCCACGCGCGTGGAGGTGCCGGGCTTGTCGCGCATCCTCGAGGGCGAGTTCCGTCCCGGGCACATGGAGGGCGTCAGCACGGTGGTGGCGAAGCTGTTTCACATCGTCGAGCCCGACGTCGCCGTATTCGGCGAGAAGGATTACCAGCAGCTCTGCGTCATCCGCCGGATGGTGGCGGAGCTGTGTATGCGGGTCGAGATCGTCGGCGCGCCGACCCTGCGCGATGTCGACGGCCTGGCGCTCTCATCGCGCAACCAGTACCTCACGGCGGCGGAGCGCAAGCTGGCGCCGGTCATTTTCGCGACGCTCGAGGCGGCCGCGGCGCGCGTGCGCGCGGGCGATGCCGGGTTCGCCGCCATCGAGCGCGGCGGCTTCGAGGCGCTCGGGAGGGCCGGACTGCGGCCGGACTACTTCGCGGTCCGCCGGGCCGCGGACCTCGGCACCCCGGAGCGGGAGACGCGCGAGCTGGTGGTGCTCGCGGCTGCGCGGCTGGGGAAAGCGCGGCTCATCGACAACGTGCAGGCGACGCGCCCTGCCTGAGTCATGCAGGTGCTGCCGCCAGACCTTGCGGATCGTCCGCTCCGGTTGCTGCTCGAGCGGTCGATGGCGTCGCCTCCCGCGACGCTGTACCGGGCATGGACCGAGCAGTTCGACCGCTGGTTCGCCGCAGCCGGCACCGTCTCCATGCGAGCCGAGGTCGGCGCACCCTTTTTCTTCGAGACGCACTATCAGGGCGCACGCCATCCACACTACGGGCGGTTCCTGAGGCTCGAGCCCGCCCGGCTCGTGCAGATGACCTGGGTGACGGAGGCCGGGACGCGCGGCGCCGAGACCGTGGTCACCGTGGAGTTGCACGGCACGGACAGCGGGACGCGACTCGTCCTGAGGCACGCCGGTTTTCCGGACGCGGCATCCTGCGAGCGCCATCGTGCGGCGTGGCCGCTGGTGCTCGAGCACCTCGACCGGGCTCTCAGGCCTGGCGGTGGCGCTTGAGCGCCCAGGCCACGTGCTCGCGCACCAGGGGCGAAGGATCCGCGCGCCGCGCGGCGAGCGCGCCCACGACCTCGGCCGAGGTCGGCGCATTGCCGAGTGCCACCGCGATGTTGCGCGACCAGCGCTCGTAGCCGAGGCGGTAAATCGCCGAGCCGCGCATGCGCTGCTCGAACTGCCCCGGGCTCCAGCCAAAGAGCCCGGGCAGCGAGCTTGCATCGAGCGCGTGCCGCACCCGGAAGTCGGGATGCGCCGCGGCCCGCGCGAACTTATTCCACGGGCATGCCAGCTGACAGTCATCGCAGCCGTAGATACGGTTGCCGAGGGCGGGGCGCAGCTCCTCGGGAATCGCGCTGTGGTGCTCGATGGTGAGATAGGAGATGCAGCGGCGCGCATCGAGGCGCCACGGCGCAACGATCGCCCCGGTGGGGCAGGCGGGAATGCACGCCTGGCAGGTGCCGCAATGGGCGCTGGCGCGCTCGTCCACCGGCAGCGGCAGGTCCGTGAGGATCTCGCCCAGGAAGAACCACGAGCCGGCATCGCGCGCGATGAGGTTGGTGTGTTTGCCGATCCAGCCGAGCCCGGCATTGCGGGCGTGCGCCTTCTCGAGCACCGGCGCGCTGTCGACGCATACCCGGTAGCCGAAGCTGCCGATCCGCCGGGCGAGATCCGCCGCCAGCCGCGCGAGCGAGCGCCGCAGCACCTTGTGGTAGTCGCGGCCGAGCGCGTAGCGCGAGATGTAGCCGAGCGACGGGTCCTGGAGCACCGCTTCGGCGGCACGTGCCTCGCCGGGCCAGTAGTCCATGCGCACGCTGACGATGCGCACCGTGCCGGCGAAGAGCTGCTGCGGGCGGGCGCGCAGTCCGGCGTGGCGCCGCATGTAGGCCATCTCGCCGTGGAAGCCGGCGTCGAGCCACTGCAGGAGGTGCCGCTCATCCTCGGGGATATCGATGGCAGTGACGCCGAGGGCGTCGAAGCCCAAGGCGCGCGCTTGGCTGGTGAGCGCGCGTTTGGCCGCGTTGAGGTCGATGGAGGCGGGCCCGCTCATGGCGCTTTTCCCCCGCCAGTATAATGACCCGATGGCACTGCCGATCGCCCTGTATTCCAGCGCGCAGGTGCGCGCCCTCGATGCCCACGCGATCGAGGCGCTGGGCATCCCGGCCTACACCCTCATGAAGCGTGCCGGCGAGGCGGCGCTGCGCCACCTGCGATCGCGCTGGCCGATGGCGCACCGTATCGCGATCGTCTGCGGTGGCGGCAACAATGGCGGCGACGGCTACGTGCTGGCGCGCTTCGCGCAGGCCGCCGGCCTCACCGTGACGGTGCTGGCGGCGAGCGACCCCGCCGAGCTCAAGGGAGCGGCACGCCAGGCCTACGAGGACTTTCACTCGAGCGGTGCCCGCGCGCAGCTCTTTGCGGCGCTGCCGCTGCGCGAGAGCGAGATCGTCGTCGACGCCTTGCTCGGCACGGGGCTGCATGGGGCGGTACGGGCCGGGTACGCGGAAGCGATCCGCGCCATGAACCAGTGCGGTCGGCCGGTGTTCGCGCTGGATGTGCCTTCCGGTCTCGACAGCGACGCCGGCGTGCCGCTCGGCGCGGCGGTGCGCGCCGATTGCACCGTCACCTTCGTGGCTCTGAAGACCGGGCTCCTGGTCGGCGAGGGTCCGGAATACTCGGGCACGGTGTTCTTCGACGACTTGGAGCTCACGCCGCCACCGGGCGAATTCGTGCCGCGCCTGACGCGTATCGTCGAGGGCGAGATCCACGCGGCCCTGCCGCGCCGGCGACGGGGTGCCCACAAGGGCGATTTCGGCCGGGTTCTGATCGTGGGCAGCGGCAGCGGCATGCCGGGCGCGACACGCCTCGCCGGCGAGGCCTGCCTGCGCGTCGGGGCCGGTCTCACGACGGTGGCCGCGGCGCCGGAGAACGTCGCCGCCATCACCGCCGGGAGGCCCGAGCTCATCTGCCTCGGGCTCACCGAGCCGCAGGTACTCGATGAGGCGCTCGCGCGAGCGGACGTGGTCGCCATCGGGCCGGGACTCGGGCGCAGCCCCTGGGCACGCGCGGCGCTCCATGCGGTGCTCTCGACCGACAAGCCGCTGGTGGTCGACGCCGACGCGCTGAACCTCCTGGCCGAGGCCGAGGTAGCTGCGCGCGCCGACTGGATCCTGACGCCGCATCCGGGTGAGGCAGCGCGGCTGCTCGCCACCACCACTCAGGAGGTGCAGCAGGATCGGCTGGCGGCGCTCGATCGGCTGCTGGCGCGCTACGGCGGCACGATCGTCCTCAAGGGTGCCGGCACGCTGGTGGGCGCGACCGGCCGGACCCCGGGCGTGTGCGAGCGCGGCAATCCCGGCATGGCGAGCGCCGGCACCGGCGATGTGCTCACCGGGGCAATCGCCGGGATTCTGGCGCAATGCCGCGATCCCTGGGCGGCCGCGCGGGTCGGTGTGCTGGTGCACGCGATGGCGGGCGATGCCGCCGCGCGCGGCGGCGAGCGCGGGGTGTTGGCGAGCGATCTGGCGCGGGAGCTGCACCACGCCGTCAACCTCTAGCCGCGATTCGATGCGCTGGCGCACCGCGACGGCCGAGGAAACGGCAGAGCTCGGCGCGCTGCTCGCGCGGGCGCGGCCGGAGGCGGACGCCCGGCTTGCGGTGCTTTATCTGCGCGGGGAGCTGGGTTCCGGCAAGACCACGTTCGCGCGTGGCTTCGCGCGCGGTGCGGGCGTCACCGCTGCGGTGCGCAGCCCGACCTACACCCTGCTCGAGCTGTACCCGGCCGGCCGGGGCACCCTCGTGCACCTCGACCTCTACCGGGTGCAGTCGGCGGGCGAGCTCGAGTCCCTTGGCCTGCGCGAGTGGGCAACGCCTGAGCACGTGTGGCTCATCGAATGGCCGGAGCGTGGCGGGAGACGCCTTCCGGCGGCGGACCTCGAGGTGACGTTCGTGGCGGGGGACGCCGGCCACGACATCGAGATCATCGGGACTTCCGCACTCGGAGCCGCCTGGCTGGTCGAACTCTCAGGCACCGCTAGCGCGGGAAGCAGTTGAAAGTCATGCGCGAAGGACGTAGATTACGCGGCAGATTGCGCTGCGAACTCGATGATTAGAAAGGCATTTCTAGGAGGGCTCGCCGCCGGGCTGCTGTTGCAGGCGGTCTCCTATGCGGCGAGCGCCGCGGAGCTGCGCTCCATTCAACTGTCTGCCAACGCGGACACAGCGCTCATTACCCTCGCGCTCACCGACGGGCCCGCGCCGAAAATCTTCACGCTCGAGGATCCCGACCGCGCCGTCATCGATCTCCCCGGCACGCGTGCCGGACAAGGCTTCGCCGCACCCGCGCCTGCGGGGCTCGTGACCGCCGTGCGTCTCGGCCGGCAGCCGGGCGGCACGCTGCGCGTCGTCCTCGAGCTGAAGTCCCCGGTGCCGGTGCGCAGCTCCGTCACGGCGGCAGGGCCGGGGCGGCGGCTGGCGGTGGCGCTCGGCGAGACCGCGGCCGTGGCGGATTCGCAGCCGAAGGTCGTGCGCGCGACACACGCGCCTGGCGACGGCGACCGTGATGTGGTCATCGCAGTGGACGCCGGGCACGGCGGCGTGGATCCCGGCGCCATCGGGCACGACGGCACGCGCGAGAAGATCGTGACGCTCGCGATCGCGCGGGCTCTTGCCGAGCGCATCGACGCCGAGCCCGGCATGCGCGCGGTGCTCACGCGCGACCGGGACGAGTTCCTGGAGCTGCGTGACCGCATCCAGCGGGCGCATGCCGACCATGCCGACATGTTCATTTCCGTGCATGCCGACTCGATCGCCGATCGCAGCATCTCCGGTGCCTCGGTGTACATACTGTCGGTTCACGGGGCATCGAGCGAGGCGGCCCGCGAGCTTGCCGAGGGGCAGAACGCCGCGGACCTGATCGGCGGGGTGCGCCTCACCGACGGCGGTGCGGCGGCGCCAGTGGTGCTCGACCTCGTACAGCAGGAGTTCATTGGCCTCAGCGCCACGGCGGCCGAGCGCGTGGTGTCGGCCCTCGAGAGCGTGGGCGAGGTGCGCAAGGCCCAGGTGCAGCGCGCCGGCTTCGTCGTGCTGAAATCCCCCGACATTCCCTCGATGCTCATCGAGACCGCCTATATCTCCAATCCGGCCGAGGAACGGCGCCTGCGCGATCCCGCCCAGCAGGCTCGCCTGGCGGAGGCGATCTGCGGCGGGGTGCGCAGCTACTTCGTGCAGAATCCGCCGGACGGCACGCGCTTCAAGCAGCAGCGCCGCATCGCCAGCGCCGGGGCCGTGGCCGCCGCCACCGCAGCCGGCACCGCGACGCTCGACCGGCCCTGAGCGGCGGCGACCCGCGCCCGGAGCGGATCGCCTGTACACTGCGCAGCGCGCTCATCCTGCGCTGGCGTTCCCCGTGCGCTGAAGCATGCCGATTCGTGTTCTTCCCAGCGAGCTCGTCGACCAGATCGCGGCCGGCGAGGTGATCGAGCGGCCGGCTTCCGTCGTCAAGGAGCTCGCCGAGAACAGCCTGGATGCCGGTGCGCAGCGCATCGAGATCGACGTCGAGCGCGGCGGCGTCGGGCTCATACGCGTGCGCGATGACGGGGTCGGGATCGCCGCCGCGGAGCTCACCAAGGCCGTGGCACGGCATGCGACCAGCAAGATCGCCTCGTTCGAGGACCTGGAGGCGGTAGCCACGCTGGGCTTTCGCGGCGAGGCGCTGCCCTCGATCGGCTCGGTGTCGCGCCTCAGGATCGTGTCGCACGCGGCGCCTGAGGCGCAGGCGGCCGAGATCAGCGTCGAGGGCGCGAGCGTCGGCCCGCTGCGACCCGCGGCGCACCCGCCGGGCACCAGCGTCGAGGTGCGCGACCTTTTTTTCAACGTGCCCGCGCGGCGCAAGTTCGTGCGCTCCGACGCCACCGAGATGACACACATCGTGCGCCTGGTGGAGCGGCTCGCACTGTCGCGCTTCGACGTGAGTTTCCGCCTGCGGCACGGCACCCGGGTGCAGCTCGAGACACCCGCGGTGGCTGCGGCGGGCGCAGAGGCGGCACGGCTGGCGGCGCTGCTCGGCAGTGACTTTGCGGCCGCGGCCGTGCCGGTCAGGCACGCGGCGGGACCGGTGATGCTGTCGGGCTGGGTGGGCCTGCCGACGCGCTCGCGCGCCCAGCCCGATCAGCAGTTCTGGTTCGTCAACGGACGCAGCGTCCGCGACCGGCTGCTGATGAACGCGGTGCGCCTCGCTTACCGTGACGTGCTCTACCACGGCCGCCACGCCGCTTACGTGCTCTACCTCCAGCTCGCTCCTGCGCTGGTCGACGTCAACGCCCATCCCGCCAAGCTCGAAGTGCGCTTTCGCGACAGCCGCCAGATTCACGATTTCGTGTTTCGCGCCGTGGAGCGGGCGCTCGCGGCCACGCAGCCGAATCTCGCGGCGGCGCCGGCGGCTGCAAGTCCCGGCGACCACGGCGGGCCGCGGCCCTCGTCCGCCGCATACCCCGCCCCGGGAGCCCTGCTTCTGCCTGCGCACGCCGCGCCCGACCCGTGGACGATGGCGGCGCTGGTGCGGGAATCGGCGGCGGCGTCGCCCGCCGACGAGCAGCCGCTTGGAACGGCGCTCGCGCAGCTGCACGGCGTGTACATCCTCGCGCAGAGCCGCGAGGGGCTGGTGTTGGTCGACATGCACGCCGCCCACGAGCGTGTGCTCTACGAGCAGCTCAAGGCCGAGCGCGCTCAGGGTCCTGCGGCCACGCAGCGCCTGCTCACGCCGCTCGTCATCGAGCTCAAGGCCCACGAGCTGACGGCGCTCCTCGAGCACGGTGGCGATTTCTCGCGGTGCGGCTTCGAGCTGGACGCGATCGGTCCCACCCGGCTGGCCGTGCGCGCCGTGCCGGCGCTGCTGGACGCCGGGGACGTGGAGCGGCTCGTGACCTCGCTGGTCCGGGACCTGGTGCTGGACGCCGACAGTCACCATCTCGAGGCGGCGGCGGACCGCATTCTCGGGACGCTCGCCTGCCGCAGTGCGATCCATGCGCACCGCCGGCTGACGTTGCCGGAGATGAACGCATTGCTGCGGCAGATGGAGGCGACCGAGCGGGCCAACCAGTGCAACCACGGCCGTCCCACCTGGACGCGCTTGTCGCTGCAGCAGCTCGACCAGCTGTTCTTGCGGGGGCGGTGAGTGTCGCGGGGCGCAGCCGGGGGCGGGCGGCCGCCCGTGTTCCTGCTCAGCGGGCCGACGGGCGCCGGCAAAACCGACTGGGCGATCGGCCTGGCCGAGAGCGCGCCCATCGAGATCGTGAGCGTGGACTCGGCCCTGGTGTATCGGGGACTCGACGTAGGTACCGCCAAGCCCACCCGGGAGGTGCGCGCGCGCGTCCCCCACCACCTGATCGACATCTGCGATGCGGCCGAGAATTATTCAGCCGGGAGATTCGTCAGCGACGCGCTCGAGTGCATCCGCGACATTCACGCGCGCCGCCGGGCACCGCTCCTGGTCGGTGGCACGATGTTGTATCTGCGCGCGCTGCTCGACGGGCTGGCGCGACTGCCTCCCGCAAGTCCCGAGCTGCGCCGCGAGATCGATGCCCGCGCAGCCGCGCACGGCTGGGCGGTCCTGCACACGGAACTCGCGCGCCTCGACCCGGCCGCGGCCGCGCGCATCGCTCCGAACGACAGTCAGCGCATCCAGCGCGCCCTCGAGGTCTGCTACGCCACGGGCCAGCCGATCTCGGAGCTGCAGCGCGCGACCTCGAGCCCGCTCGCGCCCTTTGAGGTGCGCTACTGGATGCTGAACCCGCCCGATCGGGCCATGCTGCACCAGCGTCTCGCACGGCGCCTCGAGCTGATGATGGCCGGCGGATTTCTCGACGAGGTGAGGCGGCTGCGCGACCGGGGTGATCTGACCAGCGCCCATTCCTCCATGCGCGCCGTAGGCTACCGGCAGCTGTGGGCGCACCTCGAGGGCCAGTACGATCTGCCGGAGGCCCAGCGGCGCGCGCTTGCCGCGACGCGCCAGCTGGCCAAGCGCCAGCTGACCTGGATGCGCGCGGACAGTCGCGGCGAACGGCTGGATCCGGCCTCTCGGGCGTCGTGGATCCGAGACATATGTCATGGCCTGGCCGCGCTTGGGTTCTGAGGCGGGCAGGCATGTTAAGATGTCATGTCGGTCCCTCACCCTCGGGTGCGGTACATTTGCTTGAATCTTCAGGATCGCGGAACAGGGAAGCTCGGGTGCGGTCCCTCTGCTGTGCCAAGAACTCGAATTCGCACAAAACAAGGAGAACCCGATGGCTAAAGGACAGTCTTTGCAGGACCCTTTTCTGAACGCCCTGCGCAAGGAGCGGGTGCCGGTCTCCATCTACCTGGTGAACGGCATTAAGTTGCAGGGCCAGATCGATTCCTTCGATCAGTTCGTGGTGCTGCTGAAGAACAGCGTAAGCCAGATGGTCTATAAGCACGCAATTTCCACGGTCGTTCCCGCGCGCAACGTGCGCCTGTCTGCGGACGAGGGCGGCAGCGCTGCGGAAACGCCCGGCGAATGATGCCCCGTTCCTGGGAAGCCTGAGTGTTCGAGCGCCCGCGGTCCGGTGAGCGCGCCTTATTGGTGCGCTTAGGCGTAGGCGCCCCCGTCGATCCGGAAGACCTGCAGGAATTTACGCAGCTCGCCCTCTCGGCCGGTGCGGTGCCGGTCGCCACCGTGACCGGCCGGCGCGACCGCCCCGACCCGCGCTACTTCGTCGGCAGCGGCAAGGCGGAGGAGCTCAAGCGCGTTGCCGCGGAGCATGACGCCGAAGTGATTCTGGTCGATCACGCCCTGAGCCCGAGCCAGGAGCGCAATCTCGAAGAGCTCACGGGCAAACGCGTGCTCGACCGCAACGGCCTGATCCTCGACATCTTCGCGCAGCGCGCGCGCAGCCACGAGGGCAAACTCGAGGTCGAGCTGGCGCAGCTCAAGCACATCGCCAGCCGCCTGGTGCGCGGGTGGACGCACCTCGAGCGGCAGAAGGGCGGCATCGGACTGCGCGGTCCCGGCGAGACGCAGCTCGAGACCGACCGTCGTATTCTGGGCTCCCGGGTGCGCCTGCTCGGCAAGCGCCTGGCAAGACTCAAGCAGCAGCGCGAGACCGGGCGGCAGATGCGCGCCGAGATTCCGGTACCCTCGGTCGCGCTCGTGGGCTACACCAACGCCGGCAAGTCGACGCTGTTCCGCGCCCTCACGGGCGCCGACGCCTACGTGGCCGACCAGCTGTTCGCCACCCTCGATCCCACCGTACGCCGTGTCAGGCTGCCGGGCGGCACAGCGGTCGTGGTCGCGGACACGGTCGGCTTCATCCGCGAGCTGCCCCACGAGCTGGTGGCGGCGTTTCAGTCGACCCTCACCGAGGCGCGCGAAGCGACGCTCCTGCTGCACGTGGTGGACGCGAGCAACCCACGCCGCTCCGAGCAGCTCGCCCAGGTGAACGCCGTGCTCGAGGAGATCGGCGCGCACGCCATCCCGCAGCTCATCGTCTACAACAAGATCGACCGGCTGAGGGTGACGCCCCGCATCGATCGCGACGACGAGGGCCGCTCGAGCGCGGTGTGGATTTCGGCGCAGCAGCGTACCGGCCTCGACCTGCTGCTGCGCGCGGTGGCGGAGCGCCTGGCGCGCACTGCCCGCCGTGCACGCCTGAGGATGCCCGCCAGCGCCGGCGCGCTGCGCTCGCGCCTGTATTCGGCGCAGGCGGTGCGCGCCGAGGCGAGCGCACCCGACGGCTCGATCGAGCTCGCGGTCGAGCTTCCCGACCTCGAGCTGCTGCAGTTGGCGCGCACCGCGGGGGTGCAGATTCTCGAGGTGCAGGGGCCCGACGTGGCTTGTGCCCCCTCGGGTGCCTACCTACAATCAAGCGGCGCCGTGAGCGTGACCAAGCTGCGCTGACTTCGGGCTCGAGGCGCACACACTCCCTATGCCGTGGAATCAACCAAGCGGTCCGAACACTCCGTGGGGGCGTCGTCCGGGGCAGGGCGCTCCCGATCTCGACGAGCGCCTGAAGAGCTGGCAGCGCAAGCTCGAGTCGCTGTGGCGCTCCGGGGGCCGCGGCGGCGAAGGCGGCTCGCTCCTGGTGGTGGCGGTGCTGGTCGCGCTCGCCCTGTGGCTGTTCAGCGGCTTCTACCAGGTCACGGCTGCGGAGCGCGGCGTCATTCAGCGCTTCGGCCGGCTGGTGTCCGTGCGGCCCCCCGGAGTCGGCTGGCGGCTGCCGTGGCCCATCGAGACCGTCACACGGGTCAACGTCGCCAGCATCAACTCGAGCGACTTCAAGTCGCGCGTGCTGACCTCGGATGTGTTCCTGGTGGATCTGGTGTTCTCGGTCCAGTACCAGTACGCCGACCCGGTCAAGAAGCTGTTCCGGGTGCGCGATCCGGGCGCGACGCTCAACGAGGTGAGCGAGAGCGCCATCCGCGAGATCATCGGCCGCGGCACCCTCGACGAGGTGCTGGTCGGCAACACCCGCCCCGACATCACCCGCCGCACCAAGGAGCTGATCCAGCGCGTGCTCGACAATTACGATTGCGGAATCACCGTCACCACCGTCAACCTCAAGGACGTGCAGGTGCCGGACGCGGTGATTCCTTCGCAACGCGACGCCAACAAGGCGCAGGCCGACAAGGAGCGCTTCATCCTCGAGGCCGAGGCCTACGCCAACAGCATCATTCCGGTGGCGCAGGGCTCGGCGGGCCGGATGCAGCAGGACGCCGCGGCCTACCGGGCGCAGGTGACTGCGCTCGCGGAGGGCCAGGCGGCGCGCTTCACGCAGCTCGAGGCTGCCTACGCGCAGGCCCCCGAGGTGACACGCAAGCGCCTGTACGTGGATGCGGTCGAGAGCGTGCTCGCGCGCGCGCACAAGGTGCTGATCGACGCACGCGCCGGCAGCAACATGATCTACCTGCCCATCGACAAGCTGCTCGAGAAGGCAGCCGGTGCCGCCGCCGAGGGCAGCGAGCAGGCCGCGAGCGGCGCGGCCAAGGAGCCGCCGGAGTCGGTCACCATCGAGGCCCGCGGGCGGGGGGAGCGCTGATGAGCGGCCGGCTCTTCCCGGTGCTGTTCGTGGTGGCCGTGGCGCTGGTGCTCGCGGGGCTGTCGCTGTTCACGGTAGGCGAGACCGAGCTCGCGATCTGCAGCGAGTTCGGCGCCATCGTGGGCAGCCACTATCCGCCCGGGCTGCATTTCAAGTGGCCCTGGGACGTGGTCACCAAGTTCGATCGCCGCATCCTCTCGCAGTCCTACAACGGCGAGACCTTCCTCACCAACGACAACCGCGGTCTGGTCGCCGATTTCTACATCAAGTGGCGCGTGAAGGAGCCGGTGCAGTACTACACGGCCACCGGCGGCAGGGAAGAGCTGGCCGGCGAGCGGCTTGCCGACATCGTCAAGGACGGAATCAAGAGCGTCGTGGCGCAGCGGACCCTGCAGCAGATCGTGTCGGCGGAGCGCGCCGCGGTCACGAGCGACATGTTCGGGCAGGCGAGCGAGCGCGCCGCCGGCCTCGGTGTCGAGCTGGTCGACGTGCGCGTGCAGCGCATCGACCTGCCGGACGACGTCGCCGCACGCGTCTATGAGAGCATGAAGCAGGGCTTCGCCCGCACCGCGGGCCGGCTGCGCGCCGAGGGGCAGAGCGCCAGCACCGGCATTCGCGCGACTGCCGAGCGGCGCCGCACCGAGATCCTCGCCAACGCCGAGCGCGAGGCGCTGCGCATCCGCGGCGAGGGCGATGCGGCCGCCACGCAGACCTACGCGCGCGCCTACTCGAAAGACCCCGAGTTCTATGCCTTCTACCGCAGCCTCCAGGCCTACGAGCGCGCCCTCGGCAAGGACGGCGACCTGCTGGTGCTGACTCCCGACGGGGAGTTTTTCAAGTACCTGAAGGACCCGGACAAGCGCCGCGGCGCCAAGTGAAGCCGGCGGCGTGAATGTCCCGGACCTGCTGGCCGCGCTCGGCCTGTTTCTCGTGTTCGAGGGCATCGCCCCGTTCCTCCATCCGCAGGGGGTGAAGCGCGCGCTCACGCGCCTCACCGAGGTGCGTGACCGCGAGTTGCGCATCGCGGGCCTAGGTTCCATGCTGGTCGGCGTGATCATCCTGTTCCTGGCGCGGTAGGCACGCATGGGCAGATTCATCGTCGTCATCGGCACTCAGTGGGGCGATGAAGGCAAGGGTAAGGTCGTCGATCTGCTTGCCGAGCGCGCCGCGGCGGTGGCGCGCTTTCAGGGCGGGCACAATGCCGGCCACACGCTGGTGATCGGTGGCAAGAAGACCGTCCTGTCGCTGATACCTTCGGCGATCCTGCGCGAGGCCGTGCGCTGCTTCATCGGCAACGGCGTGGTGCTGTCGCTCGAGGCGCTGTTTGCCGAGAGTGACATGCTCATCGAGCAGGGGGTGCCGGTGTTCGAGCGGCTGGCGGTCTCGCCGCATTGCCCGCTGATCCTGCCCTCGCACGTGCTGCTCGATCAGGCACGCGAGCGCGCCCGCGGCGCCAACGCCCTCGGCACCACCGGCCGCGGCATCGGACCGGCGTACGAGGACAAGGTGGCGCGCCGCGCGGTTCGGGTCGCCGATCTCTTCCAGCGCGACCGCTTCGCGGCCAAGCTCGGCGAGGTGCTCGATTTCCACAACTTCCTGCTGCAGCACTACTACCGCGTGCCGGCGGTCGACTTCCAGAGAATCCTCGATGCGCAGCTGGCGATGGGCGAGCGCTTGAAGCCCCTCATGACCGATGTGACGGGCGCGCTCGCGGAGCTGCGCAGCACCGGCGCCAACGTGCTGTTCGAGGGCGCGCAAGGCGCGATGCTCGACGTCGACCTCGGCACCTATCCCTACGTCACCTCCTCCAACACCACCGCCGGCTTTGCCGGCACGGGCACCGGCCTGGGTCCGAGGGTGTTCGACGGCGTGCTCGGCATCGTCAAGGCCTACACCACCCGGGTAGGCGCCGGCCCGTTTCCCACCGAGCTCTTCGATGAGTACGGCGAGCACCTGTCGCGCGTCGGTCACGAGTTCGGCTCGGTGACCGGGCGGCGGCGCCGCTGCGGGTGGTTCGATTCGGTGGCGCTGAGGCGCTCGATCGTGAACTCGAGCGTCTCGGGCCTGTGCATCACCAAGCTCGACGTGCTCGATGGGCTCGACACCATCCGCATCGGCGTCGGCTACCGCATCGCCGGTGTGGTGTCGCCCGAGCCGCCCCTCAGCGTGGAAGGCTACGCGGGCATCGAGCCGGTGTACGAGGAGCTGCCGGGCTGGAGCGAGTCGACTGCCGGGATCACGGACTACGAGGCGCTTCCCGGCAACGCCCGCCGTTATCTCGAGCGGCTCGAGGCACTTACGCAGGTGCCGCTCGACATGATCTCCACCGGCCCGGACCGCGACCAGACGATCGTGCTCCGACACCCCTTCGGTGGCTGACCTGGGCGCCGGATCGGTCGCGCGCGCGACACCGGCCGCCCGGCTCGCGCTCGCACTGATCGTCATCGGCGCGTGTGGGCTCACGGCCAGCACCTGGCACGTGTTCTTCGCAACCTGGGACGAGCCGGAGCACCTCGCCGCCGGCGTCGAGCTGCTCGATCGCGGCTACTACGAATACGACACCGAGCACCCGCCGATCGGTCGCGTGGTGCTGGCGCTCGGGCCGTACCTCGCCGGCGCACATTCCTACGGCACGCCGCCGCCGAGCGGCGTCACGGAGGGGGAGGACATCCTCTACCGCGACGGCAAGTACGATCTGTACCTCACGCTCGCCCGCGCCGGGGCGCTGCCCTTCCTCGCGCTGCTGCTCCTCGTGACCTGGCTGTGGGCGCGGCGGCTGCTCGCCGGCGAAGGCGCGGCGCTGCTCGCGGTGATCCTGCTGCTGTCGGTGCCGCCGGTGATCGGCCACGCGGGTCTCGCGGCGCTCGACGTGGCGGCGGCGGCGACCATCCTGCTCGCTCTCTATGCTCTCGACCGCTGGCTCGACATACCGAGCTGGCGCACCGCGGCACTGTTCGGGCTCGCGAGTGGCTTTGCGATAGGGACCAAGTTCTCGGCCGTGCCGTACATCGGCATGTCACTGCTGGCGCTCGGGCTCACCCACTGGGTGCTCTCGAGACGCGCACCCGCGGCGGCCCGCGCGTCCACGTGGCGCCTGCGCGCGGGCGAGCTCGCCGTGGCGGCACTCGCCGCTCTCGTGCCGCTCTTCATCGCCTACGGCATGCGGGCGCCGAACGAGGCCCGGGTCGCATTCCGCTTCAACTGGGCGGTGTCCTATCTGCTGCAGCAGCACGGCACGGAGCATGCACTCGGCATCGTGCTCCAGCATCTGTGGCTGCCGCGCGAGATCAAGGACCTGCTCAATGGAGTCGTGGCCGTCGAGGCACACAACGACAGCGGCCATCTGTCGTACCTGCTGGGGGAGGTGCGCATGACCGGCTGGTGGTACTTCTACCTGATTGCGCTCGCGGTGAAGACGCCGCTGCCGCTGCTCGCTGCGGGCAGTACCGGCGTCGCCTGGCTCGCCGGCGAGGGCTGGCGCAGCGGTGACAACTGGCGCATCACACCGGCGATCCTGATCGTGGCGATCCTCGTCTTCGCGAGCGGCTTCAGCCACATCAACATCGGCATACGCCATGTGCTGATCCTCTATCCGCTGCTCGCGCTCGGGGCCGCCTGGGTCGTGACCCGGGCGTGGGCGGCACTGCGCCGCCTGCCGGACCGACGGCTGGCGGCGGCGGGCACGGTGATTCTGGTCGCACTGCTCACCTGGCAGTTGAGCACGCTGTGGTCCGTCTGGCCGGACTACCTTGCCTACTTCAACGAGACTGTCTGCCACCCCGAGCGCGTGCTCGTGGACTCGGATCTCGACTGGGGGCAGGATCTGCGGCGCCTCGAGCGCCGGGCGGTGGAGCTGAAGATTCCGCGGCTGAGCCTGGCCTACCGTGGCACGGCGGATCTCACGCGCGAACCGCTGCCGCCGCTCGCCATTCTGCCGCCCCGCCAGCCGACCAGCGGCTGGGTGGCGGTGTCGCTGCTGGCGCGCACCCGCAATCCCACCGACTACGCCTGGCTCGATGCGTACCGGCCGGTGGAGCGCGTCGGGAAATCGATCGACCTCTACTACATCCCGTAGCAGGGAGAGTCGCGAGCGTAGCGGCGGCTGAGGGAGACTCGGTTGGAGAGTCCCCTCGGGTCTTACGCTTGCGCCTGTTCCCGCAAGCGGCTGATGCGCACCAGCGGCGGCGGGTGCGAGTAGTAGAAGGCAACGTACCAAGGATCGGGCGTCAGCGTGCTGGCGTTATCGCGGTGCAGCTTGACCAGCGCACTGGCGAGCTGCGCCGCGCTCGCGTAGCGGCTCGCGAACGCGTCTGCCTCGAACTCGTGACGGCGCGACCAGAGCGAGGCGAGCGGTGTGACGAAGAAGGTGAACGCCGGCACCACCAGCATGAAGAGCAACAACGCTGCATGCGTCGATGGAGTCGGGACACCGAGGGCGTGGTAGAAGCCGGGCCGCGGAGTGAGCCAGCCGAGCACGGCGAGTCCGGCAAGGACTGCCGCTACCGATACCAGCAGCCGCTTGCGCACGTGCTTGAGGCGGAAATGGCCCAGCTCGTGTGCCAACACCGCTTCCACCTCCGCGCTGGCGAGCGCCTCGAGCAGCGTGTCGAAGAACACGATGCGTTTGTGGCGGCCGATGCCGGTGAAGTACGCGTTGCCGTGGCTCGAGCGGCGCGAGCTGTCGACGACGAACACGCCCTTGGAGGCGAAGCCGCAGCGCTCGAGCAGTGCCTCGATGCGCTGCTTCAGCTCCTGGTCCTTGAGAGGCGCGAAGCGATTGAAGAGCGGCGCGATGAACGCCGGCCACGCCCAGGCCATGAGGAACATGACCGCGAGCCACAGGCCCCAGGCCGCGAGCCACCACCAGCGGCCGGCGCGCTCCATCAGCTCGAGCGTCGCTACCAGCAGGGGCCCGCCCAGCACCACGGCGAGCGCCAGGCTCTTGGCGAGATCGGTGAGGTAGAGCGTGGCGGTCGTACGGTTGAAGCCGAAGCGCTCCTCGAGGGCGAAGGTGCGCCACAACGACAGCGGCAGGCTCACGAGGCGCATCAGCAGCGCGGCGGAGGCGATCACCGCAAGTCCCAGCCACGGCTCGGCGAGGTGCGAGCGGCGCCACAGCGCGTCGAGCACCGCGAGGCCGCCGCCGATCGTGAGCGCGAGCGTCAGGGCGGCGTTCAAGGTGAGGTCAATGCGCGCGAGGCGCGCCTTGGCGATGGTGTAGTCGGCCGCCTTGGCGTGGTCTGCGGCGGAGACGCTGGCTGCGAAAGGCGCTGGTACCGTGCCGCGATGGCGGGCGACGGCGGACGTCTGTCGCTGCGACAGCCACAGCTCGAGAGCGAGGCCGAGGAGCACCGCGCATACGAACAGCGGAGTCAGCCAAGCCATCGGCGCGCCGTCGGACGCATGACTCCCGCTACTCGCGGCCGCCGGCCGCCGCCGCGCTACGCGCCGCGGCAGTGGCGCGCTGGTCGCGCACCCGCAGCCCGAGGGTGAGCAGAAACGCGGTCAGGCTGAGCAGGGTGAAGAACCACAGCATGGGCGTATAGCCGCCGGGGTTGGCGGCACTCGCCCCGCTCGCATCGTTCAGGTATCCGGCGATCAGGTTGGCGCCGAACAGGCCGGCATTCTGCAGCGTCGTCATGAGCCCGTAGGCCGTGCCGAGATGCTCGGGCGCCACGTAGCGCACCACCGTCGGCCAGAGCACCGCGGGCAGGAACGAGAAGCTCACCCCGAGCAGCGTGGTCGAGAGCCCCGCCGCGCCCGGTAGTGCGGCCAGCAGCACCAGGAACGAGAGCGGCAGCAGCAGCGCGCCGGCAGCGAGCAGCAGTGCATTGCGCCCGATCCGGTCGAGCAGCAGGCCGAAGACCGGGGTGGCGAACACGGCGGCGAGGAACACGTAGCTGTTGAGGGTACTGGCGGCAGCGAGCGTCAGCCCCAGCGCCTCCTGGAGATACTTGATGGCGAAAGTACTGCGGAACGGGAAGATGACGGAGTAGAACGTCACGCACACCCCGACCAGCAGCCAGTACTCGGACCCGAATGACAGCACGTGCCGCCAGTCGAAGCGCGCGGGCGGGGGCGGCAGCGCGAGCGTTCCGCGCGGCTCCTCGCGCCGATCGAGCCAGTAGTACAGCAGTGCACCTGCGAAGGATGCGGCCGCGAAGCCAAACGCGAGCCATAGCGGCGGCTGCCAGCCGCGCGCGTACAGGTCACCGGCGAACGACGGGGAGCGGTCCGCGAGATAGGAGCCGAGGCGTGCCAGGCTCAGGTTCATCGCCATCAGCAGCGCGAGATAGCGCCCGGAGAACCACTGCGCGAGCGCCACCAGCACCGCCACTACCAGCGTCTCCGAGCCGATTCCGAACAGCAGCCGGCCGGTCGCCATGAGCGGAAATCGCTCGCCGAGCGCAGTGACCACGGCGCCCGCCAGGCAGATGACCGTGGTCGCGACCACCACGCGCCGCGCGCTGAAGCGGTCCACCAGCACGCCGCCGACTACGACCAGGAAAATGTTGGGCAGGCTGTAGATCGCGTTGAGCGTGCCGATCTGTGTATCGGTGAAATGCAGCTCGCGCGCCAACTGCTCGGCGACCGGCGCGATCGAGTCGTAGCCGTAGTAGTTGCCGAGCATGACGATCGCCGCCGCCGAGAACATCAGCGCCTGCACGGCGAACGGGGGCGTGGCGGAGCGTGGTTCGGGCATGCGGTGCGGCATTCTAACCACACATGCGCACCGCCGCGGGCGCTTTTGCAACATCGCGCGCGCCTGCAACAGCTTGCTGCAGCGTTCCGCGGCGCGCCGCGTCGCTCAGTGCGCCACCCACCCGGCGCTCACCAGGGGCTCGCTGAATTCGCGCAGCACACGCGCATCGGGCCGTGCGAGCTTGCGGGCGACGTCCGGCGTGGGCACCCGCGCCAGTATGTCGCGAATGACGTTGAGGCGTGCCTGCTGCTTGTCATCGGCGCGCACCACCATCCAGGGCGCATCGCGCGTGTGGGTCCGCACGAGCATTTCATCGCGGGCGCGGCTGTAGTCGCGCCAATGCCGCTGCGCCGCCTCGTCGACCGGACTCAGCTTCCACTGCTTGAGCGGGTCGCGGCGGCGCTCACGCAGCCGCCGCGCCTGCTCGGCGCGGCTGATGTCGAGGTAGTACTTGAGCAGGTGGATGCCCGAGCGTACCAGCATGCGCTCAAAGCCCGGAGCCGACTCGAGGAACGCCTCGTGCTCGGCGCGCGTGCAGAACCTCATGACGTACTCGACGCCGGCGCGGTTGTACCAGCTGCGGTTGAACAGCACGATCTCCTGGGCCGCCGGCAGATGCGGGGTGAAGCGCTGAAAGTACCACTCGGTCTCCTCGCGGTCGGTCGGCTTGCCGGGCGCCACCACCCGCACCTCGCGCGGGCTCAGGTGCTCGGCGATGCGCTTGATGGTGCCGTCCTTGCCGGCCGCGTCCCGCCCCTCGAGTATCACCAGCACCTTGCGCCCGCGGGCGATGACGTGGCGATGGAGCTTCACCAGCTCGATCTGCAGCGCCCGCAGCTCACGCGCGTAGTGATGCTTCCCGAGCCTCGGGATGGGTGGTACGGGATAGATCTTCCTGGCCATGCTCTGCTCCGCTCAGCTTTCCGGGTCGGACATGCCCGGGTGCATTATTCGCCCGGGCGCTGCGCGCGAGCCACACTTGTGGCCCGCATGCGCTTGGTTCAGGCTAGGTGCTCCGCGCCACGGGCGAACAAATAGAGCGGATCCGCGGGAGTCGTTCATGACGAAGACCAGGAGTGAACCGCGAGTGGTGGTCAGCAAGAACGGTCCGTACCTGGTGAGCGGGGGCGTGCCCCTCGCTCGCCAGACCATCGTCGCCGACAAGGAAGGCGGCTCGGAGCAATGGCGAGAAAGCCGCGCTTTTCCGCCGCAGGAAAGCTATGCGCTGTGCCGCTGCGGCCACTCGGGCAACAAACCCTTCTGCGACGGCACGCACAAGAAGATCGGCTTCGACGGCGCCGAGACCGCGAGCCGCCAGCCGTATCGCGAGCAGGCGCAGCTCACCGAGGGACCGGTGCTCGCGCTCTCGGACGCGGAGTCGCTGTGCGCCTTCGCGCGCTTCTGCGACCCGAACGGGCAGGTGTGGAGCCAGGTCGAGCGCACCGACGAGGCCGAGGTCCGGGCCACCTTCGTGCAGCAGGTGAACAACTGCCCCTCGGGTCGCCTGGTCGCCTGGGACCGCGCCACGGGCAAGCCCATCGAGCATCACCTGCCCATCTCGATCGGTGTGATCGAGGATCCTCCCGAGGGCGTGAGCGGGCCCTTGTGGCTGCGCGGCGGCATCCCGCTGATCGCCGCCGACGGCTTTGCCTACGAGGTGCGCAACCGCGTGACGCTGTGCCGCTGCGGCGCCTCGAAGCACAAGCCCTTCTGCGACGGCTCGCACGCCGCCATCAAGTTCCGCGACCCGGGTGCGGGGGGCGCGAGCACGTGAGCATCTACGACGAGGCGCTGCAGAGGAACTCCGCGAACTACGTGGCGCTGTCGCCGGTGAGCTTCGTCGAGCGCAGCGCCGAGGTGTTCGGCGAGCTGCCGGCCGTCGTGCATGGCGGCCGCAGCTACGACTGGCGCGAGACGCGAGCTCGCAGCGCGCGGCTCGCGGCGGCGCTGCGCGCGCTCGGCGTGGCGCGCGGCACGACCGTGAGCGTCATGCTGACCAACACGCCGGAGATGATCGAGGCGCACTACGCGGTGCCGGCGCTGGCTGCGGTGCTCCACACGCTCAATACGCGTCTCGACCCGCCGCTGCTCGCCTGGCAGATGCAGCATTGCGAGACGGCGGTGCTGATCACCGACCGCGAATTCGCTCCGGTCATGGGGCGGGCGCTGCGCCTCCTGCGCGAGGAGCACGGCCGCACACCGCGGGTGATCGATGTGTGCGATACGGAGTATGCCGGGCCGGGCGAGCCCCTGGGGACGCACGAGTACGAGGCGCTGCTCGCCGCGCACGCCCCGCTCGCGCTGCTACCCGGGCCGGCGGACGAATGGGACGCGATCGCGGTCTCCTACACCTCCGGCACCACCGGCAACCCCAAGGGCGTGGTGACGCATCACCGCGGTGCCTATCTCAACGCGGTGTGCAATGCCCTTTCATGGCCCATGCCGCAGTTTCCGCGCTACCTGTGGACGCTGCCGCTGTTCCACTGCAACGGCTGGTGCTTTCCCTGGACGGTGGCGCTGCTCGGCGGCCTGCAGGTGTGCCTGCGCAAGGTGGAGGCGCGCGCCATCCTCGATGCGATTCGCATCCACGGCGTGGATCATTACTGCGGCGCGCCCATCGTGCACAACATGCTGATCAACGCCGATCCTGCCTGGCGCGCCGGCATTAGCCAGCGCGTTCGCGCCCTGGTCGCGGGGGCGGCCCCGCCGCTGGCCATGATCGAGGGCATGCAGCGCATCGGCTTCGATCTGACGCACGTCTATGGGCTCACCGAGACCTACGGACCGGCGGCGGTTGCGGCCAGGCGCGCCGCCTGGGCGCAGCAGAGCCCCGCCGAGCAGGCGCGGCTCAACGGCCGCCAGGGCGTGCGTTATGCGCTCGAGGAAGGCATGACGGTGCTCGATCCGCAGACGCTGCGCCCCGTGCCGGCCGATGGTGAGAGCCTCGGCGAGGTCATGTTCCGCGGCAACATCGTGATGAAGGGCTACCTGAAGAACCCGCAGGCGACCGCCGAGGCATTTGCCGGCGGCTGGTTCCACAGCGGCGATCTCGGGGTGATGGAGCCGGATCACTACGTCAAAATCAGGGATCGCAGCAAGGATGTCATCATCTCCGGCGGCGAGAACATCAGCTCGCTCGAGGTGGAGGAGGCCCTGTACCGGCATCCGGCCGTCATGGTCTGTGCGGTGGTGGCGCGGCCGGATCCCAAGTGGGGCGAGTCGCCGCTCGCCTACGTCGAGCTCAAGAGCGGTGCCACGGCGAGCGCGACCGAGCTGATCGAGCACTGCCGCGGCCTGCTCGCCGGCTACAAGGTCCCGCGCGAGGTGCGCTTCGAGGATATCCCGAAGACCATCACCGGGAAGATTCAGAAGTTCGTGCTGCGCGAGCGCGCCCGGTCTGCCAGCGCGATCGAGTAGGCCTCGCGCATGAGCCGCGGCGACGTCATCGTGGTGGGCGGTGGGCTGGCGGGCCTCGCGAGCGCCTACGCGCTCCATGAGGCAGGCTACGCCGTGCAGCTGCTCGAGCGGCGCGAGGACGTCGCGCTCGAGACCAGCTTCGCCAACGGCGGGATCCTGACGCCCTCGATGCCGGATCCCTGGAACGCTCCCGGGGTGCACTGGCAGCTGCTGCGCTGGCTCGGGCGTGAGGATGCGCCAATGCTGCTGCGGCCGCGGGCGATCCCCGGCTACCTTGGCTGGGGGCTCGAGTTCCTGGCTGGCTCGGCGCCGCGCTCCTACCACGCCTCGATGCGCGCCAACTATCGCCTGTGCGCCTACAGCCTGGAGCGGCTGCGGGCGTGGCGCGCGGCCCTGGGGCTTGAGTACGCCGCGGGGACCCGCGGCACCATCGAGGTGTACCGGGACCCGCGCTCATTCGAGCACGCCGTGGCCGAAGTGCGCAGCCTCGCGCCACTCGGGCTCCAGGGCACAGCGCTCGACCCGGCGGGCACCGCGCGCCTCGAGCCGCTGCTCGATGAGATACGACCGAAGCTGGTCGGTGCCATCCACTATCCGGCGGATGAGAGCGGCGACGCCTGGCTCTTCTGCCGGGCGCTGCGCGCGCGTCTCGAGGACCGCGGAGTGAGGATCCTGGTGAACACAGTCGTGCGCGCCGTCCGGGTGAGTGGCGGACGGGCCACGGGCGTCGAGACCGGGACCGGGTTCGTGCCGGGCGCCGCCGTCGTGCTCGCGGCAGGTCCGTGGTCGCGCGCGCTGCTCGCCGCCTGTGGCGTGCGCGTGCAGGTGAGGCCGGTGAAGGGTTATTCGCTCTCGATCCCGATCGATCCGGCTGCCGGTCCGCGCCACGCCCTGTCGGATGACTCGCTGCACGCGGTCATGACGCCGCTTGGGTCCACGCTGCGGCTCGCGGGTACCGCCGAGTTCAGCGGTTGGGACCTCACCCTGCGCCCGGGCCGCGTCGAGGCGCTCTGGCGCTTGCTCGCGGCCCTGAGTCCCACGCTGTCGCGCTCGGTCGACCGCTCGACGGCACGGCCGTGGTGCGGGCTGCGCCCGATGTCGGCCGACGGGCGGCCGTACATCGGCGCCTCGGCGCTCGCGGGACTCTACGTGAATACCGGGCACGGCCATCTCGGCTGGACACAGGCGGCGGGCTCCGCCGTGCTGCTCGCACAGCTGCTGGCGGGGGCCCCGACTGCCATCGATCCTCGTCCCTTCGCGCTGTCGCGTGCCGAGCGCAGCGCCTGGCGCAGCGAAGTTCAACCGGCGGAGCAACACTGATGAACGATCACGAGTCTCGCAGAGCACTGTCATGCAGCGTCGCGGCGCTGCTGGCGATGCTCGGCTGCGGCACAGCTTCCGCCGCGGCACAGCCGGCTGCCTATGATGTCGTCATCCGCGGCGGGACGGTCTACGACGGCTCGGGGGGCGCCCCGATCGTCGCTGATGTCGCGATTCGCGGCGATCGCATCGCTTACCTCGGGCCGCACGCTCCGGGGCGCAGCGCGGAGGAATTCTCCGCGCGCGGCAAGGCGGTGGCGCCGGGCTTCATCAACATGCTGGCGCACCCGGAGGAATCGCTGCTCGTCGACGGGCGGGCGCTCAGCGACCTGCGCCAGGGGGTCACGCTCGAGGTGTTGGGCGAGGACTCGATGGGCCCGCTGTCGCCGGAGATGAAACGCCTCGGCCGGCAGCGCCAGGGAGACATCAAGTACGAGATCGACTGGACGACGCTCGGCGAATACCTCGCCAAGCTCGAGAAGCGCGGCATCGCTCCCAACGTCGCTTCCTTTGTCGGTGCGGGGACGGTGCGCACTTTTGTGCTCGGCGAGCGCGACGTGCAGCCGAACCCCGAGCAGCTGGGTGAGATGCGCACGCTGGTGAGGGAGGCGATGGAGCAGGGTGCGCTCGGGGTCACGACGGCGCTCATCTACAGCCCCAACGACTACGCCAGGACGCCCGAGCTCATCGCGCTCGCGCAGGAGTCGGCGCGCTGCGGCGGCATATACAGCGCCCATATGCGCAGCGAAGGCGACCGGCTGCTCGAGGCCGTGCAGGAGACCGTCGACATCGCGCGGGCCTCGGGTGCTCCGGCCGAGATCTATCACCTCAAGCAGGCCGGCAAGCGCAACTGGGACAAGCTCGATGCGCTGATTCGCGCGGTGGCGGCGGCGCGCGCCGCGGGGGTGCGCATCACCGCCGACATGTATGTCTATACGGCCGGCGCGACCGGGCTCGATGCCGCCATGCCGCCCTGGGTGCAGGACGGGGGCCTCGAGGCCTGGATCGCACGCATGAAGGATCCGGCGACGCGCGCGCGTCTCATCGCCGATATGCGCAATCCGGCGTCCGACTGGGAAAACCTGCTGCTCGCCGCCGGCGCCGAGGGGACCTTGTTCCTCGGCTTCAAGAACCCCGCGCTCAAGCCACTCACCGGTAAGACACTGGCGCAGGTCGCCAAGGCGCGCGGCGTCAGTGCGCAGGATGCCGCCATCGATCTGGTCATCGAGGACGGCTCGCGCGTCGAGGTCGCCTATTTCCTCATGTCGGAGGACAACGTGCGCCGCGAGGTGGCGCTGCCCTGGGTCAGCTTCGATTCGGACGCCGATGCGCCGGCGCCGGAGGGCGTGTTTCTCAAGTCGAGCCGCCACCCGCGCACCTACGGCAACTTCGCGCGCGTGCTGGCGCACTACGTGCGCGAGGAGCAGGTGCTCACCCTGCCGCAGGCGACAGTCAAGCTCGCGGCGCTGCCGGCGGCGACGCTCTCCTTGAGCGATCGCGGCCTGCTGCGCCAGGGTTACTTCGCCGACATCGTCGTGTTCGATCCGGCAAGGGTCCAGGACCACGCCACCTATCAGCGCCCGCAGCAGCTCGCCACCGGCGTCAGTGACGTATGGATCAACGGCGTGCGGGCCCTGCGCCGCGAGGTCGCGACCGGAGCGGCCAGCGGCCGCGCGATCCGCGGGCGCGCCTGGACCGGGGGCGGTGGCGGCGGCTGCCGCAAGAGTGCTGCCGACTGGAGCTGGTCACCCTGAGAGTGTCGGTGGGGTCTCGGCGAAAGGACTGCGCACGTCCATGCGGGCAGTCGCGGGCGGCATCGGGTACTTGAGGCCGCTCGCGCAGTTGAAGAGCACGACACGGTCGCTCGCGGCGAGCTTGCCGGCGCGCGCCGCGGCGAGATAGGCCGCGTAGGTCGCAGCTCCCTCGGGACTCAGCAACAGGCCGTCCTTCGCCGCCACCTCACTCCGGGCGCGCTCGATGTCCGCATCGTCGATCGCGAGCGCGAAGCCGCGCGTCTCGCGCAGCGCGCGCAGGATGAGAAAGTCGCCGATCGCGGCCGGCACCCGGATTCCCGAGGCGATGGTGTGCGCGTTCTCCCACGGGGTGGCGCTCGCCGCGCCTGCCTCGAAGGCACGCACGATCGGCGCGCAGCCGGTGGACTGCACCGCGACCAGCCGCGGCATCGGACCCACGATCCACCCGAGCGCAGCGAGCTCCTGCCATCCCTTCCACATGCCGATGAGCCCGGTGCCGCCGCCCGTCGGGTAGAACACGACATCCGGCAGCCGCCACTGCATCTGTACCGCGAGCTCGAGTCCCATGGTCTTCTTGCCCTCGATGCGGTAGGGCTCCTTGAGCGTCGACATGTCGAACCACCCGAAGCGCTCCTTGCCCAGGGCCACGAGCCGCCCGCAGTCGTTGATGAGCCCGTTGACGCGCCACACGGTCGCACCCTGGAGCGCGATCTCGCTCAGGTTGATCTCCGGCGTGTCATCGGGGCAGAAGCAGAACGCCTCCAGACGCGCGCGCGCGGCGTAGGCGGCCATGGCGGCGCCGGCGTTGCCGTTGGTGGGAATCGCGACGCGCCGGACGCCGAAGGACTGCGCCATCGACACCGCGAGACACAGCCCGCGCGCCTTGAAGGAGCCGGTCGGGAGTCGCCCCTCATCCTTGACCGTCGGGGGAATGAAGCCCGCGGGCCGCGCGCTGTTCACGAGCTCGATGAGCGGGGTCTCCACCTCGCCGAGGCTCACGATGTGTCTGGGATCGGGCACTGGCAGGAGCTCCCGCCAGCGCCACAGGCCCGGCGCTCGGCTCTCGATGTGCGCACGCGTCACCTCGTGCCGCAGCGCCGCGAGATCATAGCGGGCGAGCAGGGGCTTCCCCGCCCGCGACAGACCCTGGAGGCTGCCGATGTCATGGCGCTCGCCGGTCGCGCTGCATTCGAGGTGGGTCGCGTAGGAGTAGCGCACGGGGTTTGTGATACAAGAGCACGGTGACGCAGGGGCAAACACACAACGCGCCGCCGCAACTGGTCCGCGCCATCGGCCGCTGGAGCATGGTAGCACTGGCGGTGAACTGCATTCTCGGCAGCGGCATCTTCGGATTGCCCTCGGTGGTGGCGGGCTACGTCGGCAGCTGGAGCCCGGTGGCGGTGCTCCTCGCCGGGTTGGCGATGGCGGCGATCATCGGCTGCTACGCCGAGGCGGCCTCCCAGTTCGACGAGACCGGCGGGCACTACTTATATGTGCGGCGCGCCTTCGGGCGCTTCGCCGGCGTGCAGGTCGGCTGGATGACGCTGCTCAGCCGGCTGACGGCGTGCGCCGCCTCGGTCAACCTCCTGGTCATCTCGCTCGGGGAGTTCTGGCCGGGGGCGGGCGCACCCGTGCCGCGCTTCGCGGTGGTATCGCTGTTCGTGGGAACCCTCGGCATGGCGAACTATCGCGGCGTGGCCGCCGGCACGCTGGTGAGCAACGTCTCGGTGGTCGCCAAGCTCGTACCGCTCGCCCTGGTGGCTGCCGTCGGCGTCGCATATCTGACGACCCACCCGGGGCTCGCTCCGGCCGCTGCCGGCGGCGGCATCGACGCCTGGCTCAAGGCGGTGCTGCTGCTGATCTTTGCCTACGGCGGCTACGAAGCGGCGCTCTTTCCCATGGGGGAGGCCAGGGATCCGCGCCACGATGCAGGCTTCGCGTTGTTCGTCGCGTTGCTCGTCGTGGCATTGCTTTACACGCTGCTGCAGCTCGTCGTGGTCGGCGCGCTGCCCGATGCAGCGCGCAGCGAGCGCCCGCTCGCCGACGTGGCCCGGGTGATGATGGGGCAGGGCGGCGCGGCGCTCATCTCGGTCGGCGCGCTGATCTCCGTGTACGGATACCTGAGCGCGAACCTGCTGGCCGGTCCTCGCGGCACGTTCGCGCTCGCCGAGCGCGGGGATTTTCCGGCGCGCTTCGCGGCGATCCACCCGCGTTTCCGCACACCCTACTTCTCGATCGTCGTGTACGCGGTGCTCGTCTGGGCGTTTGCGCTGCTCGGCAGCTTCACTTGGAACGTGACGCTGTCGGCGGTCGCGCGGCTGTTTTATTACGGTGCGGTGTGCGCCGCGGTGCCGGTGCTGCGGCGTCGGCACCCGCAGGCGGCAAGCTTCCGCCTGCCGCTCGGTCCGCTGCTGCCGGCGCTCGGGGTGTTGATCTGCCTCACGCTCCTGACACGTGTCGACTTCAGCAAGTCGCTCATCGTGCTGGCGGTGATTGTGACGGCCAGCGTCAACTGGCTGCTGGTGCGAGGGCGCGGCACAATGGCGCTGGAGGACGCACATGAGCATCGATGAGCCGCTGGTGAAGCGAACCCGGGACTCGCGCGGCGTGGTCACCCTGACCCTCAATCGCGCCCAGGCCTACAACGCCCTGTCAGAGGCGTTGCTCGGCGTGCTGCAGCGCGAGCTCGACTCGATCGCCGGCGACGAGTCGGCGCGCGTGGTAGTGCTGGCCGCCGAAGGCAAGGCCTTCTGTGCCGGTCACGACCTGCGCGAGATGCGCGCGCAACCCTCCCATGACTACTATCGGCGTCTGTTCGCCCAGTGCAGCCGTGTGATGCTGAGCCTGACCCGGCTGCCGGTCCCGGTGATCGCGCGCGTGCAGGGCATTGCCACCGCGGCGGGCTGTCAGCTGGTGGCGCAGTGCGACCTCGCGGTGGCCGCGAGCGGCGCGCGTTTCGCGGTGAGCGGCGTGAACCTCGGCCTGTTCTGCTCGACTCCCGGCGTGCCGCTGTCGCGCAACGTGTCGCGCAAGCGCGCCTTCGAGATGCTGGTGACGGGCGACTTCATCGACGCGCGCGAAGCGCTCGCGCGCGGCCTCGTCAACCGGGTGGTCGAGCCCGCCGAGCTCGAGGCGGAGACCGAGCGGCTGGTGGCGAGCATCGTGGCCAAGCCGCGCGTCGCGGTGGCGCTGGGCAAGGAGCTCTTCTACCGCCAGTTGGAGCTCGGCATGGTCGGCGCCTACCAGGCCGCCGGCGAGACCATGGCCTGCAACATGATGGAGGAGGCCGCCCTCGAGGGGGTGCAGGCGTTTCTCGACAAGCGCACGCCCCGCTGGGGCTCTTAGCGGCGCCCGATCATGAGACGGGCGGGCGCAACGGTTGGGATCATCGCCGCGGGGCTGCTGCCCGCGCTCGTGCCCGGCGCGGCTCCGGGCGTGGAGAGCGGTGCAGCCGCGGATGTCGCGGTCACGCGCGACGTGATGGTCGCGATGCGCGACGGCGTGCGACTCGCAGCGGATGTCTACCGTCCGGCGCAGGGCGGAGTCGCGACGGAGGGCCGGTTTCCCGCGCTTCTCATGCGCACCCCCTACAGCAAGGCCGTGCGCGCCCCGGCGTTTGCCAATTACTTCGCCGCGCGCGGCTACGTGGTGGTGGTCGAGGACGTGCGCGGCCGCTATCAGTCCGAGGGTCGCTGGCGGCCCCTGTACGACGATGGCGCGGACGGTTACGACACGGCAGAGTGGATCGGGCACCAGAGCTGGTGCGACGGTGGCATCGGCACGCTCGGGACTTCCTACGAGGGTGCCACGCAGCAGGCGCTCGCCATTGCCGGTGCGCCGTTCGTGAAGACCATGATCCCGCTCTTCTCGATGTCGGATCCGGGTCGCTACGGTGTGCGGCACAACGGCGCCTTCGAGCTTCGCTGGTTCAACTGGGTGTTCTCCATGGGCGACCCCAATGGTCCGCCGAATCTCGTGGCCGCGGCACGTGCCGCGGGCGACCCGGCCGCGGCGCCCGCGCTCGCTGAGCTGGTGAATCACGTGCCCGAGTACGTCGTCGCGCTGCCGCTGCGCGCCGGGACAACCCCGCTCAAATTCGCGCCCGACTATGAAAAATGGCTGATCGATGTCATGAGCCACGGCGGCGCCGATCCGGTGTACACGGCGATGGGCATCGACGTCCCCGACCACATGGCGGATTACAAGGACATGCCGGTCTATCACGTCACCGGCTGGTACGACTCCTGGACGCTGCAGGTCGCGAACCTCAACTTCGCCGGGTTACGTGCGCACAAGAAGAGCCTGCAGCGCCTCATCGTCGGTCCCTGGATCCACAGCCGACCCGGCGTGAGTTTCGCCGGCGACGCCCAATTCACTCCCGATGCCGCGATCGACCTCAACGCCTTCGAGCAGCGCTGGTTCGACCACTGGCTGAAAGGAGTCGATAACGGCGTCGAGCGCGAGGCGCCCGTGCGTCTTTACGTCATGGGCGGCGGGGATGCGCACAAGACCCCGGAGGGCCGGGTGTTCGTCGGCGGCCATTGGCGCGACGAGGAGGAGTGGCCCCTGAGCCGTGCGCGCGCCACTGCCTACTACCTGCACGGGGGCGGGCTGCTGTCGGTCGAGCGCCCGGCGCCGCACGCGCCGCTCAAGTACCGTTTCGACCCACATCATCCGGTGCCGACGCTCGGCGGCAACCTCTCCTCCCAGGGAGCGCTCGCGAGCCAGGGCGCGACCGACCAGCGCTGCCACACCGATCTGTGGACCTGCACGGACTCCCTCCCGCTGTCCGCGCGCAATGACGTGCTGGTGTTTCAGACGCCGCCGCTCAGGGAGGATATGGAAGTCACCGGGCGGCTGATCGTGAAGCTGTGGGCGGGCTCCGATGCGCCGGATACGGATTTCACCGCCAAGCTGATCGACGTCTATCCGCCCAACGCCGACTTTCCGCGCGGTATCGACCTCAATGTCGGCGACGGCATCGTGCGTGCGCGTTACCGCAACGGACCCATGACGCCGGAGATGCTCGAGCGGGGCAAGGTCTACGAGCTCACCATCGAGCTCTATCCGACTTCGCTCGTCTTCCAGCGCGGCCATCGGATCCGGCTCGATGTCTCGAGCAGCAACTTCCCGCGCTTCGACGTGAATCCCAACACCGGCGAGCCGCTCAACGACCATCGCAGCTCGCGCGTGGCTGAGAATTCGCTCTACTTAGACCCGGCGCACCCCTCGCACATCCTGTTGCCGGTGGTGGCAGGCTCCCCGTAAGCTATCGGGTCACGCCGTTATTGAGCCCATTGCGCTCCAGCTCGAGTTGATTCGTCGCGACGCCGGTGATTCCCGGCACCGACTGAGCGATGCGTCGGGCACGGTAAACCGCATCCGTGCTCCAGACGTAACCGCTGAGATGGGCAGTCCCGTTTTCGACTCTCACATCGACGTGACGATAGTAATAGACGGGGTCGGCATCGAGCTGTGAGTAGACGGCGCTCGCCAGGACCTGGTCGCTGGCAGCTCGTTCGGCTCGTGCCGATGCTTCGCCGGGCGACAGCGGTGCTTGCGGAGGGGGCGTCGCGCATGAGGCGGCCAGTCCGGCCGCGGCCATCAGGACTGGTGTCCAGCGAGTCTTTGCTGAGCTCATTGTGATCCCGTGCCGTCACCGCCGCCCCGGTTAGCCTGGCGCTCGAGCTCCATCTCGTTCCGCACGGCAACGACTCCGGGTACCCCGCGAGCGATCTGCTGAGCATGATACAGCGCATCCGTCGTCCACACGTAACCGCTCAGCCGCGCCACTCCGTAATCGACGCTGACCTCGACGTCACGGAAGTAGTAGATCGGATTGGCCTCCAGCGCGGCGCTGACCCGCTCAGTGGTGGCCGCGTCGGCGCGTTCCTGGTCGGGCGACTTGGGAGGAGTTGTCGAGCATCCGACCGTGAGCACCGCGATCGCAGCGAGGATGGCAGGTGCCGCGCCTCTGCGCCTGATCGTCATACCGACCTCCTCGGAACGACCTGCCTGACCTTAAGACACCGGCGAGGGCTGCCCGTTCATGAGTCGGGCCTCACCAGGCCCGGCGGTCCTCACCGCGGGACTTTTGTCACATTGAGCAGGGTTTTGTCACACTCCCGATGGCGGCCAGCACCGCCGACGGTCTTCGGGCGGCTTCAGGATCTACCGCGCGACGGGTCCGTTCTCGTTCCCGTTCCGCTGCAGTTCCAGGTCGTTCACCACCCGCGTGACGCCTGGGACGGTCGACGCGATTGCCACCGCCAGGTCGAGATCTGGCCGCTCCCAGACGTAGCCGCTGAGGTGCACCACGCCGTTATCGGCGTGTACCGAGATGTGCTTGGCATAGAGCACCTTGTCCGCGCTCAGCGCAGCCTCCACGCGTTCGGCGGTCGCCTTATCGTCCGCCCGTTGCGCTTCGGTCTTGGGAGGACCCGATGCACACGCAGCCACGGCACATATCGCAGCCACCGCAACCGCTGCGAACGGCACGCGCTTGATCACTTGGGACACCTTGGTTCCCTCCTCATTGGTCGAGGCGTTGTATATCACACCCTGGGCGCGGCGGACGGCCCGCCCGCCGAAGCGGCCCACTCCGCTTGCTGTCACCAGGAGTGGGCCGATCCGGTCGTGCCTGGCCGTTGCCGTCCCGCCGGTCCAGGGGTATCCGAGCCGAGCGCCTTCAGAACTTGAAGTTTACGCCCGTCGAGAAACCGATCTCATGGCAGCCACCCCACGTGGTCGGGCCGCCACTCATGTAGTCGATGAACGGCGTGTGCGTGGCGTCGTGGCAGTCGGTCTTGATACCGTGGCCGCCCGCGCCGATGTCGAAGTGCGCGTTGCCGTCGTTCGCTGTGTCGGCAAAATCGACGTACCAGGTAAACTGCTTGTCGAACTTGTGCCACCACGCGAGCGTGTACATGTTCGACTGGTTGTTGCCGATCCCGCCCGGGTAGTAGTTGTGCTGTCCACCCGGGTCGCCCGGCGTCGCGCCCGCATGCGCCCAGCCCGCCGCGATCCGGTCCCTCCCGTCCGCGAACTCGTACTCGAGGGCCAGCCAGTCGGAGTTGCGCGTCCGCTCGTTCTGGAACTCCATGACGGCGGGAAGATTGCGGTGCATCGCCTCCCACAGGTAGGAGACCGTCAGGCCAAACTCGAAGCGGTACTGTCCGCCGAACTTCATCGCCCATTCATCGCCCATGTCGTACAGCGGGCTGTAGGGGGCCGAGCCAACGGCGGCGGCGTCCGGAAATTCCGCCGCGTAGGCCAGGTAGCTGCCGCAATCGAGCAGCGGCGAAGGATTGGGGTTCGTGCACAGGTCGCCGCCCCCGGGCAGGGCCCCGTAGTACGGGTTGTTCGAGCCGATGCCGTCGCTGCTGCGGTTCACGCCGCTGTGCAGCTCGTAGGCCGCCGTCAGATAGAGGCCGCCCGTCTCGAACTTGAGATCCCCGCCGTAGGAGTAGTTGAAGCCGCCGTCATCGCAATTCAGGAACAGGTTGCCGCTACCCGGATTGTTCGATCCCGCGCAGTCCGGAGATCCCAGCGGTGCGATGTTGTTGTACGGGTCCGGGTTCTGGCCGAAGCTGTAGGAGGCATCGAAGCTGAAGCCGGACCAGGTCGGCGACATGTACGTGATCACGTGATCCATGCGCGTACCGAACTCGACACGGTTGTCGCCGCCCGTGTTGCCTATCATGACGCTGTAGTTGCCGAGCAGTCCCGCGAAGGGATTGAGGCGGTCGGTCGAGGTCTTGTACGGTGTGTACATCTCGCCGAACCGGAACTGTCCCCACTCCTTGGCGCGGAGGCCTACCCACGTATCACCGAGCCCGATGGCTCCCTGGACGGTGTTCGAGGACTTGGTCCAGGTATTCTGCAGACCGGGCGCCGCTGCCATGTCGATCGCAGCGGAAACCTGGTAGATGAAGTCGACATCGGAGGTACCGATCTTATGGCTGCCGCGGTAACCGATGTTCGATCCGTTGCTCGACATCATGGCCATCCAGCTGACCCGTCCAAACGGGGGCGACTTCGGCCCGTTGTTCACGTAGGGAGGGCCGCCGTCCGGGGCGGAGCCCCAGTGGTAGGCCACCATGTCGTTCATGCCCTTGGTCGTATAGTCGATGGACACGTCCAGAGTCCCGAAGAAACCCTTGATGAACGTGTTCCACGCCTTGTCGACCGTGCTGATCGTCTTGCTCGTTTTCGCCTGCTCATCCTGGATGGTCTTGAGCTCCTTGCTGAGCGCATCGATGCGCTCCTGGAGCACGCGCATCTTCGCTTCCTGCGATTGATCGGCGGTCTGCGCGACCGTTGCAGCGGAATAGCTGCACACCACCACGACGGCCGCAAGCAACGCGACCAGTGGTCTGAGCACTCGGGTGCTACACATAAAGATCCCCCTTCCGAGGTGTGATTGAACTGAGACCTGCGACCGCAAAACTCTTGTTACCTTTGTCGACTTCCTTCCGCCCGCCACTCAGGCGGGCGGTATCAACCCCGCGCCCCGCGCCCAGCGATACTTGGCGCCGAGCACCCCTACCGGTATCTCGGTCGAATAGGCGTAGGCAGGGATGCCGTGCTGATAGAGATACTCCGCGGCTTCCTCCACCTCGATGTCGCCCGCGAGCGAGGCCACCACCGGCTTGACGATGCCCTTGGCGCGTGTCTGCTCGACGACTTCCACCATGAGCCGCGCAAACACCATCGGCGGCGTGATGATGGTGTGCCAGTAGCCGAGGATGAGCGCGTGGATGCGCGGGTCCTCGAGGCCTAAGCGCACGGTGTTCTGGTAGGTGGTCGGCGGCTCGCCACCGGTGATATCCACCGGGTTGCCGGCCGCGCCGAAGGGCGGGATGAACTTGCGGAAGGCGGCATCCAGGTCCGGCGGCATCGCCATGAGCTGCAGCTGATTGTCGACGCAGGCATCCGAGAGCAGCACGCCCGACCCGCCTGCGCCGGTGATGATGACGACGTTGTTGCCCTTGGGAGTCGGCAGCACGGGGATGCCGCGCGCGAAGTCCAGCAGGTCGCGCAGCGAGCGGGCGCGGATCACGCCCGACTGCCTGAACACGTCGTCGTAGATCTTGTCGTTGCCGGCGAGTGCGCCGGTGTGCGAGCTCGCGGCGCGCGCGCCCATGCTGGTGCGGCCGGCCTTGAGGACCACCACCGGCTTCTTCTTCGCGACCCTTTTCGCGACCTCGGCGAAGGCGCGCCCGTCCTTCAGATCCTCGAGGTGCTGGCAGATGATCTGCGTGTTGTCATCCTGCTCGAAGAAGGTGAGGAGGTCATCCTCGTCGATGTCCGACTTGTTGCCGAGCCCGACGATGGCGGACACCCCCATGTTCGCCGAGCGCGAGAAGCCGATGATCGCCATGCCGATGCCGCCCGACTGCGAGGAGAGCGCGGCGCCGCCCTTGACGTCGTAGGCGGTGCAGAAGGTCGCGCACAGGTTCTTCGGCGTGTAGTAGAAACCGTAGATGTTCGGCCCCATGAGGCGGATGTCGTACTTGCGCGCGACCGCCACCACCTCTTCCTGGCCCTTGACGTTGCCGGTCTCGGCGAATCCCGATGGGATGAGCACCGCGCCCGGTATCTTCTTCTCGCCGACCTCGGTGAGCGCCTGGGCGACGAACTTCGCCGGTATGCAGAACACCGCCACGTCGATGACGCCGGGCACGTCTTTGACGCTCTTGTAGGCCTTGCGGCCCAGGATCTCCCCGGCGCTCGGGTGGATCGGATAGATCGCGCCCTGGTAGCCGCCGTTGATGAGATTCTTCATGACCGAGTTGCCGATCTTGCCGTTCTCGCTTGATGCGCCGATGACGGCGACCGCATCCGGCTTCATGATGCGGTTCATCTGCCGCACGATGGTCGCCTGGTCCGGCCGGTAACGGACCGGCTGCGGCTTAAAGTCGAGCACCACGCGCACGTCGGCCGCGGTAGCGCTCCTGGCGGTGGCGAATACCGGATTGAGGTCGAGCTCGGAGATCTCGGGAAAGTCGCTCACCAGCTGTGAGACGTTGACGATCAGTGTGGCGAGCGACTCGCGCTCGACCGGGGCGGCGCCGCGCACGCCCTTGAGGATCTCCGCGGCGGCAATGCCGTCCAGCATCGACAGCGCATCCTCGCGCGTCGCGGGTGCCAGGCGGAAGGTGATGTCCTTCAGCACCTCGACCAGCACGCCGCCCAAGCCGAAGGCCACCAGCTTCCCGAAGGCCGGGTCGGTCACCGCGCCGATGATGACTTCCTGCCCGCCGGAGAGCATCTGCTGCACCTGCACGCCGTCGATCGTCGCCTTGGCATCGTAGCGGCGTGCGTTGGCGACGATCTGAGTGAAGGCCTGCTCGGCCTCGCTGGTGCTCTTGACGCCGACCACGACGCCCCCGGCCTCGGTCTTGTGCAGGATCTGCGGCGAGACGATCTTCATGACCACGGGGAAGCCGATGCTGGCGGCGAGGCGGGCGGCCTCGCCGGCGCCGGCGGCCACGCCTTCCTTCGGCACCGCGATGCCGTAGGCCTCGCAGATACCCTTGGCCTCCGGTGCGGTCAGTGAGCTGCGGCCCGCGGTCTTCGCCTGATCAAGAATCCTGCGAACCGCACTCTTGTCGTGCCCCATGGTCTCTCCCTAAGTTCCTTCCCCGCACGGAGCGCCGCCTGAGCGCGCACCGTGCCACTCGACCTGATGCTTGCAGTTCTAGATGACTTTCTCGGCCCGCAGGGTGCCGATCTCGGCCTGGCTCAAGCCGAGCTCCAGCAGCACTTCCGCGGTGTGCTCGCCGAGCAGCGGTGAGCGCTTGACCTCGGTCGGGCTGTCCGACAGCTTGATCGGATTCCCGACCGACAGATACTTGCCGCGCTTGGGGTGGTCGACCTCGACGACCGTGCCAGTCGCGCGCAGCGACGGCTCGGCCGCCAGCTCCTCCATCGAGAGGATCGGGCCGCAGGGAATGTCGTGCTTGTTGAACTCTTCCATGGCCTCGAACTTGGTCTTGGTCATGGTCCATTGCTCGATGGTGGCGAATACGTGCTTCAGGCGCGGCAGGCGCGCGTTCGGCGTGGCGTAGTCCGGGTGCGTGATCCATTCCTCCTTGCCGATCACCTTGCAGATCTCGGCCCACACCGGCGCCTGGGTGATGAAGTAGAGATAGGCGTTCGGGTCGGTCTCCCAACCCTTGCACTTGATGATCCAGCCCGGCTGGCCGCCGCCCGAGGCATTGCCGGCGCGCGGCACCGCCGAGCCGAACTTGCCGTCCGGATACTGCGGGTACTCCTTCATGACGCCGGTGCGTGCGAGCCGCTGCTGATCGCGCAGCTTCACGCGGCAGAGGTTCAGCACCCCGTCCTGCATGGCGCACAGCACCCGCTGGCCGCGGCCGCTGGTCTGGCGCTGGTAGAGCGCGGCCACGATGCCGAGCGCGAGATGCAGCCCCGTGCCGCTGTCGCCGATCTGCGCGCCGGTGACGAGCGGCGGGCCGTCGTCGAAGCCGGTGGTGGAGGCGGCGCCGCCCGCGCATTGCGCGACGTTCTCGTAGACCTTGCACTCCTCGTAGGGCCCCGGGCCGAAGCCCTTGACCGAGGCGTAGATCATCCGCGGGTTGAGCTTCTGGACGCGCTCCCAGGTGAGACCCATGCGATCGAGCGCGCCGGGGGCGAAATTCTCCACCAGCACGTCGCAGTGCTTCACCAGACGCTCGAGCACCGCCTTGCCGCCCGGGTTCTTGGTATCGAGCGTGATCGAGCGCTTGTTGTGGTTCAGCATGGTGAAGTACAGGCTGTCCACGTCGGGAATGTCGCGCAGCTGCTCGCGGGTGATGTCGCCGGCCCCCGCGCGCTCGACCTTGATGACGTCGGCGCCGAACCAGGCCAGCAATTGCGTGCAGGTCGGGCCCGACTGCACGTGCGTGAAGTCGAGGATGCGAACGCCGTCCAGTGCCTTTGCCATGTGAGTCTCTCCGCAGCCCCTCTTTTACTTGTACATGGTCTGGTTCTTGGTTCCGGGCGCCCATTCGCGCGGGTCGACCCAGATGTTGATCACGGCGGACTTCTTCAGCTTGCGCACCGACTCGCGCGCGCGCTGCAGCGCGGGCGCGATCTGCGCCGGGTCGTGCACCTCCTCGCCGTAGCCGCCGAGCATCTCCGCGAACTTGCCGAAGGGCACGTCGCCGAGCAGATTGCCGACGTTGCCGCGCTGCTCACCGTACTTGGCGAGCTGCCCGTAGCGGATCTGGTTCATCGCGGAGTTGTTGCCGACCACGGCAATGTAGGGCACGCCGAAGCGGTTGGCGGTCTCCATGTCGAAGGCCGTCATGCCGAAGGAGCCGTCGCCGTAGTAGCACAGCACCTCCTTGTCGGGGTGCGCGAGCCCCGCGGCGATCGCAAAGCCGGTGCCGATGCCGAGCGAGCCGAGCGCTCCCGGGTCCATCCACTGCCCGGGGCGCCGCGGCCGCACCGCCTGCGCCGAGATCGTCACCACATCGCCGCCGTCGCCGATATAGATGGTGTTGTCGGCGAGGAACTCGTTGAGCTCGTAAGCGACGCGGTAGGGGTGGATCGGCTTATTGCTGGACTTGAAGAGCGGCATCAGCTTCTCGGTCGCCGCCGTCTCCAGGTCGGTGAGCTTCTTCATCCACTGCTGGCGCGCCTGACGCTTGTCCTTCTTGAGCCGCCCGGAGGCCGCCTGCAGCACCGCGCCGAGGATCGTCCCCGGATGGCCGACGATCCCTACATCGATGTCGCGGTTCTTGCCGACGGTGCGGTAGTCCTGGTCGATCTGCACGAGCTTGAGCTTGTTGCTGATGCGCCGCCCGTAGCCCATGCGGAAGTCGAACGGTGTACCGACGATGACGATGACGTCGGCATCGGCGAAGGCGTTGCTGCGCGTGCGGTCGAAGTGGTGCGGGTCGCCGGGCGGGAGGAGCCCGCGGCTGCCGCCGTTGAAGTAGCCGGGGATGTCGAGACCGCGCAGCAGCGCAATCGCCTCTTCGTGGCCGCGGGCGGTCCACACCTGCTGCCCGTAGAGGATCGCCGGGCGCTCGGAGTCGACCAGGATGTCGGCGAGCTTTTCGATATCCTTCGGATCGCCTAGCGAGCGGGTCGAGGCCCGGTAGTGGCCGGGTTTGGGCACGATCGCCTTGGCGGCATCGACCTCGCGGTCGAGAACGTCGCGCGGTATTTCCAGATACACCGGCCCTGGAGCGCCGTTGAAGGCCTCGCGGCAGGCCATCGAGATCATGTCCGCGATGCGCTCGGTGCCGGGCACCGTCGCGGCGAACTTGGTGATCGGCGACATCATGTCGACGTGCGGCAGGTCCTGGAGCGAGCCCATCTTGTGCTGCGTGAGCGCCCCCTGGCCCCCGATGTGCAGCACCGGGCTCTCGGAGCGGAACGCGGTGGCGATACCCGTGACGGCGTTGCAGCAGCCGGGACCGGCGGTCGTCACGACGCAGCCGAGCTTGCCGGTCTGCCGTGCGTAGCCGTCGGCGGCGTGCGCCGCGACCTGCTCGTGCCGCACGTCGATGATGCGGATGCCCTCGTCGATGCAGCCATCGTAGATATCGATGATGTGCCCGCCGCAGAGCGTGAAGATGGTGTCCACGCCCTCGTTCTTGAGCGCTTTCGCCACCAGATGGCCCCCGGAGACGACGCCGGCGTCGCGGCTCTTGCGCTGCAGGGTGTCCTCGGCAGTGGTGGACTTGGGAGCGGTTACGGGTACGGGAGTTGCGGCGTTCATGGGGTCTCTCCTGAATCTTCCTTAAGCCTTCCCTGAGCTGAGCGGCGGGACGGCGACCGCCTGCGCGGACCGCCCCGCCGCAAGTGCGTTCCGTCAGGTCGTGCTGCGCACCGCGCCAGCGGGCGCCGGAGCACCCGCCGAGGCGCGAATGGCCTCGAAGTGCCTGGCGCGCATCGGCTTGAGCACGAACAGGCCGAGCAGGGCGGCGATGACGTTGCCGCACATCGCGGTCCACAGAATCGAATTCCAGCCGTGCGTGGCCGCGAGCGCCGTGCCGAACGACACGAGCAGCGAGCCCGTGCCCTTGGCCGTGTACAGCATGCCGGCATTGGCGGCCGCGAACTGCGCGCCGAAGGTGTCGCCCTGCGTGGCCGGGAACAGGCTGTAGATCTCGCCGAACACCGCGAAGTAGAGCGTGCTGAACACCACGAACGTGATCGGGGTGGTGGCGGTCTGGCTCAGCAGGTACAGCGCGCCGGCGCCGATGAGGAAGGCGATCGCCATGGTGTTCTCGCGGCCGATGTGGTCGGACACCCAGCCGAAGAACGGCCGCCCGAAGCCGTCGAAGATGCGCTGCGCCTTGATGGCGAAGGTGCCGGCGACCGCCGTCATGCCGAGGATGTCGACGGTGGCCTTCGCCACCTTCAGGTCCTTGGCCATGGGCGCCATGTTGGCGATAAGAATGAGTCCGCCGGCGGCCACCAGCACGAACATCAGGTACATCACGTAGAACACCGGGCTCTTCAGTACCTCCGTCGGCGAGAAGCTCCTGGTGGACTGGCTCTTCTTCGGAGCTGCCGCGAGGAGCGCGGGCGGCGCGACCAGCAAGCCGAAGGCGGCCACAAACACGATGAGTCCCTGCAGGAGTCCGAAGAACAGGAAGGCGTGCTCGTAGCCCGAGGCGCCGATCATGGTGGAGATAGGCGCGATGGTGATCGCGGCACCGATGCCGAAGCCCGCTGCCGTGCAGCCCGCCGCGAGACCTCGGCGCCCCGGGAACCACTTGAGCGCGTTGCCGACGCAGGTGCCATATACCGCTCCCGTGCCGATGCCGCCGACGGCCGCAGCCGCGTACAGCATCGGCAGCGAGGTCGCCACCGAGTTCATCGACCACGCGAGCGCCACGAGGATTGCGCCGCCGATCACGACGATGCGCGGCCCGAAGCGATCGACGAGGTAGCCTTCGATCGGCACCAGCCAGGTCTCGAGGAACACGAACAGCGTGAAGGCAAACTGGATCGCCGGGCGTCCCCAGTGATACTTCGTGTCGATCGGGTCGACGAACAGGGTCCAGCCGTACTGCATGTTGGCCACCGAGGCCATGCAGATGATGCCGAGGATCAGCTGAATCCAAGGATTGGCGAAAAGCGAAGCTGGTTGAGGTTTCGAGTCGGTAATCATCGCTGGCTCCCCCTGAACGAAAAGAAGATATCGGCCGATCGGCTAATCATTTGAGTCGAGCGTTGGACTTCTTTGTCGGTGCCCACTGAGGAGGCATCGGACCGCTCCCCAAGGCCCTGGATTGGTGCATGGGTATTGCGCTCTCTTGAATGGCGGTCGAACATATGTGATATATCTCAAGCTTGTCAATACAGCCGAATCGGCCAATTCATGCCGGAACTTGAGCGTGGAGCAGGCAGCGAACATGCGATCTGTGGGATTCATGCACCAAGTTTGGGCAAATTTGTCTGCTGTGATATCTGATATATCAATTGCTCAGATACACTGAGTTACGATTGAAGCGCTTACTCTGTAAGGGATGACACGTACTCTTATTTGACGGGCCTCCGGCCAGACTCCGTGAATCGCCTGACACGAGAGAAGACGCTCGAATGAGCGCAACTGCGTCACTGCACAAGAAACGGCCATCCGGCGGGCTCGCGCTCAGGCCGGTCAACTCGGTGAGCCTGCGCGACCAGGCCTACGCGCGTATCAAGGACGCGATCGCCAACACCGACATCTACGGCGAGCGCCAGCCGCTCAGGCTCGATGAGCGCGAGCTGATGCAGGCGCTCGGCGTGAGCCGCACGCCGGTGCGCGAAGCGCTGTCGATTCTCGAGCAGCAGGGCTTCGTCAAGACGATTCCGCGCCGCGGGATCTTCATCGTGCGCAAGTCCAAGCGCGAGATCATCGAGATGATCCAGATGTGGGCGGCGCTCGAGAGCATGTCGGCGCGCCTCGCGACGCTGCACGCCCCGGACGCCGAGATCGGCAAGCTGCGTCACCTGTTCGACGAGTTCCAGAACTCCCCGCCGGCGGAGCACCTCGACGAGTACTCGGACGCGAACATCGCCTTCCACCAGATGATCATTCGGCTTGGCGGCTCGCACCTCATCGAGGAGGCGACCCGGAATCTGTTCCTGCACGTGCGCGCCATCCGCCGCGCGACGATCTCGCAGAACAACCGCGCCGCCCGCTCGATCATCGATCACCTGAAGATCATCGAGGCGCTCGAGCGGCGCGATACCGAGCTCGCCGAGCGCCTCACCCGCCAGCACACCCTCGATCTGGCCGCGCACGTCGACCGCTACTGCGATTTTCTGGATTGATTGGCTGGCAGCGCCTGCGGCGCTGCCGGCTGGCGTGTGCTGCTGGCTCAGGCCCGGCGGGGTGCGCGCCGCGCGGGCTTTGCGGCTGACGTGGCACGCGCCGCGGCCGCTGGCGCCGCGAACTCGAAGTGCACCAGCCGCTCGATGAGCGGCGCCCCTTCGCGCAACAGAAACTCCTTGAAGGCGTTGGCGACGGGCGGCAGGCGCTTGGTGCGGTTGTGCACCAGGTACCAGTTGAGCATGGCGGGGAAATCCTGCACGTCGAGCACCACGAGATTGCCGGCGCTCAGGTCCAGCGACAGGGTGTGGGCCGACAGGAACGCGATCCCCATCCCCGCGACCACCGCCTGCTTGATGGTCTCGGTGCTCTGGATCTGCATGGCGATGTTGAGGCGCGGGAACTGGCGGCCGAATACCTCGCGCATGGAGTTCCAGGTATCCGAGCCATGCTCTCGCGCGATGAAACGCTCGCGATTGAGCGCTGCGCGCGGGATCTGCCGCTGGCTGGCGAGCGGATGGTCGGGCGCCGCCACGATCATGTAGGGATGCGGCGCGAAGGGCACGGCGACGATGTCCATGTCGCGCGGCGGGCGCACCATGACCGCGAGATCCGTGAGGTTGTCGGCGAGCTGGTGCAGCAGGCCCTCGCGGTTGTGTACCGTGAGGTTGAAGCTGATGCCGGGGTGGCTCGCGCCGAAGGCCGCCAACAGACGCGGAAAGAAGTAGTCCCCGGCGCTGATGACCGCCACATTGAGCGTTCCTCCGGTCACGCCCTTCAGCTGCGCGAGCGCGTGCTCGGTCTCCCTGAGGCGCTGCACGATCGCCCGGGCGCACTGTTGCAGCTCCTCGCCGGCCGGCGTGAGGTAGCTGCGCCGGCCGATGCGCTCGAACAGCGGCAGGCCGACGGCCGCGGCAAGCTCCTTGATCTGGGTCGACACCGCGGGCTGCGTGAGGTGCAGCTCCTCGGCCGCGCGCGAGAAGTTCATGTAGCGGGCGGCCGCCAGGAACACCCGCAGCTGCCGCAGCGTCACGTGTTTCATGGGGTACGCAGCATACCGATGCCTCCCCAATGCATACAAGAAATCATATATCCGGGATAGAAAGCTTTGAATTTTCTTTGGTATTGACCGGACGTAGCGTGTGCAGCATCGCCCATCGGGGGTCCGGCACCGGCACTTGAGCCGAAGGTGGAGCAGTGACCGCAAATGTGTTCAGCGCGAATGAGGCCGCCATGCAGGCGAACGATTCCCTCGATGCGGAGCTGGTCTCCTACAACCACGCGTTCTGCGAGCTCGAGCTGCCGTGGCGCTGGGATGCCAACACCCTGCGCCAGCTGCTGAGCATCGCCGCCGACCGCGACGTGGTGGGCGCTTATGTCGAGCGTAATCAGGCGCACCTGCTGCGATCCTACGAGAAGGCCTTCCTGCGCGATCTGGTGCACTCGACGCGCGCGCGGCACCGCGAGGAGACCGGCGCCGCGGCGCGCTAAAGCCGCTCCGGCCCGGCCCGAGGGCCACCCCTGCCGCTCGAGGGGATCGGGTAAGCTACACGCATGACTCCCGGCGGCAGGATTGATCCGGCGCGCGCGTTCACGCCGCTTGCCATCGCGGTACTCACCATTTCCGACTCGCGCGACGTCGCCAGCGACACCTCCGGTGACCTGCTCGCCGAGCGCATCGCCGCCGCCGGCCACCGCCTGGGGGCGCGCGCCCTGGTGCGCGACGACAAGAGCCTCATCCAGCAGCAGCTGCGCCGCTGGATCGACGACCCGGGTATCGACGTGGTCATTACGACCGGCGGGACCGGCCTCACCGGACGGGACGTCACCCCGGAGGCGGTGCGGGAGCTCTTCGACAAGGAGCTCGAGGGCTTCAACGTGCTCTGGCACCTCATCTCTTATGAGACGGTCGGCGTCTCGACGCTGCAGTCGCGCGCCTGCGCGGGACTCGCCCGCGGCACGGTGATCTATGCGCTCCCGGGATCCAACGGCGCCTGCCGCGACGGCTGGGACCGCCTGATCCAGCCGCAGCTCGACAGCCGCCATCGCCCCTGCTCGATCGTCGAAGTCATGCCGCGCTTCCAGGAGCGCTGACTCCGCCATGGCGCCGGCCGAGCACACGGTAGCGGCCGCGCGCGCCGAGATGCTCGCCGGCGCCGTTCCCATCGACTCCGTCACGGTCGCGATCGAGGCCGCGAGCGGGCGCACACTCGCTGAGACGGTTAGCGCGGCGCGCGCGCAGCCGCCATTTCGTTCGGCCGCGATGGACGGATACGGTATCCGCGCAGGTGACGTCGGCCGCTGTCCGCTCACTGTGCTCGGCGAGGCGGCGGCCGGCCGCCCCTATGCCGGTGCACCGCTTGCTGCCGGAGGCGCGGTGCGCATTTTCACCGGCGCCCCGGTTCCCGCGGGCGTGGATCTGATCGTGCCGCAGGAGCGCGTCCGGCGTTCGGACGAGACCGTCTGGATCGAGGTCGCCGCGCACCCGCGCAGCAACATCCGCGAGGCCGGCCTCGACTTCAGCGCTGGTGCAGTGCTGGCGCGCCGCGGCGTGCGACTCAACGCGCGCGACATCGCGCTGCTCGCGGCATCGGGCACGGCCAGCGTGCGGGTGCGGCGGCGGCCTTGCATTGCGCTGCTCGCGACGGGGGATGAGGTGGTGCAACCCGGCGCCGCCGCCGGCGTTCACCAGATCTTCGACTCAGTGAGCTTCGGCTTGGGCGCTGCGATCGATGACTGGGGCGGGGAGGCGCTGCGCTCGGGCGTCCGGCCCGACTCCGAGGCGGCAATCGCGGCCGCGGCCGCGGATGCGCTGCGCCAGGCGGATCTTCTCGTCGTCATCGGCGGCGCCTCGGTCGGCGACTACGATGTCGTCAGGCGCTCTCTCGGCACGCTGGGTCTTGCGGTCGCGGTGGAGCGTGTCGCGGTCCGTCCCGGCAAGCCGACCTGGTTCGGGCGCCTCCGGGAGAAGCCCGTGCTGGGCCTTCCGGGCAATCCGGCTGCCGCGCTGGTGTGTGCGCATCTGTTTCTGCAACCGCTCCTCGGTGCGCTCCTCGGCCGCGAGGCGCAGGCCTCCCCGGTTGCGGCGCTGCTCGACGGCGAAGTCGCCGCAAGCGGAGCCAATGAATGCTACCTGCGCGCGGTCGCGGCACCGGACGCCGACGCGCGTCTGCGCGTGCGCCCGTGCGACAACCAGGACACCTCGCTCGTCTCAGTGTTCGCCGCGGCGAATGCGCTCATCCGCCGTCCCGCCGGCGCCGCCGCCGCGACCCGCGGCGCTACGGTCGAGGTGCTCTGGCTCGAGCGCGTCTGAAGGTCCGGAGAAGGTCGGGTCAAGCGCCTCGAGTGCCCCGCCTGCAGTGCGCCATTGCTCCCGGTAGACGCCCGCGCCGTTGAGATCACGGTATTCAATGGAGAGCGTGGGACCGGTGAAAGTGAGGTTCGCATAGCCGTTGTAACCGAGCTCGAGTCCCTCGTCGTTCCGATAGCGCCGCGCGTCAGTGAAGCGGAGCCTGAGCGCCGGGTCGGCGAGCGGCGTCGCAGCTTCGACCGGCATGCCGGCGTGGCCGATGTTCCTGCCCCAGACCTCGAGTCCGGCGCCGCAGTCGTGCCGGTCGTAGACCGCCAGTCGGTGCTCGTGCCCGAAGAACCACAGTACCGGTCGCCGGACGTGCCAGCGCAGCTGCCGCGCGATCCTGCTGCAGTCATGCCCGCGAGGGCGGTAGGGCGAGTGATGAGTCAGGATCACGATACCGCGCTCATCCGCGCCCGGCCGCACGTTGTGCCCGAGCCAGCGAAGCTCCGCTGCGGGGAGATCGTTGGACGCCGTGAACGGCCAGAAGGGCAGCTCCTCGAGCAGCGGCCAGGCGACCGAGTTGTAGGCCGTGTCGAGCGCAATGATGCGCCAGTGGGCATTCTCCAGACAGAAGAAGCTCGCCCGCTGAGGCGGCCCGGCTGCGAGTCCCAGTCGTGGCAGCAGCACATCGAAGTAGGCGCGGCCCCGCGCATACATCTCATGGTTGCCGTTGAGAGCAAAGCTGCCGGCCGACCCCAGGGGCCAGAGGGTCGGCTCATACGGCCCGGTGCGCTCGCCGAGAAAAGTCGCGCGTATTTCGGACTCATCACCGACGTAGTAGGCATCGCCCAGGTGGACGGTGAAGTGCGGGTGGAATCTGCCGATCGCCGCGGCGACCGCGGCCGCCTCGTCGGTGCCACTCGCCCAGTCGCCGGCGAGCGAGACCCGTACGCTGTTGCCGTCGCCGTCCAGCCGGTAGAGACCGCTGTCGCCCGATCCGGGGCCGTAGTCGGCGAACCGGTGGCGCGGGCCGAGACGCTCGCGCGCGTAGGCGGCGATCGCGGCCGGCAGCGTGGCGCCGAGGAATCCGCGGATGCCGCGCCGCGGCGCGGCGCCTGGCGGCAGATCGCGAGCCTGCCGCAGATAGTTGCGCGTCACCGACCGCGGCAGATGTCGCAGCGGAGCGAGGTCGCGCCGTCGCAGGGGAGGTGACTCGGGCACCCGGCTGTCCCGCGCTTGCCTTAGCTATGACGCGGCAGTCTAGCGTACGGGCGGCGCACGCCGCAGCGCCGCTCGCCGGGCGCGCGTTGGTGAAGCGCGGCGGGGTTGGCTACAGTGCTCACCCGTGAGCCTTGGACCCGCAGCGGACGCGCGCATTGCGCTCGGCAACAGCGGCTTGAGTGTAGCGCCGCTCGGCTGGGGCATGTGGCGGTTCGCGGACCCGGCCGAGGCGAGCGCGCGCGAGCGTGTGGAGGCAGCGCTCGAGGCCGGGTGCACGCTGTTCGATACCGCCGACGTTTATGGTTATCGAAAGGGCAGTGGCTTGGGCGCCTGCGAGTCGCTCCTCGGCGCCGTGCTGCGCGAGGCCCCGCGATTGCGCGATTCTCTGGTGCTCGCCACCAAGGCCGGCATCACCCCGCCGGCACCTTACGACTCCTCGGCCGGGCATCTCATCGAGGCCTGCGACGCATCGCTCAGGCGGCTCGGCGTCGAATACATCGATCTCTATCAGATTCATCGCCCGGACCTGCTGGCGCATCCCGCCGAGGTTGCGCAGGCGCTCGAGCGGCTGCGCCGCGCGGGCAAGATCCGTGCGGCGGGCGTTTGCAACTACGGCGCGGCGCAGTTCGAGGCGCTGGCTGCGCATCTGCCATTCGCGATTGCGAGCGTGCAGAACGAGCTCTCACCGCTCGCCATCGACGGACTCGTCGACGGCACGCTCGATGCGGCGATGCGGCGCGGCACGGCCGTGATCGCCTGGTCGCCGCTCGCGCAGGGGCGGCTGGGTGTGCGTACCGGCGAGCTCGCGGACAGCCCGCGCACGGATCGGGTGATCGCCGCGCTCGAGGGAATCGCGCGCCGGGACGGCACGCCGCGCACCGCGGTGGCCTACGCCTGGATCATGGCGCATCCGGCGCGGCCGGTCCCGCTCATCGGCAGCCAGAACCCGGTACGCATCCGCGAGGCGCGCAGCGCCTATGCCGTGCACCTGACACGCGAGGACTGGTACCGGATCCTGGTCGCCGCGCGCGGCACCCGCCTGCCCTGAAGCGGCGCGGTCCGGCGCGGCCGTGCCTTGCTACACTGTCTTGTCAGTCCGCTGCCGCAGGGGGATGCTCCCGTGAACGAGCAAGTCGCGACGATCAGCCACGCCAAGGACACGATGCTGGACCTGGCAATTCGCTTCGGCCCGCGCGTGCTGACGGCGGTACTGATCCTGGTGGCAGGCTTCATCGTCGGCAAGTGGGTGAGCGGCGGTTTCGCCCGCATGCTCGAGCGGCGCGAGCTCGAGCCGCCGATCCGCGCGCTCTTCACCCGCATCGTGTGGGCGATGTGCGTGCTCCTGTTCGCGATCATGGCGCTGCAGAACCTGGGGGTGGAGCTCCTGCCCCTGGTGGCGGGGCTCGGCGTAGCGGGCGCCGGGGTGGCGCTCGCCATGCAGGGCGTGCTGGGCAATGTGGTGGCCGGCCTGTCGATCATCCTCTCCAAGCCCTTCAAGGTCGGCGAGTACATCGCGATCGCCGGGGTCGAGGGCGCGGTCGAGAGCATCAGGCTGTTCAGCACCACGCTCATGCACGCCGACCGCTCGCTGGTGGTGATTCCGAACCGCAAGATCGTCGGCGAGATCCTCCACAACTACGGCCGGATCCGTCAGCTCGACGTCACGGTGGGAGTCGCCTACGACACCGATCTCGCGGCCGCGCTCGCCACCCTCCGCGAGGTGCTGGCGGCCAACCCGCGGGTCCTCAGGGATCCACCGCCCGTGGTGCAGCCGCTCAAGCTGGGCGAGTCCGCAGTGGCGCTCGCCGTGCGCCCCTGGGTGCAGGTGCAGGATCAGGGCGCGGCGAGCGGCGAGGTGTGCGCCGCGGTGCTGGCCGCGTTCCGCGCCCGCGGCGTGATCATGCCCCCACCGCAGCGTGAAGTGCGCATCCTCGGGGGCCAGCCGCAGCCCTGAGGCAGCCTCGAGGCGCCAGCCAGCCCTGAGCTTACGGCGTCTGAACCGGAGAGCGGCTCACGGTGACTCTGATCGAGGGCGTGACGCTCGAGCTGAACTCGAGGATGAGCGGCTTGCCGGCCGGCAGCGCGAACTCGACGATCTTGTGTGGAGTACTGCAGCCCGCGCGCCCCTGGAAGTCCCGCGACTGCAGCAGGGCCCCGTTCGCGACCACGTCGATCCAGGCTGGTTGATCCAGCGCGAAGCGGTAGATCCCGGCAGTCTCGACCGTAAGCCGCGCGAGTCCTGCGTAGGTCGCTTCCTGGGGCCAGCTGCGGCTGGGCGGCACCGCGAAGCTCACTTCCGGTTGCGCGCGCAGCTCGAGCTCGTAGAGCCGCTCGGGAGTCAGCACCGGCGCATCGGTGGCAGCCCGGCCGCTCGCGAGGTCGACCGGCTCCTTGCTGAACAGCTCGCGCTCGTGACGTACATCCCAGGAGAACGCCACACAGGGGTCGTCGGCCCGGGCATGCGTCGGCATGAGCGGCAGCGACATGAGGGCCAGCAGCGATGCAGGCAGACGCAACGAACTCATGGCTCCCCCGGTGCCGCGGTCCCCAAAACGCCTCGTCAATTATAGCGATCCGGCCGGAGTGCGCTGAAGGGCAACCAACGACCCGGCGGACTCTCAGCCCAGCAGCGGCGGCAGCCGCTTGCCGACCCAGCCCGTCTCGAGATCGTAGGCATGGCCGAGCGCGAGCACGGCGAGATCTGCGTGACGGCGGCCGATGATCTGCAGTCCCATCGGCAGGTTCTGTGTGCCGAACCCGATCGGCACGTTGAGCACCGGGCCACCGAGCAGGCTCGCGGGAACCACGACCTCCATCCAGCGGTGATAGCTATCCATGGCGATGCCGTTGATGGACTTCGGCCATAGCACGCTCGCATCGAAGGGAAACAGCTGTGCGCTCGGCAACAGCAGCTGCTGGTAGCGCTCGAAGAGCGTCTGCGCCGCCGCGTACCAGCGCGAGCGCGCCGCGGAGGCACGATAGACGTCGAGCGCGCTGAGATGCTGCGCGCCTTCCACTTCCCAGCGCGCCTCGGGCTTGAGGCGCGCGCGCGCGACCGGGTCCCGGTAGAGAGCCTCGAGCTCGCCGGCCACCAGCCAGTGCCGCAGCGCGAGCCACGAGTCCCAGAGCTCGGCGGGTGGGCACGGGAGCCGTGCCTCCTCCACCTCGCAGCCGAGAGTCTCGAAGACTCGGCAGGCCGCGCGGCCGAGCTCGAGGATTCCGGGCTCCATGGCCAAATAGCCGCCGAGGTCGCCGAGCCATCCCAGGCGCACGCCCTTGAAGCTGCGCTCGAGCGGTTGCAGGAACTCGGCCGGGTCCTCCGCCGTAGCGAGCGGCACACGCGGGTCCGGGCCGGCGATGACGCTCATCAGCATCGCGACATCCGGCACGCTTCGGCCCATCGCCCCCCACACGGACAGCGGGTCCAGAAACAACTCCGCGCCGGCCATGGGCACGCGCCCCTGCGAGGGGCGGAAGCCGAGCACATTGTTATAGGCGGCCGGGTTGCGCAGTGACCCCATCATGTCGCTGCCGTCGGCCACCGGCACCATGCGCAGCGCGAGCGCGACCGCGGCCCCGCCGCTGCTGCCGCCCGCGGTCTTTCCCAGGTGGTAGGCATTGAGCGTCGTGCCGAACACCGGGTTGTAGGTCTGCGAGCCGAGGCCGAGCTCCGCGGTGTTGGTCTTGCCGATGAGAATCGCACCCTGTGCCTTGAGCCGCTCGACCAGGATGGAGTCGTGGTCCGGAACCGCGTCGAGGAGCGGCGAGCCGCGTGTAGTGCGGATGCCGGCGGTGAAGGCCAGGTCCTTGACCGCGTGCGGCAGGCCATGCAGCAGTCCGAGGTATTCGCCGCGCGCGAGCTGCGCGTCGCGCACGCGCGCCTGCTGCATCAGGACCTCAGCATCCTGCAGCGAGACCAGCGCGTTCACCCTCGGATTCAGATGGCCGATGTGATCGAGGAAGGTCGCCATCACCTCGGCGCACGAGACCGTGCGCGCGCGAATCGCGCGCACCAGCTCCACTGCGCTCATCATCACGAGCGGCGAGACTCCGGCCGGGATGCTCACAGCGTCACCATCCGTCCGGGATGCGCGGCCTGTCAAGGGCGGACCCGGGCGCCACCTGCGGGCGGTGTATAGTTTGCGTATGGAGCGGCGACATCGCTGCGCGGCTTGCGCGCACGACCTGCCTTCGATCTCGGCCCCGAGCGCCTGGCCACGGCTGCTCGCCTCAGTTGCGCTGCTCATCGCGGTGGCGGGTTGCTCGCTCGTCAGCTTCAAGAGTCCCGAGCGGCCGCTCTCACCCCGCGATCTCAACGCCCGCATCCTCACCCGGGAGCTGTCGACGCAGTTCGTGACCGCGGTGAACCGCTGCGCGGATGATATCGCCGTCTCCGAGCGCGACCCGATGGTGCTCGATCACGCGCTGCGCTGGGAAATCGCGGTGGTCGGCGAAAGCCGGCGTGCCGCCACGCGCATGGCGCCGATGATGAGCCTGATCGATACCTGGGCGTTCGCTGCGCAGCTGCAGGCCTTCACCGCCGAGGGCGCACCGGGCGGCGCTCTGTTCGGCGCGCACCAGCAGGCGGTGCGTGATATCTCCGGCAATTACGCCGACGAGAGCCACGCCCTGGCGCGACGGCTGATCGCGCCGCACGACTTCCCCGCCTATCAGAGTTTCGTCGAGAAGTACGTGCGCGAGCATCCGCTCGCCGACCTGACGCTGGCGCGCGCCTCGGCCATCGAGCTGTGGAGCCGCGAGCAGGGGGCCGACGGCAAGCTCGTCGATTCGCTCGGCACCGTTCCCGAGGCGTTGGCGGACGCCGCCGACCGGCTCGAGATCTATGGCGATACGTTGCCGACGCAAATGATGCGCCGGACGCAGCTCGCGCTGCGCGAGTCCGGCTATGGGCACGCGGACGTGCAGGCCGCGCTGCGGCAACTCGATCAGCGGCTCGAGCGGCTGACTGCTGTCGCGGAGTCCACGCCTGAGCTGGTGCACGGCGCTGAAGCCGAGCTGCGCCAGGCCCTGCGCGAGCTGCTCGAGCGCCTGGAGGCATCCGAGCGCGACGCCAATCAGGCCCTGCACACGGAGCGCGAGGCGCTGTTCGCCGATCTGCTGCGCGAGCGCGCGGCGGTCATGACGGCTCTCGACGCCGAGCGCCAGGCGATCGCCGCGGATGCCGCGCGGATTTCGCACGGCGTGATACAGGACGCGGGCACGCAGCTGCGCGAGCTGGCGGCGGAGGTGCTGCTGCTGCTCATCGTGCTCGCCGTGCTGGTGCTTGGCCTGCCATTCGGCGCCGGCTACCTCGTGGGCCGCGCGCGGGGGGATCGCGCGCGGAACCCATAGGTGCTCATGCCGTCACGAGTGTTGAGATTGGTGCGCCGACGGCTGGCCGCCGGGTGACCGTCGACCTGAATCCGCGCGGTTTGACGACCAGGATGTCGCACTCGAGGCCATCGAGAGCCCGCTCGGCTGCGTTGCCGATGAAGATCCGCTTGAGCGCCGAGCGCGATACGGCGCCCATCACCACGAGGCTCGCCCGGGTGTCGCGCACGGTGGCCCTGAGCTCTGCCACGACCTCCCCCATGTGAATGTGACGCCGGGCCCGCGGCACCCCGGCGCCGGCCGCCAGGCGGTCGATCTCGCGGGTGATCTGCCGCCCATGCGCGTCTTCCACCTCGGGCGGTATCGTCAGCATCGGCGCCGTGCTCACCGGCATCATGGCGGCGTTGACGAGCGGCATGTAGGCATGAAACACGTGCAGCGTCCCGTGCAGCAGCTGCGCGCAGCTCTTGCCGGCTGCGAGCAGCCGTGCATCGAGGTCGGTCGGGCGCGCATGGGCGTGGAAGGGATCGACCGCGGCGAGGATCGCCGGCCGCCGGTATTCGCGCGAGGACTTGACCAGCAACAGGGGCGCCGGACAGTGCCGGATCAGCTCCCAGTCGGTGTTGCGCAGGATCAGGCGCGCGCCTGGCACGTGGTGTCGGGTCGCGGCGATGACCAGGTCGGCCCGGCTCGCGAGCGCCCGGCGCACGATCGCTTCGTGTGCGGGATAGTCCCAGCTGCTCGTGCAACGCAGCCGCAGTGTGCGCAGCGACTTGTCACGCGCGAAGCGCTCGAGCCTGCGCTGGCAGCGGTCCGCGATCGCCGCGCGGCGCTTGCTCACGAATTCCGCCGTCGCGGTCTCAGGCCAGCTGGCGCCCGGGTCCGGCTCATCGATCGCGTGAAACAGCTCGAGCGTCGCGCCCGCAGCCCTGGCCACGCTGCCCGCCTTGCGCAGTGCGTTGCGCGGCGAGCGCCGCAGGTCGTGGATGGCGACGAGTACGTGCCGGATTCGGGTGGGCATGATCGCTCCCTCACGGTGCGGACGGGCAACAGGGACTCTAGGTCGCAAGCGGCGCGGCAGTATCGTGGAAAGTGCCTAGCTTGCTCCCCTCTTAAGCGCTTGTCCTTATGGCGGCCGGACGAGCGCCCGGCGAGTATGCGGGTGTCAAACGACGGAGAGTTGACGAGGAGAAAGCCGGATGAACGCTGTCACGCAAGCAGTTCGGCCAGCGGCGCGGCGGATCGCAACGCTCGATCCCTTCATGCTGCCGGAGGACGAGGCTACGGCGGGCGAGGCGGAGCCGGCGCCGGATGCCGCCTACGGCTGCGTGGACTGGTACGTCTACGCGCACGAGCCCACGGCGGACGCGCGCGTGCGGGAGGCGCGGCGACTGCTGATTCGACGCGGCGGTCGCGACGCGACGCCTGAGGGAGCTCAGTAGAGCCTGGGCTGAATGCCGAAGTAGCGGGCGCCGCGCCGTGAGCGCGCGGGCGGCTTGACGAGTCCCGCGGGCTTGACGATCAACACGTCGCAGTTGAGGCGGTCCAGGACCCGCTCCGCGGTGTTGCCGATCAGCAGGCGCTTCAGGCCCGAGCGCGAGATCGCGCCCATCACGACTATCGAGCTGCGGGTGCGGGTGGCGAGCTGTGCGATGGCATCGACGGGATGGCGGCCCAGGATGTGCTGTCGGGCGCGGGGTATTGCGACTCCGCGTACCGTGCGCTGCAGCTTGGCGCGCGCGCTGCGCGCGGCGCGGGCTTCCAGCCCCCTGACTTCCTCATCCGACAGTGCGCCGCCCGAAAACGCCGTCAGCGGCAGCGGCACGTAGGCGTACCCGGCATGCAGTGCACCGCGCAGGGCGCGCGCGACCGCCGCTCCCAGGCGCAGGATCTGCTGGTTGAGCCGCATGGGCTTGGCGTAGGTATGGTCCGGATCCACGGCGGCGAGAATCACCGGTTCGCGGAAGGGGCGCGACTGCTTGACGAGCAGCACCGGCATCGGGCTGAGGCGCAGCAGCTCCCAGTCGTTGAGATGCAGCAGGCCCGCCGCGAGGTGTCGTCCCGGGTGCTGCTCGGCCACGATGAGGCCGGCGCCGACCCGGCATGCCTCGCGAACGATGGCTTCGTAGGCGGGGTAGTCCCATTCGGCGCTCACCGAGACCTTGAGGCCGGTGCGTCGCAGGCGGCGTGCGATGCGCTCCAGTCGGGCGCGCTGCGCCTCCCGTATCCGCTGCTCTATGTCCGGCGGCTTGTCGTACAAGGGCGAAAGGTCGCCGTCGACGCCGCCAACGTACAGCGGCTCGGCGAGCGCATGGTACAGGACGAGCTCGGCGCCCAGCGCCGCAGCGAGCCGCGCGGCCTTGCGGACCCCCGGGAGCCTGCGCGCGCCTGGATCCTTGACCGCGGCGAGAATACGGCGGATCGCAGTCATGGAGCCGGCGGTCTCAGGGCTGAGTCTCGAGGAACGCGGCGACCGCGTCCATGTCGGCGAGATTCAGGTTCTGCGCGACGCCATGCATGATGGCGACGTTACGCATGTTGCTCTGGAACGAGCCGAGCTGCTTGAGCACGTACTGGCCGTGCTGGCCGGCCAGCCGCGGGAAGTCCTGCAGCCCGTGGGCATCGGCTCCGTGGCAACTGCTGCAGGCCGGGACGCCCTGCGCGGCGACGCCGTTCTTGTAGATATCACGCCCGCGGCTGATCGCCTCGGATGCGCCGCTGGCGCTCGGCTCGGCCTTCTGCCCGGCGTAGTACGCCGCGAGTGCCTCGATCGTCGCATCATCGAGCTCACCCGCCATGCCCCACATGTAGCCGATCGCGTCCGGATCCCCGCGGGTCTGGGCGCGGAACGCCTTCAGCTGGGTGGCGAGGTAGTTGGGGTTCTGCCCCGCGAGGCGCGGGAACTTCGGATTGGTGCTGTTGCCGCTCGCGCCGTGGCAGGTGCCGCAGACGGTAATCGCGACTCTCTGCGCGTGAGCCCGGGTCGCCGCGTCCGGCTCGTCGGCGCGCGCCGCGCTGCTGAGACCGAGGAGTGCGGCCGCGCCGGCCAGCAACAGCGGTGCACGCGCCGTCCAGCCCGTGCGCCGGCTCAGGAGTCCATCGTGGTGTGTCGTGCGCATGGTGATTACCTCAGTACGCGAACCACAGCAGCAGATACAGCGCGTTGTTGTCGGAGGCATTACGCCCGACCCCGTCGTAGTTGCTGCCGCCACCGTTGAACTTGCTGTAGGCCGTGTATTGCACGGAGAGCTTCACGTTCAGCCAGGGCAGATAGTTCACCTCCGCGATCCAGCCGCTCGTGTCCGGGGAGCCGTTGGCGCTGACGACCACCCCGGGGTTGTTGCCGTTCGGCAGGGCCGCTGCGGCCGGATAGAGTCCGGGATCGGTGCTGCCCGTCGTCGAGAAGTAGCCGAGCGTGCCGCCGATCTTGCGCCGGTAGTAATACGTGGCCCAGAGGCGCGTCGTCGACAGGTTGTCCTTCGGATTCGTGCCGCCCGCGACGCTGGCATCGAGCGTCATCGACTCGTGGATGTGCGTTCCGGCGAGCGTCAGCTGATGCTGATCTCCGACGAACTGGTACTGCACGTCCTCGGCGACGTCGTTGAAGCGATTCACCGGTCCGCTCAGGGGGACCTCGGCGCCCGGCGCGCCACCGGGAAACAGCCTGAATTCGGCGCCGTACAGGCCTGCCTCGAGGGAATGCCGGTCCCAGTTGTACTCGTAGGCGACTCGCCAGTAAGGCGTGACTCCCGACAGGACGTTCGAGGCGGATCCATCGAGGGGGCCGGCGCCGCCGGTGAGCTCGCTGGTCGTGCCCTGCTTGGCGGAGCGGTAGGCACCGAGCTCGGCGTACAACGATTCGTTCCAGAAGAGATATCCGGTGATTCCCGCCACATCCTGCGCGAAGGCGCCGTCGATCGCGGTGCCGGCGAGCGGCGAGACGACCGCATTGCTCGCGGCGAACGGGTAGCCCCACGCGGGAGTGGTGTTCCACAAATCCTGCACCGTCGGGTTGTTGTTGAGCGACAGCCCATAGGTGAGTGGCCGGTTATCCGGCAGCAGCGTGGTGTCGGCAAACCGCAGGTCGGTGTTGTCGATGCCGATGGTGCCGCTGTCGTTGGCGTAGGTGATCTGGAAGAAGGCGCCGAAGTTCGAGGCGATCTTGCCCGCGTAGAACAAGCTCAGCTGCTGCGGAAAGCCGGCCGTGCCGTTCTGGGCGACGCCCGGAGCCCCGACGGCCGAGAGATCGGGCACGCCGGTCTTCATCTGGCTGTAGGAGACCTGCGCCATGATCGACAAGGGCACCGTCTGTGCCAGCGACAGCAGCTCCTCCTTCTTGCCGGTGACGTCCCGCACCTGCTTCACGTTGCTGAGGATGTAGCCATTCGCCTTGAAGACGCGTCCGAAGTGGGTGAGCTCGGGGAAGACCGTGTGGCAGGCCTCGCAGGCCATGCCGGTCTGCCGCGCGAAGCTCGGCACCGCGAGCGCAGCCGGGGCCGCTCCCAGTGCGGCGGCCGTGCAGGCCACGAGCGCCGCAGACTTACCCAAGACCGTGAGCTTTCTCGCTGACATGCAGGACTCCCTCAAGTGCTGCGACGAATTCACTCGCTTCGAGGCTACCGAGCCCACACGCAAGGCCGATAGTCAGGCTTGTACCTATGACGTCCGTAGCAGTGCTTACCGGCTTCAGAGCCGCGCAGACCCTACACGGCCCGGGAGAGGGGCGCTGACGCTGCGCCCGGCTGTGACATCGCGAGGTAGCGGTCGAAGCACATGGCGATGTTACGCAGCAGCAGTCGGCCGGCCGGAGTCGCGGCAATCCGCCCGCCTGCCATGCGGACCAGGCCGTCGTCGGCAAGAGTCTGCAGCTGCCGGATCTCGCCGCTGAAGTAGGCCGCGAAGTCGATGCCGTAGAGCTGCTGGACCGCCCCGACATCGATCACGCCCTGGCACATCAGCTGACCGATCACGGTGGCCCGCACGCGGTCGTCGAAGGTGAGTCCGAGCCCGCGCCACAGCGGCAGCCGCCGCTCCTCCAGGGCCGCCTTCCAGGCCTTGAGCTCGCGGAAATTCTGACTGTAACTGTCGGCGATGTGGCTGATGGCACTCGCGCCGATACCGATCAGGTCGCAGTCGGCATGGGTGGTGTAGCCCATGAAGTTGCGCTGCAGGCCGCCGCGCTCCTGCGCCTGCACCAGCTCGTCGTCGGGGAGCGCGAAGTGATCCATGCCGATGTATTGATAGCCGTCCGCGGAGAGCTCATCGATCGCCAGGCGCAGCAGGTCGAGTCTGCCGGCAGCGTCGGGCAGCGCCGTCGGGTCGATGCGCCGCTGCGCCTTGAAGAGCGTCGGCAGATGCGCGTAGCCGTATATGGCGATGCGGTCGGGCCGCGCCGACATGACGGTCCGCAGTGTCTGCTGGAATCGTTCGGGAGTCTGGCCGGGCAACCCGTAGATCAGGTCGATGTTGATCGAGCGGAAACCCTGGTCCCGGCAGGCGTCGATGAGATCGCGCGTTTCCTCGACGCTCTGCAGGCGGTTGACTGCGCGCTGCACGTCGGGGTCGAAGTCCTGCACCCCGAGACTGGCGCGATTGAAGCCGAGCCGCGCGAGTGTCGCCGCGTACTGCGCCGGCGGCTCCGGGAGCGAGCGCGGATCGAGCTCGATGGAAAAGTCGCGGTTGGCGGCGTCGCTAAGGCGGAATGCGCGCCCGACCCCGGCGATCAGCCGTTCCAGGGTCTTGCTACCGAGGAAGTTCGGAGTTCCACCGCCCAGGTGCAGCTGCACCACCTCGCGACCGGGATCGAACAACGGCGCTGCGAGCCCGATCTCCTGGAGCAGGTCCTCCGCATAGCGCTCGCCTCGGGACAGGTCACGGGTGATGACGCGATTGCAGCCGCAGTAGAAGCAGGGACTGAAGCAGAAGGGCACGTGCACGTAGAGCGATAGGGGACGGCTTCCCGGCAGCGCGTTGCTGCGCGCCGCGTAGGCGCGCAGCTCGGGCTCGCCGAAGCCGGCATGGAACTGGGGTGCCGCGGGATACGAGGTGTAGCGCGGACCCGGCCGGTCGTAACGGCGTAACAGAGCCGGATCGAACTTAATCAGGCCGTTCATGTGCCTCGTCTCAAAAAAACCGCGGACAACGCTCGCACGCACGCTGCCCGCGGCAGACTCGCGCTGGCTACTGGACCTTGATCGTCGTTGGTTTCTTCGCTTCCACCTTGATCTTCGGAACGTGGACGGTGAGCACGCCGTCCCTGGAGTCGGCGCGGATCGCACCTTGGTCCACGGCCTCCGGAAGGGCGAAGCTGCGCGAGAAGCTGCCATAGAAGCTCTCGATCTTGTGGAACTTCTCGTCCTGCTGCTCCTGCTGCTGCTGGCGCTCGCCGCTCAAGGTGAGCATCCCGTCCTCGACTGTCACCTTCGCGTCCTCTTTCTTCACGCCCGGCAGCGAGGCGCGGATCAGGTACTCACCATCGGTCTCGCTGATGTCGACCGAAGGCGCCCATTCCGTGCTGGTCTCGAGAGCGCCCGGCAACCGCGGCCAGCGGCCAAACCAGGCGGGAAATCGGTTGAATGCTTCGTCCATTGCGCCAAAAGGCTCCCAACGAATGAGGCTCATGACGTACTCCTTTCCTGTGTCTTTTACCCTTTGATTTACCGCCTGAAACTAGTGCAGCCCCGCCCCCCTGGGTATCAGGATCACTGCGTATCAGCCCACCGCGCCGCTCGCTAACGCCGCATCGCCACCGGCTCGAGCCCGAGCAGCGTCTCGAGACGGCGATCCTCCCCGTAGATGTCCTCGAAGAAGTGCACCGCGCCGTCCTCGGTCGCGAGGGCCGTTCCATAGAGAATCAGCACGTGCACGGGCTGCGCCAGGACCACATGAAAGGTCGCATCGCCGCTCATCGCCTCGAGTACTTTGTCCCGTGTCCAGTCGCCCGCCGCGCCGCGCAAGACCTCGGTCGCGAGCGCCACGGGATCGCTGACGCGGATGCAGCCGTGGCTGAAAGCCCTGCGCGGCTCGTCGAACAAGCGCTGCTCGGGCGTCGAATGCAGATATACGTCGTAGCGATTGGGCACGACGAACTTGATCAATCCCAGCGCATTTTCCGTCCCCGGTCGCTGGCGCAGGCGCAGGCTGCCGGCGGCGAGTGCCTGCAGATTCGCCGGGGTGGCTTCGAGCGCTGCCGCGGGTTCGGCGGTGCTGCTGGCGACGAGCTCCATGTCGTGCGCCTGCAGGTAGCGCGGATTCCTGCGCAGCTCCGCGAGCAGCTCGTGCCGGACGATGCTCGCGGGGACGTCCCAGTACGGCCGGAACAGCACCGCCGTCATGTCTGCAGCAAAGACCGGGGTGTGGAGCCGCGGATATTGCTTCCCGACGATGACGTTCATGCGCAGCATATCGGCCTCCTCGTCGATCGCGGAGCGGATGAGGAACAGCCGAAACTGCGGGATGTTGACGATGAGCGTCGGCGGCCGCAGCGGTGGGAGCCACCGCCAGCGCTCGAGCGTCAGCTCTATCTGGCGCACCCGCTGCGGAAACGGCACGTTCAGCGCAGTGAGCGTCCCCGGGCCGAGCACCCCGTCCTCCGCGAGCCCGTGAAGGTACTGGAACCTCCTGAGAGCGGCGGCCAGATCCTCATCGAGGAGCTGATCGTCTCGCAGCGCCTGCTGCGGCGGCAGGTCGCCGACGGCCGCAAGCCGCCGGCGCAGCTGCGGCGCGCCCGCGTACTGCTCGCCGGGCCTCACCGACCTGCGCGGCAGGGGCGGCAGTGACGGCAGCTCCGGCGCGGCCGCCAGCGCCCGATAACGCGCGAGGGACTGGCGCAGCAGCCGGTAGTGCAGGTACGCGGGCTCGACCGCGGCGAGGACTGCGCGCGTGTCGCTGCCGGCGGCGAGCTGCTCGACGATCGCCGCGGCGTCGAATGTCTCCGACCGCGCCGGCATGTCGAAACCCGCAGCGCGCGGATCGACACGCCCGAAATGCAGATGCCGGACCAGTGCCAGCGCGGCGCTGGTGAGTTTCCGGTCGAACCGGGACCAGTCGGCGGACGTTGCATCGGGTCCCGCGGACAGCGCCGCCAGTTCCGTAGCCAACCCGGCGGCGTCGTAGTCGGCGGCCGACAATCCGTAGCCGGAGACAGATTGCAGCGCCTCGATGAGCGCGTGCGCCTGCACCGTGGCCGTGCCCAAGCGACTCCAGCGGAGCGCATCAGGATGAGGCGCCTCGAGAGCACTCCGATGGTCGTCTGCGGAGGCGGTGGCCGGCGGCGCTGCCGTGGCCACGAGGCATGCGAGCAGCGCGCAACCGAGCGTGTTCAGCGTCGCCGGCATTCAGACGCCGGGGCGTACGCGGCGGCCTCGAGAGCCCGGGGCTCGATCCCGCGGGCGGCGGCCGTCACTCGCCCACGCACCTTGCGCCAGTGCTGCGTGCAGAGCGCTGCAAGCTGCGGATCCGCGCCCCAGGCTGCGTGTCGCAGCCACCTGGGGAAGGTGCGTGTGGAGTAAATCAGGGGTGTCGCGGTCTTCATGGCTCGGTCGCGGAGCATCTTCGCTCTGAGGCAGCTTGAATCGCGGCGCCCCTCTTTTGAAATTCGTAATGTTCCATGCCGACATACGGGTTAGCCGCAACCGCCTAGGTATTGGGCCGCATGGTGAGACGGCCGCGATGGAGCAGGCTTGGGCGCGGGATGGCGGAGGCGCAGATGCGTGCAATTCGGCGGATTCTCGCGGCGGTCAAGGACCCCGGGGCGCGGGCGCTGCCCGCGGTGAACAAGGCCGTCCAGCTCGCGCGCGCCCTGGACGCCGAGCTCGAGCTCTTTCACGCCATCGATTCCCCGTACTACACGGACATGCTGGGGATGACCGCGGAGCGCACGCGACGCATGGAGTTCGACGAGAGCCGTGAGTACCTGCAGCGGCTCGAGCGGATCGCGGCGCGCGCCCGGCTCCACGCCCGCAGAGTAAGCGTGGCCGTCGAGTGGGACTACCCGGCCTACGAGGCCATCGTACGCCGCAGCCTGAAGATCGGCGCGGACCTCGTCGTGACGGAGTGTCACGCGGGGCGCCGCATCGCCCCTGGATTGCTGCGGCTGTCGGATTGGGAGTTGCTGCGCCTGAGCCCACTCCCAGTGCTGCTGGTGAAGGGCATGCGGCCGTATCATCACCCGACTATCCTGATGGCGCTCGATCCGAGCCATGCATTCGCCAAGCCTGCGCGGCTCGACGAGGAGATCGTGCAAGTGGGGAGCGCGGTGGCCGCGGCGCTGCGCGGCAGGCTGCATGCCGTGCACGCGTATGCGACCGTAACGGCGGGAATGGCGGGACCGGCGGCGGCCGCCGGTCTGCGGGCGCAGGAGGCGGCCGCCGCGAGCGCCCGGGTCAGTCTCGATCACGCGCTCCGCTCGACGGCAGTCCCTCCGGCCTGCCGGCATGTGGTCGCCGGCGATCCGACGGCGGCGGTGCGGAATGCGGCGCGGCGTCTGAGAGCGGGCATCGTGGTCGCGGGGGCCGTGTCCCGCTCCGGACTCAAGGGCGCTTTCATCGGCAACACCGCCGAGCGCCTGCTCGATCGCCTGTCCTGCGACCTGCTGATCGTGAAGCCGGCGGAGTTTGCGTGCCCGGTACCGCGCACGGTCCGCGGCGCCCGACTGGTGGCGGTCGAGCCCCTCGGCTGAGCGTTCCGGGTCTGGGTTTTTGGTTATGCTGTCTACATGCAGACTCTCACGGGAGAACTTGCGCGCAGCGCGCTGGATGCGGCGCCTGATGCGTTGATCATCACCGATGCCGGCGGCATAGTCCGCTTCGCCAACCGCCAGGCGTCGGCGCTCTTCGGCTACACGCATGACGAGCTGATCGGACTGCCCGTGGAACGGCTGATGCCGGAGAGGTTCCGCGGCCGTCACGTCGGTTACCGCGAGGGCTTCTTCGCTGCTCCGCATCTGCGCCCGATGGCCAGCGGGCTGGCGCTGTTCGCGCGGCGCCGGGACGGGGGCGAGTTTCCGGTGGAGATCAGTCTCAATCCCGTGGGTGCGGATGGAGTCCTGGTGGCCGCGGCGATCCGCGACGTGACCCAGCACAAGCGCATCGAGGCGGAGCTCACTGCGGCGCGCGAAGCTGCAGAGGAGGCACGCGCAGCGGCCGATCGCGCCAATCAGGCGAAGAGCCGCTTTCTGGCCACCGCCAGTCATGACCTGCGCCAGCCCCTGCAAACGCTCGCGCTGCTCACCGGGGCGCTGCGGCGCATGGTGACGAGTCCCGACGCCGCGGAAGTGATGTCGCAGCAGGAGCATGCCGTCGGCACCATGTCACGGCTGCTGAACGCGCTGCTCGATATCAGCAAGCTCGAGTCGGGGACGGTGAAGCCCGAGTTCCGCGATTTCCGGGCCGCGAAAGTCCTCGAGACCATACGCCGGGAATTCGGCCCCCTGGCTGAGAGTAAAGGACTCGAGCTCGCGGTGGAGTCCACCGAGGAATCGGTTCATAGCGATCCGGCGATGGTCGAGCAGATCCTGAAGAACCTGGTCTCGAATGCCGTGAAGTACACGCAGCGGGGTCGGGTGGTGGTGCGCTGCCGCCGCGAGGGGAAGACGCTGCGCCTCGAGGTTGCCGATACGGGTGTCGGCATTCCGGCCGCGCAGCTGGCCTACATCTACGATGAGTTCTACCAGGTTGGAGTCGCCGCGAGCAGTTCACGGGACGGCTATGGGCTGGGGCTGAGCATCGTGCAGCGCCTGGTGAAGCTGCTCAACGCGCGGCTCGAGGCGATGTCCGAGGTGGGCAAGGGCTCGGTGTTTGCGTTGCTGCTGCCGCTTGCTGCTACGGCGGTGCGCGACTCGAAACCCGACGAGGTGCCTGCCCCCGCGGCGGGGGCGGGGGGCGGCGCGCGCGTTCTGCTGGTCGAGGACGACGCCAGTGTCCGCGACGCCACTTCCATGCTGCTGCGTGTCGAGGGCTATCGCGTGAACGCGGTGGCCTCGCTGTCCGATGCCCTGCAGGCGGTGGTCCGCGACGTTCCCGACCTGTTGGTGACCGACTATCACCTGGCAAATGGCGAGCTCGGCACGGAGGTGATCGCAGCCTTGCGCGGCCGCGTGCGGCCGGGTCTCAAGGCCATACTCCTCACCGGCGACACCTCCGCGGTGATCAAAGAGATGCCCGCAGATCCTGACCTGAGGATCCTCAGTAAGCCGGTGAACGCCGAGGAGCTCCTCAAAGTCCTCGGGGCCTTCCTCGGCGGCTGAGATCCGCTCGCGACGGCTACGGGAGCCGGCCGTCTGCTCAGTGGCTCGGGTGATCCGCCTCCAGATCCATGACCATGCGCACCAGTTGCGCGAGGGAGCTGGCGCCGCTCTTTTCCATGACGCGCGCGCGATGAATCTCCACGGTACGCTGACTGACCCCGAGCTCCGCCGCCATGATCTTGTTGGGCTTGCCGCGCGTCATCAGTCCCAGCACCTCGCGCTCGCGCGGGGTGAGTGAGTTGAGGCGCTCGCGGATCTTGGCATGCTGATCGAGCGCGGCACGGTTGCGGGCATCGCGCTCGAGGGCACGCTGGATGCGATCGATCAGGTCCTGATCGCGAAACGGCTTCTGCAGGAAGTCGAACGCGCCCTGCTGCATCGCCTCGACGGCCATCGGAATATCGCCATGGCCGGTGATGAAGATCACCGGAATGACGGCGCCGCGCAGATTGAGCTGCTGCTGCAACTCGAGCCCGCTCATGCCAGGCATGCGCACATCGAGCACCAGGCAACCCGGCTGGTTGGGCTTGTAGGTGTCGAGGAACTCGCTCGCCGACTCGAGGGTGCGGGTCGCGAGCCCGACGGATTTCAGCAGGAAGCGCAGAGAGTTGCGTACGCCCTCATCGTCGTCGACGACGAAGACCGTTGGTGCCTGTTGCTGCATGTCAATCGTGGGCTTGTGTCGGTACTATGATATAGAAACACGCTCCGCTCGGTGTGTTGGCCCGATAGCCAACCGTACCGCCATGAGCGCGCGCAATAGTACTGCTGATGGCGAGGCCGAGCCCAGTGCCGTTCTCCTTGGTGGAGAAGAAGGGATCGAATACCCGCTTCGCCGTATCGGACGACAGCCCGGGCCCGTTGTCGCACACCGTGAGCTGCACGCCATTGGCGTCCACCAGAGAGGTGCTGATGGCGACTTTGGGCTTCACCGGCGGCTGCAGGCTGAGCGCTTCCAGACTGTTGCGCAGGAAATTGAGAATCACCTGCTGGATCTGCCCCGCGTCCACCGCCACCTCGGGGAGCCCCGGGGCCAGATCGAGCGCCAGCTCGACGCCGTGCAGGCTGGCATCGGTCCTCATCAGCTCGTGCAGCTCCTCGACCAGGGCATTCACGGCGACCGGAACGTGCTCGCTCTGCTGGCTGCGGGCCAGGGTGCGCAGCCGGCGGATGATGTCCGCGGCGCGGGTCGTCTGCACGGCGATCTGGTGCAACGCCTCACGCAGCTCGTTTGGGTCCGTCCCCGGCCGCGCGAGCAGCCGTTCGCAGGCGTGCGCGTAATTGGCTATCGCGGTGAGGGGCTGATTGAGTTCATGCGCCACCCCTGCGGCCATCTCGCCGATGGTCGCCATGCGCGAGACGTTCAGCAGCCGCCCGTGCAGGGCGGCGGACGCATCATTGCCGGGGACCGTCGTGCCGGCGGTCGCTTTCGTCGCCGGACCCGCCCCCCCGACCCGGTCGCTGTTCATGAGAAACGAGGTTCCACGATCGGGCCATCCCCGTCTGTACGTATCTTTCGCAAACTGCAACCAATCAACTCCGCGACGCTGTCGCAGGTCAGCGCGTGGCGCCCGCGTCCGCGCCAGGCGCAAGCCTCTGCGCGTCGGTCCACCAGCCGCCGCCCAGAGCGACGTAGAGGGCCACGGTGTCCTGGTAACGGACCGCCACCAGCTGCAAGTCGTTGATCGTGGCCTGGTGATACAGGGCGTCGGCGATCAGCACGTCCAGGTAAGTGGCGAGGCCCGCCTCGTAGTTCGCCTGCACCAGGTGCAGGGCCTCTTTCGCCGCCGCCAATGCATCGTCCTGCGCCCGCAGCGCCGCCGCATCGTGCTCGAGGGCCTGCAGGCTGTCGGCTACCTGCGCAAAGGCCGAGAGGACCACTTGGGCGTAGAGAGCCGAAGCCTGCCGGTATTGATCGAGCGCAGCCTTGCGCCGGTACCATAGCGTCCCGCCCTCGAACAGGGGCTGCGTCAACCCGGCGCCCACGGCCCACGCCCGCCCGTCGGCGGAGGTCAGCTGACTGGTGGTGGTGCCGTTGGCGCTGTAGTTGCCCGTCAGGTTGATGCTGGGCAGCATCGCGGCCGTCGCTACCCCGACGTTGGCGCTGGAGCCGTGTGCGGTGGCCTCGGCCACCAGGACGTCCGGGCGCTGCCGCACCAGCTCCGACGGCAGGCTGACGGGCAGCTCCGCGGGCAGAGTGAGCTCTGCGAGGGTGATATCCGGAGGGGTCCACTCGGCCGGAACGTGTCCGACGAGGGCCGCGAGCAGGTCATCGGCCTGGGAGAGCCGCTGCTCGAGCTGCGGTACGGTGGCCTCGGCGGAGGCGAGCTGGCTCCTGAGGCTGAGGACGTTGGAATAGGGGACGGTCCCGGCGCGCACCTGCACCTCGGCGAGCCCGACCTGCTGGCGCTGCAGCTCGATCAGCTCGCGGGTCGCGTCGATCTCGGCGCGATACGCGGCCCGGGCCACCACCGTGTTGACGATGTTGGAGATCAGGGTGATGTAGGCGGCCTGCTCGGTGGCACGCTGCAGGTCCACCTGCGCGTGCAGGCCCTCGATCATGCGGCGCTCGCCCCCGAACAGGTCGAGCGCGTAGCTCGCCGATGCCGACAGCGTGAACAGGTTGAAGATGCTCGAGGAGGCGCTCGAGCCGAACTTGAGCGGCGAGAAGCGCTGGCGTGTCGCCGCGGCGTCCGCCTCGACCTGCGGATAGAAGATGCCGTAACCGCTGCGGAGATTGTCTTCGCTCTGACGGAGACTCGCCTGCGCCGCCTCGAGGCCCGGGTTGGCGGCGAGCGCCTCGGTCACGATGGCATCGAGTCTCGCGCACTCGAACAGCCGCCACCAGTCCGCGGCCACCTTGGCGCCGGGGGTGAAGTGTTGCGCGGCGCCGTGAGCGCTCACGGTGTCGACCGGATCGGCACGCTGCACGTAGTGAGTCACCGGCGGCGCCTCGGGGCGCTGGAAGCTCGGGCCAACGGCGCAGCCGGCGAGCAGCGCACCGCTCAACAGCATTCCGCTGCGCCGCAAGGCAAGTCGATGCCGAGGTCTACTTCGAGCCCACATAGACGTCGACCAGCTGCCCCGGATAGAGGTTCAGATCCTTAGGCTTCTCGAAGCGGAACACGATCGGCAGCACGCGCAGATCCACCCGCTCCTGACGGGCGTCCGAGAGCTCGATCTTGGGCGTCACGTAGGGCTGGATGCTCACGAACGTCAGCGGCAGGTGTACGCTCGTGCCGCGCACGAACATCTGCGCCTCCATCTTCTCGGGCGGCGGCAGGTCGTGCACCAGGATCTCGTCGATGAAGGCGCGTACCTGCAGGCGGCTCTGCGGCAGGCCCATGACGATCAGCGGACCATATCCCTGTGTGTAGGAATCGTAGGCGCCCTGCGGGGAGACGTAGCTTCCGACGCTCGAGTTCACCGCCATGACTACTCCGTCCGCGGGAGCGCGGACCGTGTACTTGGCCAGCAGGGCCGCGGAGGACTCGGAGGCTTTCTGCAGCGCGGTGTAGGTGCGCTCGGCGTTCTGGACGTCGTAGATCCATGCACCCGCCTTGGTCAGCTGATACTGCCGCTCGATCACCCTGAGATTGGTCTCGGCGATCTTCTCCGCGTTGCGGGCGTTGTCGAGCGCGTCGGCGCTGACCGACTTCGGCTCGATGTCGAAGGAGCGCTGCTGCTTGGCGAGCTGGTCGCGCGCGTTCTTGAGAGTCGCCTGAGCATTCTCGACCTGGGCCAGCGACACCGCGAGGGTCTCGCGCCGCGGCTCCGCGCGCAGCTCGCGCAGCATGGCGTGCGCGGCTTCGGCCTGCGCCTGGCTCTGCTCGGCAGTCGCGCGCTGGACCGAATCGTCCAGGCTGAGGAGCGCATCGCCTTTGTGCACCTGCTGGCCTTCCTGCACCAGGATGCGGGTGATGGGCGCCGCGACCTCGGGATAGATGTTGATGTTCTTGCCCTGGGCCTGGGCGCTCTCCACGATGCCGTTGGAGTAGATGCCGTGTTCGTAGGGGTTGGCGGCCGGTGTGAACACCGGCGGCTGCGCGCTCGGCTGCTGACTGAAGAGAAAGGCGCTCACGATCGCCAGCAGCAGCCCCAGGCCGGAGACGAGGAAGATGATCCGGGTGCGCATCCAGTCACGCATCCAGCTGGCTCCGCTCAACATCGGCGATCCTGCCGTCCTCCATGCGCATGATTCGGTCGGCGAACTCATAGATACGCGCGTCATGAGTGACGATGACGATGCAGCGTTTATCCGTGAGCAGCTGCTCGCGTACGAAGTGCAGGATATTGCGTCCCGTGTCGCCGTCCAGCGAGGCGGTCGGCTCGTCGAGGATCAGGATATCGGGGCGGCTGACGATGGCGCGCGCGATGGCGACGCGCTGCTGCTCGCCGCCGCTCAGCTTCACGGGCGGCAGCTGCGCCCGGTCCTTGAGGCCGACGATCTCGAGATTGCGCTCGGCTTCCTCCACCGCGGCATTCCACTCGCGGTGCTGCAGGATGAGGGGGATGGCGACGTTCTCCGCCGTGGTCAGGCGCGGGAACAGGTGATAGTCCTGGAACACGAAACCGATGCGCTTGAGGCGGAACTCCGCGAGCGCATCGCTGGAGAGGTTCCAGATGTCCGCGCCCTCGATCCTCACCGTGCCCGAGCTCGGGCGCAGGATTCCCGAGATCATGCTGAGCATGGTGGTCTTGCCGCTGCCCGAAGGGCCGACGACGTAGACCATTTCGCCGAAGCGGGCCTCGAAGCTCACGTCCTTCACGGCATGGGTGCGCACCGGCTCTTCGCCGAACCACTTGTTGATGCCCTGCGCCAGGATAGCGGTCGTTGCCATGCCTAGCCCCGGAAGATGTCGAAGGGCTCGATCCGCAATACCTTGCGCACGCCGACGTAGCTGGAGATCGCGGCGATGATCACCACCATCACGAACGCCGTGGCGAGGTTGGCGAAGGTGATCATCGCGGCGTAGTCGGGCAGGTGCGAGCGCGCGATCCAGATGAGCGTGGCGCACAGTCCGACGCCGAGCCCGTAGCCGGTGAGCGCCACGAAGGTGGCCTGGAAGAGGATCATGGCGATCAGCTCCTGTCCCTTGGCGCCGATCGCCTTCAGGGCGCCGAACTTGTCGATGTTCTCCAGGATGAACGTGTAGAACGTCTGCCCGGAGATCGACAGGCCGACGATGAAGCTGATGAGCGTCATCAGCATCATGTTGGTGCCGATCCCGGTCTTGTACATGTAGAAATCGGAGATCTTCTGCACGAACTCGTCGCGCGTGAGCGCCAGGTAGCCCGCGGCGGTGACGCGCGCCTTGATGACGGCGACGTCGGCGGGGCTCTTCGGCTCGACCAGCAGGTACGACATGGTGAAGCGCGAGTTGGGGATGTACTGCAGCGCGCGGCTGTAGGTCGTGTAGAGCGTCGGCACGCCGAACAGCGCGCTGGAGGCGACGCGGGCAATGCCGACAATCACGCCGCGATGGTCGTTGAGCTCGAACTCGGTGCCGATCCGCGGATTCTCCAGCTTGTAGAATTCCGCATCCTTGATGGCGATGAAGGCGTTTTCCGCGAAGATGTCCTTGATGTTCCCGGCCAGCATCTGTGGCCGGCCGAAGAGACTGGTGTCGTCCAGGCCGACCACGTTGGCCGCCTGGTAGGTCCCATCGCGCAACTTGAGGAGCGCGCCGCCCGAGTAGAGTGGCACCGCGTACTTGACGCCCGGGACGCTGCGCACCTCATCGAGCACGTAGTCGGGAAGCGGAATCGTATTGGCGACCGTCTGCACCGCCGGGTCCATGACCCAGACGGACGCGCCGATATTGATGACGGTCGAGGAGGAGCGGTTGAGGATGCCGGCGAACAGCGACGTCATCTCGATCATCAGGAACACCGCGAAGGTAATGCCCACGAGCAGCGCCGCGAACTTGGCGCGATCGTTGATCAGCAGCTTGTAGGCGATCTGAAGGATCCCCGGCATGCGGTGCCCGCAGCTGTCCCGTGACTGGGATTGGTGCGATGCGCGCATGATCGTCGCCGTGCGCGGAGCGGGTAATCCGCGAAAGGCGCAGCGGGTAGCGGAAAGTACTTAGCCGAGCAGTGCGGCGGACCGCTCACTGCATGTACTGGCCGCCGTTGATCGACAGGGTCTCGCCGGTGATGAAGGCGGCGGCATCGCTCACGAGGTAGAGGATCGCGGCCGCGACCTCCTCGGGTCTGCCGAGGCGCCCAACCGGCACGCCGGCGATGATCCGCTCGCGGATTTCGGGACGTACCGCCGCCACCATCGCGGTGTCGGTGTAGCCGGGAGCGATGGCGTTGACCGTTATTCCGTGTACGGCGCTTTCCAGGGCGAGCGCTTTGGTGAAGCCGATGATGCCGGCCTTGGTCGCGGCATAGTTGGTCTGACCGAACTGACCGGCGAGGCCGTTGACCGAGCTGACGTTGACGATGCGCCCGTAGCCACGCTCGCGCATCGGTCCGATGACCGCGCGGCACATGTTGAAGCAGCCGCCGAGATTGACGTCGATCACCGCGCGCCACTGCACGTAGCTCATCTTGTGCAGACTCGCGTCGCGGGTGATCCCGGCATTATTGACCAGCACGTCCACGGGACCCAGGGTGCGCACGATCTCGGCGACTCCCGCCTGACAGGCGTCGAAGTCCGCGACGTTCCACTGGAATACGGCAATGCCCGTCTCCTCGCGCAACTGGCGTGCGGCCGTCACGTCCGTCACGAAGGTCGCCGCCACCTGATAGCCTGCGCGCTGCAGCGCGCGGCAGGTCGCCGCGCCAATTCCCGCGACGCCTCCGGTTACGACTGCCACGCGTGCCATAGCTAATAATTGTGCTGCGGGGCCAATGGGTTGCGCATACGCTCTTGTGCCTATGTACCGGGCGCGCATTGGTAATTAGCGTGGCCGGGACTGGAGGCGACCCTATGCCGGGCCCGATCCGCTTCACGCTGAACGGCCGTCCCGTGAGCGTCGAGGCGCATCCCGAGCGACTGCTGCTCTGGACGCTGCGAGGCGAGCTCGCGCTGACCGGAACTAAGTACGGTTGTGGCGTCGGGATCTGCGGTGCCTGCACCGTGTTGGTCGACCGGCGGGCCATGCGCTCCTGCCTGACTACGCTCGCAGATGTCGAGCGGCGCGAGGTGGTGACTATCGAAGGCCTGGCGCGCGGCGAGCGTCTGCATCCCTTGCAGCAGGCCTTTGTTGAGCATGGGGCACTGCAGTGCGGTTACTGCACTCCGGGCATGATCCTCACCGCGCAGGCTCTGCTGCTCGAGACGCCGCACCCGTCGCGCGAGGCGATCGCCGCGGCGATGGAGCACCAGCTGTGCCGCTGCGGCGCGCACCAGCGCATTCTCGCGGCGATCGAATCCGTCGCTGCCCCTGCGGCGCCGACCCATGAATGAGCCGCGTCGCCTCAGCCGGCGCGAATTCCTGCAACTGGCGGGCGGCGGAATCCTGGTGTGCGTGGGCTGCGCCGCGCTGCCTGGCTTGAGCCAGAATCGCTGGCCGCGCTACCCCGAAGACGTCGACGCCTATCTGCTGATCGGGGCGGATGGCCGGGTCAGCGTGTTCTCGGGAAAGATCGAGATGGGGCAGGGTGTCATGACGTCGCTGGCGCAGATGGCGGCCGAGGAGCTCGGTGTCGACCTGCAGTCGATCGACATGGTGCTGGGCGACACCGACCGCTGCCCCTGGGACATGGGCACCTTCGGCTCGATGACCACGCGCATGTTCGGCCCCGCGCTGCGCGCCGCGGCGGCAGAGGCGCGCGTCGTCCTCAGCGGCCTCGCCGCGGCGCGTCTTGGCGTGGCGCCCGAACGGCTGAGCGTGCGCCACGGAGTCGTGTCCGTGACGGACGCCCCGTCGCGACAGGTGAGCTACGCGGAGCTCGCGCGGGGTCAGCGGCTGCTGCGGCGGGTGGATGCGGCGGCGGTGCTGAAGGCAGCCGCGGACTTCGAAGTCATGGGGCGCGCGGCGACGCGGCTGGATGCGCGCGCCAAGGTCACGGGCGAGGCGAAGTTCGCGGGGGACATCCGCCTCGCCGGGCAGCTGTACGCGCGCATGCTGCGTCCGCCGGTCCACCGCGCGCAGCTGCGCAGCCTCGACACGTCGGCGGCGGAGGCTATGGCCGGCGTGACCGTGATCCGCCGGGACGATCTGGTGGCCGTGATGCATGCCGATCCACAGCGCTCGAGCGAGGCGCTCGCGGCGCTGCGGGCGGAGTGGGACCTTCCGCAGGAGGCAGCCCCGGACCACGAGAGCATTTTCGAGCACCTGGCACAGTCGGGGGCCGCGCTCACGGAAAGCGCACATCGCGGCGATGTCGTGGCGGCGCGGCCAAGGGCCGCGCGCGTTTTCGAGTCCACATATCGCAAGGGTTACGTCGCGCATGCGCCGATCGAGCCGCACGCGGCGCTGGCCGGATTCTCGGCCGGACGGGTCACGGTCTGGGCATCGACGCAGACGCCCTTTCCGACCCGTGAGCGCATTGCGCGCGCGCTCGGTCTCGCGCCGGATGCGGTGCGTGTGATCGCGCCTTTTCTCGGCGGAGGCTTCGGGGGCAAGAGCGCCGATCGTCAGGCGGTGGAGGCCGCGCGCCTCGCGCAGCTCTGTGGCCGGCCGGTGCAGGTGGCGTGGGATCGGAGCGAGGAGTTCCTCTACGATCGGTTCGATCCGGCGGCGGTGGTGACCATCGTCTCGGGCGTGGATGGGGAGCGGCGCGTGGCGTTCTGGGACTTCACCGGCTATGGGGCCGGCGAGCGCGGCGCGGCGCACGTGTACGACATTCCCGAGCTCCGCATCCGCTGCGGCGGCGGCATGTCCTACGAGCCGACACCCGCGCCGCAGCGCCTGCATCCGTTCGAGGTGGGTCCGTGGCGTGCCCCCGGCGCCAATATGAATGTGTTCGCGATCGAGTCGCAGATGGACCTCATGGCGGCGGCATGCGGATCGGACCCGCTCGAGTTCCGGCTGCGACACTTGAGCGATGCGCGGATGCGGGCGGTGCTGCAGGCCGCAGCCGCCGGTTTCGGCTGGAAAGCGGCGGCCGCGCCGAGCGGGCGCGGCTGCGGCATCGCCTGTTCCAGCGACGCCGGCAGTTACGTTGCCGCCTGTGCCGAGGTGGCGGTCGACAAGACGAAGGGCACCGTGCACGTGGCGCGCGTGGTATGCGCCGAGGACCTCGGAATCGTCGTGAATCCGGAAGGCGCGCGCATGCAGATCGAGGGCGGCGTCACCATGGGCTTGGGATACGCCCTGTCGGAAGAGCTGCATTTCCGCGGCGGCGACATACGCGACCGCAACTTCGGCTCCTATCATCTCCCGCGGTTCTCCTCCGTGCCGCGCATCGAGGCGATACTGGTGCGCAATGACGGGATCGCCCCACAGGGCGGCGGCGAGCCGCCGATCACGATCGTGGGGGCCGTCATCGCCAATGCGGTTTTCGACGCAACCGGCGCGCGGCAGCTGCGGCTGCCCATGACGGCGGAGCGCGTCCTGGCTGCCATCGCGACGGCACAGCGGCCCGGTGGCGCCTGAGGCAGCCGCCATGGCCCCATTTCGCATCCATGCTCCCGCGATCGTCGCGTCGGTCGCCTTGCTCAGTGCCGCGGTCAATGCGGCGGCGGAAGCAGCTCCGCCTGCCGAGGGGTCAGTCCCGGCCGCACCCGATCTGCGGCACGGCGAGATCCTCTATCTCCACCACTGCGTCGCCTGCCACGGAGAGCGCGCCTGGGGCGACGGGCCGCGCGAGATCCCCGTGCTCGCGGCCCAGCGCGAAGCCTACCTGAGCGAGCAGCTGACGCGCTTTGCGAGCGGCGAGCGTCCGGGCTCCGCCATGCACGGCCCGGCGATGCACGACACTCTCAAAGCTCCGGACCTCAATCGCCCGGCCGCGATCCGCGATCTGGGCGCGTACCTCGCGCACGCGCCCGCTGTCCCGCACGCCGATCCGGGAGACGGCCGATCCCTGGCGGCCGGAAGGAGTGCGTATCTCAGGTCCTGCGCCGCCTGTCACGGCCAGGATGGCGCAGGCGCCGAAGGCGCTTCGGTGCCGCGCATCGGCGGCCAGCACTTCCGCTATGTGCTGTCACGGCTGCGCGACTTTGCGAGCGTACATCGCGGACGGATCGAGGCGCTCGCGCTGCCGGAGGCGGAGCTGCGCGGGCTGGCCGACTACGTCTCGCGGCTGCCGCCCACTGGCAGTGCCCCTTAGGGCGGACAGGCGCCTGCTCTAGGGAGACGCGTTTCGCGCGCGGCTGATTCGCACGACCCGGTTGACGAGGCCGCGCAGCAGCGCGTACGGGATCATGGCGAGAACGACGGCCGTCGACAGCGCCTGCAGGGCTTTCAGGCCGTGCCACTCCATGAACTGGTACACGACGTCGAGCCCAAAGGCGAGCGCAAAGACCCTCCAGATGCCCTTCCACGCGTCGTGAAGCAGGTAACGACGCTGTGCGGGATCGCTGACCAGACTCCAGAGGAACGCACCGCGTCCTTCGCGCGCGTCCCGGGCGCCGTGGCGAACGGCGAGCAGGACCGCTACCAGCGGCTGCATGAACAGCCGGAAGTGCAGCGGACCGTCGAAGCGCCCGATGAAGTCAGTCCAATAGTTACTGAGAAAGCTTCCCATGGCAGATCCCCGCAAGGTCTCATGAAAGCCATCGCCGCTACGCAGATCCCCTTATACCGCCGCTCTCCTGCCCAGCGCGAGGATAGGCCTCAAATCGGGGTGGACCGACGATGCCATGGAGTGACAGCTATTTTCCGCGTTCGATGGTGAACCTCCCGCAACGCACGCGTCACAAGGCGATCGAGATCGCCAACGCCTTGCTGGCGGAAGGGTACGAGGAAGGGCGGGCGATCCGCATCGGTATCGCGCAGGCCAAGCGTTGGGCCCAGTGGCCGCACGAGGGGCGCTCGACCCTGAGCCATCGCTAAAGCGGGGGCACTGCAGTGATCAAGAACATTCTGGTACCGACGAGCGGGTCGTCGACGGATCAGAGCGTGTTCGCCACCGCGCTTGCGGTCGCGCGTCCACTGTCAGCGCATCTCGAGTTCCTGCACATCCATCTGACGCCGGGCGCGGCGGCTTTGCACGCGCCCCACGTCGATTTCCTGCAGGGAGCCGCGGTGGGTCCCGCACTGGCCGAACTGCAGCGCGAGGAGAGCGAGCTTTCGGCGGCCGCCCTGGAGCATTTCAAGGAGTTCTGTCAGGAGCATCGGCTGCTGATTCGCGACACACCGAAGCCATCCGATCTCGTGACCGCGCACTACTCGGAGGAGACGGACCAGCCACTGGCGCGACTTCTGCGTCAGACGCGCCACAGCGATCTGGTGGTGCTCGGACGGCGTCGCCATCATGACTATCTTCCGCGCGGCCTGATCGAAGAGCTGCTGGCACGTGGGGGCCGCCCGGTGATCATCGCGAATGATCACCCGCCGCAGAGCGTCGTGGGCACGGTGGTGGTAGCCTGGAAGGAGGCGCCCGAGGCGGCCCGGGCGCTGACGGCCGCCGCGCCGCTGCTCAGGCAGGCGCGCCGAGTCGTCTTGCTCGCGATCCGGGAGGAGGGAGCGGCAACGCGCGAGCAGCTCGAGGACCTTGCCCGTCAGCTGACCTGGCAGGGCATCGATGCGGAGGCCAACATGGCCGGGGAGACGTCCCGCCCCGCGGCTGCGCAGCTGCTGCGCAGCGCATCGCAGCTGCACGCCGACCTGCTGGTGGCTGGCGCCTTCGGCCACGGGGCACTACGCCAGCGGGTGTTCGGCGGCACGACCCGCGCGCTGCTGGAGCACGCCGACATGCCGGTGTTCATGGTGCAGTGAGCGAATCATGTTGACCCGACGCGAGGCGACGCATGCCATGCTTGCGAGCGCAGCACTGACCGCGACCGGTGGCGCGGTCCGGGCGGCGGAGCCGGTCAAGTTGCCCCCGCCCGCGAGCGGCGGCGGCATGCCGCTGATGGCGGCCCTCAAGGCGCGGCATTCGACGCGGGAATACTCCACTCGGCCGCTGTCGGCGCAGACGCTCTCCGATCTGCTGTGGGCGGCCTTCGGCATCAATCGGCCGAGCGGTGACCGCACCGCGCCCTACTGGCGTCATGTGATGGTCATCGACGTGTATCTCGCGATGGCCGACGGAGTGTGGATCTACGAGCCGCAGGCTCACGCCCTGCAGCCCCACCTGCCGGACGACATCCGGGCGCATACCGGTCTGCAGGAGTTCGCCGCAACCGTGCCGCTCAATCTGGTGTACGTTGCACACGGGGAGCGCATGGACGTCCCGCCCGAGGAGCGCCGGCTGTACGCCTCGGTCGATGCGGGCTTCATCGGGCAGAATGTCTACCTGTTCTGCGCGTCCGCGGGGCTCGGCTCGGTCTTCAGAGGAGCCGTCGATACTCAAAGGCTTGGCAAGCTGCTCAAGCTGCCGGAAGGGCAGTTCGTGACATTTGCGCAGAGTGTCGGCTATCCGCATAGCTGAATCGCTGACTTTCCGCGGCGCCGCGCTGAGTTTAAGCTGCGCGGCGAGGGAGAGGTGCGTTCCAGGGGAAACAACTCACGGTGTGGGACGCCTCGAGCAGCGCACACACCCTCGGCATCATGTTGACTGCCGCAGTGGTGTTCCTGCCGGTCGTGCTCGCTTACACTGCCTGGGTTTCCGTGTGCTTCGGGGCCGGATCACGCTCGAGTCGGTCCGCCGGCACACCGGCCTCTACTGAGTGCTCGAACGCGGAGCGCAGGCATGTGGTACTTCAGCTGGATCCTGGGCCTTGGACTTGCGCTCACATTCGGCGTGCTCAACGCCATGTGGTACGAGGTGACGCAGGCCCCGCCATCACCCTCGGCAACGCCCTCGCGGCCCGACTCCCGACTCTGATCCGATCGCGCCGCACGTAGGCAGCCCGCGCCCTTTGACTGCGCGCAGCGAGCACCCGACCGACTCCGCCGCGCCGCTTGCGCTGCGGGTACGCGATCTGCGCAAGAGCTACGCTGAGGTGCTGGCCGTCGACGGCGTCTCGTTCGAGGTCGCAACCGGCGAGATCCTCGGACTGCTGGGTCCCAACGGCGCCGGCAAGACCACCATCATCAACACCGTTCTCGGCGTCCTGACGCCGGGCTCCGGCTCCATACGCATCGGCGATGTGGATGTCTCGCGGCAGCGCTCGCTCGCTCTGGCGCGTACCAACTTTGCCGCCGTGTATGCCAGCCTCCCGGGCAATCTCACCGTGGCGCAGAACCTGCGCTTCTTCGGCCTCATCTACCGCGTGCGCGCCCTCAGCAGCCGCATCGAGGAGCTGCTGGGGCAATTCGGGCTCGCAGCGCTGCGCGATACCAAGTGCGGCGTGCTGTCGTCCGGCGAGCTGACGCGCGTGGCACTGGCGAAGGCGTTGCTCAATCGCCCGCGGCTGCTGCTGCTCGATGAGCCCACCGCATCGCTCGACCCGGCGGCGGCGCGTGACATACGCAGCGCCATCCGTGCGCTGGTGCGCGCCACGGACTGCGGCGTCCTCTGGACCTCGCACAACATGTACGAGGTCGAGGAAGTGTGCGACCGGGTGCTGTTCCTGTCGCATGGGCGGATTCTTCTCGCGGGGGACCCGCGCGCGCTGCCGCGCGAGCACGGCGCACGCAATCTCGAGGAGCTGTTCATTCAGCTGGCGCGCGAACCGCTCGCGCACCCGGCGGAGCGGCTCGCATGAGAGTCGCGCCGGTGATGGCCATTCTCCTGCGCCAGTGGTATCTGCTGCGCGGCAGCCCGGTGCGGGCCTTGCCGATGTTCGCGTGGGTCGGAATCGACATCGTTCTGTGGGGATTCATCTCGCGCTTTCTCAACAGCGTGAGCGGCACGTCCATCAACTTCACCGCGGTGTTCCTCGGGGCGGTCCTGCTGTGGGACCTGTGCGGACGGGTCATGCAGGGGCTGACCACCGCCTTTCTCGAGGACGTGTGGTCGCGCAACTTCCTCAACCTGTTTGCGAGTCCGCTCAGGATCTCGGAGTACGTGACGGGACTCGTGATCGCCAGCATCTGCACCAGCATGATCGGGCTTGGGGTGATGCTGGGGCTCGCCGTGCCGGTCTTCGGCCTGTCGTTCCTGGCGCTCGGCTTGCGGCTGCTGCTGTTCCTGCTGGTGCTGTACGGATTTGGGGTGGCTCTGGGGACACTGGCGAGCGCGATGGTCCTGAGGTTCGGGCCGGCGTCGGAGTGGCTGGTGTGGCCGATCCCGGCGCTGCTGTCGCCGTTCTGCGCGGTGTTCTACCCCCTGACGACTCTGCCGGCGTGGATGCGGGGCGTGGCGTACGCTCTGCCGCCGTCCTACGTATTCGAAGGCATGCGCGCGGCGCTCGCCGGAAGGCCGTTCGCTTGGCTGCCTGCGCTCGGCGCGCTCGCGCTGGCGGCGCTCGAGATTGCGCTCGCCGCCGGCTACTTCGTGCGCGTCTACCGCCGGGCGGTACGCACCGGCCTGCTGGCACGCTACAGCGCGGAAACGGTGAGCTGAGCGATTGCGGCGCACGGCCTGCGCGCCTATGCACAAGTACGGATTACGCGCGCGGGCCGTTCGGGCAGAGTGGCATCGATCGCCACGGCGGAGGGCTCATGATCGTCAGCGAAATCTGCCGGCGCAACCCGGTGACCATCGAGGCGCACGAGGAGCTGGACCGAGCGGCCAAGCTGATGCGCGAGCGGCACATCGGTTACTTGATCGTGGTGGAGCCGTACGCGCCGCACGTAGGACCGAGGCCCGTCGGGGTGCTCACCGACCGCGACATCGTGGTCGGCGTGCTCGCCAAGGGTGCGGATCCGCGCCTCCTCAAGGTCGGCGATGTGATGACTCGCGAGCCGGTGGTCGTTTCCGAGGACACCGCCCTCAACTCCGCTCTCGCCGAGATGCGCAGGATCGGCGTGCGCCGCATCCCGGTGGTAGACGCGGTCGGGCAGCTCGTGGGTGTCCTGTCGCTCGATGAGGTGCTGGACGCGGTCGCGCAAGAGCTTCTCGGTGTGATCGGCTCGATCCGCACCGAGGTACGGACCGAAGGAGCCCGGCGGCCCTGACCGCGGTCGCCGCTGTGCGGCAGCGGCGCGGGTGCCGCGAGGGCTGAAGCTAAGGTCGCCATGCTCGGTGAGTTCCTCCAGGAAGCACGGGTCGCCTACTTTTCCATGGAGATCGCGCTGCGCAGCGAGATCCCGACCTACGCCGGCGGCCTGGGGGTGCTCGCGGGCGACACGCTGCGCTCGGCAGCCGATCTGTCGCTGCCGCTGGTCGCGGTCACGCTCGTCAGCCGCGCCGGCTATTTTCGCCAGGAACTCGATGCCGAGGGCCGGCAGATCGAGCACCCCGCGCTGTGGGATCCGGCCCGGTGGGCAACGCCGCTCGATGCCAAGGTGGCCGTACGCATCGAGGATCGCGCGGTGTGGGTGGGGGCGTGGCTGTACGTGATCGAGAGCCACCTCGGCGGGCGCGCACCGGTCATACTGCTCGATACGGATCTCGAGGAGAACGCGCCGACGGACCGCGAGATCACCCACTACCTGTATGGCGGCGACGATCGCAACCGGCTGATGCAGGAGATGATTCTCGGCTTGGGCGGCGTGCGCATCCTGCGGGCCCTGGATTTCGAGATCAGCGCCTATCACATGAACGAGGGACACTCGGCGCTGCTGGGCCTCGAGCTCCTGCGTCGCTTCACCTACCCGGTGAGCGAGCTGCGCGCCGGCGAATCGCCCTACGACCTGCCGCGCGTGCGTCAGCTCTGCCGCTTCACCACCCACACACCCGTCGAGGCGGGCCATGACCGCTTCCCCTATGCTCTGGTCCAGCGGCTGTTCCGCAACGGCGCGCCTGGCGCCACGAGCGCCGTGCCGTTCGACCTCGCGGAGTTGCAGCAGCTCGCCGGCCAGGACGAGCTCAACATGACACGGCTGGCGCTATCCCTGAGCGACTTCGTGAACGGGGTCGCCAAGCGGCACGCGGAGGTTTCGGCGCGCATGTATCCCGGCTACCAGGTGCGGGCCATCACCAATGGGGTGCATCCCTACACCTGGACGGCCCCGGGCTTTCGCGCGGTCTACGACCGTTACGTCGCCGGGTGGTGCCACGAGCCCGAGCTGCTGATCCGGGCCGAGAGCATCCCGGATGCCGAGATCCGTACTGCGCACCTCAAGGCCAAGCAGGCGCTGATCGAGCGCGTGCGGCAGCTCACCGACGTCACGCTGAGCCCGGACGCGCCGATCATCGGCTTCGCGCGGCGCATGACGGCCTACAAACGGCCCGAGCTCTTGTTCACCGATCTCAAGCGTCTCGAGGCAATCGCCCGCCAACGGCCCTTTCAGATCGTGCTCGCCGGCAAGGCGCACCCGCACGATGAGGACGGCAAGCGCCTGATCGCGTTGCTCCACCAGCAGGCGCGATCACTGGCGGGTAAGGTCCCGGCCGTCTACCTCCCGGACTACGACCTGGCGCTGGCGCAGCTGCTGGTTTCGGGAAGCGATGTCTGGCTCAACACGCCACTGCCGCCGCAGGAGGCCTCGGGCACCAGCGGGATGAAGGCCGCCTTCAACGGCGTTCCAAGCCTCTCGGTGCTCGACGGCTGGTGGATCGAGGGCTGTGTCGAGAACCTCACCGGCTGGTCGATCGATGGCGCAGAGACACTCTACGAGAAGCTGGAAAACACGGTGCTGCCGCTCTTTCACGGCGACCCCGACGGCTGGATGCGGCTGATGAAAGGCGCGATCAGCCGAAATGCCGTCTATTTCAACAGCCACCGGATGATGCGCCGCTACGCGACCGAGGCCTACCTGCGCTGATCTGATACGCGAAGATGCGTAGTGACGCGCGACCTGGGCCGTCGCTAGGATCCTAAACGAGTGAGTGTTGGTCGGAAGCCGCGATGAGTCCGGACGCGAGCAGTGTGCAAGTCAGCGAGCGGCCTTTCGTGGTGCTGCACGTCGAGGACGATGAGGAGCTTGCCGCGAGCGTCGCCCGGCTGCTGCGGGCTGAAGGCTTCAAGTCGCTGACGGCGACCGATGGCGCGAGCGCCCTCGAGCTGATAGCCCACGGCGAAGCGGCTCCGGATGTGCTGATCATCGACGTCAACCTGCCGGGCGACATGGATGGCGCCGACGTCGCGCAGGAGATCTGTCATGTGCTCGGGCACGTAGTGCCCACGATATTCCTCAGCGGTCAGCTGTCCAACGTCGGCCTGCCCTGGCTGCCGGGCGCGCCGCTGCTGTTTGCGTCGAAGCCGCTGGATCCCGAGGTGCTGGTGAAGCTCGTCGGGTCGTTCGCCGGCCTGGGGCGCTTCATGCGTGCACGCGCGCATCGCTGAGCGCGCCGCCAGCCTCTGCGTCCGCAGGGCCCAGGCTCAGGCGAGCGCTTGCGCCAGATCCTCCACGAGATCCTCGGGCTCCTCGATACCGACCGACAGGCGCAGCAGATTCTGCGGCGTTCGCGAGCCCGGACCCTCGATGGATGCGCGATGCTCGATCAGGCTCTCCACTCCGCCGAGACTCGTGGCGCGCGTGAACAGGCGGGTACGGCTCGCCGTGCGCAGCGCGGCCTCCGCGCCGCCGGCGATGCACGCCGACAGCATCGCACCGAAGCCGCCGTGCATCTGCGCGGCGGCCAGCGCGTGCCCGGGGTGAGCGGGGAGCCCTGGATAGAAGACCCGCTCCGCGGCGGGGTGTCCCGCGAGGAACTCTGCCACCTTGAGCGCCCCCTGACACTGGGCGCGCACGCGCAGGCCGAGCGTGGCGATGCTTCGGCGCAGCAGCCAGCAGTCGAAGGGTGCGAGCGGCGCGCCGGCCATCCGCTGCCAGCCGCGCAGGCGCTCGAGCAGCGCCGCGTCCTCGTGCACCACGACCGCGCCACTCAACACATCGCTGTGACCGCCGAGATACTTGGTGCCGCTATGCACCACCAGGTCGACGCCGAACCTGAAGGGGCGCTGGCACACGGGGGTGGCGAAGGTGTTGTCGCAAACGACCAGCGCTCCGGCGCCGTGCCCGATCGCGCTGGCGAGCTGCAGATCCGTGATGTTGAGCAGTGGATTCGTGGGAGTCTCGATCCACAGCAGGCGTGCTCCGCCGGCGACCGCGGCCTTGACTGCGGCGGTATCGCGGAAGTCGACGAGCGAGAGCTCCGCACCGCGCTGCCGCGTGACGTCACTGAATTGCTTCAGCGAGCCGTAGTAGGCCTCGCGCTGCGCCACCAGCCGCTCACCCGTGCCGAGCAGGTCGAGCACCGCCATGTTGGCCGCGAGCCCGGAGGCGAACGCGACGGCGCCGATGCCACCCTCGAGAGCCGCCAGACAGGATTCGACGGCGGCCCGGTTGGGCGTGCCTTCGCGGCTGTAGCGATAGCCTCTGGGGTAGGCGCCGTCGGCGTCGCGCTCGAAGGTGGTGCTGAGGTAGATGGGCTCAGCGATCGAGCCGACGGCCGTGTCGGGCGAGTGGGCGGCGTGCACGCACAGGGTATTGAGGCCGGACCGCTTCACTTGGCCGACGAGGCTCGGGGCCGATCAGGCGGCGCGGCTCAGGTCTTCTTGGTCCAGGAGCTGCACCAGCCGCCCGACTTGACGGCCTTGCCGGGGAACAGGAGACAAGGCCCCTGGGCGGAGCCCGCCGCACCCTGGTAGAGCGCGCAGTTGGCGCATTTGCTGCCCGGTTTCGCGGCGCTGGCCTTGGCGACGTCCTCGACGTACTTGAGCGCACTCGCGGTCGGATCGGCCGTACTGACCAGCGGCAGGTCGGCCGCGCTCGCGGTCGTGAAGCGCGCGCCGGCGATCGGAATCAGGACCGTGCCGAGAGCGACCTTCTTCAGCAAGTCCCGACGGGACTCATCGAATACCTGCTTCATGCGATTCTCCTCGACGACCGTGAGCACACGGCGGCAGAGAGTACGCAAAAGGCGCGCGGCTGGAAAGTAGCTGAAAGTACCGATGCGCTGCCGCTAAGGCTGATGCCGTGCCTGGAAGCGGCGCGCCTTCATCCGGTTCCCGCAGACCTTCATGTCGCACCAGCGGCGGGTGTGATTGCGGCTCGTGTCGAGAAAGAGCCACCGGCAGGTGTCAGCGCGGCAGGTGCGTACCCGCTGCAGTTTCTCCGACATCATGAGCTCGCCGGCGCTCAACGCCAGCAGCCACACCGGCAGCTCCGCCCGGCTCCGGGAGCGGCCCCAGCTCCACCTCAGCGCGCCGCCGCGCCGGGAGCTGAGCTCCCGATGCCGGGCCGCGCGGTGCAAGTAGCGCTCGAGCGTGCCCAGTGCCCCCGCGGGCACCGCGCGCCCATCCGCCCGGGCGTACAGGGCCGTAGCCAGGGCTTCGCGCAGCTGCCGCGCCGAGCGCAGGGCGCGCTCCCTGCCGCCAGGCCCGCCCTGCGCCAGGCGGCGCGCGTTTCGCGGCTCGAGCACTCGGGCCTGCTCTGCAAAGCGCAGCAGGGCGCCATAGTCCGGCAGCCGCTCGACCGGGCCCCGCGCGCTGAACCGGTCATCGAGCGTATTGATGAAATCGAGCGCCGGGTGTCCGCCGCACAGACTAAAGAGGGCAGGGGGATTATGCCTGGCACTCATTTCCTAACCATCAAAAGTAATTATACAGGTTATGAAGAAGCTGTCTATTCTAACCACCTATGAATATTGCACAGGTTATGGGCGCCACGGCCCGCCCGGGCACGGCGCGCGTCGATCCGCGCGAGCTGCTGGCCTTCGCGGCGATCTACCTCCTGTGGGGCGGCACCTTCCTCGCGATCCGCATCGCGGTGGTGGAGATTCCGCCGTTCTTCACCGCCGGGGCACGCTTCCTCACGGCCGGCGCGCTGCTCTACGCCTGCATGCGCCTGCGGGGTCAGGCGGCGCCGACCGGCGCCGAGTGGCGCGGCATTGCCGTCACCGCGCTCTTCATGTTCGTCGTCACCTATGGGGCGCTCTTCTGGGCCGAGCAATACGTGCCCTCGGGCCTCACCGCGGTGATCGAGGCGACGCTGCCGATTACCAGCATCGCGCTCGAGGTATTGGTATTCCGCCAGCAGCCGTTTCGCTGGCGGATGCTGGGCTCGGTGGCACTGGGATTCGGCGGCGTGGCGTGGCTGCTCCTCAAGGGAGAGGCCGAGTCGTTCGCGGTGCTGCCGTGCCTCGCGATCCTGGCGGGCGGTGTCGCCTGGTCGCTCGGCGCGGTGCTGACGCGCTCGATGCCGCGGCCGCGATCGCTGCCGCTCACGGCCGGCGCACAGATGATGCTGGGCGGCGCGGTGCTGCTGGCACTGTCCCTCGGCAGCGGTGAGCTGCACAGCACCCCGCACGTCTCGCTGCGCGCGGGACTCGCGTTGCTGTATCTCATCGTCGGGGGCTCATGGCTCGGCTTCACGGCCTACGTCTGGCTGCTCGCGCGCATGCCGGTGACGCGAGTCGCGAGCCACGCCTATGTGAACCCGCTGGTCGCGGTGGCACTCGGTTATCTGGTGGCCGGGGAAGAGTTGACGCCGCGGATGCTGCTCGCCGCGTGTGTAGTGCTGGCGAGCGTGTTCCTCATTCTGAGCGACCCAGCGCCGCGGAAGGCGTGAGGGCGAGCGCGCGCAGAACTGCCGGGCGTTGCGCTTGCGCTTCTTAACGCGGCGTTAACACCGGGCCGGCTAGCCTCGGAGACGATGAGCAACCTCGATATCGCCTTTTGCGTGGTGGGCACGCTGTTCGTCGTCTATCTAGTAGCGGCTACGTGGCACTCGAAGGATCAGGATCCGCGCGCGCACGGTCCCAAGAGAGAGCGACTTCCGGGCAGGTAGTCCGCACGCTGCGTAGAACTACGGATGACAGGCGCAGCACCCCCTGGGCATGCTCTTCGGCCTTGGAAGGAGCTGAGCGTGATGTCACTCCACGGGCGGTGTACCCGCGAGCCTTGCCGAGCGCCACGCTCGTGGTTGCTCGCGGGCGTGCTGGGTGGTCTGGCGCTGGCGGCATGCGAGTCGATGCGCGTCGCGAGCGACTTCGACCACACGGCGAGCTTCGCCGGCTACCACAGCTTTGCCTGGCTGCCACGCGAGCACCCGGCCACCGCTAATCCGCTGGTCAGACAGCGGGCTCATGATGCAACCCAGGCCGAGCTGATAGCCAAGGGCTTCACCTACACCGATAACGTGGCGTCGGCCGATTTTCTCGTCGACCTCACCATCGGCTCGCGCGAGCGCATCGATGTCCAATCCTACCCGGCGGCCTATGCGGGCCCGGGCTGGGGCTATACAGGGTGGTGGGGTGCTCCCTATTGGGGCTCGAGCGTCGATGTGCGCCAATACCGCGAGGGCACGCTGTCCATCGATGTCTTTGACGGGCGCAGCCATCGGCCCGTGTGGCACGGCTGGGCAACCAAGGAGCTGACGCGCGCGGATATCGAGAGCTCCGAGGCCCCGATCAAGGCCGCGGTGGTCGCCGTTCTGGCGAAATTTCCGCCGTCGTAATCCGCAGGACTCAGGGACGCGTGGCGCGACGCGTCGGGCTCCTGTCCGGCGGATTCCACGGTCGACCGGTGCGCTCCTCTATATAGCGCCGGATCAGACGCCGCACGATCTGCGACGGGGTCGCATCCTCCTCGGCACACAGGCGCTCGAACAGCGCCTTCTTGCGCGGGTCGATGAGGATCGTCAGGCGTGCGGTACGAAATTCGCGAGGCAATGCGCCACTCCGAGGATGGGGACGCGCCATCTAATCCGATTATAATCCAAGGCGACTTCAGTAGTAGCCCTGTGATGCCCGCGCCGTACTCGCCGCTCACCGCCTGCCTGGTGCTCCTGGTCCTCTGGGGGGTCATCGGGCTGGCAGGGCTTCTGCGCCCGACCAGCCTGCGATTCGTTGCCCAAACCCTGTTCCCGATCAGCGCGCTGTGCAGCGTCGCGCTGGCCGCGGTCGCCGTGTGGAGCCTGGGAGTGGCGCCCGAGCGGGCGGTTCTCGCCATCGGACTGCCCGACCTCCCGGCGCACGTGCGGCGCGACGGGCTGAGCAGCGTGTTTCTGTTCCTGCTCGGGGCGGCCTCGGCGGGCATCTCGGTATTCGCCGCGGGCTATTTCCGCCGGGGGCACGGCACATCGGCGGGGCTCCTGTGCCTGCAGTATCACCTGTTCCTCGCGAGCATGGGGCTCGTGCTGCTCGCCGATGACGCCTACGCGTTCATGGTGTCATGGGAGACGATGGCGCTGTCGTCGTACTTTCTCGTGACTACGCAGCACGGCTTGCCGGACATCCGCCGCGCGGGGTTCCTGTATCTCCTGATTGCCCACGTCGGCGCGATCGCGATCCTGCTGGCCTTTGGCGTGATGCAGGGCGGCAGCTGGCAATTCACTTTCGAGGCGATGCGCGGTGCGCGGCTACCGGCGCCCTGGGCCGCCGCCGCGTTTCTACTCGCGCTGTTTGGCTTTGGCGCGAAGGCGGGACTCGTGCCGCTGCACGTCTGGCTGCCCGAAGCGCATCCGGCCGCGCCCTCGCCGGTCTCGGCCCTGATGAGCGGCGTGATGCTCAAGACCGCCGTGTACGGCGTGCTGCGGGTCACTTTCGACCTCCTGGGACAACCGGTTTGGTGGTGGGGCGTCGTAGCGCTCGCCGTCGGGCTGTTCACCGCGCTCTACGGCGTGGTGTTCGCCGCGGCGCAGAGCGACATGAAGCGGCTGCTGGCGTACTCCTCGATCGAGAACGTCGGGATCATCTTTACGGCGTTCGGGCTGGCGATCGTGTTCCGCGGCGTCGGCATGCCGACGATGGCGGCGCTCGCCCTCATCGCGCTGCTCTACCACAGCCTCAACCACGCCTTCATGAAGAGCCTGCTGTTCCTGGGCACCGGGGCAGTGCTGCACTCGACCGGTGAGCGTAATCTCGGTCGTCTCGGCGGCCTCATACACCGCATGCCCTGGGTGGCGTGGCTCACGCTGGTCGGTGCCCTGGCGCTCGCAGGTCTCCCGCCGCTCAACGGCTTCGTCTCGGAGTGGCTGCTGCTGCAGGCCTTCCTGTTCGCCCATGAGGTGCCGCGCACATTTGTCAACATGCTGCTGCCGATGGCGGCCGCCGTCGTGGTGTTGGCGGCGGCGCTCGCCGCCTACGTGATGGTCAAGTTCTTCGGCGTGATCTTCCTCGGGCAGCCGCGGGAGACCGCGCTCGCGCGCGCCCACGATGCGGGAGTCCTGCAACGGCTCGGGCTGGTGTGGCTCGCGGCGGGCTGCATCGCGCTCGCCCTGTTTCCCACTCAGATCGTCCACGGGCTGGGTGCCGTCGTGAAACAGCTGAGCGGCGTCGAGTTGCCGGCTCAGACTGCTCCCTGGTGGCTGCTCGAGCCGATACCCGGCCGCCAGGCCTCCTACTCGGCCCTCGGCTTTCTCCTCGCCGTCACTGCCGTCGTGCTGCTCACCATCCTCGGCGTACGGCTGTTCTATCACCAGCGGGTGCGGCGCGCCGATCCCTGGGATTGCGGCTTTGCCAGGCTCGATGCCCGCATGCAGGACACGGCCGAAGGCTTCGGCCAGCCGATCCGGCACATCTTCGGCCAGTTCTTCCTGCTGCGGCGTGAGCTGCCTTCGCCTTTCGATCGGGCTCCGCGCTACCGCGTGCTCGTAGGGGACCGGATCTGGGAGCGTCTCTATGGACCACTCGGCGGGCTGGTCCAGCGCATTGCCGACGGCTTCGCCTGGGTGCAGCAGGGACGCATTGCCACCTATCTTCTCTACAGCTTCGTGACGCTGGTGGCGCTGCTCGCCCTGGTGCTATGAGACCCATCGAGATCGTCACCCAGTTGCTGGAGCTCGCGGCGGCGCTCGCGGCTGCGCCGCTGTTCCTCGGCTGGATCAACCAGTGTCGCGCCTGGTTGCAGAACCGCAGCGCACCGAGCATCTGGCTCCCGTACCGCGGTATCCGCAAGCTGTTTCACAAGGACGCCGTGATCGCCGTGCAGGCCTCGGCGCTCTTTCGTCTGGCCCCTTACATCGTCTTCGGCGCGATGGTGCTCGCCGCCGGCATCATTCCTTCGATGGGCACCCGGCTGCCCTTCACCCGCATCGCCGATGCGATTGCGCTGGTGGGTCTGCTCGCGACCGCCCGGGTGTTCATGTCGCTCGCCGCCATGGACGTCGGCACTGCCTTCGGCACCCTGGGCGCGCGCCGGGAAATGATGGTCGGGTTCCTCGCCGAGCCGGCGCTGCTCATGATCATCTTCGTCGCCTCGCTCATCTCGGCAACCACCGCGCTGCCGGCGATCGCCGAGCACCTGGCGACGCAGACGCTCGGGCTGTATCCGAGCCTGGCCTTCACGGCGGTCGCCTTCACCATGGTGCTGCTGGCCGAGAATGCGCGCATTCCGATCGACAACCCCGCCACCCATCTCGAGCTGACCATGATCCACGAGGCGCTGCTGCTCGAGTACTCGGCGCGGCATCTGGCACTGATGGAATGGGCCGCTGCACTCAAGCTCTTCAATTACGCCTGCATCGGCTTTGCGCTCTTTATTCCCTGGGGCGTGTCGACCGGCCAGAGCGGTCCGCTGGCGCTGCTCGCCTCCATTCCGGTGCTCGCCGCCAAGCTGTTGGCCGCCGGCGGCGTACTGGCCTTGATCGAAACCGTGTCCGCCAAGCTGCGGGTGTTCCGCGCACCGGAGTTCCTCGCCACGGCGTTTCTGTTCGCGGTGCTCGGCCTCCTGGTCCACCTGCTGCTGGGAGCCTGAGGCCGTGAGCGGTGTCCCACTGATCCTGCAGCTGTTGAACTTCTGTGCCGCGCTGTTGCTGCTGCTGTCGTTCGCCATGCTGTCACAGCGGCGCATCGTGAATCTGGTCAATCTGCTCGCCGTACAGGGGAGCGTGCTGCTGCTCGCGACGCTGCTGCTCGCAGCGCGCACCGGGCAGCATCACCTGTATCTCTCCGCGGCCCTCACGCTCGGCCTCAAGGTGATCCTGCTGCCGTGGCTGCTGCATCGCCTGATCCGCCGGCTCGGGGTCTACTGGGATGCCGAGCCGCTGCTCAATATCTCGGGGACGATGCTCGTCGGCGTGCTGATCGTGGTGTTCGCCTTCGGCCTCGCCCAGCCGATCTCGCAGCTCGCGAGCACCGCGACCCGCAACGCGATCGGCATTGCCGTCGCCGTCGTGCTGCTTTCCTTCCTGATGATGATCACACGCCGCAAGGCCATGTCCCAGGTGGTGGGTTTTCTGTCGATGGAGAACGGCCTGTTCTTCGGCGCGATGAGCGCAACCTACGGTATGCCGATGGTCGTGGAGTTCGGCGTCGCGCTCGATGTGCTGGTGGCGGTGCTGGTGCTGGGCATTTTCTTCTTCCAGATCCGCGAGCAGTTCGACAGCCTCGACCTGCATCACCTCGAGTCGCTCCGGGAAGACACCGACGTGGGGAGGAACTAGCGTGGAGCTGCTGCTGCTGCTGGCCACGCCGGTGACGGGCGCGCTGGCGCTCGGGGTCCTCGGGGCACGGCGCTTCGCGCCCGAGCTCAACGTCGGCTTCAGCCTGCTGACCTTCCTCGCCGCGTGCGCGCTGGCCGTGCGCGTCGTCGCCGAAGGCCACCTCATCGTGGCTCGCGATCAGTTCTTCATCGACGCCTTCAACGTGTTCCTCGTGACGCTCACGGCCTTCGTGGGACTCACGACTTCGATCTTCTCGCGCCCCTATATGCGCGTGGAGCTGGAGCACGGGCGCGTAAGTGCCCCGCGGCTGCGTCTCTACCACAGCATGTATCAGCTGTTCATGTCGACGATGCTGGTCGCGCTGACGACCAATAACATGGGCTTGCTGTGGGTAGCCATGGAGGCCGCGACGCTCTCGACGGTGCTGCTGGTGACGCTCTATCGGACCGCCGCGAGTCTCGAGGCGGGCTGGAAGTACTTCATCCTGTGCGGCGTGGGCATCGCCCAGGCGCTCTTTGGCACCATCCTCCTGTACTTCGCCGCCGAGCACGCCATCGGCGCCGAGGGCGTGAGCGCCCTGCTGTGGACGCACCTGAACGGCGTGAAGGGGCAGCTCGAGCCCGCGGTGCTGAGTCTTGCCTTCGTGTTCCTGCTGGTCGGTTACGGGACCAAGGTCGGACTCGCTCCGCTGCACAGCTGGTTGCCGGATGCGCATGCCGAGGGCCCGACGCCGATTTCCGCCGTGCTTTCGGGCCTGCTGTTGAATGTCGCCATCTACGCCGTCGTGCGCTGCAAGGTGCTGGTCGAGGGGTCGCTGCACTCCCCGCTGCCCGCGCGGATGCTGATGGGCTTCGGACTGCTGTCGGTGGTGCTCGCGGTGTTCCTGCTCTGGCGCCAGCGTGACATCAAGCGCCTGTTCGCCTACTCCTCGATCGAGCACATGGGCATCGTCAGCTTCGCCTTCGGCATGGGCGGCCCGGTGGCGAACTTTGCCGCGCTGCTGCACATGACGGTGCACTCCCTCACCAAATCCGCGATCTTCTTTGCCGCGGGCCACGCCGCGCAGAAAGCCGGCTCGCAGCTGATGGATCAGATCCGCGGCCTCATCACCCTGAGTCCGACCATCGGCTGGGGTCTCATGATGGGATCGCTCGCCATTCTCGGGCTGCCGCCCTTCGGTGTCTTCGCGAGCGAGTTCCTGATCCTCACCACGGCGATGCGCGAGCAGCCCTGGGCGACGCCCATCCTGTTGGCCGCGCTCGCGGTGGCGTTCGCCGCCATCTTCGGGCGGGTGCAGCCGATGGTGTTCGGCGAGACGACCGCGAAGCGGCTGCCGCATCCGCCGGCACTGCTGCCCGTGTTCGTGCACCTTGGCCTGGTGCTCGGGCTCGGACTCTACATCCCGCCGTACCTTGCCGACTGGTATCGGGCGGCCGCGCGGCTGATCGGCGGCGGCTGACATGACGCACCGGGACTCGAGTGCACACCGACAGGCGCTCGCTGCAGCGCCGCTCTGGCGCATGCAGGACGTCTCGCCGGAGGAATGGGCGCACGCCGCGGAGGAGCTCGCGGGCGGCGGCGCCCGGCTCGCGGCCCTCTGGGCGAGCAGCGGCGAGCGCGGCGCGCCGATCGTGCGCGCGGCCTTCTTCACCGGCACCGGCCCGCTGCTCCTGAACCTGGTACTCGACGCCGCCGCTGCGTCCTACCCCGGGCTCGAGGAGCTTTTCCCGTGCGCCGCCCGGATGCAGCGGGCCGCGGCGGATCTCTCGGGAGTGCGTGCCTCGGATCCCGATAGCCGTCCCTGGTTGCGGCACAACGCCTGGCCGGCAGCCTACCGGCCGCTGTCCGATCCGGGTACTGCGCCCACACCTCCCGCGCCCGAGATCGACACCTACGAGTTCGTGCGGGTCGCGGGCGAGGGGGTGCACGAGATTGCCGTCGGCCCCGTGCATGCGGGCATCATCGAGCCGGGCCATTTTCGCTTCTCGGTGGTCGGCGAGAAAGTGCTGCGGCTCGAGGAGCGGCTCGGGTACGTGCACAAGGGTATCGAGAGGCGCTTCACCGAGCTGCCTGTTCTCGAGGCGCACCGTCTCGCTGCGCGGGTGTCGGGAGACTCGGCGGTGGCGTTCTCCTGGGCATACTGCCAGGCGCTCGAGAGTCTGGCGGGCGTCACGATCCCGGCACGCGCCGCGTGGCTGCGGGCGCTGTGCCTCGAGCTCGAGCGCGTAGCCAATCACCTGGGAGATCTCGGCGCGCTGGGAAACGACGCCGGTTTCGCCTTTGGTCTCGCGCAGTTCTCGCGCCTCAAGGAGCAGCTGCTGCGTGCCTGCGCCGCGGTGCTCGGCGAGCGCTACCTGATGAGCGCGATCGCGCCGGGGGGTGTGGCAGTCGACTTGACGGGCGCCGGCGCCGAGATGCTGCGCGCGTGTGCGAGTGAGCTGGCGCGCGAGGTACTGGTGCTGCGCACGATCTACGACGAGCACGCAGGGGTGCGCGACCGCTTCACCGGCGCCGGCACGATCGCGCCGCCGCTTGCGGCACGGCTCGGTCTGACCGGGGTCGCGGGGCGCGCCAGTGGCCAGGCATTCGATCTGCGCGTCGACCTGCCTTGCGCACCGTACACGGAGCTGGCGGTGACCCGGATCGGCCACCGTGCCGGAGACGTCGCGGCACGGGTCGCGGTCCGCTTCGATGAGCTGAGCGAATCATTGCGCCTGATCGAGCGCATCATCGCCGGGATGCCGCCCGGGCCGCGGGGCGCGCCCGTGCGCAACCCGCCGCCCGGGGCACTCGCTATCGGCGCGATCGAGGGCTGGCGCGGGCCGGTGCTGGTGGCGCTCGAGGCCGGACCGGAGGGCACGATCAGCCGCTGTCATCCGCACGATCCCTCGTGGCAGAACTGGCCGGCACTCGAGCACGCGATCATCGACAACATCGTGCCCGATTTTCCGCTCATCAATAAGTCCTTCAATCTGTCCTACAGCGGGCACGACCTCTAGGAGCGCATCATGTTGAAGACGCTGCGCCAGATCGCCTCGGTCGGAATCGCGAGCGAGCCCGCGCCTGCCCCCGACGACACCCTGCGTCAGCGTGAGGCCCTGCAGGCGCGCATCCTCGCCGTGCTGGGGCGCGCCCTGTGCGTACGCGCGGTGGACGCGGGCTCGTGCAACGGCTGTGAGCTCGAGATACACGCCCTCAACAACCCGCTGTACAACATCGAGGGCCTGGGCATCCGTTTCGTCGCGAGTCCCCGGCACGCTGATCTGTTGCTGGTGACCGGCCCGGTCTCCAGGCACATGGAGCTCGCGCTGCGCCGAACCTACGAGGCCACCCCGGATCCCAAGCTGGTGGTGGCCGTCGGGGACTGCGCCTGCACCGGCGGCATCTTCGGCGAGGGCTATGCGAGCTGCGGGCGCATCGCCAACGTCATTCCCGTGGACGTCGCCGTTGCGGGTTGTCCGCCGGATCCGACGCGGATCCTGGCGGGAATCCTCACGGTGCTCGAGGGGCGCTCAACGTCGCCCGGCTAGAGCCTCCTCAATGGGGGGCGCCGCGGCCGGCACCGCCTGGCGGTAGTCCCTGCCGAGGAGCGCCGCGACGGTCGCCGCGATCTGCGCCTGGTGAACCTCACGCGTTTGAGTGCGCTCACCGAGCGGTGCGGTGTCGGGGCCCATCACCGCGATCCAGACGTTGTCCGAGCCGTGCTGCTTGACACCGTGTTCCTTCCATTCGACGGGTCCGCTGCCGCGCCCGTGATCGGCGGTGAGGATGAAGGTCGTCTGATCGCGGTACGCGGGCAGGCGCTGCAGCGCATTCCACAGCTGCTCAACGTAGTGGTCGAAGGAATGCGCCGCGTGCAGCAGCAGGTCGTACCGGCCCATGTGCCCCCAGTTGTCGGTCTCGCCGTAGCCGACGAACAGCACGCGCGGCTGCGTTCTGGCCAAGGAGTCCATCAGCGGGATCTGCACGAATGAGTCGTAGACGTCCCCGTCCTCGAGTGTCGTCGTAGTCCGGTAGAGCTCGTTCATCAGCGCCTCACGCGGGCCCACCTCGCCCTTGTATGGCAGGTCCTGGCCGGCCTGCAGCGGCAGATGGCTGCGGCCGACATTGAAGATGTCCTTGAACGTGCCCCAGCTGGCGAACACCGCGACCTGACCCTTGAGGTCGGGCAGGCCGTTGAGCCATTCGAACACGGTGACGTTGGGGTTCGGCCCGAACTCGTTGGAGTTGACGCGTGGATCGGCCTGGCCCGAGAGCATCTCGTTGTAGCCGGGATACGAGAACCAGAAGGTGTTGGTGACGCGCGCGACACTGCCCTTCAGCTGGTTGCCGAAGATCTGGCCGCGCGCGGCGACCGTGGACCAGATGAACGGAAACAGCGCCTTGCGCCGCTCGTTCACGTCCTCGCGCCAGAACTCGCGCTTGAGGTCCGCTTCCTTGTCCCAGATGCCGCCGTTCTTCTCGTTGAGGAGCTCCGGGTCGGCCCCGGTGAAGATCTCCTGCCAGCGCAGCCCGTCGCTCACGATGAGGACGACGTTGCGGGTCTTGAGCGGCGCGGGCGAGTCGGCGTAGGCGAGCGGCTCGCGAGCGAACAGCGCCAGCATCATGACCCCCAGCGCAGACCGGGCAAGGATACGTGTCGACATCGGACTCTCCACGGGCGGCTCGAGGCGCAGGACGCGCCCCGCGGGTCGCTACAATAGCAGGCACGGCCCCGGGGAGTCCGCGGCCCTGGCTCCGCAAAGCGAATCGCCGATGCCTCACCAGTGGCTCCTTGCCTTGACCTTCATGGGCCTCGTTCCGGGCGCGCGGCCGGCGGGCGGGCGATCCTCGCCGGGCAGTGAGGGGCGCGGCGCGAGCCGGCGCGACTACTTCGTAAGGCGGTTGTATTTCGCGAGCACCGCGCGCAGCTCAGCGTGCGGCAGCGCCCGCACGTGGTGCCCGTCGATGCCCGTCATGTCGCTTGCGGCGACCATGGCATTGACGATCGCCTCCTCGGTGGCCTGCACGGTGGCGGCGAACAGTGGATCCAGGGAGTCGTTCGGGACCATTTTCAGGTCGACGACGTGTCCCAGGTCGCTCGCCGCCGGGTTCGCCGTCGAGAACGCGATGAAGATGTCGCCCGAGCCATTACCGGCAATGCTGCCGGTCCGTCCGAGTCCGAGCGAGACGCGTCGGGCGATGCGCTTCAGTTGATGTGGCAGAAGCGGCGCGTTGGTGGCGACCACCACAATGATCGAACCGCGCTCGGCCAGATCCGACGGTACCAGGGCGTAGGGGTCCTCGCTGTCGATCTCCCGTCCGACCGGCACGCCCGCGATGCGCAGGTTGCGCCGCACTCCATAGTTGCACTGAACCAGCACTCCGACCGTGTGAGCGCCGTCCTTGTCCGTGAGCCGGCGCGAGGAGGTGCCGATGCCGCCCTTGAAGCCGTTGCAGATCATTCCCGTGCCGCCGCCTACCGCGCCTTCCTCGACGGCTCCGCCGTGGGCGCCGTCGAGCGCCTGAAACACGTGCTCCGGCTTCACATGAAAGCCGTTGATGTCATTCAGCCAGCCGTCCCAGGTCTCCGCGACCACGGGCAGCGACCACCACGATTGGGTCGCATCCGGCGGCCCGTGCGCCACGCGCCAGGCAATCACGGCGTCGCGCACCACGCCGACGCTGTGAGTGTTGGTGATGAGCACCGGACCTTCGAGAAAGCCCGACTCCTCGATCCAGGTCGTGCCGGTCATCTCGCCGTTGCCGTTCTGCGAGTACCAGCCCGCGAAGGAGAAGCGCTGCATGGAGTCGGCGCCGCGCGGCAGCACCGCGGTGACGCCGGTGCGCACCGGGCCTTGTCCGACGATGAGCTTGCCGCTGCCTGAGATGAGGGTGGTGTGGCCGACCAGCACTCCGTCGACGTCGGTGATCGCGTTCAGCGGTCCCGGGGTGCCGTCGAAGGGCACGCCCAGGTCGCGCGCGCGGGGCTGGTGCGCCGGCGGGTCGGTGGCGGCGGCTGCGCCGGTCACCGCCGAGGCCAGCAGGGCGGCTGTGAGAAATGCGACGGCTCGGCACGGCATGTTGTGATCCTCCGCTCGCTGTGGCAGACGCGCCCCCGTGCTGCGATCCTCAGGTCGCGAGCGCGGGCCGCCGCACGATCGCGTACCACCAGTACACCGGCACGCCCAGCGCGCACAGCGCCAGCGCCCACAGCAGCGACTTGCCGCCGATGCCGATCGAGACCCACACACAGTAGATGGTTGCCATGACCGCGGCGGCGAGCCAGCGCGAGTCGCGGGACCTGAGCCGGCCGAGCTCGCCGCGGCGCCAGAGGATCAGCACGGCGATCGCACAGCCAAAATACACCGGCAGGTTGGCGGCGGTGACGACCACGCTGAGGAACGTGAAGGCGCCCGCGGTCGAATCACTATAGCTCGTGAGCATCATGAGGCTCGCGAGGATGGCGGTAACGACGAAGGCCCGCGTCGGCGCGCCGTGCGCGTTCACTTTTCCCAGGGCCGGCGGGAAGCCGCCGTGCCGGGCGAAGCTCACGGTGAGCTCGCCCAGGATCAGCGTCCAGCCATTCAGGCAGCCGAGGCCGCTCACGATCACGAAGGCCGCGAGCAGCTTGCCCGAGGCGGGGCCGAGGAAGCGTGCAAACAGGTCCGCGAACGGCGCGCTCGAGGCCGCGAGCTCGCCCTGCGGGATCAGCAGCATCGGAATCAGCGAGACGCAGATGTAGACGAGCGCGACCGTCAGCGTGCCGATGAACGTCGCGCGCGGGATCGTGCGGCCCGGATCGCACACCCGGCCGGCCGGCATCGCGGCGCTCTCCACGCCGAGCATCGCGTAGAGGGCGAGGGTCGATGCCGTGATCACCCCGCTCAAGGAGGTGGGCGTGGTCGGCAGCTGCACCGGCGACGTTGCGTGCGGTGCGAAAAATGCCCATACCCCGAGCGCCACGATCCCGAACTGCGGCAGGAGCTTCAGCACGCTGCTCCACACCTGCACCCAGCCGGCGGCGCGCACCCCGCGGACGTTGATCGCCACGAACAGCCACACCAACGCCACCGCCGTCACGGCGGCGAGCAGGTGGTTGGTCGCGAGCACGGGAAGGAAGGAGGACAGGTAGCCGACCACGCCGGTCGCGAGCACCGCGTTGGTCACGACCGTGGAGATCCAGTAGCACCACATGATGACGAATGCGACGCCGGCTCCCAGGGCGCGGCTCGAGTAGGCGTACGGCCCGTCGTCCTGCGGAAAGGCGCGTGCCAGCCCTGCGAATACCCAGGCGACGAAGATGCAGCCGACGGTCGTGATCAGCCAGGCCGGCACGGCGTTGAGACCGTAGGGGGCGAGCGAGGCCGGCAGCATGAAGATGCCGACGCCGATCGTGTTGCCCACGACCAGCGCGGTGCACATGAGCAACCCCAGGGCGCGCGGTTGCTCGGCGGTGCCCGGCACGCGCGGCTCCTTCAGACCGACGCCAGCGCTTCCTTCAGCGCCGGCTCGAGCAGTGTCAGGGCCTCGTCCACATGGGTGCGGCTGATCATAAGCGGCGGAATGAAGCGCACGGTGCTCGCGCCGCAGGAAAGCAGCAGCAGTCCATGGTGGAAGGCGCGTGTCAGTACGGCCTCGCACAGCTGCTTCGCGGGCGCACGGCTCGCGCGGTCGGTGACGAGCTCCATGCCGATCATGAGTCCCTTGCCGCGCACATCACCGATGCAGGGAAAGCGCTGCTGCAGCTCGCGCAGGCGGCCGATGAAGTACTCGCCGACCGACGCCGCGTTGGCCGCGTACTCGCGCTCCACGAGCTCGAGCGTCGCGAGGGCCGCCGCGCAGCACAGCGGATTGCCGCCGAAGGTGTTGCCATGCGCACCGCGCTTCCACCTCTCCATGTGCGTGCGGCGCGCCACGACCAGCCCCATCGGCAGCCCCGAGGCGAGGCCCTTGGCAAGCGTCATGATGTCCGGGGACACGCCCCAATGCTGGCTTGCGAACATCCTGCCGCTGCGCCCGATGCCGCACTGCACCTCATCGAAGATCAGGAGAATTCCGTGGCGGTCGCAGAGCGCGCGCAGACCGGGCAGGAAGCTGTCGGGCGGCACCAGATAGCCGCCTTCGCCCTGGATCGGCTCGACCACGATCGCGGCGACCTCGTTCGGCGGCACGTTGCTCTGGAAGAGCGTCTCGAGGTAGTCGAGCACCGCGCGGCCCTGGTCGGTGCCGACGAACAGCGGCCGGTAGGGGTTGGGGTAGGGCACGTGAGTCACGCCCGGCATGGTCGGGAAGAATCCCGCCTGCTGCGTCACCTTGCTCGAGGTGAAGGCGAGCGCACCCATGGTGCGGCCGTGAAAGCCGCCCAGAAAAGCGATGAAGCGCGGGCGGCCGGTCACGTAGCGCGCGAGCTTGAGCGCGCCTTCGACCGATTCGGTGCCGCTCTGGCACACGAGCACCTGAGCCGGCTCGCCCACGGGCGCGAGCTCGTTGATGCGCTCGGCGAGGCGCGTCATGCGTTCGTGCCAGTAATCGGAGGAGATGTGCAGGAAATCGTCGGCTGCGTCCTTGATGGCCTGCACCACCTTGGGGTGCGCATGTCCGGTGCTCGCGACACCGATGCCGCTCATGAAATCGAGGAAGCGGTTGCCGTCGACGTCCCAGGCCTCGGCGCCGCGCCCGCGCGCCATGACAAAGGGGTAGTCGCGCGGGTAGGAGGGCGTCGTCACCGGCCGGTCGCGGGCTATCAGCGCCTGCGCCCTCGGACCGGGAAGCGGTGTGCGGATATGGGGTGAGGGCATATCAGTTCCTCAGGGTGATGCGGATCGGACGGGCGTGCGCCTCGCGCGTAGCCACCTCGAGCTCGCGCAGCACCGCGAGCTCGGCGGCCTCCGGGGCGGGCAGCCATTCGACGTGCGCGGCGATCTTGAGCGGCCAGCCGGTGGCGGCACGGGCGGCATCCACGCTGATGCCGGGATAGAGCGCAACCAGCTCGAGCTCTTCAGTCCGGGGATGGGGCCGGAGCACGCCGAAATCGGTAATCACCGCGCGCGGGCCCGCACCGGGGCTGCCACTCGCGGCGCGGGCACCGGAGCCCTCGAGGTAGCCGCAGGACGTGCGAAAGTCGAGCCTCGGTGCGAAGCTGCGCGGCGTCTGCTTCATGATGATGAGCACCTCACGCGCGTAGGTCGCGATTTCCGGTGCGCCGCCGGCGCCCGGCAGCCGCACGCTCGGACGGGCGTAGTCGCCGATGACGGTGCTGTTGAGATTTCCAAAGCGATCGATCTGCGCCGCGCCGAGGAAGCCGACGTCGACCCGCCCGCGCTGCAGGTAGTGCGCGAAGATCTCCGGCAGTGGCACGACGCAGGTCGCGGTCTCGGCGAGCTCGCCATCCCCGATCGAGAGCGGCAGCACCTTGGGCCGCGTGCCGACCGTGCCCGATTCGTAGATCAGCACCAGCTCCGGCGCATGTGTCATGCGCGCCAGGTTGCACGCGGCGCTCGGCAGGCCGATGCCGACGAAACACACGGCGCCGTTCACCAGCTGCCGCGCGGCGGTCACGGTCATGATCTCGTCCGCGGTGTAGGCGGGCGCGCTCATGCAGCCACTCCGAGCGCGCGCAGCAGCGCCGCGTGATCGCGCACGCCGAGCACGTGGCGCTCCATCCAGGCCGTGAATGCCGTGCGGTCGCGCGCGATCGCATCCCAGGCGAGATAAAAGCGGTTGTCGCGCGGGTAGTAGCCCTGGGCGTAAGAGGGATAGGCGCCGCCCGGCACGACGCTCGCCGCAGTGATCAGCCACGCCGGCAGCACCACCGCGTTCAGGTCCGCGTTGAGCCGCTCGACCTGCTCCTCGACGGTGACGAGCACGCGCCGTGCCGCCAGCGCGGCCTCCTTGGCGGCGCCGATGATCCCGCGGATGAGGACGTTACCCTCGGCATCGATCTGCTGCGCGTGGAGGATGGTGACGTCCGGGTTGATGGCGGGGACGGCGGTCAGCAGCCGCTCGGTGAAGGGACAGCGCACGGTGCGTAGCTTCGATCCCGGCAGGCGCGCGAGATCCGTGTCGGCGTGATACGGCATCAGTCCGCAGCTCATGCCGCTCGCGCCCGCCTGATACGCCAGCGCCAGCTCCGCGTGGGTGAATTCGCTGAGGGCGAGCGGCTGCGGCCATTGCCGCTCCACCGCATCGCGCAGGCGATGCAGCGATCCCACGCCCGGATTGCCACCCCAGGAGAAGGTCAGCCGCGCAGCGCAGCCCATGCCGATCAGCTGGTCGTAGATGAGATCCGGCGTCATGCGGATCAGGTGCAGCTTGCGCCGCCTGAGACGGATGATCTCGTGACCGGCGGCGAACGGGATGAGGTGGGTAAATCCCTCGAGCGCCACGCTGTCGCCGTCCTGCACGTGCGTCGCGATCGCCTCGTTGAGCGGCAGCAGCTGCATGCCGCTTACTCGACCACGGTCTGCGACTGCTCGCGCAGGTATTGCGGCAGGTAGTAGAAAGACGCGATGGCCTTGCCCGTGGTGCCCGAGCCTTTCCAGCCGCCGAAGGGTTGATAGCCGGGCCACGCGCCGGTGGTGGCGCCCTGCGGGCGGTTTGCGTAGGTGACGCCGGCCTCGATGTGCTCCTGGAACCAGCCGATCTCATCGGGCGCGCCGTAGAAGCCCGCGGTGAGCCCGAGCGGGGAAGCGTTGGCGAGCCTCATCGCTTCGTCGTTCGAGGCCACGCGATGCAACATCAGGATGGGAAGAAACATCTCCTTGTCCCACAGCGGGTGACCCACCGGCGCTTCGGCCAGCGTCGGGCGCACGAAGAAGCCGCGGGCGAGAGCGCCCTCCTTGAGCTGCTCGCCACCGAAGAGGATGCGGGCACCCGCGGTGCGCAGCTGTGCCGCGTAGCGCCCGTAGTCGTCGTAGCCCGCGCTCGTCGCGACGGGACCCAGCCAGTTCTCGCGCCGCGCGGGGTCCCCGATGCTGAGGGCCGCGAGCTGTGTGAGCAATGCCTCGGTCAGCGGCTCGGCCACCTGACGGTCGACATAGAGCCGCGAGAGCGCCGAGCATTTCTGCCCGCCCATGCCGAAGGCAGAGCGCAGGATGCCGGCGGCAGCGCGCTTCAGGTCCGCGCGGGCGGTGACGATGCAGGCATTCTTGCCGCCCATCTCCGCGATGCAGGGCTTGGGGTACGCGCCGCTCTGCATCTTCAAGGCAATCAGCCGGCCGACTTCGTAGGAACCCGTGAACGTGACACCGGCCGTGAGCGGATGCTCGAGGAGCGCCGCGCCGATCTCGCGGCTCGAGCCGCTCAGGTAGTTGAATACCCCGGGTGGCAGCCCGGCATCGCGAACGCAATCCGCGAGCAGCCGTCCCGCCCAGGGCGTCACCGTCGCGCCCTTCAGGACCACGGTGTTGCCGGTGATGAGCGCCGCCGCCACCGGACCGGCGGCGAGCGCGATGGGGAAGTTGAAGGGCGTGATGACGGCCCAGGCGCCGTAGGGCTTCAGGACGCTGCGGTTGTGTGATACGTGGCTCGTCAGCGGATCGTCGGGGAGCGTATGCACAAAGCCACCCGCACGCTCGAAGTCGTCGCAATAGGTCGTGAAGAAGTCCGCCGCCTCCTGCGCCTCGCCGAGTGCTTCCATGCGGTTCTTGCCCACCTCGAGGGTGAGGGCGGCGGCGATGTCGTAGACGCGCTCCTCGATCAGCTGCCCGACGCGCCGCAGCAGCTGCGCGCGTGTCGCGGCCGGGGTCCGCTTCCATGCCGGGAAGGCGCCGTGCGCCGCGCGCAGCGCCCGGTCCGCGTCCACGGCGCCCGCGGCGGCGAAAGTACCGATGAGCAGGTCGCGATCTGCGGGGCTGCGCTTTTCCGCCGCATGCTCCGCCGGCCGGTCGGCGCCGGCGATGTAGAGGGGGTGCGAGCCACCGAGTGCGCCACGCACCCGCTTCATCGCCGCATCGAAGCGCGTGTGCAGCTCCTCGGGCGGATCGAACATGGTCGCGTAGGTCAGCTTGAAGGTCATGAGTTCCGCTCCCCGGAGACCACTGCGGTGAGCTCGCCGAGCAGGCGATCGAGGAGCTCGAGCGCTTCGCCAAGCTCGCGCTCGCCGACCACGAGTGGCGGCGCGAGCAGCAGCAGGTTACCCCGCGCGGCGAAGGAGACACCGGCGGCCATTGCAGACTCGAGCAGTCCTCGCAGCGCGGCGTGCATCTGCGGCCAGGGAGCGAGCGGCGCGCGGCTCGCGCGATCGCGCACCAGCTCGACCACCGCGAAGAGTCCATGGCCGCCGCGGACGTCGCCGATCACCGCGTGGCGGGCCTGCATGCGCTTGAGCTGGGCGAACATCTCGGCCCCGAGCGCCCGGGAGCGCTCGATCAGCCCCTCGTCGCGATAGCTCTCGAGTGCGGCGACGCCCGCGGCGCAGGCGAGCGGATGGCCGCAATAGGTGAGACCGGTCATGAGCATCTGCGGCTGGAGTGCGCGCGCGACGTTCGCCGCGACCACCACCGCCCCGAGCGGCAGGTGTGCGCCGGTGAGGCCCTTGGCGAGCGTCATGAGGTCGGGCCGACTGTCCGCGCCGTAGCGCTGCCAGGCGAACCACTCGCCGCAGCGTCCGAAGGCGCTCATGACCTCATCGGCAATCAGATAGACGCCGGCTGCGCGGGTCGCCGCGCGCAAGGCCGGCCAGAAACTGTCGGGTGCGACGATGCCGTTGGTTCCGGCGTTCGTCTCCATCATCACGGCAGCGACCTCACGGGCACCGCACTCGTCGATGAGCTGGCTGACGCGCCGCACCGCCGCCGCCGCGCAGTCATCCGCGCGGCTCGTGCCGAAGGGACAGCGGTAGGCGTAAGGAGGTGGCACGCGCATCACGCGAAACGCCTGCGCGTCGACCTGGCTCGTGGTGCGCGTGTCCCCGGAGAGCGCCATGGCGGCGTAGCTCGCCCCGTGATAGGAGCGCTCGCGCGTGATCACCCAGCCGCGCGGTTTGGCTCCGGCAGCGCGCGCGAACTTCACGGCGTGCTCGTTGGCGTCGGCGCCGCCCAGGGTGAAGAACACGCGCCCGTGCGTGAAGCCCGAGTGCTCGAGCAGCAGTGCGGCGAGCGCGGCGCGCGGCTCGGCGCCCCAGGCGTTGGTGACGAAGCACAGCCGCTGCGCCTGCGCGCGGATCGCCTCGACCACGCGCGGATGTTGGTGGCCGAGACTCGAGCATTCGGCGAGACTCGACATGTCGAGAATCGTGCGCCCGTCCGCCGTGTAGAGCCGCGCGCCCCGGCCGCCGACGATGGTCGGCGCGTTCCACTCGCTCTGGATACACCAGCTGTGCAGGACCGTCTCGCGCTCGGGAAGGCGCGCTGCCGCCGTGTGCTGTGCTTTGACGCTCATGACTTTTCCGCCGGCACGGCCGACAGTGGCCGCTGGGAGGAACGCATGGCGAAATAGTAGAGGGGGCTCACGACGCCGATGCCGACCATCCAGGAGAGATCGACGCCGCCGAACGCCCGGGCGAAGGGACCGGTGTAAAGGTCGGATGCAACGAAGGGAATCTGCACCACGATGCCCACGAGGTAACAGGCCAGAGCCGTGTGATTGTAGTGTCCGTACACCCCGCCGTCCGCCGCGAAGAACGACGGCACGTGGTAATCACCGAAGCGGATCAGGTAATAGTCGATGAGGTTCACCGCCGTCCAGGGCACGAGCAGGTAGAGGAGCAGCTCGTTGAAGTGACTGTAGAGCGGCAGGAAGTTCTTCGCCCCCGCTATGCTGATCAGGAGCGCGACCACGAATATTCCTGAGGCGATCACGATGCGCGCGCGGTGGCTTATGCGCCAGCGGGGCGCCAGCGTGTGCCCCAGCGTCATCATTGCCAGCGCACCCCCATAGAGACAGATCGCGCCGGCCACCGCGACGCCGGGTATGAGCAGCAGCATGACGATGATGCTCACGCGTCCGGTGAGATGCGCGATTGCGGTGACGACATTGCCGTCCGTGACCGCGGGACCGATCATGGCTCCGAGAATCATCGGTAGTACCGCGCCGAGCGTCGTACCCCAGTAGCAGGACCAGAAAGCCTGGCGGGGGCCTGAGTCCGGCGGCAGATAGCGCGAATAATCCGAGACATAGGGCGCGTAGCCGAGCTGCCACAGTGCCCCCATCGAAACCATCTTGAAGAAGCCGACCGCCGAGAAGGATCCCTGCGTCAGGAAGTAGCCGGGTAGCGGCGTAATGAACAGCAGCCACACGAAGCACAGCAGCAGCGCGCTGCCCGATACGTAGGTCATCATGCGGGTGGAGAAGTGGATTACGTCGTGACCATAGATGGCAGCGGCAAGAGTGATCGCGCCGATGGCGACGATTGCCACATCCTCGCTGAGCACGGGAACGATGAAGTGCAGCGACTGGCCACCGGTCACGAAGGCCGTGCCCGCGTATCCGACGTACATGAATGCGACGAGGGCGACGACGAAGCCGGCTCCCTTGGCTCCGAACTGGCCGCGGCTCTGGATCATCTGCGGCACACCGAGCTGCGGGCCCTGCGCCGCATGCAAGGCCATGAAGATCGTGCCGATCAGGTTGCCGAGGAGTATGGCGAGGACCGCGGCAACGAAGGATTGATGGAAAATCGTGGTGGCGAGGGCGCCGGTTACCACGGTCAGCACGTTCAGATTCGCGCCGAACCACAGCGTGAACAACTGGTGCGCCTTGCCGTGCCGCTCATCGAGCGGGATCTGGTAGATCGTGTGTTGCTCGATGCGCGAGGATTTGTTGGCAGGCTGCTGCAAGGCGGCGCTCATCCGGACTCTTGCCGGGTACACGAGGCGACCGACTCTAACATAGGCTAGAGTGGCGAGAGTCTATGACGGCCTTTGCGGATTTTGGCCTCACCCCGGCAGAGCGGCACGAGGCTGTCTTCGGTCATCGCTTTGAGCGCGCAGGACAGGCAGGTGCACGCGGCGAGATCTGGTGCTACACGGAGCGAATCGCCTACCCGCCGGGAGCGATTGTGCGGCTGTGCGTGAGCTCGACCGCCCGCCGCTATCGGCTCACCATAATGCGCGATGGCGCGAGCGCGCAGCCGGTGCTCGAGCGGGAAGTGCGCGATGCCCGCTGGCAGGATACGCCCGAGCAGTGCTCGGTGATCGGCTGCGGTTGGGCTCCGTCGCTGGAGTTTCGCATCGGCGAGGATTGGCCTTCCGGTGCCTACCGGATCACATTGCAGGCCGAGGGTCCCGGCGGCCACGAGCTGAGCGCTCAGCATCTCATCATCGTGCGCCCGCTGGCCGGCCGCAAAGCGAGCCGGATCCTCCAGGTCGCGGCATCCGGAACGTGGGCGGCCTATAACACCTGGGGAGGCTCCAATCATTACCAGGGAATCACCGGACCGAAGCGCAACCAGTATGCGACGACTGTCAGCCTCGAGCGTCCATGGTGTCGCGGCTTCGTCGTCCTGCCGGATGACGCGCCGCGGGTACCCCTGGAGGTCGATCCGCCGCCGGGCGCTGCGCCGCGCTATCCGCATCTGGAGTGGGCGTTTGCTAATGGTTACTCCAACAAGTACGCCTCCTCTGGCTGGGCGAGCTACGACCGCCATTTCCTGCAGTGGGCGGAGCGCTCGGGGTACGCCGTGGACCTCGCCAGCCAGCACGAGTTGCACTTCAATCCGGAAATCCTCGAGGGCTATTCCTGCGTGGTCTTCGTCGGGCACGACGAATACTGGACGTGGGAGATGCGCGATGCGGTCGATGCTTATCTCGATCGCGGTGGAAGGGTCGCGCGGTTCGCAGGCAATTTCATGTGGCAAACGCGCCTGGAGTCAGGCGGCAGGAACCAGGTCTGCTACAAGTACCGGGCACGTGCCGAGGATCCGGTGTACAAGTCTGCCGATCCGTCGCGCACTACCGGTTCATGGGAAGCGCCCGAGACCGGACGTCCGGGTGCCTCGACCTTCGGCCTCAATGCCACCAACGGCCTGTACGCGGGCTGGGGCGCCTGCGCGCCGCGGGGCGTGCGCGGCTTTCCGGTGTACCGGCCCGAGCATTGGGCTTTTGCGGGCACCGGGCTTTGCTACGGCGACCTCCTCGGCGCGCAGGGTCACGCTTTTGGCTATGAGGTCGACGGGCTCGACTACGTGATCCGCGGGGGCCTGCCCGAGCCGACCGCGACGAGCGGCGCTCCACCGGGACTTGAGATCCTCGCGCTCGGCATGTCGGCTCTCAAAGAGGAGCGCCTGGACGTCCCGCTCGACGATCGATTTCTCTCTGACGACGATGCGAAGTACGTGGCGGAGATCCTGCACGGGGATCAGAGCGACTCGGCCGTCGATCGAGTCAAGCGTGGCGCGGGGATGATCGTCAACTTCGCGCGCGGCAGGGGTGAGGTGTTTCACGCTGGCAGCTGCGAATGGGTGGCCGCACTCAAGCGTCGCGACCTAATGGCTGAGCGCGTGACCGCGAACGTGCTGACTCGCTACCTGAGGTGCGCCTGAGCCACCGTTTCGGCAAGATGCAGCACGTGAGCGCCAGTCTGCCCGCCGCGATTCCCTCCCACGCCCGCGTGGTGGTGGTCGGCGGCGGCATCATCGGCACCTCGGTTGCATACCACCTGGCGGCGATGGGCTGGCGGGACGTCGTGCTCCTCGAGCGCGACCGGCTCACCTCGGGCACCACCTGGCACGCCGCCGGCCTCATGGTCACCTTCGGCTCGACCTCCGAGACCTCGACCGAGATGCGCAAGTACTCGCGCGACCTCTACCGGCGCCTCGAGGCGGAGACCGGCCAGTCGACCGGACTCGCGCAGATCGGCTTCATCGAGGTCGCCGCCGACAAGGACCGCCTCGAGGAGTACCGGCGGGTCGCTGCCTTCAACCGCTATTGCGGCGTGGACGTGCTCGAGATCTCCCCGCGCGAGGTGCTCGAGCTCTTTCCGCTGGCGCGCGTCGACGACATCGAGGCGGGCTTCTATGTGAAGGACGACGGGCGCGTGAACCCGGTGGACGTCACCATGGCGCTCGCCAAGGGCGCGCGCCAGAGGGGCGTGAGGATCATCGAGGGCGTGCCCGCGAGTGGCGTGCTGCGGGCGCGCGGACGCGTGACCGGCGTGCGCACCGCGCTCGGGGACATCAAGACCGAGATCGTCGTCAACTGCGCGGGGATGTGGGCGCGGCAGCTCGGCGCGGCGAGCGGTGTCACGATCGCCAACCAGGCGGCCGAGCATTACTACCTGATCACGGAGCCCATCAGGAATCTGCCGCCGAACATGCCGGTGCTCGAGGACCCGGGTGCCTACGGCTATTACCGCGAGGAGGGTGGTGGGCTCATGGTGGGCCTGTTCGAGCCGGTGTGCGCGCCATGGAAGGTCGAAGGAATCCCCGGCGACTTCTCCTTCGGCGAGCTGCCGCCCGACTGGGAGCGCATGACACCGTTCCTCGAGCGTGCCATGTCGCGGGTGCCGATCACGCAGGAAGTGGGCATGAAGCGTTTCTTCTGCGGACCGGAGAGCTTCACGCCCGACCTGCGTCCCATCGTGGGCGAGGCTCCGGAGCTCAAGGGTTACTTCGTAGCGGCGGGGCTCAATTCCATCGGCGTCCTGACGGGCGGGGGCCTCGGGCGTGTGCTCGCTCATTGGATCGTGACCGGTTACCCCGACGTGGATGTCACCGGCTTCAACATCGACCGGCTGCACGCGACGCAGACCAATCCGGAGTACCGGCGCGGGCGCACGGTGGAATCGCTGGGCATGGTCTACAAGTGCCACTACCCGTTCATGTCACTCGCGACCGCCCGTGGAGTGAGAAAGTCGCCGTTCCACGAGCGGCTGGCCGCCGCGGGCGCCTACTTCAGGGAGGTCAGCGGTTGGGAGAGCCCCGACTGGTATGGCGAGCCCGCGAGCACCCCGGACCCGGGACCGCTCTCCTGGGGCCGTCCGAGCTGGTTTGCGCGCTGGCGCGAGGAGCATCGCGCCGCGCGCGAGGCCGTCATCCTCATGGACATGTCGTTCATGGGGAAATTCCTGGTGCAGGGGCGCGATGCGGGCCGCTGCCTGAACCGCATCTCCGGAAACCAGGTCGACGGCGCCGCGGGCATGATCACCTACACGCAGTGGCTCAACGAGACCGGCCGTCTCGAAGCCGATCTCACCGTCACCAAAGTGGCGGACGAGCGCTTCCTCGTCGTCGTGACCGACACCATGGTGCGTCACGCCGAGACCTGGATGCGGCGCCACATCGATGACGCTGCCCATGCTTCCATCACCGACGTCACCTCCGCTTATGGGCAGCTCAACGTGCAGGGGCCGAGCTCGCGCGCGCTGTTGCAGCAGCTGACGAGCGCCGATCTCTCCAACGCGGCGTTTCCCTTCCGCACGGCGCGCGAGATCGACATCGGCTTCGCGCGGGTGCTGTGCATCCGCATCACCTATCTTGGCGAGCTCGGCTACGAGCTGTATGTGCCGGCCGAGCAGGCGACCCATGTGTACGACCGTATCGTCGCGGCCGGACGCCAGCTCGGATTGAGGCATGCGGGCCTCAAGGCGCTCGGCAGCCTGCGCCTGGAGAAGGGCTACCGCGACTACGGCCACGACATAGACAACACCGACGTGCCCCACGAGGTCGGTCTCGGTTTCGCGCTGGATCTCAACAAGCCCGACGGCTTCATCGGCAAGGAGGCGGTGCTCGAGCGCAAGGCCGCCGGTCCCCCGAAGCGCCGCCTGGTGCAGGTGCTGGTCAAGGATCCCGAGCCCCTCATGTTCCACGCCGAGATCGTGCGGCGCGACGCCGTGCCCGTTGGCTACCTGCGTGCCGCTTCCTACGGCCACACGCTCGGCGGTGCGGTGGGACTTGCGATGATCGAGCCGAAGGTCACGGTCGATGAGGCCTATCTCGGCAGCGGGGAGTGGCAGGTCGACATCGCCGGTAAGCTTTACCCTGCCGTCGTGTCGGCGCGGCCGCTGTACGATCCGGCGATGAAGCGCATCCACATCTGAGGAGGCCGTGCCATGATCACCAGCTACAGCGACCATGCCGCGAACGAGCGCACTTTTCTCGCCTGGGTGCGCACCGGCATCGCCGTGATCGCCTTCGGGTTCTTCCTCGAGAGATTCAACCTGTTCCTGCGCACGATCGCGGCCGCCGCGGTCGGCGAGCAGGCGGCGCAGCTCGCGAGACTCTCGGGTCGGGTGGGAAGCTACGAGGGGCTGCTGCTCATCTTCGGTGGAGTCGCGCTGGTGGTGCTGGCGACCGCACGATTCGTGCGCACCACTCGGCTGCTCGACGATATGCAGCCGCACGCCGCCTCGGACGTGCGCACGGAGCTGACGCTGTCGGCCTGCCTCGTGCTGGTCGTGGCGAGCTACAGCCTCTATCTCGCGTTCGGCTGAGGCGCGGCGGCGCTGCCTACGGCTGGGCGGCGCGCTCGATGAGGAGGCCCTGGTGCAGCCTTCATATTTGATCACGGAAGCTCAGGGCGCGTCCTCATGCGTATCATGGAGCCGATGAGGTCCCTGGGACGAAGACCCGAAGGCACGCGGCTCGAGCGCATCAAGGCCTCGCTGCGCTGGGCGGGCGAATGCTTCCGCAACCTGCATCCGATCCCGCCCGGCCTGCGCGACCCGAGCGCGCCGATGCCGACGCTGCGCGAGTTTCTGTGCGGGGGCGAGCGGCGGGTGCCGCCCGGCCCGCTGCCCGCCATGAATCCCCTGGAAACGTGGGGGAAGCCGCCCGGCAGCAGGTTGCGCGCCACCTGGCTCGGACATTCAACGGTCCTGATCGAGATCGATGGGCTGCGAGTGCTCACTGATCCGGTCTGGGGCCCGCGCGCCTCGCCCTCGCGCTTCGTGGGTCCGAAGCGGTTCCAGCCGGTGCCGGTGCCGCTGCGCGCGCTGCCGCCGGTTGACCTCGTCGTCGTCTCGCACGATCACTACGACCACCTCGACTATCCGACCATACGGCAGCTGCGCAGGCGCGCCGTGCCGTTCGTGACCTCGCTCGGCGTCGGGGCGCACCTCGAGGCCTGGGGCGTGGAAAGCGAGCGCATCGTCGAGCTCGACTGGTGGGAGTCCTATTCTCTGCCGCACACCGAGCTCACGGTCACCGCGGCTCCCTCGCAACACTTTTCCGGCCGCACCATCACGACGCGCAATACGACGCTCTGGTCCTCGCTGGTCATTCGCTCGTCGAGGCACGCGGTGTTCTTCAGCGGCGATACCGGACTCACGACCGAGTATCAGCAGATTCGCGAGCGGCTGGGGCCGTTCGATCTGACGATGCTCGAGGTGGGCGCGTGGCACCCCGCCTGGGGCGACATGCACCTGGGTCCCGAGAACGCACTCAGAGCGCACGAGCTCCTCGGGGGTGGTGCATTCCTGCCGATTCACTGGGGAACGTTTGCGCTGGCGATGCACCCCTGGGACCAGCCCGCCGAGACCCTGCTCAGGCTCGCGCCCCGAGCGGCTACACATCTCCTGATGCCGCGCCTCGGCGAGCCGGTCGAGCCGGCACACGGCAAGGAGGTCGAGCCCTGGTGGCGCACGGACCGGGTGGCACACCGGCGACCGCTGCGCGAGGCGCTGACCGCCGCCGCGGTGCCTAAGTCGATCGCCGTCCCTATGGATTAGCCGCCTGCTCTCTTCGTGCTGTCATCGTCGTAACGTCGCCCCCACCGCGTCGAAGAGCCTCTCGAAGCCGAAGGACACGTCCTGAATCCGGCCGTCGACGAAGAAGCCGGGAGTGCCGCGGATGTGGCTGCGCCGTCCGCTCTCCTGGTGCTCACGGATACGCTGGGTGAAGACGCGGTCGTCCAGCTCCGCGGTGAAGCGCGCCATGTCGAGCCCGAGCCGCTCGGCATAGGAGTGCAGGTGCCTGGCGTCCAGATGCGCCTGGTTGGCGAACAGGAGGTCGTGCATCTGCCAGAACTTGCCCTGCTCGCCGGCGCTCTCGGCGGCCTCGGCCGCGAGGAGCGCGTGGGGATGAGCCTGCTCGAGCGGAAAGTGACGGAAGGCGACGCGCACCCGGTTGGCGAAGCGCTCGAGCAGCAGCCGCACGGTCGGCGCAGCCTGCTTGCAGATCGGGCATTCGAAGTCGCCGTATTCAACCACGACGACCGGCGCGTGCTCCGGTCCGAGCGTGTGATCGGTGGCCGTGACGGGCACGGCCAGATCCGCGCCATGAAGGGGATGCTCGGGCATGCGGGATACCTCGATGATCGCATTCTAGCGTCACGCCTGCCAGACTAGCTGCGGAGAGTGGCGAGGACAACGGCCATGGCACGTGCAACGGCGGACATCGGCACCATCGACTACACGACGGCGCTCATGGCGGGGCACCATTCGCTCATCTCCGATGAAGGTCCGGCGCTCGGCGGCAAGGACACCGGTGCCGCGCCGCACGAGTTGCTGTGCGCCGCGCTCGCGGCCTGCACGGCGATCACGCTGCGCATGTACGCCGAGCGCAAGAGCTGGCCGCTGCGTGCGGCACATGTCGACGTGCTCTTCCGCCACGAGGGGGAGAGACGCACGATGACGCGCCGGCTTCGGCTCGAGGGCGAGCTCGACGAGGCACAGCGTGCGCGCTTCGCGGATATCGCCGAGCGCACTCCGGTCACCCTGACGCTGAAGCAGGGTGTCACCATCACGACGATCCTCGAGCCGGAAGAGTCACGGCCGGCGTGAGCGCGTGAGCCCTGCGCCTCAGGGAGGCGCCGGCATCGCGGCCGCACGGCGCGCGTCCCGCGGCAGCGTGCCGAGCGCGGTCAGCGCGCCGGCCAGGGCCAGGGCTGCCGCGATCCACAGCGCCATCCGCACCGTCTCGTCGAGCGAGGCAGCAACAATTGCCTGGGCACGCCAGCGCTCTTGCGCCGGCAGGCTCGCCGGCAGCGGCGGGATGACGAAGCCACCGCGCGCGGCCTCGACCACCAGCCGTACTTCGCGTGGCACCGCCGGGCTCTCGAGGCGCCGCTCCAGGGAGCGTGACATCGCGCCAACGGCAACACTGCCGAGCACCGCGATCACGAGGAGGCTGCCGACCGAGGCGACCGCGTTGTTGATCCCGGAGGCGACGCCGGTGCGATGCGTCGGCACTGCGTTGAGGACTGCGGTGGTGAGCGGTGCGACCGTGACGGCCATGCCGAGCCCGAGCACGATCATCGGCACGAGGACGGTCCAGTAGGGCTCACGGCTGATCGCCAGCAGCGCAAAGCCGCCCGCCGCGACCGTGGGCCCGAGGATCAGCGGCCCGCGCGCGCCGAAACGGTCGATCAGGCCTCCCGACCACCGCGACAGCACGCCGAGGATCACGGTGAAGGGCAGGTAAGCCGCGCCGGCGGCGGTCGCCGAGTAGCCGCGCGCCTGAATCAGCAGGAAGGGCAGGAAGAAGAAGCCGCCGCCGAGCCCGCCGTAGAGCAGCAGCGTTAGCAGGTTGACGCCGCTGAAAGTCGGCGAGCGGAAGAGCTCGAGCGGCATCATCGGCGCCCGGCTGCGCAACTCGGTTACGACGAACAGGAGCAGTAATCCCGCGCCGAGGGCCAGTGAGCCGATCACCGCCGGATGAGTCCAGCCGAGATCGGAGGAAGCAATCAGTCCGTAGACCAGCGTCCCGAGCCCGGCGAACGCGAGCAGGCTGCCCCTCCAGTCGACACCCGGCGGCGCATCCGGATCGCGGCTCTCCGGGACGCGCCGCAGGGAGATCCACAGCGCGGGGATTGCCAGCAGCGGGTTGATGAGGAAGATCACCCGCCACGACCAATGATCGAGCAGACCACCCCCGAGAAGTGGAGCTGCTCCGGCGGCGATCGCCGCCGCGCCCGACCAGATGCCGATGGCGGCTCCACGTTCCCGCTCCTCGAAGGCAGCGCCGATGAGCGCCAGCGAGCAAGGGACGAGCAGTGCCGCCCCGACCCCAGAAACGGCGCGCGCCGCCAGCAGCATTGCTACGTTCCCTGCCACGCCGCAGCCGAGTGAGGCGGCGGCAAAGAGGCTCACTCCGATCACGAACACGCGGCGCCGGCCGAAGCGGTCGGCGGCCGCACCGCCGCTGAGCAGCAGCGCCGACATGCACAGCGTGTAGGCGTTGATCACCCACTGCATCGCCGGCAGCGTGGTGCGCAGGTCGGACTCGATGGCGGGCAGGGCGACATTGACCACCGACTCATCGACGTACGCCAGGGTGGAACCGAGCACCGCCACCGCGAGCACCCAGCGCCGCGCTGCGGCGCAGGCCGGCACGCTCGGTGCAGACTGAATCGCCAGCTCGTCGCAGGGCAGTGCCTTGGGATTCGCCAAGTGGGGACCTTCGCGTGAGCCCTCAGTGCGCCGGCTCGTTGGCCTTGAGCCGCACCTCGGGGAAGTAGAGTCCGAGCAAGCGCCGCTCCCACCAGACACCGCGGGCCTGCGCCGCGGCGCCGGCATAGGTGTAATCGTAGAACTTGGCACGCAGGTAGAGCGGCGGCCTGTCGGTAAAGGGATTCCTGGCGAGCAGCGCGGTCACCGCCGGCTCGTTGTGCATCAGCCTCTCGAGGAACAGCCAGAACCAGCGCAGACGTTGCGGATCCTCGAGCGCGGCAAACCACATCTGCCAGTCGAGGCGCGGCTGGTGCGGGATGTTCCAGCGCGGGCGGCGCGTCACATCGCCCGGCTTGTAGCGGAACTCGTACTCGCGCCAATGGAGGCCATCGTTCGAGCCCTCGATGACGATCTCATTGCGTTGGGTCGTCATGACGGCGAACAGTCCATAGGATCCCACGACGTGCAGCCGCTCGAGGACGGCGTCGACGGCGCGCGCCGCTGCGGGCGGGTTGCCGCCGAAGCGCAGCACCAGCTCGATGAGGCTGCAGAACACGATGAGCGCCGCGAGCGCGCCGACTGCGAGTGTGGTCACCCTGGGCGCAGCGCCGCTCGCCCTCGGCACCGGCAAGCGCACCAGCAGCGGCTGCGGCAGCACGCGGCGCAGCGCCGCGTCGTCGAACAGCGGCAGGCACAGCAGCATGGTCTGGAGATTGAACCAGTTGTAGTTGCCGGTGACCAGGATGCAGCTCTGCAGCAGCAGCACACCGAAGGCCGCGCAGAAACGCAGCCGGCGCGGACAGAAGATGAGGAACGGCAGGCCGAGCTCGATGACGAAGGTGGCGGCGGTGGCGCAGGTGAGAAGCGCCGGCGGCAGATGCGCGGCGTACCATGCCAGCGGAGTCGGCAGCGGCTGCGTGAGAAAGTGGTAGGACAGCGCCGAGAGATTCCACCAGTTCGGATCGCCGGACAGGAGCTTGACCACGCCCGACATGAACATGAAACGGAACAGCAGCCAGCGCAGCAGCCAGATGCCCGCCCCGGTGGAGAAGCACAGCAGCAGCGCGAGAAATCCGGCCTCGAGCAGGAACGTGTCCCACTGGTAGGTCATGAAGGCCTGGCCGGCGTACAGGAGCGAGAGATAGAGGATGTAGAGGAGCAGCAGGCTGACGCGGGGGAGAAGATTCAGGATGAGCAGCAGCGAGAGGCCCGCGCCGCCCCAGCACACCACCTGGATCGCAAGATCGCTGGAGTTCAGCCAGAAGAGCATCGGCAGGATGTAGAAGCGCTCCGGGCGCGCCGCGTGGCCCACCGCGTCGATGAGCTCACCGAGCGGCAGGATGCCGTGGCTGCCGATCAGTCCCGGTGCCTGGACGGCGAAGGAGACGAAGGCCGACAGGTAGATCAGCCCGAAAGAGCGCAGAAACAGCCAGCGGATCAGGTCGTGGCGGGGCGGCTGATAGTCCTTGCCCCAGAGAAAGACGCTGATGCGATAAAAGGCGGGCCGGTGCGATGCGATGAAGGCATAGGTCCGTTCCGCGGCAGGCGCGAAACCCGGCAGGCGGCGGTAGAGAGCGAGCCAGAGACTCAGGCCCTTGGCGTGGCTCAGGGTGAGAAAGCTCGCTTCGGCGGCGCTCGCGCGCCGGCCATCCACCGCGATGTACTGCACCGCACGTTGAAACTCGGGCAGCGGGATCGCCGGATGCTGCGCCGCGACTTCCTGATAGGACCGGAATTCGACCCGCTCGCCGGTGAGCGCCTGCCAGTAGCGCGCCCAGTAGCCACAGAAGCCGCAGTCCCCGTCATAGATAAGGAGCGGCCTCGCCCTGTTGGCCGGGCTCGCTGTGACTTGTTGGGCGTCGGACACGTTGGCACGCAGCTGCCGTAGAGCGCCGTGCGATGGTCACCCATCTGCTGTGCGCCCGGCAACGCCGAGGATTATGCTGGTGAGCGCCGATCAGAAGGCATAGGCTCCCCGTCGAGGGCGCATGAGGCTTTCGCCATGAGTAACGCAGATTCCTCCCGGAAGGTCGTCGCAATCCTCGGCAACGGCACCGTGGGCACCGCGCTCGCCAAGGGCTTCGCCGAGCTCGGCTATCAGGTGATCTTCGGCACCCGTGACGTGCACGGCGCCAAGACCCGCGCGGCGCTCGAGGCCGTCCCCGGATCGCGCGCCGCCTCCTTCGCCGAGGCGGCCGAGGCCGGCAGCGTCGCGGTGCTGGCGGTTCCCTGGAGTGGACTCGAGGCCGCCATCTTCACGGCGGGACCCGATAACCTCGCTGGCAAGCTCGTCATCGATCCGAGCAATCCGCTCGACTTCTCGGGTGAAGTGCCGACGCTTGCAATCTCCAACGATTCGGCCGGGGAGCTGGTGCAGCGGCTGCTGCCGCGCTCGCAGGTGGTCAAGGCCTTCAACATCGTCACCGCCACGCACATGGTGCATCCGCGTCTGCCGGACGGCACCCCCGACATGCTGATCGCCGGCAACGACGCCGCGGCCAAGGCGCGCGTAGCGGAGCTGCTCAAGGGCTTCGGCTGGCGCACGCCGATCGACGTGGGCGAGATCGGTGCGAGCCGCTTACTCGAGAGCCTGGCGATGCTGTGGGTGATCTACGGCGTGCGCAACGATCACTGGACGCACGCCTTCAGTGTGCTCGGGCAGAAGCGCTGACGCTCACTTGAAGTAGGCGTGGATCGCGTCGATCAGCTCATCGGCGGCTTCGGCGCGCGTGCCGGTCGGGACCCGGCCGAGCAGGTGCTCGCGCACGTGGTCCTCGAGGACCTCCGCGAGCAGGCTGTTGATGGCGCCGCGTGAGGCGGTGAGCAGATGCATGACGTCGGAACAGTCCGCCTCGCCTTCGAGCGTACGTTCGACGGCTTCAACCTGGCCGCGGATGCGCCGGATGCGGTTGAGGAGCTTTTGCCTGTCGCGAACGGTGTGAGCCACGGCCCGACCCCACTCATACCCTAGAGGGCTACTCTATAGGATCAGTGGGCGTTGTCCAAACGCCGCGGCTGGTGCGGTCGTACTCCGGATGCGTAATTGTACTGATGACAACGGCCGACGCACTGTGCGAAACGGGGACTTAGATTGGTAATTGGCGCTGGGACGCCTGAGAGAGAGTGAGTTATGAAACGGTCCTTCGCTCTGTTCTGCGGTGCTCTCTTGTTGATGGGAGCTGGAGCCGTCTGGGCTGACGACTACAGCGACACTATCGAGCTCTTCAAGAACGCCGGGGAGAGCGCCGGCTTCTTCAAGAACTGCTACGGCTATGTGGTGTTCCCTACGATCGGCAAGGGTGGCCTCGGGATCGGGGCTGCACACGGGAGCGGCCGCGTCTATGCGAAGGGAAAGCACATCGGCGACGCGACCGTGAACCAGGTGAGCTTCGGGCTGCAGGCCGGGGGCCAGGCCTACAGCCAGATGATCTTCTTCGAGGACAAGCGTGCCCTCGATGAATTTACCGGCGGGAACTTCGAGTTCGGAGCCGATGTGAACGCCGTGGCGATCACCGCCGCCGCGGGCGCCAGCGCCGGCACCAGCGGCAGCAGCGCCGGTGCCAGCGGCGGCAAGAAGGACGCGACCACCGCCGGCAAGTACTACAAGGGCATGGCGGTCTTCACAATCGTCAAGGGCGGCGCCATGTACCAGGCGGCTGTGGCGGGACAGAAGTTCAAATACAAGCCAACGGCGAAGTAGGCTGCCCGTCAGCGCGCGCTGTCGGGTAGCTCGCGCAGCCAGATGTTCCGGTAGCGGACCGGATCGCCGTGGTCCTGGAGCGCCAGCGGCAGCTTCCCGGGCTGCGCGCTGTAGCGCGGACGCTCATGATGCGCGGTGGGTCCGGTGAGCTCGACGTCGTCCTGCACCAGCACGCCGTTGTGCAGCACCGACATGCGCGCGGGGCGGGTGAGCTGTCCTGCGGCATCGAAGCGCGGACCGTGGAAGATGATGTCGTAGCTCTGCCAGACGCCGGGGGCGCGCGCGGCGTTGACGAGCGGCGGGAACTGCCCGTAGACGGCGGCCGCCTGGCCGTCGGTGTAGGTCGGGCTCCGGTAGGAGTCGAGCACCTGCACCTCGAAGAGGCCCTGCAGGAATACGCCGCTGTTGCCGCGGTTCTGGTCGTCGCCCCGGGGGGGATCGGGTTCGGCGAACTCGACGTGCAGCTGGCAGTCGCCGAAGGCGTCGCGGGTATAGAGGTAGCCACTCCCCGGGACGACCTCGAAGTAGCCGGCGCCGAGCTTCCATTTGGGCGCGCCGCCGTCCTGGTGTCGCCAGTGCGAGAGATCGTGTCCGTCAAAGAGCACGATGGCGTCTGAAGGCGCGCGGCCCGCCGTCGCCTGCGAGCTCGCCGTGCCGGGATCGATCACCGCCGGCTGTGGGCGGTTGCGGTCGTGGATCGGGTAGCTGGGGTCGACGCGCGTCTGGGCGCGGGCAGTCCACGCACCGGCGAGCAACACGGTACCGAGGAAAACGATCGGCGCGAGTTGCTTCACATGGTGTCCCCTTGAGGCATCCCGAATCCCGGCCCGCTCAACGCTGCATCCCCCGGTCCGCCTCGCGCAGCCACTCGTCGCGGTCGGCTGATGCCGGCCGCCCGAGTGCCAGGTCGCGCGCCTGCTGGTAGGCCTCACGCGCTCCCGATGCGTCGGCGCTTTTCGCCAGCGCTTCGGCGAGCGCCAGCAGATTCGGCGGATACTGCGGCCGCAGCGTGACGGCGCGCCGTGCGGCGACGACAGCCGCCGCCGGATCCCCGGGCCCGAGCGGCCATCCCGGCGCCCGGGTCAGCACCAACGCGCGCACGCGCGCGGGACCCGCCTCATCGTAGCCAGGGTCGGCGGCTTCGGCGGCTGCGAGGTCGGTGAGCATCCGTTTCAGCGACTCGTTCGCATGCGCGGGATGAGCCCGCGCCGTGAGGCCGAGCGCGAGTGCGTGCCCGTAGAGACAGCCGGCAGCCTGAGGCTCCACGCCCAGGCAGGCCTCGGCCTCGCGGCTGGCATCTTCGGCCAGCGCAGCACGGGCTGTCGCATCGCCCTCGTGCTCGCTGCGCCGCGCATCCCGCATGATCGCCTCGACCCGCTGCCCGGTCGGTGTCGGGGCGCTCGGAGGGAGAAGCTGCTGCGGCGGCGCCGCGCAGCCGGCTGCGAGCAACGCCAGCGCCGCTGCTGCCGGCGGGCGCCTCACGGCGCTGCCGTGTTGCCGGCAAGCCCGGTCGGCACGAAACCCTTGAGGCGCATCGCCGCCAGCAGCTCGGCATCGTTCGGTTCGTGACCCAGCTTCAGGAGCGCCGCCCGCAGGGCTCGGGCGCGTGCCGCTGGCACCCGTGAGCCGACCACCGCGAGCACGGCGACCGGTAGGTCGGGAGACTGCACGACAGCCTCGAGCTCGCTCGCAAACGGCAGACTCGCGAGTGCCGCCGTCCCGGTCTGATCGAGCAGCACCGCCACGGACTCGCCCGCGGCCGCGCGCCGCAGCGCGCTCAGCACCTGCCCCGTCGCCTCGATGCGCACGTCGCGCGGCAGGGGCCAGGCGGGCAGTGCCGAGCGGGTGACGAATTCCGAGGCGTAGCCCGCCGTGCTGACGAGGGTGAAGCCCGAGAGCGACGTCGGGCCGGTCACGCGGCCCCGCTTCGCGATGAGTGTCCAACGCTCGCGGGACCCTAGGTCGGTCACATCCGCCTCGACGAGGGGTGCGAGTTGGAGTTTCTCCCGGTGCGCGACGAAGAAGGGATACGGTACGAAGGCGAGGCCCGCATCGGGGCTCTCGAGCCTCGCAAGCCCTCCTGACTCGGTTGGATCGTAGACGGCCGCGAGGCTGCCCTTGGGCCAGCCGGCGGCGGCCGCCAGCTGCTGCGCGAACTGATCGACGTACGGCTGCGCGTCCCCGGTCTCACCCGGATATCCAGGAGCGCAGAAAACAAGTGTTACGGCCGCGGCCGCCAGCAGGGTAGCCATGCGTTTAGGCTATCATCAGTCCGCGCCGGGGACCCACGCGGTCGGCAGGAGCGCCCGTTTCATGAGTGTGCCCGCCTCGCCCGGGGCTCTACGAATCTTCACTCGCATCCTTGAGCTCAAGGGCTGGATCGCAGGCGTCTTCCTCTGTCTGACCGTGGCCGGAGCGTACGGCGCGCTGCGCATCCCGGAGGATCTCGCCATCGAGCACCTGATGGTGGCGGGCGACCCGGTCGCACGCGCGACGCGCGACTTCGAGCGTCTCTTCCCCGAGGGCGAGCAGGCACTGCTCGTCCTCGAGGCGCCCGATCCGCTGAGCCCGGCGGCGCTGCGCGCCGCCGACGACCTCGAGGGCGAGCTCGCACGGATCCCCAAGGTCGAGCCCCACAGCCTCCTCACTCTCTACCGCCTTGCTGTGCCGGGCGCACAGCTGGGCGGTGCGCAGTCCGAGCGGCTGCGCCTCTTCGCGACCGGCACCACGCTCTTTCGCCGTGCGGGACTCTTGGGCGATCACTATCTGGGCATCGCGCTCGAGTTGCGGGTGCATTCCCCGGCCGAGCGCGACCGAGCGCTCGAGGCGATCGCGGCACGCCTCGAGCCGCTCGAGGCCAGCGGCTCGCCTTTCACTGCGGTCCGGCGCGTCGGGTCGCCGTGGCTGGATGCCTGGCTCGAGCGGCAGACCGGTCTTGCCACCAAGCGCTTCATGCCGCTGTTCGGCGTCTTCCTGCTGGCGCTGGTGCTCATCGTCTATCGCTCCTGGCGTGCACTCGCGGCAGTCGTCGTGACGCTCGCTGCCGTGGTCGCCATCGCGATGGGCCTCGCCGACCTTCTGGGTTTTTCCCACACGGTGGTCTCGGCGCTGGTGCCGCTCACGGTGATGGTCACGACCACCGCCACCCTCGTATACATTCACTCGCGCTACCTGGACGCGAGCGACGCCGCGACGCCTCTCGAGCATCATGCCCGGGCGCTCGCCGACAAATTCCTTCCCTGCACTGCCTCGATCCTCGCGACCGCCGTCGGTTTCGCCGCGCTCGCAGTCTCGGACATCCGCCCGGTGCGTGAGATGGGCCTGTGGACGGCGAGCGGCCTTCTGGTGGCCTGGATCGCCAGTTTCAGCCTCTTTCCGGCGCTGCAGTCGCTGCTGCGTGTGCCGGTGCGCGCCGCGCGCGCGCCAGCCGTCCTCTGGTTCGAGAGCTTCGCCGACCGGCTCGTGCCCCTGACGCGCCGCTGGCGCTGGGCGCTGGTCGGCGGCGCAATCGCCCTGATGGCGTGCGGGGCGGCGGCGCTCTTCGGCATCCCGGGCCGGATCGCGCCTCTGCCGCTCGAGACCGACGCCTTGAGTTACGTCAATGCGGGCGAGCGCGTAGCGCAGGATACGCGGCGCTTCCGCGAGCTGAGCGGACTCGACGTCGTGGAGCTGTGGCTGCAGACGCCTCCGGGCCATGCTCTGGACCCTGACTTCCTGCGCGCCGTCGAGGGGCTCAGCGAGCGTCTCGAGCGCGATCCGCGCATTACTGCCGTCGACGGTCCGACCTCGGTGCTGCGGTGGGCGCACTACGTGCAGAGCGGCTCCGATCGCCTGCCGGCCGAGCCAGGCGCCTGGCCGAAGCTGGCCGCCGATCTCGAGCGGATCCTGCTCACCGAGCCGGGCGCGCGCGGCTACGTCGATCTCGGCGATCTCGCGAGCGTGCGGCTCAGCATCCGCGGGCGCGAGGAGCTCTTTGGGCCCGCGGGCGCGATGCGCAGCTTCATCGAGCAGAACCTGGGCGCGCTTGCCGCGCAGCAGCCGGCGCTGCGGGGCATACGGGCGCAGGCTGTCGGCAGCGGCGTGCTGGCGGCGCGGATCAGCGAGCACCTGGTGCCGACACTCACGGAGAGCTTCGCGCTGACGGGGAGCGTGATCTTCATCGCCTTCCTGTTCGTGTTCCGCAGCCCCGCGGGGCGGCTGATGGCGATGATTCCCTCGCTGTTCGCGATTCTGACCGTGTTCCTCGTCATGCGAGGCAGCGGCATTCCGCTCAACATCGCGACCATCCTGATCGGCTCCACCGTGCTCGGCGCGACCGAGAACGACCAGATCCACTTCTTCTATCACCTGCAACAGGGCCGCTCGAGCGGCTCGACGGCGGCGGCGCTGCGCCAGGCGCTCATCGTCGCCGGCCGGCCGATCCTGTTCGCGACCGTCATCAACGCGAGCGGCTTTCTCGCGCTCGCGTTCTCGGATCTGCCGCCGATGCGTCAGTTCGGAATCGTCACCTCGACGGCGTTCGTGCTGGCGCTGCTGGCCGACTTCACGGCACTGCCGGGTGCGTTGTGGATTCTCAGCCGGCCGCAGTCGGTGCTTGCGCCACGCTGATCTGCGTCTCGAGCGCACGCGACCCCTGCAAGGAATTGGCAATCAGGCAACCGTGCTCGGCGCGCTCGAGGAGCTCGCGCGCCTTCGCCATGTCGGCGCCCGCAGGTACGGTCAGGTGCGCAAAGGTCGTGTAGCGTGTGAATTGCGAGGTGCGGCCGACTCTCTCGAGCACACCCTCCACCCGGCACTCGAGTCGTGACCACTCGAGCCGGGCGGCACGGCTCACGGCGCGGAACGTGAGGATGAAACAGTCCGCAAGGGAGGCGCACAGCAGCGTCTCAGGCGACCAGACGCCACCCGGCCCATCGAACTCCGGCGGCGCGGCGGTCTCGAGGCTCGGCAGCTGCGCCGAGGTGACCGTCACCGAGCCCTGGCTCGGGCCGGCGGCGGATGCGATGTAGGTATGGGGGTAGGGGTGCACGAGCTGGGCTCAGATGCGGGAGACTGCGTTGCTCAGCAGCCGGCGAACCTCCTCGGCCGTCTCGCGCAGCGCAGGATTGCCCGTGCGCTCCATTGCGGCCACCGGGTCGACGCTCGCCACCTCGACTCGGTGATCCGCCGTCTCGCGCACGATCACGTTGCAGGGCAGCAGCACACCGAGCTTATCCTCGACCTGCAGCGCCTCATGCGCAAAGCGCGGATTGCAGGCGCCGAGGATTCGATACTTCGGCATGTCGGCGCCGATCTTCGCTTTGAGGGTGGCCTGCACGTCGATGTCGGTCAGAAGGCCGAAGCCCTGCTGCTTGAGCTGCGCCGTCACGTCGGCTACCACGGCGTCGAAAGGCTGATCGACGGTCTTGGAGATGTAGTAAGACATGGCGGCAAATTAGGAGCGCGAGCCTCGGGCGGAAAGTGTGGTTAATGCCTAAGGGCCGCTTCGCCCGCCACGGCCGCCGACCTCAGCGCTTGCAGAACTCCTGCTGCAGAACCGCGAGCAGCCGCGCGACGACGCCCGGAGGCAGTGAGTAGCGCACCGTCTGTGCCTCGCGCTCCGTCCGTACAATTCCGGACTTCCGCAGCACGGCAAGATGCTGCGAGAGTGCCGATTGGCTGAGCGGCAATTGCTCGTTGAGCCGACCGACGGACAGGGGCCCCTGAAGCAGGTGGCAGAGGATCATCAGGCGCTGGTCGTTGGCGAGTGCGCGCAGAAGCTCCGCGGCCTTCCCGGCATGGGGCTGCATCTCGCGCGCAGCGCGCTCGAGCGCAGCGGGGAGTCCGGACGATTCCGTCGCACGACTCGGGGTCATCGGGTCCGCTTGGAAATTCGCATCATGACCTCAGTGTAATTAGCGGTAGCTAATTTAGCAATAGCTAATATAATGGACGAGTCCAAGACGTGCACACCCACGCGGGGATTGGAGACTGTCATGACGATTGATCGGATCGTGCTTGCCTTTGCCGGCGCAATGGTTCTGCTCAGCCTGGCGCTCGGGCTTCTGCTGAGCCCCTGGTGGTTCCTGCTCACGGGTTTCGTGGGACTCAATCTCTTTCAATCCGCATTTACCGGGTTCTGCCCGCTGGCAGCCGTCCTGAAGAAGATGGGACGCCCGCCCGGGCCCGCGTTCTCCTGAAGCGGGGGTTCGTGCTCCATGAGGAGACGAGCTTATGCCCTCGCAGCCGCCGCCTTTGCCGCCCTGTGGCTGGCAGCCTGCGGCGGCGGAAGGCAGGGTGCCTCACGCGAGCTCCGGCCTGCTCTTCAGAGCGTGGTGGTGGAGCGCGTGCGTATCCCCGTCGAGCGCAAGCTCGATGGGCTCATCGAGGCGGTGAATCAAGGCACCGTCGCCGCTCAGACCTCGGGGCGAGTGGAAGCCATCCTCTACGACGTCAACGACTTCGTTCCGGCGGGAGCGGTGATCATTCGCCTGCGCGCCACCGAGCAACGTGCGGGACTTGCGCAAGCCGAAGCCGCGTTGCACGAAGCGAGTGCCCGCGAGGGGGAAGCACAGTCCCGCTACCAGCGCATTGCCGATATGTACGCGCGCAAGGTCGTGCCGAAGGCGACACTCGATGAGGTAACCGCGAACCGGGATGCAGCGGTCGCACGCCTGGCGGCTGCGCAGGCAGCGCTCGCAAGCGCGCGGGAGGGTGTCGCCTATACCGAGATTCGCGCACCCTACGCGGGGATCGTGACCAAGCGCCTCGTGCAGGTGGGCGAGACCGTGAGTCCGGGAACCCCGCTCATGAGCGGACTCTCGCTGCAGTATCTGCGCGTCGCCGTCGACATTCCGCAGTCGATCGTCGCGCAGGTCCGGCGCATCAAGCAGGGCGCGGTGTACGTCGACGGGCGACGCATCGAGGCCACCCGGGTGACCGTCTTCCCGGAAGCGTCCACCCCTTCCAATACATTCCGTGCGCGGCTCGAGCTCCCGGAGAACGCGACGGATCTCTACCCCGGCATGTTCGTCAAGGTCGGCTTCGTCACGGGCGAAGCCGAGCGCCTGCTCGTTCCCGAGCGCTCCCTCATCGAGCGCAGTGAGATCACGGCCGTCTATGTGATCGATCCGAGCGGGCGGACTTCGATGCGGCAGGTTCGAGTGGGCGACCGCTTCGACAACCGCGTCGAGATCCTTTCGGGACTGGTGGCGGGCGAGCGGGTCGCCCTCGACCCGCTGGCGGCCCTCGCGCAGCTCAAGCCCGCGGCGGTCGCTTCGAGAGCGAGCCCATGAACGACGCAGCAGCTGCGCAACCGGAGCGGCCACCGGGAGAGGAGCGGCTGGGTTTCAGCGGGCGGGTCGCGCGGCGCTTCCTGAGCAGCCCGCTGTCGCCGCTCATCGCGCTCGCAGCCCTGCTGATGGGTGTGTTCGCGGTTCTCGTCACCCCACGCGAGGAGGAGCCGCAGATCGATGTCACCTTCGCGAACATATTCATTCCGTTTCCGGGCGCATCCAGCGCACAGGTGGAGAGCCTGGTCTCCTCGCCCATGGAGCAGGTGCTCGGTGAGATCTCCGGTGTCGAGCACATCTACTCCGCCTCGCGCCCGGGACTGGCGATCCTCGGCGTGCAGTTCAAGGTGGGTGAGCACCGCACCGATGCGATCGTACGGCTCTACAACGCGATCTATTCCAACCAGGACTGGCGGCCCGCGAACTCCGGCATCCTGCAGCCGCTGGTGAAGCCGAAGGGCATCGACGACGTTCCGATCGTCACTCTGACGCTCTGGACGCAAGACCCCACGCACGGTGCCCACGAGCTCGGTCAGGTCGCCCGCTCGATCGAGACCGAGATCAAGCGCGTGCCGGGCACGCGCAACGTCTACACGATCGGCGCCCCGCAGAGCCTCGTGCGGGTGCAGCTCGACCCGCAACGGCTCGCGGGCTTCGGGCTGACCGCGGAGGACCTGGCGCGCGCGCTCCTCGCCGCCAATGTCGTCGAGCATGCCGGGGCCCTCGAAGGCGAGGATCGCGTGACCCCGGTGGCGGCGGGCGAGTACCTGGCGAGCCGTGACGACGTGGCCGGACTCGTGGTCGGAGTCGATCACGGCCGGCCGGTGTTCCTCCAGGACGTCGCGGAGGTGTCGACGCGGCCCGATCAGCCGGACTCCTACGTCTGGCTCGGAACCGGACCCGGTGCGGCCACGCGCGGCCTTATCCCCACCGGGCACGCTCCGGCGGTGACGATCGCGATCTCGAAGAAGCCGGGAACGAACGCGATCGCAATCGCCAAGCAGGTGATCCGTCGTGTCGAGCAGCTGCGCGGCGTCTATCTGCCCGAGGGTGTGCAGGTGACCGTGACGCGCAACTATGGCGAGACGGCCAACGACAAGGCGCTCAAGCTCATCGAGAAGCTGCTGTTCGCGACGGCCTCGGTGGTGCTGTTGGTGGTGCTCGCGATGGGCCGCAGGGAAGCGCTGGTGGTGGGCGCTGCCGTGACCATCACGCTCGCGGCCACGTTGTTCGCCTCGTGGGCCTGGGGCTTCACGATCAACCGCGTGTCACTCTTCGCGCTCATCTTCTCCATCGGCATTCTGGTCGACGATGCGATCGTCGTGGTGGAGAACATTCACCGCCACATGGGCCTCGGCGGCGGCACGCTCTCGCAAATCATCCCGCGGGCAGTCGACGAGGTCGGCGGACCCACGATCCTGGCCACCTTCACCGTCATCGCGGCGCTCCTGCCCATGGCCTTCGTGAGCGGGCTCATGGGTCCGTACATGAGCCCGATTCCCATCAACGCGAGCATGGGGATGCTCATCTCGCTGGCCATCGCACTCGTCTTCACGCCCTGGCTGTGCCGGAGGCTGCTCGGCAGCACCCATGCTGTGACTGAGGACGCTCAGACTAGCCGGCTGACGCGACTGTTCGAGCGCATCGTGCGTCCACACCTCGCGGGAGCCGCCGGGCGTAGGCGCCGGCACAAGCTCTACTGGGGAATCCTGGGGGCGATCGTCATCTCAGCGGCACTGGTCGTGGTGCAGCTCGTGGTCCTCAAGATGCTGCCCTTCGACAACAAGTCCGAATTCCAGGTGGTGGCCAATCTGCCCGAAGGCGCGACCATCGAGACGACGGCCCGAGCGCTCGCTGAGCTCTCGCATGTGATCGAGCAGGTGCCCGAGGTGAGCGACTACGAGGTCTACGCCGGCACCTCCGCGCCGATCAACTTCAATGGCCTGGTACGCCAGTATTACCTGCGACATGCCGCCCAGCTCGGTGACATCCAGGTCAATCTCGTCGACAAGCGGCACCGGCACCGCAAGAGCCACGAGATCGCGCTCGCGGTCAGGCCGGCGCTGGCGGCGATCGGCCGCAAGTACTCCGCGTCGATACAGGTGGTCGAGGTGCCACCCGGGCCTCCAGTGCGGGCGCCGATCGTCGCCGAGGTGTACGGGCCGCGCTACGGCGAGCAGCAGCGTCTGGCGAAGCAGCTGCGTGCGGCCTTCGATAAGACGCGGGACATCGTCGATACCGATGACAGCGTCGAAGCGCCCGCGCCGCGCTTGGTGGTTGCGGTCGATCGTCAGAAAGCGGCTCTCCTCGGAGTCTCGCAGCAGCAGGTAGCCGAGACGCTGCGACTGGGTCTCTCGGGATCCGACGTGACCTACGTGCACGTCGGCCACGAGCGCTACCCCATACCCGTGCGGCTCGAGCTGCCGGCATCGGACCAGGAGCGCGTAGACAGGCTGCTCGAGCTCGAGGTCCGTTCCCCGACCGGTGCGCGCATTCCGCTCTCGGAGCTCGTCAGCGTGCGCCAGACGGCGTGGGACAGCACCATCTACCACAAGGATCTGCTGCCGGTCGCCTACGTAACGGGTGACCTGGCAGGCCGGCTCGACAGCCCCTTGTACGGCATGTTCAGTCTGGTCGGTCTCGTCAGGCGTCAGCCGCCGGGCGGCGAGCCCATCGCACAGCGCTTCGTGAGCCAGCCGGACGATCCCAACAGCGCGGCGATCAAGTGGGATGGCGAGTGGCAGATCACCTACGAGACCTTCCGTGACATGGGCATCGCCTACTCCGTCGGTCTGGTGCTCATCTATCTGCTGGTGGTGGCGCAGTTCGGCTCCTACGCCCTGCCGCTCATCATCATGGCCCCGATTCCGCTGACGATCATCGGCGTGATGCCCGGGCACGCGCTGCTCGGTGCCCAGTTCACCGCGACCTCGATGATCGGGATGATCGCCCTCGCCGGAATCATCGTGCGCAATTCCATCCTGCTGGTGGACTTCATCGACGTCGAGCTGCGCGCCGGGCGCACTCTGGAAGACGCCGTGGTGCGCGCCGGGGCGATCCGCGCCCGGCCCATCGCCCTCACGGCGCTCGCCGCGATGATCGGCGCCTTCTTCATCCTCGACGATCCGATCTTCAACGGCCTGGCGGTCTCGCTGATCTTCGGCATTCTCGTCTCGACCGTGCTCACGTTGCTGGTGATTCCGGTCCTTTACTACGCATATCTGCAGCGGAAAGCGGCGCGCCTCGCTGTGCGCGCCGCTGGCACGCTGTCTGACGAGGCGCTCACCGCGCCTTAAGGAGCATGACCATGGCGCAAGTTGTAATCATTGGTGCAGGAATCGGCGGAGTGCCGTGTGCATTCGAGCTCCGCAAGCGGCTCGGGAAGCAACACCGTGTGATCCTGATCGGCTCATCTGCGCACTTCGAGTTCACTCCGTCGAATCCCTGGGTGGCGGTCGGGTGGCGCACCCGAGAACAGACGCGGGTGCATCTCAAGGTGCCACTGGAGTCCAAGGGGATCGAATGGATTCCGGAGAGCGTCGAGAGCATCGACGCACCGCAGAACCGCCTCACTCTGCGCAACGGATCGACGCTGCAATACGACCAGCTCGTGATCGCGACCGGTCCGAAGCTGGCGTTCGAAGAGGTGCCCGGACTGGGCCCCGCCGGGTTCACTCAGTCGGTGTGTACGCAGGAGCACGCTGAGCAGGCGTGGGCGCACTACCAGGAATTCGTGCAGCAGCCGGGTCCGGTGGTGATCGGGGCGGCCGCGGGTGCCAGTTGCTTCGGTCCGGCCTACGAGTTCGCGATGATCATCGATGCGGATCTGCGCAGGCGCAAGATCCGCGACCGCGTACCCATCACCTTCGTGACCAGTGAGCCCTATATCGGACACATGGGCCTGGGAGGAGTCGGCGACAGCAAGGGACTCATGGAGTCGGAGCTGCGCCACCGGCACATCAAGTGGGTCACGAACGCAAAGATCACCGCAGTGACGGCAGGCTCGATGGCGGTCGTCGAGCACGACGAGGAGGGCAAGCCGAAGAAGGAGCACCAGATAGGCTTCAAGTACGCGATGGTGCTCCCCGCATTCAAAGGCGTGGATGCCGTGGCGAACGTGCCCGGGCTGTGCAACCCGCGCGGCTTCGTACTGATCGATGAGCGGCAGCGCTCGAAGAAGTACCCCAACATCTACTCGGCGGGCGTCTGCGTCGCGATACCGCCGGTGGAGGCGACGCCGGTGCCGACCGGAGCTCCGAAGACCGGCTACATGATCGAATCGATGGTGAGTGCGATCTGCGAGAACATCGCCGCCGAGGTCGCAGGCGGTGCCCCCAGCGCGCAGGCGAGCTGGAACGCGGTCTGCCTCGCCGATTTCGGCGACACGGGCATTGCCTTCGTGGCCCTGCCCGAGATCCCGCCGCGCAATGTCACTTGGGCGAAAGAGGGCAAATGGGTGCACTTCGCGAAGATCGCCTTCGAGAAGTACTTCCTGCGCAAGGTTCGCACCGGCTCCGTGACCCCCGTGTACGAGAGGTATGTCCTGAGGGCCCTCGGCATCCTGTCGTTGAAGAAGGTCAGCTGATGAGAAGGGAGCGCGGGGCGCCCTCCCTGCCGCTTGCTCTGCTGGCAATCGCCGTAGCGGGATCATGGCAGGCGGCCAGCGCGGAGACGCTCGAGGATGCTTGGCAGTTGGCGCTGGCCCGGGACAAGGCGCTGGCCGCGGCGGGCGCGGACGTGGAGGGGGCACGTGCGGCTGAGCAGGCCGCGCGCGGCGCCCGGTGGCCGTCATTGGACGCGACCGCCGGCTACACGCGCCTCGATGAATCTCCGGCGCTGGACGTCGCGACTCCCGGCGGGACGTTCCGCTCCGGGCCGATCTTCAAGGATGACCAGTTCGTCTCGGGGAGCGTCCAGCTGAAGGTGCCTCTGTATACCGGCGGACAGCTATCGGCCGGGATCGACGCCGCGCATCATGCAGTGATTGGAGCCGTCGAGGATGAGCAGTCGGCGACCGCAGCTCTGAAATTGGACGTTGCCGAAGCCTATGTCGGCGTCCTGAGGGCTCGCCGCGCGCTCGAGGCGGCGAGCTCGAGTGTCGAGAGTCTTACCGCACATGCAAACGACGTGCAGCACATGGTGGAGCGCGACCTGGTGCCCAAGGCCGACATGCTGGCGGCACGCGTGGCCTCTGCAAACGCCGAGCAGGCGAGGGTACGGGCCGCGAACTCAGTCGAGATCGCTCAGGCCGCCTACAATCGCCGTCTGGGCGAGCCACTCGGGCGCTCAGCGGAGCTCGATCGGCGGATCTCCGCGGACGCCTCGCTCACCGCTTCCGCGGTCGATGCACTCATTCAGCGCGCTTTAGGCTCCCGCAGCGAGCTCAAGGCACTGGAGGCTCGCGCGGATAGCCTTGTCTCGCAGTCGCACGGGGAGAGTGCCAAGGCACTTCCGCAGGTGGCGCTGACGGGCGGCTATTCCCACCTCGACAATCAGATCCTGGATCGCCAGGACGTTGCCATGGTGGGTGTCGGCTTCACGTGGAATCTGTTCGACGGAGGCCAGGCGCGGCACCGTGCGGCGGCGCTGCGCAGTGCAAGCCGTGCTGCGCAGAATCGTCTCGACGACCTGCGCTCGAGCATCGAGCTGCAGGTCCGGCAAGCCTGGCTCGATGTGCACGAAGCGCAGGCACGGCTCAGGGCCTCGGGGGAGGCCGTCGCCCAGGCCGAGGAGAATCTACGCAGCTCGCGGGAGCTCTATGGGGCCGGGCTGGCCACGAACACTCAGGTGCTCGACGCGGTCACTCTGCGAATCAGCGCCATCAACAACCGCGACAACGCTGCCCTCGATGAATCGCTGTCACTGCTGCGACTGAGCTACGCGGTCGGAGCGTTGTGAAGGGCATCGCAGGGACTGTTGCGGCGCAAGCAGCGACGTCGCCCCACAGCCGGGGCGACACCGTCAGTCCAGGTTCTCGGCCCAGCTACTTCTTCTTTGACGCTGCATCCTCGAGCTGGCGGACCTTGGCCATCGCCTTATCGGTGGCCTGCTTGGCGCACTCTGCGTTACTCGGCGTCGAGCCGGGATAGCGCCTGCCGAGCTCCTCGCACAGCGCTCGGGCGGCGTCGGCCACTCGCGCTTCGAAGGCCCGCGCGCCGATGGGAGTGCTGATGTCGAGCCCTTTGGCGCTCACCGTGTAACCCTCGGAAACCTCGACGATCGGCACGCCGCTGGCGCTCTTGCCGATGGTCGTTGACACCTCGCGGTGCGTCTCTACGACAACTTCGGGCATTGCCATGTCCTGCGCGAGCACATTGCCCGCCACGATAGTGGCGGCAACTGCACCGGCGGCAATGACCAACATGCTCTTGCTCATGGCGGATCCTCTCATGGGGTGCTTGTCCGCCGGCTAGGATCAAGCCTGTGCCAGGTGGCGGCAATCGGGAGAAACCGAGATACGGTTGGTTCGCTGCCCCGGAGCTGGCGTGACGTGGTTGCGGGCTGTCGCCGTGTTTACCGCAGGCTCAATTTCCGCAGTTTGCTGGAGCGCTTGATGGGCCGCGGGGGCCTCCGGATGCGAGACAGGCCTGCATGCTGCGCTGAATGCGCTCGGTGGTTTGACGTCCCTCTTCCGCCATTAACTTCGCTTCCTGGATAGTCACGCACTTCAGCGTCGTCGGGAGGTGTGAGCCGAGTGGTATCTCCCGTCTGCAGTACACCATCTCGCCCTTCAACATGGTCGCCCTGTAACCCTGGAGACGAAGCGCCTTCTCATCCAACGGCTCCTCAGCCGCCTGCGGAGCAGGGTGGGATTCTGGAGCCGGAGTGGCCGCCGGATCCGCCAACGCAGGAGACACGCCTGTCGTAAGTATGGCGAGCATGGCGATCGTGGATCTCATGAGCTGCGCCCTCGGCCGCTGGGACGCTGAAGTATATCGGGCTACGGGGTTGCAGGACATTGATGGCTGCTTTCGGCCCGAGGCGCGGCGCAGCAGACCGTTCCTGGCGTGATGGCTTGGAGCGAAGATTCAGAAACAGCTTTAACGATCAGGGAGTTGTGCGTCCTGAGAAGCCCTCTGTACGCCACCTTGAACGGTTGATGGGCAGAGCCCTTGCCTCATGCGGCTCTCTTGCGAAAGAACAACTTGAACAGCTTGTGGTCGCCCATGATTCTATCGGTCTCCCAAAAGGCAAAGAACGGTATGAGAGTGACGATCATCATCACCGTTCGCGCAAGAATCTCCGCTCGTCCGGCGCTGACGACGCTGTTCGCGATCTGATCCCAGGTGTCCCGATGCGCCAGTCCCTCGACCACGTGCTCGAGCACGCTGAAGGTCGCTATGAAAGCTCCGTAGACCACCGACTTGAAAAGAACCGACAGAATCAGCCGTGAGCCTTCAAAGCGCTTTCCAAGGCCCAACGCCTGGCCGATCAGAATCACTTTGGCAAGGATCAGCGCTTCGATGACCGCTGCCCCGTAGTGCAAGTAGCTGATGCCGGCCGCGAACATGACCAGTCTTCGATACCACGCGAAGGCGGCGAGCATCACGGTCAGGTAAATCGCAATCACCCAGAACAGCCGGAGCTCCTCGATCGCCTTCTCTTTCAAGCTGGGAGAGGCCATTGCGGAACTCTGGGGTCGTCGCGCGCGCCGGCGCTCAGTGGGTCTCGTTGCGCGCACCACCCGCGACGCAGCCCGTGCCTCCTTGCGCACAGACGACCAGATACGTGGCGCGCTTGCCGCAGCCTGAGACGCCCACCGTGTATTCGGCGCGCTCGGGCGGCGCGTAGCGCATCGTTGGAGCCGCCGTCTGCATCATTTCCTTGCTCAAGACCTCAGCGGTCGCTGCAGGGCAATTGAGCTCGAATGCACCACGTTTCTGCGCCACGTCCACGGCTTTGGGCTGCATTTCGTCGACCATCTGTTGCTGCGATTCACAAGCGCAGAGCAGCAGGGGAGAAACACAGACGACGATGGCCAGGACTGATGGCACTTTCATAACTGTCTCCCCGAAGGTTCTATGGCACAGCGCTGGACTAAGCCCGCGACGGTCGCACCCTACGCAACACGCCGGGCGCCGCCTACTGGCCTTTGGTCCAGTCTCACCAGGCGTGCACAGGCGTAGCAGCGATCGAACAGCGGGCTCAATGGCTGCGCAATGCTGCAACGCGGCGACCCGGGCAGGCTGCGATGAACCGGCGCTCGCGGATTGGCGCCTGCGGTGACTACGTACCGCCCATGCGCCAGGTAGGTGTTAGCTTGAGTTTCACGATCTAGCTCATATCGGCCGCCGGCAGATTAGCGCCGAGCGGGGAGGGGCGGGCGGAGGGACCGGGTCGGACTCTCAGCAGTCCGTCGTATTTCTTTAATCCCAATATGGATTGGCTCTTCATAGCTTGGATTGCCTGGAGAGGTGATTCATCGGCTGCGCGTGCTGCTGCGCAAGGGGGAGGTGCAGCGCGGTCCGCTCGACCTCAACGACATCGTCGCGGACGTTCTGCGCCTGACGCGCAATGAGCTCATGAATCGCGGCGTCGTGGCGAGCGCCGAGCTCGCTGCCGATCTCCCGGCATCGCTCGGCGACCGCATCCAGCTGCAACAGGTGCTGCTCAATCTGGTCATGAACTCCTGCGATGCCATGGACGGCGTTGGCGGCAGGCATCAGCTGATCGTGCGGACACGTGTCGCGGATGGCGCCGGGGTCGAGGTGTCCGTCTCCGATTCCGGAGGCGGCATTCCGGCCGCCGATCTGGAGCGTATTTTTGAGCCTTTCGTCACCAGCAAGGAACACGGCATGGGGCTGGGCCTGTCCGTGTGTCGCACCATCGTTGCGGCGCACGGCGGACGGCTGTGGGCGGAGAGCGTCGACGGCAAGGGCGCAACACTGCGATTCGCCTTGCCAGTGGCCGGAGGCCAGCGATGACTGATCGGGTGATGACCGTGTTCGCGGTCGATGACGACCATCCGTACTTAAGGGTATCGAGCGGCTGCTGCGCTCAGCCGGGTTCAAGGCGGAGGTATTCGCGACCGCGGAGGCTTTCCTCCACAGCTACGGTCACGACGTCATGGGCTGCCTGATTCTTGACCTCGCCATGCCAGAACTCGATGGCCTGCAATTGCAGCAGCAGTTGATCGAGCGAGGCAGCGTGCTGCCGATCATCTTCCTCACCGGGCACGGGGACATCCCGACGAGCGTGCGCGCCATGAAACAGGGGGCCGCGGACTTCCTGACCAAACCCGTCGACGACGCACGGCTTCTTGCCGCAGTGCGGCAGGCACTCGAACGCTGCGCCGTCATGCTCACGGCACGTAGTGAGGCGGCAGGTTTCGAACGGCGGCTTGCGACCCTGACCGAACGTGAGCGCCAGGTGCTGACTCACATGCTCCGCGGAGAGCTCAACAAGCAAATCGCGGCGTCGCTCGGCACCGTCGAGAAGACGATCAAGTTTCATCGTGCACACGTCATGCGAAGAATGGGGACGCCGACCCTGGCGGTACTCGCGGCGCGCGCCGAGAGGGCTGCGCGTCGCGTCGAAGTCCCGGGATCCCCCGTGCGCAGTGGCCTCGTCGCGGAGTCGGTGCAGGCGGCAAGCTAGCTATTTGCGCCCATGGAGGTGGATTCCTCCGGACATGCTGGACCAAGGTCCAGTTTCCACCACAAATTGTTTCCCCTACCGTGCCTTGGAAATGGCAGCCAAGGCACGCCGTGTGGCAGTCGTAGACGATGACCCGGGCGTTCTGCGGGCGCTGCGCCGTCTGCTGCGCTCGGGACGCGACACCCAGCATTCGTGTCTCCTTCATGTCCCCTCAGCAACCGCTAAACTCCCGGAATGCGCAGAAATCCCGCAGAAACACCTGAATCGGAAAAGCCTACGAAAATAGGCCTTTCAGACGATTTTTCCCGCGGAAAGATCGATCGGAGAGTCTCGGTCGCTCCGATGATGGATTGGACCGACCGCCACTGCCGCTACTTCCTGCGCGGCTTCTCCTCCAGCGTGCTGCTCTATACGGAGATGATCACCGCCGCGGCCATCCTGCGCGGCGACCGGTCGCGGCTCCTCAAGTTCGACCCCGAGGAGCATCCGCTGGCGTTGCAGCTCGGAGGCAGCGAGCCGGGCGAGCTCGCAGCCGCGGCCCGTGCCGGCGAGCAGGCTGGTTATGACGAGATCAATCTCAATTGCGGCTGCCCGAGCGAGCGCGTCGCGAGCGGCGCCTTCGGCGCGTGTCTCATGCGCGAGCCGGCGCTGGTGGCCGAGTGCGTGGCGGCCATGAGCGCGGCAGTGCGTCTGCCGGTCACCGTCAAGATGCGCATCGGTGTCGTGACTGCGGGCGGGAGCGACGCCCGCCGCGCCGTGCTTGGCTACAGCGAAGCGGACTTCGAGGCCCTGTGCCGCTTCGTCCGCGCGGTGGTTGGCGCCGGATGTCAGGTCGCCATCGTGCACGCACGCAAGGCCGTGTTGGGTGGGTTGTCGCCGAAGGACAACCGCGAGGTCCCGCCGCTGCGCTATGACGTGGTGCGCAGGCTGAAGGCGGCATTTCCCTCGTTGCCGATCGTGGTCAACGGCGGGCTGCGCGACGCGCACGCGGTGCTTGCCGCGCTCGCCTGGTGCGATGGAGCGATGCTCGGACGCGAGGCCTATCACCGCCCGTTCGTGCTCGCCGAGTTGCAGCAGGCGCTCGCACCGGACGCGCGCGCGGCGCCATCACGCGCGGCGCTCATCGAGCGCATGGCCCGCTACTGCGAGCGCGAGCTCGCCGCCGGCGAGCGCCTCGGCGCGATCACGCGCCACATGCTCGGGCTCTACAGCGGCGAGCCGGGCGCCCGGGACTTCCGCCGCACGCTCAGCGAGGGAGCGCGGGTGGCAGGGGCCGGCGCGGAGCTGCTGCGGCAGGCGCTTCCGGGAGCCGCGCGGGACTAAGGCGTGCCCGCGAGGTTGGAAGCAGGCCGGTTGCTAGCGGCCCGGGGACCAACGCGTATAATCGTCCGACACTCATGGGCAAGGACATCGAGCTCGCCATACTGTTTGCCGACGTCGTCGGATCGACCCGGCTCTACGACACCATGGGCGATCTGCGGGCGCGCGACATGGTCGCCACCTGCATCGATGTGATGCGCAGCGCCACCGAACAGCGCCAGGGCACGGTCATCAAGACGATGGGTGACGAGGTCATGGCCACGTTCCCCAGCGCCGATGCGGCCCTCAACGCCGCGGCGCAGATGCAGCAGCAGATCTCCACTCACGCGCAGCTCAAGGTCGACGGGCAGCCGGTCTCCATCCGCATCGGCTGTCACTTCGGTCCGGTAATGCTCGAGAACCGCGACGTCTTCGGGGCTGCCGTCCACACGGCCAATCGCATGACCAGTCAGGCCAAGGCCGGACAGATCGTGACCACCGCCGCGACGGTCGAGAAGCTCTCGCCCGAATGGCGCGCGGCGTGCCGTCAGATCGACGTCGCAACCTTGAAGGGTCAGGGCAGCGAGGTGGTGCTCTACGAGGTGCTGTGGCAGACCGAGGACGTCACCAGCATGGTGCCGGGGATCGCCGGCGAGGCGCGCCCCGCGCACCCGATGCGCCTGCGGCTGCGGACCGACGACCGCGAGCTGCTGGTGGACGAGCGGCACTCGAGCGTCACCATCGGGCGTGCCGAAGACAACGACGTCGTCGTCAAGGGCAATCTCATCTCGCGTCTGCACGCCCGCATCGAGATCAGCCGCAACAAGTTCGTGCTCGTCGACCAGAGCACCAACGGCACCTTCGTGCAGACCGCCGACGGGGAGGAGGCCTTCGTCCGGCGTGACAGCCTCCAGCTCAAGGGTCAGGGAATGATCGGTCTCGGCCGGCTGCCGGAGCAGGGCTCGCCGCAGACCATCCGCTTCAACTGCGAAGAAGCCTGACGCGCCGCTCAGCCGAGCCGTTGCTCGCTTGCCTTGAGCTCGGCGAGCAGCGCCGCGGGCAGCCGACTGCCATAGCGGGCGAGATACTCGCGCATTTCAGCGAGCTCCTTGCGCCACATGCCGGCATCGATCGAGCAGAGCGCGGCGAGCGCTGCGGCGCTGACATGCAGCCCCTGGGTGTTGAGGTCCGAGGGAATCGGCAGCCGGCCGATCGCGGACTCGGCCGCACCGACCCTGCCGGCGCAGCGATCGAGCATCCACGCAAGCACGCGCAGGTTCTCGCCGTATCCCGGCCAGAGGAACTTGCCCGCGGCGTCGCGCCGGAACCAGTTGACGTGGAAGATGCGCGGCGGCTTGGCGAGCTTGGCGCCGATGTTGAGCCAGTGCTGCCAATAGTCGCCGAAGTTATAGCCGCAGAAGGGCTGCATCGCCATGGGATCGCGCCGCACGACTCCGACCTGGCCCACGGCTGCGGCCGTGGTCTCCGAGGCGAGCGAGGCGCCGACCAGCACCCCGTGCTGCCAGTCGCGCGCCTCGTACACGAGCGGCGCGACCTCGCGGCGCCGGCCGCCGAACACGAGTGCGGTAATCGGTACGCCGTCGGCGTCTTCCATCCGCGCGGAGTAGCTCGGATTGCGCTTTGCGGCTACGGTGAAGCGCGAGTTCGGGTGGGCGGCCGGTCCGCGGGCTGGGTCGTAGGGACGCCCCTGCCAGTCGAGCATCGGCTTACCCGTCGTGAGTCCCTCCCACCAGGGCTGATTGTCGGCGGTGAGGGCGACGTTGGTGAACAGCGTGTCGCGCCGGATCATCTCGTAGGCATTGCGGTTGGTCTGCGGATTCGTGCCCGGCACCACCCCGAAGCAGCCGGCTTCCGGGTTGATCGCCCACAGCCGCCCGTCGGCTCCGGGATGCAGCCAGGCAATGTCCTCGCCGATCGTGAGAACGCGCCACCCGGGCATCGATTCCGGCGGGACCAGCATGGCGAGATTTGTCTTGCCGCAGGCGGAAGGGAAGGCGCAGGCGATGTAGTGCGTCTCGCCCTGCGGACTCTGCAATCCCACGACCAGCATGTGCTCCGCGAGCCAGCCCTCGGTGCGCGCCTGCCAGCTCGCGATGCGCAGCGCGTGGCATTTCTTGCCGAGGAGGGCATTGCCGCCGTAGCCCGAGCCGTAACTCTCGATGGAAAGCTCCTCGGGGAAGTGCATGATGAAGCGCCGCTCGGGGTCGAGCTCTCCGATCGAATGCAGTCCCTTGACGAAGCGGCCGTCGCGAGCAATGAGCTCGAGCGCGGCGCGCCCGGCGCGCGTCATGAGCAGCATGTTGAGCACGACGTACGGGCTGTCGGTGAGCTCGACGCCGCGGCGGGATAGCGGCGAATCGAGCGGGCCCATGCAGTAGGGGATGACGTACAGAGTGCGCTCGCGCATGGATCCGCGGAACAGGTCGCGCATCTTGGCGTGCGCCTGCTGCGGACTCATCCAGTGGTTGTTCGGGCCCGCATCCTCCTGCGAGGGCGTACATATATAAGTGAGATGCTCGACCCGGGCGACGTCGTTCGGGTCGGAACGATAGAGGTGGCAACCGGGGAACTCCTGGCTGTTGAGTGCCGTGAATTCCTTGCTGCGCACCAGCTGCGCCGTCAGCTCGCGTGCCTCGGCGTCGGTTCCCTCGACCCAGTGGACGGCACGCGGCTGAGTCAGCTCGCACACCGAGGTCACCCACTCGGCGACCGCACGGCTCACCTGGGGCAGGGCAGTCATCTTGTGCGCAGGCGCGGCCATCCGGCTGTCCTCTCAGCGGGCGATCCCCTAAACAAATAAGTATATCCTGACCCCGGGAGGTCCCCTGTTACAGTAGCGCCGGGGTGGGAAGGCCCTGGGCACTCTTTGCAGCAAATTCAGCAAGATATGCGTCTCGACGCCGGCCGTACGGCTCGCCAAGCTTTACCCCCGCCGGCGAGCGCCTTTTAGTTGCCATGCTCGATCTTGAGGACATATTCGGCGCGGCGGGACCCCTGATGCGAGCGCTGCCCGATTTCAGGGTACGGCGCGAGCAGCTGCGCATGGCGGAGCGGGTCGCAGCGGCGCTCGAGGCGCGCGAGACTCTCGCGGTAGAGGCGGGTACCGGCACGGGTAAGACCTTTGCGTACCTGGTGCCGGCGCTGCTCTCAGGCGCCCGCGTGCTCATCTCGACCGGCACGCGCACGCTCCAGGACCAGCTCTACTCGAAGGATCTGCCGCTGGTCGGCGCGGCCCTCGGCCGTCCAGCGCGGGTGGCGCTCCTCAAGGGACGCGCGAACTATCTGTGCCGCTACCGCCTCGCCGCAGCCGTTGGTGCGCCCGAGCAGCTCGCGATGACCGCCGCACCCGGGGGAAGTCCGCGCGCGAGCCGGGCCATGCTGGCGCGCATCGCCCGCTGGGCGCGCACCACGAGGAGCGGCGATCTCGCTGAAATGCGCGGGCTCTCCGACTCGCATCTCGTGTGGACGCAGGTCACCTCGACCCGCGAGAACTGCCTGAGTCAGCGCTGCCCGGAGATCTCGCGCTGCCACGTGGCGCTCGCTCGCCGCGAGGCGCTCGAAGCCGACATCGTCATCGTGAACCACCATCTGCTGCTCGCGGACCTCGCTTTGAAGGAGGACGGATTCGGCGACCTCCTGGGATCGGCCGACGCGGTGATTCTCGATGAGGCGCATCAGATCCCGGACCTCGCCACACAGTTCTTCGGGGCCCAGGTCGGCAGCCGCCAGATCGAGAGCCTCCTGAAGGATGTGCAACTCGGGCTGCGAGGAGCCGCGCCCGGCTCCGTCGCGGCCGCGCAGGCGCCGGCGCTCGCCGGGTTCCTCGAGTGCCTGCCTGCGGTCGAAGAAGGACTGCGCGCACTGCGAGCCGCGGCGCCCGTGGCTTCCGGGCGCGGGGCGGGCGCGATCCGCCTCGGCTGGACGGAGCGCGATGCGCACCTCAGCCGTGCGGCGCAGGCGCTCGCGGACTCGCTCGCGGGACTTGCGGAGGCGCTCGCTGCGCTCGGGGACGAGGCTGCGGTCGTGCAGCTCGGCGCGCGTGCCGCGGACCTTGCCGCAGGACTCGAGCGCATCGCGGCACTCGATGAGCTCGAGGGCGCGCGCGCGGTCGAGGTGAGCTCGCGCGCCATCACCCTGAGCCTCATGCCTTTTGACATCTCGGCGCGTTTTCGGGCGCTGATCGAGGCGCGGCGGGGAGCCTGGATCTTCACCTCCGCGACGCTCTCCCTGGGCGAGGAATTCGGGCACTTCACCGGAAGGCTCGGCATTACCGAATGCTCCACCCTGCGCATCGACAGTCCCTTCGATCACGAGCGCCAGAGCGTGCTTTACCTGCCCGAGAGAATGCCCGACCCGCGCTCGCCGGATTACGTGGCCGCGGTCATCGATACGGCGCGTCCCCTGATCGAGGCCGCGGGAGGCGGCGCGTTCGTGCTGTTCACCAGTCACCGCGCTCTGGCACGGGGCGCGGAGCTGCTGCGGGCGCGCTGGGGTGAAGCGCTGCCTCTGAAGCTCTTTGTCCAGGGTGAGGCGCCGCGCGAGCGGCTGCTGCAGGAGTTTCGCAACGACGGCAATGCCGTGCTGCTCGGCACCGCGAGCTTCTGGGAAGGAGTTGACGTGAAGGGTGAGGCGCTGCGCCTCGTCGTGATCGAGAAGCTGCCGTTCGCCTCACCGGATGATCCCCTGGTGCGCGCGCGCATCGAGCACTTGAACGCGACGGGCGCCAATGCCTTTCGCGACTACCAGCTCCCGGAAGCCGCGCTCGCGCTGAAGCAGGGAGCCGGGCGCCTGATTCGCAGCGAGGATGACTACGGCGCGGTCGTCATATGCGATCCGCGCCTGCTCGGGCGCAGTTACGGGCGTGTGCTGCTCGCGGCGCTGCCGCCGATGACCGTCACCCAGGACCCGGAGGAGGTGCGGCGCTTTCTGCGCAGGCACGCACCGCGCGCTGCGCCCCGCCTGGCGAGCGCTCCGTGAGGATCCTCGCGCTCGACACCGCGACCGAGAGCTGCTCCGCGGCACTCTTCCTCGACGGGCGGCTCACCGTGCGCGAGCGGCTGCTCGAGCGCGGTCATGCCGAGTGCATCCTCGGCATGATCGATGAGGTGCTGGCCGAGACCGGCACCGCGCTCGCGGGTCTCACCGCGATCGCCTACGGCCGCGGGCCGGGCTTCTTCACCGGTGTGCGCCTCGCGGCGAGCGTCACCCAGGGGCTCGCGTACGGCTCGGGCGTTCGGGTGGTGCCGGTGTCCGACCTCGCGGCGGTGGCGCAGAGAGTCCTCGGGGACGATGCGACCGCCGAGCGGGTGCTGGTGTGCAACGACGCGCGGATGCACGAAGTGTACTGGGGGTGCTTTGCCCGCTCGGCGGCGAATCTGGCCGAACCCGTCGGCGCCGAGCGGGTGAGCAGCCCCGCGGAGGTGGCACTGCCCCCCGCGTGGGGCTCGGGTCAAGGCCTTCGCGGTGCCGGGACGGGCTTCGCCGCCTACCCGCAGCTTCGGGGCAGCTTCTCCGGGATCCTCTCCGCGAGCCGCGCAATCCATCCCCGTGCGGCCGAGATCGTGCTGCTGGCGGTCCCCGAGGTCACCGCCGGCAGACTGCTCGACCCGGAGCGGGCCCTACCGGTCTATCTGCGCGATGACGTCGTCCGCGAGCCGGCGGCCGGTCACTGAACTGAAACAAACGCTTGCAGGCTTGTCACGAATCTGCAACACAGTACCCCTGTAATACTTGCGCGCCAGCTAGCGGAACACTGCTGAGAAATGCCCGCCAAACAGGTTCTCATCGTCGAGGACGAGCGTCCGATCCGGGAGATGATCGCATTCGGATTGAAGCGCGCCGGCTTCGAGGTGCGCGAGGCGGAGGACTGCCGGTCCGCTCGCGCCGCGCTCGCGGATACGCGCCCCGACCTCGTGCTGGTCGATTGGATGCTGCCCGACATGAGCGGGCTCGAGCTGACTCGCGCGCTCAAGCGCGACCGCGAGACACGCGAGCTGCCGGTCATCATGCTGACCGCGCGAGCGGAGGAGGGCGACAAGGTCGCGGGCCTCGAGGGCGGCGCCGACGACTACGTGACGAAGCCCTTCTCGCCCCGGGAGCTCCTCGCCCGCATCAACGCCGTGTTGCGCCGCTCCACTCCGAGCGGGGTGGATGAGCTCATCGAGTTCGAGGGCCTGGTGCTCGACCAGGGGAGCCACCGGGTCATGGTGGGCCCGCGGACCGTCGGGCTCGGCCCCACCGAATACCGCATGCTCGAGTTCTTCATGACGCATCCGGAACGCGTCTACACCCGCGATCAGCTGCTCGATCGCATCTGGGGTGGCAACGTATACGTGGAGGAGCGCACCATCGACGTGCATATCCGCCGCCTGCGCAAAGCGCTCGAGGAATTCGGCTACGATCGCTTCGTGCAGACCGTCCGGGGCTCGGGCTATCGGTTCTCCGCCCGCACGGTCTAGCGGCGGGCACGACGGCGCGCCCGGGCGGCTGAGGGAGGGGCCGGGCATCGATGCAGCCCGCGACACAAATGTGGTGGTTTACCTTCGGGCGCGTGCTCGCCACGGTGCTGGTGGGCCTCGCCGCCGGCTGGCTTCTGGGAAATCTCTGGGCGGGACTCGCGTGTGCGCTGGCCCTGCATCTGGGTTGGGTGCTGGCCAACCTGTTTCGACTGGAATGGTGGCTGCGGCACCGCAACTTCGCTGATCCGCCCGACGTCGGTGGCGTGTGGGGCGAGATCATCGCGCAGGTGGTGCGCTTGCACCGGCGCAAGCGCTTTCACAAGCAGCGCTTCGTGCAGCTCATGCGCCAGCTGCAGCGCTCGACCGCCGCGCTTCCCAACGGCGTGGTGATCCTGAACGCCCAGCGCGAGATCGTCTGGTTCAACCGCATGGCGGCGCGGCTGCTCGAGCTGCGCAGCACCGCGGATCTCGGCCTGCGGATCGACAATCTGCTGCGCGAGCCCGAGTTCCTCCGCTATCTCACCCGGCAGGACTACTCGAATCCCGTGGTCATCCGCCCCACGATGGGGGAGGACTCCTATCTCTCGCTGCAGGTTGCCCCCTACGGCGACGGGCAGCTGCTGCTGCTGGTGAGCGATGTCTCACGGCAGATGCGGCTCGAGGCGGTGCGACGCGACTTCGTGGCGAACGCCTCGCACGAGCTGCGCTCGCCGCTTACGGTCATCTCCGGCTACCTGGAGACCCTCGGGCAGGACCCGGCCCTCGATCCGGACCTGCTCGCGCCCGTGGCTGAGATGCGCCGGCAGGCCGAGCGCATGACCGGCATCATCCGCGACCTGATCGAGCTCTCGCGGCTCGAGGAGACCGACGAGGTCGTGGGCGGCGCCCCGGTCGACGTGGCGGCTATCCTCGCGCTGCTGCGCAAGGACGTACTGGCACGTCCGGTGCACCCGCACGAGGTGCGCGTGCGCATCGAGTCCCCGGTGCAGCTGATCGGCGATGAGCCCGAGATCCATTCGGCCTTTTCGAATCTGGTGGATAACGCCGCCAAGTACACCCCGCCCGAGGGTTCCATCGAGATGCGCTGGTGGACGGACGCGGAGGGTGGGCATCTGGCGGTCACCGACACCGGCTTCGGGATTCCCTCCGAGCACATCCCGCGGCTCACGGAGCGCTTCTACCGCGTGGACGCCGGGCGCTCGCGCGCGACGGGGGGCTCGGGGCTCGGGCTCGCCATCGTCAAGCACGTCCTACAGCGCCACGGCGCGCGCCTCGAGGTGCAGAGCACCCTCGGCGAGGGCAGCTCCTTCATCTGCCATTTCCCCGCTGAGCGCCTGGCGCGGGCGGTGGCGAGCCCCGCCAATACAGAGATGGTTTAGGTTTCTGCTGCAACTATCTAATTCGTAAGAAATCCTTAGCCTTGCTGTCATGCTTAAGACACATGGGCGTCCGACCCTAGGCGCGTCCTTAGGACTTTCGTGGGTGAGCGTGGCATGGCAAGCGGCAACACGAGACGCTCAGGCAGGACGCGGGTCCGGACGCTGTTTCTCTCCGACATCCATCTGGGCTACCGACACGCGCGCGCACGGGAGCTGAATGAGTTTCTCGCCGGCGTCGAGGCCGAGAGCATCGTGCTGGTCGGCGACATCGTCGATGCGCTCTCCCTCGGCCGCCGGGTGTTCTGGTCGGCCGAGCACACCCAGGTGGTGCGCACGCTGCTGGCACGCGGCCGCGCCGGCACGCGGCTCGTCTACATTCCGGGCAACCACGATGAGAGTCTCGGGGTGTTCGCAGAGATGCTGCAGGGACAGTTCGAGGTACACCGCGAGTGGGTGCATCGCACCGCGCGCGGCGAGCGGCTGCTGGTGCTGCACGGCGATCAGTTCGACGGCAGCGTCAATTGCTCGCCCTGGCTCACGCGGCTCGGGGATGCCCTCTACGAGCTCACCGTACGCCTGAGCGACGGCGTCAACAACCTGCGCCGCGCGCTGGGCCGGGCCTACTGGCCGCTCGCCGAGCGGCTGAAGCTCAGCATCCCCACCAGCGTCCGCTACATCGAGAGCTTCGAGCGCGTGGCGGCGGATCACGCCCGTTCCCAGGGCTACGACGGCGTGGTCTGCGGTCACATTCACCGTGCCAACCTCCGCCATATCGAGGGCGCGCTCTACTGCAACACCGGCGACTGGGTCGAGTCCTGCTCCGCGGTCGTCGAAGCCCCGGGAGGGGAGCTCAGGCTCCTGCGCTGGCCGCATGCCGTCGGCTCCTCGCGCCGTCGCGCCGCGGCGCTCGTCGCCGACGCGGCGTGAGGATCGTACTCGCAACGGACGCCTGGACGCCGCAGACCAACGGCGTCGTCACTACGCTCCAGGCGACCGCGGAGACGCTCGCGCGCTTCGGCCACACGGTGAGGGTGCTCTCGCCGCAGGGCCTCGCCTGCATCCCGTGCCCGAGCTATCCGGAGATCCGCCTCGCCATCAATCCGGGAGCCTACGTCGCACGCGAGCTCAAGGCGTTTCGCCCGCATGCGATCCACATCGCGACCGAGGGCACGCTCGGGCTGGCGGTGCGGCGCTATTGCCGGCACCGCGGCGTCCCCTTCACCACCTCCTATCACACGCGTTACCCGGAGTACGTAGCGGCGCGCTGGCCGATTCCAGTCGCGGTGAGCTACGCCTGGCTGCGGCGCTTTCACGGGGCGGCGAAGCGCACTCTGGTGAGCAGCCAGACCCTCGAGCGGGAGCTGGCGGCGCACGGCTTCGCGCATCTTCACCTCTGGCGCCGCGGCGTGGACCTGCGACGGTTCCGGCCGCGGGAGGCGTCGCACCCCGAGCTCGAGCATCTGCCGCGTCCGCTCATGGCCTACGTCGGCCGGCTCGCCGTCGAGAAGAATCTCGACGCATTCCTCGGCCTCGAGCTCCCCGGCACCCAGCTCGTGATCGGCGATGGACCGGAGCGCGCGGCGCTCGCCGCCCGCTTTCCGCAGGCACGCTTCACCGGTTACCGCCACGGTGAGGAGCTCGCGGCATTGCTCGCTGGCTGCGACGTGCTGGTGTTCCCGAGCCTCACCGACACCTTCGGACTCGTGATGATCGAGGCGCTCGCCTGCGGAGTTCCGGTCGCGGCCTTCCCGGTGCCGGGTCCCCTGGACGTCATCGAGCCCGGTGTGACGGGCGCGCTCAGCGCCGATCTCGCCGTTGCCATACGCTCGGCGCTGCGGCTGGATCGCCGCGTGTGCGCCGCGCGCGCCGCCACGTTCAGCTGGGACGCCGCCACCTCCCAGTTCCTGGCCGGCCTCGCCCCGATTCCCGCGGCGTTGCGCGCCACGCTGGCCGTTGGCCGCAGTTCCGTTATCATCGCTCGTATGAGCGCGCGCCTGACGGCGCGCCGGCTCGCCGAGTGAAGCCGGAGACGGGAAACAGATGGAAACCGCCGATCTCAGTCACCACATCTCGCGTCGTTTCAACGAGGACCTCGAGCGCGTGCGCAGCAAGGTGCTCGGCATGGGCGGCTTCGTCGAGCAGCAGCTGCACAAGGCGATCACCGCGCTCATCGAGGGTGACAGCTCGCTCGGGGAAGCGGTGGCGATGGACGACTACCAGGTGAACAACATGGAGGTCACCATCGACGAGGAGTGCAGCCGTATCCTCGCGACCCGGGCTCCGGCGGCCGGTGACCTGCGGGTGATCGTGGCCATCATAAAGACCATCACCGACCTCGAGCGCATCGGCGATGAGGCCGAGAAGATCGGCTACATCGCCTCCCGGCTCGCCACCATGGAGCGGCCCGCCGACAAGTACCGCGAGATCAAGCATCTCGGGCGCGTCGTCTCGGAGATGGTGCATGATGCGCTCGATGCCTTCGCGCGCATGGACGTTGACTCGGCGCTGCGGGTCGCGCGACAGGACCGGCTGGTGGACGAGGAGTACGAGGCGATCCAGCGCCAGAGCATCACCTTCATGATGGAGGACCCGCGCACGATCCGCCGGGCGCTCGATGTGATGTGGGTGGTGCGCGCGCTCGAGCGCATCGGCGATCACGCCAAGAACATCAGCGAGTACGTCATTTACATGGTGCACGGCAAGGACATTCGCCACACCTCGCTCGAGGACGTCGAGCGCGAGCTGCGCGCCGGATCGAGCCCCGCGGGCGCAGCGCCGTAATCCATTGGAAAAATCCCGCCGCCTCGCCAATCTCGCGGGCTTTCTCGTGTGCGCGGGGCTCGTGGGCTACGCCTTGTACGCGCAGTACGCCCTGGGACTCGAGCCCTGTCCGCTGTGCATCTTCCAGCGCATCGGGATCATGCTGATCGGAGCGACGTTCCTCCTCGCGGCGCTGCACCACCCGCGTGGCAGGGGTCGCTATGTGTACGGGGTGCTGCTGGCGCTGTTCATGCTCTTCACGGCGGCAATTGCGGCGCGCCAGCTCTACATCCAGAGCCTGCCGCCCGGCACGCTGCCGTCCTGCGGTGCGCCGCTTGCCATGATGCTGCGCTTCATGCCGGTTGCCGAGGTGATCCGCAGGGTGCTCACGGGCAGCGGGGAGTGCGGCGAGGTCAACTGGACCTTTCTCGGGCTCGCCATGCCCGCCTGGGTCCTGATCTCGGCGCTGCTGCTCGGCGGCACCGGCATGCTCGTCAACCTCAGGTCAGAAGCTTCCGCAGCACGTTGAGGTATATGCGCTCGAGGGCGTCGACATCGGCGACCCGTACGCACTCATTGACCTTGTGGATGGAAGCGTTCACCACGCCGAGCTCCACGACCTGGGCCCCGAGCGGCGCGATGAAACGGCCGTCGGAAGTGCCCCCGCCGGTCGAGAGGCGCGGCCTCGCTCCCGTCACCTCGGCGACCGCCTCGGCGACCGTGTCGGACAGGACTCCGGGCGGGGTATAGAAAGGCTCACCGGATACGTACCACTCGATCGTGTAGCGTACGCCGTGCCGGCTCAGGATTTCCTCCACGGTGCTCTTCAGTCTCTCGAGCGTCTGCACCGGGGAGTAGCGCAGGTTGAAGCGCGCCTTGAGCTCCCCGGGGATCACGTTCGGGGCGCCCGTGCCGGCATTGAGGTTCGACACCTGGAAGGTCGTCGGCTGGAAATGCGCGGTGCCCTCATCCCAGACGCGCCGGGTGAGCTCGGCGAGCGCCGGCGCGAGCGTGTGCACCGGGTTCTCGGCGAGCTGCGGGTAGGCCACGTGACCCTGCACGCCGTGCACCGTGAGCCGTCCGCTCAAGCTGCCGCGCCGCCCGACCTTGATGGTGTCCCCGAGGGTGACTTCACTCGAGGGCTCGCCCACCAGGCACCAGTCGATGCGCTCACCACGCCCGGCGAGCGTCTCCGCCACGCGCTTGGTGCCATCCACCGATGGGCCTTCCTCGTCACTGGTGATGAGAAAGGCGATCGAGCCCCGGTGCTGGGGATGACCGCGGACGAACTCCTCGGTGGCCGTCACCATGGCCGCCAGCCCGGTCTTCATGTCCGCGGCGCCCCGTCCGTAAAGGAGCCCCTCGCGCAGCGTCGGTACGAAGGGGTCGGTGCGCCACTCCGCGAGGGGGCCCGTGGGGACGACGTCGGTGTGTCCGGCGAAGCAGAACACCGGTCGGCCCGCGCCACGCCGTGCCCAGAGATTCTCCACATTGCCGAAGCGCAGCGGCTCGAGCGTGAACCCCACTGCCTCGAGGCGCTCGCCGATCAGCTGCTGGCAGCCCTCGTCCGCCGGGGTCACGGAGCGGCGTGCGATCAGGCTCTCGGCAAGCTCGACGGATCGGGACATCGGTGGTAGCGGCTTCAGGGCGGTTCGCGTTTATACGGTGGGGCGGTCCGGCGGGCAAGCCGCAGGCTGTCACGACCGTGAAAACTCCCCCGGCAAGACTAAGCGGCGGCCACAGGATGATGGCCGCTAAGGCCCTGTCATCGAAGCGTCACATTATTGTCATCTAATGCGCGCGATCGGTGGGCTGCCTCTTGAACGGAGGGCGGAGCCCTCCAGGCCGGGGTCAGGCGAGCGTCCCTTGGGTTGTAGGAGTTGAACATGAATATGCAAAGAATCCAGCGAGTCCTGTGCGCGGTGCTCGGTGCCGTGGCTTGCGTGGGCGCCGTGCAGGCGGCCGACATCTCCGGCGCGGGAGCGACCTTCCCGTATCCCATCTATTCAAAGTGGGCCGATGCCTACAAGCAGCAGACCGGAATCGGCCTGAACTACCAGTCGATCGGCTCCGGCGGCGGCATCAAGCAGATCAAGGCGAAGACCGTCACTTTCGGCGCCAGCGACATGCCCCTGAAGCCCGATGATCTCAAGGAGGCGGGCCTGGTGCAGTTTCCGATGATCATCGGCGGCGTCGTACCGGTCGTGAACATCAAGGGCGTGCAGGCGGGCCAGATGGTACTCGATGGCCCGACCGTCGCTTCCATCTACATGGGCGAGATCACCAGGTGGAACGACCCGCGGATCCAGAAGCTGAATCCGAAGCTGTCGCTTCCCGCGACCAATATCGCGCCGATCTACCGTTCTGACGGCTCCGGGACGAATTTCCTCTTCTCGCACTACCTCTCGCAGACGAGCCCGAAGTTCAAGGAGACGATCGGCGAGAACACCTCGGTGCAATGGCCGGTCGGGATCGGCGCCAAGGGCAACGAGGGAGTCGCCAATATGACCACGCAGACCGACGGCGCGGTCGGCTACGTCGAGTACGCCTACGCCAAGCAGATCAAGATGACGTACTGCGCTCTGGTCAACTCCGCCGGCAAGACCGTTGCCCCGAGCAGTGAGTCGTTCCAGGCCGCCGCCGCCAGTGCCGACTGGGCGCACGCGCCGGGGTACTACCTGATCCTCACCGACCAGCCGGGGGCGGGCAGCTGGCCCATCACCGGCGCAAGCTTCATCCTGGTCTACGGCGTGCCGCCCGATGCGGCGGCGACCGGCGAAGCGCTCAAATTCTTTGACTGGGCGTACCGCAACGGTGCCAAGATGGCCGCCGATCTCGATTACGTGCCGCTGCCGGAGAGCCTGATCAAGCAGGTGCGCGCGACCTGGAAGGCGGAGATCAAAGGTGTGCCGGCCATGGCCAGCGCATCCGACAGCAAGCGGATGTAGTCTGTACCGCACCCGATGAATACCGCGGCTGCCATCGATCCGCGACACGCGGCGGGGCAGCGGCTGCGCGAGCGCCTGTTCCGCGCCGCCACGTTCGTGGCGGCGCTGCTCGTGCTGACGCTCCTCGGGGGCGTGGCGCTCTCGTTGCTGCACGGGGCGTGGCCGGCGCTTGCGCACTTCAAGCTCGCCTTCCTCACCAGCGAGGTCTGGAATCCGGTCACCGAGCGCTTCGGCGCGCTGGCGGCGATCTACGGGACACTGGTCACGTCGTTCATCGCACTCCTGGTCGCGATCCCCGTGAGCTTAGGTATCGCCATCTTTCTCACCGAGCTCGCGCCCGCATGGCTCAAGCGCCCGGTGGGCATCGCGATCGAGCTGCTGGCAGCGGTGCCGAGCATCATCTTCGGCATCTGGGGACTGTTCGTGCTGGCGCCGATCCTGCAGCGCCACGTGCAGCCCTGGCTCATCGACACGATCGGCCCCCTGCCGATCGTCGGCAGGCTCTTTCAGGGTCCACCCTTCGGCATTGGCGTGCTCACCGCCGGCATCGTGCTCGCCATCATGGTGGTGCCATTCATCTCCGCGGTCATGCGCGATGTGTTCGAGACGGTGCCGGATGTGCTCAAGGAGTCCGGCTACGGGCTCGGTGCCACCACCTGGGAGGTGATCTGGCAGGTGGTCGTGCCCCATGCGCGCACCGGCATGATCGGCGGCGTCATGCTCGGCCTCGGGCGCGCGCTAGGTGAGACCATGGCGGTGACCTTCGTCATCGGCAACGCGCACCGCATCGGCTCCTCGCTCCTCGCCCCCGGCACCACCATCTCGGCGTCGATCGCCAACGAGTTCACCGAGGCGGTGGGCGATCTCTACACCTCCTCGCTGGTGGCGCTCGGAGCGCTGCTGTTCCTCATCACGTTCTCGGTGATCGCGGCGGCGCGCTTCATGCTGCTGCGTCTCGAGCGCCGCGCGCTCTCCTCGGTATGAGCCGCCGCCTGCTGCGCAAGCTCACCAATCTCGTGGCGCTCGGCCTGTCGGGTCTCGCCACGGCGATCGGTCTGTTCTTTCTCGGCGCGATTCTCTGGACGCTCCTCGGCCGGGGGCTCGCCGGCATGTCGGGGACATTGTTCACCGCCATGACGCCCCCGCCCGGCAGCGGCGGGGGGCTCCTCAACGCGATTTACGGCAGCGTCGTCATGACCGTGATCGCTATCCTTCTCGGCGGTCCGGTCGGCATGCTCGCCGGCACCCACCTCGCCGAGTACGGCCGCAATTCGCGCCTGTCCGCGGTGATCCGCTTCGTGAACGACGTGCTGCTCTCGGCCCCCTCGATCATCGTCGGCCTGTTCGTCTACGAGCTGCTGGTTATCCGCATGGGACACTTTTCCGCGATCGCGGGCGCGGTGGCGCTCGCGATCATCGCCATGCCGGTGACGGTGCGCACGACCGAGGACATGCTGAACCTCGTGCCGCAGGGGATGAAGGACGCCTCCACCGCGATGGGTGCCTATCCCTGGCGCACCATCACCAACGTCATCTACCCCGCGGCGCGCAGCGGCATCGTGACGGGACTGCTGCTCGCCATCGCGCGCATCAGCGGCGAGACCGCGCCGCTGCTGTTCACGGCGCTCAATAACCAGTTCTGGAGCACCAACCTCAACGCGCCGATGGCGAACCTTCCGGTCGTGATCTTTCAGTTCGCGCTGAGCCCATACCCCAATTGGCAGCAGCTCGCCTGGTCGGGAGCGCTGCTCATCACGCTCTCGATCCTGATCCTCTCGGTCGCGGCGCGCTTCGTGGTGGCGCGGCTCGGTCCCGGGGGACAACGCTGATGGGCGCGTCTGGGGCCGAGCTCGCCGTGCCGGCCGTCGCGGAGGGCGCTGCGCACGCGGTCAAGTACGAGGTACGGCACCTGAACTTTTACTATGGCGAGTCGCAGGCGCTCAAGGACATCAACCTCACGCTCGAGGACCGGCGCATCACCGCCTTCATCGGCCCCTCGGGCTGTGGCAAGTCGACGCTGCTGCGCGTCTTCAACCGCATGTATGCGCTCTACCCGGGGCACCGCGCGACCGGGGACGTGCGGCTCGACGGCGAGGACATCCTCGCGCCCTCGGTGGACGTGGCGGCGCTGCGCTACCGGGTCGGGATGCTGTTCCAGAAGCCCACGCCCTTTCCGATGTCGATCTTCGACAACGTGGCCTTCGGGCTGCGCCTGGCGCGGCGTATCTCCCACAGTGAGCTCGCCGACCGGGTGGAGGAGGCGCTGCGCGATGCGGCGATGTGGGACGAGGTGAAGGACAAGCTGCACGAGGACGGCCGTGGCCTCTCGGGTGGGCAGCAGCAGCGCCTGTGTATCGCCCGTACCCTGGCGGTGCGACCGGAGGTTATCCTGTTCGACGAGCCGACCGCGGCGCTCGACCCGATCTCGACGCTGCGCATCGAGGAGACCCTGCAGTCCCTGCGCGAGAGATACTGCATCGCCATCGTGACCCATAACCTGCAGCAGGCTGCGCGCGTGTCGAACTTCACCGCCTTCATGTACCTGGGCGAGCTCATCGAGATGGGACCGACGGAGCAGCTCTTTACGGCACCGAAGAGCCGTCGCACGGACGATTACGTCACCGGAAGATTTGGCTGAGCCGGACACTCATGAGCGAGCCTCCCAGGGAGAATCCGCAAGCGTCCGGGACGAGCGGCGCATCGCCGGGCGCGGCCCGCGGCAACGGTGCGGCGGCGGCCGCCGCTTCCACGGCCGCGGAGGGCGGCAACGGGTCCGCCGGTGAGCCCGTGACCACGCCGGGGGTCGTCGCCGCTCCCGAGTCTTCCGGCCGCCACGTCGGCGAGAGCGGCCTCAATCTGAAGCCGAGCGGGCGCGTGCACGTGGCGGTGGCTGCCGGGTTGAGCGCGCGCGCTGCACCGCTACAGGGCGCCGTCGAGGATCCGATCTTCTCCTGCCGCGATGTGAACGTCTACTACAGCGGCAAGCAGGCGCTGAAGAACGTCACGATCGACGTCGGCAGGCGTCAGGTGCTGGCGATGATCGGGCCTTCGGGCTGCGGCAAGTCGACGTTCCTGCGCTGCCTCAATCGCATGAACGACACCATCCCGGGCGCACGCGTCACCGGCAGCATCACGCTCGACGGCAGCGATATCCACGATGAGCGCCGTGACGTCGTGCAGCTGCGCGCCCGCGTCGGCATGGTGTTCCAGAAGCCGAACCCTTTTCCGAAGTCGATCTACGACAACGTCGCTTACGGCCCGCGCATTCACGGGCTCGCGCGGAGCCGCGCGCATCTCGATGACATCGTCTGCACCAGCCTGACGCGTGCCGGCCTCTGGGACGAGGTGAAGGATCGGCTCGGGAGCCCCGGCACCGGCCTCTCCGGCGGCCAGCAGCAGCGCCTGTGCATCGCGCGCACCATCGCGGTGCAGCCGGAGGTCATTCTCATGGACGAGCCCTGCTCGGCGCTCGACCCGGTGGCGACGGCCCGCATCGAGGATCTGATCGATGAGCTGCGCGAATCCTACGCGATCGTGATCGTCACCCATTCCATGCAGCAGGCCGCGCGCGTCTCGCAGCGTACCGCCTACTTTCACCTCGGCGAGCTGATCGAGGTGGGCGACACCGATCGCGTCTTCACCAACCCGCGCCACCGGCTCACCGAGGACTACATCACGGGCCGTTTCGGCTGAGCCCGCGCGCGGTTCCCTGCGCGCACCCGGCCCGGGCCTCCCAAAACGACAGGGCCCGCTCGCGCGGGCCCTGTCGATTCATCCGTGTCCGTAAGCTTCAGAACTTGAAGCGCAGACCGGCGGTCGTGGCGATGTTGGTACGGTTGATGTAGCCGTTGGCGAGGCCATCCTGCACCTCCGTGTAGAACGTGCCCGCGTAGACATCGAAGCGCTTGGACAGCCGGTAGTCGAACAGCAGCGACAGCCCGGTCTCGGTGCCGCTGCAGCCCGCGTTCGCGGTCGTGCTGCAGCCCGCGCTCGCGCCTGTGGCGAAGGCGTTCTGGCTGTAGCCGTAGTACGCCGCCGTCATATCGAGAGCCGGCGTGAGACCCCACTTGACGCCCGCCCAGTAGACCTCGAGGACCTTCTGGTTGACGTAGGCGGTGTTGTTCGTGAAGGCGAGGACGTAGCCCCCAATGGTTTCCGTACCGGGGGGCAGCGGATTGTTCGGATTGTCGAAGGTGACGCGCTCATAGCCGCCGGACACCTTCACCGTCGATCCCGGGATGGCGTACAGGACCATGACCGAATAGGTCTGGTTGTCCGAGACCGTCGCCGCGAGGGAATTGTAGATGGACCAGCACTGCGGGGTTGCCGGCGGCGCCGCCGTGCAGCTGCCGGCCTGCAGGGTTGCCACCTGCGCCGCGCTGAGCGAGCCGACGGAGATCGCGTCGTACTTCTTCATGTAGTACCCGTCGATGGAGAACCCTGCATACTCGGCGCCGAGCTCGAACTGGAAGCCCGTGTTCATGCTGCCGCTCGCGCCGCTGAACTGGTACAGGGCCCCGAGGTGCAGCCAGTCATACTTGCCGTAGTACTTGAGCGACTGATCGAGGCGGCGGTCCTCCGTATCACCGCCGCCCGCGGCGGTGCCCGAGTACCCGATGATGGAGAAAGCCTGTGCGGCGCCCATGGGGTCGTACTTGGCGATACCGTCGGCAAGCAGCGTGACGTTGCGGCCGAAGGTGAAGCTGCCGTAGGTCGGTGAGCTGAAGCCCGCATAGGCCGCACCGGAGAACAGCTGGCCGGCGACGCTGCTGTCGACGCCCACGGTCTGAGCCGTGAGCGCCTTGCCGTTATTCAGTGCGACGGACTTCAGAGCGTCGGAGATGTTGCCCGAGCTCGGGTTGAAGAAGGTCTCGAACCGGAACACGGCAGCCCAGTCGCCTCCGATCGGCTCATTGCCCGAGAGGCCGATGCGCGACTGCGAGAGGTTGTTCGAGGTGAGCCCCGTGGGCGAGTCGTAGTCGTTCTTCTGAATCAGCGAGCCCGACGTCGCCGGGAAATAGTCGCTGAAGGGCGCGCTGTGGGTGTCGTATTGAATGCCCACGTCGACGATGCCGTAGAGGGTAATCCCCTTCCAGGTGAGGCTGCTGTCGTCAGCCTTGGTCGCCGGCGCCGGCGTGGACGGCGCAGTCTGTGCCTGCGCCAAGCCCGCCGCCGCCAACGAAGCCGTCAAGAGACAGGCACGAATGGATGTCATCTGCAGAATTCCTGTTGGTGTTGAAAAAAACCCGACGCGGCGGCGTGGACCACTACACCCGATGAGACCGGGCATGCAGTGTTGCGGCGCCGCAACCTCTCACAATCAGCCCACCCAGGGCTCACTCTGGTTCAGTCGCACGGCACTTGTACCGCAGTCAGATGGCATTTTTGTTACCGGGCCGAGCTTTCTGGCGTCTATACCCGCCTCCGACCGCAGGCTCCCAAGCTACATGAGCTTCCCTGAAGGCAGCGAAACTCTTCCATATCAAGACGTTGAATGCAACTTCTATTTTCTGAATGGTTTTTAATCGCACATTGGCCCCCGATTAATGGTCGTATGCTCCACTGAGCATTTTCCAGCCAGCTGTCAGGAGGCTTCCCGGCCGTGCGAATGCTCCTCGTCGAGGATGAGAAGAAGGTTTCCGAGCTCGTGGCGCGCGCGCTGCGGCAGGAAAGCTACGCCGTGGACGTCGCCGACGACGGCACGCGTGGCTGGGAGCTCGCCCAGGCCTACGACTACGATCTCATCATTCTCGACCTGATGCTCCCCGGGCTCCCCGGCGAGGAGCTCCTGCGGCGCATCCGCCGCCGCAGCCACCAGGTGCCGATCCTGATCCTCACCGCGCGCGATGCGACCGAGGAGAAGGTCCACAACTTCGAGGCGGGCGCCGACGACTACCTGACCAAGCCCTTCGCCTTCGCCGAGCTCGTGATGCGCGTGAAGGCGCTGCTGCGGCGCGGACCCATCGCCCGCTCGAGCGTGTTGCGCGTTGCGGATCTCGAGGTCGACCGCTTCAGCAAGCAGGTGCGCCGCGGCGGGCGGCGGATCGAGCTCACGCCGAAGGAATACGCGCTGCTCGAGTACCTGGCGTCGAGTCCGGGGCGGGTATTCTCCCGCACCATGATCATCGAGCACGTGTGGGACCAGAGCTTCGAGGGCCTCACGAACATCGTCGACGTGTACGTCCGGCACCTGCGCAGCAAGGTCGATGACCCGTTCCCGGTGAAGCTGATCCGCACGGTACGCGGCGTGGGCTACGGCCTGGGAGCCGGCCCCGAAGCATGAACGCGCGCTCGCTGAGCTTCCGCCTGGTGGCGTGGTACGCGGGCGTACTCACGATCGTGTTCGTCCTGCTCGGGCTCCTCACCTTTCTCTTCCTGCGCCACTACCTCGAGGCGAACCTCCTCGACATCCAGGCGCGGCGCGCCCGGCAGATCGCCGGCACGCTCGTGGCGCAGGCGCGCCGCGACAGCGAGGAGGTCATGAGCCGCGAGGTCGAGAAGCTCTATTCGCCCGAGATCAACGGCCGATTCATCCGCATCACGCGTGCCGACGGCGAGGTGGTGTATGCCTCCGGCGCGCCGCGCGACGAGCGCTTCGACCCGGCGAGGGTGCCGCCGCTCGCTGCGGACGCCCCGCGGAGCTCGACGCGCAAGGTGCCGCTCGCCGGAGGGTCGCTGTTGATCGCGGCGGTTGCCGCGAGCGGTGCTGATGGCACGCGCTATTGGGTGGAGGTCGGTACCTCGGGCGCGCCGGTCGAGGACACGCTGGCGCAGGTGGTCATCATGCTGGCCGTGGGGCTCCCGATCGCGGTCGCGGTGGCCGTGGCGGGCGGGTTCGTTCTGGTGCGGCGTGCGCTCGAGCCGGTCGAGCGCATGGCCCTCAAGGCCGAGGAGATCACCCAGCACAACCTGAGCGAGCGCCTGCCGGTGGTCGAGAGCGGCGACGAGCTCGAGCGGCTCTCGGTATCGCTCAACCATATGATCAGCCGTCTGGAGGATGCGCTGCGCGGCTCGAAGCAGTTCGTCGCCGACGCGAGCCACGAGCTGCGCACGCCGCTCACCGTGATGCGCGGGGAGCTCGAGAGCCTGGCGCAGGACGAGCGGCTCGCGCCCGACACGCGCGAGTCCCTCGGCAGCGTGCTCGAGGAGGTCGAGCGCCTCGCCGAGATCGTCGAGAGCCTGTTTGCGCTCTCGCGGCTCGACGCGGGCGAGGCCGGCGGCGCCTGGCAGAGTTTCGACCTGGCGGAGCTCGCGACGACGACCGCCGAGCAGATGAGCCTGCTCGCCACCGACAAGGACATCCGCGTCGATTGCGAGTCCGCCCCCGGGGTGACCGTGCGGGGCGATCGCGCGCGCCTCAAGCAGGTGATCGTCAACCTGCTCGACAACGCCATCAAGTACACCCCGCGCGGCGGCCGCATCGCCCTGAGCGTCCGGCGCGAGGGCGCGGATGCGGTGCTCGATGTCACCGACACCGGCGTCGGTATTCCCGCCGATGCGCTGCCGCACGTCTTCAAGCGCTTCTACCGCGTCGACGGCTCGCGCTCGCGCGAGCAGGGGGGCGCGGGACTCGGTCTGTCGATCGCCAAGTCGATCTGCGCCGCCCACGGTGCCGAGCTCGAGGTGTTCAGCCATGCGGGCCGCGGCAGTACCTTCCGGGTGCGCCAGCCGCTGGCGCCCGAGTCAGCCTCGCGGGCGGATTGAGGCAAGCGCGCATGTCACTGGTGCAATACGTCCTCAGGCGACCCTATACGGTCGTCGCCATGCTGATTCTCATCGCGCTAATCGGCATCGGCGAGGCGTTGCGCATGCCCGTGGACATCTTTCCGCGGATGGACATCCCGGTGTGCAGCGTCGTGTGGACCTACGCCGGCATGAGCGCCACCGACATCCAGAACCGCATCCTGACGCTGCACGAGCGGCAGATGGCCTCCCTGGTCGATGACATCGCGCGCATCGAGGCGACGAGCTACGAGGGCGTGGGCGTCGAGAAGGTGTATCTGCACGAGGGTGCCGACGTCACGCGCGCGATCTCGCAGCTGGCGAGCAGCGCGCTCGTGGTGCTCAAGTACATGCCGCCGAACATCACGCCGCCGCTCGTGATCCGTTACGGCGCCACCGACGTGCCGATCATCCAGCTGAGCCTCGCGAGCAAGTCGCTCCCCGACACCGCGCTCAACGACCTCGGGCAGAACATCATCCGGCCGGCGCTCGCGGTGGTGCACGGCGCCGAGGTGCCGTACCCCTACGGCGGCAAGCCGCGCGTCATCATGGCGGATCTCGACCAGCAGGCCCTGCAGGCGCGCGGCCTCACCCCCGCCGACGTGAGCAGCGCGCTCCAGTCCCAGAACGTCATCCTCCCCGCGGGCGACGTCAAGATCGGCAGCCAGGACTATCTGCTGGCGATGAACAACAGCCCGGGCGTGATCGAGGCGATCAACGCTTTCCCCATCCGTCAGGTGGCCGGCCGCGAAGTGTTCATGCGCGACGTGGCGCACGTGCACGACGGCTTCCAGGTGCAGACCAACTCGGTATCCGTCGACGGAGTGCCGGGGGCGCTGATGACCATCCGCAATACCGGCGGCGTCTCCACCCTCTCGGTCATCAACGGCATTCGCGCGGTGCTGCCGGACATCCGCCACATGGTGCCGGCCAGCGTCAGCATCAAGCCGATCTTCGACCAGTCGGTGTTCGTCAAGGCCGCGCTCGACAGCGTGGCTCTCGGCGGCTGCATGGCCGCGGCGCTCACCGCGCTCATGATTCTGCTCTTTCTCGGCAACTGGCGCCTGACGCTGATTATCCTGGCGTCGATCCCGCTGTCGATCATCACCGCAGTGCTGCTCATGGGCGCTGGCGGTGAGACGCTCAACACCATGACCCTCGGGGGCTTTGCGCTGGCGGTCGGGATCCTGGTCGATAACGGTACGGTGGTGATCGAGAACATCGAGCGCCACGCGGCCCTGCACGAACGCATGGCCGATGCGGTCGTGCACGGCGCCGGCGAGGTCGGTACCCCGACATTCCTCGCCACATTGTGCATCTGCATCGTGTTCGTGCCGGTATTCCTGCTCCAGGGCACGGCCAAGTACCTGTTCTCGCCCCTCTCGGTGTCGGTGATCGTCTCGCTGCTGGCGAGCCTCGCGCTGTCCTTCACCATGGTGCCGGTGTTGTTTCTGTATCTGATGCGCTCGCAGGCGCACGCGGCACAGCCGCTACCGGCGGCACGGCCCGCGCGCCGGCCGGCGGTCGCACGGCTCGCCGCGGTCTTGCACGGCGTGCACGTGGGCTTCGAGCGTGGCTTCCAGCGCTTCCGCGAGACCTATCGCAATGCGCTCGCGTGGGCGCTCTCGCAGCCCAGGTCCACGGTGCTGGCCTTCATCGGCATCATGCTGGTCTCGCTGCCGCTGTTCCCGCTCCTGGGGCGCGATTTCTTCCCCGACGTGGACGCCGGCGAGATGCGGCTGCACGTGCGGGCGCCGCCCGGCACGCGCATCGAGTCGACGCAGCAGTACTTCGCGCAGGTCGAGGCCTCGATCCGCGAGCTGGTCGGCCGCGGCCAGATCAGCGTGATCCTCGACAACATCGGCCTGCCTTACAGCGGCATCAACATTGCGCTGAGCGATTCAGCGACCGTGGGACCGATGGACGGCGAGATCCTGATCTCGCTGAAGTCTGCGCATGAGCCGACCGCCGACCTCACCGCCATGCTGCGTCGCGAGCTCCCCAAGCGCTTCCCGGCACTGCAGTTCTTCTTTCAGCCGGCGGATATCGTCGACCAGGTGCTGAATTTCGGCCAGCCGGCGCCGATCGACATTCGCGTCACCGGGTCCGACACCGGGAGCACCTATGCGCTCGCGCAGCGTCTGACGGGTCTCATCGCCCGCATCCCCGGCGTGGTCGATGCGCACGTGTTCCAGGTTCCCGATGCCCCGGCCCTGTCGGTCGACGTCGATCGCGCGCTCGCGACCCAGATCGGCCTCACGCAGCGCGATGCCGCCAGCAACGTGCTGGTCACCACCAGCTCGAGCGCCCAGACCGCGCCCAACTTCTGGGTCGACCCGCGCAACGGCGTGAGCTACCCGCTGGTCGTGCAGCAGCCGACCTACGACATCGCCTCCGCGCAGGACCTGAAGACGATGCCGGTGGCGAGCGCCGAGGGGAGCTCGCAGCTCCTCATGAACATGACGTCGTTGGGGCGGCAGAGCGTGCCGCTCGTGACCTCGCAGCTCAACATCCGGCCGGTCTTCGACGTGCATGCCAACGTGCAGGGGCGCGATCTCTACTCGACCTCGCGCGCCATCGACCGCGTGATCGCGGCCAACCAGCCGCCCGCGGAGCAGGCCATGCACGTGATCCTGAGCGGCCAGGTCGAGACCATGCGCGAGAGCTACACGGGGCTCTTCACCGGGATCGCGCTCGCGGTGGTGCTGGTCTATCTCTTCCTGGTGATCAACTTCCAGAGCTGGATCGATCCGCTCATCGTGCTGATGGCGACGCCCTTCGCCCTGAGCGGAGTCATGTGGATGCTGTTCCTCACCCAGACGCACCTGTCGGTGCCCGCGCTCATGGGAACCCTGATGTGCATCGGGCTCACCACCGCCAACAGCATCCTGGTCGTCACCTTCGCCAACCAGCGGATGGACGCGGGCGACAATCCCCTGGTCGCGGCGGCCACTGCCGGCTTCACCCGCCTGCGCCCGGTGCTCATGACCGCCGGTGCCATGATCCTCGGCATGGTGCCGATGGCGATCGGCGTGGGGGAGGGCGGGGAGCAGAACGCGCCGCTGGCGCGCGCCGTCATCGGCGGTCTCCTGTTCGCGACCTTCGCGACGCTGGTGTTCGTGCCCACCATGTACCGGCTGCTGCGGCGCACGGCCGCCGGCGTCATCGAAGCGCATACTGCGCCAGGGGTCTGAGAATGGCAGGAACAAGCATGGATCCACAAGGCGACATTCGGGAGACCGACTATGCCGCCGAGGTGGCTGCCAGCGAGTCGCACGCCGTGTCGGCGCATTTCGATCCCGATACCGGCGCGCGCCTGAGAAAGGCGGCGATCATCTTCGCCGTCGTGCTCGGCGTCGCCTTTCTCGCCGTGAGCATCGAGCGCTATGTCAAGGCACGCGGCATCGCCCGCGCCACCGCGGCGGCCGCCGGCGCGCCGCCGCTCGTCGACGTCGTGGTGGCCCAGCCGGTAGGGGCGGTGCAGCGCCTGGTGCTTCCGGGCCAGACGGCCGCGTGGCATGCGAGCACTATCTACGCCCGCGTCAACGGCTACGTCGGCAAGTGGTTCGTCGACATCGGCGATCGGGTGAAGAGTGGCCAGGTGCTGGCGCTCATCGAGACCCCCGAGCTGGACGCCGAGCTCGCCGCAGCGCGCGCGCAGCTTCGGGCGGCCCAGGCGCAGGTTCTGGTGCGCCAGGCCGAGATACAACTCAGCCGCACGACCTACGAGCGCTGGCGGGATTCGCCCAAGGGCGTGGTATCGGAGCAGGAGCGCGAGGAGAAGAAGGCGGACTACGAGAGCGCGGTCGCGCGGCTGAAATCCGCGCAGGCGGACGTGGCGCTCGATCAGGCACGCGTCAACCAGTACGCGGCGCTCACTGAGTTCAAGAAGGTCACGGCGCCCTACGACGGCATCATCACCACCCGCGACATCGACATCGGCAACCTGGTGACGGCCGGCAGCACCTCGGCCACCACGCCGCTCTACGTGATGACGCAGAACGACCCGATCCGCATCTTCGTCGATGCGCCGCAGAGCGCGGCCGGGGATCTGCTCAACAGCAACGCGCCGGTTCAGGTTGAGACCAGCAGCGGAGTGGCGCGCGACTACGCCGGCAAGGTCACCCGCACCTCCCAGGCCCTGAATCCGCAGGCACGCACCTTGCGGGTGGAGGTGGACATACCGAACCCGCGCGAGGAGTTCGTGCCGGGAATGTACGTCAAGGTGGGCTTCGGGCTCCCGCCGCGCGGGCTCGTGCAGGTGCCGGCGGCCGCGCTGGTGTTCCGCGCCAGCGGTCCGCAGGTCGCGCGTGTCGATGCATCGGGCCGGCTCCGGTTTTGCAGCGTCACCATCGGTCGCGACGATGGCAGCGTCGTCGAGCTCGCTTCCGGTGTCTCGGCGGGTGACAGGCTGGCGCTGAATGTCAGCAGCCAGATCAGTGACGGCGAGCTGGTGCAGGTGCAGCGCACGGAGTCCGGCACTCCGGGGCCGACGACGGCGCAGCGCTGAGGATGAGGATCCGATGAGCCGCTGGCGCACCGGCCCGATGCCGCTCTTCGCGACGCTGCTCGCCGGCTGCGCGGCCGGCCCGGATTACCACACGCCACAGCTTCCGGTCCCCGAGCAGTATGCCGTGGCCGCGCCCGGCGGCAGCATGGGCGGTGCCGCCCAGGCGGACCAGCCACAGCCAGGCGCGCCCGCGAAGGTCGACCTCGCGCTCTGGTGGCAGGCGCTCGGGGATTCCGAGCTCAATTCACTGATCGAGCGCGCCGTCGCCGGCAATCCCGACCTGATGATCGCGCTCGACCGGCTGCAGGCCGCCCGCACCTTCGAGGCCGCGGTCATCGGCACGGTGCTGCCGGAAGCGGGAGCATCCGCCGGCGCAGGCCGCGGCACCGGCAGCGATCTCACGCGCAGCCGGGCGGCACCGGCGCTGATCTCCGCCGACAACACCTCGGGCCTTCAGCACCTCAACGAGATCGGCGGCTTCGATGCGATCTGGGAGCTCGACATCTTCGGGAAGTACCGGCGCGAGATCGAGGCAGCGCGCTACGACGAGCAGGCCACGCGCGCCGCGCGCAACGCCGTGCTGGTGGCGGTGGTCGCCGACGTGGCGCGGGCCTACGTGGATCTGCGCGGCTTGCAGGTGCGTGCCTCGGTACTGGCCTCGGCCATCGGCGTGCTGCGCGAGTCGCTGCGGATCGTCAGCATCCGCTACGAGCGCGGCATCACCAACGAGCTCGACGTGACGCTGGCGACGCGCGAGCTGGCGACCCTCGAAGCCCAGGCCGCGCCGGTCGATGCGCAGGTGCGCGCGGCGGAGTATGCGATCGCGACGCTGCTCGGCGCGTACCCGGAGGATCTGCTGAAGGAGTTGAGCGCCAGCGCCATGGTGCCCACCGTGCCGGGCGCGGTGGACACGGGCGTACCGCCCGAGCTGCTGCGGCGCCGCCCGGACATCCAGGAGGCCGAACGGCAGCTCGCCGGAGCGACGGCACGCATCGGGATCGCGACTGCCGATCTCTTCCCCGCGCTCGGTATCAGCGGGGCGATCGGCTTTCAGCGCCAGGCTCTCCAGGGCGAGCCCGCCATCGGTCAGCACATCTGGTCGCTGGGGCCCGCGGCGGTGTGGCCGCTTCTCGACTTCGGCGCGCTCGATGCGCAGGTCGAGATCGCGGACCTCGAGACCCGCGCGCTCCTCGTTCACTACAAGCAGTCGATCCAGGAGGCGGTGCGGGAGGTGGACACGAGCTACGGTCTGTATTCCGCCGAGCAGCTGAGCCTCCTCAAGCTCGGCACCGCTCTCGTCGCCAGCCAGCGCGCCGTCACGCTCGCGAACGAGCGCTACGAGCGCGGCGTTACGGATTTTCTCAACGTCGTGGACGCGGAGCGCCAGGAATACGAGATCGAGGAGCAGTATACCGACGCCCAGGTCGCCGCCGCGGAGCAATTTATCGCGCTCTATCGCAGTCTCGGCGGCGGCTGGGAGAACTACCAGAGCCTGCCGCCCATCCACCGCCCGGAGCCGGCGATCATCGCGGCGTTCCAGCGGGTGTTGAGTCATAACGACCCGCTGAAGTGAGGCGCGCTAGACGGCCTCCGGCAGCACGATGCGCACCAGCAAACCCCGGGGATGGCCATCGAGAAGATCGATCGTGCCGCCGTGCCCCAGGATTATGGAGCGGGCGATGGACAGACCAAGACCCATCCCCTGACTGTCGACGTCTCTGGCGCTGTCCGTGCGGTAGAAGGGCTCAAACACCCGGCACTTCTCGGCGTTGGAGATGCCCGGTCCTTCGTCCGCAACGTCCACTACGAAACCGGAGCCGGCAGCCCGCGCCAGCGTGACGCGGGCGCATTGGCCGTACTTGGCGGCATTCATGATGACGTTGGTGAACGCGCGCAGCAGGGCCTGCGGCTTGCAGTGGTAGCGGCTACGAACGGCGCCGACATACTCGACGCTGCCGCCGAGATCGCTGACCGCGTCGCAGGCGGTCTGCAAAAGAGAGGCGAGATCCACGGCGTCGTGTGCTTCGGCATCGTCGACTCCACGGATGAAGAGGATGGTCGACGTCAGCATGTTCTCCATCGATTCGATGTCGCCCAGCATCTTGTGTTTTTCGGTCCCGGCGCGATCGGTTTCCACGCGCAGGCGCAGGCGGGTCAACGGGGTCCGCAGATCATGGCTGATCGCTCCCAGCATGAGCGTACGGTCGGTCAGAAAGCGCCGCAGGCGCAGCTGCATGTCGTTGAACGCGCGGATCACGCGCTGCAGCTGCGCCGGACCCTGCTCGGCCAGCGGCGGGGCGTTGATGTCGACGCCCACGCGCTCCGCCGCCTGCGCCACCCGCGTCAGCGGCACGTTCACCATCAGCGTGAGCCAGATCCACAGCCCCACCGTCGCGAACACCAGGAACGCACCCAGCCCAACCTGCGCGACCAGGCCGAGGCGGTGCTCGAGTCCGATGGCGGTCGCTACCTCGAGTATGCCGCCGCCACGCAACGCGACCGCGACGGCAACGGAATCCGCCGTTCGTGCTGCGGCACCGGCGCGCACCTGGATCTGCGCAGACGCCCGGCTGAGCTGCGCGGCGATCTGGTCGCGCAAGGCGACGTAACGGGGGGCGGTAGCCCGGTCGGCGGCCGGGCGCGGGTCGGCGAACTCGTAGCGCAGCCGGAATCCCTCGTCGCTGCACAGCTGTGCAAGCTCCGGCCGTCGGGCCGGCTCGACAGCCTCGAGCAGCCGCACCACCATCCTGATACGGGTCGCGGCTACGTCGGGGCGGAGCTCGGCCTGCCATCCCGGCAGCAACACGACGTACAGCAGCGCTGCCATCAATTGCGACAGCGCAAGCCCCAGGAACAGAATCCCGGCGACCTGGCCCCGCAGATCGGCAGGCAGAAGCCGCCGCAGGCCGAGGGTCATTCGAGGCCGACTTCGGCGGTGAAGACGTAGCCGCCGGAGCGGACTGTGTGGATCAGCGCAGGGTCTTTCGGGTCCTTCTCGATCTTGCGCCGCAGCCGGCTCACCTGGATGTCGATGCTGCGATCGATCGCGGCGGGGGCCCTGCCACGCGTGAAATCGAGCAACTGTTCGCGCGTCAGCACCTTGTTGGCGTGCTCGCAAAACGCCACCAACAGCTCGAACTCACCGCCAGTGAGCGGCACGCGGGTACCGTCGCGCGAGTACAGGCGCCGCGCGATGAGGTCGAGCCGCCAGTCCGCAAAAATCAGCACCGAGCGCCTGCGGCTGTGCTCTTCCGGGGGCACGTAGCGCGAGCGACGCAGCAAGGCGCGAATTCTCGCCACCAGCTCGTGGGTGCTGAATGGTTTGGAGAGGTAATCGTCGGCACCTATCTCCAGGCCGACGACGCGGTCGAGCTCGCTGCCGCGTGCGGTCAACATGATGACGGGCAGGTTGCTGGCGGCGCGCACGCGCCGACACAGGCTGAGTCCATCCTCCCGGGGCAGCATGATGTCGAGTATCAGCAGGTCGATGGCGTTGGCCGCCAGTGCCCGGTCCATCTCCTCGCCATCCTGGGCAACCGTCACCGTGAAGGCGTTTTGCCGAAGAAAATCGGCTACCAACCCGCGGATCTCAGGGTCGTCTTCCACAAACAGCACGTGGGCGGCGGAATCCATGTGCGAATTCAGCGTGACAGCAAAGCGAGACGGGCCTTTTTCATACTAGCACGCGCTCGGCCGACCGGCGGCGGCGCGGACCCGCAGCGTGCCGCCACAGTGATACAGGACGTTACCGAAGCAAACCCGTAGTTACGCTGGCAATACGCGCGCTGGTCATCGGCAGATCCAGCCGCTGAGCCTGCGGAGTCCGGACACCTGTAACGGCAGACGGCGCAGCAGCTGCCAGCCGCCGGGAGCGGCACGGAGCACCAGCACGTCGCGCCCCGAGTTCTGCCGGCGCTTGTGCTCGAAGGTCCAATCGAGCTGCCAGCGGTAGCTGATGATGCCGATCGCGCCCATGGAGCGCCCCGTGAGATCGGTCGCGTTGTACTCATGTACCTGCGCGCCACGCATCATCGCGCGCACGTGCGCCAGCACGGCCCTGCGTCCCGCGAGCCAGACTCGCAGTTCCGGTGACAGCAGGGCGACGTCGGCGGCGAGCTGACGCTCGAGCGCCGTCCAGTCGCAGCCGAGCCAGGCGGCATCGTAGGCCTGCAGCCAGACGGCAGCCGCGAGATCGTCGAGCGCGCCCGGAACGGGATCGGGCGGCTCGCCTCGCGGTACGAGTGCGAGTTGCTCCTGCAGGGCATTGCGCCGCGTGTCGGAAGTCAACACGTTATGGGACCTCCGGGGCCGTATCGCCTCTCAGGTCGCGCTCGTCGGGTCAAGCGCCGGCAGACTCTGGCCCGCGCCGCCAGCACGTCGCAGCATGCGCATGCTCGGCGTGCCCCCGGCGAGCGCGACCTCAGAAGCGATGCGAGTGCCATTGTCACCTCTCTCGTACGATGCCAGTGATCCTCACGAGTAACGACCAAGCACTTCACGGATCGTTCCGTTGTCGTGTATCACGCGCGCCGCGCAACGCCGATTGCAACAGCGTGGAAACCTGCGGTCATGAGGCGAAACGCCGCGTCATGGGTTATGTCGGCGGCAGTTGCAGTGCGCGGCAGGACTGATTGCCTCGCGCAGGGTTCCAACAACCCAACTGAACCCGCGCACGCTGCGCGTTGTCAGTTAGCGGCAAGTCACACGCAAGGAAGGAGTACCATCATGCAACTTCCCAGTCGTCTGTCTCTGTCGGGTCTCATGGCAATCAGCGCTTCGCTGGCCGCATGCACCACCATCCCGAGCGGCCGTACCGGAGTTGAATGGACCCCAATGAAGGGAACCATCGACCACTCGCTCAACGAGGGCCTGCACGTGGTCTCGCCCTTCAGCAGGATCTACCTCGTCGACCTGCGTGAGCAGCAGCAGGACATCGATCTCGACGTGCTGGCGGACAACGGACTCGAGATCAAGCTGCGGACCTCGATCCTCTATCAACCGGTCGCCACCGAGGCGGCGCAGCTCATCAGAGAGACTGGACCGGACTACTACGCAACCCTCATCGGTCCCAACGTCCGCTCGAGCGCGCGGCGGGTGGTCGGGCGCTACAGTCCCGAGGAGATCTATTCGAGCAAGCGCGAGCAGATCGAGCGTGAGATCCGCGAGAACGTGGCGGGCAAGCTCGCGGGTGCTCACCTGCGCGTCAACGCCATCCTGATCCGCGAGGTGCATCTGCCCGAGGTGGTGCAGAGCGCGATCCAGGCCAAGCTGGAGGAGGAGCAGAAGGCGCTCGAGATGCGCTTCGTCCTCGATCGCACGCGGCAGGAAGCGGAGCGCAAGCGCATCGAGGCGGCCGGTATCGCCGACTACCAATCGACGATCAGCCGGGGACTGAGTGACCGGATCCTCGCCTGGCAGGGCATCGAAGCCACCGAGAAGCTCGCCGAGTCGCCCAACGCCAAGGTCGTGGTCATCGGCTCCGGCAAGGACGGGCTGCCGCTGATACTCAACGCCACATCCTCGGCCGCCCCCGCCGTCGCGAAGAACTCGCAGTAAGCGCGTGAACGCGAGCTCCGTCAGTCCCGGCGTAGCCGAGTTAGCCGCGAGCGACTCGCGCTACTCGGGACTGACGACCCAGGAGGCGCGCGCCTGGCGCGCGGGCTTTGGCCCCAACATCGTGCCCGAGAGCGAGTCCCCGGCCTGGCGGCGGGCCCTGGGGAAGTTCTGGGCGCCGGTGCCGTGGATGCTCGAGGCGGCCATCCTGCTGCAATTCATGTTGCACGAGTACGTTGAGGCAGCGGTCATTGCGCTGCTGCTGGTGTTCAACGCGGTGCTCGGTCAGCTGCACGAGGGGCGAACGCAGGCGACGCTCAAGCTGCTCAGGTCCCGGCTCGCCCTGCGCGCCGCCGTGCGTCGCGATGAGCGCTGGCAGATTCTTCCGGCCAGCGAGCTGGTCCCAGGCGACATCATCAAGCTCTCCCTCGGCGGCATCGTGCCCGCGGACGTGCGGGTGATCGGCGGGGATGTGCTGCTGGACCAGTCGATGCTCACCGGCGAGTCTCTCCCGCTGGAAGCAGGCGAGGGCGCGCACAGCTACTCCGGAGCGCTGGTGCGGCGCGGCGAAGCGCTGGCGGAGGTCACCGCGACGGGCGCGAATACCAAGTTCGGCCGGACCGCGCAGCTGGTGCAGTCGGCTCAGGCGCCGAGCTCGCAGCAACGGGCGGTGCTGCGCGTGGTGCGCAATCTGGCCGCATTCAGCGCCGCGATGGTCGCAATCCAGGTCATTTATGGGAGCGTGCGCGGCTTACCGGGATCCGAGATGATCCCGCTGGCTCTGACGGCGGTGCTGGCGGCGATCCCCGTGGCCCTGCCCGCAACTTTCACGCTCGCCTCGGCGCTCGGTGCCCGCGCGCTGGCGGCTCGCGGCGTATTGCCCACGCGCCTCTCGGCGATCGACGAAGCCGCGACGATCGACGTGCTGTGCTCCGACAAGACCGGCACACTGACGCAGAACGAGCTCACCGTGACCGCGGTGCACGCGGCGCCGGGCACCGAGCAGCGGCGCGTGCTGGCGCTGGCGGCCCTGGCCAGCGCGACGCACGGGATGGACCCGGTCGATGCCGCGGTGCAGGCGGCGGCCGCCCCGGCCGCCGGCGCGGGTGAGCGCTGGGTGCTCTCGAAGTTCGTGCCCTTCGACCCGGGCAGCCGGGTTGCGGAAGCGGAGCTCCACAACGCGCTCGGCGAGCGACTGCAAGTGCTCAAGGGAGCCTTCGCGACGGTCGCGGCGCGCGTGAGTGCGCCCGCAGGTGCCGAGACCCTGGCCCGTTCACTTGCCGGACTCGGGCACCGTGTTCTGGGCGTCGCCGCCGGTCCGCCGGGGCAGGTCGCGTATGTGGGATTGATCGCGCTCAATGATCCGCCGCGGCCGGATGCGCGCGGCTTGATCTCCGAGCTGCGCTCGTTGGGTGTGCAGACGGTGATGGTCACCGGCGACGCCGCATCCACCGCAACCTACGTGGCACGGGCCGTGGGGATTGACGGAGCGGTCTGCCCTGACGGCCCGGTGCCGAAGCGGGTGCAGCCCGGCGACTACGCCGTGTTCGCGGGTGTCTTCCCCGAGGACAAGTTCGACCTCGTGCGCGCGTTCCAGTCCGCGGGGCACGCGGTGGGCATGTGTGGGGATGGCGCCAACGACGCGCCAGCCCTGCGGCAGGCACAGATGGGCATCGCCGTTTCCACCGCGACCGATATCGCCAAGTCGGCCGCCGGCATCGTACTCACGCAGCCCGGACTGGGAGGAATTGTCGCGGCGGTGCGCTGTGGTCGCGAGACCTATCAGCGCATCCTGACCTACATCCTGAGATCAGTCGCGACCAAGGTGAGCCAGATGCTCTTCCTCACGGTCGGCCTCGCGATGACCGGACATGCGATCCTCACGCCGATGCTGATGGTGCTGCTGATGATCAGTGGGGATTTTCTGGCGATGTCGGCCACGACCGATCGCGTTTCTCCCTCGCCACAGCCGAACGCCTGGCATATCGGCCGCGTGACGGCCGGTGCCGCCGCGCTCGCGGTCTGCAACGTGGCGTTCTGCAGCGCCGTGCTGGAGCTCGGAAGGCAGCGTCTGCACTTGGCCGACAATCACGGGCTGCGGAGCCTCGCCGCGCTGACACTGGTGCTGAGCGGCCAGGCCCTGTTCTACGTCGTGCGCGACCGGCGCCACCTGTGGAGCTCGCCGCCGAGCCGCTGGATCGTGCTGTCCTCGATGCTCGACGTGACCATCATCGCGATCCTGGCCGGACGCGGCGTCCTGATACACGCGGTGCCCTGGTCAGTCATCGGCGCGCTGCTGCTGGCAACCGCCCTTTTTGCGCTGGTGCTCGACGCGGTGAAGTCAATGATATTCGCGCGCCTGCGCGTGGCGTGAGGGTCCAGGTATCCGTGCTGAAACCTTGTGAACGACACCGATACGCACGGAAAGGTGCTGTTACACGGATCGTCGTCGCGCGCCTGGACGCACCGAAAAATTAATGTTTCGTTAGCCATCGGCTCATGTTGCCGCGGTACTCTTCCCATTGCACCGCGCACGGCGACTACGTGGCTGTCGCGGATGCAAGGCCGGGCTCTTTTCCCCGAGTACACCCCTGTGTCCGGCCATTCGGCGGCGCCTGCCCGGGAGGCGCCGCCTTTCTCACCGACGGCGCGCTAGTCGACGCTGCGCAGCAGCTCGTTGATGGAGGTCTTGGCGCGCGTCTGCGCGTCGACGCGCTTGACGATGACCGCGCAGTACAGGCTGTAGCGCCCGTCGGCCGCGGGCAGGGTGCCCGAGACGACCACCGAGCCCGCCGGGACGCGCCCCTGCAGGATCGTGCCGGTCGTGCGGTCGTAGATGCGGGTGCTCTGGCCGATGAACACCCCCATGGAGATGACCGAGCCGGCTTCCACCACCACACCCTCCACGACCTCGGAGCGCGCGCCGATGAAGCAGTCGTCCTCGATGATCGTCGGGCCCGCCTGCAGCGGCTCGAGCACGCCACCGATGCCGACTCCGCCCGAGAGGTGCACGTTGCGTCCGATCTGCGCGCACGAGCCCACGGTGGCCCAGGTGTCCACCATGGTGCCCGCGCCCACGTAGGCGCCGATGTTGACGTAGCTCGGCATCAACACCGCGTCCGGCGCAATGTAGGCACCGCGGCGTACCACGGCATGCGGCACGATGCGCGCGCCGCCGGCGCGCAGCTGCGCGTCGCTGGCATGCGCGTACTTGAGCGGCACCTTGTCGTAGAAGCGGGTGTAGCCGGCGTCCATGACACGGTTGTCGTGGACGCGGAAATAAAGGAGTACGGCTTTCTTCAGCCACTGGTTGACCACCCAGGCGCCTTCCTGCGGCTCGGCGACCCGTGCCTGCCCGCTGTCGAGCAGCGCCAGGCACTCCTCCAGCGCGTCGCCCAGCTCGCGCGTCAGGTTCTTCGGCGTGAGCTCGGCGCGCCGCTCGAAGGCAGCCTCGACGATCTCCCGGAGGTGACGGACGTCGCTCATCGTGTCACGCGCGCGCCGCGCTCCGCACGCAAGGCCTGCTGTTCGCGGTCGAGCGCCGCCACCATGCGCTCCTTGAGACGCTCGGCGGCGTCGCCGCTGAGCGGCCGGTTGTCGAAGTCGGTGAGGTAGAACACGTCCTCGGCACGCTCGCCGACCGTCATGATCTTGGCGGCGTGCAGCTCGACGCCCTCCTGCATCAGCACCTTGCCCACGTCGCACAGGAGACCCGGACGGTCGCCGGCGGTGAGCTCGAGCACCGAGCGGTGATTGCGCTCGTCCACGCTGAGCGCGATCTGGGTCGGGGTGTTGAACATGCGCGCCTGGCGCGGTGCGCGCCGCGACACCGAGAGCGGCGCGTCCTCCGGACCCTGCACCGAGCGCCACAGCGCCTGCTCGATCTCCGTCAGGCGGTCGCTGTCGGTGATCGCCACTCCGTCATCCTCGAGAACGTGATAGAGGTCGAGGCTGAAGCCGTCGCCGGTTGGCGTGATGCGCGCATCGACGATGTTGAGCCCGAGCTGATCGAGCACCGCGGTGGTGCGGGCAAAGCCGTGACGGCGCGGACGCGCGAAGATCAGCACGGCAGTCGTGCCGCGCACGCTGTGTGCATCGACCGCGACCAGCGGCTCGTCCGAGCCCGCATCGCGCTCGGCGAGCAGCCGCGTGTGCCAGGCGACCTCCTCGGGGGAATGCTGCAGGAAGTAGCCGGCCGAGAAGCGCGTCCAGGCGGCGGCGGCATCGCGCTCGGCGACGCCGCGCTCGATCAGGATGCGCCGCGCCGCCTCCTGTGTCTCGCGCACCAGGTGCTCGGGGTCGATCGGGCTCTCGAGTCCGCGGCGCAGCGCGTGCTTCACCCGCTGGTAGAAATCCTTGAATAGCGAGGCCTTCCAGGAATTCCACAGCTTGGGATTGGTGCCGCGCACGTCCGCGCAGGTGAGCACGTACAGATAGTCGAGGTGCGTCTCATCGCCCACCTTGCGCGCGAAGGCGTTGATCACCTGCGGATCGCCGATATCCTGCTTCTGCGAGGTGATGGAGAGCTCGAGATGGTTGCGCACCAGCCAGGCGACCAGGCGGGCGTCGTAGGGCGAGAGACCCTGCTCGAGACAGAAGGCCTCGGCATCCACGGCGCCGAGCTCGGAGTGGTCGCCGCCGCGGCCCTTGGCGAGATCGTGGAACAGCGCCGCGAGGTACGCGATCTCCTGGCGCGGCAGCTGCTGCATGACGCGCGAGGCTTCCGGCAGCTCGTGATCGTAGCGCGGGATGGCGAAGCGCCTGAGGTTGCTCACCACGAAGAGCGTGTGGGCGTCGACGGTGTAGGCATGGAACAGGTCGTACTGCATGCGCCCCACGACCCGCCCGAAGGCCGGGATGTAGCGCCCGAGCACCCCGTAGGTATTCATGCGCCGCAGCTCGTGGGTGACGCCGACCGGCGAGCGCAGGATCTCGAGAAAGAGGCGGTGGTGACGCGGGTTCTGCCGGAACTCCTCATCGATCAGCCAGAGATTCCTCGCCACGGCGCGCATGGTGGAGGCGCGCACGCCGCGGATCTCGGGGTTCTGCTGCAGCAGCACGAACAGCTCGAGCAGCGCCGACGGGGTGCGCGCGAACACCTCCTCGTGCACCGCCTCGAGCGAGCCATTGCGCACCTGGAAGCGCGCGTTCAATGGCCGCGGCGGCTCGCTCTCACTCAGGATCGCCTCGCGGAACAGCTGCAGCAACAGCTCGTTCAGCAGGCTCACGTCCATCACGGTGCGGTAGTAGCGCTGCATGAACTGCTCGACCGCGAGAGTGTAGGAGGCATCCTCGTAGCCGAAGGCGAGTGCGAGGCGGATCTGGTGATCGAACAGCAGCCGGTCCTCGCGCCGCCCGGTGAGGGCATGCAGCCCGAAGCGCACGCGCCAGAGGAATGCCTGCGCCTGGCGCAGCCGGCGCAGCTCCGGCGCGGTGACGAACCCATGGGTGAGGAGCCCGTCGAGCGTGTCGGCGCCGAAGTGGCGCTTGGCGACCCAGGCGATGGTCTGAATGTCGCGCAGCCCCCCGGGACCGGTCTTGACGTTGGGCTCGAGGTTGTAGGCGGTGTCGTTGGCCTTCAAGTGCCGTTCGGCCTGCTCGCGCACCTTGGCCTCGAAGAACTGCTTCACGGGCCAGAGACGCTCGGGCGCGAGTGCGGCGCGCATCGCGGCGAGCAGCGCGGCGTTGCCGGCCAGCAGTCGCGCCTCGAGCAGCGTCGTCATGACACCGACGTCGCCGACGCACTCCTCGGCGCACTGCGCGACCGTGCGCACGCTGTGGCCGATCTCGAGTCCGATGTCCCACAGAAACGTCACCAGCTTCTCGACCGCGGCGACGCCGGCTGGATCGGGCGGCTGCGGCGCGAGCAGCAGCACGTCGACGTCAGAGCACGGATGCAGCTCTCCGCGGCCGTAGCCGCCGACCGCCACCAGCGCCCAGGTGGCGCACGGTGCATCGCACAGCCGGCGCCACGCCTCGCGCAGCACCACGTCGATCAGCGCGGCGCGCGCGTGTACCAGCTCCTCCACGGGCTCCTCGGCGAAGAAGCGCGCCTTGAGCTCCTCGTGCGCCTCGCGCAGCAGCGCGCGCCAGACAGCCGGATCACCGCCGCCGGCGGCCAGCCGTTCCGGGAGCGCGGCGAGCAGCGGCCAGGGCGCCGCGGCGGGTATGGCCGGGAGCGATTCCTCGAGCAGCTCTGTGTCGGAGGCTCCCATTCTTACTTACTAGTGCGGCGCGCCGTCCGCGCCGAGGGTCAGCACATCGACCCCGGTCTCGGTCACGAGCACGGTGTGCTCCCATTGCGCCGACAGCGAGTGATCCTTGGTGATCACGGTCCAGCCGTCGCCGAGGAGGCGCACATGGCGCCTGCCGGCGTTCACCATCGGCTCGATGGTGAAGGTCATTCCGGCCTTCAGCTCGAGGCCGGTGCCGGCCTCCCCGTAGTGCAGTACCTGCGGGTCCTCGTGGTAGACGCGTCCGATGCCGTGACCGCAGTACTCACGCACCACGGAGTAGTCGTTGTCCTCGACGAAGCTCTGGATGGCATGGCCGATGTCTCCGAGATGCGCCCCGGGCCGCACCGCGCCGATGCCGCGCCACATGGCGGCGAAGCAGGTGTCGCTGAGACGCTGGGCGTGCGGCGCAGCCTTGCCGACCGAATACATGCGGCTGGTGTCGCCATGGAAACCGTCGCGGATCACGGTCACGTCTATGTTGACGATGTCGCCGGCCTTCAGGCGCTTGTCGTTCGGGATGCCGTGGCACACCACGTGGTTCACCGAGGTGCAGATCGTCTTGGGGAAGCCGCGGTAGTTGAGATTCGCCGGGACCGAGCGCTGCACGTTCACGATGAAGTCGTGGCAGATGCGGTCGAGCTCCTCGGTGGTGACGCCCGGGACTACGTGCGGCCCGATCATGTCGAGCACCTCGGCCGCGAGCCGCCCGGCAACGCGCATCTTCTCCTGCTCCTCGGGGGTCTTGATCGTGACGTGCATGTTTCAGGAAATGGGGCCGGCCGGGCCCCCCGCCAAGGGGTAACGGCGGGTGGCGTAAGACATTGTTCCGACGAGGTCTTCATGGTATAAAGCGCGGCCTTTTTTGGCAACGCAACCCACACGCGCATCGTATACCCGCTGACTGGGTGTTCCCGCTTCGGCCGCTGGGCCGCCGGGGATGGTCACGGGGATGCGCGGAGGCTCAACCCGCACAGGAGTCTTTGTCATGCCCGGCGTGTCCATGCGACAGATGCTGGAAGCGGGTGTCCATTTCGGACACCAGACCCGCTTCTGGAACCCGAAGATGGCTCCCTTCATCTTCGGTGAGCGAAACAAGATCCACATCATCAACCTCGAGAAGACGCAGCCGATGTACGCGGAGGCTGCGAACTTCGTCAAGGGCGTGATCGCCGACGGCGGCACGCTGCTGTTCGTCGGCACCAAGCGCTCGGCGCGCGACTCCATCCAGAAGGAGGCCGAGCGCGCCCGGCAGCCCTTCGTGAACCAGCGCTGGCTCGGCGGCATGCTGACCAATTTCAAGACCATCCGCCAGTCGATCAAGCGGCTCGGGGAGATTACCGAGCTGGCTGCCTCGGGCGCACTCGAGAAGCGCGGCAAGAAGGAGGCGACCCAGCTGCGGCGCGAGATGGAGAAGCTCGAGAAGAGTCTGGGCGGCATCAAGCACATGGAGTCGCTCCCGGATGCGCTGTTCGTCGTGGACGTAGGCCACGAGAACATCGCGGTGCACGAGGCGAGGAAGCTCGGCATCCCGGTGGTGGCGATCGTCGACACCAACTGCTCCCCCGACGGTATCGACTACGTGATCCCGGGGAACGACGACGCGATGCGCGCGATTCAGCTCTATACCGCCGGGATTGCCGATGCGGTGCTCGAGGGCAAGGAGTCCGTGCCGCAGGTGGCGGTCGGCGAGGACGAGTTCGTCGAGCTCGACGAGGCCGGACATCCGCGCAAGAAGGCTGCGCGTGCCGGCCGGCGCCACCAGCCGGCGGTGCGCAAGAAGGCCCCGGCGCGGCGGCGTCCGCTGGCCGCCCCCGCCCCGGTGGCGTTGGGCGCCGAGCCCGTCGCCGAAGACGTGGATGCGGACCTCGACGAGGCCGATAGCGCCGAGGTCGAGTCGGTCGCCGCCTCCGCGCCCGCACCGCGGCGCGCCCCGCCGACCGCGAATCGCCGCAAGGGCCGCGACGACGCGGCGAGCGAGTGAGGCCAGGGAGGCAGTCATGAACATTACGGCAGAGACGGTCAAGCAGCTGCGCGAGCGCACCGGCGCCGGCATGATGGAGTGCAAGAAGGCGCTGGTTGAGACCAAGGGTGATCTGGACGCCGCCGCGGAGCTCATGCGCCGCCAGGGCCTCGCCAAGGCCGACAAGAAGGCCGCGAGGATCGCGGCCGAGGGCGTGGTGATGATCGCCAAGGGGAGCGATGCACGCACCGCCGCCATGGTCGAGGTCAACTGCGAGACGGATTTCGTGGCGCGGGGACCTGATTTCCGCGCTTTCGCCCAGGCGGTGGCCGAGAGTGCGCTCGCGGCGCGGCCGGCGGATCTGGCGGCGCTCGCCGAGGCGCGCCTGTCTTCGGGCGAGAGCGTCGAGCAACGCCGCCGTGAGCTGGTAGCCAAGATCGGCGAGAACATCAGCGTGCGGCGCTTCGTGGTGATGACCGCACCCGAGCAGCTCGGCGCCTACGTCCATGGCACGCGCATCGGTGCCCTGGTGGCGGTCAGGGGCGGCGACGCCAGTCTCGCCTACGACCTCGCCATGCACGTCGCGGCCAGCAATCCGCGGTACTTGAGCGCCGCGCAGGTGCCCGCCGATGTCGTGGCCAAGGAGCGCGAGATCCTCACGAGCCAGGCGCAGGGCGAAGGCAAGCCGCCGGAGATCGTCGCCAAGATGGTCGAGGGGCGGCTGCGCAAGGCCTTGAGCGAGATCTCGCTCACCGGACAGGCGTTCATCAAGGATCTGGACGTGACCATCGAGAAGTTGCTCAAGGGCGCGAAGGCCGAAGTGGTCGCGTTCGAGCGCTTCGAGGTCGGCGCCGGCATCGAGAAGAAGGCGGACGACTTCGTCGCCGAGGTGATGGTCGCCGCCAAGGGCGCGGGCTCCGCGGCCAGGGTCTGAGCGGCGCGCCGTTGCCGCCAAGCGCACAGGAGCCAGGGAAAACCCCGCCGCGCGCGGGGTTTTTTCCATCGGCGGAGGTGAAAGATGACGCAAGCGAAGGCCCGTTGGTCGCGCATCCTGGTGAAGCTCTCCGGTGAGGCGCTGCTGGGCGACGGCGATTACGGCATCGACCCGACGGTGCTGAAACGCATTGCCGCGGAGCTCCAGGACATCGTCGCCCTGGGCGTGCAGGTGGCGGTCGTCATCGGCGGCGGCAACATCTTCCGCGGCGCGGGACTGGCGCGCGCGGGCATGGACCGCGTCGCAGCCGATCACATGGGAATGCTGGCGACCGTCATGAACTCGCTCGCCCTGCAGGATGCGCTCGAGAGCCTGGGGCTGCACGCGCGGGTGATGTCCGCGATCCGCATCAATGAGGTGTGCGAGGATTACATCCGGCGCCGCGCGGTGCGCCACCTCGAGAAGGGCCGTATCGCGGTGTTCGCCGCCGGGACCGGCAATCCGTTCTTCACCACCGACACGGCGGCGGCGCTGCGCGCCATCGAGATCAACGCCGACGTGCTGCTGAAGGCGACCAAGGTGAACGGTGTCTATTCCGACGATCCGGTGCGCAACCCGTCCGCGGTGCGCTACGCCCACCTGACCTTCGACAAAGTGCTCGCCGACAAGCTCAGCGTGATGGATGCGACTGCCATCGTCATGTGCCGCGACAACCGCTTGCCTTTGCGGGTCTTCAATCTCAACAATCCGGGCGACCTCACCCGCATCGTGCGCGGCGAGGACGTCGGCACGGCGGTCACCAACGAGTGACCGGCTCGGCGCCACGAGGAGACACCATGCTCGAAGAACTGAAAAAGGACGCCGCCACGCGCATGGCCAAGTGCGTCCAGACCTTCCAGGCGGACCTGAAGAAGCTGCGGACCGGGCGCGCGCACCCGAGCCTCGTCGAGCATCTCAAGGTCGACTACTACGGCAGCGAAGTGCCGCTGCAGCAGGTCGCGAGCATCGCGGTCGAGGAGGGCAGGACGCTCGTGATCTCTCCCTGGGAGAAGAGCGTGGTGCAGGCGATCGAGAAGGCGATCTTCAAGTCCGACCTGGGACTCACGCCCATGACCGCCGGCACCGTGATCCGCATCCCGATGCCGCCGCTCACCGAGGAGCGGCGCAAGGAGATCACCAAGGTGCTGCGCCACGACGCCGAGAACGCCCGCGTGGCGGTACGTAACGTGCGCCGCGACGTCATGAACGAGATCAAGCACAAGATGAAGGACAAACACCTCTCGCAGGACGACGAGCGGCGCGCGGAAGCCGACGTGCAGAAGCTCACCGACAAGCACGTCGCTGACATCGATGCAGCGCTCGCCGCCAAGGAGAAGGAGGTCATGCAGGTCTGATGGCTCACGCCAGCGCCAATTTACCCAGGCACATCGCCATCACCATGGACGGCAACGGCCGCTGGGCCGCCGCGCGTGGCGTGGCGCACGCCGCCGGCCACAAGGAGGGTCTGAAGCCCGTGCGCATGTGTATCGAGGAGTGCACGCGCCTCAAGGTGGAAGCGCTCACCCTGTTCGCGTTCTCGAGCGAGAACTGGGGCCGTCCCGCCGAGGAAGTCGGCAGCCTCATGAACCTCTTTCTCGAGGCGCTCGACCGCGAGGTCGCGGAGCTCGACGAGAAGGGAGTGCGCCTGCGCTTCATCGGCGAGCGCAGGAATCTCTCGGTGCGGCTGCAGTCGCGCATCGCCGCCGCCGAGGAGCGCACCGCCCACAACCGCACGCTGGCCCTGCAGGTGGCGGTCAGCTACGGCGGGCGCTGGGATATCGTGCAGGCGGCGCAGTCGCTCGCACGCCAGTGCGCGAGTGGCGCGCTGCGCCCGGACGAGATTGGCGAGGCGCGCTTCGCGGAGAGCCTCTCGCTGCGCGGACTTCCGGATCCGGACCTGCACATCCGCACCGGCGGCGAGCATCGCATCAGCAACTTCCTGCTGTGGCATCTGGCCTACGCCGAGCTCTATTTCACCGAGCGCCTGTGGCCGGAGTTCAGCGCCGCGGATCTCGCCGCGGCGCTCGCCTTCTTTGCCGGGCGCGAGCGGCGCTTCGGCCAACGCCCGGCGGCCGTGAGCGCCGCGCGATGAGCGAGTCGCTTCGCGAACGGGTGCTGACCGCGGTGGTGCTGGCTGCGGCGCTGCTGGTGATCGTGCTGTGGCTGCCGCCGGTGGCGACCGTGGTGGCGCTCACCGCGCTGCTGCTCGCGGGCGCGTGGGAGTGGTCGGCGTTCCTGCGCCTCTCGACCGCGACGCGCCGGCTGACCTACGTCGCGCTGGTGGCGCTGCTGCTGCCGCTCGCATGGCGCGTGTCCGCCGATCCCGGCGGCCGCGGCCTGATCCTGCTCGCCGCGGTGCTCTGGTGGCTCACCGCGTTCATGTGGATCGCGTTCGCGCCGCGGCGCGTGGCGCCGTGGGCCGCCGGGGTGGCGGGCGTGCTGGCGCTCGTGCCGTCGTGGCTCGCGCTCGTGTGGCTGCGCCTCGCGCCGCCGCAGGGCCAGTGGGTGCTCTTTGCCCTGATTCTCGTGTGGATGGCCGACATCGGCGCTTACTTCGTCGGCCGGCGCTTCGGCCGGATTCGCCTGGCACCGGAGGTGTCTCCGGGCAAGACCTGGGAAGGAGTGCTGGGAGGCATGGCCCTGAGCGCCCTGGTGGCCGTCGGCGGCAGCTGGTGGTTTCACGTGCCGCTCGGCGTGTTCCTGCCGCTGTGCCTGGCGACGGTGGCGTTCTCCGTCATCGGCGATCTCACCGAGAGCCTGCTCAAGCGCTTCGCCGGCATCAAGGACAGCGGCACGGTGCTTCCCGGGCACGGCGGGGTCATGGACCGCATCGACAGCCTCACCGGCGCCGCTCCGGTGCTGCTCCTCGGCCTGAAAATTCTGGGAGTAGTGGCGTGATCGGCGTCGCCGTCCTCGGCTCCACGGGCACGGTGGGGGAGAGCACGCTCGACGTCCTAGCGCGTCACCGGGAGCGCTACCGCCTCGTCGCCGTCGCCGCGCACCGCAACGCGGCCAAGCTCGCCCGCCAGGTGCGCGAATGGCAGCCGGCCTACGCCGCGCTTGCGGATGAGGGCGCAGCGCACGAGCTGACGGGGCTCCTCGGCGGCGACGCGCCGCGCACCCGCGTGCTCGCCGGCCCCGGCGCACTCGAGGAGCTCGCCGCGCTGACCGAGGTGCAGTGCGTGATGGCGGCGATCGTGGGCGCCGCGGGGCTGCGCTCGACCCTCGCCGCGGCGCGTGCCGGCAAGCGCCTGCTGCTCGCCAACAAGGAATCCCTGGTGATGGCGGGGCCGCTGCTGCTCGAGGCGGTGCGGACCGCCGGAGCGACGCTCCTGCCGATCGACAGCGAGCACAACGCGATCTTCCAGTGCCTGCCGGCCGGCGCGCGCCCCGGGGTTGCGCCGCCGGGCCTCAAGCGCGTGCTGCTCACCGCTTCGGGCGGGCCCTTCCGCGACTCACCCAGCGAGGCGCTCGCCTCGGTGACGCCCGAGGCCGCCTGCGCGCATCCCAACTGGGTCATGGGCCGCAAGATCTCGGTGGACTCGGCCACGCTCATGAACAAGGGCCTCGAGCTCATCGAGGCGTGCCTGCTCTTCGGACTCAAGCCGGCGCAGGTGGAGATCCTGGTGCACCCGCAGAGCATCGTGCACTCCCTGGTCGAGTACGTGGACGGCTCGATGCTCGCGCAACTGTCCTCGCCGGACATGCGCACGCCGATCGCGCACGCGCTGGCGTGGCCCGAGCGCATCGATTCCGGCGTGGAATTCCTCGACCTGCTCAAGGCCGGCCGGCTCGACTTTCAGGCTCCCGACTACGACCGTTTCCGCTGCCTGGCGCTCGCCCAGGCCGCGGCGCGCGCCGGGGGGCTGCACCCGGTGCTGCTGAACGCTGCCAACGAAGTCGCCGTGCAGGCTTTCCTCGAGCGCCGATTGAACTTTCCCGGCATCGCCGCGGTCATTGAAGCCGTGGTCGAGCACAGCGCCGCCGGGTCGATCGGCGCCCTGGAGGACGTGCTGGCCGCCGACGCCGAGGGCCGGCAGCGGGCCTGTGAGCGGATCGTCGGCATTACAACAAGTGAGTCGGTGAGGGGCGCTCACGCATGAGCCTGTTCTGGTACGCACTGTGGTTCGTCGTCGCCGTGGGCCTGTTGGTCACGGTGCACGAGTTCGGCCACTTCTACGTCGCGCGCCGCCTCGGCTTCCGAGTGCTGCGCTTCTCGGTCGGCTTCGGCAAGCCGCTGCTCAAGTGGACCGTGGGTGCCGATCGCACCGAGTACGTCGTGGCGGCCATACCCCTCGGCGGTTACGTCAAGCTCCTCGATGAGCGCGAGGGGCCGGTCGAGGAGCAGGACCTCCCCCGCTCGTTCACGCGCCGGCCGCACTGGCAGCGTATCGCTGTGCTGCTGGCGGGCCCCGCGTTCAACATCGTGTTCGCCGTGCTGGTGCTGTGGGGGATGTTCTGGGCGAACGGCGTGAGCGAGATCCGCCCCGTGGTCGGCGACGTCACGACCGGGTCGATCGCGGCCGCCGCGGGCCTGCGCAGCGGCGATGAGATCCGTGCCGTCAACGGCGCCGCGGTGCAGGGGCTGCGCGACGTGGTGTTCGATCTGCTCGATGCCATGAGCGCGCGCGGCGAAGCGGACCTGAGCGTACGCGGGACCGACGGCGGCGCGCGCGAAGTGCGCCTCATGGTCGCCGACCCGGCCGTGCGCCGGCGTCTCACCGAGCCGAGCGAGCTCCTGACGGGTCTGGGCTTTCAGTTCTGGCCACCGGTGCCGGCGGTGCTGGGCCAGGTGGAGGCCGGCGGCCCCGCCGACCGGGCCGGGCTCGCCGCGGGGGACGAGATCGTGAGCGTCGACGGCGCGGCAGTCGCCAACTGGCACGACATCGTCGCCCGCATCAGTGCCCGTCCCGGCGAGCAGGTCACGGTCGAATACCGCCGCGGCGGCGAGACGCGCAGTGCCGCGGTCACGGTGGCGAGCGATGAGGTGGCGGGCCGGCGCGTCGGACGCATCCACGTGATGCAGCGTCCGCCGGCGACCCGCACCTATCCCGCCTCGATGCTGCTGCACGTCGACCTCAGCGCGACGGCCGCGCTCAGCCGCGCCGCCACCGAGGCCTGGAACATGACCACGCTGCAGGCGCGCCTCTTCTGGCGCATGGTCCTCGGGCGCGTGTCGCTGAAGAACCTGAGCGGCCCGCTGTCGATCGCGGAGTTTGCCGGTGACTCGGCCGAGGCGGGCGTGTCGGCGTTCCTCGGCTTCCTGGTGCTGATCTCTCTGTCGCTCGGTTTTCTCAATCTGCTGCCGATCCCGATCCTCGACGGCGGGCAGATCGCCTTTCAGCTCATCGAGTGGCTGAAGGGCAGCCCGCTCTCGGAGCGCGCCCAGGCGTTCGGGCAGCAGGTCGGGATCGCACTGCTCATCGTTCTGATGGGTGTGGCGCTGTACAACGACATTGCGCGCCAATTCGGCTGAGTGGTTCGCGAGGGGCCGCGCCGCGGTCCGACCGTGCTGAAGGCCGCGCGGCCTTCAGTCCTCGAATAATGCAAGACAAGGCGCCCAGGGGGGCGCGAAGGCGAGACGTACTTGGGTGTTGAAGCATGAAGTTGCGCGTTGCCGTGGCCGCGCTCGCGCTGTTGCTGCGCGCCGTGGTGGTGCTCGCGCAAGGGGCTCCCGAAGCTGATTTCACCGTCGGCGACATTCGCGTGGAAGGCCTGCAGCGGGTCTCGGAAGGCACGGTCTACAACTATCTGCCGGTCAACATCGGCGATCACCTCACCGCCCAGCGCGTGCGCGAGGCGATCCGCGCCTTGTACGCGACCGGCTTCTTCCGCGACGTGCAGATGCGCCGCGACGGCACCACGCTGGTGGTAGTGGTGGCGGAGCGCCCCTCGATCGAGAGCTTCGAGATCACCGGTAACAAGGACATCAAGACCGAGGACCTGCAGAAGTCCCTGCGCGGCGTCGGGCTCGCGACCGGCAAGACCTTCGACCGCTCGGTGCTGGAGGACGTCACGCAGTACCTCACCGACCAGTACTTCGCACGCGGCAAGTACGGCGTGCGCATCGATACCAAGGTGGAGGAGGAGGCGGGTAACCGCGTCAAGATCAAGGTCGATATCAAGGAAGGCAACCGCGCCAAGATCCGCCAGATCAACATCGTCGGCAACACGCGCTTCCCGCCCCAGCAGATCCTCGACACGCTCGAGCTGAAGACGCCCAACTGGCTCTCCTGGTACAAGCAGGACGACCGCTACTCGCGCGAGTCGCTGCAGGGCGACCTGGAGAAGGTGCGCAACTTCTACATGGACCGCGGCTACGCCAACTTCCAGCTCGAGTCGACCCAGGTGGCGATCGCACCCGAGAAAGAAGACATCTTCATCACCATCAACGTCGACGAGGGCCAGGTCTACAAGATCTCCTCGATCAAGGTGGCCGGCACCTTCGTCGTGCCGCAGGCGGAGCTCGAGCATCTGGTGCTGGTGCATCCGGGCGAGATCTTCGACCGCAAGCTCATCACCTCCTCCCAGGAGCTGATGCAGAACCGCATGGGCCGCGACGGTTACGCCTTCGCCAAGGTCGAGCCGGTACCGACGGCCGACAACACCAACCACACGGTGGCGCTCACCTTCTTCGTCGATCCCGGCAATCGGGTGTACGTGCGCAACATCAGCTTCTCGGGCGTCAACCGCATCAACGACGAGGTGCTGCGGCGCGAGATGCGCCAGCTCGAGGGCGGCTGGCTGTCGAACGTGGCGCTCGAGCGCTCCAAGCAGCGCATCCAGCGCCTGTCGTACGTGAAGTCGGTGGAGTTCGAGACCACGCCGGTGGCCGGCGTCCCCGACCAGGTGGACGTGAACTACAAGATCGAGGAGGGGCCGGCCTCGCAGCTCTCGGGTGGCATCGGCTATTCCGAGACCTACAAGTTCACGATCAACCTCAACTTCGCCGACGCCGACTTCCTCGGCAGCGGTGAGCGCGTCGCGATCGACTTGAACGGCGGTGAGTTCAGCAAGGTCTACACGCTGTCCTGGACCAACCCCTACACGAACATCGACAACCTGCAGCGCACCCTCTCGGTCAGCTACCGCGACGTGACGCAGTTCGTCTCCTCCTCGTCGAACTTCTCCTCGGAGACCCTCACCCTGGGACCGACCTGGGCGTATCCCATCAGCGAGACCATGTACCTGCGCTTCGGCGCGGTGTTCGAGTCCTCGCAGCTGCTCACCAACTCGCTCTCGAGCGCCGAGCAGGCGCAGCAGTGGGTGCAGGAGAACGGTCATCCCTACAGCCGCCTGGCGCACGATGACGCGAGCAACAACGAGTACGTCTTCTACGGCAGCAACTTCAAGAATTTCCAGGCGGTGGTGGGCTGGGACTGGGACACGCGCAACCGCACGCTGTTCGCCGACCACGGCATGCACCAGGCGATGAGCTTCTCGGCGACCACTCCGGGGAGCGACGTGCGCTACTGGATCGGCAACTACCAGTTCCTCAAGTACGTGCCGCTGGGGCACTCGTTCGTGCTGTCGTTTCTCGAGGGGATCGACTACGGCGCCCCGCTCGGCAGCACCACCGCGATTCCGCCCTACCGCCAGTTCTTCGGCGGCGGGCCGGACAACGTGCGCGGCTTTCGCGAGAGCCTGCTCGGCCCGCGCGACCAGTTCGGCAACCCCTACGGGGGCAACATGCGCATCACCAGCCAGAACGAGCTGATCCTGCCGATGCCGGCCAAATTTGCGCAGACCGCGCGCGTCGCCATGTTCTTCGACATGGGCGGCGTATACGAGACCGGGCACCACCTACAGTTCTACGGGCCGGACAACATCACGCCCTTCGACTGGAGCTTCACCGGCTTCTCGAGCCTGAGGCGCTCGGTGGGCCTCGCGGTCACCTGGCTGGCGCCCATCGGGCTCTTCCGTTTCAGCCTGGGACTGCCGCTGAACGCCAGGAAGGGCGACGGCGTGACCACCTGGGGCGATGAGACTGAGGTCTTCCAGTTCTCCGTGGGCCAGGCCTTTTAGACCTGCGGCCCGGGCGAGTTTAGGCGATACTAGGAATTTGTTCCGGCTCTCCCGGGCCGCGGCGTTGCAATATTTCCAGCATACGAGGTGGGTGTTCCGTGAATTGTTCGATCAGCAGTCGGGTGGCGGGATGGATCGTGGCGGCGGTGGGGCTACTCGCCGTGTTGCCGGCGTGGGCCGATCCCAAGGTCGGGGTCGTCGACCCGCAGCGGCTCATGCTGGAGTCGCCGCAGGGCAAGGCCATGCAGGAGTCGATGCGCGCGGAGTTCGCACCGCGCGAGCGCACCCTGCAGGCGCAGGCACAGGGGATCAAGGCCAAGCAGGACAAGCTGCAGAAGGACGGCGCGACCATGACCGACGAGCAGCGGGTGCGCGCTGAGAAGGAGCTGCGCGACAACGAGCGCGACTTCGAGCGCGCCCGCGGCGAGTATCAGGACGACATCACGGCTCGCCGCAACGAGGAGCTGTCCCGGCTGCAGCGCACTCTCGGCGAGGAGGTGCGCAACTACGCCAAGGCGCAGAACTTCGATGTGGTGCTGAGCGGCGAGGCGGTCGTGTACGCGACCCCGGCTTACGACATCACGCCGGCGGTTCTCACCGCTCTGCAGGCGCGCGCCGCCGCATCGCCCGCGGCCAAGCCCGCCACGACGCCGGCTGCGACTCCGGCGCCGAGCGCGCCGGCGCCCAAGCCGCCGGGCAAGTAGCGTCCGGGGGAAAACACCGGAACCCGGGGCGCGCCATGTCCGTCTCGCTCGGGGAGCTCGCGGTCCGATTCGGCTGCGAGTTGCGGGGTGACCCGGAGGCACGCGTCGAGCACGTCGCGACGCTCTCGAACGCGGACGCGACCGCGCTCACCTTCCTCGCCAACCCGCGTTACCGTACGCAGCTCGCCACCACCCGCGCCGCGGCGGTGGTGCTGCGGCCGGATGCGGCTTCGGGCTGTCCGACGCACGTGCTGCTCGCCGAGAATCCCTACGCGACCTACGCGCGCATCGCCGCCGTGCTGCACCCGAGCCCGGCCGCGCCCGCCGGCGTGCATCCGACGGCCCTGGTGGCCGCGAGCGCCCGCGTCGATCCAAGCGCGCACGTCGGCGCTTTCAGCTCCATAGGCGAGCGCGCCGTAGTCGCCGAGCGCTGTGTCGTGGGCGCGCACTGCGTGCTCGAGGAGGATGTGAAGCTCGCGCCCGACGTGCGCCTGGCGGTGCGCGTCACCGTGCACCGGGGGGTCGAGATCGGGGCGCGCAGCGTGCTGCAATCGGGCGTCGTGGTCGGCGGCGACGGCTTCGGCTACGCGCCGGACCGCGGCACCTGGATCAAGGTGCCGCAGCTCGGGGCGGTGCGCATCGGGCCCGACGTCGAGGTCGGCTGCAACACCACCATCGACCGCGGTGCCATCGAGGACACCGTCATCGAGGAGGGTGTCAAGCTCGACAACCTCATCCAGATCGCTCACAACGTGCGCATCGGCGCACACACCGCCATCGCGGCCTGCACCGGCATCTCCGGCAGCACCACCATCGGCAAGCGCTGCATGATCGGCGGCGGGGCGGGATTCGCCGGCCACATCAGCGTCGCCGACGACGTCGTGATCACCGGCTACTCGGCCGTGAGCCGCTCGATCCCGGGTGCGGGCGTATACTCGAGCACCCTTCCCTTCGAGGAGGCGCGCACCTGGCGCCGCCTGGTCGCGCGCTTCAAGCGCAGCGGCCGCCTCGAGGAGCGCGTGCGCGCCTTGGAGCGCGCGGCGGGACTGAATTCCGGGCAGGAAGAGCCTCATGACTGAAGAAGTCGTCCAACTCGATATGCAGGCGATCCTCGAGCGCTTGCCGCACCGCTATCCGTTCCTGCTGGTCGACCGGGTGCTCGAATGCCGCCCGGGGTCCAGCATCCGTGCCATCAAGAACGTCACCTACAACGAGCCGTTCTTCCCCGGGCACTTTCCCCATCGGCCCGTCATGCCGGGCGTGATGATCATCGAGGCGCTGGCGCAGGCCGCCGGCATCCTCTGCTTCGTGACCGCCGACGTGATCCCGGACGAGAACACGCGCGTCTATTTCGTCGGCATCGACAATGCGCGCTTCCGCAAACCGGTCCTGCCGGGGGACCAGCTGGTGCTCACCGCACAGTTGGAGCGCACGATGCGCGGGATCTGGAAATTCTCGACCGCGGCACTGGTGGACGACAAGGAGGTCGCGCACGCCGACATGCTGGTGACGCCGGAGATCGGGCGGTGATCGATGCGCGCGCGGTGGTGTCGCCCGAGGCGCGTCTCGCGGCGGACGTCAGCGTGGGTCCCTTCGCCGTGATCGGACCGGGAGTGGAGATCGGGCCGCGCACCATCGTGGGTCCGCACGCCCTGATCAACGGACCGACCGTGCTCGGCGCCGACAACCACGTCTTCCAGTTCGCCTCCATCGGCGATGCGCCGCAGGACAAGAAGTACCGCGGCGAGCCCACGCGGCTCGTCGTCGGCGACCGCAACGTGTTCCGCGAGTACTGCACGGTCAACCGCGGCACCACCCACGACAAGGGGGTCACCCGCATCGGCGACGACAACCTGTTCATGGCCTCGGCGCACGTGGCGCACGACTGCGTCGTGGGCAGCAAGACCGTATTCGCCAACGGCGCGGTCCTCGGCGGGCACGTCGAGATCGGCGACTGGGTGATCCTCGGCGGGCTCTCCGCCGTGCACCAGTTCGCCAGGGTCGGCGCGCACGCCTTCCTTGCCGGGGGCGCGATGGCGCGCCAGGACGTCCCGCCCTACGTGATGGTCGCGGGCGACCCGGCCGCGCCCCATGCGGTGAATGCCGAGGGCCTCAAGCGCCGTGGCTTCACCGAGGAGCAGATCCGCGCCATCCGCGAGGCCTACCGGATCCTGTATCGCTCGGAGCTGAAGCTGAGCGAGGCCCTCGAGCGGCTCGAGCCGCTCGCGCGCGATCGCCCCGAGCTGCGTATCTTCGTCGACTTCATCCGCTCCTCCACCCGCAGCATCGTGCGATGAGCGCGGTGCCCGCGCGCACGGCTGCCGCGCCGCTGCGGGTCGGTATCGTCGCGGGCGAGCATTCCGGCGACCAGCTGGGAGCGGCGCTGATCGAAGCGCTGCGCGAGCGCGCACCAGGGCTCGAATGCTTCGGCGTGGCAGGGCCGAAGATGATCGCCGCCGGCTGCCAGGCATGGGTGGGTGCCGACAGGCTCGCCGTCATGGGCCTCGCCGAGGTGCTCAGGCACCTGCCGCGCCTCCTGCGCCTGCGCGCCGAGCTCGCGGCGCGCTTTGCCGCCGCGCGCCCCGACGTCTTCGTCGGCATCGATTCTCCCGAGTTCAATCTGGCGCTCGCGGGGCGCCTCAAGCGCGCCGGCATCCGCTGCGTCCAGTACGTGAGTCCCCAGGTCTGGGCCTGGCGGCGGGGGCGCGTGCGCACCATCGGCCGCGATACCGACCTGGTGCTGTGCCTGCTGCCGTTCGAGAGCGCGTTCTACGCGCAGCACGCCGTGCGCGCCGAGTTCGTCGGGCATCCGCTCGCCGATCAGATCCCGCTCGAGGGGGATGCCGCGGCGGCGCGCGCGGCGCTCGGGCTCGAGGGCGAGGGCCGGGTGATCGCGCTGCTCCCCGGCAGCCGGCTTGCCGAGGTTGCGCGCCTTGCCGCGCCGTTCGCCGCGGCGGCCGGCTGGATCCGCGAGCGGCAACCCGGCACCCGGTTCATCGCGCCGATGGCCTCCGCGGCGGTACGCGAGTGCTTCGAGAGGCAAGTGCCGCAAGCTGCGGAAAAATCTCTGATTCGTCTCGTCGACGGACAGGCGCAGCGCGTGCTGGCGGCGGCGGACGCCGCGCTCGTCGCCTCCGGAACCGCGACGCTGGAGACGCTCCTATCGGGCACGCCGATGGTAGTGGCGTATAAGGTCAGCTGGCTGACGGCCTTTGTGCTGCGTACGCTCGGGCTCGTGAAGGTGCCGTACTTCTCTCAACCGAACCTGCTCGCCGGACGGCGCCTGGTGCCCGAGTTCTTCCAGGGCGCGGCCACGGGGCCGGCGCTCGGCGCGGCGCTGCTCGCGGAGATGGAGGACGCGTCCCATCTTGCCGAGCTGCGCGGCGAGTTTGCGCGTATTCACCGCGAGTTGCGCCGCGGCGGTGCCGCGCGCGCCGCCGCCGCCGTGCTCGAATGCGCAGCGCGCACGCCGGGTGGGTCGGGTTGAGATCGGGATGAGCGGGCACCCCCTCGCTGCTCAAAGCCGGATCGCCGGGGTCGATGAGGCCGGGCGCGGCCCGCTCGCAGGTCCCGTGGTCGCGGCGGCGGTGATTCTCGATCCGCGCCGGCGCATCCGCGGGCTCGCCGATTCCAAGATCCTGCCGCCGCAGGAGCGCACGCGCCTCGCAGGACTCATCCGCGCCCGCGCGCTCGCCTGGTCGGTCGCCTGGGCCGACCGCGACGAGATCGACTCGCTCAACATCCTGGGAGCGACGCTGCTGGCGATGCGCCGTGCGCTGCTGGCGCTCCCGGTGTGCCCGACGCACGTGCAGGTCGACGGCAATCGCTGCCCGTGCCTCGAGGATCTGCGCCTCGGCTGCACCCTCGAGGCGATCGTCGACGGCGATGCCAGCGTCGCCGCGATCAGCGCCGCCTCGATCCTCGCCAAGACCTGCCGCGACGCCATGATGCAATCGCTCGACGCCTGCTATCCCGGGTTCGGGCTCGCGCGCCACAAGGGCTACGCCACGCCGGCGCACCTCAGCAAGCTGCGCCGCCGGGCGCCTTCCCCGCTGCATCGGCGCTCCTTCAGTCCCATGCGGTGAGCACAGTTGCTAGCATCAGCGCCGATGTCCCCCGGCTTCGTTCACCTGCGCCTGCACAGTGAGTATTCGCTCAGCGACAGCGTCGTGCGGGTACCGGAGCTCATTGCCGCAGTCGCCGCTTCCGGCATGCCCGCGGTCGCCGTCACCGATCAAAACAACCTGTTCGCGATGGTCAAGTTCTATCGCGAGGCGCTGCAGGGGGGCGTCAAGCCCATCATCGGCGTCGATCTCGCCGTATGCGAGGAGGGCGAGAGGCGCGAGCCGACCCGCCTGACGCTCCTGTGCCAGAACCAGGACGGTTACCGCAACCTCGCACGGCTCCTCTCCCGGGCGTACCTCGAGGGTCAGGAGCGCGGCGTGCCGCGCCTGGAGCGCTCATGGCTCTCGGCGGCGAACCTCGCCGGCCTGATCGCGCTCTCCGGCGCACTCGAGGGGGACGTGGGGCGTGCGCTGGTGAACGGCCGCGAGGCGGACGCCGAAGGCGCGCTCGAGCGTTGGCGGGCGCTGTTCCCCGGTCGCTACTACCTCGAGCTGCAGCGCCTCGGCCGCCAGTTCGAGGAGACCTATATCACCGCCGCGGTCGCGCTCGCCGCGCGGCATCAGCTGCCGGTCGTCGCCACCAACGACGTGCGCTTCATTCGCGCCGACGAGTTCGAGTCCCACGAAGCGCGCGTCTGCATCCATGACGGGACGCTGCTGGCGGATCCGGCGCGCGTGCGCCGCTATACGCGCCAGCAGTACCTGCGCAGCCCCGCGGAGATGTCGGCGCTGTTCGCGGATCTCCCGGAGGCGCTGGCGAACTCGGTCGAGATCGCGCGCCGCTGCAGCCTGCAGCTCACGCTGGGGGAAGCGCGGCTGCCGCAGTACCCGGTGCCGGCGGGCGTGAGCACCGAGGCGTTCCTGCGCAGTGAGGCCGAGCGCGGACTCGGGTGGCGCTTCCCGGGGGGCGCGGCCGCCGCCTACCACGAGCGGCTCGCGAGCGAGCTGGCCGTCATCTGCCAGATGGGGTTCGCCGGCTACTTTCTCATCGTCGCCGACTTCATCCGCTGGGCGCGCGACAACGGCGTGCCGGTCGGTCCCGGACGCGGCTCGGGCGCGGGGTCGCTGGTTGCGTACAGCCTCGGTGTCACCGACCTGGACCCGCTGCAGCACGACCTGCTGTTCGAGCGCTTCCTGAATCCCGAGCGTGTCTCCATGCCGGACTTCGACATCGATTTCTGCATGGACGGCCGCGACCGTGTCATCGACTACGTCGCCACCAAGTACGGCCGCGAGCGGGTGTCGCAGATCATCACCTACGGCACCATGGCGGCCAAGGCGGTGGTGCGCGACGTCGGGCGCGTGCTCGGCATGACCTATGGCTACGTCGACCGCATCGCCAAGCTGATTCCCTTCGAGCTCGGCATCACCCTCGATGCGGCGCTGGAGAAGGAGCCGGAGCTGAAGCGCCTCTATCAGTCGGAGGATGAGGTGAGGAACCTCATCGATCTGGCGCGCTCGCTCGAGGGCCTGACCCGCAACGCCGGCATGCACGCCGGCGGAGTCGTCATCGCGCCCTCGGTGCTCACCGACTTTACGCCGCTCTATTGCGATGCCGCCGGCGGCAGCGTCGTCACGCAGTTCGACAAGGACGACGTCGAGGCCGCGGGGCTCGTCAAGTTCGACTTCCTGGGACTGCGCACCCTCACGATCATCGACCGCGCCGTGCGACTCATCAACCGCGCCGCTCCCGCCGGGAGCACGCCGCTCGAGATCGGCGCCCTGCCCATGGACGATGCCGCCACCTACGCGCTGCTCAAGTCGTGCCGCACCACCGCGGTGTTTCAGCTCGAGTCGCGCGGCATGAAGGACCTGATCCGGCGTCTGCAGCCGGACCGTTTCGAGGACATCGTGGCGCTGGTGGCACTGTTCCGTCCGGGACCGCTGCAATCCGGCATGGTCGACGACTTCATCAACCGCAAGCACGGCCGCATCGACGCACCCGTCGACTATCTGCATCCGAGCCTCGAGCCGATCCTGAAGCCGACCTACGGCGTCATCCTCTACCAGGAGCAGGTGATGCAGATCGCCCAGACGCTCGCGGGCTACACGCTCGGCGGCGCCGACCTGCTGCGCCGCGCGATGGGCAAGAAGAAGCCCGAGGAGATGGCGCAGCAGCGCTCGGTATTCACCGCCGGCGCGGTGGCGCGCGGCGTGCGCGAGCGCCTGGCGGAGCACATCTTCGACCTGATGGAAAAGTTCGCCGGCTACGGCTTCAACAAGTCGCACTCGGCCGCTTACGCGCTGCTCGCGTACCAGACGGCGTATCTCAAGGCGCATTACCCCGCGGCGTTCATGGCCGCGGTGCTGTCGGCCGACATGGACCACACCGACAAGGTCGTGACCCTCATCAAGGAATGCAACGACATGGGGCTCGAGGTGCTGCCGCCCGACGTCAACACCTCACGCTACGAGTTCGCGGCCGACGGCGAGAGCCGCATCCGCTACGGCCTGGGCGCCGTGCGCGGCGTCGGCGCGGGCGCGGTCGAGAGCCTGAACGAGGAGCGCACCGCGCGCGGTCCATACCTCAGCCTCGAAGACCTCTGCCGGCGGCTCGATCTCACCAGGGTCAACCGGCGGGTACTGGAGGCGCTGCTGCGCTCCGGGAGTCTCGATGGCCTCGGCGCCAACCGCGCCACGCTCATGGATCGCCTCGCGGGCGCCATGCAGCTCGGCGATCAGAACACGCGCGCGCACGCCGCGGGACAGAACGACCTGTTCGGCGGCCTCGCCGCGGTGGAACGGACGCCGCAGCCGCAGCGCGCCGCGCCGCTGCCCGAGTGGAGCGAGGCGGTGCGGCTCGCCGGCGAGCGCGAGACGCTTGGCCTCTACCTCACCGGGCATCCGCTGCGGCGCTTCGAGGCGAGCCTGGCGCGCTTCGTGTCGCATCGCATCGGCGACCTGGTCGGCGATCGGCCGGTCGCGGGACTCGAGGCGGGGCGCTTCGGCGCGGGCCGAGCCGTCACGGTCGCCGGTCTCATCGACGAGGTGAAGAAGCGCGGGCCGCGCGTGATCCTGACGCTCGATGACCGCACCGGGCGGCTCGAGGTGATGCTGTTCGAGGAGACCTGGCAGCGGCACCGTGAGCTCATCGTCAAGGACGCGCTGGTGCTGGTCGAGGGTACTCTGCGCTTCGATGAGTTCAGTGACTCGTGGCGGCTCGCCGCGCGGCGCATCAGCGAGCTCGAGCGGCTGCGCGAACAGGAGGCGCGGCGGATGGTGCTGCGCTGCTCGGCTGCCGAGCTGCCGCGCCTCTCCGAGCGCCTCGCAGAGATCCTCGGCCCGTGGCGTCCGGGGCCCTGTCCGATCACCATCGAGTACACGACGGCGCGGGTGAGCGGCGCGCTCAACCTGAGTGCCGAGTGGAGCGTGCGCGCGAGCCGCGAGCTGCTCGAGCAGCTCGAGGGCCTGGTGGGAAGCGGCGCGATCGAAGTGCTGTACGCGGCGCCGGCGGCGACCCCCGGCGGTGCCCTGTCGGCCGACGGCCGTTGACGGCTTACTTGCGCATGCGTGCGCTCCTTACGTAACCTCCCCGCTCCGCCGCCTGCGGCCTTGAGTTACGCCCAACCGACACGTTCATGGCAGTCTCCTTCCTGGACTTCGAACAACCGATCGCCGAGCTCGAAGCGAAGATCGAGGAGCTCAGGCACGTCACTTCGGAGTCGGAGGTCAACCTGCAGGACGAGATCGGACGGCTGCAGGCCAAGAGCCGCCAGCTCACGCAGAGCATCTTCGCCAACCTGACGCCGTGGCAGATCACGCAGCTCGCGCGTCATCCGCACCGACCCTACACACTCGACTACGTGAGCACCATCTGCAGCGAGTTCCACGAGCTGCACGGCGATCGCATGTACGCCGACGACCTGGCGATCGTGGGCGGGCTCGGGCGCATCGATGAGCGCGCCGTGGTGCTCATCGGACATCAGAAGGGCCGTGATACCAAGGAGCGGGTGCGGCGCAACTACGGCATGCCGAAGCCGGAAGGCTACCGCAAGGCCTTGCGCCTGATGCGGCTCGCCGAGCGCTTCGCCTTGCCGCTGGTGACGCTGATCGACACCCAGGGCGCTTACCCCGGCGTCGGTGCGGAGGAGCGCGGCCAGAGCGAGGCGATCGCCCGCAATCTCTTCGAGATGTCGGTGCTGCGCGTGCCGATCGTCACGGTGGTCACCGGCGAGGGAGGGTCCGGGGGCGCGCTGGCGATCGGTGTGTGCGATCGGCTCATCATGCTCCAGTACAGCACCTACTCGGTGATCTCTCCCGAAGGCTGCGCCTCGATTCTCTGGAAGAGCCAGGACAAGAAGGAAGTCGCGGCCGAGTCGCTCAACCTCACCGCCGACCGGCTGCAGAAGCTGGGTCTGGTCGATGAGGTGATCGAGGAGCCCCTCGGCGGCGCACACCGCGACCCGGCGACGACCGCCGCCCGGCTGAAGGCCGCCGTGATCCGTCAGCTCGACGAGCTCGACGCACTGCCGCGCGATCAGCTGCGGGCGGCGCGCGCCGCGAAGATCGCCTCCTTCGGCGTGTTCTCCGAAAACGCGCCTTGAGAGGCGACGGACGGGCGATGGGCCCCCGAGCGGAGGACTTCGGCGCGCGCTGGCTCGGCCGGCGCCTCAAGCAGCTGCTGCCCGCCTTTCCTGACCTCGCGCTCTGCGTCGCCTTCAGCGGCGGCGCCGATTCCACTGCGCTGCTCGCGGCGCTCGCGCGCGTGAGACCCAGGCCGCGGAGGCTCCGCGCCCTGCACGTCGATCATGGTCTGCACCCGGACTCAGCCGTGTGGGGCGCGCGCGCCAGGGAGCTCGCGCGCTCCCTCGGCGTGCCGTGCGCGGTGCTCGTAGCGAAGCTCGCCCGCGCGCACGGCGAGTCTCCCGAGGGCCGGGCACGTGCGGCGCGCTACCGGCTGCTGGCCGGCGCACTCGAACCCGGCGAGGTGCTCGTGACCGCCCACCACGAGGACGATCAGCTCGAGACGGTGCTGCTGCAGCTGTTGCGCGGCTCGGGTCTCGCCGGGCTGGCCGCGATGCCCGAGGTCGCGCCGTTCGCGCGCGGGTCGCTGGTGCGGCCGCTGCTCACGCGCTCGCGCGCGGAGCTCGTGGCCTGGGTGCGCGCGGCGGGCCTCGAGTACCTCGACGATCCGAGCAACGCCGATCTGCGCCTCGACCGCAACTACCTGCGGCTGCGGGTGCTGCCCGTGATCCGTGAGCGCTGGCCGGGCGCGGCGGCGACCGTCGCCCGTGCCGCCCGCCACGCCGCCGAGGCCCAGGGGCTGCTCGAGAGCCAGGCGCAGGCCGACCTGCGCGCAGCGCGCCACGGGGAGGCGCTCGCGGCGAACGCGCTGCGGTCGCTCCCGCCGGAGCGGCGCCGCAACGCCTTGAGATTCTGGATCACGTCCCGGGGCTATGCGGTTCCCCCCACCGCGCGCCTCAACGAGATCGCCGGCCCCTTGCTGGCGGCCCGCGCCGACGCGCAGCCCTCGGTCGAGTGGCGGGGCGCGCGGCTCGAGCGGCAGAGGGGGCTGCTCACGCTGCGAGCCAGTCCCCGCGTGGCAAAGCCCGCAGCGGAGGGCGGCGCTGCCGCGCACCGCGTGGTCTCCTGGCGCTGGCGCGCGCAGCCCGTGTGCGCCCTGCCGGGCGAGTTCGGGCAGATCGAGCTCCGGGCCGATGCACACGGACCGGTCGATCTGGCGGCGCTCCCCGCAACACTCACGATCCGCTGGCGCCGGGGCGGCGAGCGGCTCGCCGTCGCCTCCGGGCGGCCGCGGCGCCCGCTGAAGAGCCTGCTGCGCGAGTCTCAAGTGCCACCGGCGCAACGCTCCCGCCTGCCGCTCATCTATAGCGGCTCGAAGCTCCTCGCCGTCGCCGACCTGTGGCTCGATGAGTCGGCGCGGGCGGGGCCCCGGGCACGCCGGCGCGCGCGCCTCGTGTGGACCGCTGGCGGCACGAGCGGCTGAGATGTGCTAACCTGCTGGCCCGTCGTCGATCTGCCCCTTCTGCGGCAGCGACCACACGCGACGGGTAATCCTGCGAGCTCTATGACGCGTTTCGTATTCGTCACCGGCGGCGTCGTGTCCTCCCTGGGCAAGGGCATCGCCTCCGCTTCGCTCGGCGCGATCCTCGAGGCCCGAGGTCTCAAGGTCGCCATGGTGAAGCTCGACCCCTACATCAACGTGGATCCGGGCACCATGAGCCCGTTCCAGCACGGCGAGGTGTTCGTCACCAGCGATGGCACGGAGACCGACCTCGATCTCGGGCACTACGAGCGCTTCGTGCGCACCACCACGGGTCGCAACAGCAACTTCACCACCGGCCGCATCTACGAGCGGGTGATCGCCAAGGAGCGGCGCGGCGACTATCTCGGGGCGACCGTGCAGGTCATTCCGCACATCACCGACGAGATCAAGCGCTGCATCAAGCTCGGCGCCGACGGCGCGGATGTCTGCATGGTCGAGATCGGCGGCACGGTGGGCGACATCGAGTCGCTGCCGTTTCTCGAGGCTATCCGCCAGCTCGGGGTGGAGCTTGGCCGCAGCAATTGCGTGTATATGCACCTGACCCTGGTGCCGGTCGTGGGCGGCTCCGGGGAGATCAAGACCAAGCCGACCCAGCACTCGGTCAAGGAGCTGCGCGGCATCGGCATCCAGCCGGACGTGCTGCTGTGCCGCTGCCGGCACCCGCTCCCGGAGGAGCAGCGGCGCAAGATCGCCTTGTTCACCAACGTCGAGGAGCGCGCGGTGATTTCCGCCGTGGACGCCGACGACATCTACCGCATTCCGATCCTGCTGCACGAGCAGGGGCTCGATGACATCGTGGTCGACAAGCTGCGCCTCGCGGTGCCGCCCACCGATCTCGCCGAGTGGCGCCACGTGGTGAGCGCCAGGGCGAATCCCGACGGCCAGGTCGACATCGCCATGGTCGGCAAGTACGTGCAGATCCGCGACTCCTACCTGTCGCTGCACGAGGCGCTGATGCACGGGGGCCTGAAGAGCCGCTCGCGCGTCAACATCCACTACATCGAGTCGACCGACATCGAGCAGCACGGCACCCACGCCCTCAAGGGGATGGATGCGATCCTGGTGCCGGGCGGCTTCGGCGAGCGCGGCATCGAGGGCAAGATCCAGGCGGTGCGTTTCGCGCGCGAGCAGCGGGTGCCGTACCTGGGGATCTGCCTGGGGATGCAGGTGGCGATCGTCGAGTACGGCCGCCACGTGCAGGGCCTCACCGATGCGAACAGCACCGAATTCAACCGCGCCACGCCGCATCCGGTGATCGCCCTCATCTCCGAGTGGCAGGATCAGGCGCGCGGCGCGCAAGTTCGCACCGAGGCCTCCGACAAGGGCGGCACCATGCGCCTCGGGGCTCAGGAGGTGCTGCTCGCCGCCGGCACGCGCGCCCGCGAGCTCTACGGCCGCGATGTCATCCTCGAGCGCCACCGCCACCGCTACGAGTTCAACAACAACTACCTCGAGCGCTACCGCCAGGCGGGCATGCGCTTCTCGGGCTTCTCGCGCGACGGCCTGGTCGAGGTGATCGAGCTGCCGAATCATCCCTGGTTCGTCGCCACGCAGTTTCACCCGGAATTCACCTCGACGCCGCGCGACGGGCACCCGCTCTTTACCGGCTTCATCCGCGCCGCGCGCGCGCAGCGCGCCGCGCAGCTCCCGCAGGCTGCCGGGGCCTGAGCGACGGCCGCTGCCCGTCGCTCCCCACGCCATGCTGCTGGCAGAACACGAAGTCGGAATCGACCGGCCGCTGTTTCTCATCGCCGGCCCGTGCGTCATCGAGGGCCAGGCGCTCACCGAGGAAATCGCCGGGCGCTTGAAGGAGATCACCGGCCGCCTCGGCGTGCCCTTCATCTTCAAGGCTTCCTACGACAAGGCCAACCGCTCCTCGCGCGCTTCCTTCCGCGGACCCGGCATCGACGCGGGACTGAAGGTGCTCGAGCACGTGCGGCAGAAGATCGGGGTGCCGGTGCTCACCGACGTGCACGAGGACACGCCGCTCGAGGAGGTCGCCGCCGTGGTCGACGTGCTGCAGACCCCGGCCTTCCTCTGCCGTCAGACGAACTTCATCATGAGCACCGCCTCCCAGGGCAAGCCCGTCAATATCAAGAAGGGTCAGTTTCTCTCGCCCTGGGAGATGCAGAACGTGGTCGACAAGGCGCGCTCGACCGGTAATGAGGCGATCCTGGTGTGCGAGCGCGGCTACTCCTTCGGCTACAACAACCTCGTGTCCGACATGCGCTCGCTGTCGATTCTGCGCGCGACCGGTTGCCCGGTGGTGTTCGACGCCACGCACTCCGTGCAGCTGCCGGGCGGGCAGGGCGCCTCCTCCGGCGGGCAGCGCGAGTTTATCCCGGTGCTGGCGCGCGCCGCGGTCGCCGCCGGGATCGCGGGGCTCTTCATGGAGACGCACCCCAGGCCCGAGGAGGCGCTGTCCGACGGCCCGAACGCCTGGCCGCTCGCGCGCATGGAGCCGCTGCTCGCGACGCTCATCGAGCTCGATCGGGCGGTCAAGGCGGCGCCCTTCGAGGAGTCACTGTTATGAGCCGGATCACCGATGTCCGCGGCCGCGAGATCCTCGATTCGCGCGGCAACCCCACCGTCGAGGTGGACGTGCTGCTCGATTCGGGCGCGCTGGGGCGCGCGGCCGTGCCCTCGGGCGCCTCCACCGGTACCCGCGAGGCGGTGGAGCTGCGCGACGGCGACCCGCGGCGCTACGGCGGCAAGGGGGTGCTGCAGGCGGTCGAGCACGTGAACACCGTGCTGAAGGCGGCCGTTTCGGGATCGGACCCGCGGGATCAGGCCGCAATCGATGCGCGCATGATCGAGCTCGACGGTACCGAGAACAAGGGCCGGCTCGGCGCGAATGCCATCCTCGGCGTCTCGCTCGCTGCGGCACGCGCGGCGGCGGCCGACGCGCGGCTGCCGCTCTACCGGCACCTCGCGCAGCTCTCGGCTGCTAAGCACGAGCCGGTCATGCCCGTGCCGCAGATGAACATCGTGAACGGCGGTGCGCACGCCAACAACAGCCTCGACATCCAGGAGTTCATGATCCTGCCAGTGGGGGCGCCGAGCTTCCGCGAGGCGCTGCGCTACGGCGCCGAGGTGTTCCACACACTGAAGAAGCTCCTGGCCGAGCGCGGGCTCTCGACCGCGGTCGGCGACGAGGGCGGCTTTGCGCCGAGCCTCGCATCGAACGAGGCGGCCCTCGCCCTCATCATCGAGGCGATCGACAGGGCCGGCTACCGCCCGGGGCGCGACATCTACCTCGGCCTCGATGTGGCGAGCTCGGAGTTCTTCCGCGCCGGCCGCTACGAGCTCGAGTCGGAGAAGCGCAGCTTCACGGCTGCGGAATTCGCGCGCTATCTCGCCGACCTCGCCGCCCGCTATCCCATCGTCACCATCGAGGACGGCATGAGCGAGGCCGATTGGGACGGGTGGACGGAACTCACGCGCGCGCTCGGACAGAAGCTGCAGCTGGTGGGCGACGACGTATTCGTCACCAACAGCAGAATTCTGCGCCAGGCGATCGACCTGTCGATTGCCAATGCGATCCTCATCAAGCCCAACCAGATCGGCACGCTGACCGAGACGCTCGAGTGCATCGAGCTGGCAAGCCAGGCGCGCTACGCGGCGGTCATCTCGCACCGCTCGGGCGAGACCGAGGACAGCACCATCGCCGACATCGCGGTCGCGACCCCCGCCACGCAGATTAAGACCGGATCGCTGTCGCGCTCCGACCGTATCGCCAAGTACAACCAGCTGCTGCGCATCGAGGCGGAACTCGGCAAGGTGCGCTTCGCGGGCCGGGACGCCTTCCCCGCACGGCTGTGACACGCTTCGCGCACCGTGCGCCGTCTGCTACGCTGTGGCTCCCATGAAGTGGCTCGCCGCCGCGCTGGCTGTCGTCCTCATCCTGCTGCAATACCGGATCTGGGTCTCCGACAACGGCATGCGTCAGGTGGAGCGCCTCCGCCAGGCGGTGGCCGCGCAGCAGGCCGAGGATGCCCAGCTCGCCGAGCGTAACCGCCAGCTCGCCGCCGAAGTGCGTGACCTGAAGACCGGAATGGACGCGCTCGAGGAGCGTGCCCGCAGCGATCTCGGCATGATCGCGCGCGGCGAGACCTTCTACCAGGTGGTACCCGCCCGAGCTCCCGGGGCGTCGGCGCCGCCGACACGAACTGCGGCCCGTTGAGGCGGTTTTGGTACTGAGCATGCGGCTTGCCAATGAGGGGCAAACGTCGCGTCTCTTGCCCCGGCGCCAAATGAGCCTCAGGCGCCTTCCGCTGAAAGCGCCACAGGCGACTTACAGCCAATGAAATATTTTCTCGTCATGCCGGCCGCGGGCTCGGGCAGGCGCTTCCAGGGCGACGTTCCCAAGCAGTACGCGCCCCTCATGGGGCGGACTGTCATCGAGTGGGCGCTGGCGCCCTTTCTCGGCGATGCGCGCTGCGCGCACGTCGTGGTGGTGATCGCGGAATCCGACTCCCTGTGGCAGCGGGTCGCCGTGCGCCTCTCGAGCGAGCGGGTGTCGGCGACGAGCGGTGGTGGGGAGCGCAGCGAATCGGTGCGCCGCGGCCTCGCCAGGCTGGCGGACCGCGCCGATGCGCTCGACTGGGTGCTGGTACACGACGCGGCGCGGCCGTGCCTCGACCCGGAGGACCTCGCTGAGCTGGTGAGGCGAGTTGACGATCACGGCAGCGGTGGCCTGCTGGCACTGCGTGCCGCCGATACCCTCAAGCAGGCACGGGAGGACAGCGGCACGGGAGCGGGCCCGGTCGTGGCGCGCACCCTCGACCGGACCGGGCTGTGGCGCGCGCTCACTCCACAGATGTTCCGTTTCGGCGCCCTGTGCGCCGCGCTCGATGAGGCGCACGCGGCCCATCGCCACCCCACCGACGAGGCCCAGGCGCTCGAGTGGCGCGGCGAGAGTCCGCTGCTCGTCGAGGGCGCGGCCACCAATCTCAAGCTCACGACCGGCGAGGACCTGAAGCTCGCCGAGGCCGTGCTGCGCTCGCGGAGGCGCTCATGAGAATCGGATCGGGAGTCGACGTGCATGCCTTCGGCCCCGGCGATCACCTGCTGCTCGGAGGGGTGCGCATTGCGCACAGCCGCGGCGTGGTCGCACATTCCGACGGCGACGTGGTGCTGCACGCCTTGTGCGATGCCCTGCTCGGCGCCGCCGGGCTCGGCGACATCGGCCAGCATTTTCCCGACAGCGACCCGCGCTGGAAGGGCGCCGCCAGTGCGCGTTTCGTCGCGGCGGTGCTCGAGATGCTGCGCGCCCGGCGGCTGTCCGTCGTGAATGCCGACCTCACCGTGATCGCCGAGGCGCCGCGGGTCGCGCCGCATCGTGATGCGATCCGGCGCGAAGTGGCCCGGCTGCTCGAGGTCCCGGCGGAGCGCGTCAATCTCAAGGCGACCACCACCGAGCAGCTGGGTTTTCTCGGGCGCTCGGAGGGCATCGCCGCGCAGGCCGTCGTGCTGCTCGCCGAGGACTGACGCCGTGCGGCTGGCAGCGGCGGACGCGGTGCTCACCGCCGCGCTCAGCCCCCCGCGCGCGTATGGCGCCCCGGCGGCCGACGCCGTGATGCGCGCTGCGCCGGAGGATTTCGTGGTCGATGAGGACCTGGGCTTCGCGCCGGCCGGCGCCGGAGCGCACCTGCTCCTCAAGGTGCGCAAGACGGACGCCAACACGCCCTGGGTGGCACGCGAGCTCGCACGGCTCGCCGGCTGCCGGCCGCACGATGTCGGCTATGCCGGGCTCAAGGACCGCCGTGCGGTCGCCATCCAGTGGTTCTCGGTGCCGCGGCCGCGGCCGCCCCTCGATCTCGAGGCGGCGCGCGGCGCGGGCTTCGAAGTGCTGGAGGCGCATGCCCACAGGCGCAAGCTCCCCCGCGGCGCCCTCGCCGCCAATCGCTTCACCGTGCGGCTGCGGGCTCGCGACGGCGACGGTGCCCGGCTGGCCGGGCGTCTCGGACCCCGGCTCGCCGCGATCGCCTCCCGCGGAGTGCCGAATTACTTCGGGCCGCAACGCTTCGGCCGCGCCGGCGCGAATCTCGCCGCCCCGGCCCACGAGCTGGCGCGCCTCCCGGCCACGGAGCGTGGCCTGAGGCTCTCGGCTGCCCGCAGCGTGGTGTTCAACGCGCTGCTCGCCGCACGCGTCGACGACGGGAGCTGGGAGCGCCTCCTCGAGGGCGACCTCGCCGGCCTCGACGGCCGCGGCAGCATCTTCCCCGTGGACGCTCCCGATGAGACGCTCGCCGCGCGCTGCGCCCGTCTGGAGATCCATCCCACGGGGCCTCTGTGGGGAGCGGGCGAGCCGCGCACCCGTGCGGGCGTGCTCGGGCTCGAGAGGCGTATAGGCGCCGAGTTCGCCGCCCAATGCGCGCTCTGCGCCACCGCCGGCATGATCCAGGAGCGCCGGAGCCTGAGGCTCCGCGTGGCGGAGCTCGCGTGGGAAGCTGAGCCCTCTGCCGTGGTGCTGCGTTTTCGCCTGACCCGCGGCAGCTTCGCGACGGCGGTGCTGCGCGAGCTGGCAGACGCTGCGCCCGACGCTGCGGACGACTGAACTACGGCTGAGCCAGCAGCACGTATAGCGCGCCGGTTCCGCCATCGGCCGGGCGCGCAGACACGTAGGCAAGCACCGCCCCGGTGCGGCGCAGGACGGCGCTCACCGCGGCCTTCAGCACCGGGCCCCGGTGGCCGGAGCGCAGACCCTTGCCGTGCACGATGCGTACGCAGCGCACCCGGCGCTCGAGTGCCTCGATGAGGAACTGCCGCAGGGCGTGCTTGGCCTCGGCGACGGTGAGCCCGTGCAGATCGATCTCGCGCTCGACCCGATATTCGCCGCGCCGCAGCCGGCGCACGACCACGGCCTGCACGCCGGGCCGTTGAAACACCAGCTCCTCACCGCCCGCGAGTGCCGGGTCCGAAGCCTCGGCGGCGAGACTCTCCTTGAGCACCGCCGCGCGGTCGGCCCGCGTGAAGTGGGCACGCGGGTGGGGTTTGGGACGGCGCGGTGCATGGGTGCCTCCGGAGAGCGGCTTGACGCCACGCACTGCGGCGCGAAACAGCCGCGCCGCCTCGTCCGCATCATCGGGGTCGTCGTCACCGCCCGTCTGAGCCACGCTACCTCCGCCGCATGTCTTGAAAAGTATATAGTCACGCGCGTCCGCGAACGGCTCGACGGTCCCGACCCCCTCAAGTGAAGATCCTGGTCAGCAATGATGACGGCTTTCGCGCGGAAGGCATCCGTCGCCTGCGCGAAGCCCTGGCCACCCTCGCCGAGGTGACCGTCGTCGCTCCCGACCGCAACCGGAGCGGCGCCAGCAACTCGCTCACGCTCGATGTGCCGCTGAGGGTTTATGAGTCCGAGCCCGGCGTGTATTTCGTGCCGGGCACCCCCACCGACTGCGTGCACCTGGCAATCTCGGGGCTGTTCGACTTCGAGCACGACATGGTGGTCTCGGGTGTCAACGACGGTCCCAATCTCGGCGACGACGTGCTGTACTCGGGCACCGTGGCCGCGGCGCTCGAGGGGCGCTTCCTCGGACTGCCCACCATCGCAGTGTCGCTCTGCACCGCGGGCGGAGGCGGCGGACACTTCGAGACGGGCGCCGAGGTGGCGCGCCGCCTCGTGGCGCAGCTGCTGAAGAAGCCGCTCGAGCCGGCGCTCATACTCAATGTCAACGTCCCGGACGTACCGCTCGCGGCCCTGCGCGGCTTCCGCCCGAGCCGCCTCGGCTACCGGCACCGCTCCGAGGGTGTGATGCGCGCGCAGGATCCGCGCGGGCGTCCGGTCTACTGGATCGGACCGGCAGGAGCCGAGCAGGACGCCGGCCCCGGCACGGACTTCGATACGGTCGCGCGCGGCTACGTGTCGGTTACGCCCCTGCACGTCGATCTCACGCGTCACGGCGCGCTGCCCGCGGTCGGGAGCTGGCTGGAAGGCCTCGATGACTGACCTGCGCCTCGCGGGCATCGGCATGACCTCGGCGCGCACCCGCGATCGGCTGGTGCAGCGGCTGCGCGAGCAGGGCATCGCCAATCTCGCGGTGCTCGACCGCATCCGCAACGTGCCGCGGCATATCTTCGTCGACGAGGCGCTCGGCAGCCGCGCCTACGAGGACACGGCGCTGCCGATCGGCTTCGGGCAGACCATCTCGCAGCCCTACATCGTGGCGCGTATGACCGAGGCGCTGCTCGAAGGAGGTCCGCTCGACAACGTGCTCGAGGTCGGCACGGGCTGCGGCTACCAGACCGCGGTCCTGGCGCCGCTGGTGACGCACCTCTATACGATCGAGCGCATCGAGCCGCTGCTCGAGCGCGCACGCGCGCGCCTGAAGGAGCTCGGGATCAGAAACGTGCGCTTCCGCCACGGTGACGGATCGCTCGGCTGGAAGGCGCACGCGCCCTTCGACGGCATCCTGGTGGCGGCGGCGCCGCTCACCGTCCCCGATGCCCTGCTGAAGCAGCTCAAGGTCGGTGGCCGGCTGATCGTCCCCCTGGGTCCGGAAGGAGAGCAGGAGCTCGTGCGCTTCACGCGCCGCGAGCCGCGCATCGAGCGCGAATCGCTCGGCGCCGTAGCGTTCGTACCGCTCCTCGGCGGCACCGCCTGAGGTCTAAGGATGGGCAGAAACCTGTAGCTAGAAATCGAGGAAATATAATCTTCTAAGTACCTGTTTATTAGATTATAAATAGTAAAAAATGGCCCCTAGGAAAGCCGCCTGACAGGTGAATTTCCGGGCGAGCCGCTGTCCCCGGCTGGGGCACACGCATCCGCTGTCGGGAAAAGTCCTTGCGCCTCAAGGAGCTTGCGCAGGGATCTGCGACCTGTTTACCATGCACGCCCTGTCTCTCAACGACGACAGGTCACGGGGAGGGCGATCACCAGAAGGCACAGGGAGGAGGGAGTCGCAACAACAGCAATAACATTCCCAAGAACAACAAGAACAGTGCAATTGTTCGAGTCTGTCAGCTTCGAATGATTGTTTGGTTGGTTGAGCCTCCCCCTGTGTCTTCTGCCGATCGTCTTCCCCACCGCGCCCTTCAGCGCAGAAACAGTCCCGCGGCCACGCGCCGCTCCTCCTGCACCAGAACGTTGAACGTCCGGCACGCGGCGCCGAGCTGCATCGCCTCGAGGCCTACGCCGCGCCGCGCGAGCAGCGCCCGAATCTCCGCCGACGGGAACTGTTGAACGGGACCTGTGCCGAGCACCACGAGCTCCGGGCGGAGGGCAAGTATCGCCTCGAGGTGCAGGGCCTCGAGCCCCGCAAAGCTCTGGGGCTCCCATTGCGTGATGAGGGTGTCGGCGCTCACGATGCAGCTGCCGCGCACGCTGTGCTCGCCGATGCGTACCTCGGTCTCCGAGTAGCCGCGGATCAGATTGGCGCGGACGCCTGGTTCGAGGGTGAACCTCACGGGCGGTACGATACTGCCCATGGACGAGGCCGTCATAGTCATCGCAGACCTTTATCTGCACGCCGAGGAGCCGGTCCCCGCCGCGATGGCGACGGATCCCGGGGCGCTGGCCGGGCTCGAGTACGTCGGGCGCTTTGGCGAGCGGGAACGGCTGAGCGAGGGTTGGCGCCGCTGGCTCGCCCACTGGCTCGGTCGTGGCGATCTCGCCCGCGTATCGGTGGCGGCTATTGCCGCGGCGGCCCCGCCGGCTGGCAGGGCCGTCGCCACGCGCTGGATCGCGACGCCGGTCGCGCTCCGCGCGGGACTCACGCGGGCGCATCTCGCTCGTCATGATGGCATCCTGCGTCTGCGTCCGGAGGAGCAGCGCTCGCTCGTGTCGGCCTTCGAACGTACATTCGGCGGCTCCGGCCTCGTACTCGAGCCTTTGAGCGACGGACAATTTCTGCTGATGAGTGACGCCATCGCACCGATACCCACCACTGAGCCGGCACGATGCGCGGGTGGCGAGCTCACGGTGCCGCAAGGGCCGGCCGCAGCGTCGCTGCTGCGTCTCGTGGCGGAGATCGAGATGTGGCTGCACGGGGAGGCGCTGAATGAGTCGCGCACGGCGCGTGGTGCGCCCCCCGTGACCTCGCTCTGGCTGTGGGGTGCCGAGGGCGAGGCGCTCCCCTCGGGGGAGCCGCCGCGCGCGGCCGGACCTGACGGAGCGTCGCGCGGTGCGACGCTCGCCCTCGGCGCGGACGCTTACCTCACAGGTCTCGCACGCCTGGCGGGAGCGGCGCTCGAGGCGCTGCCGGAGGGTCCGGCGGCGCTATGGGCGGAGCGGCGCGCAGCGCGCGCCGTGTTGCTCGCCGAACTTGCGGGCGCCGCGCCCGACGCAGGACCCTGGAGCCTGCCCGCCGCCGCGGCCGCGCTCGATCGGCGCCTCGTTCGTCCGGCGCTCGCGGCGCTCTCGGCCGGCCGGCTCGCTCGGCTTACGCTGATCGCGAACGACACCCGCATCACGCTCGGCAGGCTGAGCGGCCTCCGGCGCTGGCGGCGGCCGCGTCCGGGACTCGGGGCGTTCGCATGAGGCTGACGGTGGTGCGGCGCGAACCGGCCGCGGATGCGCAGCTCGCCGCAGGCCTGCACCCGATACTGGCGCGCGCCTATGCGGCGCGCGGCGTGCGCTCGGCGGCCGACCTCGACACCTCGCTCGCCCGGCTGTTGCCGGTCGGCACGCTCGAGGGCATTCCCGCGGCGGTCGAGCTGCTCAGCGCGCACCGCACCGGCGGCCGCGTGCTCATCGTCGGCGACTTCGATGCCGACGGCGCCACCAGCAGCGCGCTCATGGTGCGCGCGCTGCGCAGCCTCGGGTTCTCGGCCGTTGATTTCCTCGTCCCGAACCGCTTCGAGTTCGGCTACGGGCTTACGCCGGAGATCGTGGCACTGGCGGCGCTGCGCTCGCCCACGCTCATCGTGACGGTCGACAACGGCATCTCGAGCCACGCCGGAGTGAGCGCTGCCCGCACTCGCGGCATCGACGTACTGATCACCGACCATCATCTGCCGGGGGAGATGCTCCCCGACGCCAATGTGATCGTGAATCCCAACCTCGCGGGCAGCCGCTTCGGCAGCCGTGCGCTCGCCGGCGTCGGAGTCGCGTTCTACCTCATGGCGGCCCTCGAGCGGCGCCTCAGGGAGCGGGAGGGCGGCGCAGCGGGGGCACCGGTCGCGGCGCAGCTGCTCGACCTCGTGGCGCTCGGCACCGTGGCCGACGTGGTGCCGCTCGATGCCAACAACCGGGTGCTGGTGGCACAGGGCCTCAGGCGCATCCGCGCCGGACGCTGCGTGGCCGGCATACGGGCGCTGCTCGCGATCGCCGGGCGCGTTGCCGCGGACCTGACCGCCGCAGATCTCGCCTTCGGGGTGGCGCCGCGGCTGAACGCCGCCGGCCGCATCGACGACATGACCATCGGCATCCAATGCCTGCTCGCCGACGATCCGGCCGAGGCGCAGCGCCTCGCCGTCCGGCTCGATGAGCTCAACGAGGAGCGCCGTGCGATCGAGGCGCGGATGCAGACGGCGGCGCTCGCCGCAGTGCGCCGCCTCACCGGGCCCGGCGCCGGCGCGACCGAGCGCAGCGGCGTCTGCCTCTTCGATCCCGACTGGCACCAGGGCGTCGTAGGGCTGGTCGCGAGCCGCGTCAAGGAGCGCGTGCGCCGCCCGGTGATCGCCTTCGCCGCGGCCGATCCTGCCACGCTGCGCGGCTCGGCGCGCTCCATCGCCGGCGTGCACATCCGCGACGTGCTCGAGACAATCGCGACGCGCCATCCCGGACTCATCAGCCGCTTCGGCGGGCACGCCATGGCCGCCGGGCTGCAGCTCGCGCGCGCGCGGCTCGATGAGTTCGCGCGCGCCTTCGATGAGGAGGTGGCGCGCTGGATGGGAGGCCGCACGGCGGCGGATGCCGTGGAAACCGACGGCCCGCTCAGCGTTACGGAAATCGCGCTCGAGACCGCGGAGGCGCTGCGCGCCGGGGGACCCTGGGGACAGGCGTTTCCCGAGCCGTCCTTCGACGGCGTCTTCAGCATCAAAAGCGCGCGCGTCATCGGCGAGCGGCACCTCAAGATGTGGGTCGAGCCGGAGTCGAGCAGCCGCTCCTTCGACGCCGTCGTCTTCAACCACTTCGAGGAAGGCGCTCCGGGGGCGTTGCCGGAGGGGCTGGTGCAGCTGGTCTACCGGCTGGACGTCAACGAATACCAGGGCGAGCGGCGCCTGCAGCTGCTCATCGATCACCTGCTGCCGGTGGCTCGCTGAACCGGCCGCCCGGGTGTTAGCATCTTGCGCTCCAGTTCCGCAGGAAACCCATGGAAGTCAATCAGCTCAAGCGCCATCTGAAGGATCTCGGCGAGCGTCTCGGCTCGCTTCGGGGGTTTCTTTGAGTACGACCGCAAGCTCGAGCGGCTCGAGGAGGTGGCACGCGAGCTGGAGGACCCGGCGGTGTGGTCCGACCCGGCGCGCGCCCAGGAGCTCGGGCGCGAGCGCGCGCGACTGACGAGCGACGTCGGCGAGATCGACCGCACCAGCTTACGGCTCGCCGAGGCAGGGGAGCTGCTCGAGCTCGCCGAGGCCGAGGGGGATGCGAGCGCGGTGCCGGACATCGAGCGCGACGCGGAGCGCCTCGAGGGCGAGGTGCGCCATCTCGAGCTCAAGCGCATGTTCCGCGGCGAGATGGATTCGCACAGCGCGTTTCTCGACATCCAGGCGGGGGCGGGCGGCACCGAAGCGCAGGACTGGGCGCAGATGCTGCTGCGCATGTATCTGCGCTGGGGCGCGGCGCGCGGCTTCCGCTGCGAGGTGATCGACACGAGCCCGGGGGAGGTGGCCGGCATCAAGAGCGCGAGCGTCGAGGTGCAGGGTGAGTACGCCTACGGCTGGCTGCGCACCGAGACAGGGGTGCATCGCCTGGTGCGTAAGTCGCCCTTCGACTCGGGCAACCGCCGCCACACCTCCTTCGCCTCCGTGTTCGTCTCCCCCGAGGTCGACGACGCCATCGAGATCGAGGTGAATCCGGCGGACCTCAAGACCGACGTGTACCGCTCCTCGGGTGCCGGCGGCCAGCACGTCAACAAGACCGAGTCGGCGGTGCGCATCACGCACCTGCCGAGCGGCCTCGTGGTCGCCTGCCAGAACGAGCGCAGCCAGCACAAGAACCGCTCCACCGCCATGAAGATGCTCAAGGCAAAGCTCTACGAGCTGGAAGTCAACAAGCGCAACGCCGCCGCGCGGGTACTCGAGGATTCGAAGTCGGACGTCAGCTGGGGCAACCAGATCCGCTCCTACGTGCTCGATCAGTCGCGCATCAAGGATCTGCGCACCGGGGTCGAGGTGGGCAACACCCAGGCGGTGCTCGACGGGGATCTCGATCAGTTCATGGAGGCCTCTCTCAAGGCGGGCGTGTGAGGGCATGAAGAAGCACGGCAACAACGGCAGCGGCGCCGATGGCGGTGAGGGCGGGGACGAGAACAAGCTGATGGCCGAGCGGCGCGCCAAGCTGGCGGAGCTGCGGCGCGGCGCGCACCCTGGCGGTGCCTTCCCCAACGACTTTCGCCGCGATGCGCTCGCCGGGGAGCTGCAGGCCGCCTACGGCGAGCGCAGCGGTGAGTGGCTCGAGGCCAATCCGACGCGTGTGCAGGTCGGCGGGCGGCTGATGTTCAAGCGCGTCATGGGCAAGGCGAGCTTCGCCAAGATCGCGGACCGCACCGGACAGCTGCAGCTGTACCTGCAGCAGGAGGCGCTCGGCCCCGTCTACGAAGCCTTCAAGGCCTGGGACGTGGGTGACATCATCGGCGGGGCCGGCGTGCTGTTCCGCACCCGCACCGGGGAGCTGTCGGTGCGCGCCGATACGCTGCGCCTGCTCACGAAGTCGCTGCGGCCGCTGCCCGACAAATGGCACGGGCTCGCCGATACCGAGACACGCTACCGGCGCCGCTACGTCGACCTGATCATGAGCGAGGCGAGCCGCGAGGTATTTCGCGCGCGCGCGCGCATCGTGCGCTATCTGCGCGACTTCCTCGACGCGCTCGATTTCCTCGAGGTCGAGACGCCGATGATGCAGCCGATTCCGGGGGGCGCGACGGCGCGCCCCTTCCGCACCCACCACAACGCGCTCGACCTCGACATGTATCTGCGCATCGCGCCGGAGCTGTACCTGAAGCGCCTGATCGTCGGCGGCCTCGATCGGGTCTACGAGATCAACCGCAACTTCCGCAACGAGGGGCTCTCGACCCAGCACAACCCGGAATTCACCATGCTGGAGCTGTACCTCGCCTGGGCCGACTACCGCGACATCATGGACTGGGTCGAGAAGGCGACGCGCGGTCTCGCCGACACGCTCAACGGCAGACTTCAGCTCACCTACCAGGGCCGGCCCTATGATCTGGCACAGCCCTTCCGCCGCGTGACCGTCGAGCAGGCGATCATCGAGAGCAATCCGGGCATAGACCCGCTGTCGCTGCGCGACCTCACCTACCTGCGCAAGCGCTGCGATCAGCTCGGGATCAACTACAGCCGCGACGACGGACCGGGGAAGCTGCAGATCGAGCTGTTCGAGAAGACCGCGGAGAGTCGGCTACTCGATCCCACCTTCGTCTACGCCTACCCGGTGGAGGTCTCGCCGCTGTCACGGCCCAATGACATGGACCCCTTCGTTGCCGACCGCTTCGAGTTCTTCATCGCGGGCCGCGAGATCGCCAACGGCTTCTCCGAGCTCAACGATCCCGAGGAGCAGGCGGCGCGCTTTCGCGCCCAGGCGGCGCGCAAGGAGCGGGGCGACGAGGAAGCGATGTTCTACGACGCCGATTATGTGCGCGCGCTCGAGTACGGCATGCCGCCGACCGCGGGCCTCGGGGTTGGCATCGACCGCCTGGTCATGTTCTTCACCGACTCGCCCTCGATACGCGACGTGATCCTGTTTCCCCACATGCGTCCCGAAGCCTAGTTCGAGGCTCGGGATCGGACATCCCTGTCCGACCCTCGCGGCGGCGGGGCACATCCATGTGCCCGAGGGCCCGACAGGCTCAGTTCTCGGGAATTGGCACGGAAAAGCTCCCGTCGGCCCTTTGCGGAACGCCGTCGCCGATCGAGTAGTAGTCGCCCTTGTCGGCGACATGGATGTGACAGGCGCTGCTCAAGCCGGTCGCGCCGTCGAGCGTTCCGGCGGCGATGCTGATGTAGTCGCGTCCGTGCGCCTGCCAGAAGAGAGTCGAGCCGCAGTGGCTGCAGAAGCCGCGCCGCGCGGCATCCGAGGACTCGTACCAGCGCAGCTCCGGCGCCGCGCTGCAGCGAAAATCGCCATGTCGGGCGGCGGTGGCCGCCATGAAATGACCCGTGCTGCGACGGCACTGCGTGCAATGACACAGCACCACGGGACGCAGCGGGCCCGCGACCGTGTAGCGCACCGCCCCGCACAGGCAGCCGCCGGTGCGGACTCTCATCGTCGAAGCGCTCGGGGTGCTCATGGAGCCTCCTTCAGGGGACGAATGCGCTCACTCGGGCAGCGCGTAGGGGAGGGGCAGCTGCTCGGCGGCGAGGCGCAGCGGACCCGCGGGCGCTGGCTGCTCGTCGGCGCGCAGCTCCGCGGGGCCAAGCGGTGCCACTGCCAGGAACTCGCAGCCGCCGTCGGCGGCGGTCACTGCGTCGACCACGCGGAACGCGCGTGCGTCGGCCAGCTCGCCGGCGTCGCCCGGCTTGAGCGGCAGCGGCTCGCGGGTGCGAAATCGCTGCAGCCGGCGCTTGACCCGCCCGCGGTAGTGGGCGCGCGCGATCACTTCCTGTCCGGTGTAGCAGCCCTTGCCGAAGGCGATCGCCCCGAGCACGTCGAGGTTCAGCATCTGCGCGACGAATTCTCCGGACGTCGCGGCGTAGACCTGCGGCTCGCCGTTCTCGACGCCTAGGCGCCGCCACAGCTCCGGGGCAGCACGCGCGCAGCGCGCGAGCGCCGGCTCACCCTGCGGGCCCGCGGCCGGTGAGACGATCAGCCAGCGCGGCGGTCGCTCGCCGACACGCACAGCGAAGCCATGGCCGATCCGCGCAACGCCGGCGGCCGCTGCCGGCAGCTGCGCCGCAAAGGGCGGCGCGAGCGGCGCGACGCCCGGCGCGGGGGCCGCCGGGGGCTCGGACGCGGCTGCCCCGATCAGCCCCTCGATGCGCCAGGCCGAAGAATCGTCCGCGAGCTCGACCTTGGAGCGCAGGATGAACCCCGAGAGGCGGCTGACCACCGACGGCACGAGCTCGCGCGGCAGGAAGGCGAGCACCTCCCCGGGCGCGGCCTCGATCAGCCGCAGCAGCGCCAAGACGCGGCCCTGCGGGTTGTGGTAGCCCGCGAGCAGTGAGCGCTCGGCGGCGAGCAGCGCCAGGTCGTTGGAGAGCTGTCCCTGCAGGAAGGAAATGACGTCGCGCCCGCGCGCGCGCAGCGCGCCGAGGGACTCGAGCGGCAGCAGATTCCATTGCGAGTACATGGAGTTGAGTGTTGTTTTTCCTTGGCTTTCCATGGCCGTGATCCGTGAATTCTGGCAGACTAAACCAGTATGTCGACGCCGCCACGCAAGGGGCCGGTAAGGTCTCCCACCGACGCTCCCGTTCCTCCCCAGCCCGACCGAGGCGCTCCCCTTCCTTCCGGGGCGGACTCGCGCACCTCGGGCCGCCCGCGCGAGCTCGGTGGTCCAGCCGGGCCCGAGCCGACTCGCTTCGGCGACTGGGAGAGGAACGGCCGCTGCATCGATTTTTAGTCTATGCCGACTCGACCCCTATCGCCTCACCTGTCGGTGTACAAGCTCAAGTACACGATGCTGACCTCGGGCCTCAACCGCATCACCGGGATGGGGCTCTCGACCGGGCTGGTGCTGCTCGTGTACTGGCTGATGGCGGTGGCGGGCGGGGCGCACGCCCAGGCGCGCGCCGAGCGGCTGCTCGCGCTGCCGGTGATGAAGCTCGTGTACGCCGGGTACATCGTGGCCGCCTGTTATCACCTGGTCGCCGGCATCCGCCACCTCGTATGGGACACGGGCCGCGGACTCGAGCGCGCGCAGTCGCAGCGCAGCGCCTGGCTGGTGGTGGTCGTCAGCCTCGTGCTCATGCTCCTGGTCGGCTACGGCGCCTGGCTCTCGATGGCGCGCGCGCCATGAGTCTGCGTACCCCGATGCGGCGCATCCTGGGCGCCGGCTCGGCCAAGCAAGGCGTGCATCACTGGTGGGTGCAGCGGCTCACCGCAGTGGCGCTGGTGCCGCTCTCGGTATGGTTCGCGGTGTCGCTGCTCGCGCTCCCTTCGTTCGATCATGCGACGGTCGCCGCCTGGATAGGGCAGAGCTGGACGGCCCTGCTGCTCATTCTTCTGGTGCTGGTGGCCACGTGGCACTCGCGACTCGGGCTGCAGGTCGTGGTGGAGGACTACGTGCCGGGGCCGGGCGCCCGCACCACGACGCTGGTGCTGGTCGACTTCGCCCATGCGCTGCTCGCGGCCGCCGGCGTATTCGCGGTTCTCAAGGTGGCGCTCGGGGGCGCGCCGTGAGCGCCTTCGAGCTCGTCGATCACAGTTACGACGTCGTGGTGGTCGGTGCCGGCGGCGCGGGACTGCGAGCCACGCTGGGACTCGCCGAGAGCGGCCTGTCCACGGCCTGTATCACCAAGCTTTTCCCCACGCGCAGCCACACGGTCGCAGCGCAGGGCGGCATCTCGGCTGCCCTCGGCAACATGGGTGAGGACGACTGGCGCTGGCACATGTACGACACCGTCAAGGGCTCGGACTGGCTGGGCGACCAGGACGCGATCGAGCTCATGTGCAAGGAGGCGTCCGCGGCGGTGATCGAGCTCGAGCACTACGGTGTGCCGTTCTCGCGGACCGAGACCGGGCGCATCTACCAGCGGCCCTTCGGGGGCATGACCACGCACTTCGGCGCTGGGATAGCGCAACGCACCTGCGCCGCCGCCGACCGGACCGGTCATGCGATGCTGCACACGCTCTACCAGCAGTCGATCCGCCATGCGGCCACCTTCTTCGTCGAGTATTTCGCCATCGACCTCATCATGCAGGACGGCGCGTGCCGCGGCGTGCTGGCGCTCGATCTCGCGGACGGAACGCTGCATCGCTTCCGCGCCCACATGACCATCCTCGCGACCGGAGGCTATGGGCGCACTTATTTCTCCTGCACCTCGGCCCACTCGTGCACCGGCGATGGCAACGCCATGGTGTTGCGCGCCGGGCTGCCGCTGCAGGACATGGAGTTCGTGCAGTTCCATCCCACCGGGATCTACGGCGCCGGCTGCCTGATCACCGAGGGCGCGCGCGGCGAGGGCGGCTATCTCACCAACTCCAAGGGCGAGCGCTTCATGGGCCGCTACGCCCCCAACGCCAAGGATCTCGCCTCGCGCGACGTGGTGAGCCGCGCGATGACGCTCGAGATCCGCGAAGGGCGCGGAGCGGGGCCCGAGCACGACTACATCGAGCTGCACCTCGAGCACCTCGGGGCGGACGTGATCTACGAGCGCCTGCCCGGCATCGCGGAGACGGCGCGCATCTTCGCCGGCGTCGACGTGACGCGCGAGCCGATCCCGGTGCAGCCCACGGTGCACTACAACATGGGCGGCATCCCCTGCAACCATCGCGGCGAGGTGGTGTGCCCGAAGGACGGGAATCCCGACAGCGTCGTGCCGGGGCTGATGGCGGTTGGCGAAGCCGCCTGCGTCTCGGTGCACGGTGCCAACCGCTTAGGTTCCAACTCGCTTCTCGACCTCGTGGTGTTCGGCCGCGAGGCGGCACGGCGCTGCGGCGAGCTCATCGAGCCGGGCAGCGCCCACCGCCCGCTGCCCAAGGACGCCGGCGATGCCGCACTGGCGCGCCTCGAGCGGCTGCGCCTGGCCGCCGGCTCACGCGGCACGGCGGCGATCCGCGTCGAGATGCAGAAGACCATGCAGCTCGATGCCGCGGTGTTTCGCACCGGCGAGAGCCTGGCCCAGGGGATCGCGCGGATCGCTCAGACCTTCGAGTCCTTCGCCGACGTGCGCATCAGCGACCGCTCGCTCATCTGGAACACGGATCTCATCGAGACTCTCGAGCTCGAGAACCTGCTGCTGCAGTCGACCGCCACGATCCATTCGGCGGCCAACCGCACCGAGAGCCGCGGCGCGCACGCCCGCGAGGACTTCCCGCAGCGCGACGACCAGAACTGGATGAAGCACACGCTGGTGTGGGTCGACGGGCCGGGGCGCGTGCGCTTCGACTACCGCCCGGTGCATCTCAACACACTCACCGGGGAGGTGGAGTCGATCCCGCCCCGGGCGCGTACCTACTGAGGAGCGTCATGGTCGAATTCCGGCTGCCTGCCAGCTCGCGCCCGGTGCCGGGCGTCACCTACCGGGCCGCGGCGGGCGCGCGCGAGAAGCGCATCTTCCGCATCTACCGCTTCGACCCCGACAGGGGCGGCAATCCCCGCATCGATACCTTCGAGATCGATGCCAAGACTCTCGGACCCATGGTGCTGGATGCCCTGATCCAGATCAAAGCGGCGATCGACTCCTCGCTCACCTTCCGCCGATCATGCCGCGAGGGCATCTGCGGCTCATGCTCCATGAACATCAACGGCCTGAACCGGCTCGCCTGCACTACCTCGATGCAGGACCTGGGCGCCGAGGTGCGCATCTATCCTCTGCCGCACCTGCCGGTGATCAAGGACCTGGTGGGCGACTTGAGCAACTTCTATGCCCAGTACGCTGCGGTGAAACCCTGGCTGCAGGCCCGCACTCCGGCGCCGCCGGATCACGAGCGGCTGCAGAGCAAGGAGGAGCAGGAGCGGATCGACCGGCCGGCCGCGTGCATCCTGTGCGCCTGCTGCTCGACTTCCTGTCCGAGCTACTGGTGGAACGGCGAGCGGTTCCTGGGTCCGGCGGCGCTGCTGGCCGCTTACCGCTGGATCATCGACAGCCGCGACGAGGCGACCGGCGAGCGACTCGATGAGCTCGAGGATCCGTTCCGACTGTACCGGTGCCACACCATCATGAACTGCACCGACGTCTGCCCCAAGGATCTCAATCCTGCCAAGGCGATCGCGGAGCTCAAGAAGATGCTCATCGAGCGCCACGGCTGAAGACGATGGCTGCCATCCCGCAAGGCTCCACTGCCCAGGGTGCGGCGCCGGGTGCCATGCCGGGGCGGCTGCTGTGGCGCTGCCGGCGCGGCATGAAAGAGCTCGACGTGATGCTCGAGCGCTTCGCCCGGCGGGCGCTGCCTGGGGCGGCGTCCACGGAGCTGAGGGCGTTCGAGCGGCTGCTGGCCCTGCCGGACCCCCTGCTCGCAGGCTATCTGCTCGGAGAGGAGCGCCCCAGCGATGCCGAATTGCAGGCGCTGACGGCGCGCATCCGGGATTTATGTCACGGTTCTCCGGTATGCTGAACTTTTACAGAGGGTCACAGTCTATCCAGCGCGTGGCGTGGTGGCCCTCGCTGCCCGGGTAGAGGGCGCCGGTGACCGCCGACGCGACCGATCTGAGCCTGGTGCGCCGCGTGCAACGCGGAGACAAGGGGGCATTCGATGCGCTGGTCCTCAAGTACCAGCACAAGCTCGTCAAGCTGGTCATGCGCTACGTACGCAATCCAGCGGAAGCCGAGGACATCGCCCAGGAGGCCTTCATCAAGGCCTATCGAGCCCTGCCGCAGTTCCGCGGCGACAGCGCCTTTTATACCTGGCTGTACCGAATCGCGATCAACACCGCCAAGAACGCGGTAGTGTCCCGCGACCGCAGCCCGATCGAATACAACATCGACCGCAACGCAGATGAGTCCTACGACATGCAAGGCCGGATGAAGGATTCCGAGACTCCCGAAGCGCTGGTGCTGACCGACGAGATTCGCTCGGTCGTCAACGCCGCCATCGAGGCACTGCCCGAGGACCTGCGCACGGCCATCGTGTTACGCGAGCTCGAGGGCCTTTCGTACGAGGAGATCGCCGCCGCCATGGACTGCCCGGTGGGGACGGTGCGCTCGCGCATCTTTCGCGCGCGCGAGGCGATCGACCGGCGTCTGCGAGAGGTGTTCGAGGGCGGCCTGGGCCGCGCCGAGGAGCTGGGATGAACGAAGAGCTCGATAGCCAGTTGTCCGCCATGTTCGACGACGAGCTGGCGAGCGCCGAGTGCGAGCTGCTCGCGCGCCGCCTGTCGCGCGACGCCGAGCTCAAGGCCCGTTGGGGACGCTATGCGGTGATCGCGGCGACGATCCGCGCCGAGCGCGGCGTGCGGCTCAACGCCCGGGTCGCCCGCCGCGTGAGCGTGCTGGTCGGATCGGAGCCGACCCTGGCCGCACACTCGCTGCCGCGACGTAGCGCGCGGCGCTGGTGGCGGCCGGTGGCAGGAGCCGCGGTGGCGGCCGGCGTCGCCGCGATCTCCATTCTGTGGCTGCGGGCGCAGGCGCCGCCCGGCGGGGCCGAGACCGCCGCGCCGCTCGCAGCGGTGATCCCGAGCCGCGTGGCAAGCCCGAGCGAGACAGCGCGGCCCGCGAGCGCCCCGGCCGGCGCGGACCGTTACGTGGTGCCGCCGCCGGCCCGGGCGGCGATGTCGGTCGTGCCGGCGACCGAGCTCGCCAACTATGTCGTGGCTCATAGCATGTTCAGCCCGCCGGTGGCCCGCGGGAACCTCCTCTCCTCGTTCATGACGAGCGAGTCCGGGGGCACGGTGGCCGTATCCGCGGAAAGTGCCCAGGATCCGCCGCGCGATGCCCAGAGCAATCCGCGCTAGCGAGCGTCTGCGGGCCCTGCTGCTCGCCTGGACGGTGGCGGCGGCCGTCGGCACGTTCGCGGCCGCTGCGGAGCCTGAGCAGAGCGGCACGACCGCATCCGCCGCGGGAGAGAAGACCCCGGCGCCACCGAGTCCGGCGCAATGGCTCGAGCGCATGAATCAGGCGCTCATGACGCGCAGCTACGACGGCACCTTCTCGCACTGGCACGGCGGCACGGTGGAGATGCTGCGCATCATTCACCGCCTGCAGGACGGGCAGGTGGCCGAGCGGCTCGTGTCCCTCGATGGCTCGGGACGCGAGTTCATCCGCACCGGCTCGAGCCTCGCCTGCTACCTGCCCGACCGGCGCACGGTGCTGGTGGAGCAGCGCCCCGGGCAGGAATCGCTCGTGGGCATCCCGGCCGTCAACGCTCAGACAGCGAGCTTCTACGACATCCGCGAAATCGCGCGCATGCGCCTCAACCGCCGCGCGACGCACGTCATCGCCGTCTCACCCCGGGACGAGTTCCGCTACGGCTATCGGCTGTGGATCGACGATTCCACCGCGATGCCGCTCAAGACGCAGCTGTGCGACACCGACGGGCGCATCATCGAGCAGCTGGTGTTCGCGAGTCTGACGATGGCCGCGCGCATTCCCGACTCCGCGTTCCAGCCCGAGGTCTCGACCGAAGGCTTCCGATGGCTGCGCAACGACACGGCGGTGCCGGCGCCCGGGCCCACGACGGTGTGGAGCGCACTCAAGCTTCCGCCCGGATTCAGGATGATGCTGCATGGCGCGCAGACGCTGCCGGGCTCCAACGCTCCGGTAGATCACCTGGTATTTAGCGACGGGCTCGCTTCCGTTTCAGTCTTCGTCGAGCTGCGTCCCACGGGCGGCGCGGCTGCCGGCACCGAGGTGCAGTCGGCGCGCGTCGGCTCTTCCTCGGCGTTCTCTACCACCAGCAACGGTTACAAGATCACCGCCGTGGGCGAGGTTCCGCCGGCCACCGTGCAGCTCATCGCCAGCGAGGTCAGGGCCGAGGAAACGGCAACTCCCGCGGCCACGCGCCGCTGATGCCCATGACATCGCCGCTGGCACCCACCCCGCGCCTGACGGTGGTGCAGCGCCACGACTGCGAGCTGTGCGAGCAGATGCTGGGCGAGCTCGCCGCCCTCGGCCGCCGCTTCGACCTGCCGCCACTCGAGCTCGTGGACGTCGATTCCGATCCGCAGCTCCTGCGCCGCCACGGCCTCGACGTCCCGGTGCTGCTGCTCGACGGCACGGTCGTGTGCCGCCACCGGCTCGAGCCGCAAGAGCTCCTGCGGCTGCTGCGGCCGGCGCCGCGCGCTTGAGCCGCGGCCGGCGGACCCAAGCGGGCCAGATCCGGCAAACTTCCCTATAATCCAGCCCGCCGCTGGACTTGGCCACGGCGTTGGTCCTGACCGGCAGCGGCGTCCCCGATTCATGCGGCACATACGTAACTTCTCCATCATCGCGCACGTAGATCACGGCAAATCGACGCTCGCCGATCGGTTCATCCAGCTGTGCGGGGGACTGGCGGACCGGGAGATGCAGGAGCAGGTGCTCGACTCGATGGATCTCGAGCGCGAGCGCGGTATCACCATCAAGGCCCAGAGCGTCACGCTCTACTACAGCGCCCGCGACGGCGAGCGCTACCAGCTCAACATGATCGACACCCCGGGGCACGTCGATTTCTCCTACGAGGTGTCACGCTCGCTGGCGGCCTGCGACGGCGCGCTGCTGGTCGTGGACGCCTCCCAGGGCGTCGAGGCCCAGAGCGTCGCCAACTGTTACACGGCGATCGAGCAGGGCCTGGAGGTGCTGCCGGTCATCAACAAGATCGACCTGCCGTCGGCGGACCCCGAGCGCGTGACGCGCGAGATCGAGGAGATCATCGGCATCGAGGCCGCGGATGCGGTGCGCGTGAGCGCCAAGACCGGCGACGGCGTGGCCGAGCTCCTCGAGGTGCTCATCCGGCGCATTCCCGCACCGCGCGGCGACGGGGCGGCGCCGCTGCAGGCGCTCATCATCGACTCCTGGTTCGACAACTACGTCGGGGTCGTATCGCTGGTGCGCGTGATGAACGGAAGTCTCAAGAGCGGTGACAAGATCCGCGTGGTCTCGACGGGGCGCAGCCACCATGTCGATCGCCTGGGGCGCTTCACGCCCAAGGCGGTGGTGGAGCAGGAGCTCGCGACCGGCGACGTCGGCTTCGTGGTGGCGGGCATCAAGGAGATCGACGGCGCCCCGGTGGGCGACACCATCACGCTGGAGAACCGTCCGGCGGCGGCGCCGCTTCCGGGCTTCAAGCAGATCAAGCCGCGGGTGTTCGCCGGCCTGTTCCCGGTGAATTCGGAGGACTACGAGAAGTTCCGCGACGCGCTCGCGAAGCTGCGCCTCAACGACTCGGCGCTCCACTACGAGCCGGAGGTCTCGGGCGCGCTCGGCTTCGGCTTCCGCTGTGGCTTCCTCGGCCTGCTGCACATGGACATCGTCCAGGAGCGGCTCGAGCGCGAGTACGAGCTCACGCTGGTGACCTCGGCTCCCACGGTGGTGTACGAGGTGGCGAGCACCGACGGCAGCGTCGAGTACGTCGACAACCCCGCGAAGCTGCCGCCGTCGGACGAGATCGAGGAGCTGCGCGAGCCGATCATCATCGCCAACATCCTGGTGCCCCCCGACCACGTCGGCGCGGTGCTCAAGCTCTGCAACGACAAACGCGGCACGCAGAACAAGATGCTGTACCTCGGCACGCAGGTGTCGCTCCAGTACCAGCTGCCGCTCGCGGAAGTGGTGCTGGATTTCTTCGACCGGCTCAAGTCAGCGAGCCGCGGCTACGCCTCCTTCGACTACGAATTCAGCCATTTCCAGGCCGCGCCCCTCGTCAAGCTGGACATCCTCATCAATGGCGACAAGGTCGACGCGCTGTCGATCATCGTGCACAAGGAGAGCGCCTACCAGCGCGGCCGCGAGCTGGTCGACAAGATGCAGGAGCTCATCCCGCGGCAGATGTTCGAAGTGGCGGTGCAGGCGGCCATCGGCAGCGCGGTGATCGCCCGCGCCACGGTCAAGGCGCTGCGCAAGAACGTGCTCGCCAAGTGCTACGGCGGCGACGTCACCCGCAAGAGAAAGCTCCTGGAGAAACAGAAGGAAGGCAAGAAGCGCATGAAACAGCTCGGACACGTGGAGATCCCGCAGGAGGCGTTCCTCGCGGTGCTGCAGGTTGGCCGAAAGCATTAGCAGGCCGAAAGTCATGACGAACCTGATGCCGCTGATTACGCTGCTCGCCTGGCTCGCCCTGCCGGTGGGTCTCGTCTGCATCGTCGACGACTGGCTGCTGCGGCCGCGGCGCCCGCCGGGTACGGGTGACGCGGCGCTCATGCGCGTCCTGTACAACACGCTGCCGGTGCTGATCGGCGCCGGGGTACTCAAGCTGCTGGTGGCCGAGCGGCTGGATTTCAGCGCCGTGCTGCTCGCCATCACGGTGGTCACGGGACTCGTGTGGGCGTTCGACAGCGCGGTGCTGCGCCCGCAGCGCGCCCATGCGGCGCAGGCCGCCGGCCGTGACCCGGCCACCACGCCCGAACCCGGTACGGTCGACTACGCGCGCAGCTTCTTCCCGGTGGCGCTGGTGGTGCTGGTGCTCCGGGCCTTCGTGTTCGAGCCGTTCCGCATCCCCTCGGACTCGATGATGCCGACGCTGCTCGACGGCGACTTCATCATCGTCAACAAGTACGCCTACGGATTGCGGCTGCCGGTGCTCAATCGCAAGATGGTGGCGACCGGCGAGCCGCAGCGGGGCGATGTGGTGGTGTTTCGCTACCCGCTCGATCCCAGCACCAATTTCATCAAGCGCCTGGTGGGGCTGCCGGGGGATCACGTCGAGGTGCGCGACAACCGCATCGTCATCAACGGCAAGCCGGTGTCCTTCACGCTCGACGGCAGGTATAACGACGGCTGTTACGTCAACATGATGCAGGCCACGGAACAGCTTGGCGATCACGAGCACCAGGCGATATTCTGCCCGGTGGCCATCGATCGCTCGCCGCTGCTGCCTGGGTGCAATCGCAGCGGGCTGCGCGGCTACGTGTGCGGCGACGAGGACGCGCCGGGGTTCCTGCGCACTGCGTCGTGGTCCGGGGAGGTACCTCCGGGGCAGTATCTGATGATGGGAGATAACCGCGACAACAGCGACGACGGCCGCTCGTGGGGCTTCGTGCCCGAGGAGAACCTGGTCGGCAAGGCGACCCGGATCTGGTTCAATTGGGACCCGCACCGCGCCGGCGGGCCCCTCTGGGGCCGCATCGGCTCGGCGATCCACTGACGGGAGTTGCTTCGATGCGCTTTAGACAACGGGGTGTCACGCTGCTGGGCTGGCTGTTCCTGCTGACGCCACTGGTGATCGTCGGCTACGCCGCCGTCCGCCTGGCGCCGGTGTACCTCAACTACATGAAGGTGGTGCGGGCGCTCAACCTGGTGGCGAGCGATGCCGCCGGCAACAACGATCCGCGCGCCATCCGCACGACCATCGACAAGCACTTCGAGATCGACATGGTTGACTACCCCACCTCCAAGGACATCAAAGTCACCAAGTCGGGGAACGGGTGGGACGTCGAAGCCTCGTACGACGACGAGGCGCCGCTCTTTGGCAACATCTCCCTGCATGTGGTCTTCGACAAGACCGTGCACGCCGGCGGCGGGGGCGGGCCGTAGCAGTGCGGGAGTGCGCGCGGGCGACATGATCGCGGCTGGCGGCGAGCAGCATCGCTGGCTGCGCGAGGCGCTCGGCTACGAGCCGCGCGACGCGTCGCTGTTCACTGCGGCGCTCACTCACCGCAGCGCGGCCGGGCCCAATAACGAGCGCCTGGAGTTTCTCGGCGACGCGGTCCTCAATCTCGTCGTGGCCGATCACCTCTATCGGAGCTACCCGCGCGCGACCGAGGGTGACTTGAGCCGCCTGCGCGCCCGCGTGGTGAGCCGCGAGCCGCTGGCGCAGGTGGCCGCGGAGCTCAAGCTCGGCGAAGTGCTGCAGCTCGGCTCGGGGGAGCTGAAGAGCGGCGGCTTTCGGCGCCAGTCGATTCTGGCCGACGCGCTCGAGGCGGTCTGCGGCGCGTTGTTTCTCGACGGCGGCCTGGCCGTGGCCGAAAAGGCCATCGCCCGCCTGCTGGGGCCGCGCATCGCCTCGCTTCCCGATCCCGCGATGCTCAAGGACGCCAAGACGCGCTTGCAGGAGTATCTGCAGGCGCGCAGCCTCACACTGCCGCACTACGAAGTGGAGCACATCGAGGGGGAGCCGCACGCGCAGACCTTTCGCGTGAGCTGCGAGGTGACCGCGCTCGGGCGCCGCGTGCTGGGCGGCGGCTCGAGCCGTCGCCGCGCCGAGCAGGAGGCTGCCGAGCGCATGCTGCGCGAGATCGGCGCGGACGCGGCCGGAGGGCGGCAGCCGTGAGCACACCGGCCTCAGCGCCGTTCCGCAGCGGCTTCGCCGCGCTCGTCGGACGGCCGAATGTCGGCAAGTCGACGCTCCTCAATGCGCTGGTCGGGGAGAAGCTCAGCATCGTCACGCCGCGGCCGCAGACCACGCGCCATCGTATCCTCGGGATCTCGAACCTGCCGGAGGCGCAGATCGCCTTCGTCGACACGCCGGGCCTGCACCGTGAGGGGCGCCGGGCGCTCAACAAGGCGATGAACCGCACGGCTACCACGGCGCTCGCGGACGCAGACCTAGTAGTGCTGGTGGTGGAGGCGCCGAAGTGGCTGGAGGGTGATGAGCTGGCGCTCGCGCGCATCGCGCGCGCGCACCGGCCGGCGATCGTGGCGGTGAACAAGATCGACCGCGTGCGCCCGCGCGAGCGTCTGCTGCCGTACCTGGAGAGGCTTGCCGGCCGCCATGACTTCCTCGCCATCGTGCCGGTATCGGCGCTGAAGGCGGATAACATCGCGGACCTGCGCGCCACGATCGCGGCGCATCTGCCGGTATCCCCGGCGCTCTATCCGGCGGGTGAGGTGACCGATCGCGGCACGTCGTTCCGCATCGCGGAAGCGATCCGCGAGAAGCTCACTCTCGAGCTCAACCAGGAGGTGCCCTACGGCATCGCCGTCGAGGTGGAACGTCTCGTGGCAGAAGACCATCGTACGGTTGTGGACGCGGTGGTGTGGGTCGACCGCGAGGGGCAGAAGCCAATCGTCATCGGCGCCCGCGGCGAGCGCCTGAAGCGGGTCGGCCGCGCCGCACGGCTCGCGCTGAATGAGCTGCTCGGCGCCCGCGTGCACCTCAACCTCTGGGTGAAGGTGCGCGAGAACTGGGCCGACAACGCGCGCGCGCTCAAGCAGCTGGGGGTCGAATGAGCACAGCTGCGCGCCGCGTCGAGCTGACGCCCGGCTACCTCCTGCACCACCGGCCGTGGCGCGATACCAGCCGCATCCTCGAGGTGCTCAGCCGCGAGCATGGCCGGCTCACGCTGTTTGCGCGCGCCGTGCGCGGCCCCGGGGCGCGGCTCGCCCCGGTGCTGCAGCCGTTCTCACCGTTGCTGCTCTCCTGGAGCGGGCGGGGCGAGGCGCCGCAGCTCACCCACGCGGAGCGCGCCGACAGCTGTGCGCCGCTGCCGCCGGCGAGCGTCATGGCCGCCTTCTACGTGAACGAGCTGCTGCTCAGGCTCACGACGCGTCACGACCCGCAGCCGGCGCTGTTCGATCACTATCACGCGACTCTGGGGAGCCTGCGCGCCGCGGCGCCGCTCGAGCCGGCGCTGCGGCTGTTCGAGAAGCGCCTGCTCGAGATCCTGGGCTATGGGCTCGAGCTCGCGACCGAGGCCGGCAGCGGGGCGCTGCTCGAGGCGCGCGGCTACTATCAGTACCGCCCGTCCCAGGGGCTGGTACGCGCGCTGGCGCACGACGCCGGCGCGCTCGCCGGCGAGTCGCTGATAGGCCTGCGGGAGGAGCGCTTCGGCGGAGCGCGCGCGCTCGAGGATGCGCGGCGGCTGCTGCACGCCGCACTCGCCGCCTGCCTCGAAGGACGGCCGCTCGCGACGCGCGCGGTGGCGCGATCAATGATGCGAAAGGTGGCGCAGTCATGAGGAGCTTCATCGCTCTCGGTGTCAACATCGATCACGTGGCGACGCTGCGCCAGGCACGCCGTGCCCGCGCGCCCGATCCGGTGCACGCCGCGCTCGCCGCCGAGCAGGCCGGCGCCGACAGCATCACGCTGCATCTGCGCGAGGACCGGCGCCACATTCAGGACCGCGACCTGCGCGCGCTGCGCCCGCTGCTGCACACGCGCATGAATCTCGAGATGGCGGTGACCGACGAGATGCTGGCCATTGCCGCCGAAGTGCGCCCCGCCGATTGTTGCCTGGTGCCGGAGAAGCGCACCGAGCTCACCACCGAGGGGGGACTCGACGTCGCCGGCCAGGCGGCGCGCGTGGCTGCCGCGGCTGCGCGCCTCGCTGCCGCAGGCATTCGCGTCGCGCTCTTCATCGACCCCGATCCGGCGCAGATCGAGGCTGCGGCGGCGAGCCGTGCGCCGGTGGTCGAGCTACACACCGGGGCGTACGCCGAGGCGAGCGGGGCGGCCCGCGCCACCGAGCTCGAGCGGCTGCACGCCGCCGCGCGGCTCGCCGCGCGGCTCGGGCTCGTGGTGCACGCCGGTCATGGCCTCGACTATCACAACGTGCAACCGGTGGCCGCGACACCTGAGATCGTCGAGCTCAACATCGGCCACGCCATCGTGGCGCGCGCCGTATTCACCGGTCTCGCGGCGGCGGTGCGCGACATGCAGGCGCTGATGCAGGCGGCGCGCACATGATCTTCGGCATCGGAGTCGACGTGCTCGAGGCGGCGCGCGTCAAGCGCACGCTCGAGCGCTTCGGCAACCGCTTCGTCGAGCACCTGCTGATGCCCGAGGAACAGGCGCAGCTCGCGCGCACCCAGCGCCGCGAGCGTTTCCTCGCGATGCGCTTCGCGGCCAAGGAGGCCATCGTCAAGGCCATGGGCACGGGCTTCGCGCACGGCATGTGGATCCGCGACGTGGGCGTGGTGCAGAACGCCTGGGGCAAGCCCGAGGTGCTGTTCTCGACTCGCGGCGAGCAGGTGCGCCGCGCGCTCGGCGTCGGCGAGGCCCACGTCACGCTGACCGACGAAGCGGGGCTGGTGGTGGCGGTCGCGGTGCTGCTCAAGGCCCCATGAACACGCTGGTGTTCGACATCGAGACGGTCCCGGACGTCGCCTTCGGCCGCCGGCTCTACGACCTGAGCGAGCTTCCCGACGCGCAGGTGGCCAAGGCGATGTTCGCGCGCCGCCGGCAGGACAGCGGCGGAGACTTCCTGCCGCTCGAGCAGCACCGGGTGGTGGCGATCTCCTGCGCGCTGCGCAGCGGCGACGGGCTCACTCTCTGGAGCCTCGGCGAGCCGGACACGCCCGAGGGGGAGCTGGTGCAGCGCTTCTTCGACGGCATCGGCAAATACTCCCCCGACCTGGTGTCATGGAACGGCGCGGGCTTCGACCTGCCGGTACTGCACCTGCGGGGACTCCTGTGGGGGGTGCAGGCGGCGCGCTTCTGGGAGACCGGCGAGGGCGACGTCGATTTCCGCTACAACAACTATCTCGGCCGCTATCACTGGCGGCACACCGATCTCATGGACGTGCTGGCGGGTTTCGGCGCAGCGCGCGGCCGGGTGTCGCTCGCCAACATGGCGTGTCTGCTGGGACTGCCCGGCAAGCTGGGCTTCGGCGGCGAGCAGGTGTGGGACGCGTACCAGCGCGGCGACGTGATCGGCATCCGCCGTTACTGCGAGACCGACGTGCTCAACACCTATCTGATCCATCTGCGCTTCGAGCGGCTGCGCGGACGGCTGACGGCCGACGGATATCGCGCCGAGGTCGCCCGTGTGCGCGACTACCTGCGCGCCTCGACCGAGCCGCATCTCGCGCAGTTCCTCGCCGCATGGCCCGAGCCACCGTGAGCGCAGCCATTCCATGAGATCGCCGGCCCCGCCCGCCGAGGAGGTCGCGGTGGTCGGTGGGCTCACCCACGAGGGCGAGGGCGTGGTGCGCGACGGCAAGACGGTGTTCGTGCCGGGCGCGCTGCCTGGGGAGCAGATCCGGCTGCGCCGCACGCGGCGACACCGCCAGCACGACGATGGCGAGCTGCTCGAGGTGCTCACGCCGTCCCCCGAGCGGGTGACGCCGCGCTGTGTGCATTTCGGCGTATGCGGGGGATGCGTCCTGCAGCACCTGTCCCCGGCGGCACAACTCACCGCCAAGGAGAGCGAGCTCAAAGTGGCGCTCGAGCGGGTGGCGCGCGTGACTCCGCGGCGCTGGCTCGGCTCTCTGGCCGGCCCGGCATGGGCCTACCGGCGCCGCGCGCGCCTCGGGGCGAAGTTCGTCTACCGCAAGGACCGGGTGGTCGTCGGCTTTCGCGAGCGCGCCGCACCCTACGTGGCGGATCTCGCGGGCTGCGAGGTACTGGCAGCGCCTGCCGGAACGCTGATCGCGCCGCTCGCATCGCTCCTGACGCGACTCTCGATCCGTGAGCACGTACCGCAGATTGAAGTCGCGGTGGCCGACAATGCCACGGCGCTGGTGCTGCGCGTACTGGCGGAGCCCCCCGCGCCGGACCGGGCGTTGCTGGAGGAATTCGCCGCAGTGCACAACGTGCGGTTGTATCTGCAGCCGGCGGGGCTCGATTCAGTGCACGCCCTCGGCGCTGCCGCTGCGTGCGAGCCGCTGCGCTACGGCCTCACGGCCTTCGGTCTCGGGCTCGAGTTCGCTCCCACCGACTTCATCCAGGTGAACGGTCCGGTCAACGAGGCGCTGGTGACGCGCGCGGTGGAGCTCCTCGAGCTGGCCCCAGGCGCGCAGGTGCTCGATCTGTACTCGGGGATCGGCAATTTCACGCTCGCCCTGGGCCGCCGCTCCGCCCACGCCGTGGGCGTGGAGGGCGAGGCGGCCCTGGTTGAGCGCGCGCGCGCCAACGCGGCGCGCAACGGGCTCTCCAACGTCGAGTTTCATCGGGCCGATCTCGCGGCAGCGCCGGGCCCCGACGCCGCCTGGCTGCGCCGGCAGTACAGCCACGTGCTGCTCGATCCCCCGCGCACCGGAGCACGCGCGCTGCTCGCCATGGTGGCGCGGATCGCGCCGGCGCGGCTGCTGTATATTTCATGCCATCCGGGGAGCCTGGCGCGGGACCTGATGGCACTGGTGCACGAACATGGCTTCACGCTCGAGGCGGCCGGCGTGGTCGACATGTTCCCGCATACCGCGCACGTCGAGTCGTTGGCACTCCTCACCCGCGCATGAGCCTGGGTCCCCTGATGATGGATCTCGAGGGCGGCGCGCTCAGCGCCGAGGAGCGCGAGCTGCTGCGGCACCCCCTGGTCGGCGGGGTGCTGCTGTTCACCCGTAACTACGTCGAGCCCGGGCAGCTTGCGGCGCTGGTGGCCGACATCCACGCAACGCGCTCGCCCGCGCTCATCGTGGCGGTCGACCACGAGGGGGGGCGGGTGCAGCGCTTCCGCAGCGGCTTCTCGCCGCTGCCGCCGGCGCGCCGCATCGGGCACGAGTTCGATGCGGATCCTCGCGCGGGGCTCGCCCTGTCGCGCCAGCTCGGCTGGCTGATGGCCGCGGAGCTGCGCGCCCAGGGGGTCGACATCTCGTTCGCGCCCTGCGTGGACCTGGATCACGGGGTGAGCGAGGTGATCGGCGACCGGGCGTTCCACGCGCAGCCGGAGGCGGTAGGGCAGCTGGCGGTCGCCTACGTGCACGGTATGCGCGATGCCGGGATGGCGGCCACCGCCAAGCACTTCCCCGGGCACGGTGCGGTAGTCGCCGACTCGCACCTGACGCTGCCGGTCGATCGCCGCGGGCTCCCGGACCTCGCCGGCGACCTGTCCCCCTACCGGCGGCTGATCGCCAACGGGCTGCCTGCCGTCATGGTGGGCCATCTGCTCTTTCCGGCGGTGGATCCTGCTCCGGCGAGCCTGTCCGCGCGCTGGATTCGCGACGTGTTGCGCGGTCAGCTGCGGTTCCAGGGCGTAGTGTTCGCCGACGATCTCTCCATGGGAGGGGCTGCCGCCGCCTACGGAGACGTGGTTACGCGGGCCCGGCAGGCCCTGGCGGCGGGATGCGACATGCTTCCGGTTTGCAACAATCGCGCCAGCGTTACTGAGCTCCTGGACCACTTGGGCTTGCGGGTGCAACCCACCTCGAGCCTGCGGCTCGTGCGCCTGCACGGACGTGCGGCGCCGGAGCGCGCGTTGCTGCTCGCCTCGCCGGAATGGGCCGCTGCGCGCGCCGCCCTGGCACGGATCGAGGCGGCCCCGCCCCTGACGCTGGTGGCCGGCAGGAGCCCATGAACAACTGGACAGGCGAGGCGTGGCGCAGCCTGGTCGAGAGCGCCCCGGAGGGCATCGTGATCTGCGATGCGGCAGCGCCCGATTGCCCGGTGGTGTTCGTGAACGCCGCGTTCGCGCAGATGTGCGGCTACCCGGTCGCGGCGCTCCTCGGCAGCAACCTGCGCATGCTCCAGGGTACCGATCGCGATCAGGAAGCCCGCACCCGTCTGCACGAGGCGGTCAGCAGGGGCGAGCCCGCGCGGGTGCTGCTGCGCAACTACCGTCCGGACGGCTCGCTGTTCTGGAACGAGACGGTGATCCAGCCGGTGCGCAACGCCGCCGGACAGCTCTCTCATTTCATCGGCTTCCATCGTGACGCCAGCGAGCGGCTCAAGGCCCCGGAGCGCGCCCCGGCGGGGCTGCCCTCCTGGCTGCGCGAGGACCGGCTCACCGGGCTCTATTCCCGGGCCTACCTCGAGGAGCTGCTGCAGCGGGACTGGCAGCTGGCGCAGCGCGACTCGCATGAGATCGGCCTGACGCTCTTCGACATCGACGACCTCGGCGCGTACAACGAGAAATTCGATCGCGCTGCGGGTGATGCCTGCATCCGCCGCGTCGCGCGCGTCATTGGCGCCTCGTACCGGCGCGGCGGCGACCTGGTAGGACGCTGGGAGGGCGGCACCTTCGTCGTGCTGACGCAGGGCGAGGCAGCCGACAGGGCCGCGGAGTACGCGCGCATCGTGGCGCAGCGTGTGCGGGAGCTGCTCATGCACCATCCGACCGCTGGAGCGGGCCGCTACGTGACGATAAGCGCGGGTATCGCCAGTCTCGTGCCACCGCGCGGGCTGCCCCTCGAGGCGCTCTTCAAGGCATGCCGTGCGGCGATGAAGCGCGCCAAGACCAACGGCAAGGACGGCATCGCCACCGCCGAGGCCGCCGAATTCCAATGACGCCGCGCTAGCGTCCGGGCGCGCGCGGCCCCTGCGCCGGCGTCACCAGCGCGATCACGCCGAAGGCCGGATGGTCGTAGTAGTTGCGCTCGTAGAAACGCACCCGGCGAGTCTCATTGAGCGTGAACGCAGTGCCTGGGCCGGCGCCGAGGCCATCCGGCGGGCTCTCCATCGCCCAGGTGAGCGACAGGCCGAGATGCAGGAACTGACCGTGCTCGAGGTACACGTTGCCGGAGAGCCCCGGCACGTCGACGCCGAGGCGGTTCACGGCAAAGCCGGCGCGTGTGCCCCAGGCGCTCGCGGTCTGCGACCACGCGACGTGCGCCACCGGGAGGTAGGCGCCGCTCGCGCGCAGCCGGTTCTCGAGCTCGTTGAGCTGGTAGGCCGCCGGCGGCAGCAGCGCCACGAAATGGCCCACCTGCAGCGAGCCGCTCGCGGACTCGTCCCCGGCGACGCTGCGCGCCCCGGCTTCCTCGCTCCAGTTCTCCGCACCACCCTCGGCCGCTGCGGCGCGGAACACGATGATCTCGACGTTGTACACCGCAGCCGGGCTCTCCTCGGGGGCGGCGGCTCCCGGGCAGGCGAGTGCGGTGGCCAGCGCGAGCGTGAGCGCGTGCAGCGCGCGAGAGCGGCGGTTCATGCGCGGCATTCTAGCCTTCCGGCGGCGGGCGCGCCGCCGCGCCGAGGTGGCTGAGCAGCTCGCCGGCGTACTCGAAGCGCGCGCTGTCGGCGGGGAGCGAGCGCACGATGCGCAGCTTCCGCGAGCCCTCCAGGCGATACTCGCGCGAGCTGCGCTGGATCAGCCGCACCAGGGTCGCAGGATCGACCGTGGTGCGCTCCTCGAACGTCACCGAGCCTCCCTGGGGACCCAGGTCGACACGCCGCACCCCGAGTGCGCGCGCGGCGAGCTTCAGTTTCGCGATGCGCATCAGGCTCGTGGCCGCAGTCGGCGGCGGCCCGAAGCGGTCGTGGATCTCGGCCATGAGCTCATCGAGCTGAGCCTCGCTGTCGGCAGCGGCGATGCGCTTGTAGAGGGAGAGCCGCACGTGCACGTCCGCGACGTAAGCTTCCGGCAGGAATGCGGGCAGTCGCAGCTCCACCTCGGTGGCCGCGGCGAGCGGCTGGTCGAGCACCGGCTCGCGTCCGGACTTCAGCGCCGTGACCGCATGCTCCAGCATGTCGAGGTAGAGCGACAGGCCGATCTCGGTCATGTTGCCGCTCTGCTGCTCGCCGAGCAGCTCCCCGGCGCCGCGGATCTCGAGGTCGTGCGTCGCGAGCACGAAGCCGGCCCCGAGCTCCTCCATCGACTCGATGGCCTCGAGCCGCTTGGCCGCATCGCGCGGCAGTGCCTGGCGGGGCGGCGCGACGAGATACGCATAGGCGCGGTGGTGGGAGCGGCCGACGCGGCCGCGCAGCTGGTGCAGCTGCGCGAGCCCCATGCGGTCGGCGCGGTTGATGATGATGGTGTTGGCGCTCGGCACGTCGATACCGCTCTCGATGATCGTGGTGCATACCAGCAGGCTGAAGCGCCGGTGATAGAAGTCGACCATCAGCTGCTCGAGCTCGCGCTCGCGCATCTGACCGTGGCCGATGCGCACGCTCGCCTCGGGCACGAGCGCCTGCACCTCCGCAGCGATCTTGGCGATCGAGCGCACCTCGTTGTGCACGAAGTAGATCTGGCCGCCGCGGCGCAGCTCGCGCAGCGCCGCCTCGCGCAGCGTCGGAGCGTGCCACTCGATGAGGAAGGTCTTGATGGCGAGGCGCGCCGCCGGCGCGGTGGTGATGAGCGACAGGTCGCGCAGACCGCCGAGCGCCATGTTGAGGGTACGCGGGATGGGCGTCGCGGTGAGCGTGAGCACGTGGACGTTGGCGCGCAGTGCCTGCAGGCGCTGCTTGTCGCGCACGCCGAAGCGCTGCTCCTCGTCGACGATGAGGAGTCCCAGGTCATGGAAGCGCGCGTGGGCGTGCAGCAGGCGGTGCGTGGCGATGACGATGTCGATCTTGCCCTGCTCGAGCCCGGCGAGCGTCGCCTGCGTCTCCTTGGAGGTGCCGAAGCGCGACAGCGCTTCGATGCGCACCGGCCAGTCTGCGAAGCGGTCGCGGAAGTTGCCGAGGTGCTGCTGCACCAGCAGCGTCGTCGGCGCGAGCACCGCGACCTGCTTGCCGGCCTGGGTGGCCACGAAGGCCGCGCGCATCGCCACCTCGGTCTTGCCGAAGCCGACGTCGCCACAGACGATGCGGTCCATGGGGCGCTCGCTGCCCAGGTCGGCGAGCACCTGGCGGATCGCCTCGGCCTGGTCCGCGGTCTCCTCGAAGGGAAAGCCGTTGACGAAGGCCTGATAGTCGAGCTCCGCCGCCGTCAGCGCGAGTCCGCGCTGTGCCTTGCGCCGCGCGTACAGATCGAGCAGCTCGGCCGCCACGTCGCGGATCTGCTCGGCGGCGCGCCGGCGGGCCTTGGCCCACTGGTCGGTTCCGAGCTTGTGCAGCGGCGCGCTCTCGGGGGCGGCGCCCGTATAGCGGCTCACCAGGTGCAGCGCCTGTACCGGAACGTATACGCGGTCGCCGTCGAGATACTCGAGCACCAGGAACTCTCCCGGCTGCCCGGCGATGTTCATGGCCATCAGGCCGGCGTAGCGGCCGACGCCGTACTCCTCGTGCACCACCGGGGCGCCGGGGTTGAGGTCCTGCAGGTCGCGCAGGATCGCCTCCGGGTCCGAGGCACGCTTGCGCCGACGCTCCTGGCGCGCGCGCGCGCCAAAGAGCTGCGCCTCGGCGATCAATGCGATGGGCGGCTCGGTGAGCGTCAGTCCCTCGATATCGGGCGCGACGGCGAGCGCGAGGCGCGTGCCGCCGGCGACAAAGGCCTCCCAGCCGGACACGGCGGCGACCTCGTGCCCGTGCGCGCGCAGCATCTCGGCGAGCATCTCGCGCCGGCCGGGTGAGTCAGCGGCGATCAGCACCCGTCCGTGGAATTCCCGCACGAAGGCATCGAGGGGCGCGAGCGGCCGCTCGGCGCGCACGTCGAGTCGCAGCTCGCGGGGCGCCGTGGTCGGGAAGTTGCGCCGTGCCGCGCTCTCACCCGCGAGCTCGGTGTCGACCTTGAACGCATCGAGCGTGATCGAGTCGAAGCGCGCGAGCGCCGCGCTGAGCTCCGCGGGCTCGAGGAACAGCTCCTGCGGGCGCAGCACCGGGCGCTCGAGGTCGTGCCTCCGATCCTCGTAGCGCGCCTCGACGTCCTGCCAGGCGCGGCCGACCGCCTGGGGCAGGGCAGCGTCGTGGACCAGGACCGCTTCCGCGGGCAGGTAATCGAGCAGTGTGGACAGCCGCTCGAAGAACAGTGGCTGATAGAACTCGACCCCCGCCGGCGCGAGGCCCTCGCTCACGCCACGGTAGATCACGCTGCGATTGGGATCGCCCTCGAAGCGGGTGCGGTAGCGGCGGCGGAAGTCGCGCACCGCCTGGGCGTCGAGCGGTACTTCCCGCGCCGGCAGCAGCCGCACCTCGTCCAGCGCATCGAGCGAGCGCTGCGTCTCCGGATCGAAGCGCCGGATGGCCTCGATCTGCTCGTCGAACAGGTCGATGCGCAGCGGGGCGGCAGCGCCCATGGGAAAGACGTCGAGCAGCGAGCCGCGCACCGCGAACTCGCCCGGGCTCACGACCTGGCTGACGCTGGCGTAGCCGGCCTCCGCGAGGCGCTGCCGGAAAGGCTCGAGCGCGAGCGACTGTCCCCGGGCGAGCTCGAAGGCGCGCCCCTGGACGTAGTCGCGCGGCGGCAGGCGCTGCATGAGGGTGTCGGCGGCGACGATCAGGCAGCCGCGCTTCACGTAGGGGAGCTCGTAGAGTGTCTTGAGCCGCTCGGAGGTGATATCCGGGTGTGGCGAGAACAGGTCGTAGGGGAGCACCTCCCAGTCCGGCAGGCGCAGCAGCGCGAGTGCCTGGTCGGCAAAGAAGCGCAGCTCGGCGCTGGCGCGCTCGAGCTCGCGCGCCGCATCCGCGATCACCACGTAGAGGCGCGCGTCGGCAGCGAGGGCTTCCGCGAGCGCGAGCGAAGCGGCGCTGCCGTAGAGCTGGCGCCACTCGAGGTGCGGCTGGTGCGCGCCGGGCAGCGGGGGACGGAGGAGGGAGCTCATCGGGCGGCAGCTTACCCTGCCGCGGCCGGTTTCAGGCGCCGGCCGGCCCCGCGGCAAGCTGGATGCGCGTCGCGCGCGGTACGCAGAAGATGTCGATCGGGTGCGAGCGGCCGCGCAGCTGCAGCGGCGGCAGCGGCGTCGCGCCGATGTCGAGCCCGCGCTCGTCGAGCGAGCGCTTGAGCGTGCTCGAGAAGAGCATCTCGCCGGCGCGCGCCCGCTGGCAGAGCCGCGCGGCGATGTTCACGGTATCGCCGATGATCGTGTAGTTCATGTAGGCGGAGGAGCCGATGTTACCGGCGACCACGTCGCCCTCGTTGATGCCGATGCCGAGGCCCGCCTCGACCCGGTAGCGCTCCCGCCAGGAATGCGCCAGCTCGGCGAAGCTCGCGAGCATCTCGCGCCCGGCGCTCACCGCGCGTTGCGCGCTGTCGGGCTGCTCGAGCGGCACGCCGAAACCGAGCATCAGGCAGTCGCCCGCCATGTGGAACACCGTGCCGTCGTACTTGAAGGTGATCTCGGTGAGCAGGGAGAAGAACTCGTTGAGCAGCGGCACTACGCGATGCGGGTCGAGCTGTTCGGCGATACCGGTGAAGCCGCGCAGGTCGGCAAACAGCACCACGGCGTGGGCGCGCGCGTCCGCGGGCGCTTCCGCGGGCGACAGCAGCGCACTGCGCAGCTCCGTGTCCTGGAGGATCTTGTCGGCGACGCGCGGCGACACGTAGCGGCGGAAAGTCTGCCGCAGGCGCTCTTCCCGGCGCCGGATCTCCTCCTCGAGCTGTGCTGCCGCCTTCTTGGTGCGCACACCGCGCGCGCGCAACAGAGCCTCTATGCGGGCCCTGAGAGGCTCGTCGATCGACACGTACTTCCCCGAATTATTCTGGTTGGCACGAGCCTACCATTGGCGCGTGGCGGCGTGCCAGCGCGCGGCGAGCGTCGGAGCGGGGCGCTCTACCTCAAGCGGACGGAGTCGGGGCGGGTCCGGCCGCGGGTGCCGGCGCGGCTTCGCCGGTGGCTACCGCGTGGATCACGCGGTCACCTTCGAAGAAGACCGAGAAGGCGTTGTAGTCCCAACGCGTAATCGGCGGCTGGCGAGCACCATTGCCCCCGACCGTCGGGTGACGCGTCACTGGGGCACCGAAGTGCTTCTCCACTTCGCTCATCGTGAGGCCGCGCTTGGGGCGCTCGGTCTGGGATTCGCGCACCTGGACCTGGTCGTTGACCACGATGGTGTCGGCGAGCGCGCTGCCGGCGACTGCGCAACCGCACAGCAGCGCGGCGAGAATTCGTGTCTGCATACGGGTTCCTCCGGTCGGGCCGGACTATAGCACCGCCGGCAATCTGTCAAAGCCGGCGCCGGACTCATGGGCGCCAATCTGTGACGCAGGTCTGAAAAGGAGCCTTTCTGTGGTTAAATCGCGACGATGTTTCATCCACTGCCGCTCTACGTCGGCCTGCGCTACGTGCGTGCGAGGTCGCACAAGTTCTTCGTCTCGTTCATCACCTGGGCGTCGCTGGTCGGCGTGTGCGTCGGGGTTGCGGCGCTCATCGTCATTCTCTCGGTGATGAACGGCTTCGAGAGCGAGCTGCGCGACCGCCTCCTGTCCCTGAGCGCCCAGGTGCGCGTGATCCCGGCCGCGGTGAGCGGCGGCGCCGCGTCCGCGCCGCTTGACTGGCAAGACGCGGCGCGGCGCGCAAGCGCCGTCGCGGGAGTGGCGGAGGTCGCCCCGTACGCGGAGCTGCAGGCGCTGGCACTGCGGGAGCCGCAGATGCTGCCGGTGGTGCTGCGCGGCGTCGATCCGCTCGCGAGCGCCACGGTGAGCGAGGTCGGTGCCGCGATCACCCAGGGGCACCTCGGGGACCTCATCGCGGGCAGCGGACGCGTCATCGTCGGCGAGCTGATCGCCGAGCGCCTCGGTCTCGCGCTCGGTGACCGGCTCACGCTGCTGGTGCCGGCCGTAGATGCGGACGGTACGCCGGAGGCGAAGCTGCGCGAGCTCACCGTCGCGGGCGTGTTCGAGGTGGGGCTGCAGGATCACGACGGCACGCTGGTGTTCGCCCCCCTCGAGGACGTGCGTGCGCTCGCTCCGCAGAGCGCCGGCGCGCAGGGCCTGCGCATCCGCGTCGCCGAGGTGCTCGAGGCGCCGGCGGTGGCGGAGCGCGTGCGCCGCGCGCTGCCGGCGGGCTACGAGGTGCGCGACTGGACTGAGGACAACGCCAACTACTTCCGGGCGATCCGCATCGAGAAGACCATGATGTCGCTGATCCTGCTGCTGATCGTCGCCGTCGCCGCTTTCAACATCGTCGCCATGCTGGTGATGGTCGTGACCGACAAGCGCACCGACATCGCGATCCTGCGCACCTTCGGCGCCGCGCCGCGCCGCGTGATGGGCATCTTCGTCACCCAGGGACTGGTGATCGGCTGGCTGGGAGTCGCGCTCGGGGTGGCGCTGGGACTTGCCCTAGCGCTCAACGTCGACACCATCGTGCCGTTCCTCGAGCACAGCTTCCACTTCCAGATCATGGACGCCGACGTCTACTACGTCACGACCATTCCCTCCGAGGTCCATCCGCTCAACGTAGTGGCGATCGGGGCGGCGGCGCTGGCGCTGACGGCGCTTGCGACGGTCTATCCGGCGGTACGGGCGGCAGGCACCGCGCCCGCCGAAGCGCTGCGCTACGAGTAGCCGCATGAGCGCCTACGAATGGCTGATCGGCACGCGCTACCTGCGCTCGACCCACCGTCGGGGTTTTGTGTCGTTCGTCGCGCTGATGTCGGTGTGCGGCCTGATGCTCGGGGTGGCGACGCTGATCGTGGTGCTGTCGGTCATGAACGGCTTCGAGCGCGAGCTGCGCAGCCGCATCCTCGCGGTGACCTCACACGCCACGCTCACCGGCATGTCCGGGACGCTCGAGGACTGGCAGACCCTCGCGCAGCGCGCCCGGCGCCAGAGCGGGGTGCAGGCGGCGGTTCCCTACGTCGAGAGTCAGGCGATGCTCGCCAACCGCGCCGCCATGGCGGGCGCCACGGTGCGCGGCGTGCTGCCGGACGAGGAGCGCACCGCGACCGGCCTCGCCCAGAGAGTGATCGCCGGCAGCCTCGCGGACTTGAGGCCCGGCGCCTACGGCATCGTGCTCGGCACGGCGCTCGCCCGCGAGCTCGGCGTCGCCGTGGGCGGCACGGTCGTGGTGATCGCGCCCGAGGCCACCGCCACGCCGACCGGGGTCGTGGCGCGCATGCGCCGCTTTCACGTGGTGGGCCTGTTCTCCTCCGGCATGTACGAATTCGACCGCGGACTGGCGCTCACCCACATGACGGACGCGGCGCGGCTCTTCCGCCTCGGGGATCAGGTCACGGGGCTGCGCCTGGCGCTCACCGACCCGCTGCACGCACCCTCGGTCGCCACGCGCGTGGCTCGCGCCCTCGGCGGCCCGGGCTTCTACGTGAGCGACTGGACGCAGAATCATGCCAACTTCTTCCGCTCCATCGAGATCACCAAGTCGATGATGTTCGTGATCCTCCTCATGCTGGTCGCGGTCGCCGCCTTCAACATCGTGGCGACCCTGGTCATGATCGTGAAGGAGAAACAAGCCGACATCGCCATCCTGCGCACCCTGGGTGCGGCCCCGCGCAACGTGCTCGCCACCTTCGCCGTGCAGGGGGTGCTGATCGGGCTCGCCGGCACGCTGCTCGGCGCGGCCCTCGGCACGCTGTTGTCCGACAACCTGGAGACACTGGTGGGCGCTCTCGAGCGTCTCCTCGGTACGCAATTCCTCGATGCGCGTGTCTACTACATGAGCGACCTGCCGGCCTACGTCGAGGGGCTCGACGTGCTCAAGGTGTGCGGCGTGGCCTTCGTGCTGTGCGCGCTCGCGACCATCTATCCGGCGTGGCGCGCGGCGCGCACCGCACCCGCGGAGGCGCTGCGCCATGAATGAAGGCGTTCTCGAGGCGCGCCAGGTCCACAAGAGCTTCCACCAGGGGCCGGTGGTGTTGCCGGTGCTGCAGGGAGTATCGCTCAGCGTGGCCGCGGGGGAGCGCGTGGCGATCGTCGGTGCTTCGGGCTCGGGCAAGACGACGCTGCTGCAGATCCTCGGGGGGCTCGACGCGCCCACCAGCGGCCAGGTGCTCATCGCCGGCCGTGACATTCACGCGCTCGGGGAGAGCGAGCGCGGCATCCTGCGCAACCGCGCGCTCGGCTTCGTCTACCAGTTCCATCACCTGCTGCCGGAGTTCTCGGCCCTGGAGAACGTGGCGATGCCGCTGCTGGTCCGGCGGACGCCCGTGCCCGAGGCGCGCGCGGCAGCCACGCGGCTGCTCGAGCGCGTCGGTCTTGGCGAGCGCCTGACGCACCGCCCCCATCAGCTCTCGGGCGGGGAGCGGCAGCGCGCCGCGGTGGCGCGCGCTCTGGTGACCCAGCCGCAGCTGGTGCTCGCGGATGAGCCCACCGGCAACCTCGACGGGGTGAACGCCGAGAGCGTCTTTGCGCTCATGCTCGAGCTCAACCGCGAGTGCGGCACGAGCCTGGTGGTGGTTACGCACGATCTGAAGCTCGCGCGCCGCATGGAGCGCGTATACGAGCTCGAGGGCGGAACGCTCGTCGCTAGTTGATGGGCCGCAATCGGCAGGAAGCGATTTCGGCGGACATCGCTGACGTCGCTTCAGACGCTCGCCGCGCGCCGCGCGCGGTAGCGGCTCGCCACGTGCCAGCGCCACACGAGCTCGAGCGCGAGCCAGCCGAGCACGCCGGAGACCGCGGCGCATACCAGGCATCCGACCGCGAACGGCTGCCACACCGGTGCGAGCGCGTGCTGGAACCAGCGCCAGTCGGGCACGAAGCGGAAGTGGTGGACCGGCACCCGCAGGACGGCAACGCCCACACGGTAGGCGAAGTAGTAGAGCGGCACCAGGGAGAAGGGGTTCGCGACCAGCCAGGTGGTGCCGTAAATCACCGGCAGGTTGATACGCCACACCAGGGCCACGATCACGGCGAGCAGCAGGTGGATCGGCAGCGGCACGAAGGAGATGGCGAGCCCGGCCCCGAAGGCGGAGGTGACCGCCCGCCGGTGCAGGGTCCACAGTTGCGGGTTCGCGATGCGCTCACCGCAGATCCGCACCGGCCAGCGCGTGCGCAGCTTGTGGGGAGCCGGAACGATTTTTTTCAGTAGCCGGCGCGGCATCGAGGTCAGGAACTCTACCAGAAGGGCCGGGGGCCGGAATGTGCCCTGGTTCCGGGAATGGTCCCCGGTTCCGGTATGATTGCCGGTCTGCGAGAGTCCGCCGTCGCGGTCGTTTGAGGTCGTTCAGAATGTGGGAAATAGTGCGGGCCGGCGGCCCGCTGATGTGGCCGATCATTCTGTGCTCGATCGTCGCGGCGGCCATCATTCTCGAGCGCCTGTGGACGCTGCAGGACAAGCGCGTGCTGCCGCGCGAGCTGCCGCAGCGTGTCTGGCAGCTCATCGAGGCCAACCAGGTCACCGACAAGGTGATCGCCGGGCTCGAGCAGAACTCCCCGCTCGGGAGGCTGCTCGCCACGGGACTGGCCAACCGCCACCGGCCGCGCGAGATCCTCATGGAACGCCTCGAGGATACCGGCCGCCACGTCGTGCACGAGCTCGAGCGCTTCATCAACACCCTCGGCACCATCGCCGGCGTGTCGCCGCTGCTCGGGCTGCTCGGCACCGTGACCGGCATCATCCGCTCCTTCAACGCCATCGAGGCGGGCGGCATGGGCGATCCGCGCGCGCTCTCGGGCGGGATCGCCGAGGCGCTGATCTGCACCGTGGCCGGACTGTGCGTCGCGATTCCGGCGCTCATCTTCTACCGCTATCTGCGCGGCCGGGTGGAGGGCATCGTAGTGGAGATGGAGAAGCAGGCGATCCGCATGGCGGACGCGCTCGAGGCCGCACGGCTGCGCGAACGCTCGCCGGCCGCCGCGGCGTGAGGCGCGCCGCCGCGGGATGTAAGCCGTGAACCTGAGACCGAGCCGCCCGCACGAGGAGCCCGAGATCAACGTCGTCTCGCTGATCGACGTGGTGCTGCTGCTGGTGGTGTTCTTCATCCTCTCGAGCCGCTTCACCGAAGAGGGCCGGCTGCGTGTGCACCTGCCGCACGCCAGCGCCGTGCCCACCGAACGGGTCGGCAGCGAGCCCCTGGTCGTGAGCGTCACCGAGGCGGGTGGCTATCTCGTCAACCAGCGCGAGCTGATCAACTCGAGCCCGGAGACGCTGCGCGCGGCGCTGCTCAAGGAGGCCGGCAGCAATCGCGCCATGCCGGTGACGCTGCGCGCCGATGCCCGCGCCACCCACCAGTCCGTCATCACCGCCATGGACGTGCTCGGACGACTCGGTTTCGCCGAGATCAACGTCGCCACCGTCAAGGAAGAGCCGGCGGGCAAGCCTTGAACGATTCGGTCTCGCGGCCCGGTGCGACTGGCATGCCGCATGCCCTGTCCGGCAGCGGCTGGGTCGCGTACCGGCGGCTGTTCGGCTACGTGCGGCCGCATCGGCTGCAGTTCACCATCGGCCTGCTGGGCGCCATCCTCTATGCAGCGACCCAGAGCAGCTTCGCATTGCTCGCGAAGATCTTCGGTGACGGCACGCTTGCCGCACGCGATCCCCGCACGATCCTGTGGGTGCCGCTGGCGGTGGTCGGGCTGTTCATACTGCGCGGCCTCGGGGACTTCACCCAGACTTACTTCATGGGCTACGTCGGACGGCGAGTGGTGGCGCGGCTGCGCAGCCAGGTGTTCCGGCGCATCCTCGACCTGCCGATCGGGTTCTTCGACCGCAACTCGTCGGCGATGCTGCTGTCTCGTCTCACCTACAACACCGAGCAGATCGGCCAGGCGACCACCGACTCGGTGGTTGTGCTGGTGCGCACCACCCTGACCATCATCGCCAGCATCGCCCTGGTGCTCTGGTACAACGTGCGCCTGGGACTGCTGGCGCTCACCATGGGTCCGCTGGTGGCCTGGCTGGTGTCGGTCATCAATCAGAAATTCCGCCGCTACAGCCGGCGCATCCAGGACTCGATGGGCGATGTCACGCGTGTCGCCAAGGAGAGCTTCGAAGCGCCGCGGCTGATCAAGGTCTACAACGCGCAGGAGCACCTCGAGCGCCAGTTCGACGCGGTGAACGAGCACAACCTGCGCTCCAACATGCGGCTGATCCTCACGAAGGGGCTGTCGAATCCGGTGGTGCAGCTGCTGACCGCGCTCGGGCTCGCGGTGGTGCTGTCCATCGCGATCGCGGACGCGGTTCATGGCCGTACCTCCATCGGCTCGCTGCTGGGCTTCTTCGCGGCGCTCGTCAGCATCGCCCAGCCGTTGCGCGACCTGGTGGGAGTCGCTGGGCCGCTGCAGCAGGGGATCGCGGGCGGCCAGAGTCTGTTCGAACTGCTCGACGAGCCGCCCGAGCCGCAGGGCGGAACTTTCCGCCCGGCGCGCGTGCGCGGCGCCGTGCAGTTCATGCAGGTATCTTTCAGCTATGGGGCGGGCAACGGCGCCGCGGCTGCAGCCGGGCCGCAGCCGGGCCGGCCGGCCGCGCTCAAGGACATCTCGCTCGAGGTCGCCGCCGGTGAGAGTCTGGCGATCGTCGGGCGCTCGGGCAGCGGCAAGTCGACACTCGTCAACCTGCTGCCGCGCTTCTACGACGTGCGTGCGGGCAGCGTGGCTGTCGACGGTCGCGACGTGCGCGAGTACGAGCTGCGATCCTTGCGCGAGCAGATCGCGGTCGTCAGCCAGGACGTGGTGCTGTTCGACGACACCATACGCAACAACATCGCCTTCGGGCGCGACGTGTCGGACGAGGCTATCGAGCGCGCCGCCGAGGCGGCGCATATCCTCGAGTTCGTGCGCAGTCAGCCGGGCGGACTCGACGCGCTGGTGGGCGACCGCGGCATGCTGCTCTCCGGGGGACAGCGCCAGCGCATCGCCATCGCGCGCGCGCTCCTCAAGGACGCGCCGATCCTGATCCTCGACGAGGCCACCTCGGCGCTCGACACCGAGTCCGAGCGCCACATCCAGGCGGCGCTCGCCCAGCTGGTACGCAACCGTACCACCTTCGTGATCGCGCACCGCCTGTCCACGGTCGAGCAGGCCGACCGCATCATCGTGCTCGACGCCGGTGCGATCGCCGAGCAGGGTACGCACGGTGAGCTCATCGCGCGCGGCGGCCTGTACAGCAAGCTGCACCAGCTGCAGTTCAGCGACTGAGGCGGCCCTGCGGTGCGGGAGCGGCTCGAGCGACTGTGGTACGAGGACGGCGCAGGCATCCCGCTCCTGGCGCCGCTTGGCTGGATCTACGGCGCCCTCAGCGGCGCGCGCCGCCGCGCCTACCGCTCAGGCTGGCTGCGGCCGCGCCCGCTGGCGAGTCCCGTCGTAGTGGTCGGCAACCTGACGGTCGGCGGCACCGGTAAGACGCCGCTCACCATCTACCTGGCACGCGAGCTCAGCGCCGCGAACCTCAAGGTTGGGATCGTGTCGCGGGGCTATGGGCGGCGCGGCGCGGGCATGCGCAGCGTGCAGCCGGACTCGGACTGGCGTGACGTGGGCGATGAGCCGGTGATCCTTGCGCGCCGCACCGGCTGCCCAACCATGGTGGCAGCCGATCGGGTCGCGGGCGCCCGCACCCTCATCGCCCGCGGCGCGGACCTGATCCTCGCCGACGACGGGCTGCAGCATCTGCCCCTCAAGCGCGACTGCGAGATCGTGGTGGTCGACGGCAGCCGCGGCTTCGGCAACGGCCGCCTGCTGCCCGCAGGTCCCCTGCGCGAGCCGCCGGACGAGCTCGCGCGTGCCGACCTGGTGGTGGTGAACGGTGAGCCCGCCCACCGCTCGCTCAAGTCCCCTGCCTTGCCCGCGGGCGCGCTGCGCATGCAGCTCGTGGCGCAGGCGGCCGTGCGGCTCGACGGTCGCGGTGCGCCGTGCGAGCTCGCGGCGTTTCGCGGGCGGCGCGTGCACGCGGTGGCCGGGATCGGCAACCCGCAGCGCTTCTTTCAGCAACTCTCCGCTCATGGCATGGAGGTGATCGCCCACCCGTTTCCCGATCATCATCCCTTCACGGAGCGCGAGCTTTCCTTCGGCGACGAGCTGCCGGTCCTCATGACGGAGAAGGATGCCGTAAAATGTGCGCCGTTCGCCAACGCGCGGCTGTGGTACGTGCCGGTCAGCGCCGCCTTCAGCGACGGCGACGCGCAGGCGCTGCGCGCGCGGGTGCTCGGTAAGCTGCGTGCAATGTCCGGAGGTTAGAGCCCCGATGGATGCCCGACTGCTCGAGATCCTTGCCTGCCCGGTCTGCAAGGGGACGCTCAAGTACCAGCGCGAGGCGCAGCTGCTCGTGTGCCGCATGGACCGGCTCGCCTTTCCGATCCGCGACGACGTGCCGGTGATGCTGGAGGAGGAGGCCCGCCAGCTGCCCGCCGACGATCCGCTGCTCGAGCGTTGAGCGGAACGTGTTCCGGGTCGTCATTCCGGCGCGCTACGGCTCGGTGAGGCTGCCCGGCAAGGCGCTGCGGCCGATCGCCGGCAAGCCCATGGTCCAATGGGTGTACGAGCGCGCATGTGCCGCCGGCGCAGCCGAGGTGCTGATCGCCACCGACGATGCGCGGATCCTCGATGCCGCACGCGGTTTCGGCGCCGAGGCCGTCATGACGGCGGCGACCCACGCCTCGGGCACCGACCGGATCGCGGAGGTCGCCCGCGTGCGGCGCTGGCCCGGAAGCGACATCATCGTGAACCTCCAGGGCGACGAGCCTCTGATGCCTGCGGCTCTCATCCGGCAAGTGGCCGCGTTGTTGGACTCGACCCCGGCAGCCGACATCGCCACGCTCGCCACCGCGGTCGCCTCGGTGGCGGAGCTGCTGGATACCAACGCCGTGAAGGTCGTGACCGACGTCGCCGGGCGCGCCCTGTACTTCAGCCGCGCGCCGATCCCCTGGAACCGCGCGGGGGCGCCCGCGGAGCTTGCGAGCCAGCGAGATCCGGGCGGCGCCCGTCGGCATATCGGCATCTACGCCTACCGGGTCGGCTCGCTCGAGCGCCTCGCAATGCTTGCTCCCGGCGCGCTCGAGGTGCGCGAGCGACTCGAGCAGCTGCGCGCGCTCGAGAACGGCTTCCACATCCAGGTTGCGGATGCCTGCGAGGCGCCGGGTCCGGACGTGAATACGCCGCTCGATCTCGAGCGCGTGGCCGCGCTGCTCGGCGGGCGCGCGGGTTGAGCACTGCCACTTTCAATATATATGTAGGCGCCCGGGCAGGCCGATCGTTAACAATAGCTCACAGTCGTCGCCGCGCGCACCCCCGAGCCCGCCCCGCGGCGGTTCCGGAACTTGAGGCCTCACCGGCGCGTCCAACTGGACGCGAGCTTGACTGTCAACCCGATGCCCGCACCTTACGTTTTTGTGAGAAGCGATCCCCGCTTCCGACATGGGAACTTCCCGATGATGAACCGAACCTTCAAGTATCCGCGCGTTGCCTCGTGTGCCGTCGCCGCGGTCTCGGCGGCGCTCCTGGCGGGTTGCTACACGGCCCCGCCGCCGCGCCCCGTGTACGACCCGCCGCCCCCGCCGCAGCAGCCCGTGGTGCAGGTGTATGCCTATCCGCTGCGTGGTCAGACCCCGCAGCAGCAGGATCGGGATCACTATGAGTGCAGCACGTGGGCGACCCAGCAGACCGGTTTCGATCCGAGTGCGCCCGGCATTGCGCCGCACCAGCGCGTGCAAGTGGTGTCGGCGGGACCGCCGCCGGGAACCAACACGGCCATCGGCGCCGTGACCGGCGCCATACTCGGCGCGGCGATCGGCGGTCCGTATAACGGAGGGCCGGCGGCGCTGGCCGGCGCGGTGGTGGGTGGCGCGATCGGCAGCACCGCCGATGCCGCCAATGCCCAGGCGGCACACACGGTGGTGGTCACCGACCAGCGCGCCGCGGCCGCGCAGGAGCAGAGGGCGGCGAGCTACCGGCGGGCTATCGGCGCCTGCCTCGATGCGCGCGGCTACAGCGTGAGGTGAGTGACGTGAGAACTGCCGAGGTGATCCGGAGAGGCGCCGCCGGCGCCGCGATGCTGGCGCTGTTGCTCTGCGCCGCGGGCGCGCAGGCGCAGGAGCACGGGCATTACCATCCGGGCGGGCGTGCTCCCGAGCACCTCGACGCGCGCTACGCGCATGGCCACTACTATCCCAATCGTGGCGTCTACGTCGGCGCGCTGCCGGGGCACGCCGTCGTGATCAACCGGCCCTCGGGACACTATTACTACGCCGGCGGCGTCTGGTATGCGCCCTACGGGCCGCACTTCGTCGTCGTCGCGCCGCCCATCGGCGTGTTCGTCCCCGTGCTGCCGCCGTTCTACACCACGCTCTGGGTCGGCGGCGTTCCTTACTACTACGCCAACGACACCTACTACGCGTGGAGCCAGGCGCAGAGCGCCTACCAGGTCGTCGACCCGCCGAATGACCAGGGCGCGAGCACGGAGGCGCCGCCGCCGCCGCCGCCACAGGGCGACAGTCTCTTCATCTATCCTCAGAACGGACAGAGCGCGGAGCAGCAGGCGAGGGACCAGTACGAGTGTCACGCCTGGTCGTCCTCGCAGACGGGTTTCGATCCGACGCAGCCCAGCGGGGGCGTTCCGCCGGAGCAGCTGGGTCAGAGACGTGCCGACTATCAGCGCGCGATGATCGCCTGCCTGCAGGGACGCGGTTACAGCGCGCGATAAGCCCCGCACTCGGGCGACCACCTCACCTGGCGCCGTACATCAGCGCGATCGTATTGACCACCGTCGTCACGCCGGGGGCTTTCCGCGCAGCCTCTTCAGCCTCTTGCCGCTGGAGGTCGGTCGCGACCTGCCCCGACAGATAGACGGTGCCGTTGTGGGCTTTCACGTAGACGTGATTCGGCGGTGCCAGGGCCGGGTGCTGCTTGAGCTGTGCCTGCACGGCCGCGGTGAGCTGGTCGTCTCCGACACAACCCCCGCTCGCGCATTGCGTAGAGGCACAGCCGGCGGTGACGATCGCGAGCGCAATGCCGAGCGACAGGATCCAACACGGGCTCCACCGACGCATGTCGAACCAGCGCGCGGAGTCTCAGGGCGAGCTCGGTGCCGATACCAGGGGTAAGCTGGTCTGAATCTGCAGGTCGATGACGTTGAGCAGCAAGGCCTCGACCTGCACGAAGCGGGCCGCCGTCCCGGTTCCCAGCGCAGCGCGTATCTTGTCGTAGTAGTTCGCGAGCAATTCGACGCGCTTCCTGTAATAAGAGATCGCCTGATTGACCAGCAGGTCCGCCTTGGCATCGGTCATGCTGCCGTAGTTCGCCGCGTACTCGCGGATATTCGCCACGCGCAGATCGTTGAGCTTGGTGAGCTCCTCATCGTACGCCTTGTAGATCGGCAGGAACTTCTGCGTCTGCTCGGCGCTCAGTTGCAGCGCGTTCAGCATCACGCGTGATTTCTCCGTGCGCACGTCCTGGCGCAGCAGCTTGATGTCCTCGTCGACGCTCTGCGTCTTGGAGGCGGCGGTGGCCGCCTTGCCGGGCGCGGCGGGCGCAGTTGCCTGGGCCATCACGGCCGCGCCACCGAGGAGCATCGTCGCGGCAAACGCGCCGACGAGAAATCTGCGGGACATAGACATTTCTCCCTAAGGCATTCTGGTGATCGGCGCCGGGGGAATGCGATCGCGGCGGCGCTGAATCGTACTGCAAAGCGCGGCGATTACCAACTCGTCGCGAGCCGCAGGCTTCAGGGCGCGTATCATAGCGACCTGAGTGAGAATCCTGTTCGTCTGTCTCGGAAATATCTGTCGCTCGCCGACCGCAGAGGCGGTTGTGCGCGCGCTCGCTACGCGCGAGGCGCCGGACCTCGAGCTCGAGGTGGATTCAGCGGGCACTGCGGCTTACCACGCCGGGGAGGCCCCCGATCCGCGAACGCAGCGGGCCGCAGCGCGCCGCGGTTATGACCTGAGCGCACTGCGGGCGCGCGTGATCGAGGCCGCGGACTTCGAGCGCTTCGATCTCATCCTGGCGATGGACCGCGAGAACCTGCGGGTGCTGCGACGCCGGGCACCGGCCCACGCGCACCCGCGCGTGCGACTGCTGCTCGAGTTCGCTCCCGGCATGGGCCCGGGGGACGTACCGGACCCCTACTACGGCGGGCCGAACGGCTTCGAGGAGGTGCTCGACCTCGTGGAGGCTGCGGCCCGCGGACTGCTCGCGCACCTGCTCGAGAGCTCGCGCGCGGCCTGACGCTCCTCGCGCGGCCTCGAGGGTCGCTATTCCTCCGTACCCCGGCTGCCGACATCCTTGGACGGCGCCGAAGACCACACCACGTAGGGCTTGCCTTGCGGCGCGCCGGTGTCCGGTCTGGGCGAGGGCTCGAAGTGCGCAAGAGGCGCAGCTTCGTGGCCGGCAGAGGGCTCGCGCGGCTCGGCGTGGAATGCGCGCTGGGGCGGTGACTCGGCCGACTCGCGGACGCGCTCGGCCGCCGGCGGCGGAACGGCAAGCGTCGGCGCGGGCGCGTCCTGCTGCTGGGAGCCGTTGGTGGGTGCAGCGACCTCGGCCGCGGCGGAAGCGGCGCCCGGCCCCTGGCTCAGACCTTCGCGCAAGCTGCCCCCGCCGCCGCGCCGACCACGGCGACGGCCACGGCGTCCGCGCCGCTCGCCGCGCTCTGAGCGCTCGCCACGCAGCTCTCCCGCTGCGCCCATCGCTGGCGCCGCCGGCCCGCGGTCGGCGCCCGGGCGGCTGTCTTCGGACGGCGCGGGCTCGCGACTCGGTGCGCTGCGTTCCGCGCTGCGCTCTGCGAAGCGGTCGCGTCCGCCGCGTCCCGGCTCGCGCCCGCGGCCGCGATCCCGGTCGCGGCCCTCGCCACGTCGCCCATCGCCGCGCTCGCGGCGCGCGCCCTCGGCGTAGCGGCCGTGGCGGGCATGCTCGCGACGTCCGTCACGGCGCGGTTCGGCATCGCGGCGCGCGCCGCCGGAGGGCGCCGCGCGGGCGACCGGCTGAAGCTCGGCGGGCGTCGCGGGCTCGCCCACGAGCAGCCGCTTGAAGCGCGTCCAGAAGCCCTCGTGAGCCGGCCGGCGTTCCCCGGCGGCCGCAGGCTCGCGCGCGGCGACCGTGGCGGGCGCCGCCGGAACCATGGGAGCGGGGGTAGTCGGCAGCAGCGTCGCCACCGCCGGTGCCTCCGGCTGCGGCTTCTTGTCCTGGCTGGAGCCCGGCTCGGCGACTTCCGGCGCCGTCGGCATGAGGTAGGTTGCCTGCTTGTTCTCCGGCAGCTCCATCTCGTCGTCGCGCACGCGCTTGATGGCGTACTCGGGCGTCTGAATGTTCTCGTTCGGCACGATGATGAGCTCGGCGCTGCTCTTGTCCTCAAGCGTGCGCAGCCACTCGCGCTTCTCGTTGATGAGATAGGTCGCGACCGCCACCGGAACCTGCGCGATCACGCGCGCCGTGCGGTCCTTGCGCAGCTCCTCGCCGATGAGGCGCAGCACCGCGAGCGTCATGGACTCGACGCTGCGGATGCTGCCGATGCCGACGCAGCGCGGACAGACGATGTGGCTCGATTCCCCGAGCGAGGGCCGCAGGCGCTGGCGCGACATCTCCAGCAGCCCGAAGCGCGACAGCCGCCCGATCTGGATGCGCGCCCGGTCCATTTTCATGGCATCGCGCAGCCGGTCTTCGACGTCGCGCTGGTTCTTGCTCGACTCCATGTCGATGAAGTCGATGACGATCAGGCCGCCGATGTCACGGATGCGCAGCTGGCGGGCGATCTCGTCGGCGGCTTCCAGGTTGGTGTTGGTCGCGGTCGTCTCAATGTCGCTGCCGCGAGTGGCGCGTGCCGAGTTGATGTCGATGGATACCAAGGCCTCGGTGTAGTCGATGACGATGCTCCCGCCGGAAGGGAGCTGCACCTTGTGCGCATAGGCCGACTCGATCTGACTCTCGATCTGGAAACGGGTGAACAGCGGGATGTCGTCGCTGTAGAGCTTCAGGCGCCTCTGAGCCTCGGCCGGCATGAAGCGCTGCATGTACTCCTGGGCCTTCTCGAAGGCGGCAGGGCTATCGACCAATACTTCGCCGACATCGTCGGACAGATAGTCGCGCATGGCGCGGGTGACGGCGTCGCTCTCGCGAAACACCAGGAACGGCGCCGACCGGTCCTTGCCGGCCGCCGCGATCTGTTCCCACTGCACCTTGAGGTTGTCGAGATCCCACTGCAGTTCGGGGGCCGAGCGGCCCACCCCGGCGGTGCGCACGATGGCACCCATGCCCTCCGGAATCTGCAGCTGGCTCATGACCTCGCGCATCTGGTCGCGGTCCTCGCCCTCGATGCGGCGCGACACGCCTCCGGCGCGCGGACTGTTCGGCATCAGCACCAGGAAGCGCCCCGCGAGGCTGATGAAGGTGGTGAGCGCCGCACCCTTGGTGCCGCGCTCCTCCTTCTCGACCTGCACCATGACCTCCTGGCCCTCGGACAGGAGCTCGCGGATGTTCATCCGGCCGCCCTGGGGTTGCTGGCGGAAGTACTCCCTGGAGACTTCCTTCAACGGCAGGAAGCCGTGGCGCTGGGTGCCATAGTCGACGAAGCAGGCCTCGAGCGAGGGCTCGATGCGCGAAATCCTGGCCTTGTAGATGTTGGCTTTTTTCTGCTCGCGGGAAGGTAACTCGATGCTCAGGTCAAACAGCTTCTGTCCATCAACCAGAGCGACGCGCAACTCCTCTTCCTGAGTTGCATTCACTAGCATTCTCTTCATGTGCCCCACTTGTGCGTTGAGGGGCCGGCAAGCAGACGACGGGAGGCCGCAGGACTATCAGTCCGCGGCAGCGAAGATTCCCAGCAACTGACAAAGGAGATTGACTCTCGTTGTTCACGTTAATGGTCCGCCCCTCGCGAGACGGCACGGAAAGGAAACCTTCGGTGAACTCAACCGACGGCCCCGACGGCGGAAGTTCTCAGCTCGAGACTTTCGACGCAGCCGGCGCGATCTTGTCGGCCCAATGCGATGGCCTCAATTTCAGGAGGTCCAACTAAAAGAGGCTTGCGGCTTTTGAGCCAGCCAAGCCAGCTGAAGCGTCCGCTTCGCGGACGACGAGCGGGAGTATACTTCAGAGACCGTTGTAGAAACAATGCCTTACGTCGAGGACCCCTTGCCGGAGCACGACAACCAGGAAATCCGCACTCCGGTACAGCACCTGGAAGTGAAGGCGGAGGAGGTCGGCCAGCGGCTGGATAACTTTGTCCAGAGGCGTCTCGGCGACGTGCCGCGCAGCCGCGTTTACCGCGTGATCCGCAAGGGCGAGGTGCGGGTCAATGGCCGCCGCGCCGGGCCCGAGACGCGTCTCAAGGCGCAGGACATGGTCCGCCTTCCTCCGGTGCGCGTGCTGCCGTCGGCGGAGCCAGGGCGCCCGACGCCCGATCTGCTGATGCGGATTCGGGCTGCGGTGATCCACGAGGACCGGCGGCTCCTGGTGCTCGACAAGCCGGCCGGGGTCGCCGTGCACGGCGGCAGCGGCGTGAGCTCCGGGGTCATCGAGGCGCTGAGAGCTCTGCGTCCGGAGGAATCGCTCGAACTCGTGCACCGCCTGGATCGCGACACGAGCGGCTGCCTGCTGGTGGCTCGCGATGCCGCGACGCTCCGCAGCCTGCACGCGCTCCTGCGCACGGAGGGCTTCGAGAAGCGCTATCTCGCGCTCCTCAGGGGCCGCTGGGAGCTCGGCGACAAGCGCATCGACGTGCCGCTGCGAACGGATACGCGGGTCGGGGGTGAGCGCACGGTGCGCGCCGATGCAGGCGGCAAGCCCTCGACCAGCCACTTTCGACCCGTGCAGTTCTTTGGACGCGCCGCGACGCTCGTCGAGGTCCATCTTGCTACCGGGCGCACCCACCAGATCCGCGTGCACGCCGCGCACGCCGGGCACCCCGTCGCGGGAGATGCCAAGTACGGCGATGCGGCCTTCAACGGCGAGCTGCGCGCGTTCGGACTGACGCGCATGTTTCTGCACGCCTCGAGCGTGAGTTTCACCTGGCCGCAGGGCGGAGTGTTCAGCGTCAACGTACCGCTCCCACCGGAGCTCTCGGCAGTGCTGGAGAAGCTCGCAGCGCAGCCGCGTCTGCCGGTTACGGCAACTGGTAGCCCGCGCCGCGCAGCGCGCCCGCGAGCCAGATGAGCGGCAGCCCGACGAGGGCCGTCGGATCCTGAGTCTCGATGCACTCGAAGAGCGCGATCCCGGAAGCCTCGGCCTTGAATCCGCCCGCGCAGTCGAAGGGCCGCTCACGCTCGACGTAGCGCTCGATCTCAGCGGCGGTCAGGGAGCGAAACACCACTGTCGTCGTATCGACGTGCGCCGCCTGCGCGGCCGGGTGCGCACCGAGCAGCACGCAGGCGGTGTAGAAATGTGCGGTACGCCCGCTGAGTAGCGCGAGCTGTCCGCGGCAGCGCGCGGCATCTCCCGGCTTGTCGAGGACGTCGCCGCCGCAAGCCGCCACCTGGTCGCTGCCGATTACCAGCGCCCCGGCGCGCGTGCGTGCTACGGCCCGAGCTTTCGCGGTCGCGAGGCGCAGCGCCCGGTCGGCGGGGGACTCGCCCTGGACGTGCTCCTCGCCGACCCCGGGCGCCACCACCTCAAAGTCGAGTGGCAGCCGCGCGAGCAGCTCGCGGCGATAGGGGGAGGTCGAGGCGAGGATCAGTGGCGGCACGGCGAGCGGGCGTTGAATCGCCTTCGAGAAACAATGGCTTAGCCCCAACTCCGGCTTTGACTTGGGGGGGCTCGCTACCTATTATACGCGCCCCATGTCGGAGCCCTGGTCGAGGCCGCTCGAAGTGGACCGGCTGGCTGACGGTGGAGCCGAGGTCGACTTTGCCGTTCCGCTCCCGGAGCTCGCCGGCTTGCCTGCCGGGACGGGCGGGAGCGTCGCGGGGTGCGCGCGCTTTGCGCGCGCACGGGGATTTCCGACCGCGGAGCTCACGGTGCACGGGGCGGCGACGCTCGAGTGCCAGCGATGCATGCAGCCGATGAGCGTACCTATCGATACGGTGGTGCAGCTTGCGCTCGTCGCATCCGAGGCCGACGTCGCGCGCGTTCCGCCGGAGCTCGAGCCGGTGCTTGCCCCCGGGGGCCGAATCAGCCTCGGAGAGCTCGTCACGGAGGAGCTGCTGTTGACGCTGCCCATCGTGGCCCTGCACGGTGGGAGCGAGGCGTGTGCGGCGGCGCCGGAAACCGGCGCCGCGGAGCGCGGCACGGAGACGCACAAGCCGTTCGCACGGCTTGCGGACCTGATGAAACGTTAGAGAATCGAGTGAGGAGCTGATCCATGGCTGTTCAAAAGAGCCGCAAGACACCTTCGGCACGCGGCATGCACCGCTCGCACGACGGCCTGGCGAAGCCGGCGCTGTCGACCGACCCGCAGTCGGGCGAGACGCACCTGCGGCATCGCATTACCCCCGATGGCTTCTACCGGGGACGGCGCGTCATCGAGAAGCCGGCCGAGAGCGAAGAGAAGGAATAGTCTCCGTCGACGAACCGCTCCCAGGGGCCCGCGTGCAGCCGATCGCGATCGACGTGATGAGCGGCGATCATGAGCCGCGCGAGTATGTCGCCGGCGCATTGCGCGCGCTCGGCGACGACGCGGAGCTGCGCGTCACGCTGGTGGGCGATCCGCAGGTGATCTCGGCGTCGCTCGGCTCGCAACCGGCGCGCATCCGCGAGCGCATGGCGGTGGCGGCGGCCTCGCAGGTAGTCACGATGGACGAGAAGCCGCGCGAGGCGATCCGCCACAAGAAGGACTCCTCGATGCGGGTCGCCGTCGACCTGGTGCGTGCCGGCAGTGCCTCCGCCTGCGTCAGCGCCGGCAATACCGGCGCGCTGACGGCCATCGCACACTTCGTGCTGAAGACGCTGCCGGGCGTGGAGCGCGCCGCGATCATCTCGGCGATCCCGGCTGCGCACGGCCACACCCACATGCTCGATCTCGGCGCCAACACCAAGGCGACGCCCGAGCAGCTGTGCCAGTTCGCCGCCATGGGCAGCATCATCGCCCGCGACGTATACGCCGTGGCGAACCCGCGCATCGGCCTGCTCAACATCGGCGAGGAGGACATGAAGGGCCACGAGGTCGTGCAGGCGGCGCACGCGCTCCTCGGTGGCAGCGGCCTCAACTACGTGGGCTTCGTCGAGGGCGACGACATCTTCTCAGGCGACGTCGACGTGGTGGTGACCGACGGCTTCACCGGCAATGTGGCGCTGAAGACCATGGAGGGCGTCGCGGGCCTGATCGCCGACCGATTGCGGCAGGAGTTCCAGGCCTCGCTCCTCGACCGCGTCGCCGGAGCGATCGCGCGGCCGGTGCTGCGCCGCGCCGCCGCCGGACTCGATCCGCGCCGTTACAACGGCGCCTGTATGGTCGGGCTCACTGGCATCGTGGTTAAGAGCCACGGCAGCGCCGACCGGGTCGCCTTCTCGCGCGCCATCGGTACGGCGGCGCTGGCAGCGCGCCGCGGGCTCACCGCCCACATCGCTCAGGCGCTCAGCGCGCAGGGGGCGGCAGCTTGATTCACTCGCGCATCACCGGCACCGGCTCGCACCTGCCGGACAAAGTGGTCACCAACTTCGACCTCGAGAAGATGGTCGACACCAGCGACGAGTGGATCCGCACGCGCACCGGCATCGAGCGGCGGCACCTGGCCGCCGACGGCGAGACCACGGTCGATCTGGCGGAGCTCGCCGCGCGGCGCGCGCTCGATGCCGCAGGTGTTGCGGCCCAGGATGTCGACTTCATCGCCTTCGGCACCACCACCCCCGACCTGGTGTTTCCCAACTGCGGCGTGCTGCTGCAGGCACGGCTCGGCTGCCGCAACGTCCCGGCCTTCAGCGTGGAAGCCGCGTGCGCGGGCTTCATGTATGCGCTCTCGATCGCCGACAAGTATGTACGCTGTGGCGAGGCCAAGCGCGCGCTCGTGGTCGGCGCGGAGACGCTCTCGCGGATCACCGACTGGAGCGACCGCTCGACAGCGGTGCTGTTCGCCGACGGCGCAGGCGCGGTGGTGCTCGAGCCGGGCAGCGAGCCGGGAGTGCTCTCGACGCATCTGCACGCTGACGGCCATTACAAGGACCTGCTCTATTGCGGCAGCGGCGTCTCCAGGGGCTTCGCGCCGAAGCTCGCGATCATCATGTCGGGCAACGAGGTCTTCAAGGTTGCGGTGACCAAGCTCGGCCAGGCGGTCGACGAGGCGCTTGCGGCGAACGGCCTCGAGCGCAGCGCGGTCGACTGGCTGGTGCCGCACCAGGCCAACATCCGCATCATCCAGGCGACCGCGCGCAAGCTCCACATGCCGATGGAGCGGGTGATCGTCACGGTGCAGGAGCACGGCAACACCTCCGCAGCCTCGGTCCCGCTGGCGCTCGATGTTGCAATTCGCGACGGCCGGATCAAGCGCGGCGACCTGCTGCTGCTCGAAGCCTTCGGCGGTGGCTTCACCTGGGGTTCGGCGCTGGTGCGGTACTGAGCGACCGATCCAGGAGGCAGGTGGCGGTACCCGTTGATGCTGAGCAGCAAAGAGACAGGGTCACTCGGAGACCCTCGGGCACCCTCAGACACCATCAAGACCGGCCGTGTCATCCGTTTTTAATACTGAAGGTCCTTGGTCCTACTACTAATTTGCGGCAAACTGCGACAGCATATAGGTTGCTGCCGGTCTGTGGCTCTTCCAAAGGGGACTGAACATGAAAATGCGATACGTGCTTCCTGTTGCACTGGCGCTTGCGCTGCCCGTGTCCGTCGGCTGGGCTCAGAAGGCTAAGCCGGTAGATCCGGAAAAGCTGCCCAAGGTCGAGTGCTCGGAGCTGCACTTCAGCAAGGCGTTTCTGGATAAGTATCCGAAGGCGCCGGCGGCTTGCCAGGAAGCCCGCGTTTACAAGGGCGAGAGGTTCGCCAAATTCACGGCCAGGGTGTATCTCACGAGCAAGGACCGCACGACCGTCGAGATGCTCGATAAGAACGACAACATGGTCACGGCCTTCAGCGTCAAGCCCGGCCCCGAGTCCACGGTCAAGATGGGAGACCATGAGGTGAAGTTCTCCGAACTGCAGAAGGGAGAGAAGATCAGCTTCTGGATTTCCGAGAAGCGCCTGGGGGCCCAGGAGTTGCCGGGGGCGACCAAGGACCGTTGGGCAGTGGTCCCGCCGACCGAATAGCAGTCGCGTGCCGGTGCGGGAGCGCGCACCGCGCCCCACACCGGCGTGTGACTGTTGGCTTGCCGATAACCCAAAAAAAACGCCGCGCAGATGCGCGGCGTTTTTCATCACTCTGAATACTTCTTGGCTTACTTCGACACCGACCGCTTGAACATACGGTCGATCTTCTCGTTCGTCGCGTCGCAGCACGACTGACTGGCATGGGCCGCAGCCAGCGCCTGGTTGGCCGTGCTCTGCGCACCGCTCGCCGCCTGTCCGGCCGACGAGGCCGCGCTGCTGGCGGCGTCAGCGGCGCTCTTGGCACCCGCCGCATCACTCTGAACCTTGGCCACCTGAGCCTTCAGATCGTCAATCTGTGCCTGGATGGGCTTCAGATCCGTGCAACCTGCCATTCCCACCACCAGCGCCGCGGCAGCCGCAGCTTTCACAATGCTCGCGCACTTCATACAAGTCCCCTTTGGGTTGTTGATTCGGGATGTCTTGATAACCGATGCGACTCCGGTGGGCAAGTTCCGCCGTCTTCGCCGCGCGTCACTGCATCAAATTTGCCGCGGGAATGCAACTAGGTACATGCCGAACGTCGTCGGCTCGCGACAGCGAGAAGCGCGACTCGCTGAATGGCGACTGAACGATCTTGCGGAGAAATTTCAGCCACCAACGCGTGTGTTGGCGGCAGCGCAGCAGCGTCGGGCTCGCGATGCGCGGCAGTCTGTGGAGGAGGGGCGCGCAGCGCGCTTTGCTTCGGAGGCAACACTCCTGGCGTGAGCGATGACTTGGCCGGAATGAGGAGCTGCGTGCGCACTCCTTACTTTACGCGATCGGGTGGAAATCACGGCGGGACTTGCCGAGGGATGCGATCTGGATATAATCACAGTAACTGTATATATAAACAGGTACTCCAAGATGTCCGACCTCACCCCCCGTCAGACACAGATCCTGCGCCTCGTTCAGCGTTTCATCGCCGAGACCGGCATGCCGCCCACTCGGGCGGAGATCGCCGAGGAGCTCGGCTTTCGTTCCGCCAATGCCGCCGAGGAGCATTTACGGGCGCTCGCCCGCAAGGGCGTCATCGCGCTCGTGCCCGGCACTTCCCGGGGCATCCAGCTGAAGGACACGATCCGTGAGCAGATGGGGTTGCCGCTCATCGGACGGGTTGCCGCCGGCAAGCCGATCTTCGCCGAAGAGAACTTCGAGGCTCGCCTCGCGATCGATCCGGAAGTGTTCCAGCCGCGACCGCATTACCTTCTGAAGGTGACCGGCATGAGCATGAAAGACGCCGGCATTCTCGATGGCGACCTGGTCGCGGTGCATCGTACTTCCGAAGTACGGAGCCGTCAGATCGTGGTGGCGCGCCTGGAGAACGAGGTCACCGTGAAACGCTATCGCCAGGAAGGCTCCATCGTCTGGCTGCTGCCCGAGAACAGCGAGTTCGAGCCGATCAGGGTGGACCTGAAAGAGCAGCCGCTGCTCATCGAGGGCATCGTGGTCGGAGTGGTGCGCCGCGGTCGCGCGAGCGGGTTGATGTGACCTCATGCGCTTATGGATGGCGCTCCGAAGCTCGCTCGACTGCTCGAGCATCCGGCTCTCTGGCGCGGCCGCAGCGCCGCCCGCCTCGAGGTGTTACCCAGTGGCTTTGCCGCGCTCGATGCGCGGCTGCCAGGTTGTGGCTGGCCGCGCACCGGTCTGATCGAGATTCTCGCCGCGCGCTTTGGCAGCGGTGAGCTGTACCTGCTGTTGCCGGCGCTCGCGGCGCTGACGCACGCCACGGCGGCGCGCTGGTGCGTATGGGTCGCGCCGCCGCTGATGCCGTTTGCGCCGGCACTCGTCTCCGCCGGAATCGAACTCGATCGGGTGGCCGTGGTCGGGGGCACGCGTCCGCTCTGGGCCTTCGAGCAGGTGCTCGGCTCGGGTGCCTGTGATGCGGCGCTCGCCTGGGCACGCCAGCCGAAACCGCGTGAGCTGCGCCGCCTGCAGCTCGCCGCCGAGCGAGGTCGGACACTCGGAGTGTTGTTTCGTCCGCTGAGCGCGGCGCGGGAAGCATCGCCGGCGGTGCTGCGCCTCGGCCTCAGGCCGCTCGCGGCGGGTGTGCGCGTCACTCTGCTGAAGGGTCGCGGCGTGGATCGGGGCATGATCGAGCTGGCCTGGCCCGAAGGCGCACCCGGGCGCTTGCAGGGCTGAGAATGTCCCGGCTTCCCTCACCCGGTGCGCCACGGCCGCGGGACGCGGCCGCCGGCATGCAGCCCGAAGAGGCGCAGCCCCATCTGACGCCTGCGCGACGCACGGCGCAGGCGCTGCGCGCGCTCACCCCGGCGCACGTGCCCGGCGCGGCCGCGGGCGAGTTATGGGTCGGCGTGCATCTGCCGGTACCCGTACCGGCCGATGCGCTGCAACGGCTCGCATTGCGCGCCGGGCGGTACACGCCGCGCGTGAGCCTCGAGCCACCCGACGGCCTGCTGCTCGAGGTGAAGGGCAGCCTGCACCTGTTCGCAGGTGCGGCGGGTGTGCGTCGCGCCGTCACGGACGAGTGCCGGCATCTCGAATTGCCGTCCGTGCTGGCGTTCGCGCCCACGCCGCTCGCGGCCCTGGCGCTGGCCCGGGCCGGCAAGCCGCGGGCCGTTCTCGACAGAAGCGCACTCATCGGGCAGCTCGCGCCGCTGCCGCTCGAGACGCTGCGCTGGCCCGGGGAGATTCTCGCACGCCTCGCGCGCTCCGGGGTGCGCACCATCGGCGCGGCCCTGCGCCTGCCGCGCGGCGGTTTCGCGCGCCGTTTCGGACTTGCGCAGCTCGCCGCGCTCGACGCGCTCACCGGACGAACACGGGATCTGCGCCAGGCTTTCCGCGCGCGCGTGCGTTTCCGCCGCCGCCACGCGCTCAGCCGCGAGCTGGAGCAGCATCCGGCGATCCTGACCGCACTCACCCCGCTCCTCGCCGATCTCGGCACGTTCCTCCGGGCGCACCAGTACGGCGTCCTCGAGCTCGAGTGCCTGCTCGAGCACCGGCACTCGCCGCCGACGCGCTGCCTCATGCGGCTCGCGGCCCCGGTGGCCGATGCAGGCCGACTGGGGGAGCTGCTCGGGGAGCGCCTGAGCGTGCTCACACTGCCGGAGCCGGTGCGCGGCTGCGAGCTGCGTAGTGCCGCGCTGGTGCCGCGCCGGCCGGATTGCCCGCATCTCTGGCAGCCCGGCGAGCACGGTGGCGGCCTCTCGAGCGAAGCGTCCGGGCTCCTCGAGCTTCTGCGCGTGCGCCTGGGAGAGGAGGCGATCTATGGCCTGACGCTCCTCGAGGGTCACCGGCCGGAGAAGGCCTGGGGGAAGACCGCTCCGCCGGCGACCGCCGCAGGCTCGCGCGCGACGCCGGGCCGCGACCCGTTGCGCGCAGCACGCCGACCTCTGTGGCTGCTGCCGGCGCCGCAGTCGCTGCCGGTGCGGGACGGCTTGCCGCGGCGGTGCGGCCCGCTGCGTCTCATCGGCGAGCCGGAGCGGATCGAGACCGGCTGGTGGGACGGCGATGAGATCGCGCGCGATTACTACACCGCCGCGGATCCACACGGCGTACTGCTGTGGGTGTTCCGCGACCGCGCGGCGCCACATGGCTGGTACCTGCACGGCGTATTCGGATGAGCGCCATCCGCCAAGGGGCGCGCGCGAGCGCAAAAAAGGATTTTCGGGAGCGTGCGCGGCAGGACGCCGCGCCCGCAGCCTCCAGGGATGGATTCACGGCGTTCCCGAAAATCCTGTTTTTGCGATCGCACGCGCACTGCTGAACGTGGCGCTCCCTCCGAAACACCGCGCCTCCGGCGCAGCGGCGGTGCCGCGCTATGCGGAGCTGCACTGCCTGTCGAATTTCACCTTCCTGCGCGGCGCCTCGCATCCGCACGAGCTGGTGGAGCGGGCGGACGCGCTCGGCTACTCGGCGCTGGCGCTCACCGACGAGTGCTCGGTAGCCGGAGTGGTGCGCGCGCACATGGCGGCCAGAAATAAGCGCCTGAAGCTCATCATCGGTGCCGAGTTCCGGCTCGAGTGCGGACTGAAGCTCGCCGCGCTCGCCGTCGACCGCGGCGGCTACGGGCGGCTCTGCCGGCTCATCACACGCGCGCGGCGCGCAGGCGTGAAGGGGCAATACACGCTCACCCGCGCCGACCTCGAGGCAGCAGCTCCGGAAGGGTGCTTCGTCCTGTGGTTGCCGGGCCCGCGGATCGAGGCCGAGGAGGTCCGCTGGCTCGCCGAGCGCTTCCCGGGGAAGCTGCGCATTGCGGTCGAGCTGCTGCGCGACGGGGAAGACGGCGCGCGCCTCGCGCGGCTTAGTTCGCTCGGCGCCGGGCTCGGCGTCCCGCTGCTCGCGAGCGGCGACGTGCACATGCACGTGCGTGCGCGGCGACGCCTTCAGGACGTGCTCACCGCGATTCGCCTGAACGTACCGATCGCTGAGGTCGGCTGGCGGCTTTATCCGAATGGCGAGCGCTACCTGCGCGAGCCGGAGCGGCTCTTGCGGCTTTATCCGCCGGAGCTCCTCGAGGCAGCGGCCGAGCTCGCCGACGATTGCCACTTCTCGCTCGATGAGCTGCGTTACGAGTATCCGCGCGAGATCGTCCCGCCGGGTGAGACCCCGGCCGGCTACCTGCGCCGCCTGACCTATGAGGGCGCCGGGCGGCGCTGGCCCGGTGGGGTTCCGGAGACCGAGCGCCGCGCCATCGAGCATGAGCTCGCCCTCATCAGTGAGCTCGGCTACGAGCCGTACTTCCTCACCGTTTACGACGTGGTCGCCTTCGCGCGCAGCCGCGGGATCCTGTGCCAGGGCCGGGGATCGGCCGCCAACTCGCGCGTGTGCTATTGCCTGGGCGTCACCTCGGTGGACCCGCAGCGCGGCGCGGCGCTGCTGTTCGAGCGCTTCATCTCGCGCGAGCGCAACGAGCCGCCCGACATCGACATCGACTTCGAGCACGAGCGGCGCGAGGAGGTGCTGCAGTACGTCTACGGGAAGTACGGGCGCGAGCGCGCGGCACTCGCCGCGACCGTCATCATGTACCGGCCGCGCAGCGCGCTGCGCGATCTCGGCAAGGCGTTCGGGCTCACGCTTGAGGAGTGCGCCCGCCTCGCCGGCGTCATGCAATGGTGGGATGGCAGCACCACGATCCCCGAACGGCTGCGCGCCGCCGGCTTCGATGCCGGTGATCCCCCTCTCCAGCGCCTGCTGCCGCTCGCCGCCGAGCTCACCGCGTTCCCGGGCTTCCCCCGCCACCTCTCCCAGCACGTCGGCGGTTTCGTGATCGCCCGGGGACTGCTCGAGGAGCTGGTGCCGATCGAGAACGCAGCCAGCCCCAAGCGCACCGTGGTGCAGTGGGACAAGGACGATCTCAACGACCTCGGGCTCCTCAAGGTGGATCTGCTGGCGCTCGGCATGCTCACCGCGCTCAAGCGCGCTTTCGCGCTGGTGAACGACTACCGCGGGACGCGCCACGCGCTCGGCGAGCTGCCGGCCGAGGATGCACGCGTCTACGACATGATCTGCCGCGCCGACACCATCGGCGTGTTCCAGATCGAATCGCGCGCGCAGATGGCGATGCTGCCGCGCCTGAAGCCCCGCTGCTACTATGACCTCGTCATCGAGGTCGCGATCGTGCGTCCCGGCCCCATCCAGGGCGACATGGTGCATCCCTACCTGCGGCGTCGCTCGGGAGCGGAGCCGGTCGAATACCCGGGCGAGGAGGTGCGGGCGGTGCTGCATCGAACGCTAGGCGTGCCGATCTTCCAGGAGCAGGTGATGCAGATCGCGATCGTCGCCGCGGGATTCACGCCCGGCGAGGCAGATGCGCTGCGCCGCGCGATGGGCGCCTGGAAGAGGACCGGCGGACTCGATCCGTTTCGCGAGCGGCTGCTGCAGGGAATGCGCGCCAACGGCTACCCGGAGGAATTCGCGCAGCGCATCTACCAGCAGATGTTAGGGTTCGGTGAGTATGGATTTCCGGAAGCACACAGCCTGAGTTTCGCGCTGCTGGTGTACGACTCGGCCTGGCTGAAGTGCTACGAGCCCGCGGCCTTCACCTGCGCGCTGCTCAACAGTCAGCCGATGGGCTTCTATGCGCCAGCGCAGCTCATTCGTGATGCGCGTGCCCATGGCGTGGAGGTGCGTCCCGTGGATGTCTGCGCCTCGCTCTGGGACTCGACGCTCGAGCGCCGTGCCGAGGGCGAGCCGGCGCTGCGCCTGGGATTGCGGCTGGTGAAGTCGCTGACGCAGGCCGGCGCGCAGCGCCTGATCGAAGCGCGCGCCCTGCGGCCTTTCGCCAGCGTGCCGGAGCTCGCCGCGCGGGCGGCGCTCGATCGCGGTGACCTGGAAGCGCTGGCTGCCGCCGGGGCGTTTGCTTCTTTGAGCGGCAACCGGCATCTGGCGTTCTGGGAGGTCTCCGGCACCGAGCGCCCCCTGCCGCTTGCCACCGCGGCTGCACGGAGTGCGGACTTCGCCGAAGGGCGGCCGCTGCTCGCGAGGCCCTCCGAGGGCGAGGAGATCTGCGCGGACTATGCCGCGCTCGGGCTCACGCTCGGAAGGCATCCGCTCGCGCTGCTACGCGAGAGACTGCGCGCCGACTCGCTCCTGAGTGCGAGCGAGCTCGGGCGCGCCGCGAACGGCGCCGCGGTGCGTACCGTGGGTCTGGTGCTCATGCGCCAACGCCCCGCCACCGCGAGCGGCGTCACCTTCGTCACGCTCGAGGACGAGAGCGGCCAGGTGAACGTCATCGTGTGGGAGCGCGTAGGACGCGCGCAGCGCCGCGCACTCCTCGAGTCGCGGCTGCTGGAGGTGCACGGCGAGCTGCAGACCCAGGAGGGGGTCATGCACCTCATCGCCCGCCGGCTCATCGACCGAACGGCGCTGCTCGGTCAGCTCACGACCCGCTCGCGGGATTTTCATTGAAGGCGCGCGCGGCCGCGGGGACGGCAGCGCAGCTCAGCCGTTGCGGGGCTTGCGCCGGGCCTTGCGCGGATTCTCCCCGTCCTCGCCGATCTCGTAGTCCTCGAAGTCGCTGGTGAGCTCGGCGGTGCGTTTTTCCTCGAGCAGCCGCTCGAGGCGCCGCCACGCCGGGTCACCGGCCTTCTGGCCGCGGCGCTTGGCGAGGTCGAGGTCCTTGATGACCTGATCGAGATCGACGTCACCATCGCCGGTGACGGGCTCGTCGGCCTCTTCGTCCTCGAATTCGTCTGATTCCGGCTTCTCGCTCATGCGGGACGGCTGTCCGGCAGGAATTGGACGGCGCGAACTTAAATCAGATCCCCTTGCTACTGCAATGTCGCACGTGTGGTTTTTGTGAACCGTGCCCGCTCCGCCGGCCGGAAGGCGCCGAAACCGCGCACCGCGGCCTCAATGGATCAGGTTGTTCATCTCGAAGATCGGCAGGAGCATTGCAAAAACGATGCCCATGACGAACAGGCCCATCACCACGATCAGCAGCGGGCCGAGGAGGCCCACCATGGCTGCGAGCAGGGCGTCGAGCTCGCGCTCCTGGCTGATGGCGGCCCGCTCCAGCATGCTCTCGAGCTCCCCGCTCGACTCACCGCTCGAGATGAGGTGAATGGTCAGCGGCGGAAACATGCGGCTCACGGCCAGCGAGCGTCCGATCGGCGCACCCTCGCGCACGCGCGCGGCCGCGTCCGCGACCGCGTCCCGCATCGGCAGGTTCGTAACCACCTCGCCCGCGATGCGCAGCGCCTCGAGCACCGGTACGGCGCTCGCCGAGAGGATGCTGAAGGTGCGGGTGAAACGCGCGGTGTTGAAGCCGCGGGAGAGCTTGCCGACGATGGGCACCGTGAGCAGGAAGCGCTGCACGCGGCGCTTGGCCGCCGGATCGCGCTGCCAGCGCCGGAACAGCCACACCACCAGCGCCAGCGCCACCGCCAGGTACAGCCCGTAGTGGCGCAGGAAGTCGCTGGTGGCGATCAGTGCCCGCGTGATCAGGGGAAGCTTGCCCTTGGCGGACTCGAACACCGCCACCACCTTCGGCACCACGAACACCAGCAGCCCCGACACGATCGCAAAGCACATCACCGTGAGAACGATGGGATAGAGCAGCGCCGCCAGCACTTTCTGCCGGATCTGCTCGCGGCTCTCGGTGTAGTCGGCGAGCCGCTCGAGCACGTTGTCGAGATGACCGGACTGCTCGCCGGCGGCCACCGTGGCGCGATAGATCTCGGGGAACACGCGGGGGAATTCTGCGAAGCCGTCGGCCAGCGTGTGGCCTTCCATGACACGGGAGCGCACCCCGAGGATGATGCTCTGTACCCGTGGCCTCTCTGTCTGCTGCGACACGGCCAGCAGGGACTCCTCGAGCGGGAGCCCGGCGCGCACCAGCGTGGCGAGCTGACGGGTGAACAGCGCGAGGTCGGTGGGCGAGACACGCCGCATCAGGCTGAAGGAGGAGCGTTGGGCCTTCGCCTCCTTCTGCGCGACTTCGGCGACGGTTACGGGGAGCAGTTGCTGCTCGCGCAGCAGCTGGCGGATGTGACGCGGGGTGTCGCCCTCGAGAATGCCCTTGCGCTCGCGGCCGGCGGCGTCGAGCGCGGTGTATTCGAACGCGCCCATGCCCTCAATCAATCCTCACGAGTGACTCGCAGAATCTCCTCGAGGGTGGTGTCGCCACGCAGCACGCGCGCGCGCCCGTCGTCGCGGATCGACGGGGTACTCAAGCGCGCGTGCCGCTCGATCTCGTGCTCGGACACCCCGTCGTGGATCATCGTGCGCATGGCGTCATCGACCACGATGAGCTCGTAGATTCCGGTGCGGCCGCGATAGCCGCCGGAGGGGTCGCGCCCCGGCCGGTAGAGGGTCGGCGAGGGATCGTTGGCTGCGAGGTTCAGCAGCCGCCGCTCGCGCTCGCCGGCCTTGAAGGGCTGCTTGGTCTCGGGATTCAGCACCCGCACCAGGCGCTGCGCCAGCACGCCGATCAGGCTCGACGACAGCAGGAACGGCTCGATGCCCATATCGCGCAGGCGCGTGATGGCGCCGGCGGCGGTGTTGGTATGGAGCGTGGAGAGCACCAGGTGACCCGTGAGGCTCGCCTGCACCGCGATCTGCGCGGTCTCGAGGTCGCGGATCTCGCCGATCAGCACCACGTCCGGGTCCTGGCGCAGGATCGCCCGCAGGCCGCGGGCGAAGGTCATCTCGACCTTGGTGTTGACCTGCGTCTGGCCGATGCCGTCGATGTAGTACTCGATGGGGTCCTCGACGGTCATGATGTTCTGAGTGTTGTCGTTCAGGCGCTCGAGCGCCGCGTAGAGCGTCGTGGTCTTACCCGAGCCGGTCGGTCCGGTCACCAGGATGATGCCGTGGGGCTTGTGGATCAGCTCGTCCATCGCGCTCTGGGTGCTCGGGTCCATGCCGAGCGATCCCAGGTCGAGCTTGCCGGCCTGCTTGTCGAGGATACGCAGCACCACGCGCTCGCCATGCCCCGAGGGGATGGTGGAGACGCGTACATCGACCGCGCGGCCGGCGATCCGCAGGCTGATGCGCCCGTCCTGCGGCAGGCGCTTCTCGGCGATATCCAGGCGCGACATGACCTTGACGCGCGACACCACCAGCGGCGCTACGGCGCGCTTCGACTGCAGCACCTCGCGCAGCACGCCGTCGACGCGGAAGCGGATCACCAGCCGGTTCTCGAACGGCTCGATATGGATGTCGGAGGCGTTCTCCTTGACCGCCTGCGTGAGCACCGCGTTGATCAGGCGGATGATCGGCGCGTCATCCTCGCTGTCGAGGAGATCGGCCTGCTCGGGCAGCTCCTGTGCGAGATGCGCGAGATCGGTCGTCTCGTCGAGCCCCTCGACCGCCTGCATGGCGTCCGAGCCTGCCTCATAGGCGCGGCGCAGCAGCAGGTCGAATTCCTCCTCCGGCACCCGTTCGAGCTTCACCGGCCGGCGCAGGTAACGGCGCACCTCGGCGAGCGCGAGCGGCGCGGCGTGCTCGCGGCAGACGCAGTCCGCTACGCCGTCGACGATGCCCCGCACGAGCACCCCGTGGCGCTTGGCGAACGCAAACGACAGCCGTGGTCCGTCGGATGCCGCGGCTGCGGCGTGCGCTTGAGGCTCGTCAGGGGTGACCGCGTTCATGGAGTGACGACGCTCATCGCCTGGGAGGCGGCTGATCGGCCGGGGATGCCGCCGGGGTGTCCGGCGCAGCCGTGCCCGGTGCCACTGAGGCACCGGTCGGCGGGACGGGGCCCGGCCCCTGAGGTGGCGGCGCGGAGCCGCCCGGAGGCAGCGGCGGCAGCGCGCCGTGACTTACACCGGGCAGCAGCGGCAACGCCTCGCGGTATCCCATCTTGTTGCTCTCATGCTCCTGCTCGATCATGTAGTTGTACTTCAGGTCGGTCTCGAAGGCCGACTGCGCGGCATCGCGCAGGATCTTCGGCCGGATGAAGATCATCAGGTTGCTCTTGGTCGAGGACTCGTTGCGGGTCTTGAACAGGTAGCCGATGATCGGGATGTTGCCGAGGAACGGCACGCGGTTCTCGCCCTTGGTCCTGTCGTCCTCGGTGAGTCCGCCGAGCACGACGATGCCGCCGTCGTCGATCATCACCATGGTGCTGACGGTGCGCTTGTTGGTCACGAGATCGACGGCGCCGGCGGGCTTCTGCCCGATGCTCGAGCTCTCGATCGAGATCTTGAGCATCACCGCCTGTCCCTCCGGCGAGATGGTCGGCGTGATCTTGAGGATCGTGCCGACTTCCTCGCGCTGAATGGTCTGGAACGGGTTGACGGCCCCGCCGACCACCGCGGTGTTGTTGGCGGTGTACTGGCCGGTGATGAACGGCACCTCCTGCGCGACCTTGAGCTCCGCCTCCTGATTGTCCATGGTGACCGCCGAGGGCGTGGCGATGATGTTGTCGTTGGTGTCGGAGCGGATCGCGCGCAGCACCGCAGCGAAGTTGACCCCGCTGGCCGCGATGCGGCCGATGCCGAGGGTCGTGCCCTGCAGCAGCGGGGTGGTGACGGTGCCGGGATTCTGGATCGCGCCGGCGAGGTCGACGATGCTGGTGCCGCCGACCGGGCTGACGAAGGCACCGGCCGGCACGTTGTTGTTGCCCTGGCCGACCACCGCCCAGTTGACGCCGAGCTCGGCGTCCTTGCCGAAGTTGACGTCGGCGATGATCGCCTCGACCAGCACCTGCGGGCGGCGGATGTCGAGCTTGTCGACGATCTCCATGACGGCGCGCATGATCTTCGGCGGCGCGGTGATGACCAGGGCGTTGTTGGTCGGGTCTGCCCACACCATCGCATTCTTCTCCGCCTGCGCCTGCGGGTTGACGGCAGCGCCCGCGGCGCCGGCCGGCCCGGCGGCCTGCGCGATACCGGTGATCTGCTCCTTGAGCTTCGGCGCGAGCTTCTCGGCGTTGGCGTAGTGCAGATAGCGCACGCGGGTGTCGCCGCCGCCGCCGAGCGGCGTGTCGAGATGCGCGATGAGCGCGCGGATGCGCAGCCGCTGCGCCTCCTGGCCGCCGATCAGCACGGTGTTGGAGCGCTCATCCGCGACCACCTTCACCGCGCTGCCCTCGGCGGCGGCAGCCCCCTGGTAGAGCGAGTTGACCACGCGCACGATCTCGGCCGCCGAGGCGTTGGTGAGCGGCACGATCTCCGGGTCCTGATTCCCGACCTGGTCGATGCGGCGGATGATGCGGATCATCCGGTTGACGTTGCTGGCGTGGTCGGTGATCACCAGGATGTTGCCAGCCGGGTAGGCGACCAGCGAGCCGTACTGCGGCACCATCGGCCTCAGGATCGGCACGAGCTGCGCGGCGCTCACGTTCCTGACGTCGAGCACCTGCGTCACGATCTCATCGGAAGTCGAGCTCACGTGATCGGGCAGATCGATCGACGGACTGGTCTTGGCGTTGGTGTCCGGCATGATCTTCACGATGTTGCCCTGCGGCACCGCGATGAAGCCGTAGACCTGCAGGATCGACAGGAAGGCCTCGTAGAACGCCGCCGGCGACATGGCGGTCGAGGACAGCATGGTCACCTGGGCACGCACCCGCGGATCGATGATGAAGTTCTTGCCGGTGGCGGCGGCGACTGCCTCGGCGACCTGCGTGATGTCGGCGTCCTTGAAGTTGGGCGTGATGCGTTGCACCTGCTGGGCCGAGGCGAGCGCGCCGGTCAGCAGCACTGCGAGCGCGCACGGAGCAATGGAACGCAGGCTTATCACTGTTATTTCCCTTGAGAGAGTGCGCGGCCCGGTTACTGGGGCGGAGTGCCTTCCGGCGTGCCCGGCTGCGGCTCGGGCGGCGGTGGAGGGGCCGCGACGGCGGCACCCGGCGGCGGCACGCCCGGCTCCGCGGCCGCACCCGGCGCGGCTCCGACGTTCGCCGGGTTGGGCAGGGCGCCGGGCGCGAACTGGGCGGCGGAACTCTGCCCGGGTGGGGCGGGGAAGCCGCCGGGCTGCAGCCCGGTCGCAGTCTCCGCTTCCTGCGCCACCTGGGCGATGTTCAGCGTGAGATCCTGCTGCTGGTTGTTGCGGATCACGGTGACGTGCGCCTCGGCGGAAGTCGACAGCGTATTGAGGATTGCCTGGCCGCGGTCCTGGTCGTCGAGCGGCGTGCCGTTGATGGCGATAACCTCGTCCCCGGGACGCAGTCCGAGGCGCGCGAAGGCCAGGCGGTTGCGGCCGGGGTAGACGCGGAACCCGCGCACCTTGTCGCCGTCCATCACCGCCTGCGGTCGCAACAGATCGGCGATCAGCCCGGGCTGCTCCGTGAGCGCCTTGCGCATGCGCTCGACCACGGGGCTCTGCGTGGGGAGCGAGGCCGTCGAAGGTGCCGGCGCGGCGCCGTTCGCCTGACGCGGCAGGACGAGCGACTCGAGCTGCCCGTTGCGGTCGATGATCACGCGGTCGCTGTACACCGAATGGAGCCGCGCGCCCCCGGGAATACTGTCTCCCACGGCATGCACTTTCGCAGTCTGTGCGGTCGGTCCGAGGATCGCCAGGCCGCTTTGTGGATCATTGCCGGCGATGATTCCGGTGAGCACCAGCGGCATGTTCGACTGCGGGGCATTGGCGTCGTCCTGCTTCGGAACCGGTGCGGTCCCGAACAGGTGCGCATTGGTGACGGCCGCGACGTCGACGAGGCGCGCCGGGGACGCGGTCGGCGCGGGCGCGGCGCGCGGTGTGCCGCCAGCGCCCGCGAGATCGGTGACGATGAAGGCCGCCTGCACCCCTAAGGCGAGTGCCAGAATCCAGGCGGCAAGGCGGGGTGCCTCGGCTGCCAGCAGTGCCCGCCAGCGCCCGGGTGCCGGCAAACCCTCAAGCCAGGAGGAGGCTGCGTTCATGGGCCTAAAAACATGAGCTTAACGGAGTTCAACCCCACTCCTCGCAGGGCGGCGGGACACGCGCCGCACAGAGCGCGCCGGGCGAGCCGGGACAATCATACGGGTCGGCCGCTCGCGCTCTCAAGCGGTTGTTTCTCTTGGAGTAAGTACTCGACATTGTGCTGCTCTTGTGTTGCCGTTTCGCGACCCCTATAAAGAACGCATGCCCGAGCAGCATCCGGTCCGTCCCGACTCCGGCATCGCCGTAGAGGAGGCGCAACCGGAGGTCAAGCAACCGCCACTCTATCGGGTCCTGCTGCTCAATGACGACTACACCCCCATGGAGTTTGTGGTCGATGTGCTGGAAAAGTTCTTCAGCCTGAACCGTCCGACCGCAACCCGCATCATGCTCGAGGTCCATACGAAGGGTAAGGGTGTCTGCGGGGTCTTCACATATGAGATCGCCGAAACTAAGGTGGCGCAGGTGACGACCTACGCCCGGGATCACCAGCATCCGCTCATGTGCACTCTGGAAGAGGCCTGAAGCGGAGCGTGCGGCGGATCAATGGACTGCGGCGCTGATAACGGAAACACCTGAAAGGCTTTGCTGAAGTGCTGTCGAACGAACTGGAATACTGCCTGAACGACGCCTTCCACCAGGCGCGCGAGGCGCGTCACGAGTACCTGACGGTCGAGCACCTGCTGCTCGCGATACTCGATACCCCCAAGGTGCGCGACGTGCTGCGTGCCTGCGGCGTCGACTTCGCCAAGCTCCGCCAGGAGCTCAAGGAGCATATCGATCAGTCCACTCCGCGTCTCGAGGACGGCGAGGAGCGCGAGGTGCAGCCGACGCTCGGCTTCCAGCGGGTGCTGCAGCGCGCGCTGTTTCACGTGCAGTCGAGCGGCAAGAAAGAGGTCGGGGTGACCAACGTGCTGGTCGCCGTCTTCAGCGAGAAGCAGAGCCACGCGGTGTTCCTGCTGAACCGCCAGCACGTCACGCGGCTCGACGTCGTCAACTACATCTCACACGGGCTCTCGAAGATCGCCGAGGAGAAGACCGACAAGGAGGATGGGCAGCCGGACGCGGAGCGCGACGGCGAAGGCGGCAGCGCGCTGGAGAAATACACCACCAACCTCAACCGCCTGGCGCAGGACGGACGCATCGATCCTCTCATCGGTCGCAAGCTCGAGGTGGAGCGCACCATCGAGATTCTGTGCCGCCGCCGCAAGAACAACCCGCTGTACGTCGGCGAGGCCGGGGTCGGCAAGACCGCGATCGCCGAGGGGCTGGCGCGTCTCATCGTCGAGGGCAAGGTTCCCGAGGTGCTCGCCGACTGCACCATCTTCGCGCTCGACATGGGCGCGCTCATTGCGGGCACCAAGTATCGCGGCGATTTCGAGAAGCGCCTGAAGGGCGTGATCACCGAGCTGAAGAAGCTTCGCGGGGCGGTGCTGTTCATCGACGAGATTCATACCGTGATCGGTGCCGGCGCTGCCTCCGGCGGCGTGATGGACGCCTCCAACCTCATCAAGCCGGTGCTCTCCAATGGTGAGATCCGTTGCATCGGCTCCACCACCTACAGCGAGTACCGTGGGATCTTCGAGAAGGACCACGCACTCGCGCGGCGCTTCCAGAAGATCGACGTGGTCGAGCCCTCGGTGGCGGAGACGATCGACATCCTCTTCGGGCTCAAGCCGCGCTTCGAGGAGCATCACGGCATCACTTACGCGGATGCGGCGCTGCGCGCAGCCGCCGAGCTCGCGGCGCGGCACATAAACGAAAGGCACCTGCCCGACAAGGCCATCGACGTGGTCGATGAGGCGGGGGCGCGGGCGCGCTTGAAGCCGGTCGCCGAGCGCGAGGCGGTGGTCGAGGTGCGCCACATCGAGGACGTCGTGGCGCGCATGGCGCGCATCCCGGCGAAGAGCGTCTCGATCTCCGACAAGGAGATTCTCAGGAACCTCGAGCGCAACCTGAAGCTGGTGATCTTCGGACAGGACAAGGCGATCGAGGCCCTCGGCGCCGCGATCAAGATGGCGCGCTCGGGCCTCGGCGAGGCGCGCAAGCCCGTGGGCAGCTTCCTGTTTGCCGGGCCCACCGGCGTCGGCAAGACCGAGGTGACGCGCCAGCTCGCCGTCGCCATGGGCGTGGAGTTCCTGCGCTTCGACATGTCGGAGTACATGGAGCGTCACACGGTCTCGCGCCTGATCGGCGCGCCGCCCGGCTACGTCGGCTTCGACCAGGGTGGACTGCTCACGGAGGCCATAGCCAAGCACCCGCACTGCGTGCTGCTGCTCGATGAGGTCGAGAAGGCTCATCCGGACGTATTCAACCTGCTGCTGCAGGTCATGGATCACGGCACGCTTACCGACAACAACGGCCGCAAGGCCGACTTCCGTCACGTCATCATCGTGATGACGACCAACGCCGGCGCGCAGGAGATGGCGCGGCCCTCCATCGGCTTCACGCACGCCGACAACGCGACCGATGGCATGGAAGCGATTCGCCGCATCTTCAGCCCGGAGTTCCGCAACCGGCTCGATGCGGTCATCCAGTTCGCCTCACTGGATACCGCCACCATCGAGCGGGTGGTGGACAAGCTGATCCTCGAGGTGGAGGCGCAGCTCGAGCAGAAGGGCGTTACGATCTCGCTCGACGACGCGGCGCGGCGCTGGGTGGCCGAGAAGGGCTACGACCCGAAGATGGGGGCGCGCCCCATGGCGCGCACCATCCAGGAGCACATCAAGCGACCGCTGGCGGAGGAGCTGCTGTTCGGGCGGCTCGCGGGCGGCGGACACGTGCGGGTATCGGTGAACGACGACGGCACGGGGCTGGCTCTCCACTGTGAGCCGGCGCAGGTGCCGGCCGTACCCGCCTAGGCTCAGCGTCCCCTGTAGATGATGCGGCCCTTGGTCAGATCGTACGGGGTCATTTCCACGGTGACGGCATCACCGGTGAGGATGCGGATGTAGTTTTTGCGCATCTTGCCCGAGATGTGCGCGGTCACGACGTGGCCGTTCTTCAGCTTCACCCGGAAAGTCGTGTTGGGCAGGGTCTCGACGACCTCGCCTTCCATCTGGATCGCGTCTTCTTTGGACACAAGTGCCTTTAACGACTTCGGGGGCGCGAATTGGAGCACAAAGGCCGCAGCAAAGGCAATTTGCGCGCTCAGGCAGTGCGCCTAGGCGAGCGGGGGCGAGGGCTGCGACACCTGCTCGCGCAGCAGGCGCTGGAATGCGGCGCGGGGAATGGTGCGGGCGCCGAGACTCCCGAGGTGACGCGAGTAGAGCTGGCAGTCGATCACGACGATGCTGTTGCGCAGGCACAGCGCGACCAGATGGGCGAGGGCCACCTTGGAGCCGTCGCGCACGGCGCTGAACATCGACTCTCCGAAGAACACGCCCCCGAGGCGCACGCCGTACAGCCCGCCGGCGAGCGCGCCGTCGCGCCACGCCTCGATACTGTGCGCCAATCTCAAGCGATGCAGGGTCAGGTATGCGGCGCGCATGTCGGGGGTGATCCAGGTCCCGGGGCTGGCACTGCGGGGTGCCGCGCAGCCGTCGATCACCGCGGGGAAGTCGCGGTCGATCGAGGCGCTGAACCCGCCGTTGCGCAGCGTCTTGGCGAGGCTCCTCGTGCAGTGAAACTCCTCCGGGAACAGCACCGCGCGCGGATCGGGCGACCACCACAGCACCGGCTGCCCCGGCGAGTACCAGGGGAAGATGCCGCGCCGGTACGCCGCCAGCAGCCGCTCGGGTGACAGGTCACCGCCCGCGGCGAGCAGCCCCGGAGGATCCTCGAGTGCCTGCTCGGGCGGCGGAAACCACTCCGGCGCGTCGTGCGCCGACAGCCAGGTGACGGTCTTCATGCGCTCTCAGCGCGCGGCGCGCCGTCCGCGGTACGGGACATGCTCCTGGACCTCGAGCGCGTAGCTCGCCACTGCCGCGCCCTCGCGCTCGAGGTACGCGGCGATCGCGGCACGAAATTGGCGGTCCGCGATGAAATGCGCCGACCAGGTGAGCTGGGGCTCGAAGCCGCGACTCACCTTGTGCTCGCCCTGCGTCCCGGGCTCGAAGCGCGGGATGCCGCGCTCGATGCAGAACTCGATCCCCTGGTGGTAGCAGGCTTCGAAATGCAGGCTGTGATAGTCGGCGGCGGCGCCCCAATAGCGGCCGTAGAGCGCCCGCGGGCACCAGAAGAAGATCGCCACCGCGACCACGGCCCGGCCCTGCATGGCGAGCTTCACCATCAGCGACTCCGGCAGCCGCCGCGCCACCTCGGCAAAAAACTCCGGCGTCAGGTAAGGCTCGTGCCCGTGGCGCAGAAAGGTGTCGCGGTGCAGGGCGTAGATGCGCTCGATCAGGGGCGTGTCGAGCTCACCGCCGAAGCGCGTCTCGAAGCGCACGCCGCTTTCGGCTACGCGGCGGCGCTCGCGCCGCGCTTTCTTGCGCTTCTCGGCGGTGAAGGACTCGAGGTAATCCTCGAAGCTGGCATAGCCGCGGTTGGTCCAGTGGAACTGGCAGTCACGTCGCAGCAGCCATCCCTGACGCTCGCAGGCGGCGCGTGCGGCCTCATCGAGAAACAGCGCGTGCACGCCCGAGAAGCCGCGTGCGGCACTGTCGCGCTCGAGCGCGGTGAGCAGTCGCGCAGCCCAGCTCGCCTGATCGAGTCCCGGCCGCACCAGCAGCCGCGGGCCGGTCGCCGGCGTGAACGGCGTCGCGAGCGTGAGCTTCGGGTAGTAACGGCGCCCGAGGCGCTCGTAGGCCTGTGCCCAGGCGAAGTCGAAGACGAATTCACCGTAGGAATGGCTCTTGACGAAGGCCGCGGCTGCCGCGGCCAGTCCCGTGGCGTCGCGGAGCGCGAGGTAGCGCGGCTCCCAGCCGGTGCCGGGGCCGACGCAGCCGGTGTGCTCGAGCGCCGCGAGAAACTCGTGACGTGCGAACGGGCATGCGTCGCTGGTGAGCGCGTTCCACTCGCCCGCGTCGAGCTGATCGACGCTGGAGTGGCACTCGATCCGGTCGGTGGGCATGGAGGGGGCGCAGCCTTCAGGCGTGGCCGCGTGCGTCGAGCGACTCGAGGAAGCGGTCGGCATCGAGCGCGGCCATGCAACCGGAGCCCGCCGAGGTGACCGCCTGGCGGTACACGTGATCGGCGACGTCGCCCGCGGCAAAGACTCCCGGGACACTGGTGGCGGTCGCATCGCCGTCGAGGCCGCTCTTGACGCTGAGGTAGCCGCCGCGCATGGCGAGCTGCCCATCGAACAGCGCCGTGTTGGGTGTGTGGCCGATGGCGACGAACAGTCCGGTGACGTCCAGCGTCTGCAGCGCTCCAGCGGGCAGGGCGCGCAGGCGCACGCCGCTCACTCCCTGCTCGTTGCCGAGCACCTCGTCCACCGTGTGGTTCCAGATCACCGACATCTTGCCGGCCTCAAGCTCGCGGAACAGGCGGTCCTGCAGAATCTTCTCCGCACGCAGCTTGTCGCGCCGGTGCACCAGCGTCACGTGCCGGGCGATGTGCGCCAGATACAGCGCCTCCTCAACCGCGGTGTTGCCGCCGCCGACCACCGCGACGCGCTGGTCGCGAAAGAAGAAGCCGTCACAGGTGGCGCAGGCCGACACGCCGCGGCCGCGGAACTGCTCCTCCGATGGGAGCCCGAGATAGCGGGCGCTCGCTCCCGTGGCGATGATGAGCGCATCGCAGGTGTAGCGGCCGGCTTCGCCCGTGAGGGACAGCGGCCGCACCGACAGATCGACCGACACGAGATGGTCGCTCACGATCTCGGTGGCGAAGCGCTCGGCGTGACGTCGCATGCGCTCCATGAGCGCCGGGCCCTGCAGTCCTTCGACGTCTCCCGGCCAGTTGTCGACGTCGGTCGTGGTCATGAGCTGTCCGCCCGGCGCCATCCCGGTGATGAGGAGCGGGCGTCGGTTGGCGCGCGCCGCGTAAACGGCAGCGCTGTAACCGGCGGGTCCGGATCCCAGGATTATCAAGCGGCTGTGCCTAGGTCTCGTGGCGGTCATCTGTGCCATCGGTGCATGGTACCAAGCCCTATAATGCGGGCCGTCTATCTTAAGACGGGGCAGTGAAGATTGGCTGAGACCCAGGTCCAGGCGCGCAACGGCTCCCGCCTCACCGCGGCGGTGGCGCGTGCGCTGCGCGAGAGTGCCGTGATCGCGCTCGCGATCGTCGCGCTGACTCTGTTCATGGCGCTCGCGAGCTACAGCCCCGACGACCCGGGATTCTCTTATACCGGCAACGCCGCGCCGATCCACAACCGCATCGGCGTCGCGGGCGCCTGGGTGAGCGACGTGCTGTTCTTCCTGTTCGGGTGGCCGGCGTTCCTGCTGCCGGTGGTGCTGGCGCTCGCCGCCTGGGGGCTGCAGCGCCGGGTGCAGGGCCTGAGCGCCTCGCGCATGAACACCGCGGTGCGTGCGGCCGGCTTCGTGCTGCTGCTGGCGGCGAGCAGCGGACTCACGACCCTCCACTGGCAGGCGGGCATGCTGCGGCAGACCGCCGGCGGAGTGGTCGGAGGCCTGGTCGGCAGGGGACTGGCGGCCTGGCTGGATCTTCTCGGGGCGACGCTGCTGCTGCTCGCCGCCTGGATGGCCGGTGTCTCGGTGGCCTTCCACGTGTCGTGGCTGGCAGTCATGGACCGGCTCGGTGGGCTCACCTGGGCGGGCATCGGCTGGGTGCGGGCGCGCTGGGCCTCGCGCCGGGACGTGGCCGAAGGGCGCGAGCGGCGTCAGGCACGCAAGGAGGCGGTGGAGACCGAGCAGAAGAAGTCGGCGACGCGCGCGCCGCCGCGCATCGAGCCGCCGCTGCCGCTGGTCGAGAAGAGCGCTCGCGTCGAACGCGAGCGGCAGGTGCCGCTGTTCGACCCGCCGAAGGCCAACGAGCTGCCGCCGCTGAAGCTCCTCGATGATCCGCCCCCGCGCGAGCCGCTCTATTCGGCCGAAGCGCTCGAGGCGCTGTCGCGTCTGGTGGAAATGAAGCTCAAGGACTTCGGCATCGAGGCGGAGGTGGTGGCGGTGCAGCCGGGTCCGGTGGTCACGCGCTTCGAGCTGCGGCCGGCACCGGGGGTCAAGGCGAGCCAGATCACGGCGCTCGCCAAGGACCTGGCACGTGCGCTCTCGGTGCTGTCGGTGCGCGTCGTGGAGGTGATTCCCGGCAAGAGCGTCATGGGGCTCGAGATCGCCAACGAGAAGCGCGAGATCGTCACTCTCGGAGAGATCATCCGCTCGCGCGCCTACGACGAGATGCACTCGCCGCTGGCGCTCGCGCTCGGCAAGGACATCGGCGGGCAGCCGGTGGTCGCGGACCTCACCCGCATGCCCCATCTGCTGATCGCGGGCACGACGGGCTCGGGCAAGTCGGTGGCGCTCAACGCCATGGTGCTCTCGCTTCTCTACAAGTCCACCGCCGAGCACGTGCGGCTCATCATGATCGACCCGAAGATGCTGGAGCTGTCGGTCTACGAGGGGATTCCGCACCTGCTGGCGCCGGTGGTCACCGACATGAAACAGGCGGCGAATGCGCTGCGGTGGTGCGTCGCGGAGATGGACCGGCGGCACCAGCTGATGGCGGCGCTCGGCGTGCGCAATATCGCCGGCTTCAATCGCCGGGTGAAGGATGCGATCGACGCGGGCAGGCCGATTCGCGATCCGGTGATGATGCAGCGCGCCGCGAACGATCCCACCATCGACCAGACGCAGATCCTCGACCTGACGCCGCTGCCTTACGTGGTGGTGATCGTGGACGAGTTCGCCGACCTCATGATGATCGTCGGCAAGAAGGTCGAGGAGCTCATCACGCGCCTGGCACAGAAAGCGCGCGCCTCGGGGATTCACCTGGTGCTCGCGACGCAGCGGCCGTCGGTGGACGTGATCACCGGGCTCATCAAGGCGAACATCCCCTGCCGCATCGCCTTCCAGGTGTCGGCGCGGGTCGACTCGCGCACCATCCTCGATCAGATGGGCGCCGAGACGCTCCTCGGCCACGGCGACATGCTGTACCTGCCGCCGGGCACCTCGATGCCGACGCGTGTGCACGGGGCGTTCGTGTCCGATCAGGAAGTGCATCGTGTGGTGGATGCGCTGAAGACGCCCCTGCCTCCGAATTATCTCGAGGAGGTGCTGTCGGGGCCGCGCGGGCCCATTGCCGGTATCTCGGGCGAGGAGGGGGAAACCGACGGCGGCGGCGACGGCGATGCCGAGCAGGACCCGCTCTACGACGAGGCGGTGCGCATCGTGACCACGGAGCGCAAGCCGTCGATCTCCTACGTGCAGCGGCGGCTCAAGATCGGCTACAACCGGGCGGCGCGGCTGCTCGAAGCGATGGAGCTCGCCGGGCTGGTCGGACCGCTGCAGGCCAACGGTGCTCGCGATGTGCTGGCGCCGGCGCCACCAGAGGACTGACATGACGGAGCCACGTGTGGCAGCAGCGCCGATTGCAGAAATTGCCTTTCGGGGCCGCCGTAAATCCATCCATGGAGGCTGCGGGTGCGCCATCCATGGCGCACACGCCCCCGAAAGCCAATTTCCACACTCGTCACTGACGCTGCGCAGCGGCCCGCTCGCCGTCCTGCTTGTGGCCCTCATCGCGAGTTCGCTGGCGAACGCGGCACCGCCTGTCGGCACACCGGCGGCGCCGCAGTCGCAGGCCGCGCAGTCGCAGCCGACGCAGCTCGATGCCTATCTCGACAATCTGAAGACCCTGCGCGCGAGCTTCGTGCAGACGCTGGCCGACGGCCAGGGGCGCGAGATCGATCGCGCCACCGGCACGATCATCGTGCAGCGCCCGGGGAAATTCAGCTGGGAGATCCACCCGCAGACGGCCGCAGCGAGCGGCGCCGCGCGCAGCGCGGGCCAGCTCATGGTCTGCGACGGACGCAACCTCTGGTTCTTCGACCGCGACCTCGCGCAGGTGACCGTGAAGCCCGTCGACGCAGCGCTGTCGGCGACGCCGGCCATGCTGCTGTCGGGCGCGGTTGACGTCCGCAAGAACTTCACGATCACGCCGGCCGGCGAGCGGCTCGGGCTCGAGTGGGTGCTGGTCGAGCCACAGGGCGCCTCGGCGGACTTCCGCGAAGCCCTGTTCGGCTTCGATCACGGCGAGCTCAAGCGCATGATCCTCGAGGACAAGCTCGACCAGACCGCGACCGTGATGTTCGACAAGGTGGAGCGCAACGCTGCGGTGCGCGCCGCCGAGGTGAGCTTTACGCCCCCGGCCGGCGCCGACGTGATCGGTACGCCGCGCAGATGAGCGCCGCTCTGGCCGAGTCGCTCCGGCCGCTCGCGGATCGCATGCGGCCGCGCAGCCTCGATGAGTTCATCGGGCAGCAGCACCTGCTCGCACCGGGCAAGCCCCTGCGCGTCAGCATCGGCTCCGGTCAACTGCATTCGCTCATCCTGTGGGGGCCGCCGGGCACCGGCAAGACGACGCTGGCGCGCCTCATCGCACGAACCGCCGACGCACAGTTCATCCCGCTCTCGGCCGTGATGGCCGGAGTCAAGGACATCCGCGCGGCGGTGGAGAGCGCGCGCGCGGCGCGCGCCGCCGACGGGCGGCCGACACTCCTGTTCCTCGACGAGGTGCATCGCTTCAACAAGGCGCAGCAGGACACCTTCCTGCCGTATCTCGAGGACGGCACCCTGACGTTCGTCGGCGCGACCACCGAGAACCCCTCGTTCGAGGTGATCAGCGCACTCTTGTCGCGCGCGCGGATCTACGTATTGAAGGCGCTGACGCTCGAGGATCTGCGCGCCGTGCTGCGCGCCGCGCTGGAGGATGAGGAGCGCGGACTCGGCCGGGAGCAGATCGAGGCCGAGCCCGAGGCGCTCGAGCTGATCGCGCACGCGGCCGACGGCGATGCACGACGGGCGCTCAACATGCTCGAGCTCGCGGTCGGCCTGGCGCAGGCCGGCGCCACCCCCCGCAGGCTCGACGCGGCGTTGGCGCGCGAGGTGGCCGGCGGCGGCCATCGCCGTTTCGACAAGGGCGGGGACCAGTTCTACGAGCAGATCTCGGCGCTGCACAAGGCGGTACGCGGCTCGGATCCCGATGCGGCGCTCTACTGGCTGTGCCGGATGCTCGACGGCGGTTGCGATCCGCGCTACCTCGCGCGGCGCGTGGTGCGGATGGCGAGCGAGGATCTCGGTCTCGCCGATCCGCGCGCCCTCGCGCTCAGCCTCGATGCCTGGGAGGCCTACGAGCGGCTCGGGTCCCCGGAGGGCGAGCTGGCGCTCGCCACCGCGGTCGTGTACCTGGCGTGCGCGCCCAAGAGCAACGCGGTCTACGTGGCGATGGCCGAAGCCATGGCGGACGTGGCCGAGTTCGGCACGCTGGAAGTGCCACTCAGGCTGCGCAACGCGCCGACGCGGTTGATGAAGGAGCTCGGCTACGGGCGCGACTACCGCTACGCGCACGACGAGCCGGGCGCGTTTGCCGCCGGGGAGCGCTACCTGCCGGAGGGCATGCCGGATCGGCGATACTATCGGCCGGTTCCCCGCGGCCTCGAGCTCAAGATCGCCGAGGCGCTGGCGCGCCTGCGGGCCCAGACACCCACTTCGAAAGGCAGCGAGTGATCGATCCGAAGCTACTGCGTAACGAGCCCGAGGAGGTGGCGCGCAATCTCGCGCGCCGCGGCTACCGGCTGGACGTCGAGGCGCTCAAGTCCCTCGAGGAGAAGCGCAAGCCCTGGGCCGTCGAGGTCGATCGGCTGCGCGCCGAGCGCAATGCCAACGCCAAGGCGGTCGGTATGGCCAAGGGGCGCGGCGAGGATGCGGCCGCGCTGATCGCACGCGGCGAGGCTCTCACCGTCGAGCTCTCCGCCGCCGAGGCTCAGCTCGCCGCGGTGCAGGGCGAGCTCGAGCTGTGGCAGCTCGGACTGCCGAATCTGCTGCACGCCTCGGTCCCGGAGGGAAGCGACGAGCGCGCCAACGCCGAGGTCCGGCGCTGGGGCGAGCCGCGCCGCTTCAGCTTCAAGGCGCGGGATCACGTCGAGATCGGCGAGCGGCTCGGCGGCCTCGACTTCGAGGCGGCGGCGCACATCTCGGGCGCGCGCTTCGTCGTGATGCGCGGCGCGGTGGCGCGGCTGCATCGGGCGCTCGCGCAATTCATGCTCGACCTGCACACGCACGAGCACGGCTACACGGAGGTCTGCGTCCCCTACCTGGTGCAGCCCCCGGCGCTCGTCGGCACCGGGCAGCTGCCAAAATTCGAGCAGGATCTGTTCGCGGTGCGCGAGCAGGGCTTCTATCTGATTCCAACCGCCGAGGTGCCGGTCACTAACCTGGTGCGCGAGCAGATCCTGGCGGCCGAGCAGCTGCCGCTCAAATTCGTCGCGCATACGCCGTGCTTCCGCTCGGAGGCGGGCGCCGCCGGCAAGGACACCCGCGGCATGATCCGCAATCACCAGTTCGACAAGGTCGAGCTGGTGCAGATCGTCCGACCGGCAGATTCCTACGCCGCGCTGGAAGAGCTCACCGGGCACGCCGAGACGGTGCTGCAGCGGCTCGGGATTCCGTACCGCAAGGTGGCGCTGTGCGGCGGCGACACGGGCTTCGGCTCCGCAAAGACTTATGACCTGGAAGCCTGGCTGCCCTCGCAGGAGCGCTACCGCGAGATCTCCTCGTGCAGCAACTACGAGGCCTTCCAGGCGCGGCGCATGCAGGCGCGCTGGCGCAATCCGCTCGACAAGAAGCCGGAAGCCGTGCACACGCTCAACGGCTCGGGACTCGCCGTGGGACGCACGCTGGTGGCGCTGCTCGAGAACTTCCAGAACGAGGATGGCTCCGTGGACGTGCCGCAGGCGCTGCGCCCATGGCTCGGCGGGCTCGCGCGGCTCGCGCGCCCGGAGGCCCGTTGAACGCACCCGCGGTAACGCGGCGCCAGTTCGTGCTGGTGGCCGCCGCGGTGGGCGGAGCGCTGGTGCTCGGCGTCACTGCCCGACGGCTGCAGCAGCGCGCGGGCGCCGCGGGCGATGGGCACGGGGTGCTGAACGCCTTCGTGCGCATCGAGCCGAGCGGGCGCGTCACGCTGGTGATGCCGAAGGTGGAGATGGGCCAGGGTACCTACACCTCGCTCCCGATGCTCATCGCCGAGGAGCTCGAGGTGGACCTCGATGCGGTGAGCCTCGAGGCCGCGCCACCCAAGCCCGAAATCTACGGATTTGTTCCCGACCCTTCAGCCGATGAAGGCCTGAAATTCGACCAGTCGACCGGCACTTCGCTGTCGATCATTCAGTGCTGGACGCCGCTGCGCCAGGCGGGCGCGACCGCTCGAGTCATGCTGATCCAGGCGGCGGCCAAGCGCTGGGGTGTGCCCGTCGCGACTTGCCACGCCGAGAAGGGCACGGTCGTTCACGCCGCCTCGGGCCGGCGCCTCGGCTACGGCTCCCTGGCCGCGGCCGCCGCCGCCCTCCCGCTGCCGGCGCCGCCGCCACTCAAGTCGCCGAAGGATTTCCGCGTGATCGGCCGTGCCACCACGCGGCTCGACAGTGCGCACAAGGTGGACGGCAGCGCGCGCTTCGGCATCGACGCGCGGCCGCCGCACGCGAAGGTGGCGGCGATCGCCATCGCGCCGGTGGTGGGCGGCAGCGTCGCGGCGCTGGCCGACGATGCGGCGCTGGCGGTGCGCGGCGTGCGTCAGGTGGTGAACGAGGGCGATCTGCTGGCCGTCGTGGCCGATGATACCTGGGCGGCGCTGCAGGGAATGAAGGCGCTCGCGCCGCGCTGGGACGACGGCGCGAATGCCACGGCGCAGCAGGCGGCGATCGTCGCGGAGCTCGAGCGTGCCGTGCGCGAGGCGGGTGCCGTGGCGCTCAGCAAGGGCAAGCCGGCGGCAGCGGGGCGCGCCGCGATACACGTGGAGTCGACCTATCATCAGCCATTCCTCGCGCACGCCACGCTCGAGCCGATGAACTGCACGGTCGACTGGCGCGGCGGCGAGTGCGAGATCTGGACCGGTACCCAGGCACCCGACCGCGCAGTTGCCAAGCTCGCGGCTCTCGGCCTGAAGCCCGAGCAGATCATCCTGCACAACCAGCTCATCGGCGGCGGTTTCGGCCGGCGTCTCGAGGTCGACGGCGTGCTGCTGGCGGCGCGCATCGCGCGCCACGTGCAGGGCCCGGTGCAGGTGTTGTGGAGCCGCGAGCAGGACCTGCGCCACGACCGCTATCGTCCGTACTACGTGGATCATCTCTCCGCCTCACTCGATGCCAAGGGCTTACCGGTCGCGTGGCGGCACACCATCGCGGGCGCGGGCCTGTGGGCGCTCTACTACGGCGAGGAGACGGTAAAAAACGGCGTCGATCCCGACGCGGTGACCTCCGCGGTCGATCTCGCGTACCCGCTCGAGAACATGGAGGTGCGCTTCGTGCGCCGCGATCCGCGTGGGGTGCCGACCGGGTGGTGGCGCGGCGTCGGCGCCACGCGCAGCGTCTTTGCCGTGGAGAGTTTCATGGACGAGCTGGCCGCCGCTGTGCAGCAGGATCCGGTGAGCTACCGCCGCGCACTGCTCAAGGAGCCGCGCATGCGCGCCGTGCTCGAGCTAGCCGCCGACCGCGCCGGCTGGGGCACGGCCCTGCCGGCGGGCAGCGGCCGCGGCGTCTCCATTCAGTATGCCTTCGGCAGCTATCTGGCGCAGGTCGCCGAGGTCAGCATGGACGCGCAGGGACACCCACGCGTCGGGCGCGTGGTGTGCGCGATGGACTGCGGTCAGGTGGTGAATCCCGACGGAGTGCGCGCGCAGCTCGAAGGCGGTGTGACGTTCGGGTTGAGTGCGGCGCTCACCAACGAGATCACGATCGCCAACGGGCGGGTGCAGCAGGGCAACTTCAACGATTTTGTGCCGCTGCGGATCGCGGAGGCGCCCAAAGTGGAGGTGCACCTCATCGCGAGCGGCGAGAGTCCGGGCGGAGTTGGCGAGACGGGCACGGCCTGCGTGAGCGCGGCGCTGTGCAACGCAATCTACGCTGCCACCGGCAAGCGCGTGCGTACCCTGCCGGTGAGCCGGGGCCTGCACGGCTGAGGCTGCACGGTTTGGGTGCGCTGCGCCGCGGGTCGCGCACCGTTTGCGCACCGTTTGCGCACCACGGCAGCACGGCCGTTGCCGTCGCGCTGCCGGCGCGCTACCTTGTCGGGAGGTCGCCGTACGATAGTGTGGCGATACAACAACGGCGGATATCTTCAGGGGGAGCCTCCATGCGGCGTGATTACCGGTATGTATCCAGGCACGTGCGGGCAGGCGCGCGGCTCGCCGTGGCAGCCCTCGCTTGCGGCAGCGTGGGCGCGTGGGCGGATCAGCAGGCGGCGCAGCCCGCCGAGGAGGCGCCACAGGCCGGCGCGCTGCAGGAAGTGGTCGTGACCGCGACGCGCCGCGAGCAGAGTCTCAGCAAGGTGCCGATCAGCGTCACCGCGCTCACCCAAGAGAGCCTGGATGATCGCGGCATCAAGGATTTCTCCGAGGTCGCCCGCTTCACGCCGGGAGTGAATTTCGACACTTCCGGCACCAACAACATCTCGATCCGCGGCATTTCCGGCACGGGCGGCGCCGGTACCACGGGCATCTATCTCGACGACACGCCGATCCAGATGCGGGCGCTCGCCTTCAACCCTGACGAGGCGCTGCCGAAATCCTTCGACATCGACCGCGTGGAAGTGCTGCGCGGGCCGCAGGGTACGCTGTTCGGCGCAGGCTCCGAGGGCGGGACCGTGCGCTATATCACCACGCAGCCGAGCCTCACCCGCACCAGCATTTACAGCCGCGCGGAGCTTGCCACCACGGAGAACGGCGGCCCGAGCTACGAGGCGGGCGTCGCGGTCGGCGGACCGCTGGTCGAGGGGACCTTCGGGGCGCGCCTCACGCTCTGGTACCGGCACGATGGCGGCTGGATCGAGGACATCAATCCGGTGACGCTGGCAACCGTCGAGCACAACGCCAACTACGTCGACAACTACCTGGCACGGCTCGCGTTCCTGTGGGCGCCGAGTGCGAACTGGCAGATCACACCCGCGATCTACTATCAGGACTCGCACCGCAACGACATCAACAACTACTGGCCGCTCTATTCGAACCCGTCGAGCAACGACTTCGTCAATGCCAACCCCTCGCAACGACACGTACCGGACAGGTTCTATCTCACCTCGCTCAAGATCCAGGGGGACCTGGGCGCCGCGCAGCTCATTTCCAACACCTCCTACTACGATCGCCGCAACCAGGACGGCTATGAAGGAACGATCTATAACCTCGGCTTCTACCAGCTGTACGCCTTTGTGCCGCCTTACCCGACCGGCGCGCAATACCCGCTGATCGACGGCGGCGGCATCCACCTGCCGGCCGGCGCCACCGACTATGTGTCGCCCTCCACGGTCGACAACGGCCAGATCAACATCACCCAGGAGATCCGCCTGCAGTCGAGCGATCCGAACGCACGGCTGATCTGGACCACGGGCGTGTTCCTCAGCGAGAACCGCCAGAGCTATCTCGAGCAGATCCACGACCCGCTGCTCTCCGAGCTGCAGAACGCCCTCATCGGGGACCCGGACATCGTCGACGTCTTCGGCGTCGGCTACGACCCGGCATATCCCACTGACTCGTACTTCCTGCAGACCCACGCCAAGGACGAGCAGTACGCGCTGTTCGGCGAGCTGACCTACGGCCTCACCGATGCGCTCAAACTGACCGCCGGGGCACGTTTCTCCAAGAACAAGTACTCGTTCGATACCTTCACCGGAGGGCCGCAGCTCTTCGGGCCGTCGACTACCGGCTCGGGCAACAACTCGGAGAACTCGTTCACGCCGAAGCTGAGCCTGCAGTACCAGGTCGATCCCAATAACATGCTCTATACGACCTACGCCAAGGGCTACCGCCCCGGCGGCGCCAATAACCCGCTGCCCTTCGCCGCCTGCTCGCAGGATTTCCAGAACTTCGGTATTACGAACGCGCCGGCGACCTACAACTCCGACACCGTCGACAGCTTCGAGGTCGGCGCCAAGAACAACATCAACAATCGCGTCCGGATCGCGAGCAGCATCTATTACATCAAGTGGAACAATATCCAGCAGGTGGTCGTGCCGCCGATCTGCCAGATCTCCTTCATCGCCAATCTCGGCGCGGCGGTCGCCAAGGGCATCGATTTCCAGCTCGACGCATCCCTGACCGACGCCCTGACGCTGAATCTCGCCGCGGGCTACACCGAAGCCCGCTATACCCAGGACTCGAGGCTGAGCCCCACCGAGGCGACGCCCGTGGTCGCCGACGGAAATGCGATCGTCGGGCAGGCGAGCGAGACCGGCGCCGGGCAGCCGACGGCTCCGGTGACGGTCGCCGCGGGACTCGAGTACCGCTTCAACTTCCTGACGCACGACAGCTTCGTGCGCGTCGACTATGAGTACGAGGGCCGCGCCAAGTGGGCGAGCGCCGCCCAGGATCCGGGGACGCTGCAGTTCGATCCGAACAACTACGTGCTTGCCGGGACCACGTTCGCGAGCCTGCGCGCCGGCATGCAGTTCGGTCCGTGGTCGGTCGCCGCGTTCTGCGACAACCTGGCGAACACGCACGCCCTCACCGATTACAACTGGTCGATCAATCCCGGTGACGGCAACAGCCGCCTGGAGCGTCAATACGCCGTCCGGCCGCGTACCATCGGCGTCACGCTCATCTTCCGCCAGTAAGGCGGCGCGGCGAATTCCGCCGGGGGTGCCTCAGTAGTCCGCGGGCGGCGCCGGGCCGCTCGCGGCGAGCGCGCGCACCACCTCGCGGCGCCGGTCCCTGACGTCGGCGAGCGGCGTGCGGCGCAGCTCACTCACCTCGGCCGCGGTGAACGGCGTGCCCTTGGGTGCGTCCGGGTCGGCGGGCGGGAAGCGCTCCGCCAGCCAGTTGAGGACGGCGGCGAGCTGCGCATCCCCGAGTGCGGAGTTGGCAGCGCCCGGCACGCGCAGCACGTAGTTGCGTCCCTCGGGGCTGCGCATGAAGAGCGCGACGGAGCCCGCGAGCGGCGGGACTTTGCCCGCGACTCCCTGGGCCTGGGCGCCATGGCAGCCCATGCAATAGAGGATGTAGTCCTGCTGGGGGCTGGCGTGCGCCGAGCGCAAGAGCGCGGCGGCCACGAGCGTTGCGGCCGCCGTGAGGGCGGGGCGCATGCTCAGGGCTCCGCGGGTGCCACCGCCTTGCGGTGCTCACGCACCTCCGCGCCATCCACCGGGTGAGTGCGCTCGGCGGCGATTTCCGCAGGCGCGAGCGGTGCCAGGCTCGAGGGCGCGCGTGCGAGATCGAACACCACGAAGTTGACCAGTGCCGCGAGGGTCGCATCGTCGAGCTGGCCGAAATCCGGCATGCGGAAGGAGTAGTGTTTTCCTTCGACCGCGACGTCGCCGTACATGCCGTAGAGAACCGTCAGCGCGAGCTGCCGCCGCCCTTCGACGCTGGCCGCGTAGCGTGCGGGATAAGAGAGGAGGGGCGGCGCGAGCGACGGAAGCCCGGCGCCGGCGGGCCCGTGACACACGGCGCAGTTGGCCTGGAAGCTCGCGGCGCCCTGCGGGTAGGCTGGCGGGGGTGCATCCGCGGCTCCCGATCCGAGCGGCGCGGCGCCGGCGGCCGCGAGCGCCAGCGCGGTACGCAGCGAGCGGCCGCTCATATCTCAGCGACTCCCACGATCACCGACACGGTGCAGTGATAATTGGCGTTGGCGTTCGCCATGCACCAGTTGAGATCGTTGTTGCGCGAGGGCCGGTAGAGCGGCTTCTCACGCTCGTTGCGGTTGCAGTCACAGGTGCCGCAGCTGGTCTTTCCGCAGCAGTCGTTGTAGGACACGATGTAATCGCGTCCGTCGCCCGGGTTGCGGCAGGTGCCGACCCAGGTGATGGGTGACGATCCCGTGCCCGGAGGACAGGAGGTCGAGGTACCGCCGCAGCAGGCACACAGCGAGCCGTCGATCGCGCAGTATTTCCAGTACTCGCAGTTCTCGGGTCCGGCCGGCTTGGGTCCGGCGTCGGCCGCGCGCGCCTGGCTGCCGCGATCGATCGGCAGCAAGGGCAGGAGCGCCACACCCGTCAGGGCCTGGCCGAGCACGGCGATGAGGCTGCGTCTCGAGGTGCGGCTCGCGAGGGCGCGGGAGGATTGCTCGAATAACCGGTCGAACGCGTGCATGCGGTGCCTCCGAGCCTCACGGCGTGAGCAGCTGCCACGGGGTTTGACCGAGACGCTTTTCCACGTGGCGTATGCGTCCGCTGCCGGCATCGATGATCGCCAGATCCGCGGCCTCGGTCGCAGCGAAGACCACGGGCGCAGCATCCTGCGATACCTCGACTGCAACCACCGGCTTCAGACCCGCGGCCTCGAGCCGCCAGCGCGCCACACGGCGATGAGCCGCGAGATCGTATACCCACAGCTCGCTGCCGCCATCCTTGTGCGTGCCTTCGCCGCCACGATGCATCGGCACGAACAGCCGGCCGAGCGCGCGGTGGATCGCTCCCACCTGAGCACCGCCGGGGCGCCACTCCCCCTCGCCCGGGCCGATCAGCGACCAGGGGGTCGCAAACGCCGGCTCGGCTCCCGTGAGGTCGACCTCGTGGACCTGGCCGAGGAACGACAGGAAGGCAAAGCCGCGCGCGGTCGAGATGCCCTGCACGAACACCGGATCGCGGTCCGCGTCGAAGAACGGCGCCGACATGCTGCGTGCGGCCTCGTGACCCTGACTGTCGAGCGTCACGGTGAGAAGCCGCCCGCTCTCGCACAGCGAGGACACGCGGTTCGGGCCCGAGGGGATCACGAGCATGCAGCCGGCCGTATCGATCTCGGCCAGCACCGTGCCCTGGGCGGGATCGAGCACGCCGAAGGAGGCGGCGGGAGTCACGTACGACACGTAGAGGAAACGGCCATCGCCACTGTAGGCAACATTGAACAGCGTGGGGATGGCGTGCAGGCGCTTCGGCGGCAGCACGATCTCGCGGCTCGTGGTGAGCGTCGCGGTGTCGGTGAATTCCACCACGTCGGTGCGAGCGCCGTGACCGCCGCGCGCGAAGTAAGTGGTCGCAACGACGCTCATGGTCCGGTCGGGCGACAGCGCGAATCCCGGCACGAAGCCGGCATCGATCTGGCCGAGCCGGCGGTGTGTGTCGGCGTCGTAGAGATGGACGCGCGCATCGATCTCGTTGTCGAAGGCGTAGTCGACGACGTAGACCCAGTGCGGACCGCGCGCCGGCAGCACCTCCTGCGTGAGCCGCTCGGGTGGCAGCGGTGGCGGGATTGGCGCTGCGGCGGCGCAGCCCGGCAGCAGCACGAGCGCGCAGCGAAGCGCCGCCATCCAACGCGCGGAAGATTGCATCGGCCACCCCCTGAAAGCCGGAGCGCAGCGTGCGCTGCTCGAGTGTCGCACATCGCAAGGGGGAGGCGAAAGCGCAGCGGACGAGGCGGCGCACGCCGCGCACGCGCGCTGTTTGACCCGTTCTGCGAGCTTGCCGTAGAGTCCCGACGCCCGCGATATTCACCGATCGATCATAAATAAAATAGACAGACGCATGTCCGCTGCGCCCTCGCAGTCGCTGTGGTCCGCCACCGCGACCGCCGCACCCGGATTCGCGCCGCTCACGGGCGCACGGCGTGCCGAGGTCGCGATCATCGGTGCGGGCTACACCGGGTTGTCGGCGGCGCTGCACCTCGCCGCCGCGGGACGTGAGGTGCTGGTGCTCGAGGCGAAGGCGCTGGGCGAGCGCGCCTCCGGCCTCAACGGCGGACAGGTCATCCCGGGATTGAAGACCGACCCGGATGGGCTCGAGGAGTTGTTCGGGCCCGAGCGCGGCGCGCGGCTGGTAGCGAGCGTGGCGGCCGGACCCGACCTGGTGTTCGAGCTCATCGAGCGCCACCGGATCGCCTGCGATGCGGCGCGCACCGGCTGGATTCAGCCAGCGACTTCTCAAGCGGCGCTGGCACAGCTCGCAGCACGGGTTGAGCAGTGGCGGCGGCGCGGCGCGGCGGTCGAGTTGCTGGCGGCACGCGAGGTGGGACTCCTGACCGGGTCGGCGCGCTATTGCGGCGGGCTGCTCGATCGCCGGGGGGGCACGGTGCAACCCTTATCCTATGTCCGCGGCCTGGCGACCGCGCTGGCGCGCGCCGGGGGACACATCTGCGTGCACAGCCCGGCCGTGCACCTGCGTCACGCGGCGCGCGAGTGGCACATCGAGACGCCGGGCGGCAGCGTCTCCGCACCCGCCGTGATCGTCGCGACCAACGCCTACAGCGGCGCGCTGGTGGGCGTGCTCCGCCGCAGCATCGTCACCGTGCCCTCGTTCCAGGTGGCCACAGTGCCGCTCACGCCGAGTCGGCGGGCCGGGATTCTGCCCGGCGGCCAGGCGGCCTCCGACACCTGGCATCTGCTGCGCTACTTTCGCCTCGACGCCACGGGACGTTTTGTGCTCGGAGCGCGCGGCATGTTCGGGCGTGTGCCCGAGCCCCGCTCGTGCCGGCACCACTACCGCGCGGTGTTCGAGATCTACCCGCAGCTCGCAGGCGTCGCTTTCGAGTTTCACTGGGGTGGGCTGGTCGCGATGACGCCCGACCACCTGCCGCATCTGCACGAGCTGGCGCCGGGGCTGCTCGCCGGCCTCGGCTACAACGGCCGCGGAGTCGCGATGGCGACCCTGATGGGCCGCCTGCTCGCGCAGCGCACGCTCGGCATGTCCGACGCGGAGCTCGCCTTTCCGGTCACGCCGGTGCGGCCGATTCTTTTTCACCGCGCGAGCCGTTTCGCGGCGCGCGCCGCCATCCAGTATCTTCGCGCGCAGGACATGCTGGCGCGCGGGCGCGACAGATTGCGGGGGAGAGCCGCTTGGACCTGACCCGAGGAGTGCTGGCGGTACTCATCCTGGTGAACGTCGCCTTCGTCCTCGGCTGGCTGTGGGCGGCGCGACGCCTGGGCCTGCGCGGCCGCCCGGAACCGGCGGACGTCGCGATCGGTTCCCTCACCACTTTCCTCGATACGCTCGGTATAGGCTCGTTTGCGCCGACGACGGCCTTGCTCAAGTTTCGTGGCAAGGTCGCCGATGAGTTGATCCCCGGAACGCTCAACGTCGGCCTGAACGCCGCGGGTTTCATCGAGACGCTGCTCTTCATCACAGTCGTCAGCGTCCAGCCGGCGCTGCTCGCCTGCATGGTGGCGGCGGCTGCGGCCGGGGCCTGGCTGGGAGCGGGAATCGTGAGCCGGATGCCGCGACGCTCCATTCAACTGTTCATGGGCGTGGCACTGCTCCTGGCGGCGGCTTTCTTCGCCATGACGAACCTCGGCGCGTTCCCCGCGGGCGGGACGGCCATGGGCCTCGCCGGCTGGAAGTTTCCCTTCGCCGTCTCCGTCAGCTTCGTGCTCGGGGCGTTGATGTGCGTCGGCATCGGCAACTACGCCCCCCTCATGATCCTGCTCTCGCTGCTCGGCATGGCTCCGCTGGCGGCGTATCCGATCATGATGGCGAGCGACGGCCTGTTGCAGCCGGTCGCAAGCCTGGGGTTCTTCCGCTCCGGGCGCTTCGCGCACGTTGCCTCAGTCGGGTTGACTGTCGGGAGCTTCATCGGCGTACCGCTGGCGTTCTGCCTCCTGAGCTACCTGGTGAAGGAGCTGCCGGTGAAGCAGATACGCTGGGGAGTGATCGCCGTGGTCATCTACTCTGCGGTGGCGATGCTGCGCTCCGCGTGGCGCGAGCGCGCGGCCGTGCGCACCCCGGCGGCCCTGGGGGCTGACCGACGCTGAGGCAGAACGGCGCGGAATCCGTTGCGCACCGGATCCCGGCCGACGGGCGCGTTAGGGGGGACGCCCGGTTTTCAACCTACCGCCCAGCCCATGCGCACGGCTGCGAGATGGTGCCCCGAGACCGGCCGGCGCGCGGCGCCCGGCGAGTGGTGGGTGCATTGAGCGACCGCAGTGGCGATGACCGGCCGCGCAGCCTGCACGGCACCGGCGACGACCAGCCCGAAGGCCCCATTGATGAGCAGGGATCCGCAGATCGCCCAGCTCGCGAGCCTCATGTTGACCTCCCAGCATCATGACTGCCCTCCGTATGAGACACCTGGCGGCGTTTCGGTTTGAAGCGGACGCGAACGGATTCGTCCTGGCAGCCAACGGGTTCGTCCCCGCAGGGGTTGCGGGCCCGCGCGCCTGCGCCCCGATGTTACGATTGTGTTGCGGCCCGGCCAGGGCGCGGGCCGGGAACGTCGATGTCCAAGCTGCACGAAGTCGAGATTCACCGGCTGCGACCCACCCAGGTCACGGTTGGAATGATCGAAGTGCACGACAAGCGCGCCAAGCTCGAGGGGCTGAAGAAGCACGAGCAGAAGGCGTTCCTGCTCGAGCATCCGATACCGGCCGTCTGGGGACCGGACGGCAAGCTCTACATTACCGACCACCATCACCTGGGAAGGGCGGCCGAGGAGGCCGGCATCGACACCGGTTTTTTCCTGGTGGAGGACGATTTCTCCAAGCTGCCCATCGCCCAGTTCTGGCCGCGGATGAGCGCCGCCAGGTGGGCGCATCCCATTGACCAGTACGGCAAGCCGTGCGGCTTCGAGAGGATTCCCGATCACCTCGAGAAGCTCATCGACGACCCCTACCGCTCGCTGGCCGGCTACGTGCGCGAAGCCGGCGGGTACGAGAAGACACCGACGGCGTTTGGCGAGTTCCAGTGGGCCGATTTCTTCAGGTCACGAGTGACGATCGGACCCACGCGCGCCGACTTCAACGGCGCCGTCGCCGTGGCGCTGATGCTGGCGGCCTCGCCGGAGGCGGCGAAGCTGCCGGGCTACAAGGGGCCGGCCAAGGCCTGAAATGGCCTCGCGCGGCAAGCCCTCACAGCCGCACGAGGATTCCCAGCGTGATCTCGCCCTGGGCGATCGCCGAGCTGCTGATTGCCACGCTGCACCCGCCGCTGCAGGCGATCGAACTGCCGCCGCCGCCGCCGAAGGTGAGGATGGCCCGCAGGTCGGCTCGCAGTCCGATGTGTTTGCTCGGCATCCACACAAACCCGCCTCCGAGTCCGAGGCTCGCCCGTGAGAGGTTGCCGCCGGAGACGTCGAAGCGGGTGGCCCCAAACGTACCGGTCGCGAACCACGAGAGCTGCGGGTCATCGCTCGGTACCGTCTCCACGAGACCCAGGTGCATCACCGACACGGTCACATCCCCAGGGGGCGCCGCGAGGCTCCCGCCGCCGTTGAGACTCGTCGGCTGGCGGCTGTAGTAGAGCTCGAGCGCCGTCGGTCCCGAGATCGGCACGTCCACCAGTCCCCCGTAGCTCAGCGCGCCGTTGAGGGTGAGCGATGACGGCGGCCCCTGCGGGTTCACCGCGAGCGATGTCGTGTCGAGGTAGCCGCCGAACCTGAACCCGGCGAACGGGACGAGATCCACCGCGCGTGCGGGACAGGCGGCGCACAGGGACGCGAGGCAGGCTGCGACGGCCGCGGCTCGCCGGGAGGTCTTCTTGAGTGACACCGCGGTATCCATGATGCTCGACGCAGACTGAGGTGACGCGCTCCGCGTGGGATTGTCAAGCGCGGGGCAATGTCGCCTCGGTCGCCTGCTAGAATGCGTTTAAGCGGTTGATTCGATTACTACGGAGAGGTGGCAGAGCGGTTGATTGCACCGGTCTTGAAAACCGGAGGGTCCGCAAGGGCCTCGTGGGTTCGAATCCCACCCTCTCCGCCAAGAAAAATAAGCTGCTGAGTGCCGCGGCGCGCGCCCTGCGTCGATATGTCAGATGACAGGCGCGCGAGCTGCGCGAGCGCCGATGACAATCGCGTGTAAGCGGGACGATGCGTGACGGCAATCACATCATGTTCGCCCTGCCGGCGTACCCTCCTCAAGCGTAGTCGGTCACTACCATCACACCTCGTCTGAGTGGAACGCGCGCAGCCTCATCTGCCGCGCTGGAGGAATCGCGAACATGTCCAATCCGTACGATACCGCGGCCGAGCGTGTCTCGGTGCTGGGTCCCACACTGCATTTCAAGGGGGAATTGCATGCCGATGAAGAGGTCCTGATCAAGGGTCGCATCGAGGGCTCGATCACGCATTCGCAGCGAATCACGGTATGTGCCGAGGGCACCGTCAGCGCCAACGTGCGCGCCCAGATGATCATCGTCGAGGGCACCGTGAACGGCGATCTGCAGGCCGAGAAATCGGTAATTGTGCGTGAGACCGCCAAACTGCGCGGCAACATCAACGCGCCGAACGTCAGCATCGTGGAAGGCGCGCACTTCACCGGCGGCATCGACATGGACAGGAAGCCCGCCGCCGTCGAGTCCGCGGGCGCCGCCAATCAAGGCCGGGCCGACCGGACGGCCGGTTCCAGGTAGTCGGGGGGAGTAAAGCCAATGCTGCAATCAAATCCGAGTTTCGAGCGTGTCCTCCCGGGCGAGCGTCCGGCGGTGAGCAGTGCGCACGCCGCGCCGCAGGCTTCGCCGGACGGCGACGAGGAGCACAAGGTTCCCGTGCTGGGAAAGACGCTGCTGTTTCGCGGCGAGCTGACGGCCGAGGAGGACGTGATTCTGCAGGGACGCGTGGAGGGGTCGATCCGCCACGCCCGCAACCTGGTCATCGGTACCGATGGATCCGTGCTCGGCGACGTTCACGCGAGTCACCTGACCGTCGAGGGGCTGGTCGAAGGCGACCTGCACTGCAGCGAGGCGGTCGTCGTGCGCTCCACAGCCCAGGTGCGCGGCAATATCTATGCGCCCCGCGTCGGCATCATGGAAGGCGCCATGTTCAACGGGCGCATCGAGATGGATCCCGGCGCGGCACGTGAGGCGAGCCAGCCGGCGCCGCGCAGCCCCGCGAAGCAGCCGCTGGTGCCGCGTACGCCCGCTGCCCAGGGAGCAAGTGCGCGCGCGGGCTCGGCCGCCACACCGCCGCGCGCCGCGCCGGGGGCACCCGCCGCCCCCGCGCCGGGCACACCAGCCACGTCCGCGCACAGCGCGAGCGGCAAAGCGCTCGCGAGCTCAGCAGTGGATCAGCTGTTGAATGCGCCGACAGCAGACAAGAAATGACGGGGCGGCCGGCCTGAACGCATCGGCCTGACGGGGCGTGGGCGGCCTGGGCCCACGCGCCGTCAGCGCATTTCCGGGCGCTGCGCGCCGCGGCGGCGGCGGCCGCCGCGGCCTCGTGACCGACCCTGCTCGACCACCGCCTGCTGCTCAGTGCGTCGTTGTACTATTCTGCTCCGTCGCCGGCGGGCTGAACTCGGTGGCGCAACGTGCTGAATGGCGATCTCAATCTGGCCGGGACCTCGATGACGCGGGCTGACGCACGGCTCGTCTGCAGCAGCGGCGGGCGCGCACCGGTGACCAGCGGCGCCGGGACTTGCGCGTGAGCCCAGCAGCCGCCGCGGACGCCGTTGCCCCTGGCGCGCCCTCAGGCTTGCCGGAGCGGTTGCAGTCGGCGCTCGCCGCGCAGCAGGCGGCGTATGCGCGGCATCCGGTTCCGACGCGCCGCGAGCGCAGTGCCGATCTGCGTGCGCTCGAGCGGCTGCTGGTCGAGAACCGGGACGCGCTGGTCGAGGCCATCAATCGCGACTACGGCAGCCGTTCCCGGCACGAGACGCTATTTGCCGAGCTGGTGCCCGCGCTCGATGGCATCCGCCACGCACGCCGGCATCTGCGCCGCTGGATGCGGCCGCAGCGGCGCAAGGTTGATCTGCTGTTGTTTCCGGGCGCCCGTAACCGGGTGCTGCCGCAGCCGCTCGGGGTCGTCGGCATCATCGTGCCGTGGAACTTCCCCATCTTTCTGATGGTCCTGCCGCTCGCTGCGGCGCTCGCCGCCGGCAACCGCGTCATGGTGAAGCTGTCGGAGAACTCGCGCCATCTTGCGGCGGTGCTCGCCACCGCGGTGCCGAAGTACTTCCCCGCCGATAAGCTCGCGGTGTTCGACGAGACCGGCGGCGTGGGCGAGGCGTTCTCGCGCCTGCCCTTCGATCACCTGCTGTTCACCGGCTCGACGGAAACCGGGAGACGCGTCATGGCCGCGGCCGCGGCCAACCTGACTCCCGTCACGCTCGAGCTCGGCGGCAAGTCACCGGCTCTGGTATGCGAGGACTTCCCGCTGCGCACGGCGGCGGAGCGCATCCTGTTCGTGAAGCTGATGAACGCCGGCCAGATCTGCACGACAGTCGACTACCTGCTGCTGCCGCGAGGGCGCATCGAGGAGTTCACGGCGCTCGCCGCGCAGATCGTCGCGAGGCGCTACCCGGACATCGCGACGCACGACTACACGGCGATCATCGATGCGCGCTCGTTCGCGCGCATCACCCGGGCGATCGCCGAAGCGCGTGAGCGCGGTGCGCGCGTGGTGCAGCTGCTGCCGGGAAAGGCATGGGACGAAGCGACGCGCAAGGTGAGTCCGCATCTGGTCATCGAGCCGCCGGGCGATACGCAGTTGATGCAGCGGGAGATCTTCGGGCCGGTGCTGCCGGTGCTCGGCTACGAGCGACTCGAGGAGGCCGTCGAGTTCATCCGCTCGCGACCGCGACCGCTGGCCTTCTACCCGTTCAGCAAGAGCCGCGCCACCATCGACTACCTGCTCTCGCAGGTCATATCGGGCGGGGTGTGCGTGAACGACGCACTCTGGCACGTCGCCCAGCACGATCTGCCGTTCGGCGGCGTCGGCGCGAGCGGAATGGGCCAGTATCACGGGGCGGAGGGTTTCGCGACTTTCTCGAAGCTGCGCCCGGTGTTCTACCAGGGACCGGTGAGCTCGATGCGGATCCTGTGGCCGCCGTTCGGGCGGCTGGCCGACCGTGTCATCGGTTTCCTGAGCCGCTAGCTTCGCCAGCCGCCAGGGCGCTGTAGGTAGTTCTTCGGATCGCAGCCCCGGCCCGTCGGGCACAGCATGCGCTCATGAGAGCCAGCTCGAAAGGTCGGGTCGCCGGATGACGGCAAAGCAGGTCCTGTTCCGGTCAGCAGCACGCGAGAAGGTCTTGCGCGGGGCGGCGCAGCTGGCCGATGCAGTGAGAATTACCCTCGGGCCCAAGTCCAAGTCCGTGCTCATACAGAAGCAGTGGGGCGCGCCGATCGTCTGCAACGACGGCGTGACCATTGCCAAGGAGATGGAGCTTGCCGATCCCGAGGAGAACCTCGGGGCGCGGATGCTGCGGCAGGCGGCCGAGAAGACCGGCGATGCGGTCGGCGACGGCACCAGCACAGCCACCGTGCTGGCGCAGGCGATGTATGCGGAGGGGCTGCGCAACGTTGCCGCCGGCGCGAGCGCCATCGACCTCAAGCGTGGGCTGGATCGCGGGCTGGCGGCGGCGGTCAAGGCGCTCAAGGGCACGGCGAAGCCCGTGGGCAGCCGCAAGGAGAAGGCGCAAGTCGCAACGATATCCGCGCACAACGATCCGGCCATCGGCGAGCTGGTCGCGGACGCCATGGAGAAGGTCGGGGGCGACGGCGTCATTACCGTCGAGGAATCGAAGACCACGGAGACCGTCCTCGAGGTGGTCGAGGGACTGCAGTTCGACCGCGGCTACCTGTCGCCGTATTTCGTCACGGACCCGAACAGCATGGAAGCGGTGCTCGAGGATCCCTACATCCTGGTGTGCGACCGCAAGCTGAACATCATCAAGGACATCATCCCGCTGCTCGAGCAGGTGGCGAAGGCCGGCAAGCCCATCCTCTTCATCACCGAGGACATCGAGGGTGAGGCGCTGGCAACGCTCATTGTCAACCAGATGCGCGGGGTGCTGAAGAGCGCGGCGGTGAAGGCGCCGGGCTTTGGGGACCGCCGCAAGGCGATGCTGCAGGATATTGCGATCCTCACCGGCGGCCAGGTCATTTCCGAGGAGCTCGGCATCAAGCTCGAGGACGTGGAGCTGAAGCAGCTCGGGCGTGCGAAGCGCGTGGTGGTCGACAAGGACAACACCACCATCATCGGTGGTTACGGTGCCAAGGCCGAGATCAATGGCCGCATCCAGATGATCCGCAAGGAGCTGGAGAAGACGACCAGCGACTACGACCGGGAGAAGCTCGAGGAGCGCGTCGCCAAGCTGTCGGGCGGCGTCGCAGTCATTCGTGTGGGCGCGCCTTCCGAGTCCGAGATGAAGTCGAAGAAGGAAGCGCTCGATGACGCGATCAGCTCGACCAAGGCCGCCGTGGCCGAAGGCATCGTGGCGGGAGGGGGCCTGGCGCTGCTGCGCGCGAGCGCGGCCGTTGCGGCAGCCGAAGGCGAGTGTAGCGGCGATGAGCGCACCGGGGTGCAGATACTGCGGCGCGCGCTCGAGGCGCCCGCACGGCAGATTGCCGAGAACTCCGCCGCCGACGGCGGCGTGGTTGTCGACCGCATGCTGCATGGCACCGGCAATATCGGCTTCGATGCCGCTACTCAGCAATTCGTGGACCTGATGGAGGCCGGCATCGTCGATCCGGTCAAGGTCGTGCGCACGGCGCTCGAGAATGCGGTTTCGGTCGCGAGTGTCCTGATGCTCACCGAGGCGACGATGACCGAGAAACCGGAGAAGCCGCACGAGCGCGCGGCGCTCGAGTCCGAGGTGTAGATCCGCAGGAGCAGACATGCGCATCCGTATCGTCGTCGCAAATCAGGCCGAAGCGGTCTTCTTCGACATGGAATCGCGGGGCGATGAGCCGCGATTCACCACGCGTCTGAGCGATTCCCAGGCGCACTTGCACGACCGCGATTTCAAGTCCGACCGCCCCGGCCGGGTCTTCGATCATGCGCCGTTGGCGGGCGGCCGGCGGGGTGCGACGGGGCACCACGGTACCGGGGGAGAACGCAAGCCGCGCAAGCACGAGGCGGAATTGTTCGCGCACCGCGTCGCCGAGCAGCTGCTGGACGCGCAGAGTGAATTCGATCGGCTGGTGGTGATTGCGGCGCCTGCCTTTCTCGGGCTGCTGCGCAAGGCCCTGCCGCGCCCGGTGCGGTCGCGGGTCGCGGCCGAGGTGGCCAAGGACCTGGTGAACGAGGCGCCCGCTGCGTTGCGGACTCATGTGCCGCCGGATGTTTTCCAGGAGATGCTCGCGGCGCAGTAGCCGCGCGCTCGAGCGCGGTTAGCGTTGTGCGACACTGAAACGAGGAAGAAAGCATGCTCACCGAGGCGCTGAGCGACTTGCAACAACTGCTGTTGGAACTGGACAAGCTGCTGGGGCACCCGGGCGCCGAGGTGGCGGGCCATGCCGAGGAAACGCTGGCTGACTGGCGTCACCGGGCGAAAGACGTACAGGAGCGCCTGAGAAAGCTGCACAAACAGGCGCATGCGCGAGTCGGCACGGCCGCAAAGTCGCTGGAGGAGTCCCTGCAGGACAATCCGTGGCGAACCGTGGCGATTGCGGCGGCGGCCGGCCTGCTCCTCGGCCTCGCGCTCGGCTCCTTCGAGCGATCCGCGCCGCCGGACCAGTAAGGGCTTAGGGCCCTCGAATGCGCGCCCCGGCGCGGGCCGGGTGCGCCGTGCGCATGGATGATGCCTGTGCGCATACTTATAATCCCCCGCCATGCTGCGGCAGCCAATCGTCCTCATCGTGCTCTCCTGCGCTACGGCGAGTCTCCCCGCGGCCGAGGATGGCCAATGGACCATGCCCGCGAAGAACTACGCAGCGACGCGCTACAGCGGACTTACGCAGATCAACGCGCAGAATGCGCGCTCGCTTCATCCCCTGTGGACCTTCTCGACGGGTGTGCTCGCCGGTCACGAGGGCCAGCCGCTGGTGGTGGGCGAGACGATGTATGTCGTCACTCCGTGGCCGAACGTGCTGTATGCCTTCGATCTGCGCAAGGAGGGATACCCGCTGCGCTGGAAGTATCGGCCGGACGTGAGCTCGAACGCGCTCGGGGTTGCCTGTTGCGACGCCGTCAATCGCGGCGCCTTCTACGCCGATGGACGGATCGTCTACAACCTGCTCGACGGTCACACCGTGGCGGTGGATGCGCGCTCGGGCCGGGAGCTCTGGAAGAGCAGGATTGCCGACCTCGGCAGCGGTGAGACGGTCACGATGGCGCCGCTGGTGGTCGGTGAGCGGGTAATCGTCGGTGCGTCCGGCGGAGAGTTCGGAATTTATGGATGGCTGAAGGCCCTCGATCTGAAGACCGGGCAGACGGTGTGGACCGGTCACAACCTGGGTCCTGATGCCGACATGCTCGCGCGACCGGGAGCCTTCAAGCCGCCGTACGACGGCGGCGTCGATATCGGTGCGAAGAGCTGGGCGGCCGACAGCTGGAAGACCGGTGGCGCTCCCGTGTGGGGCTGGATCTCCTACGATCCCGAGCTCGACCTCATCTACTACGGCACCGGCAACGCCGCTCCCTACGACCCCGAGGTGCGTGCCGGCGACAACAAATGGAGCGCCAGCGTGCTCGCGCGCCGGCCGGGTACCGGTGAGCTGCTGTGGGCCTATCAGTTCACGCCGCACGACAACTGGGACTACGATGCCACGGGTGCGATGGTCCTGGCGGACCTCACCATCGCGGGCAAGCCGGTCAAGGCGCTGGTGCACTTCGACAAGAACGGCTTTGCCTACACGCTGGACCGCGCCACCGGGAAACTGCTGGTCGTCGCGGCCTATGCGGCGGTGAACTGGGCGAAATCGGTCGATCTCGCGACCGGACGGCCGGTGATCGACCCTGTCAGGCAGACCGGCGTGTCCAAGGGCAAGGTCATGGGGGTGTGCCCGAGTCTCGAGGGCGGAGTGAGTCCGACGTCGCCGCCGGCCTACTCGCCGCGCACTCATCTGTTCTATACATCCACCAACAACCTGTGCATGGACTACGGCGCCATGCATGCCTCGCACCTGCGGGCGACGCCCTATGTTGGCGTGGACTGGGCATACCACCCGGGTCCGGGAGGTCATCTCGGCGCCTTCATCGCCTGGGATGCCGCGACGGGCACGAAGGTCTGGGAAGACAAGGAGTCGTACCCGAGCTGGAGCGGCGCGCTGGTGACGGCGGGTGATGTGGCGTTCTATGGAACGCTCGATGGCTGGTTCAAGGCGGTCGACGCCCGCTCGGGTGCGGTGCTTTCGAAATTCAAGGTGGGCTCGGGGGTGGTGGGTAATCCCATTGCCTACCGCGGCCCGGATGGCAGGGAGTACGTGGCCGTCTACGCCGGCATCGGTGGAGACTGGTCGCTGATCGCCGGAGATACGCGCTCCGACGATCCCACGGACGTGCGCGAGCCCGCGGACTTCATGAAAGACATTGCGCGCCACACGAGTCAGGGTGGCATCGTCTGGATCTTCGGCCTGTGAGCGGCCGGCGTCGCATCCCCGTGGCACTTGGGCTCTGCGTGGCTCTGGCTTGCTGTGAGCGCACGGCGGCCCCGCCCGCGGCCCCCGGCAGCGCGGTACCGCCCACCATCGCCTATGAGGCGCACGTGGCGGCGGGGGGCATCGCGCCCGCGGGCGGCGTGCTCAGAAATCCTCACGCCGGGGATGCGGCCGTGGCCAAGGCCGGGGAGCAGCTCTTTCATGCGATGAACTGCGATGGCTGCCACAACCTCGGGGCCAGCGGCTGGGTGGGTCCTAACCTCGGTGATGGACGCTGGCGCTACGGCGGCGCCGACGGCGAGGTCTTTGCATCGATCTACTATGGCCAACCGAAGGGAATGCCGGCCTTTGGCGGCGTACTCGGGTCGGACGGCATCTGGACCCTCGTGACCTACATCCGCTCGCTGCCGCTACCGGCCGACCTGCCGACCGAGTCCTGGGAGCAGCCATAGGCCGCTCCGGGACAGGGGCGCCCGCAATGTCGGACGCGCCGCAGCCGCCCCAGGCGCTGTTCGGCGAGCTGTTCGCCGCGGTACAGACCGCGGCCATATACCCTGACGGCAAGACCTTCGTGGACGCGGTGCCCTGCGAGGCGCCCGAGGCCATACTGGTTGCCTACCGCGCGGCACGCCCGGATTCGCCCGAGACGCTCAAGCGCTTCGTGGACGCGCACTTCGCGCTGCCCGTGGATCCCGCGCCGGTCGCTGCGGCCGCGAGGCAGACGACGCTCGCGGCTCACATCGATGCGCTCTGGAGCCAGCTCACCCGGACGACCACCAGCGCGCCGCGCTGGTCATCGCTCCTGCCGCTGCCTCGGCCTTACGTAGTTCCCGGCGGACGGTTTCGCGAGATCTACTACTGGGACTCGTACTTCACGATGCTGGGGCTCGTCGAGAGCGGCCGCGGTGAGCTGGTCGCCGGCATGGTCGAGGATTTTGCGCACCTGATCGATCGCTACGGGCATGTGCCGAACGGGACCCGAACCTACTATCTCAGCCGTTCGCAACCGCCGTTCTTTTTCCTGATGCTCGGGCTGTTGCCCGGCGCGCCCGGCGAGACGTACGCGCGCTACCTGCCGCAGCTCAAGCGCGAGTACGAATTCTGGATGGAGGGTGCCGCGGCGCTCAAGCCGGGCGAGGCACATCGCCGCGTGGTCGCGCTGCCCGACGGCGCCATCCTCAACCGCTACTGGGACGATCGCGACACCCCGCGTGACGAGTCGTTTCGTGAGGACACCGAGCTCGCACGCGTGAGCAGCCGCCCGCCAGGGCAGGTGTTTCGCGACATTCGCGCCGCGGCGGAGAGCGGCTGGGATTTCAGCTCGCGCTGGTTCGCGGATGGGCGGACCATGGCGACGATCGTCACCACGGAGATCGTTCCGGTCGATCTCAACAGCCTGCTCTACGGGCTCGAGAACGCGATCGTCGCGGGCTGCGAGCAGCGTGGGGAGGCCGCTGCCGAGTTTCGCCGCCACGCCGAGGCGCGGCGCGCGGCCATCGACCGCTACCTCTGGGATGCGCCGGCCGGCGTCTATTGCGACTATCGCTGGACTGAGCGGGCGAGCATCGCGCGCCTCTCGGGCGCGACGCTCTACCCACTGTTTCTCGGCTGTGCCTCGCAGCGGCAGGCCGACGGGGTCGCCGCCGCGGTACGTGGCACACTGCTCAAGTCCGGCGGCCTCGTCACCACGCCGCTCGCGACCGGCCAGCAGTGGGACGCTCCCAACGGCTGGGCGCCGTTGCAGTGGATCGGCGTATCGGGTTTCAATCGCTACGGCGAACGCCGGCTGGCCGAGACAGTCGCCCATCACTGGCTGCGCAACGTGCGGCGCGTCTACGAAGAGAGCGGCAAGCTCGTCGAGAAGTACGACGTGCTCAGCGAGCGGCGCGGTGGCGGCGGCGAGTATCCGCTGCAGGACGGCTTCGGCTGGACCAACGGCGTCACGGCCAGGCTGATGGCGATGTACCCGGCGGCCGCCGCCGCTCTACGTCCGGGGAGTTGAGGAGAGAGCGTGGTAAACCCCAGTCTGGAGCGCCCCAGCGCCGGCACGAGCGCGGCGGAGCCCGAGGTGCGGACTCTGCGCCTGTTCGTGTTCGCGCTGTTTTTCATGTTCGGCGGCATCACGAGCCTGAACGACGTAATCATCCCGAAACTGAAGGCACTGTTCACACTCAACTACGCCCAGGTGATGCTGGTGCAGTTCGCATTCTTCATTGCCTATTTTCTCATCTCGATTCCCGCTGCCGCCGTGGTCGCGCGTATCGGTTACATGCGCACTGCCGCGCTCGGGCTCATGACCATGACCGCCGGGTGCCTGCTGTTCATTCCGGCCTCGTCGTCGGCCCTTTTCATCGCTTTCCTTGGCGCTATCTTCGTGCTGGCATCCGGCATCACCATCGTGCAGGTGGTCGCAAATCCCCTGATCTCGATGCTCGGGCGAGCGCAGACCGCGCACAGCCGTCTGACCTTCGCACAGGCCTTCAACTCGCTCGGCACGACGATCTTTCCTTACGTGGGCTCGGCCTTGATCCTCGGGTCTCTTTCCAACGTCGACCCGAGCCAGCTCGCCGGCCCGGCGCTCGCTGCCTTCCGTACCCATGAGACCCAGGTCATCGTCAGCACTTATATCGGGCTGGCCACGGTGCTGACTCTGGTCGCGGCGAGCGTCTGGATCGCGCGCAATAAGCTGATCGAGGCCCCGAGCGAGATGCCGACGCTCCGGCACTACCTGAGTCTCTTGAAGCTGCCACGCTTCAGTTACGGGACCTTATGCATCTTTGTTTATGTGGGAGGTGAGGTCGCGATCGGCTCGCTGATCGTGAATTACCTGATGCAGTCGAGCACGCTCGGCCTCGGCCCCGAGGCGGCGGGCAAGCACGTGCCCTTCTACTGGGGCGGAGCGATGGTGGGCCGGTTCATCGGCTCTTATCTGCTGCGAGTGTTCTCCCCGGGTAAAGTGCTCGCCTGCGCCGCGGCGGCCGTGATCACGCTGCTCCTGATTTCAGCCAACACCACCGGAGCCGCGTCCGGATGGTCGCTGCTGGCGATCGGACTGTTCAACTCCATCATGTTTCCGACGATTTTCACGCTGGCCTGCGAGGGACTCGGACCGCGGGCGGCGGAGGCCTCAGGGATCATCTGCGTGGCGATCGTCGGCGGGGCGGTAGTGCCGCTCATCACCGGCCGTGCGGCGGACCTCGCGGGCCTCAAGTCGGCGCTCGTCGTGCCGGCGATCTGCTATGCGGTGATCTGCGGCTTCGGCATCTTCGCGCGCCGTCCTGCGGCGTACGCCGGGCACTGACGGAGGAGTCCCATGAGCGTGAGAGCGAGGCTGATTCTGACCGCCCTGGCGGCCCTCATCGGTGCCGGGGTACTCGCGGGAGCGAAAGTGGACAAGAACTCTCAAGCGTCGGCTGGTGCCGACGATCCTTATCTGTGGCTCGAGGACGTTCACGGCGCACAGGCGCTCGCGTGGGTGAAGGCGCAGAACGCGAGATCGACCGCCGTGCTGCAGGCCGACCTCGATTACCAGAAGGACTACGACGCCATTCTCAAGGTGCTGGACGCCACCGACCGCATCCCCTACGGCGAGCTCGACCATCAGTACGTCTTCAATTTCTGGCAGGACGCGCAGCATCCCAAGGGCATCTGGCGGCGCACGACCATCGCCGACTACGCGAATCCGGCCCCTGCCTGGGAGGTGCTGCTCGACGTCGACGAGCTCGCGCTCGACGAGCACGAGAACTGGGTGTGGAAAGGCGCCGACTGCACCCCCTCGCTCAGACGCTGTCTGCTCACGCTCTCGCGCGGCGGCGGCGATGCCGCGGTGGTGCGTGAGTTCGATCCGGATGCCAGGGCCTTCGTGAAGGACGGGTTCGAGCTCGCCGAGGCCAAGTCCTCGATCACCTGGCTCGATGAGGATACGGTGGTTTTCGGGACCGACTTCGGTCCGGGCTCGATGACCTCATCGGGCTATCCGCGCGTCGTGAAGGTCTGGAAGCGCGGCGAGCCGATGGCGAATGCGCGCACGGTGTACGAGGGCAAGGAGAGCGACGTCGCCTCGGCGGCCGTGGTATTCCACAATCCCGCAGGCAGGATGGCGCTGATCCAGCGCGCCATCAGCTTCTTCACGGCCGAGTACTACTGGCTGGCGCCCGATGGCACGACGCGACAGCTGCCGCTTCCGCTCGGCGCGGACTTGAAGGGTGCCCAGGGGAGCAGTTTTCTCTTCACGCTGCGAGAGGACTGGAGCCCGCCGGGAGCTGCATCCATCAGGAAGGGCTCGCTGATCGCCTGCCACGTGGATGGCGCGGAGAAGGCCGTCGGTCTGGGCGTCGTAACGCTCTACACACCCGACGACCGCAGCGCGATCGACGAGGTGGCCGCCGGCCGCGATGCCGTGTATGTCTCGGTCAATCACGATGTCACCGGCAGCATCCACGTATTTCGCCCGGGCGCGAATCGCCGCTGGAGCGAGAGCACGCTGGCGCTTCCGGCGGGCGGCTCGACCCACGTCGTGAGCGCGAATACCTGGGGACCGGAGGCCCAGTTCCGCTTCGAGAGCTATACGACGCCGACGACTCTGTACGCGATCACGGGCGAGGGCACGCCGGCGCCCATCAAGTCGCTGCCGGCGCGTTTCGATGCCACAAACCTCGAGACCCGGCAGTTCTTCGCAACCTCGAAGGACGGCACGCGAGTACCGTACTTCGTGACGCGCTCGCGCAGCCTCAGCGGCCCCGCGCCCACCGTGCTCTATGGCTATGGTGGGTTCGAGATCGCGCTCACGCCGAGCTATTCGGCCAACTTCGGCATGCTGTGGCTCACCCGCGGTGGGGCGTTCGTGGTGGCCAACATCCGCGGCGGCGGCGAGTACGGTCCGGCGTGGCATCAGGCGGCGCTGCTCGGGAACCGCCAGAGGGCGTACGACGACTTCCAGGCCGTCGCCGAGGACCTCGTCCGGCGCGGCATCACCACGGCGAGGCAGCTCGGCATCATGGGTGGATCGAACGGCGGGCTGCTGGTCAGCGCCAATATGGTGGAGCGCCCGGAGCTCTTCGGCGCGGTGGTGTGTCAGGTGCCTCTCATCGATATGATCCGCTATACACATATCGGCGCAGGCGCCTCCTGGGAGGCCGAGTACGGCGATCCCGACAAACCCGCCGACCGCGCCTGGATCCTCAAGTACTCGCCCTATCAGAACGTGAGCAAGGCGAAGCGCTATCCACCGGTGTTCTTCGTCACCGCCACCAGCGACGACCGCGTGACTCCGGTGCACGCGCGCAAGATGGCGGCGCGCATGGAGGAGCAGGGGCATACGGTGCTCTTCTACGAGAACACCGACGGCGGGCATGCCGCGGCCGCGGACCACCGCCAGGCCGCCGAGATGTGGGCGCTCAGCTTCGTCTACCTCAGGCAGCAGCTCGCCGGAGGTTAGCGCTGCGGTGAGCGCTCGTGCAGAGTCGCTCGACGTGCTGCGTGCCGCTGAGCGCAGGCCGATACCCTGGAAGAATGGCGGCGGCCTGACCCGGGAGGTCGCCGCGTACCCGCCGGGCAGTGATCTCTCGGGTTTCGACTGGCGGGTCAGCATCGCGGACATCCGCGCTGCCGGACCGTTCTCGCTCTTTCCGGGGGTCGACCGGCGGATGGCGGTCATCAGCGGCCGGCTGTCGCTCGCCATCGACGGCCGCGCCGCGCTCATACTCACGCCCGAGAGTGACGCGATCGCCTTTCCGGGCGATGTGCCGGCGTTTGCCGAGCCGCTCGGCGAGGCGGTGACGGACCTCAACGTCATGACGCGGCGCTCCCGTAGCAGCGCGACCCTGACGCGCAACTCCCAGCGGGAATCGGCCGTGCTCGAGCCGCGCGCAGGCACCACGCTGCTCGTCGCCCTCGCGGACCTCGTCGTCCGGCGCGGGAGCACGCAGGTCTCGCTCGCGCCGCTCGATGCGCTCAGGATCGTGCGCGGCCCGGCGTGTGCCATCACGGCCCGTCACGGCCCGGCAGCATTCCACCTTATCGAGATTCTCTAACCGATCATCGAGCAGATCGTCGAGCGCGTCGATCACGGCTGCACACCCGATATGCTGGTGGCGGCGGGCCGGGATTCCGAGCGGCGTGCCTTATCGGCAGCGGTGCGTTACGCGATCGAGCACGGCGTGTTCCTGAACGGCGGCCGCACGGTGGTCTTCAAGTAACTCCGGGAGGCGCGGGGCGCAGGTTGAGGCCCGCGACGTCCGGAGCGACGAGGGGTGGTGCGGGACTGCCATATACCGCGCCGAAGCGCCCGTTGTTCCAGTCGCGCGTCGCCGCGACGATTTCCTCGCGGGTGCGCGCCACGAAATTCCACCAGACGAGGATCTCCTCCCCGAAGGGCACGCCGCCGATCAGGAGGATCCGCGCGGCCGATTGAGTCCGCAGAGTGAGCTCGGCGCGCCCGGGAGCGAAGTAAAGCAGGGTGCCCGGCGCGAGCGCCTCGCCGGCCACACTCGCCGCGCCGCTCAGGACGAGCGTCGCATGCTCAAACGAGGTCTCGAGTGGCACACTGAGCGCCGCCGCGCCGGTAGCAGTGAGATCCAATCCGACGAGTGGCGAGTGGATCTCGGCCGGCGAGCGCTGCCCGAAAGCACTTCCGGCGAGCACGCGCACGCTGAAGCCGCCCGACACGACGAGCGGCAGACGCGGGTAGTTGCGAAAGGCGGGCGGGCGGCGCCGCTCACCCTCGGGCAGGGCGATCCAGAGCTGTGCGGCATGCAGTCGCCCCGCACGCCCGGGAAAGGAGTCCTCGGCGTGCGCGATGCCGGCACCCGCGGTCATCAGGTTGACCTGGCCCGGGGTGATCACCTGTTCGTTGCCGAGGCTGTCACGGTGGACCACCTCGCCCTCGATCATCCAGGTGAAGGTCTGCAGCCCGATGTGCGGGTGCGGCCCGACGTGCATGCCGCCATCTGCGGCGAACTCCATCGGTCCCGCGTGATCGAGAAAGCACCAGGCGCCCACGGTCCGGCGGTGCCGATTCGGCAGTGCACGACGGATCGTGAGCCCGCCGCCGATCTCGGCGGAGCGTGCCTCGAGGCGTTCGCTCGGGAGTTGCTCGCTCATGCGGACGCCGTCACCTCCTGACCAGTGATTCGATGCGCGTATCGGGCACGAGCCACATCACCGCCACCGTGACGTAGAGGACGATCGCGACCCAGGGCCGCACGAATGCCAGCCCGATGGCGGCGAGGTACAGCGCCAACGACAGTTTCCCCTTGAGGTCGTTGCCGGTCGCCAGGGCGAGGCGCGACTGGCGGCCGTTGAGCGCGATGATCTGCGTCTGCAGGTTGAGGTAGCTCAGCGCGGCGCAGCTCAGCACCACGCCGTAGGCCGCGGCCGGCGCCGAGACGAATCCCGCCTCGTCGATCCAGCGGATCACGAACGGCACCAGCGACAGCCAGAAGAGCAGCGCCAGGTTGGCCCAGAGGATCTTGCCGTTGACCCGCTCGGTGACGTGCAGCATGTGGTGGTGGTTGCTCCAGAAGATGCCGACGTTCACGTAGCTCAGTACGTACGCCAGCAGCACCGGCACGTCCGCCTTGAGCGCCGCGAGATCGGTGCCCTGTGGCACGTGGATCTCGAGCACCATGATGGTGATGATGATGGCGACCACGCCGTCGGTGAATGCCTCGAGGCGGGCAGTGTTCATGGCGCCATGTTAACCCGAGCCGATGTTAAGCTGCCGCCGGGAGCGACGCATGACCAGCACGCGAGCATTTCTCGAAGCCCGGAATGAGCTGCTGCGCTGCCGGGAGGACCTGGCCGGGGCGCTGTGCGGATTCCGCTGGCCGGCGCTCGCGGAGTTCAACTGGGCGCGCGACTACTTCGACGTGATCGCGGCCGGGAACGAGGCCGTGGCGCTGCGGGTCGTCGATGATACGGGTGGGGATGAGACGCTGAGCTTCGCCGCGCTCGCGCGCCGCTCCGTCCAGGTGGCCGCGTTCCTGTCCGCCGCCGGCATGCGGGCGGGCGATCGCATCCTCGTCATGCTGCCGAACTGTACGGCGCTGTGGGAGACGATGCTGGCCGCCATTCGCCTCGGGGGCGTCATCATTCCGGCGACGACGCTGCTCGAGGGCGAGGATCTGCGCGACCGCCTGGATCGCGGCCGGGTGAAGGCGGTCGTGACGCAGACGGCTCTCACCGGGCGTTTCACCGCGTTGTCGGGCGCGCCGCTGCGCATCGCGGTTGGGGAAGCCGTACCGGGCTGGGTTGCGTATCAACGCTCGCACGCTGCGGATGCCGGTTTCACCACCGCCGCGACTCGCGCCGATGACCTGCTGCTCGTGTATTTCACCTCCGGCACGACCGCACGACCGAAGCTCGTCGCGCACACGCACGTCAGCTACCCCGTCGGACATCTCTCGACGATGTACTGGCTGGGGCTCCGTCCCGGCGACGTGCATCTGAACCTGAGCTCGCCCGGCTGGGCGAAGCACGCCTGGTCGAGTCTGTTCGCTCCCTGGAACGCGCAGGCCACGGTGCTGGCGTACCACTACGAGCGCTTCGACGCCGCCGCGCTCCTCGGGCAGCTGGTGCGCTGCCGCGTCACGAGCTTCTGCGCGCCGCCGACCGTGTGGCGGATGTTGATCCAGCACGATCTGAGGGCAGTCCGGGTATCGCTGCGCGAGGTGGCGAGCGCCGGAGAGCCGCTCAACCCCGAGGTAATCGAGCGCGTGCGGGACGCCTGGGGCCTCACTATCCGCGACGGCTTCGGCCAGACGGAGAGCACCGCCCAGGTCGGCAACCCGCCGGGACAGCCGGTCAAACCCGGCTCGATGGGGCGGCCGTTGCCGGGTTACCCAGTGGTGCTGGTGGATGCGGAGGGCCGCCCGGCAGAGGAGGGCGAGATCTGCATCGACCTCAGGCAGCGGCCGCTCGGTCTCATGCAGGCCTATCTCGACGATGCGGAGCGCACGGCGAGCGCCATGGCCGATGGCTACTATCACACGGGCGATGTGGCCAGGCGCGATGCCGAAGGCTACCTGACGTACGTCGGGCGTATGGACGATGTCTTCAAGTCCTCGGACTATCGCATCAGCCCCTTCGAGCTCGAGAGCATGCTCATCGAGCACGCCGCGGTCGCGGAAGCCGCCGTGGTGCCGAGTCCGGACGCGCTGCGCCTCGCGGTGCCGAAGGCGTTCATCGCGCTGGCCGCAGGGCGCGCGCCGGATGCTGGCACTGCGCGCTCGATCTTCGAGCACGTGCGTGCGCGCGTCTCGCCCTACAAGCGCATCCGGCGCATCGAGTTCGCGGCGCTGCCGAAGACCATCTCCGGAAAAATCCGCCGGATCGAGCTGCGCAAGCTCGAGGAGGCGCGCCGTGCCGGGGGCGAACGCCGCGCGCACGAGTTCTGGGAGGAGGACCTGCGCTAGCCTGGCCTGGGACCAATGGCCGGCTCGCGGTTTATGATGGGCCATGCTCGACCCGGCCATCGGTGTGCTGCTCATCGGGTGCCTGGCGCTGTTGTTCGCCAGTGCAGCGCTGCACAAGCTGCGTAATCTGGCGCATTTCGCCGAGGTGCTGCGCGCCTATCGCGCGCTGCCCGAGGGCCTCGTGCGCCTCGCCCCGCTGGTACCGCTCGCCGAGCTGACGGTTGCCGTGGGACTCTTGCCGGCCGCCACGCGCTCCGGCGCGGCGCTCGCGGGCGTGGCGCTCCTTCTCTCCTACGCGGCGGCGATCGGTGTGAACCTCGGCCGCGGGCGGCGCGACCTGGCCTGCGGCTGCGGCGGGCCCGACGATGCACGACCGATAGCCGCCTGGATGGTGGTGCGCAACCTGGTGCTCGCGCTGCTGCTCGCCGTGACGCTCCTCCCATGGCAGACACGGGCGCTGCTGCCGACGGACCTTGTTACGATCGGCGCCGGCGCGGTGGTCGCGACGCTCTTATATATATCCCTGGATCGGCTCCTCGGCCGGGTGCTGCCCTGGACCCGCGCGCTCGGGGGCCCGGGATGACCGCGCTCGCCATATCCAACATCGTGCTGTGGGTTCTGGTCCTGGCGCTCGCCGCGGTCGTCCTGGCGCTCATCCGACAGCTCGGGGTGCTGCACCAGCGCATCGCGCCGGCGGGAGCGCTCATGCTCAATCGCGGCCTTACCGTAGGAGAGCCGGCACCGGTGCTCGAGCTCGCGGCCCTCGACGGGCAAGCGCTGAAAGTCGGCGTCGCGCGCGACGACGGCCGCAGCACGCTGCTCCTGTTCGTCTCCCCTACCTGCCCGGTGTGCAAGTCGCTCCTGCCGGCGGTCAAGTCCAGCCGCAGGGACGAGCGCTCCTGGATGGACGTCATCCTGGCGAGTGACGGTGACGCCGCCGAGCAGCGCGAGTTCGTGCACGCGCAGGGGCTCGAGGGAATTCCCTACGTGGTATCGGCGGCCCTCGGGCTTGCCTACCAGGTGAGCCGGCTGCCGTTTGCGGCTCTGCTCGATGAGCAGGGGGTGCTGCGCGCACGCGGACTGGTCAACTCGCGCGAGCACCTCGAGAGCCTGTTCGAGGCGAAGAGGCTCGGGGTCGCGTCGCTCCAGGAATACTTCTCCGGCGCGGCCTGACGGGAGGACCCATGAATCCGCCGACCATCGACGCGGCCGTGGGGACCGTGCTGGCCGAGTACGAGGCACGGGCCGAGCGCGAGGAGGCGCTTTGGGACTTGCTCGGGCCCGAGGAGGCCGAGCGACGCATCGACGAGCTGCTGCTGCCGGTCGGCCGCGCAACCGGCAGCCTGCTCAACCTCCTCGCCAAGGAGGCCGGCGCCCGCCGCATCCTCGAGGTCGGCAGCTCCTTTGGCTATTCCACCGTCTGGCTCGCCGAAGCCGCGCGCGCAGTCCACGGCAAGGTGATCTCTCTGGAGCTCAGGGCCGCGAAGACCGAATACGCAACTGCCCAGCTCGCACGCGCAGGTCTCGCCGACTTCGTCGAGTTTCGCATCGGCGACGCGCTCGCGAGTCTCCCCGCGCTCCCGGGACCTTTCGATCTGGTGCTGATCGACCTGTGGAAGAACCTGTACGTGCCGGTGTTCGAGCTGCTGCACCCGAAGCTCGCGCCGGGCGCGCTGGTCATCGCCGACAACATGATCGAGCCGGCGAGCACGCGTGCGCACGCGCAGGCGTATCGCCATGCAGTACACAGCGCGCGCGACATGAGCTCGGTGCTGCTACCGGTCGGCAACGGCATCGAGCTCAGCCGCTATCAGTGAGCACGATCTCCACGCGCTTGTTGTGCCGGCCCTCGCTGCGGATCCTCACGACGCGGATGGCACCGATCTCGGCGATGTTGGCGACGTGGGTGCCGCCGCAGGGCTGCAGGTCGATCCCCGGGATCCTGAGCAGCCGCACCCGGCCCGAGCCGCGCGGCGGCTGCACGCTCATGGTCTTCACCAGCTCGGGCTGCGCGTCGAGCTCGGCATCCGTGATCCAGGCGGTCTCGGTGGCGCGCCCTGAGGCGATCAACCGGTTAGTCTCGCTCTCGATGCGCGCCGCATCGAGCGCCGCGAGCTCGATATCGAAGTCGAGGCGCGCCTTGTCGGGAGCGATGTTGCCGCCGGTCACGGGCGCCACGATCACGCACGACAGCAGGTGGAGCGCGGTGTGCAGGCGCATCAGCCGGTGGCGCCGCGGCCAGTCGATCTCGAGGCTGACCGTCTCGCCGGGCTCGGGGAGGGCTGCGCCGCTCGCGAGGATATGCAGCACGCGGTCGGGAGTCTCGCCCTTGCGGGTATCGGCGATGGAGATACGCTCACCGCTCGCGCGGACCAGGGTACCGGTGTCCCCGGCCTGCCCGCCGCCGAGCGGATAGAACACCGTGCGATCGAGCTCGATGCCGCGCGCACCGGCCGCCAGCACCCGCGCGGTGGCGGTCCTGAGGTAGGCGTCGTCGCGGAACAGTAACTCGGTGCTCATCTGCCCGTACGTGAGGATACAATCGCCCGGCGCATGGCCGCGTTCTCCTATCGGATCGTCAACGTGTTCACCCAAGGGCGCGCGCCCCTGAGCGGCAACCCCTTGTGCGTGTTCGAGCGGGCGCAGGCGCTCGATGCAGCAAGGATGCAGGCGTTGGCATTGCAGTTCAACCTCTCGGAGACCAGCTTCATCCTGCCTTCGGCGCGCGCCAGCGCCGCGGTGCGCGTCTTCACGCCGCGCTACGAGATGCCCTTCGCCGGACACCCCACGCTCGGCGCGGCGCACGTGTGCCGGGCTCTGGGGCTCGGCGGCGACCGCCTGACGCTGGAGCTGCCGGCAGCGGTGATTCCGGTGCGCGCCACCGGCGACCGCTGGACGCTCGAGGCGCGGGCACCGGTGTGGCGCGAGGTGAGCGAGCCGCGTCTCACGCTCGCCGCCATGCTGGGCCTCGAGGAGCGCGACATCGGCGAACGGCCGTTGTGGGTGAGCGCGGGGGTCGAACAGCTCATCGTACCGCTCGCGAGCGAGGCGGCGGTGCGGCGCGTCAACGTGCGCGGGGACCTGCTCGCACAGCTGCGCAGCGCCGACGGACACAGCCAGGTCTATGTGTTCGCGCCCGCGGGTGCGGGGCTCCTCGCCCGGTTCTTCTTTCCGCAGGGGCGGGCGGTGCTCGAGGACCCGGCGACAGGCTCCGCCTGCGCGAATCTCGGCGGCTGGTGCCTCGCCACCGGCCGCACGCTCCCCTGCGAGTTCGATATCTCGCAGGGGGAATACACCGGCAGGCCTGCGGCGCTGCGCCTCCGGGTCGACGAGGAGCGCAAGGTGCTGGTGAGCGGGGACGTCATCGAGCTCGGGCGCGGTACGATAACGCTGTGAGCAAAGGGGCGGTGACTCTCATGCGCACCTGGACCTCGCTCGCCGCCAGCGCGGCCTTGCTCGGCTCGCTGGCGGCGCTGGCCGCCCCGGCACCGACCCCGCCGATGAAGCCCGACATACCGGCCGAGTTCAGCGCGCCGAGCGGGGATTTCGACTACACCAAGCGCATGGTCATGATCCCGATGCGCGACGGTGCGAAGCTCTACACCGTCATCGTCGTCCCGAAGGGCGCCCGGGGAGCGCCGATCGTCCTCACGCGCACTCCCTACGACGCCGCCAAGCGCGCCGAGCGCAGCGCGAGCCCGCATCTGCTCGGAACGCTGTCCGAGGCCGATGAGGTGTTTGTTGCCAAAGGGTACATCCGCGTCTTCCAGGACGTCCGCGGCAAGTACGGCTCGGAAGGCGAGTACGTCATGACGCGGGAGCTGCGCGGGCCGCTCAACGGCACGACCGTGGATCACTCCACCGACGCCTACGACACCATCGATTGGCTGGTGAAGAACCTGCCCGAGTCGAATGGCAGGGTGGGCATGATCGGCTCCTCTTACGAGGGATTCACGGTGCTCATGGCGCTGGTGAATCCGCACCCGGCGCTCAGGGCGGCGGTGCCCGAATGCCCGATGGTCGACGGCTGGAAGGGCGACGACTGGTTTCACAACGGCGCTTTCCGCCAGACCAACTTCGACTACATGTACGGTCAGACCACCCGCCGGGGTGAAGGGCTCAAGATCCCGCGTGGTGTGCACGATGACTACCAGCTGTTTCTTGGCCTCGGGTCCGCGGGCGCTTTCGCGCAGCACTTCGGCATCGACAGGCTGCCGTTCTTCCAGAAGCTCGTGGAGCACCCGGCCTACGATGAGTTCTGGAGCGGCCAGGCGCTCGATCAGCTGCTCGCCGCGCAGCCGCTCAAGGTCCCGACGCTCTTCGTGACGAGCCTGTGGGACCAGGAGGACATGTACGGGGGTGTGCATGCCTATGCGGCCCTCAAGGCGCAGGACCGGGACAACAGGCTCGTCTATCTGGTGCTCGGGCCCTGGAGGCACAGCGGCATCAACGGCGACGGCACGACGCTCGGACCCCTGAAGTTCGACGGCGATACGGCGCTGCAGGCACGGCGCGACGCAATCGAGCCGTTCCTGGCCGAGCATCTGAAGGACGGCGCGCCGCGGGCCGATACGCCGGCTGCGCTGGTGTTCGAGACCGGCACCAATGTCTGGCGGCGCCTGCCGGCGTGGCCGCTGTCGTGCGCGTCGGGGTGCGGCTCGAGGTCCGAGCCGCTTTACCTGCAGCCGCACTTCGGGCTGAGCTCCACCGCCCCGCCGGTGAAGAGCGGCATGCCTTTCGATGAGTACGTGTCGGATCCCGCCAAGCCCGTGCCCTATATCCCGCGGCCGGTGCAGTTCGCCGATCGCGACGCGTGGCGGCGCTGGCTGCTCACCGATCAGCGTGCGGTCGATGGTCGTACCGACGTGCTGACCTACACCTCCGGGCCGCTCACGGCGCCGCTGCACCTCGGAGGCGCGCCCATGGTGAATCTCTTTGCCTCGACCAGCGGCACCGACAGCGACTGGGTGGTGAAGCTCATCGACGTCTACCCGGAGGAGGTGCCGTCGGATCCGCCGATGGGCGGCTACCAGTTGGCAGTTGCCATGGAGATTTTCCGCGGGCGCTATCGCGAGAGCCTCGCGCATCCGAGGCCAATACCTGCCGGCAAGGTGCAGCAGTATCGCTTCGCGCTGCCGCAGGTGAACCACGTATTCCTGCCCGGCCATCGCCTCATGGTGCAGATCCAGTCGAGCTGGTTTCCGCTCTACGATCGCAATCCCCAGACCTACGTCGACAATATCTTCCTCGCGCGCCCGGAGGACTACAGGAAGGCGACGCAGCGCGTGTTCCACATCGGCGGGATGTCGAGCTACATCGATCTGCCGCTGGTCGAGCCGCGCTGAAGCACGGCAGTGGCGCTGCCGGAGAAGCCGATGCCGCAAACCGGCCAGTCCCCGCGCGGCGGGCTGACGATAATGGGGCAGGGCCCCCGCGACTCGCAGCAGCGGTCAGGATAGACTCATGGACCAGCAGCCCCAGACGACCCAGCCGCCGCGCGCACGCCGCCCGAGCGGCCGCGACGCGAAGATCGCCGCGCGCACCGCGCGCAGCCATGCCTTCGTCCCCTACATTACGCGCAACATCCCCTACTACGAGGTGCTGTCCACGGAGGGACTCGAGCTCCTCGAGCACAACGCCGACACGATTCTGCAGGAGATCGGCATCGACTTCCGCGACGACGCGGAGTCGCTCAAGCTGTGGCAGGACGCAGGTGCCGACGTGCAGGGCGAGCGCGTGCGCTTCCCGCGCGGCATGTGCCGGGAGATCGTGCGCCGCTCGGCGCCAAAGGAATTCACCCAGTACGCACGCAACCCGGCGCGCAACGTCGTGATCGGCGGCAACCGCACGGTGTTCGCCCCGGCTTACGGCTCCCCGTTCGTGCGCAACCTCGACGACGGGCGCCGCTACGCGCGCATCGAGGACTTCCGCAACTTCGTCAAGCTCGCGTATCTCGCCAACTCCCTGCACCACTCCGGCGGCACCATCTGCGAGCCGGTCGACCTGCCGGTCAACAAGCGGCACTTCGACATGGTGTACAGCCACATGAAGTACAGCGACAAGCCGTACATGGGCTCGGTGACCCACCCCGACCGAGCACGCGACACCGTCGAGATGACCAAGATCCTCTTCGGAGACAGCTTCGCCGACCCGCAAACCGGCAAGCCGCGTACCTGCGTCACGAGCCTCATCAACGCCAACTCGCCGCTCACCTGGGATGCCACCATGCTGGGGGCGCTCAAGACCTATGCGCGGGCCAACCAGGCGACGGTCGTCACGCCGTTCATCCTGGCCGGCGCGATGTCGCCGGTGACGGTCGCGGGCACGGCGGCACAGACGCTCGCCGAAGCGCTCGCCGGCATGGCGCTCGCGCAGCTGGTCAACCCCGGCGCGCCGGTGATCCTCGGCAGCTTCGCCTCCTCGCTCTCGATGCAGTCCGGAGCGCCGACCTTCGGCACGCCGGAGCCGGCGCTGGTGCTGTACGTCATGGGGGCGCTCGCACGGCGCCTCGGCGTGCCCTTCCGCTCGGGCGGGGCGCTCTGTGCCGCAAAGATTCCCGACGCGCAGGCTGCCTACGAATCAGCCAACACCCTGATTCCGACCTGCCTCGGCGGCGTCAACTTCGTGCTGCATACGGCCGGCTGGCTCGAGGGCGGACTGGCCATGGGCTACGAGAAATTCGTCATGGACACCGACCAGGCGGGCATGATGCATACGCTGCTCGCCGGGGTCGATCTCTCCGAGAACGGCCAGGCGCTCGATGCGATTCGCGAGGTCGGGCCGGGCAAGCACTTCCTCGGGTGTGCCCATACGCAGGCGAATTTCCAGACGGCCTTCTACCGCTCGCCGCTTGCCGATAACAACAGCGTCGAGCAGTGGGAGGCGGAAGGCGCCAAGGACATGATTCAGCGCGCCAACGCCCTGTGGAAGAAGCAGCTGGAAGAGTACGAGCCGCCGCCGCTCGATCCGGCGGTGGACGAGGCGCTGCTCGAGTACATCAAGCGCCGCAAGGCGTCGTTTCCCGACTCGAACGTCTGAGGGATCCAGGGCCCGCGGCGCAGCGGCCGGGGACTTCGGGTGGCGGCGGCGAAATGCGCTAGCATTGAGTGCGATGTGCCCGACCGCCACGTCCGCCCCCCCTGAGCGCCGCCTGCGGGCCGGCATCGTCGGCGGCGGGCGCGGCGCCTTCATCGGCGCAGTGCACCGCATCGCCGCGGAGCTCGACGGCCAGGCGCAGATCGTCGCCGGTGCCATGTCGTCGCACCCGCAGACCGCTCGTGAGAGCGCGGCCGCCTGGTCTCTCGGGCGGAGCTACGCCTCTTATGAGGACATGGCGCGCACCGAATCGGCCGATGCCAACGGCATCGACTTCGTCATCGTGGCGACGCCCAATCATCTGCATTATCCCGTCGCGCGCGCATTTCTGGCCGCCGATATCCACGTGATCTGCGACAAGCCGCTGGCGCTCTCCGTGGCCGAGGGCGAGGAGCTGGTGCGCCTGGTGGAGGCGGGCACCACGCTCTTTGCGCTCACGCACGTCTATACCGGCTACCCCGCGGTGCGCGAGGCGCGTGCCCTGGTGCGCGGCGGCCGGCTCGGCGAGATCCGCAAGGTGCTGGTCGAGTACACCCAGGATTGGCTCATGGGGCCGGTGGAGCGCAGCGGCAACAAGCAGGCCGAGTGGCGCACCGATCCGGCGCGCGCCGGCATCGGCGGCAGCGTCGGTGACATCGGCACGCACGCCGCGAATCTGCTCGAGTTCGTGACCGCGAAGCGCATCGAGGCCGTGTGCGCCGATCTCACCTCCTTCGTCCCGGGCCGGCGGCTCGATGACGACGCCAACATGCTCGTGCGGCTCGAGGGTGGAGCCAAGGGAACCCTGGTGTGCTCGCAGATCGCCTGTGGCGAGGAGAATCGGCTCTCGCTGCGCATCTACGGGACGGCGGCCGGGCTCGAGTGGCATCAGCAGGAGCCCAACACACTCGTCTACAAGCCCGCCGGGAAGCCCTGGGAGCTGCTGCGCGTGGGGCACGGCTACCTGAGCGCGGCCGCGCGCGCCGGCAGCCGTACCCCGCCCGGCCACCCGGAGGGCTACCTCGAGGCATTTGCCAACGTCTATCGCGGCTTCATCGAAGACGTAAGACGCGTCGGGCGGGGCGAGGCGCCGTTGCGCGATTACCCCGGCGCAGAGGACGGCCTGCGCGGGTTGCGCTTCATCGCGCAGTCGGTCGCGAGCGCGCGCGCCGGTTCGGCATGGATGAGGCTGTAGGCGCAGCGGAGCAACAACAACAGTGACCCGTCTGACGAAGGCGCGTCTGTGCGCCATGATGTTCCTCGAGTTCTTCATCTGGGGCGGCTGGTTCGTCACGATGGGGAGCTATCTGGCCGCGAATCTGCACGCCAGCGGCGCGCAGACCGGGCTGGCCTACGGCACCCAGGCCTGGGGCGCGATCATCGCGCCGTTCATCGTCGGACTCATCGCCGATCGCTACTTCAACGCCGAGCGGCTGCTGGGCGTGTTCCACATCGCCGGCGGACTCCTCATGTATGCGCTCTACAGCACGCGCGACTTCGGCGCCTTCTACCCCGTGCTGCTCGCGTACATGATCCTCTACATGCCGACGCTCGCGCTGGTGAATGCGATCGCGTTCCGGCAGATGCAGGATCCGGCGCGCCATTTCTCAGGCATCCGGGTGTGGGGCACGATCGGCTGGATCGTGGCCGGCCTCGTGATCAGCTACCTGTTTGCCTGGGATTCGCGCGCCCGTATGGCCCAGGGCCTGCTGCGCGACACCTTCCTCATGTGCTCGCTCGCCTCGTTCGTGCTCGGGCTCTACAGCTTCACACTGCCGCGCACGCCGCCACGGCCCGTGTCCGGGGAGGGCGGCGGACTGAAGCGCCTGCTCGGCTTCGATGCCCTGGTGCTGCTCAGGGAGCGCAACTTCGCCGTGTTCTTCGTGACGTCGGTCCTCATCTGCATCCCGCTCGCGTTCTACTACCAGAACGCCAACCAGTTCCTCACCGAGATCCAGGTCGCCAATGCCACCGGCAAGCAGACCATCGGCCAGATGTCGGAAGTGCTGTTCATGCTGCTGATCCCGGTGTTCCTGCGGACCTTCGGCATGAAGACCACGCTCCTCGTCGGCATGCTCGCCTGGGCGATCCGTTACGTGCTTTTTGCCTTCGGCAATGCGCACGAGCTCGGCTTCATGCTGATCCTCGGCATTGCGCTCCACGGTGTCTGCTACGACTTCTTCTTCGTATCCGGCCAGATCTACACGGATTCCAAGGTCGGCGCACAGCACAAGGCCGCTGCCCAGGGGCTGATCACGCTCGCCACCTACGGACTCGGCATGCTGGTGGGGTTCTGGGCGGCAGGGCTCATCGACGATCTGTACTCGGCGGGCGGGGCGCACGACTGGCGAGCGATCTGGCTCTACCCGGCGGCGTTCGCCGCCGCGGTGTTCGTGCTGTTCGCGGCGAGCTTTCGCAACGAGAAGGTGGTCTATGCCGGCACGTGAGTTCAAGCCGCGGCCGATGCGCCTGAGCATTCTCACCGCGGCGCTGCAGGAGCTCACGCCGCGCACCGCGCGCGACGCCGACCCGGACCTCGCCATCGAGGAGTGGCTCGAGTTCGCCGCCCGGATCGGCGCGCCGAACATCGAGCTGTCGGCCGCTCTGCACCCCACCGAGAGCGACGTGCCGGCCGCGGCCATGCTCGATCCGGTAGCCAACACGCTCGATCTGCGCCGACCCTTCGATCCCGCGCGTGCCGCGCGCGTCCGCCGGGCAATGGCGGCCACGAAGGTGGGGCTCTCGGATCTTGCCTACTTCGACAATATGCTGGCGGCGGACGAGGCGGTGCGGCGGCGGAAACATGCGCTGATGCTCAGGGTGTTCGACGCCGCGGTGCTGCTCGGTGCGGATGCCGTCACGGGCTTCGTCGGCCGCAATCCGCTGCTCAGCATGGACGGCAATCTGGTGATGTTCGAAGAGGTGTTCGTGCCGCTGCTCAAGGAGGCCAAGGCCCGGGGACTCACCTTCCGCGTCGAGCAGTGTCCGATGCCCGGTTGGAACGTGAGTGACGCCTGGCACAACAACATTGCCTACGCCCCGGGCCCGTGGATCGCCCTGCACCGCATCTGCGAGCGGCAGGCGGTCGGCGATCAGTTCCGCATCCACTACGACCCCTCGCACGCGATCCTCATGGGCCAGGACTCGCGCTCCGTGTTCCAGTACCTGAAGGACAGCGGCTACAATTTTCTGATCGGCGGCTTTCACGTCAAAGGCCAGGTCATCGAGTCCAGGGGGATCGCGGCGTGGGGCTACGGCGGGCAGACGATGCTGCGCGGCGACTGGCACGGCGGAGAGCCGAGCCGCGACCCGGCCGAGCAGCAGCATGCCTGGAAGAAGCAGACCGTGTTCAGCGAGCACGAGCTGCCGGGCACCGCCCGCCACGATCCGCTCGCCTATCTGCAGAATCGCTCGGTCGACTGGCTGGACCACCAGCTCGCGGCGCGCGAGCTGCTGGCGATCGAGCCGGAGAAGACCTATCTCGTCGTGGAGCACGAGTATCCGCCGGCGCGCATTCAGGACCAGGTGCGGCTGGCGCCCATTCTGGCCGGATCGCTCGCCTTCACGCGGGCGATCGACGCGGCCGCGGCGGCTATGTACGCCCTCCAGCATGAAGTGCTCGCCAGCCAAGGCATCGCGGTGCAGGGCATCGGCCGCGAGCCCTACCGCTCCTGAGATCCGTCTGAGGCAAGGGGTGCCATGCCGTTCGTAACCGCAAAATCCCAACAGAGTGCCTACGACGTCATCGTAGTCGGATCGGGTGCCGCGGGCGGGCAAACCGCCTACACGCTGTGCATGGAGGGCGCGCGGGTGCTGATGCTCGAGGCCGGACGCCGCTACCGGCCGGAGAGCGAGACGCCGATGTTTCAGACGCCCGACATGGCGCCCTTAGGTGGTGTCGGCACGCCGCAGAAGCCCTTCGGCTTCTACGATGCGACGGTGGATGGCGGCTGGGAGGTGCCGGGCGAGCCCTACGTGCGCACCACCGAGGACCATGGTGGCCGCTTCGACTGGTGGCGCGCACGCATGCTGGGTGGGCGCACCAACCACTGGGGGCGGATCTCGCTGCGCAACGGCCCCTACGACTTCAAGCCGAGGAGCCGCGACGGGCTCGGCTTCGACTGGCCCCTCGGCTACGAGGACCTGGCGCCGTACTACGACAAGGTAGAGCTGCTGATCGGGGTGTACGGCAGCAGCGAGGGCCTCGAGAACACGCCCAATTCCCCGCCCGGTTGCCTGCTGCCGCCGCCGAAGCCCATCGTGAGCGATTACGCGATTGCGAAAGCGGCCAGGCGACTCGGCATCCCGGTGATTCCGGGCCACCGCGCAGTCCTCACGCGGGCGCTCGATCACACGAGCAACCCGCGCCGGCTCCATCCCGGCAACGCCGGAGCGCAGAGGATTCTCGCCGCCGACATGCGCAGCCGCGCCCCGTGCCTGTGGGCGACTCCCTGCGGGCGCGGCTGCTCCATCCGCGCCAACTATCAGTCGACGACGGTGCATCTGCCCCCGGCGCTCGCCAGCGGCAAGCTCGACATCACGACGGATGCCATGGTGTACGAAGTGACGCTCGGGCCCGACGGACACGCGACCGGCGTCAACTTCGTCGACCGCACCACGGGCAGGCACCAACACGCCAGCGCCCGCGTGGTGGTGCTCGCCGCCAGCGCCTGCGAGTCGGCGCGTCTTCTCCTCAACTCGAAGAGCGCGCAATTTCCCGACGGGCTGGCGAACTCGAGTGGCAAGGTCGGGCGTTATCTGATGGACACGGTCGGCAGCGATGTCTACGGCCAGGTGCCGCTGCTCGAGAGCCTGCCGCCGCTCAACGAAGAGGGCGCGGACGGCCACCAGATGTATACGCCCTGGTGGCTCTATCGCGAGCAGCTCGCCGGCAAGCTCGGTTTCGCGCGCGGCTACCACATCGAGTTTGGCGGCGGCCAGCGCATGCCGGGACCCGGCACGGGCGCCGGCCTCGAATGGCTGACCGGCGGCAGCTATGGCGCCCGCTTCAAGGAGGACGTGCGCCGCTTCTACGGCTCCTTCGTGTACTTCTCCGGGCGTGGCGAGATGATCCCGAACGAGAACTCGTACTGCGAGATCGATCCGAGCGTCAAGGACAAGTGGGGTATACCCGTGCTGCGCTTCCACTGGCAGTGGTCCGAGCATGAGACGCGCCAGGCCGCGCACATGCAGCGGACCTTTGCGGACATCATCGAGGCCATGGGCGGAAAGCCGCGTGAAGTGCAGAGCGATGGCGCCAAGGCGATCGCTCCGGGAGGGCTCATCATCCACGAAGTCGGCGGCGCGATCATGGGCGCGGACCCGAGGATTTCGGTCACGAACCAGTGGTGTCAGACCTGGGATGTGCCCAACCTCTTCATCACCGACGGCGCAGTTTTCCCCTCCAACGCCGACAAGAATCCGACGCTCACGATCATGGCGGTCGCCTGGCGCGCCGCGGATCACATCCTCGAACGCCTGCGGCGCAAGGAGCTGTGATGGACCGGCGCACGACGATCAAGTGGATGCTGGCCGCGAGCGCGGCCTGGCCGGCGTGGCAGCAGGCAATGGCGCAGGCCGGACACGGCACGGCGCTGCTCAGGCCGCCGGCCGCGCCCGGCTACGGGACCGATCCCGACCTCGTCACGCCGCATCGCAGAGGGGAATTCTGGCCACTCACCCTGAGCGCGGCGCAGCGGCGCCTCGCGGCAGTGCTGTCGGACCTGATCATTCCGGCGGACGCGCATTCCCCGAGCGCTTCCGCGGTGGGCGTAGTCGACTTCATCGATGAATGGGTGAGCGCGCCGTACCCCACGCAGCAGCGCGACCGGCCAACCGTGCTCGAGGGCCTGCGCTGGCTCGACGAGGAGGCCACGCGGCGCTTCGGCAAGGGATTTGCCGATCTCGACGCCGCCGGGCAGGCAGCCATCTGCGACACGATCTGTGATGCGGCGCGCGCAGCGCCCGAGCGGCGCGAGGCGGCGCGCTTCTTCGCGCTCTACCGGGACCTGACCGCCGGCGCCTTCTACTCCAGTCCCGCCGGCCGCGCGGATCTCGGCTACATCGGCAACGTGCCGCTCAAGAGCTTTGAGGGCGCGCCGCCCGAGCTGCTGAGAAGACTGAACCTTAGTTGACAGGCGGGCCCAGTGAGGAGCCACTCATGAACCAGTCGCAATCCGGCGCCGCGCTGCTGGCGCTGCTGTTCGCCATCGCCGGCCTCGCCGCGGATCAGCGCGCGGCCTCGGGGGGCTGGCGAGCGCTGCTCGAGGCTCACAGTGCACCGGAATGGCGGGGCTGGAAGGAGCCGGGGCTGCCCGCTGGCTGGCACGTCGATGACGGCGTGCTGCACAAGGATGGGCCGGTCGATGATCTCGTGACGAACGGTGAGTACGGGAGTTTCGAGCTCGAGCTCGAGTGGAAGATCGGCAGGGCCGGCAACAGCGGCATCTTCTACCGGGGCACGCGCGAATACGACCACATCTACTGGAGCGCGCCGGAGTATCAGCTGCTCGATGATGCCAACGCGGAGGACGGCAAGAGCCCGCTCACGGCCGCCGGATCCGACTACGCGCTCTATGGCGTGCCGCCCGGCGTCGCGAGATCCTTCGATCAGTGGAACAGGGCCCGGCTCGTGGTCCGCGGCAGCCACGTCGAGCATTGGCTCAACGGCATCAAGGTCGTCGAGTACGAGCTCGGGAGCGCCGACTGGAAGCAGCGCGTGGCTGCGAGCAAGTTCTCCAGGTACCCAGGCTACGGCCTGGCGGCGCGCGGCCTCATCGGCATCCAGGGCGATCACCCGGGAGCGCTCGCCGTGCGCCATATCCGCATCCGCGAGCTGCCGTGAAGTTCAACGTCACCTTCGGCGGCTCGAGCCGTCCTGAGTCCACGCCGCAGTCCACGGCCGCTCCCGAGCTCGTGCCGGAGCTGCGCTCGCATGATCTTTTTCCGACGCGGATCTGGCAGGCGCACCTCGACGCCCTGGAGCCGCGGTTCGGCGCCTGGGTGAAGGAAGTGCTGGCGATGCGGGCAGCCGATCCCCAGCCCGCCGGCCGCACCGTGCGGCAGGGCTGGAACAGCAAGGACATGACCGTGCTCGAGCGACCGGCGTTCGCGCCGCTGCGCCACGCCATCCGCAGCGCCTGCGCGGCGGCTCTCGCCGAGATGGGTCAGGACAAGCGCGAGTTCGAGCTGCAGTCCTGGGTCAATCTGCACGATCGCGGCGGATTCAACTTCCTGCATCTGCACGAGGGCTCGCTGCTCTCGGGCAGCTTCTACCTGCAGGTGCCGCCGGGCTCGGGCGAATTCGTGTTCCGCGATCCGCGCCCGGGCGTCATTCACGGCTTCGTCAAGGGAGCCGTGGTCAACGGGCACAGCGACATCCATCTCACGCCGAGCACGGGGCTGCTGGTGCTCTTTCCCTGCTGGATGGAGCACTACGTCGAGACGCACGAGGCGGACGAGCCGCGCATCGCGATCGCCTTCAACGCGAACGCACCTGTGAAGTAGCTGCAGCCTGAGGCTCGGGCACGGCGTCGAAGGCCACGGTGAGGCGCGGCTGGCTGCTGTGGAACGGCACGGTCCCGTGCCAGAAATACGAGGGAAACAGCACCAGCATTCCGACTCGCGGGCGCACCGAGAACTCGGTGCCGAGCGGAGGGCTGGTGCGCACGCCCGGCTGGCCGAAGGTCAGGATCCCTTCGTCGCTGCGCTCATCGCCCATGCTGTCGGGCAGCTCGAGATAGCAGGCCGAGGAGATCCACCCGCGCGGATGAGTGTGAATGGCGTGGAAGCCGGCCGCGCGCAGCCGGACCGACCATGCGCCGTTGAAGCGCCAGCGGCCGTTATTGCGCCGGCGCAGCGGATCGGTGCCATGGCCGATGTGCGCGAGGTAGCGGTTGATGGGCGCCGCAAAGGCACTGAACAGGGCGCGGATCGCGGGATCGTTGCTGCGTGAGAGATCCTGAGTCGTCTCCGTGCCGTGACGCAGCGACTGGAAGAGGAGCGCATGACCCTGCGGATCGTGCAGGCGGTTGAGGCTTACGCGCAGCTCGGCAAGAAAGCTCGCCATGTCGCGCCAGGAAGGCGGAGCTTCGAGCTCGAGCGGCATCACGAGATGCGGGTAATCGCACAGCTGCGCGTAACGCTGATCCCCGAGCAGCCGCCAGGCGGTCGTCTGCAGGGCGATGAGGTACTGCTCATCGGGGTCATTGGCCAGCAGCCGCTCGCAGTGTCCGAGCGCGGCGCTTGCGTCTCCGATGCCGAGCAGTGCAGCCGCGAGCACGGTGCGTGCCGCGGCATTGGCGGGCACGAGCTTGAGCGCCCGCTCTGCGAGGACGAGCGCGCTGGCTGGATCGAATTCCAGCGCCGCGAGACTGGCCCGCAGCAGCAGGGCCGGCTGAGCCTGCGGGCGGGCGGCCCAGGGAGCGAGACATTCATAGGCCGCGCGGGGGTCGCCCGCGCCCTGAAGCAGGGCGGCCTTGGCCGCCCACAGAGCCTCGTCTCCCGGGAAGCTCTGAAGCGCCCGATCGAGCTCGGCCGTCGCCTGCGCTACCTCGCCGGTGCGCAGCCAGACGAGTTGGGCGAGGTTACTCTGCGCCTCGACCCGGCGCGGGTCGAGCCGCAGGCACTCACGCAGTGCCTCCTCGGCGGGCTCGCGGTCGCCTTGCGCGATGAGGCTGCGGGCGTAGGTGTCGTAGAGCGCCGCCGCGCGGTAGCCGCGCCTCAGCACAGAGCTTGCGACCCGCGCGGCCTCCTCGTGCTGGCCGGTCGCATTGAGCGCGAGCGCCAGCGCGTGAGTCGTGGCCGGGTTGCCGGGCGCGGCGGCCGCCACACGGCGGTAGACGGCGACCGCTTCCGGCGCCCGGCCGAGGGCCGCGAGGGAGGCAATGTGCTGCGCCGAGAGCTCGGCGTCGGCTTTCCCGGCGAGGCACAGAGGCGCGGCGGCCTCAAGCGCCGCGGCCGGACGGCCGGCCTCGTTGTAGTAGCGGGCGAGCAGCAGCGCCGCGCGGGGATACGCCGGGGAGGCGCCGGCGGCGCGCTTCAGCAGCGGCTCGGCTTCGGCTCCCCGGCCGCTGCCGAGCAGCAGCTCGCCGAGGCTCGCGAGAGTCGGTGCCCAGCTCGGATCGAGGGCGAGCGCGCGGCGCAGCAGCTCTTCCGCCGCCGCTGGATCGCCCAGCGCCTGGCGGGTGCCGGCGAGGAGCCGCAGCGCCTCGACGAACTCCGGACTTGCGGCAAGGATCGCTTCGAGCTCAGTGCCCGCGCCGCGAAAGTCTCCCGACTGCAGCAGGCCGTTGATGCGTCGCATGGCATCGGTGAGCTCCGGCGTCATCGGGGTCATGGAGCGATGCTACCGGAGCCACGGCCGATCGAGCGCGGAAAAAGAAAACCCCCTCGCGCGCACGCGGCGCGAGGGGGTAGTTGGCCGAAGTCAGAACTTGTACTTGGCGGTGATGTTGATCTCGCGACCCTCGATCGGCCGCGCCAGCAGCACGCCGCCCAGGCCGACAGCCGAGCCGAAGATGCGCGCGTTGCCCTCGGTCAGGCCGATCTGGTTGGTCAGGTTGGTTCCCTGCACGCGGAACTGCCAGTTGTTGCCCACGTCGAAGATCAGCCCGGCGCCCAGCATGTAGTAGGTGCCGAGAGGCTGCAGGCCCGCCAGGTCCTCGTAGCGCTGACCCACGTACTCGTAGGTCAGGAAGCCGGTGATGTCACCCCAGGACACCGGAGCTGCGTAGCTCGGGGTCAGGCGGAACTGATACTTCGGCTGACGCTGCAGCGGGGCGCCATTGATGGGGGCGCACTGGGCATTGCCGAGGATGTCCGTGTACGGGATGCAGCCCGTGTAGTCCGTGTAGTGACCGTCCATGTAGTCACCCACCAGCAGGATGTTGAGTCCCGTCAGCGGCGTCACGTTCACCTTGGCGTCGAAACCCTTCGTGTTGGCGCCGTAGATCAGCGTCTGGCCCGGAATGGGCACGCCGGTGCTGGTGGAGGGCGTGTACTGCAGACCGGTGAAGTCACGCTCGTAGATGCTCAGGTCCGCATACACGTACTGGTTCTGGAACTTGAAGCCGCCCTCGTAGTTGTTCACCGTCTCGAGCGGCGCGAAGTTGCCGTTGGCACCACGGATGTTGTTGTCGAAGTCGTCGTAGTGCACGCCGTCGTTGATGCGCACGTAGGCGCTCATGTTCGGGTTGAACGTATAGTTCGCGCCGAAGGTGTAGGTCGGCATCGTCTTGGTGTAGTGCTCCGTGTCGTTGGTGCCGTTGCAGAGCGGCACGGCGTTGTCGAACAGATCGGTCGCGGCTCCCATCTGCGTGTTCGTGCGGTTGCAGGTGCGCTGATGGACGTCGATGTTCTCGACCCGTACCCCGGCGTCGAGCAGCCAGCCGTTGATGCGCAGCGAATCCGACAGGTAGCCGGCGATGTTGGTGGCGTTGCCGTGCTGCAGGATGTTGTAGTTGCCGTTCATGTTCACGAAGCCCTGGGGACTGGTGAGGTTGTAGACCGTCCCGGTCCCGGGCTGCGTGTACTTGAGCTGGATCGCCGTGGCATTCGGCGTGTTGGTCATCAGCATCTGGTTACCGAGCGACCAGTTGTCGTTCATGCTGTAGCGGGCGAGATAGATGCCGCCGGTGAGGTTGTTGCCGGGGGCGAACACCTCGCGGGTGGCGCGGAACTCGTCGGTGAGGCTCGCCAGCGACTTCTGGATGTACCACCAGCCCTGCTGGATGACGCTCTGGCCGAGCGGTACCGCCGTGCCGTTGGTGGCATAGGTGGCGGCGACGGTGCCGAGCGGCAGTCCCTGACCGTTGCCGGCGCCGTTGCTGCCGCCGACGGTGGGAAGGCCCGCGGCATTGAGCGAGTAGTTGTTGGTATCGACGGCGGTGGCGCCGTTGCAATAGCCGGTCGGCGCCGCCAGCTGGCAGCCGTACAGGTAGTAGCTCAGGGGGCGCGGGTTCGGACCGGAGAACAGCGCATTCGTGTCCAGCCCGCCGCCATCGACCATGAAATTGTTGAGCAGATGCCATTCATTGATCTGCTGGTCCCAGTTGATGCCGAAGTACTCGAACTGGGTGCCGCGGCCATTGGCGAGGTTGGCGGTCTCGAAGCCGCCCTGCGGATTCGGCAACGACACGTTCTGGATGTCGAAGCTGCCGTAGGAAGACTTCAGCGGATCGAAGCCCGGATAGGCGGAGATGTTGCCATTGCCGCTTTCGATCACCGGGATTGGCACCATGAACTGGTTGTGGTCATCGAGTACGCGCGCCCAGAACATGAGCGAGCCGCCGTCGAGGTCGTGGCTCAGTGTGCCGCTCAGCTGGCCGCCCTGGTCGGCGGAGAACTGCGGCGGGCGTACGCCCTTCGAATCGCGATAGAAGCCGCCGACGCTGCCGTACCAGCCGTCGCTGATCTTGAAGCCGTAGTAGCCGTCGGTGCGCCACAAGCCCTCATCGCCCCACATCTCGGAGATCGATCCGCCGGGCGCATCACTACCGCGCCGCAGGATGAAGTTGGCGGTGGCGCCCATCTGCGCCGGACCGAACAGGGCACCCGGTCCGCCCTGGACGACCTCGACGCGCTCGATGGTGTCGTCGAGGCGCAGGAAGGAGCTCGAGTCCATGAAGGACAGTGACGGCATGCCATACATCGGCAGGCCCTGGATCATGTTGGTGAAGAACGGCGCGTCGCCGCCCGAGGGGAAGCCGGCGACCTCGATGTTGGCGCCGGTCTGGCCGCCGGAGGACTCCGGCCAGATACCGGGGGAGACCTTGAGCAGGTCGGCCGTGCTCTTGGGGTTCTGCTGCTTGATGGCCTCGGCGTCCACCGAGACGATGTTGTAGCTCGCCTCGAGCTTCTTCACCCCGATCGCGGTAGCCGTCACCACGACTTCCTGCAGCGACTCGCTGCCGGTCGCCGTCGGGGCCGCCGCCGGGGCCTGATCGGCCGCGTAGGCGATTCCCGAGGCTGAGCTGTAGAGAATTCCCGCAACCGCCGCAGCGACGCTGGTGGCGCCGAAGCGTGGTCCTGGCCGCGCGATGATGGGTGAAATGGGTGCTCTTTCAGCCGACTGGGCGCTCCGACGGAGTGCCTTGTTGCTCTTACCTCGCATGGGTGGTCCCCTCCCAATGGTTGAAGCAGGCGTTCTTAAGCTGAAGCAGGCGTTTCAGGAATGAAGCAGGCGTGGAAAGCTGATCCGTCCTCCCTCGTTGGTCGTTATTAGTCTGCGGGGTGCCCGCGTCATCGATCCGACATATCGGCTGACGCGTTCACGCCACGGATTCGACACCCTGGCCGGACTGTAATGCGAACGATTAGCAATGACAAGAGCTTGTCGCGAATCTACAACGATTAGCCGACGCGACAGGGGCCCTGAATGTCAGCGGTTCGAGGCGTCGTCGCGCGGGCAGCTTGCCGGCGGCTAGGGCTTCACCGGGTCGACGTGCACCGGGCGGGCCGCCACGGGACGCGCCCCGAGCCGCTCGAAGAACACCAGCTCGGAGGAGAGCGGCATGTCCAGGCTGACCTCGACACCCTGTCGCATCAGCTCGCGACCGCGCCGCTCAACTCGCGAGACCGGTCCGCGATCCTGGAAGCTGAGGGCGTAGCGACCCTGGGCATCGAGTCCGGCGAGACGAAATCGGTGCGCGGGCTCATCGGGCGCCGAGCCGCGGAAGGCATAGAGCACGCCGCGCCGAAGCGCGGGTGAATAGTATTCAAGGCCATCCCAGTGCAGCCCGTCGGGGCGCTCCGACACGTGATAGAGATCGGCGGCGCGGATCAGGGGGCGGAGCGCGGCCGCGTAGAGCGCGAACTGCGTGCGTGCCTCGCGGCGCTGCTCCTCGGTCCAGCGGCGGGAGTCGAGCATCAGCGAGAACCAGCCGAGCATGCCGCTGCGAAGCAGATAGCGGAAGTTCGCCAGATGCGGAGTCGGCCAGTCGGCGACGTAGCTCTCGAGCATTGCCGGTGGCAGAACGTGGCTCGTATCGAAGAAGGCTCGCCGGTTGGCGAGCGGGTCGTAGCTGTCGGTCACGGAGAAGTAGTCGCCGTGAGCCGCGCTGCCAAAGTCCACCATCCGCCCGCCGTCGTTGCATAACTCCAACAAGAGCGCAGGATGACGCGCGCGCAATTGCTCGTAGATTCGGTAGTACGCCCGCGTTGCGTAATCGCTGACGTCGGTTGAGTTCGATCCCTCGACCCACAGGTAGCCGGAGTCGTTCCCCACACGCAGCGTTCCGGGTTCCGGGAACGCCGCCGGATGATCGGAGCGGGTGCTGCCCTGGGCGACGAGATAGCCATCGTGCTCGAGCATGTCGAGGTGATACTCATCCACGATCCGCTCGAGCTCGCCCTCGGACCAGGCAGCGGCCGCCGGCACGCCCAGATCGATGGTGATGCCCTTGTACGGCTCGCTCGGCCTCCAGGCGGCGGGCGGATCGGCGATGAGCCAGTCGCGCATCGCGGGGTCGTAGATGCTGAGCGCCGCCGGCTCGCGCGAGCTGCCGGCCTGACCCCAGCTGACCCACAGACCGAACCTGATGCCGCGGGCATGGGCAAAGTCGGCGAGACTTGCGAGCCCCGCGGGAAACCTGGCAGGGTCCGCGCGCCAGTCGCCGACGCCGCGAAACCAACCCGCATCGAGATGAAACATGTCGAGTCCGAGCGCTGCCGCATCCTCGATCATGCGGTGCGCGAGGCTCTCGTCCACCGCCATGCCGCTGCCCCAGCTGTTACTCACCATCAGCGGGTAGGACGGATCGTCGATCGTCCGCGGGTTCTGGAGCACCGCGCGTACCCAGCGACGCAGGAGGTTGCCAGCTGCATCCGGCCCGCCCCTGAAGGCGCCGGCGAAGATCGTCGGCGTGGTGAAGCTCGCTCCCGGGAGGAGACGCGTGCGGTAGGGGCCGGGGAGGGGATTCAATCCCGCTTCGCCGCGCAGAGAGGTTCCGCGGCGCGCGAGCGTGATATGCGTACGACCGCTGAACTCGATGCCGAGGTACCAGCCGCGCCGCGCACCGCCTGGCTCCTCCACCAGTACCCAGGGGATCATCTCGCGGGGCTCACCGGCCACGGGCCGCGCATACGTGCTCGAGGTGCCCTGCCAGCTATCGCCGTCGCGCATCTCATCGAGATGCGTGCCCGCCGCGGACGGCACGTCGGCGCCTTTCTCGACCCAGACGCGCTCCAGCCTTGCGCCCCGGTCGATCCGCCAGTCGAAGCGCCAGCTCGGCAGCAGCGGCAGCCACAGAGTCTGGTCACCGAGGTTGCGGATCTCGACGTCGTGCTCGATTGGACCGAAGGCGGCGCGCACCCGCCAGCGCCACACGAGCTCGAGGCGCGGAGAATCGCTCCGGTAGGTGAGCTCGACACGGTCCCTGGAGACCTGGAGGGCGGCGCGATCCAAGCGCCATGCGAGCGGCTGCGACGTGCCGCGCAGCTCGACGTGATCCGGCAAGGCTTCCTCGACCTGGCTGCGCCATGGCGGTTCGCCGCGGAAGCCGAGGAGGACGAGCTGCGGCGCACGATCGGAGGTGCGAACGGTCAGATGGGTATCCGCCGTGGCGAGCTCGGTTGTGGCGAGGCCGGTCGCGGCGGCCGCACGCTCCGATGCATCGGCGGCGAAGGCGATGTGCGCGGCGCCGATGTAAGCAATTGCGAGAAGTCCCAGCGTCAGCGCGCGGGGCGTCTCCTGCGGTTGCACCGGCTTGCCGAGTTGAGATATCAAGGAGTCATCACTGCAAGTGCGGCGGCGGAGGTGGACATGCAATTCACTCATGCTGGCGAAGGGTGGATCCTGAGGCAAGCTGCAGCGGCGCTGGCAGCGGTCGGTGTGCTGAGTAGTGCACCGCTGGCGTCGGCAACCGATGGGCAAGCGGCGGTCTGGACGCCGAAGGAGCTGACGTTCGTCTACCAGGGGCACATGACGAACTACTCATGTGATGCGCTGCAGGCCAAGATGAGACAGATCCTGCTCCAGCTCGGAGCGCGGGCGGACCTCGAGGTCTGGCCCTATGGCTGCACCCAGACCATGGCCCCTGACCCGTTCGCCGGCGTGCGCGTCAAGATGAACGTCCTGCAGCCGGCGGCCGCAGACATCAGCGCACCCGTCGCGGCGCATTGGAAAGAGGTCGACCTGGTGGCGAATCGCCGGGATCCGCAGGAGGCCGAGTTTGAGTGCGAGCTCTTCGAGCAGATCGGCCGCAAGGTATTGCCGCTCTTTGCGACGCGCAACCTGCAGCAGGTCAGCACCTGCCAGTATCGCGCCATGATCCCCGGCAGCACGCAGCTCAAGGTCGAGGTGCTGGTCCCCGAGCCGGCCGCGGCCGCGAGCACCGGACATTAGTCGCGCGCCCTTGCGCGCATCAGGCGTGCTCAGCTGCTCCGGGGTGCGCGTCGCCGTGCACGGCGTGCTGGGCGGCGCGCTGCTGCTGCTGCTCGGCGGTGCGCGTGAGCCGGCCGTCGCCGCGGTCCGCGCCGACAACGCGCGCTTCGAGTTCCTGACGGCCTCGCTGGTACGGATGGAGTACTCGCCCACGGCGACGTTCGCCGCGGCGCCGAGCGCGGTGGTGCTGAAGCGCGACTGGCCGCCGGTGGCGGTCACCTCGCACGAGGAGAATGGCTGGCTCGTCGCCACGAGCAGCGCCGTGACCGTGCGCTACCGCCTGAGGTCCGGTCCCTTCACGCGCGCGAACCTCGAGGTCAGCTGGAAGGACGCCAGCGGTCAGGTGCACCAGTGGCACCCGGGGGATGTCGACTCCGGCAATCTGGGCGGGCTGACGTACTCGCTCGACAATGTCGCCGCCCGGAACCTGCCGCGGGACGGCCTGGATCTCGCGAGCCCGGTCGACGACTCGATCCCGGGGATCGATCTGGTGCTGCCCGAGGCGCAGCCGGGGCTCCTCAGCCGCAGCGGCTATGCCTTCATCGATGACAGCGCGACGCCGCTCCTGAACGCAGAGCGATCCTGGATCGAACCGCGCACGGGCGCGAGGGGCCAGGACTGGTACCTGTTCGTATACGAGCGCGACTACCGCCGGGTGCTCCGGGAGTACGCGCAGCTCTGCGGTCCCATCCCGATGATTCCGCGCTCGGTGCTCGGTGCGATGGTCACGGATCTCAACTTCGAGTATTTCCCGGGGAGCGGGGAGTCGCAGCGGCCCGACTTTCGCCGCTACGACCAGCAGCACCTCATGGGCGAGCTTGCGCGGCTGCGCGACAACCACATCCCGCTCGATACTCTGGTGCTGGACTTCGCCTGGCACAACTACGGCTGGGATGGCGGGTATGACTGGAGCCCGCTCATCCCGCAGCCGCTCGAGCTCGCGCACTGGCTCCACGAGCGGGGCATCAAGCTGAGCCTCAACGATCACCCGGGCTACATCCACACCAACGAGAGCATCCTGTCCTTCAGTGACAGTCACGCGAGCGAAGTGCTTGCCGCGCTTGGCCGGGCGGCGCCCGCGACCCCGACGTTCGACCGGGACATCACCCGGGGCTGGACATTCGCCACTGACGGCCAACACTGGCAGCCGATTCGCGTCGGCCTTCCCTGGGAAGAGCAGGGCTTCGGTGCCTACCGTGGCGTCGGCTGGTACCGGACTTCGGTCGAGCTGCCGGCCAAGCTCCCGGACGCGCTCTATCTCATCGTCGGCGAGGTGCGCAAGACTTATCGGCTGTTCGTCAACGGCCGTGAGGCCGGCGTCAGCCCGATCCATTGGCCGCAGCGCGTCACCTACGCCGACATCACTCGCTACGTGACGGCGGGCGCTCGCAACGAGATCGTGCTGCGGGTCGAGCCCGACCTCGAGAGCGAGCCCGGCGAGCGCGCCGATGGCATCGTCCTGGGACCCGTGGCCATCCGCGACGTGCCGCCGCCTGCGCGCATTTATTTCGACCTGTCGGATCGCAGACAAGCGGAGCTCTTCATGCGCGCGCTGCACGGCCCGCTGATGAGCCAGGGGGTGGACTTCTGGTGGGTCGACGGCGGCAGCGGCTCGGTGGACATGCCGGGACTCAACCAGCAGCTCTGGACCAACAAGGTCTTCTACGACTATTCCGAGCAGCAGACAGGTAAGCGCGCATTCATTCTCGGGCGCTACGGCGACTGGGGCAGCGAGCGTTATCCCGGCTTCTTCACCGGCGATACCTATTCAGAATGGCCGGTGCTCGCCTACGAGGTGGCGTTCTCGGCACGCGGCGGCAACGTGCTCGTTCCCTACATCAGCCACGACATCGGCGGCTTTCACGGCGGCCGCATCGACTTCGACCTGTATGCGCGCTGGATCGAGTTCGGTGCCTTCAGCGGCATCCTGCGCATGCACAGCGCCCACGAGAATCCGCGCGATGGGAACACGCGCATGCCCTGGGTCTATGGCAGCCGGGGCATCGAGCTGATGCGGAAGTACTTCACCTTGCGCACCCAGCTGATTCCTTACATCTACAGCTACGCGTGGGTGGCGCACCGCGAGTCGCTGCCGATCCTGCGGCCGCTGTACCTCGAGTACCCCGGGCTGGATGAGGCCTACCGGCATCCGCACGAGTATTTCTTCGGCGACTCGCTGCTCGTGGCACCGGTGCTCAAGGCGAGCGGCGAGCAGACGGTCTGGCTGCCCCCGGGAGACTGGCTCGGGTTCTCCGGCGGAAAGCCGTATCAGGGCGGGCGCACGGTCAGCGAGCGCTATGCGGTGGACGAGACTCCGGTGTTCGTGCGCGCCGGGACCGTCATCCCCGAGCAGGCCCCGAGCGAGTACTCGGACGCGAAGCCGCTCGACCCGTTGATACTGCATGTCTATGGATCGGGTAGCGCTCGCTTCGAGCTCTATGAGGATGACGGGACGTCTCTCGGCTACGACGAACCGGGACGGCACGCCGAGACTACGATCACCCACAGCGTAGGCGGCAACGGAGCGCACCACCTGGTGATCGAGCCGCCGCTGGGGAGCTTTGCGGGGCAGTTGTCCGCGCGCTCCTACGAGCTGCGCGTGCACGGTGCCGCGCGGCCGTCGAGCATCACCGTGAATGGGCGTGACGCCGGGCGCTGGCACTGGGATCCACGGCAGTCAAGCGCCTCGATCCTGCTCCCCGCTCAGTCGCTCCGTGAGCGCGTCGACATCGAGTGGCGCTGAGGGCGGCTCACGCCGCCAGCGTCACGAAGGTGGTGTACGGCTCCTCGTCGATGTCGACATAGGGAAGGAAAGAGAGCGGCGCCGATCCGAGGGTCGTCTCCCAGCGCCGTGCAGCGACCTGCCGCGCCGCCAGAAGCTCGGCGCGTCTCGGCCGTGGTCGCTCGGCGCCCGTGGCGATCGGGAACAGCACCAGCGGCCCGCAGAGCAGCGCCACCGTGTCGGTGTGACGACGATCGCTGGCCTCGAGGCGCAGCGGCCGGGGAAGCTCGAGGTCGACGCGGTCGCCGTCGCGCCACTCGCGCTCCACGGCGGCGAAGGTGCCGGGATCGGCGGCGCCCGGCCAGGTCTTGCCGTTCACGCCGATGCGCGCGCCATCCGCCCAGGCCGGGATGCGCAGGTAGAGAGTCAAGGCGGCGGGCTGCGAGGCGGCGAGCCGCATCGAGACGACATCGGCGAAGGGGTAGTCGCCGCTCTGCGTGAGCGAGAGGCGCGCCTCTCCGAGCACCCAGCGCACGCTCGAGGGCACGTACAGATTGACGTAGAGGCCGCTCGGGTCGCGGAAATAGCTGTTGATGCCGTAATCCACCGCGACCTGCGGCAGCGTGCCGGAGCAGCACGGGAAGCGGTGGCTCGAGTAGACCTTGCGGCCGGCAAAGTTGTAGTCCGCGTAGTAGAAAGCGCGTCCGTCCGGGCGCAGGGGGCGCGCGCCGAGCACGGTGTTGTACATGACGCGCTCCATGCTGTCGCCGTAGCGCGCCTCGTGCGTCACGCGCAGCAGGTAGCGTGTCAGCTTGAAGTGCGCGTAGGCGCCGCACGGGGTCTCGAAGCTGTTGTGGGTGGACTCGAGGCTCGCATACAGCTCCGCGCCGTCCGCGGCCATGAGCTTCTCATCAGGCCCCCAGCCGCCGGTCGGAAAGCTCTGCGCGGTCAGCATGTCGAAGGCGTTCTGCGCGGCGCGCAGATGCTGCTCGCTCCCGAGCGCGAGATAGGCCTGCATCGCCGAGCAGAGCGAGTTCACGTAGCTGTAGGCATGCTTGCCGGCGAGGACGTTCTCGCCCCGCGAGAGCGGATCGAACCATGTTGCATCGTCGAGGAAGCGAACGGCGAGGTCGCGGTAGCGGCGCCCCGCACCGCGCCGGTACGCGAGCAGGAGGTTCTCCGGGCTCGTATACGACTCGTCCCAGCGATAAGACTGGTCTTTGCCGGGGCGCCACGGGACTTCGCGATCGATCGCTGCGGGCGGCAGGTGCGGCAGCGCCGCGCGCGTGGTGCGCTCGAGGATCCGCAGGGCATCGCGGTCGCCGGCGAGCTGGTAGGAGTCGATAAGTCCGAGCAGCAGCTTGTCGTAGCAATAAGCCGGAAAGCGATTCTTCTCGTAAAAGCCCTCGCCGATCGTGGCCGCGTACAACCGGTTGAGGCGCAGCACCTTGTCGCGCGTGGCCGCGGAGCCGGTGAGCGCGTGGTAGCGGGCCAGGGCGGAGACCCACTGCCCGAAGGTGGCCCCGGGAGCAAAGCCCGCATCATCGCGGTGCCAGTCGTAATCCGGATCGTAGTTGTACCAGCCGCCGAGATCCGCGCCCGGTGCGCGCTGTCCGGCCATCTGGCGGAATGGCTTGAGGAGGCTGTCCTCGCTGAGGCTCATCAGCACCTCATGGGTATTCGCGAGCTGTGCCTGGTGCGGGGTGCTCTCGACAGAGACATCGCCGTAGGCAACTTCCGCGAGCGGGCGCCCCGTCGAGCCGCGTGCGGCGCGTGCGCAGGGCGCGGCGCAGCCTGCAGTGATCGCACCGGCGCTGAGCCGCGCGAACTCGCGGCGCGAGAGTGTCCTGAGGCCCATGCGTACGTAGTATATTGCCGCGCTCCGGAGATGCGGCACGCGAGGGTGACGGCCGGTGAATACGATGGCGGTGCGCCACGCGGCTTCAGCGACTGCGATTGCCGCGGGGTTCCTCGGGCCGGCGAGCGGCGCCACACCGCCGGAGTCCATCGCGCCGCCGCGCGCCGCGCGGCTCGCCTTTGAGGTCGACGACGCCCTCAACATCAACAGCTTCCTGCGCGAGGGGCAGGTCGCGGGCCATCTGTTGCTGCGCTCGGGAACCGAGCCGCGGATTCTGATCGCCTTTCCGGCCGGCAACAGCGGTGCGGGCCTCTGGTTCGAGAGAGGACCGGGCGAGGCACGCTGGAAGCTCAACGGCGAGCCGCGGCCCGTTCGCGTGACCGACGCCCGCGGACGCATGTTGTTCGGCATCGTGACCGACGCCACCATCACAGCTCCCGAGCTCAGGCCGCGGCAGGCGGTGCTCTCCAGCATCCGCGTGCTGCGCGACTACCAGTCGACGCAGGCGGTGCCGCCGGAGATCCGCGTAGCTTCGACAGTGGAGGGGCAGCAGCTCTCCTGGGCGAGGGACCGCCTCGACGGCGCTGCAGGCTATCGGCTCACGCTCGAGGTCACGCACGGCAAGCTCGGGGAAGGGCGGATCACCGCCGCTCCCGACGGCACGATCGGCCTGCGCATCACCGGCCTCACGGGCGAGACGCCGCTCACTCCGCTCTCGGGTGCGGAGCTCCTCGACGACTCGGCGGGGCCCGATCTCGCGGCGCGCAATACGCTGACCTATCTGGCGTATCGGGAGAAGCTGCTGGCGGGCTCCTGGCGCTTCGATACCTACTTCGGGCGCGACACGCTCATGTCGGTGCGGCTGCTGATGCCTGCGCTCAGTCCCACTGCGGTCGAGGACGCGCTCGGCTCCGTGCTGGCACGCTTGTCGCCGCAGGGGGAGGTCGCGCACGAGGAGGACATAGGCGAGCAGGCGGTGCTCGATCACATGCGAGCCGACGGCGCGCGTTCGGCGGCGCCGGTGTTCGACTACAAGATGATCGATGGCGACTACCTGCTCGCTCCGGTAGCGAGCGCCTGGCTGCTCGACGATACGCGCGGCCGCGCGCGCGCCGCGGCCTTTCTGGCCGCCGCGGGCAGTGGGGCGAGCAAGGGACGCGTGACGCACGGCGCAGCGCTGGTGCACAACCTGAGACTCGTGCTGGCGAGCGCTGCGGCGTTTGCGCAGGATCCCTCCAGAGCTAAGCTGGTGGCGCTCAAGCGCGGGTACTCGGTAGGCGAATGGCGCGACAGCGAGCACGGCCTCGGCGGCGGGCGCTACCCGTACGACGTCAACGCGGTACTGGTTCCGGCCGCGCTCGCCGCGGCGGCGCAGCTCGATGAGAGCGGTCTGCTGGCGCCGTACCTGAAGAGGCGCGATCGTGAGCTGTTTGCGCGCGCGGCGCAGCTCGCGAGAGTCTGGCGCACGCGCGCGCCAGCGCTCTTCGACGTCAGCATTCCCAACCAGACCGCGGTTGCCGCCGTGTTCTCCTATGCCACCGCGGAGAAGATCGCGGCGCTGCCGGCCATCGCCGCGCTCGGACCCGATGAGCTGCGTTACCACGCGATCGCGCTGGATGATGCCGGGACTCCGGTCCCGGTGCTGCATTCGGACGAGGGCTTCGCGCTGCTGTTCGCCGATCTCGATGCCGAAAATGTCGACCGCGCCGTGACCACTCTCATGCGCCCGTTTCCGGCAGGCCTGATGACCGAGGTGGGGCTCGTGGTCGCCAATCCCGCCTTCTGCGCGGGCGCGCTGCAGGCGCAACTGAACCGCAACGCCTACCACGGGACCGTGGTCTGGTCATGGCAGCAGGCGCTGTTCGCCGCCGGCCTCGCGCGTCAGCTCGAGCGCGGGGACCTCCCCGCGACGGTCCGTACTCACCTGCGGGAGGCGCAGAAGACCCTCTGGGCGGCGATCAATGCGACGCGCTCGATCAGCAACTCGGAGCTCTGGTCGTGGTCCTTCAGTGAGCGCCATTATCACGTGGCGCCGTTCGGCAGCGCGGCGGCGGATGCGGATGAGGCCAACGCCGCGCAGCTCTGGAGCACGGTGTATCTGGCTGTTCGACCGCCGCCCGCAACGGCGCAGACCCCATGAGCCCCGGCAGCCGCGCCCCCCTGTGTGCACTGTGGCTTCTGGTCGCGGGAAACTCGCACGCCGCTAGCGACGCGAGTTTCCTGCTGCACGCGGGTCTCGCTGATCTGCCGAGCTACTTCCCGGGCTATCTCGGCAACGGTTACGTGGCGACGCTCACCGCGCCGCGCGGCACCGAGGCGACCCCGACGTACCTGGCGGCATTCATGGACTACACGCCAGGGGACATGTCGCGACCGGCGCAGGTACCTGCCTGGACCGAGGTCGACTTCAGCTCGAGCGCCCCCGGCGTGGGTTCCGCGTGGCTCAACCGCGCGCGGCTCGACGAGCGGCATTTCTCCGGCTACCGCCAGACGCTCGACCTGCAGGAAGCCACGCTTACCACGCATTACCGTTACCTTGACGGTGGGCGCTCGAGCGAGGTCGAGGTCACGACACTCGTGAGCGGGGCTGCGCCGCACCTCGCGGCGACGCGCTTCACCGTCACCCCGGACTACGACGGCGTCGTGCACCTGTCCTTTGCACTGCTCCTCTGGGCCAACCATGCACCCCGATTTCCGCTCGGCGAGATGAGCGGGCCCGAGATGGAGGAGGCGGTTGCCGCGAATGGTCTCACGCTCGAGCCGCGCCCGCCGGCGACGCCCGACCGCGAGGCGGTCTGGTATCCGGGCTACACCGAAGTGCGCTCGAGCGACGGCGACGCAGCTTCGCTGTCGATGTGGCTCGACGGCCGGGCGGTGCAGGGCCTGACGATGGCCATGGCGGCGACGGTGGGACTGCCCGCGGGGACCGCGGCGGAGAGCGTCACTCTGCGCCGCGACCGCTATCGCCTGGCGCTCGACGTCGCCATTCGGGTCGAGCACGGCCGCACCTATGCCTTCACCAAGTACGTGGCGCTGTCGCGCGATGGCTGGGGAGGCGATGCCGCCGCGGACCTGGCGCTCGCGCGCGAGGCACGCAGCCGTGGGTTCGACACGCTGCTCGCGGAGCATCGCGCGGCGTGGGCGGCGCTCTGGCAGTCGGACATCGAGGTCGAGGGTGATGCCGGCGCGCAGCGGGTGGCGCACTCGGAGCTCTACTACCTGCTCGCCTGCTCGACCGCCGGAACGGCGCTCTCCCCGGGGCCCGATGCGCTCACGCCGGCTTACGCGGCGCACGTATTCTGGGACAGCGACACCTGGATCTTCCCCGTGCTGCTGCTGCTGCATCCCGAGCGCGCCCGACCCATCGTCGATTTCCGTCATCGCACGCTGGAGGCGGCGCGGCAGCGGGCGCAGGCGCACGGCTACCAGGGGGCCATGTACCCCTGGGAGTCGGATCCGGAGAACGGCACCGATCAGACGCCGCACTCGGCGGTGCTGCTGGCGGACACCGAGATCCACGTCACCGCTGACGTCGCGATCGCGCAGTGGCAGTACTACCTCGCCACCCACGATCACGACTGGCTGCGCACCCGCGGCTGGCCGGTGATCCGCGAAGTCGCGCGCTTCTGGGCGAGCCGCGCCGCCTACAACGCGCGCGAGCGCCGCTACGAGATCGCGCACGTCAACTCCGTGGCGGAGTCGCACAACGACATCCCGAACGACACCTTCACCAATGTATCCGCAGCCCGCGCGCTCGCCATCGCGGCTGCGGCGGCGGAGGAGCTCGGCGAGCGGTCCGACCCGCTGTGGGAAAGGATGGCGCAGAAGATGTACGTCCCGCTCGCACCGGGCGGGACCCATCACCTGCCTTTCGACCCGTCGGTCGGCAGTGGCAGCCAGGACTTCGGCGGCGGTCCGGTGCCGCTGCTTTTCCTTCCGTCGCTCGATCTCGCCATGAGCGCCGGATTGCGGCGCGGCGACTACGACTACGCCGTGCGCCCGACGCCGCTCGCGCGGGCCGGCTCGACGAGCATGGGCATTGCACCCTCAATCGTGGCCGCGGCCACGGTCGGTGGGAGCGGGGAGGTCGCGGCGCTGCTCGATGCGAATCTCAACGGCGGCACACTCAAGCCCCCGTTCAATGTGCGCACCGAGACCGCGCGCAACAATACCGGCTATTTCCTCACCGGATCGGCAGGCTATCTGCAGGCACTGATCTATGGCTGCAGTGGCCTGCGCATCCGCGCGCAGGGGCTGGTGGAGGCCTACCCGCCGGTGCTGCCGGAGAGCTGGCGCTCTCTGACACTGCGCGACGTCAGCTTCCGTGGCCAGCGTTTCGACATCCGCCTGGCGCGCGACAGCTCAGGCGCCGTGCGGCTGACGCGCCAGGTTCATAAGTGACCGTGGTACGCGCGACGCAATGCCTCGCGCTCGTCGATGCTCAACGCGCGGCTGAAATGCAGGAGCCGGTGGAGGACGTCGTCAGTCCCAAAGTAGGGCAGGCGACACGCGAGATGTAGGTAACCGCCGGGCGAGAAGCGGCCCTCCTCGAAGAACACCAGGCGGATGCGCCAGCTGCCCCGGACGATTGGCTCATGACAGCTGCGGCAGCTGGCTCGCCCGCTCGGCGCGTGCTCGGCCCCGTCGATACGCGACAGCCTGCGGTGTGCGACACCCTGATTCGCGGCGCGCTCCAGCGCTGATCGCTCCGGTACGGCGGACTCCGGACCGAGCGCTTCGAGAAACGGCTGCGGCCGTTTATAGGCCGCGCAGGCCAGGTGAAACCACAGCGTGCTCTCGCCCTCGCCATAAAGGTTGGGCAGACGCTCTCCGAAGCGTAACTCCCCGCGCGCGATAAGACCGGCGCAGCCACGGCAGCGAGAGCGTCCGCTGGTGGCGGGCAGGAGCACGTGTACCATCCCCTGAGCATAGCGGCTTCGAGGGATCGGGTACTCGCCCCGTCCGGGCCACTCAGACGAGAGTTACTGAGCGCGCTTGCACACGAGCGGAGTCCCTACCGCGCGGGCCCGGACAGAGGCAAGCCAGCAGGCCGAGCCTGCGTCTCCACTCGGACTCCACCCGCGCTCGTTCTACGTACCGCGCCAGGCCCATCTCGTGAGTCAGAACCATGAGTGACCCCGGACCGACCGAGGCGAACTCGACGATCACCCGATCATCCGCCGGCTTACGGGCATCGTCGCTGAGGCTGAACGCGAGCAGCTGAGGACGATCGATCGAGACATACTCCCCGACCCTCTGGACCTCGGTACCGTTCTCGCGGCGCAGAAATCTGAAGCGTCCCCCGACGCGGGCATCGATCTCGGCACGCACCACCTCCCCGGCGTCACTGGCGAAGAGGCACGAGCCCGCCGTCAGCGGATCGAGCCAGGCGTCGAAAACGCACTCGACCGTCGCGCTGAGCTGACGACTCACTCTGACCGTAACGGCCCGGGTCGCTGCGCCTGGCATCAGTTCGAGATAGCCGTGCAAGCCCATGAGGCACTCTCCTCAACCGATCAATCGCCGTTGATGTTAAAGGCCATTGAGGACAGGATTTGTCCGCAACCGGCTTATACTTGGCGCCATGCTGAAGACCTCGGCGCGCCTCCTGCGCTTGCTGTCGGTGCTGCAGTCGCGTCAGCACTGGTCGGGCGGTGAGTTGAGCGAGCGCGTGGGGGTCGACGCGCGCACGATTCGGCGCGATATCGATCGATTGCGCGAGCTGGGCTATGCGGTCGCGGCGTCACCGGGCCTGGGGGGCGGCTACCAGCTGAAGCCCGGCTCCCTGCTGCCGCCGGTGCTGCTCGATGACGATGAGGCGGTGGCGGTCGCAGTCGCAGTGCGCGCCGCCGCCGGCAGTGTCGGGAAGATGGACGAGACCGCCGCCGGGCTGCTGGCGAAGCTCGATCAGCTGCTTCCCGCCCGCCTGCGCAGGCGGGCCAGCGCCTTGCACTCGGTTACGGTCTCCCTGGCCAACTCGCACGCGCTGCCGCCCATCGAAGTGCTCACGCGGATCGCGATGGCCTGCCGCGATCGCCTCAAGTTGAGGCTCAACTACCGGGACCGTGCGGGTAACGCCACAGTGCGCACCGTCGAACCACTGCGCCTGGCTCATACGGGGCATCTCTGGTACCTGGTCGCGTGGGACGCACAGCGCGCGGACTGGCGGACCTTCCGCATGGATCGCATCCAGCGTCTGGTGTCCACCGGTCCGCACTTCGCGCCACGGCAGTTTCCGGGGGATGTCGCCCAGTTCGTGGCGCGCTCGATGAGACAGGTGCCCTACCGCTATCGCATGCGGCTCAGACTCGAGGGATCCGCGGCAGAGCTCGTCAAACGGATTCCGAGCTGGTGCGGAGTGCTGGAAGCGCGGGACGATACGAGTTGCACTCTGAGCACCGGCGCAGACTCCATTGAGGCACTTGTGGCACAGATCGTGATGATCGGCACGGACTTCGAGATCCTCGACTCGCGCGAGCTGCGCCCAGAGCTGCGAAAAATCACCGACCGCCTGTATCGGGCGACGCGCTGAGGACCAATGCCCGCGCCTGACCGCTGTCACTTTTCTCTGTCGTAGACTTTCCGTCCCGCGAGCCAGGTCTGCTCGACCTGGATCTTCCAAATCTCTCTTGGCGCGATCTTGAACAGGTCGCGGTCGATCAGGATGAAGTCTGCGCTCTTCCCCGGCTCGAGCGAGCCGATCGACCGTTCCCAATGCTCGGCGTAGGCCGCATCGACCGTGAAGGCGCGGAAGGCCTCGAGCAGGGTCATCGCCTGCTCCGGATGCCAGCCGCCGGGCGGCTGGTCGTCATGGTCCTGCCGCGTCACCGCGGCGTGCAGCCCGAAGAAGGGGTTATCGGACTCGACCGGAAAGTCCGACCCCCCGGCGATGCGTGTCCCCTGATCGAGGAAGGCACGCCAGGCGTATGCGCCCTTGAGGCGCTCCGGCCCGATGCGATCTTCGGCCATGTTCTTATCGCTCGTGGCGTGCGTCGGCTGCATCGAAGCGATCAGGTCGAGCGCTTTGAATCGTGGAATGTCGCTGACGGCCACGACCTGCGCATGCTCGATGCGGTTACGCAGCCGCCGGCCGTCAACGGCCAGGTAGGCGCGCTCGAAGGCTTCGAGCACCTGATGATTGGCGGCATCGCCGATGGCGTGGACATTGACCTGATAACCGGCCCGCAGCGCCTTCTCGACGTTGCGCTCCATCTCGTCATCGGTCATGAACAGCAGGCCACGCTCAGACGGCATGTCCGAATACGGCGCGAGCATGGCCGCTCCGCGGCTGCCGAGGGCGCCGTCGGCAAACAGCTTGACGGCGCGCACCGTGAGCCGATCGTTGCCGTAGCCGATCAGCGGGCCGCTCCTTGAAAGGGCGTCGAAGTCGGCACCGGTCCCCCGGATCATCGCGTACACGCGCACGGTGAGCTCGCCGTGATTGGCCAGCTCGCGGTAGAGCGCGATCTCCCAGGCGGGGCATCCGGCATCGCCGACTGCGGTCAGACCCACCGAGTTCATCTGCGCAAAGGCGGCCCGCAGCGCGACCCGGCGCTCGGCATCGCTCGGCGGCGGCACGATGCGCTCCACCAGAGCCATGGCCTTGTCGACCAGCACGCCGGTCGGATTACCCTCAGAGTCGCGCTCGATGCGTCCGCCGACCGGGTCGCGTGTCGTGCGCGTGATCCCGGCGAGGCGCAGCGCCTGGGTGTCGAGCCACACGGCGTGACCGTCGATGCGCCCGAGCACGGCCGGTCGATCGCCGGCGGCCTGATCGAGCTCACTGGCGCGCGGAAAGCGCCCGAGCTTCCACACGACCTGGTTCCAGCCACCGCCGAGTAACCAGGAGCTTGCGGGATGCGCGCTCGCGTAGGCGCGAATGCGCTGCTGCGCTACGGCGAGGCTGGTCGTTCCCACGAGCTGGACCCGTGTGCTCTGCAGGCCGAGATCCATCACGTGTCCATGCGCATCGATGAGCCCGGGCAGCATCGTGCTGCCGTGACCGTCGATCCGCTTCGCATCCGGGTACTTGCGCGCAAGCGCCGCCTCGTCCCCGACCTCGAGAACCCGGCCTTGATCGAAGGCCAGCGTCTCGAACTGCATCAGCTGCCCCCCGCTCAGCGTGTAGCCGTTGACATGCTGCAGCAGGGTCGGAGTGCTCTGTGCGGTCATCGACGCTGTCAGCGTCAGGATCGCCGTGAGGGCCATCGGCCCGAAGCTGCTGTGCATTGGGTGGCCCTTGAGTCTTTGCGGCTCTGCGGCGGGCTCAGGCTCCGGCGCGGCGCCGCCCACGCGTGCTGGCGCGCGGAGCGGGGGACTTCGCCTCGGGGAGGTGCACCGCCCTGCGCAGGTGCGGATAGGGCGCGGTCGAGTGCGGAATCCCCATCGCATCCACGAAGTGAGCCTGGAACTTCGGCTCGATCGCGGTCTCGATCTTCTCGACCCGGTGCACGAGATCCTCGATCGTCTTGCGCGAGGTCTTGTCGAGGAGTGCGATACGCGCGCCGGTGCCTGCGGCGTTGCCGGCGGAGGACACCTGGGAGAGCTCGCAGTCGGGGATCATGCCGAGGACCATTGCGTACTTGACGTCGATGTGACTGCCGAACGCGCCCGCAAGCCGGATACGGTCGACCTGGGTGCAGCCTAAGCGATCCATGAGCAGCTGCACGCCGGCGCGCAGCGCCGCCTTCGCGAGCTGGATCGCGCGCACGTCGTTCTGCGTGACCTGCAGGAGCAGGGAGCCGCGGTGCACGGTGTAGGCGAAGGTGCGGCCGGTCGGCACGATGCGTTCGGTGCGCGCGGCGAGCGTGCCGTCGATGACGCCGTCCTGGCTGATGATGCCGGCGAGATACATCTCGGCGATGACCTCGATGATCCCGGAGCCGCAGATGCCGGTGACGCCCGTGCGCGCCACGGCCTCGGCAAAGCCCGGATCATCGGACCACAGCTCCGAGCCGATGACCTTGAAGCGCGGCTCGAGTGTCTGGGGGTCGATGCGCACGCGCTCGATCGCACCGGGTGCGGCACGCTGGCCGCTGCTGATCTGCGCGCCCTCGAAGGCGGGACCGGTCGGGCTCGAGCAGGCGAGCAGCCGCTGGTCGTTGCCGAGGACGATCTCGGCGTTAGTGCCGACGTCGACCAGCAGGGTGAGTTTCTGCGAGAGGTCGGGTCGCTCGGCGAGGATCATGCCGGCAGTATCGGCTCCGACGTGGCCGGCGATGCAGGGCAGGGTGTAGACGCGCGCACCCGGGTGCAGCGTGAGCCCGAGCTCCGCGGCGTGCAGGCCGAGCGGCGAATCGGTCGCGAGCGCGAACGGCGCGGCGCCGAGCTCGGTCGGATCGATGCCGAGCGGCAGGTGATGCATGATCGGATTGCCCACCACGGTGAGCTCGAGGATGTCCGCCACCGAGACGCCCGCCTCGCGCGCCACGTCCGCGGCGAGGGTATTGAGCGCGCCGCGCACCGCCTCGGTCATCTGCTGCGCGCCGCCGGGGTTCATCATCACGTAGGACACACGGCTCATGAGGTCTTCGCCGAAGCGGATCTGAGGATTCATGGCGCCGCTCGAGGCCGCGACCTCGCCGCTCTCGAGGTTGCAGAGGTGCGCCGCGATGGTGGTCGAGCCCACGTCCACGGCGAGGCCGTAGACCTTGTCGTGGAATCCCGGCCACACCGCGATCAGCTGCGAGCCGGCGTGCACGGCGACGGTGACGCGCCATTCGCCTTTGCGCAGTGCCGCCTGCAGCGTCTGCAGCACCGCGAGATCGCAGCGCAGGGGCCCGAAATCCCATTCCCGGTGGAGCGCTTCGAGCAGGCGCTGCAGGTCCCCGGCGGGGTCGTGCATGTCGGGCTCGCGCACCTCGACGTAGTGCAGGTGCACGACCGGATCGAGAGTGATCGGGCGCGCATCCGCCGCCTTGCGCACGACCTGCCGGTGCACCTGGCTTCCCGGGGGCACGTCGATCACGAGATCGCCCTGGATGCGCGCTGAGCACGAGAGGCGATGGCTCTGCGGCAGCGGCCGGCGCCGCGCGAAGCTCAGCTCCGCCTCGCTCAGGCCCGAGAGATGCTCGGGCCTGGAGCTCACTCCATGCTTGGGGAAGTCACCCTCCATGACCAGGACCTGGCAGCGCCCGCACAGCGCCCGCCCGCCGCACACCGAGTCGACGTCGACCCCTAAGCTGCGCGCCGCCTGCAGCAGCGGTGTTCCGGCCGGGAAGCGGCCGCGCTTGCCCGAGGGGGTGAAGACGACGAGTGAATCCTTTGCGCTCATGCCTGGCTCTGGGCGCGCCTCCGGTGGCCGCCCTCGCGCCGGCCGCGCGCCGCGCCCTCGGGCACCGGCGCCGCGCCGCCCGCCGCCTGCAGCGGCGGGGCCTCGCGGAAGCGCTTGATCCAGCGCGCGCAGTCCGGGTCGTGGCCCATCATGACGTCCGCCGCCATGCAGGCCCTGACGATCTCGAGGTGCATCGGGTTCATGATCGCCGAGGTCAGCCCGGCGCCGATCGCCATGGAGAGGAAGGTCGCGCTGATTCCTTCGCGCGCCGGGAGCCCGAAGCTCACGTTGGATGCGCCGCAGGTGGTGTTCACTTTGAGCTCGTTCTTGAGGCGCCCGAGGAGGTGCATCACCTGGCGGCCCGCCTGATTGATCGCGCCGATCGGCATGACGAGCGGGTCGACCACGACGTCGCAGGCCGGAATGCCATGATCGGCGGCGCGCTGAACGATCTTCTTCGCGACCTCGAAGCGCACGTCCGGGTCCTCGGAGATGCCGGTCTCGTCGTTGGAGATCGCGACCACCGCGGCGCCGTACTTCTTCACGAGCGGCAGCACTGTCTCGAGCCGCTCCTCCTCGCCGGTGACGGAGTTGACGAGCGGCTTGCCCTTGTAGGCCGCCAGCCCCGCCTCGAGCGCCTTGACGATGGAGGAGTCGATGGAGAGCGGCACGTCGGTGATCGACTGCACGAGCTGCACCGCCCGGGCGAGGATTGCCGGCTCGTCGGCGAGCGGAATGCCGGCGTTGATGTCCAGCATGTGCGCGCCCGCGGCGATCTGCGCCAGCGCATCGGATTCGACGCGGCTGAAATTCCCTGCGGCCATCTCGGCCGCGAGAATCTTGCGCCCCGTGGGGTTGATGCGCTCGCCGATCATGACGAAGGGGCGCTCGAGGCCGAGCACGACCTCGCGGGTTGCGGAGCTGATCACGGTATCGGTCACGATGCCATCCTGTTGGTGCTGGGTTGCGGATCACGCCCCGGGTACCACGGCTTGCGGCCGTTCAGCACACCGGAGCGCTCGATAATCTCGGCGACGCTGTGTTCCTGGCGAAAGGCCATGACGTGCACGCCGTGCACGCCCTTGATCGTGCGGATCTCCTGGATGATGTCGATGCAGAGCTGGCGGCCCTCGGCGGCCGCGTCGGCCGCGCCGGCCATCCGCTTGACCACGGCATCGGGGATGTGCACGCCCGGCACGTGAGCGCGGATCCATTCGGCCGCCTTGGCGGAGCGCAAGGGGCCTACGCCTACGAGGATGAAGACCTTGTCGAGCAGCCCCAGCTCTTCCACGTGCCGCATGAAGCCGCGCAGCAGCGGCACGTCGTAGCACCACTGCGTCTGGATGAACTGCGCTCCGGCGGCGACTTTCTTCGCGAGCCGCTGCGCGCGCCACTCGAGGGGCTGCGCGAAGGGATTCTCGGCGGCGCCGAGCAGCAGCCGCGGGGCGGAGGTGAGCTTGCGGCCGGAGAGGAAGCGATGCTCATCGCGCAGCGTCCGCGCGGTCTCGAGCAGCGTCATGCAATCGAGATCGAATACCGGGAGTGCCTGCGGATGGTCCCCCGCCTGCACGCCGTCGCCGGTGAGGCACAGGACATTGCACACGCCCATGGCGGCCGCGCCGAGGATGTCGCCCTGGATCGCGATGCGGTTCTTGTCGCGGCACGAGATCTGCATCACGGGCGCATAACCCACGCGGGTGAGGAGCGCGCACACGGCCATGCTCGACATGTGGCAGTTTGCGCCCGACCCGTCGGTGGCGTTGATGGCGTCGACGTAGCCGTCGAAGACCCGGGCGCGGCGGTACACATCCTCAGGGTCGGCGGAGTCGGGCGGGTCGAGCTCGGTCGTCACCGCGAACTGTCCGGAGCGCAGCACGCGCTCGAACCTTCCGGGAGAGGTATGGCCCGGCAGGATCGGCAGCGGATAGCCGGGGACCGGTTCGTCCTCGAAGATCACGGCGGCTCTCCGGCGCGCTGGCGCACGACGCGCAGCCACGCGGACCTGCCCTGAAGGCGCCGGTCGACCGCGACCTGCACGGCGCGCAGCGCCTCGATGCCTCCCGGGATGCGCGTGCTCCCGGCGAAGGCGTCGACCCACACGCACTTCATCTCCGGGCGCACCTCGCAGTGGCCATTGGCGCGCACACCGCCGCACGGCCCGTTGCGCAGGTTCTTCGGGCAGTTCATCGGGCAGGACATGCCGGTCGAGCTCAGGATGCACTGACCGCACATGCGGCAGTCAAACAGCAGCCCCTTGACGGACTTCTCGATGCGCGCCACCGGGCGCTCGAGTCGTTGATAGCCGATGCGCTTCAGCAGCGGGTGCAGTGCCACCAGCACGGACTCGAAGCCGCGGTAGAAGGCATTCAGCCCGCGTGCATGACGCACCGACCACCGCCGTACCGCGTACACGCTTAAGAGCCCACCGCGAGACCCTTGGCGCGGATCAGCGTCTCGAGGTCCGCGTCGCTGAAGCGCGCCTCGATGCGCGCGGCTTCCGCCGCGGCTTCCGCCCGCAGGTCCTCGCCGCAGGAGCGCGGATCCGAGCGTTTCCAGTCGGCGAGGTAAGCATCCGAGCTGCCCTTGCCGGCCCGCATCGCCGCGCGGTCGACCGCTTCCTGAAAACGTGACGACAGCTGGACTTTGGCGGTCTCGCGGCCGCGCTTGACGACCACCTGCGCGGGAATGTCGCGCCAGGAGATGATGGTCAGGCTGGCCATGCCGCGGTCACCCTTAGCCCGCGACCAGCGCCTCGAGGCGCGTGCCGAGCTCTCCGTAACCGGTGAATCGATATTCGAAGTCGAAGCCGAAGCGTGCGGCGATCTGCCGCGCGCGCTCGATGGCGCCCGGGGTCTCGAGCTGCGCGAGGTACACGAGCTTGCGATAGTTGCGAAAATACTCCGGGGCGAGCTCGGGGTGGCGATCGAGGCCGAGCGAGCCGACCACCAGGCGCTCGAAGTGCCGCAGCAGGAAGTCGGTCAGATAGAACGTTCCGGGCTCGGCTTCACTCAGCTGCGCGAACACGTGCGGTGTCGCGAGGAACTCGTAGCAGTGAGCGCCGGGCAGCCGCTCGATGCCTTCTTCCTTCAGCACCGCATCCAGCGCGCCCTGCGTACCGCAGTCGGCGTAGACGACGAAGATCTGCGCGTAGCGGTCGCGGTTGGCGCGGATCTCGGCGCGCACCGCCGGAGCGATCCCTTCGGGGCGGTTGTGCAGCTGTGCCGGCAGGCAACGCACCGCGAGCGTCTCCCAGCCGTTGGCGCGCCGCAGCGCGGCGATCTCGCGTCCGAGGGCCCCGCAGGCGATCAGCAACGTGCCGCGCGGCGCGTCCATCGGTCGCAAGCGCGGGCCTCAGGCTGCGCTCGCGGCCCGCGCTCCGCCGGCGGCCCGGCGCGCGGCCAGCAGCGTCCTGGCGGTCTCGACGGCGATCGCGGCGTCGCGGCAGTAGGCATCGGCGCCGACCGCCTTGCCGAACTCCTCGTTGAGCGGCGCGCCGCCGACCAGCACGATGTAATCGTTGCGGATGCCCGTCTCCTTCATCTTGTCGATCACGACTTTCATGTAGGGCATGGTGGTCGTGAGCAGCGCCGACATACCGAGGATGTCCGGCTTGTGCTCCTCGAGCGCCGCGAGGTATTTCTCGACCGGGTTGTTGATGCCGAGGTCGATGACCTCGAAGCCCGCGCCCTCGAGCATCATCGACACGAGATTCTTGCCGATGTCGTGGATGTCGCCCTTCACGGTGCCGATGACGATCTTGCCGATCGGCGGCACACCGGTCTCGGCGAGCAGCGGGCGCAGGATCTCCATGCCGCCCTTCATGGAATTCGCCGCGAGCAGCACCTCGGGCACGAAGAGAATTCCGTCGCGGAAGTCGATGCCTACGATGCGCATGCCCTCGACGAGCGCCTCGTTCAGCACCTTCTCGGCATTCCAGCCGCGCTCGAGGAAGATCCGGGTCGCGTCCTCGACCTCGGCCTTCAGGCCGTTGTAGAGGTCATCGTGCACCTGCTCGATGAGCTCCTGGTCGTTGAGATCGCGTAGGTTGAACTCGCCTGCAGGCGTCTCGGCCATAGGGGAAATCTCCATGCGCGACTTCAGGTTAGGCGCGCGGACTCTCGGTGGCGATGGTAAGGGGGGTGCAGCGGTGGCAGGTGCTGCCACGCGACCACGGCATGCCCGCATGCGACAGGCGGCGCGTTAAGGCAAAGGCCCTGCCGGGGCGCCTCACAGCGGGGCAATCTCACCCCGCGCGCCCGGGAGCACCTTGCCCTGGCGGCTCATGCGCTCGGCGCTCGGCGGGCAGCCGAACTGCGCCCGATAGCAGCGCGAGAAGTGCGGCGGCGACTGAAAGCCACACGCGGTCGTGATGTCGATGATGGGCATCGAGGTCTGCAGCAGCAGCTCGCGCGCCCGGCGCAGGCGCATCTGCAGGTAGTAACGCTTGGGTACGCAGTTCAGGTGCCGCTTGAAGAGCCGCTCGATCTGCCGGCGCGACAGGCCGGTCGCGGCGGCGATTTCATCGAGCGACAGCGGCCGTTCGATGTTGTCCTCCATGAGCTGCGCAACCTTGATGAGGCTCTCGTGGCTCACGCCGATCTGCGCACGCAGCGGCACGTACTGCCGGTCGCGGTCGCTGCGGATGCGGTCGACGATGAACTGCTCGGAAATGAGCTGCGAGATGCGCGCCCCGAGCTTCTGCTCCACCAGGTGCAGCATCAGATCGAGGGGCGCGACGCCGCCGGAGCAGGTGAAGCGGTCGCGGTCGATCGTAAAGAGCTGATCCGACAACTGAATGCGCGGGAACTCCTCGCGCAGCGCCGAGAGGTTCTCCCAGTGGATCGTGGCCCGGTACTTGTCGAGGAGCCCCGCCTTGGCGAGCGCGTAGCCTCCGGTGCACAGGCCCCCGAGCGGCACGCGCCGCTCGCTCAGCCGCTTGAGCGCCGCGAGTATCCTCGGCGAGACGGCATCCTGCACGTCCACGCCACCGCAGACGAACAGGATGTCGAAAGTGCCGGCCTGCTCGAGCGCGATCGTAGGGGAGAGCTGCAGTCCGTTACTGGCCGGGGTCGGCTGGCCGTCGATGCTCACGATCGACCACTCGTACACCGGCTGCCCGGTGAGAATGTTCGCCATGCGAAGCGGCTCAACCGCGTTCGACAGCGCGATCATCGAGTACCGCGGCAGTGTCAGAAAGGCGTACTTGCTTCGGGGCAGGGCCACATGCCGGATTTTACGCCTTTCTTGCCTGATTGCGACAGTCGCCGGACAATGACTCCTTTCCGGCAGTGAGGGACGACGCCATGCAGCGCTACTGCGTACGAGGCGCCGGGGTGCTGTGCTTTCTTCTAGCCTGGTCAGCCGCGCTCTCGGCACGAACCGAGCCGGAGACGTGGGCCTATGCCTACCGCAATATCGATGTGACTGCGGTCGGGTCCAGCGCTTATGCCGTCAATCTCGCCCGCTACTGCGTGCGACTGGACGACATGCTCACGCGGATTCTGGGCATCAAGACCACGTACCGGGCGCCGACCCATCTATACGCACTGACAGGCACTCAGCTGAAGCCGTATGTCGGCTCGGAAAGCCAGGTGTCGTATCGGACCGGGGGCGGCAGTGTCACAGTTCTGTTCGCGAGTACCGCTGCGGCTGCGAACAACTACTGGGGCGCGTACTTTGGCTACACGGCGACGCTCCTGGCGAGCGACCGGCTGCTGTCCGGGCCGGATTGGTACATGATCGGCGTCCCCATGGTCTTCGCGTCGACCACCTACGAAGGCCATAGAGTGACTCTCGGGGGTGTCGATGAGAGCGCAGCCATTACGCTCACCAAGGCGGCCCTCATTCCCATGCGTAGCTTCCTCGCCCTCAGCCAGGAGGAGGCTGCCAAGAAAGGCGACCTCTATAGCGCGCTTTACCAGGCTCAGTCGTGGTTCGTTGCGCACCAGATCTACGTGGAGGGTCGCCACCGCGCCGAGTTCGTCAAATACCTCGAGCTCATGCGCAACGGGACTGCGGAAGCGGACGCGTTCGCGGCGAGCCTCACTGTGACCTACGAGCAACTCGACAAGGAGCTCGCCAGCGCCTTCCACCAGCGGCCATACGTCTACACGATGGATGCGCCCGACGACGCCGGTGCCCGTGGCACGGCGACGACCCCGCTGAGTGTCCCTGAGATGAAGGCCCGGCTTGCGCTGCTGTCGGTGCGCTACGGAAAGGGACCGGACCCGGTGCAACTCGCCCGTGAGGCGCTACGGGCCGATGCGGGGAATCAGACTGCGTTGCTCGCGCTCGCGATGGCGCAGCTCAAGCAGGGAGCCTTGCGCGAATCACTCGCCGCGATCGACCAGGTGACGCTGAGCGCCGGCTGTAACTACTGCACGGAGGTTGGCTTGGTGCTCGCAGACCTGGCGAACGCGGCCGCGAGCGGCAGCCCCGATCCGTCCCTGGATGCGGCAACGCTCCGGCAGCGTGCCCGCGATGACTTTCAGCGCGCGCTCGCCGCAGACACCGAGGACCGCCGCGCCCGCCGGGGCCTCGACAAGCTCGAGGGATCCCCGTGACGCTTGCTTACGCCCGCAGCTCCAGGTTCTCCGGGTCGTAGGGCGACTCGCGCAGCACCGTCGCCTGCTTGCGCTCGCCGAGGATCTCGATCCCCAGGCGCGTGCCGGGCTCGGCGTGCGCCGTCCGCACGTAGCCGATCGCGAGGCTCTTCTTGAGGCAGTGGCCGTAATAGCCGGAGGTCGCCCGGCCGACCATGCGGCCGCTCGAATCAGACAGCGGCTCGTTGCCCAGGGGGTCGGCATCGGTGACGCCGTGCACCTCGAGCGTGACGAAGCGGTTCGGGACGCCGCTCTCGAGCTGCCTCTCGAGCGCCTCGCGCCCGATGAAGGGGCCCTTTCCCATGCGCACGAAGCGATCGAGGCTCGCCTCGAAGGGCGTGTAGTCGGGCGTCAGGTCGCTGCCCCACATGCGGTAGGACTTCTCCATGCGCAGCGATTCCATGGCGCGCATGCCGACCATGCCGATGCCATGCGGCCTGCCGGCCTCGAACAGCGCATCGAACAGCGAATGAGCGTATTCGACGGGGAAGTGCAGCTCCCATCCCAGGGCGCCGACGAAGTTGACGCGCAGCGCGTAGACATCGACCGCAAGGGCGGCCTCGATCACCTGTGCGGTGAGCCAGGGGAAGGAGTTGTTGTCGAGCGGCGCATCGGTGAGCTGTGCGAGCACCTCGCGCGACTGAGGCCCCGCCAGCACGAGGCAGCCGCGCGTGTTGGTGATGTTGCGCAGCCCCACCGAGCCGTCCTCAGGCAGTGCCTTGAAGAGATAGTCGCTGTCGTAGCGCTCCGCCGCGCCGGCGCTCACCACGTAGTAATGCTGCTCGGCGATCTTGGTGATGGTGAATTCCGAGCGGATGCCGCCGCGGCGCGTCAGCGCGTGCGAGAGCGCGAGCCTGCCTACGCGGGTCGGCACCTTGTTGGCGACCAGCCCGTCGAGCCAGGCCTGCGCGCCGGGTCCCGTGACCTCGTGCTTGGTGAAGGGCGTGAGATCGATGACGCCGACGCGCTCGCGCATCAGGCGCGCCTCGTTGCCGACGTGCTCGAAGTAATTGCTGCGGCGGAAGCTCCAGCGGTCGCGGCGCTCGACGCCGTGGGGCGCGAACCAGTTGGCGCGCTCCCAACCGTAGCGTTGTCCCCAGACCGCGCCGCGCGCGCTCAGCTTGTCGTAGACGGGACTGGTCTTGGCGGGGCGCGCGTCGGCACGTTCCTCGTCGGGATAGTGGATCGTGAAGACGTTGCGATAGGTCTCCTCGTTCTTCTGCACCACGTAGCGCTTCGAGGTGTAGGCGCCGAAGCGGCGCGGATCGACCGCCAGCATGTCGATGCCGGGCTCACCCTCGACGATCCATTCGGCGAGCTGCCAGCCCGCGCCGCCCGCGGCGGTGATGCCGAAGCTATGCCCCTCGTTGAGCCAGACATTCGGCAGGCTCCACGCCGGGCCGATGAGGGGACTGCCGTCGGGGGTGTAGGAGATCGGGCCGTTGACGATGTCCTTGATGCCGCAGTTCTCGAGCGCCGGCACGCGGCGCGTCGCGGCCTCGACGTGCGGCACGAGGCGGTCGAGGTCGCCCGGGAACAGGTTCCGGCCGAACCACTCGGGAACGCCGTCGGCGAAGCGCGCCGGCGCGCCCTTCTCGTAGGGTCCGAGGATCCAGCCCATGCGCTCCTCACGCAGGTAGTACGACTGGTCCGATTCGCGCAGCACCGCGAGCTCGCGCCCACCGCCCTTGCGGTAGGCGATGAGCTCCGGTGACTCGTCGTAGACGATGTACTGATGCTCGACCGGGATCGCCGGCACGTTGAGGCCGAGCATCTTTCCGGTCTGACGCGCGTAGTTGCCGGTGGCGAGCACCACGTGCGCGGCGATGATGTCGCCCTGGGTGGTGCGTACCTTCCATTCGCCGCCGGAGGTGCGCTCGAACCCGGTAGCTTCGGTGTGCTCGTAGATCTCGGCGCCGGCGTTGCGCGCGCCCTTGCGCAGCGCCATCGTGAGATCCGCCGGCGCGATGTGCCCGTCGTGCGGATGGTAGAGGGCGCCGACGATCGCCGGCGTATCGGCGCTGCCGCCCAGGTCGATGAGCGGCCACAGCTCCTTCACCCGCGCCGGGGTCACGACCTCGAAGGGCACGCCGATGGTGTTGGCCGTACCGCAGTACTTCTGGTACTCGTCCATGCGATCGCGGTGGGTTGCGAGGCGCAGATTTCCCGACACGTGGAAGCTCACGTCCTGGCCGGTCTCGGTGGGCAGCTTCTTGTAGAGGTCCACGGAGTACTTGTGCAGCTGGCCGACCGTGTAGCTCATGTTGAAGAGCGGCAGGAGGCCCGCGGCGTGCCAGGTGGAGCCGGCGGTGAGCTCGGAGCGCTCGATGAGCGCGATGTCGGTCCAGCCCTTCTTCGCGAGGTGGTAGAGCGTACTGACGCCCACCACGCCGCCGCCGATGACGAGGACCCGAACGTGCGACTTCACGGGATGATTCTCCGGCGCTGGTGACGGCCTGCGGCGCAGTGTAGCCAGCAGCGGGGTGGCCGGCGCTCCAATTGCGACAATGCCTTGCCCGATTTAGTCGGCGGCAGGGCTCACGAGACCCCGCACGCCGCTTCGCTGAGGAAGGCGCTTACGTAGGGGGCGAACGAGCGCCACACCTCGATCCGGAAGACTTCAGGCGCGGTGCGCCACAGCACGATCTCGGCCTTGGCCAGCATGGTCCGTGTGCACATCCCGACCGGGAAGGCGCTCGCCTCGAGATCGAGCGGACACCCCGCGGCGAGCAGCGCCGGCGCGTCCCGCCCGCTCACCTCGAGCGCGATCTGGCGGTGACTCACGTCGACCAGCGAGTGTGGGAGCCCCGCGAGAGTGGCGCGCAGCGCCGCCGCTGTCTCCTGCGACGCAGGCTCCTCGCAGATCAGCAGCCATTCGTCGGGCCCGAGCCAGAGCGCCGCGGATTCGCCCCCCATGGTGGCGCGACACGCCGCCGCAGGCAGCGCGACTTTGAGGGCGGTCTCAGCGGCGATCCGGACCCTGGGGCCGCCGCGCAGGAGCCAGCGCGCCTGAGGCGGCAGCGGGCGCACGCCGGGGCTCGTGGCGAGCAGCGGCGCGCGGCGCTGGGTGCGCAGGTCAGGCATGAAGGCGCTTCCCTTCCGGGTCGTAGAACACCGTAGAGGTGACCTGAAGGGCCACGGCGCCCGCGGGCATCGGCACATAGAGCGTCTGCCCCATGCGTGAGCGCCCGCCGGAAATGAGCCCGAGCGCGATGGAGCGTCCGAGGACCGCGCTGTGATACGAGGAGGTCACGTGCCCGAGGGGTCGGGCCGGGGGCTGCGCCCCGGGGTCTGCCACGACTTGCGCCCCTTCCTCGAGCACCGTCTGCGGATCAGCGGTCAGGAGGCCCACCAGCTGCCGCCGGTCCGGAGCGCTCATGGCCGGGCGTTGCAGCGAGCGCAGGCCGACGAAGTCGGACTTGCTCTTAGCGATCGTCCAGGCGAGCCCCGCGTCGTCGGGCGTCACGGTACCGTCGGTGTCCTGTCCGACGATGATGTAGCCCTTCTCGGCGCGCAACACGTGCATGGTCTCGGTGCCATAGGGCGTCAGGCCGTGCGCCTGGCCGGCCTCCCAGATTGCCTGCCATACCGCGGAACCGAAATCCGCGGGCACGTTCACCTCGAAGCCGGGCTCGCCCGTGAAGCTCACGCGAAACAGCCGCATCGGCACCCCGAGGATGTGCCCTTCAGCGACGCTCATGTGCGGCAGGGCCTGCGCCGAGATGTCGACGTCGACCAGGCGGGCGAGCACCGTGCGCGCCGCCGGACCCTGAAGCGCGATCACGGCCCATTGCTCCGTGGTCGAGGTCAGCCACACATTGAGATCCGACCACTCCGTCTGCAGGTAGTCCTCCATGAGCGCGAGCACGCGCGGCGCGCCTCCGGTCGTGGTGGTCACGTGGAAGCGGTCCTCGGCCATGCGCGCCACCACGCCGTCGTCGTAGACGAAGCCGTCGTCGCGCAGCAGCACGCCGTAACGCGCGCGGCCCACGGCGAGCCGCTCCCAGGCATTGACGTACATGCGATTGATGAACGTCACCGCATCGCTTCCCACCACTTCGATCTTGCCGAGGGTCGAGGCATCGAAGATGCCGCAGCCGCTGCGTACCGCACGGCACTCGCGCGCGACCGCCGCGTGCATGGCCTCGCCGCCAGAGGGAAAGTAGCGGGCACGCTTCCACAGTCCCACGTCCTCGAACACGGCGCCCTGAGCCGCGGCCCAGCCGTGCATCGGCGTGGTGCGTACCGGATCGAAGAGCTCGCCGCGGGCCACGCCGGCGAAGCTGCCGAAAGTGACCGGCGTGTACGGCATGCGGAAGGTCGTGAGCCCGACCTCGGGGACGCTCCGGCCGAGAGTGCGGGACACGATCCCGAGGGCGTTGACGTTGGAGGTCTTGCCCTGGTCGGTCGCCATGCCGGTGGTGGTATAGCGCTTGACGTGCTCGATCGAGCGGAAGCCCTCGCGCATGGCGAGCGCCAGGTCCCTGGCAGTCACATCGTTCTGCCAGTCGACGAAGGCTTTGGAGCGCGCGCGTTTCGGCTGCGGCAAGGCGCCGACGAAGCCGGCCGGGAGCGCCGCAGTCGTACCAGCCGCGCTCGGCGCAGCCAGGGCACCGCTGCGTGGCGGGCTCGCGCCCGCGTGCACGCCGCTGCGGCCAGGTGCGAGCGCCGCGCGGGCGGCCGCCGCGCCCGCCGCCGCCCCGTCGGCGAAGGCCGCCTCGAGGGCAAACACGCCGCGGCATGCGCCGGCGCTCAGCGTGTGCTCCGCCGGCTCGCCGGGCAGGAACGCCTCGAGCTCCTCGTCCCATCGCAGCTTGCCGCGCGACTGCGAGTGCAGATGCACGCTCGGAGTGAAGCCGCCGGACATCAGCACCAGGTCGCAGGGCTGAGTCTCGGCATCGGCTGCCCGGCCCGCCTCGAGCCGCGCGAGCTCGATACTGCTGACCCGCCGGCGTCCGCTGGTGCCGAGTACCGTGACCCCGGGCAAGACCGTCACGCCGGCCTCGAGCGCGCGGCGCGCCCAGTCGCCGTCGGCGCGCGCGCGCACGTCGGCGATGGCGGCGATCACGACGCCGGCGCGCTCGAGATCGAGCGCGGCCCGATAGGCCTCGTCGCAGGCCGTCACGACGACCGCGCGCGTCCCGGGCACGACGCCGTAACGATTGAGATAAGTGCGCGCGGCGCCGGCCAGCATGATTCCCGGGCGATCGTTGCCGGGGAACACCAGCGGCCGCTCGATGGCGCCGGTCGCGAGCACCACTTCCCGCGCGCGCACCTGCCACAGCCGCTCGCGCGGCACGTCGGCGCGCGGCGCCGCGAGGTGGTCGGTGAGGCGCTCGCAGAGGCCCAGCAGGTTGTGCGGGAAATAGCCGAAGGCCGTGGTGCGGGTGAGGAGCCTCACGCGGGGGTTGCGCGCGAGCGAGCGCAGGGTATCGCTCAGCCACAGCGAAGCCGGGCGGCCCTCGAGCGTGGGCTCATCACCCGCCCGGTCGGAGAGCAGCGAGCCGCCGGGCTCGCTCTGCTCATCGCACACGACGACGCGCGCGCCCGCGGCGGCCGCCGCGTGCGCCGCGGCGAGGCCCGCGGGACCTGCGCCCACGACCAGGACGTCGCAGTGCGCGAAGCGGCCCGTGTAGCGGTCCGGATCCGCGCGGGTCGGCGCCCGTCCGAGGCCGGCCGCTGCGCGGATGCGCGGCTCGTAGAGCCACTGCCACGCGCTTCGCGGCCACATGAAGGTCTTGTAGTAGAAGCCCGCGGGCAGGAACGGCGCGAACAGATCGTTGATTGCGCCGAGGTCGAAGCCGAGGGCGGGCCAGCGGTTCTGGCTGACGGTCTCGAGTCCCTCGTAGAGCTCGAGCTGCGTGGCGCGCAGATTCGGTGTGCAACGCGCCGCATCGCGGCGCACGGTGACGAGCGCGCTCGGCTCCTCGGGCCCGGCGGCCAGCAGGCCACGCGGGCGGTGGTACTTGAAGGAGCGGCCGAGAAGGTGCACGCCGTTGGCGAGCAGCGCTGAGGCGAGCGTGTCGCCGGCGAAGCCCTGGTAGAGACGGCCGTCGAAGCGGAAGTGAAGGCTGCGGCTGCGGTCGATGCGCCCGCCGGAGGGAGTGCGGAGCTCCGAGATCATGACCGCGGTGCCGTCACGACCAGCCACCGGGCGGCTGCGGCGGGCGCTCCCCCACGCGGTAGGTCGCGAGGAAGCGGTCGGTGAGCGTGTCGCGCAACGCGTTGAAGAAGCGCCCGCAGCCGTGGGTGTGGCGCCAGCGCTCGGCGTGCACCCCGCGGGTGTTGGCGCGCAGGTACAGGTACTGCGCCCACTCGTCGACGCCGACCTGCGCCGGGTGCGTCGGGCGCGCGATGTGCGCCTGTCCGCCGTAGACGAACTCGGGCTCGGGGCGCTCACCGCAGTAGGGACAGTCGATGAGCAGCATGGCAGCCTTCAGTGCGCGACCGCCGCGGCGGCGGCCTCGTCGATCAGGGCGCCCTCGCGGAAGCGCTCGAGCGTGAAGGGCGCATTGATGGGGTGGGGCTCATCGTGCGCGATGGTCCAGGCGAAGAGGTGCGCCGAGCCGGGCGTCGCCTTGAATCCGCCCGTACCCCAGCCGCAATTGACGTACAGCCCCGGCACCGGGGTCTTGCCGATGATGGGCGAGCGGTCGGGCGACACGTCGACGATGCCGCCCCAGTTGCGCAGCATGCGCAGCCGTCTGAACATCGGGAACAGCTCGCAGATCGCCTCGAGCGCGTGACTCGGGATGTGCAGCGCGCCGCGCTGGGTGTACGAGGTGTAGGCGTCGGTGCCGGCGCCGATCACCAGCTCCCCCTTGTCCGACTGGCTGATGTAGGCATGGATGGTGTTGGACATGACGACGCAGGGGAATACCGGCTTCACGGGCTCCGAAACCAGCGCCTGCAGCGGGTAGCTTTCGAGCGGCAGCGCGACGCCGGCCATCCTGAGGATCACGCTGCTGTGGCCGGCGGCCACGACTCCGACACGCGGCGCGCGGATGCGCCCGCGCGTGGTATCCACCGCCTCGACCGCACCGCGAGGATCGAGGCGGATGCCGGTCACCTCGCAGTTCTCGATGATGTCGACGCCGCGGGTGTCCGCGCCCCGCGCGTAGCCCCAGGCCACCGCGTCGTGGCGTGCGGTGCCGCCGCGCCGCTGCAGCGCTGCGCCGAGAACCGGATAGCGGATGTCGCCAATGTTCAGCGGCGGACAGAAAGCCTGCGCTTCCCGCGGCGTGAGCCACTCGTTGTCGACGCCCGCGGCGCGGTTGGCGTGCACGTGGCGCTTCGCCACCTGCATATCGTGCACGGTGTGCGCCAGCATCAGCACGCCGCGCTGCGAGAACATCATGTTGTAGTTGAGCTCCTGCGAGAGGCCCTCCCAGAGCTTGAGCGCATGGTCGTAGAGCGCGGCGCTCTCCGGGAACAGGTAGTTGGAGCGGATGATGGTGGTGTTGCGGCCGGTATTGCCGCCACCGATCCAGCCTTTTTCCAACACTGCGACGTGGCTGAGGCCGTGCTCGCGCGCGAGGTAGTAGGCGGTGCCGAGCCCATGGCCGCCGCCGCCGATGATGACCGCGTCATAGGCGCTCTTGGGAGCGGGATTGCGCCACTGCGGCTGCCAGCCGCGCTGGCCGCTCAGGCCCTGCCTGAGGAGCGACAGTGCGGAGAAGGGTGTCATGGCGGGGGTGCGGGATGAGGGCTGCTGCGGGTCGCGGATCATGCGCCGCGCCGGATGTGCGGGCGAGCACCCGCGCGCCAGACGGCTTGAACGTGCGCGACATGCGCGTCGTGGCCCGCCCTCAGCCGCGCCCGCCGGTGGTGGCGTGCGCGCGACCCGGCGCTTGGACGTAGCGTCAGCCTTCGGCCTGCAGCGAATCAGCGTCCCGGGTCAGGGCGTGCGAGGCCAGCGTGCCGATGTGGTGGCCTTTGACGGCGTACCAGGCGAGACCTGCTCCGAGAATCACGGCGATGTAGACGAACGCGCCCCACGTGTTGTACCAGGGCGCGCCGTAGACGGCTTCGCGCGGCCACGCCAGGTTGAGCGCCATCCCCGTGCCCCACAGCACCGCGACGATGTTGACCAGCATCCCCCACCTGCCCATGGTGAAGTAGCCGCCGGCGGCGAGATCTGCCGGGGGCCAGTGCCCTTGCAGGCGCTTCATCAGCAGTGGGCCCGTCACCATCAGGTACGCCAGGTAGATCATGATGACCGCGATCGAGGTCAGCACCGTGAATATCTTCGGTTGCCCGATGTTGAGAACCAGGATCAGCTCGGCAATCACGCCGATCACGACGGCAGGAACGATGGGCGTCTGCGTCTCGGTATTCACGCGCGCCAGTCTCTCTCCGAACGGCAGTGCGTTGTCGCGCGCCATCGCGAAGGTCAGGCGGATGGCCGCGGTGTGCACCGCCAGCGAGCACACCGTCACCGCGACCACGATGCAGACCAGGAAGACTTTGCCCAGCGGTCCCCACATCACCTGCTCGACGATGTACTGCAAGCCGCCGTCGCTGCTGCCGATCTTCGGATCGTGCAAATCGGGTGCCGCCATGACTGCGAATACCAGGATTGCGCCGCCGATGACGAACGAGGCCAGTATGGCCCGCAGAATGGCCCGGGGAGCGGTGCGCCGGGGCTCCAGCGTTTCCTCACCCAGTGAGCTGGCGGTGTCGAAGCCGTACATGACGTATCCGGAGGCCAGCGAGGCCACCAGGAAATCACCCAGGAAGCCCCAGCTCCTGGCGGCACCGTAGCCGTGGGTGGAGAAGAAGACCTCGGGACCTCGCTTGATGTGGATCGCCAGGAAGATCGCTATGAGGCAGGCGGCAATCAGCTCGACGAAGACGCCCGCGCTGTTGATCATCGCCATCAAGCGCACGCCGAGCGCATTGACGACGGTGGTGAACAGGATCAGGACCGTGCCGAGGATCACCGCATTCGTGGCGAAATCGTAGGTGCCCGAGCCGTCGCCGATGATCTGGAAGCCGCTCCACAGCCGCGGCAGGTTGAGTTGCAGCGCCAGCACCACGGCCGACAGGGTGACAATCGATGCAGTGAGCATCAGCCAGCCCGAAGACCACCCCGCGATCCGGCTGCCCAGGAGCTTCGACCAGTTGTAGACCGATCCGGCGACGGGGTATTTGGCGGACAGCTCCATGAAGCACAGCGCAACGGCCAGCTGACCGATCAGCACCATCGGCCAGGACCACAGATAGGCGGGTCCGGCCGTGCCGAACCCGAAGTAGAACAGCTGGAAAGTACCGGTCAGTATCGAGATATAGCTGACGCCGGCGGCGAAGCTGCCGAAGGCCCCGATGCTGCGAGCCAGCGACTGCCGGTAGCCGAAATGCTCCATGCCGCTGTCGTGCGGTGCGGCGCACTTGACCCCGGGGACCGCCGACTTCATCATTCCCACACTGGCTTGAATAGCCGTTTAATAGATCACGTGTCAAGTAGCATAAACAGGGCAAGTCCCTGACCGACCGCGCACAATCTGCCACGGTTGCGATCGGCCGCAGGACAACCTGAGACCTCGTGGCAAGTCCGACGGAGTCCAACATTGAACAGGCAGTCAATGTCCTTGAGAGACTCCCGGCACGCCCCCTCTACGCTGCCGCGGGATGAGCTGGAAGAGGCCCGGCGCGCCCAGCTCATCGAGGTGACGATCGACAGCCTCGCCGATGTCGGCTACGTCGGCACCACGCTGGCGCAGATCGCCCGCCGCGCGGGCGTTTCCACCGGTCTCGTCGCCCACTACTTCGGCGACAAGGACGGTCTCCTCGAGGCCGCGTTCCGTACGCTCGCGCGTGTGGTGGCGGTGCGCATGCGCGAGCGATTTGCGCTCGCGGACACCCCGCGCGCACGCGTGCAGGCGGTCATCGATGCCAATCTCGGGCCGGAGAATTTCGACCGGCGCACCGGCAACGCCTGGCTCGCCTTCTGGGGCCAGGTGCTGCACTTCGAGGGACTGAGGAGAGTGCAGACGGCGTACCAGCGCCGCATGCTCTCGAATCTGCGCAATGACCTGCGCAGCATGATCCCGGGCGAGGATGCACGCAGCCTCGCCGCCATGATCGCTGCGATGATCGACGGCGTATGGTTGCGCGCCGCGCTGTCGCAGTGGCAGGAGGCCGACAGCGGCAGTGCCCGCGCGCTCCTCACCGCCTTCGTGGACGGGCGTCTGCGCGACCTCGGGCAGCAGCGCGCGCCGGCGGCGGAGCTCGTCAGCGGCGCGGGCGCGGCGCTGCTCGACAGCGGGAGCTTCAAGGTGTCCGGCACTTTCGCCGTGCGGAACCCGGCGAGCGGCGAAGTACTCGCGGAGCTCGCGGTGGACGGGGCCGCGCAGGTCGACGCCGCGGTGGACAAGGCGCTCGCGGCGCAGAGGCGCTGGGCGGCGCAGAGTGGGGCGGAGCGCGGGCGGGTTCTGCAGCGCGCGGCGCAGCTGCTGCGTGCCCGGAACGCCGAGCTCGCCGCGCTCGAGACGCGCAATACCGGCAAACCCATCCAGGAGACGGAGGCGGTCGATGTGCTCTCGGGCGCGGACTGCCTCGAGTACTACGCGGGTCTCGCCGCCGGCATCGCCGGCGAGCACCTCGATCTGGGACCGAAGGCCTTCGGCTACACGCGGCGCGAGCCCCTCGGCGTCGTCGCGGGAATCGGCGCGTGGAACTACCCGTTGCAGATCGCCTGCTGGAAGAGCGCACCGGCGCTCGCCTGCGGCAATGCCATGATCTTCAAGCCCTCGGAGCTCACGCCGCTCACCGCGCTGCGCCTCGCCGAGATCTTCGCGGCCGCGGGACTGCCGGAGGGGGTCTTCCAGGTCGTGCAGGGCGGCGCCGAGACCGGGCGGCTGCTCACCCGCCAGCGCGCCATCCGCAAGATCTCCCTCACCGGCGAGGTCGGCACCGGCAAGGCGGTGATGGCCGATGCCGCCGCGACCCTCAAGCAGGTGACGCTCGAGCTCGGCGGCAAGTCGCCGCTCATCGTGTTCGAGGACGCGAAGATCGACAATGCGGTGGCGGGGGCGCTGCTCGGCAATTTCTACTCGGCGGGAGAAGTGTGCTCGAACGGCACGCGCGTATTCGTGCACCGGAGCATCCGTGCGGCGTTCGTCGAGCGATTGCGTGAGCGTGCCGCGGCGCTGCGCGTCGGCGATCCGCTCGATCCGCGCACGCAGGTGGGGGCGCTGATCTCGGCGCAGCACATGGAGAAGGTGCTCGGGTTCATCGCACGCGGCCGGGCGCAGGGCGCGCGGCTGCTGACCGGCGGCGTGCGCGTGACGGACGGGGCGCTGGCGCGCGGCTGCTTCGTCGCGCCGACGGTGTTCGATCACTGCCATGACGACATGGATATCGTACGGCGGGAGATCTTCGGTCCGGTCATGTCGGTGCTGGAGTTCAGCGACGAGGACGAGGTGATCGCGCGCGCCAACGCCACGGAGTTCGGTCTCGCGGCCGGCGTGTTCACCAACGATCTGACGCGCGCCCATCGCGCGATCGCGCAGCTGCAGGCCGGGACCTGCTGGATCAATCATTACAACGTGACCCCGATCGAGCTGCCGTTCGGCGGCGTGAAGATGTCCGGGCTCGGACGCGAGAACGGCCGCGCCGCGATCGAGCACTACACGCAGCTCAAGAGCGTCTACGTCGCCATGGGCGACGTCGAGTCACCCTACTGACGGCGGCGCGATGGCGCAGGAGACCGTCGACTACGTGATCGTCGGCGCGGGCTCGGCGGGCTGCGTGCTCGCCGACCGTCTCACCGAGGACGGGCGTGACCAGGTGCTGCTGCTCGAGTACGGAGGCTCGGATCGCGCCATCTGGATCCAGATGCCGAGCGCGCTATCGATCCCGATGAACATGCCCAAGTACGACTGGGGCTATTACACCGAGAGCGAGCCGCACCTCAACGGCCGCCGCCTGCACACGCCCCGCGGCAAGGTGCTGGGCGGCTCCTCTTCGATCAATGGCATGGTGTACGTGCGTGGCAACCCGCTCGACTTCGAGCGCTGGGAGAGCGAAGGCGCATCGGGCTGGGCCTACCGCGACGTACTGCCGTACTTCAAGCGCGCCGAGCGCCGCGCCGGCGGCGGCGACGAATATCGCGGCGCGGATGGCCCCCTCGCGACCCGACGCGGGCTGCTCGACAACCCGCTGCACGCCGCCTGGCTCGAGGCCGGGCGGCAGGCGGGCTATCCCTTCTCCGCCGACGTGAACGGCTTCCAGCAGGAGGGCTTCGGCTACTTCGAGATGACCGTCGGCGACGGCCGGCGCTGCAGCGCCGCGAACGCCTACCTGCGCCCGGCGATGGAGCGGACCAACCTGCGCGTGCGCACCCACGCGCTTGCGACGCGTATCCTCTTCGAGGGACGCCGCGCGGTCGGCGTCTGCTACACCCGCGGGGAGGCGCGGCATGAAGTGCGGGTGCGGCGTGAGGTGATCGTATGCGCGGGTTCCGTGAACTCGCCGCAGCTTCTCAAGCTCTCCGGTGTCGGGCCGCGCGCCGAGCTCGCCGAGCACGGCATCGCGGTCGTGCACGAGCTGCCCGGCGTCGGGGAGAACCTGCAGGATCATCTCGAGTTTTACTTTCAGGTGGCGTGCCGCCTGCCCATCACGCTCTACTCGCAGATCAAGCCCTGGCGCAAAGCGCTCATCGGGATGCGCTGGCTGCTGAGGCACGACGGGCTGGGAATCTCCAATCACTTCGAGACCGGCGGCTTCATCCGCAGCCGCCCCGGGGTGCGCTATCCCGACATCCAGTTCCATTTCCTGCCCATGGCGGTCAGCTACGACGGCTCCTCGCTGGCGCACGAGCACGGTTTTCAGGCACACGCCGGTCCGATGCGCTCGCAAAGCAGGGGCTGGGTGCGCCTGAGGTCCGCCGACCCGCACGACAAGCCACGGATCTTCTTCAACTACATGTCCCACCCGCAGGACTGGCTGGAGATGCGCGCGTGCGTGCGTCTGACGCGCGAGATCTTCGCGCAGCCCGCCTTCAGCCCTTACCGCGGACGCGAGATCCAGCCGGGTGAGGGGGTGCAGAGCGACGCCGAGATCGATGCGTTCGTCCGCGACAAAGTGGAGAGCGCCTACCATCCCTCGTGCAGCTGCAGGATGGGACGCGCCTCGGACCCGTTCGCGGTGGTCGACTCGCAGGCACGGGTCCTCGGCACGCACGCACTGCGCGTCGTGGATTCCTCCATCATGCCGTCGATCACCACCGGCAATCTCAATGCGCCGACCCTCATGCTGGCGGAGAAGGCGGCCGATCACATCCGCGGCCGCACACCGCTGCCGCTGGCCACGGCGCCGTACTACGTGGCGCCGGGATGGGAGAGCGCGCAGCGCTAGGTGCTCATTCGCGGTAGCGGCTGAGGGCGTCGCCGAGCGCCGTACGCAGGGGGCCGAGCCACGGCTCGTAGTGACGCCACTGGTCGAGCCCCTCGCGATAGATCGGCTGGCGCACCTGCTCGGAGCTCGCGGTACGGACGCTGCGCTCGGTCTTGTGGAACTCGATGCAGGCGGGCTCGAAGGTGAGTCCGCAGTAATCGAGCAGACGGCGCACGTTGCCCTCCAGATCGTCCACCAGGTCCTCGTGCTGGACGCGCAGCACCCGCCCGGGCAGCACCCGATCCCAGTGCCGCATGAGCTCGAGATAGGTGCGGTAGTAGCGGGCGATGTCCTCGATGCCGTAGCTGAATTCCTGCCCCTTGGCGAACAGCTGCTTGAAGTTCCCGAAGCAGCAGGCCATCGGCTCGCGGCGCGCGTCGATGATCCTCGCATTGGGCAGCATCAGGTGAATGAGGCCGACGTGCCGGAAATTGTTCGGCATCTTGTCGATGAAGCGTGCCTTGCCGGTGCGGTAGCTGCGCGTCTCGCTCAGGTACTTCTCACCCAGTGCCCGAAAGTCCGCGCCGCTCATCTGCGCCAGCACCGCCGGATAGCGCGGCGCGGCGGAGTCGGGCTCGCGCCCCTTGAGCTCCGCGACGATGCGCGGGATGTCGGCGAGCTCGTGGGTCCCTTCGACCTCGGTATGGGAGGCGAGGATCTGCTCGATCAGCGTCGACCCCGAGCGCGGCAGCCCGACGATGAAGATCGGGTCGGCCGCGGTCGCGCCCGCGCCCCGGTGGCGCGCGAAGAGCTCGGGCGTGCACACCTCGATCTGCATGCGGGTGTTGAGCTCGAGGGGCTCGGGGCGGTAGCGGCTCGCGGCACGCTTGAGCGCGTTGCCGCGCTCGTAGTAGCGGAAGGACTCGGCGTATTCCTCGCGGTCCTCGAGCGCCTTTCCCAGCGCGAAGCACAGGTGATAGCGATCCACCCCGGCAGTCGTGGCCGCCGACTCCGCCGCGCGCATGCGCTCGACTTCGCGGTCTCCGAAGCGGTAGGTCTTGAGGTTGGCCAGGCTCCAGTAGGCATCGCCGAAGTCGGGGCGCGCCGCGGCGGCGGCGCGGTACTCCTCGACTGCAGCCGCGCTGCGGCCGAGGGTCTTGAGGGAATGAGCGATCGAGAGATGCAGGTCCGCGGGCTGCGCGGCGCCTGCGAGCAGCTCGCGGTAGAGGCCGATGGCGCGCTCGTGCTGGCCGAGGCCGACGCAGGTGAGCGCGTACAGCACGCGCAGGTCGCGATTGGCGGGATCGGCGGCGAGGAGCTTGTCGGCCTCGCGCTGTGCCTGCGGATAGAGGTGGCGCTCGTTGAGCACCCGCACGTAGTCGGCGCGCGCCGCGGCATAGTCGGGCGCGAGCTCCAGCACCCCTTCGAACAGGCGCTGGGCATCGTCGAGCACGTCGCGCTCGATGCCGATGCGCGCGAGCAGCCGCATGGCTTCGACGTGGTGGCCGTGCTTGAGGAGAAAGGCGCGGATCAGCTGCTCCGCGGCGCCGAGCTCCCCATCGGAGAACAGGCCGGTCGCGGTCACCACTTCGGGAGGGAGCTTCCTCAGCATGGCGACGTGGTCCGCGGCGGTGGCGGCGTTGCCGGTCTGACCGGTCAGGCGATAGAGACCCTCGAGCATGCTCCAGCTCGCGGGCAGGGCGGGGTTGATCTGCACGGCCTGAAGCAGCGCGCCGATCGCCTCCGGCGCCTGCTTGAGCGCCACGTGGCAAAGGCCCCGCTCCTCGTGCAGGCGGCTGAAGCGCGGATAGAGGCGCTCGAGGGTGGCGAGGGTGGCGAGCGCCGCCGCCGTCGCCCCGCGCAGCCGCTGCGCATGCGCCCGCAGGTAGAGGACGTCACGGTTCTCGGGAACGCTCTGCAACAGCGCTTCGGCCGCCGGCAAGGCCTCATCGAGCCGCCGTGCGCGGACCAGCTCGCGAATGCGCTGAACCTCGAGCTCTACTGCCGACACACGGGCATGTTACGCCGCTCGCGCGCGGCGCTCGACGGCACGGGCGGGGTGCGCCTCAGAAGCGGTAGCCGAACTGCCCGCCGAACACCCGCGGCCTGAGCGGCGTCTGCGCCACGATGAACTGATCGGTGCTGACGAAGACGCTGGCGTTCGAATCGGAGAGGTTCTCGCAGTAGAAGCTCGCCCACCAGTTGTCCTTGGCGACGCCGACCGAGGCGCTGTAGGTGGAGTAAGCGGGGTTCTCGAAGCGCCCGCGCGAGTTGCTCACCGCGCCGCCCGGGGCGAAGGTCGGATTCGCGCCGGCTTGCGTGAAGGAGTGGCCGCTGTGCGTGCCGGCGAACTGGATGTAGGGGTTGTAGCTGCCGATGACCCAGTCGTAACGCGCCCGCGCACTGAACTGCAGGGGCGGCGAATTGGCGGTCGGCGCGCCTGCGGGGCCGTAGGGATTGACCACCGGCGCGCACACCTGGAAGGCATTGCAGGCGAAGGTGATCGGCTGGCCGTAGGTCGGGCTGGCGGGGTTGTTATTGATGAGCAGCGGGGAATTGGTCTGCTGGCTCTGGTTCCAGGCGCCCGCGCCCTGGAGCGTCAGCCCGGTCGTGACACGCGCGATCAGCGAGGTCTCGATGCCCTTGACCAGGAAATTCTGGCCGTTGAGGTTGATGAAGATATTGCCGATGACGCCGGGATCGAAGAACGCCACCTGGGCGTTGTCCCACTCCTCACGGTAGAGGGCGCCGTTCCATTGCACGCGATGGTCCCAGAACTCGGTCTTCCAGCCGATCTCGTTGTTGGTCAGCTTGTCGGACTGGTAGGAGGCCGGAATGATGTACTGCGCGATCGCCACCGGGTTGGCCGGAGTGATCTGCGTGAAGGCATGCGCGGCATAACCGCTCTGGTTGAAGCCGCCGGGGCGGAATCCCTGCGAGTAGGTGTAGTACACCATGGCGTCGGGGGTGATGTGCCAGGTGAGGTTGGCGCGGCTCTTGAAGCCGCTCTCGCTGTCCTTGAGGTTGTCGGCGTTCAGGTTGTAAGAGAAGCCCGACTGGCAGCCGCCCGCCGGCACGCCCTGCTCGAAGCAGCCGAAGCTCGACATGACGCTGCCGGCCATCGAGTTGTCGAACTTGAAGTAGCGCGTGCCGGCCGTGATCGTGAGTACCTTGGGGATCAGGTCATAGTCGAGGGAGGCGAAGAAGGCCAGCTGCTTCGTATCGCGCACCTGGTCCTGGTAGAAGGAGACGTGGTCTCCCTGGACCCCGGGGTTCTGCACGGTGCTGCCGGGGAAGGTGCCGACGTTCGACAGACAGCCGGTGTTGCCGGGACTCCCCGCCGGGACATTGGCCGTGCAGGGTGGGATGTTCTTGTACATCCAGGAAGTCACGTCGTAGAGCTTGTTATCCTCCCAGTAGGCGCCGCCGATCGCGCGGAAGCGCCAGTCATCGGGCGTGCTCAGTCGCAGCTCGTGCTGCTGATGCTCGTTGCGCTCCTGGGTGTGCCAGATGGCGCTCGGGGAGAAGCAGGTCGATGGGAGCGGCGCCTGGTTGGGAAAGCCGGCATAGGCCGCGGTGCTCGGTCCGTAGCACTGGTAGTAGTCGGCATACAGGCCGCGCGCATAGTTGGTGTAGTCGCCGACCTGATCGACGTTGCGCACCAGATAGCCGCCGGTGTAGACGAGGTGCAGATCGCCGAGCTTGCCGTTCACGGTCCAGGCCGTGCTCTCGAACTTGTCTTTGTTGTAGGCGTCGTTGAACAGCGTCACCTGCAGCGGCTGCAGCGGCTGGCCGTCGGAGGAGTAGGGCTGCTGATAGAACACGCCCTTGGAGTCCATGTCCTGGTACGACTGGGTAATGAGCAGGTCCCAGTCGGGGGCGAACTTCCACTTGGCCTCGACGCGTATTCCCTGGTAGGTGACCGGATTGATGTCGTTGGCGGCGATCTGGTAGTTGTTGATCACCGGGCTGCCGGGCGGCACGCATGCGCCGTTGTTCGGCAGGCCGTCCGGGCAATTGCCAACGGCGTCGGCCGGGAAGTAGGCGGCGGTGATGCCGATGTCGGTGTTCCTGCGCGTGAAGGTGGCCGGCACGTTGTCGATATAGCCGCCGCGGCGATCGTTGTAGATCACCCCGCGCAGCGCCAGCGTGTCGGCAATCAGCGGCACGTTGAGCATCGCGTTGAGGTTGCTGTTCGGATCGCCGTGCGCCGTCACGCCGTAGCCGCCCTCGACCGTCGCCTCGGTGGCATCGAGCTTCGGCTCATTGGTGATGTAGCGAATCACGCCCGCTTCCGCGCCCGCGCCGAACAGCGTTCCCTGCGGCCCCTCGAGCACCTCGATGCGGTTGAGATCGACGGCGTAGATGTCGAGGTTGCGGTTCGGCAGCTGACCGGACTGGTTATCGAGGTACACCGCGACGTTGGGCCACAGGCCGGTCGAGCCGCTGCCCTGGCTCGCCTGCGAGCCGGCGGACAGCCCGCGCATGAACAGCTCGTTCTGACCCGGGCCGTTGCTGGCGGCGGTCACGTTCGGCAGGTACTTGACGTAGTCGTCGAAGGTCGAGACGTTGAGCTGCTGCAGTGTCTGGGCGGTGAGCGCCTGCATCGCAATCGGCACGTCCTGCATGCGTTCGGTGCGCCGCTGGGCGGTGACGGTTATCTCGGCGAGCGCCTCACTGCTGGTCTCGCTCGCCGCGGCGCCGGTGCTGGCGGCGGGCTGCACCTGTGCGCCCGCCGCGAAGGACGCGCTTCCGAGGATGGCCGCGACCGCGTAGGAGATCTGCGAGCGATGGTTACGCGCGAGGGCAGGGCGCTTCGTGAGCATGGTCAACTCCCCTATCGACGTCACAGGCCGGCTCGATTAGAGCCTAGCGTCCGAACCTGCGATTGAACGGACCCGTCAAGCCGCTGTTATGCAGACGCCTCAGTATGCGCTCGCCGCTATTCGAAAACCCGGGAGCGCGCGGCATCGCCGTTCACTGCGCGCTGCGGCTGCAGGCGCCGGGTCGAAGGCGACAGGCCGTAAGCGTCCTTGAACTGGCGCGAAAAGTGCGCGCAGTCGGCGAAGCCGGCTTCGTTGGCGATGTCGGTGACTGAGCGGTCCGTGTTCTCGATCAGCCAGTTGGCATAGCGCATGCGCAGCTGGCGGTAGAGCGAGGCCGGACCCACGCCGACGTGCTGGCGGCACAGCCGCTCGAGCTGCCGGGCGGAGAGGCCCAGGCCCGCGGCCACCGCCGCGATGGCGATGGGGCGCGCGAGATTCTGCTCCATGAGCAGCAGCGCCCGCCGCACGCGCGGTTCGCTTACCACTTCGGACATGGGCGGATGCGGCTGGGCCTCGCTGCCCGAGCGGGGTCGATCGAACAGCAGCACCTGGCTGGCCTTCTGTGCGAGCGCGCGCCCGAGGTGCTGCTCGATGAGGTAGGTAGCGACCGCGCCCGCGCCCGCGCCTCCGGCGCAGGTGATGCGCAACCCGTCGACCAGGAACAGCCGGTCGGCGATGACGTCGTGGCTGGGAAAAGCCTCGAGAAAATCCTGGTAGTGGTACCAGCTGACGCAGGAGCGGCGCCCCTTCATCAATCCGGCGCGGCACAGCACGAAGCTGCCCGTGCAGATGCCGATGAGCGGCACGTTGGTGGAGCCGACCTCGCGGAGGTAGCGCATCGTCGGCTCGTCGACCTGGGGGCCTGCATGGAGGAGGCCGCCGATCACGACCACGTAGTCGAGGGAGTCGGGAGGCAGGAATCCGCTCGTGGGCTCGAGCGAGACGCCGCAGCTCGCCGGCACCGACTCCGCGCGGCTCGCCATGATCGACCATTGCACGTGCAGCGGGCGGCTGCGATCGCCCTCGTCGGCGGCGAGCCGCAGATGGTCGATGAAGACCGCGAATGCCGAGAGAGTGAAGTGCTGCGCGAGGATGACGCCCACTCGCAACGGCGGACGTGCCGCGCGTTCCCCCGAAGCCGCGCGCTGAGATCCGTTTGAGTGGGTCATTGAACGCTCACTCAATCGCCTTCGCCCCTCCCCCTGTGAGCTATCTTCCGCCAAGCCCTGTTGGGAAGCAAGAGTACGGTACGCGAGTGGAATTATCAGAAAAAACAGATAAGAACGCGGGTTATCTGACGTCCGGAAATCGCTCATTCACGTGCCCAAGACGCATTGAACGGCTATTCAGGCGATGGCCATCTCACACGCTGAGCGCACCGCTGGCCCACCGGGGGCGCGCCGCGGCTTGGATCTCGGCGAGAGACCTGGGCGCTCGGCTCTTCAGCGCAGAACGGCGAGCCGGGCGAGATTGGTCTGCACGACCGTGTCGTGGCAGGCGCTGCGGGCGTACCAGCGGCGTGCGGCGTCGACGAGTGCGGTGCAGATCTGAGCGCTCTCGCTCGCCCGCGGATCGTCAGGCGGCTGGGACAGGAAGCCTCGCGGAGCGGTGCGCACGTGCCGGCGGAGCCGCAGCCGCCGCAAAGCCCGCGCCGGGATCGACTTGGGCGCGTGCTCGATGTGCTCGCAGACGGCGCGACACACGCGCTCGTAGTCGAGCCCATCGCTTCCATCATCCTCGCCGTCGGGCCCGATCCACTGCTCGCACCAGCTCTTCTGCTCCTCGCCCGAGCTTTGCAGGGTCGGGTCGGTGAGCGCGACCGCAATCCGCGGCAGGTCGTAGGCCTCGCAAAGCGCCGCGTCCCAGCGCTGCGCCTCGAGCAGCTTCTCTACGTCCGTAAGGTAGCTCGCGACCATGCGCGAACTGGAGGGTGCCGCGCGCGGCCCGACTGCCGCGGTATCGTCCTGAGGCTCTTGCATGAGTCTCAGGCCGCGCGTTCCGCAGGGGGTGCGCCGAGATCGGAGGGCGCGTCGGTCACCGCAGTCGTTGTCTCAGCCCCAACTTCGGGGACAGACGTCGCCGCAGGCGCTACCGGTGTGGCGGGCACACGCGCGCGCGGCCGACGCTTCGCGGGCACGACGGCCGCGGTCACGGCAGGTGCGCGCTTAGCGCTCGCCTGGGGCCGTCGCGCTCGGGTCGGAGCTACGTGGGCCGGTCGCCGGGCGCGGCGCGCTCGCACCCTGGGAGAGGCGCGGGCCGGCCTCGGGCGTCTCGAAGCGGCATGCCGGGAGGATGCGGTCTTCGGAGCCTTGGCGGAGGCGCCCTTCGTCGATTTTGCCCGCGGTGCGGCGTCCTTTTGCGCACGGCGGGCGCGTTTCCAGGCCTTGCGCGCCGCGGCCGACTGCTTGCGCGCGCGCTTCGCCTCGCGCTTGGCCTCCTTCAAGCGCTTGCGGGCGCGTTTCAATTCGTCTTTCGCGATGCGGACTCGCTGCTTGGCCACTTCGGCCTGCAGTCGGGCTCTTTCCAGGGGCTCTGCGGGAAGGTCCGCCGGTTCGCTGCCGCTTTTCTTCATCTTCATGCCTGCGAAGCGCGAAAGGCAAGCAGTCTCACACAATCAGCCGGTCGTTGCCACCGTCGGGCGGATGCACCCAGATTCCTTTTACTGTCAGAGCCTTCCATCGTCCCACCGTTCAGCTCACGCCGGCGCCGCGGGTCGACTCAACGGGGATATCTCGCCACAGGAACGCCGACCGTGAGGGCAATTGCATCGCACGGACCGCGGGCTGATTGAAGTTGAAATATCGTGCGCGTAGCATCCGCGGCCTCGCGACGGACCCAACATGTCGCCACAAGTAACAACAAGGGTCGGGGCAGGGAGGGCGCTCCACGAGGGCCTCCGTGCACCGTTCGGTTGGCGATCCAGAGGAGGAGCCACATGACACTCACGGTCCGATCGATTCTCATAACGGCACTACTGATGTTGCCGCTCGCAGCGGCGGCCGGCGGCAAGGACAAGGACGACTTCCCGTTCCTCGAGGCGACTGTTGCCCAGCTCGAGGCCCAGATGGCCGCCGGGACGCTGACCTCCGAGCAACTCACGCGAGCCTACATCCGGCGCATCGAGCAGCTCGATCAGGGTGGGCCGGGCGTTGGCGTCAACGCACTCATTGAGCTTAATCCGGATGCGATCGCCATCGCGCGTCACGCCGACGCGCTGCGTCGGCAGGGTAAGGTACTCGGCCCACTGCACGGCATTCCGGTGCTCCTCAAGGCCAACATCGACACCGGCGACAGGATGCAGACGACCGCCGGCTCGCTCGCTCTCCAAGGCACCCCGGCGCTGCATGACTCGACCGTCGCGGCCAACCTGCGTGCCGGAGGTGCGGTGATCCTCGGCAAGACGAACCTGTCGGAGTGGGCGAACTTCCGCTCCTTCTTCTCGGTGAGCGGCTGGTCGGCGGTCGGCGGACAGACCCACAACCCCTACGGCCTCGACCGCAACCCCTGCGGCTCGAGCTCCGGCTCCGGGGCCGCGGCCTCGGCTAACTTCGCGACCGTGTCCATCGGCACCGAGACCGACGGCAGCATCGTCTGCCCTGCGAACGCCAACGGGGTGGTCGGCATAAAGCCGACCGTCGGACTCACCAGCCGCGCCGGCGTCGTGCCCATCTCTCACACCCAGGACACCATCGGTCCGCATGGCCGGACGGTCGCCGACGCCGCCGCCACGCTCGCCGTGATGCAAAGCCGGACCTCCGACGGCCGCGACGCGGCGACCGGCGGTGTACCGCTCGGCTGGCAAGGGCGCTTCACCCGGCCGACGAACATACCGAGCGACTACACGCAGTTCCTCAACCCCAAGGGACTTCAGGGCGCGCGGCTCGGCGTGACCCGCCAGGGCATCGACTCGGCGCCGGCGCCGGTGGTCGCGGCTTTCGACGCAGTGCTCACTCAGCTGACTGCCGCGGGTGCAACGCTCGTGGATCTGGACGGCGCGGGCTTCACCTTCCCGCCGGCCACGGGTGAGCTGCTGGTGCTGGAGTTCGACTTCAAGGGCGACCTGCAGAGCTATTTCGCCACGCGTGTGGGCGTGCCGATGGCGGGCAAGACGATCGCCGATGCCGTCGCGTTCAACAACGCCAACGCCGATGCGGAGATGCCGTTCTGGGGACAGGAGATCTTCGAGGAGACCGCGGAGCTCTTGCCCGGCGCCGATACTCCGCAGCCGGATGCGACCTTCATGCAATTCTCCGGCATGACCTACAACCAGGCGCTGGCGGCTGATCAGGCGGCAACGGTCAACGGTATCGACGCGGCGCTCGCCCAGTTCAACCTGGACGCGGTGATCGCGCCGACCGACAACCCGGCGTGGTCGACCGACCTGCTCTATGGCGATCACTTCGTCTTCGGCAGCTCGGGACTGGGTGCGCCCGGCGGCTATCCGTACATCCAGGTGCCGGCGACCGATGTATTCGGCATTCCGCTCGGCCTGACCTTCTTCGGCACCGCGTTCTCCGAGCCGAAGCTGATCACGCTGGCATCGGGATTCGAGGCCGTGACCCAGGAGCGGGCCAAGAACCCGCCGCAGTTCACGCCCACGATCCCTGACGACCATATTCAGGGTGTGCCGCTCAACATGAAGAAGCACGGACACAAGGATCCGGGGAAAGGCTGGCGTCCACACCACATGTAGGGCGGACGGCTGCTTCCGAGTACTGCATGCGGGTCCGGCGCACGAAAGCGCCGGACCCGCCGAGGCCTGCCCAGTTATCCACAGAATTTGTGCATAACCATGTGGACAGAGCATGCCTGGTGCGTCAAACGCTGAGTGGTGGCAAGGGCTTGCGTCGCGGTGGGTGAGTTTTCGCCAGATCAGCCGCTCGGCCCGTTGTAGTGTGTGGCGGTGACGCGATTGCGCCCGGCCTGCTTGCTGCGATAGAGCGCCGCGTCGGCGATCTTCAGGATGCGCCCGGCGAGCTCACGCTCCGCGGCCGGCACGCAGTCGAGTCCGCATAGCCCGAAGCTGGCGGTGACCCCGATGTCCTTTCCTTCGTGCGGAAAGGGGCTGCCGGCGACAGCGGCGCGAAGCTTGCGTGCGACTTCGAGCGCATGCTCGTAGCCGGTCTCGGGCAGCACCACGGCGAATTCCTCGCCGCCGATGCGCGCCACCCAGTCGACCCCGCGGCGCAGCGCTCCCTGCAGGCGTGCGCCGAATTGCCGCAAGATGTCGTCGCCGCAGCCGTGGCCCAGGGTGTCGTTGATGTTCTTGAAGAAGTCGATGTCGCACAGAATCAGCGACAGGGCGCGCTGATAGCGCGCCGCCCGCTCGACTTCGCGTGGAAAATGCTTGCCGAAGAAGCGCCGGCTCGCGACGCGCGTCAGATCGTCGGTGGCCGAGAGCTTGCGGTTCTCCTCGAGCGTGATCCGCAGCACCGCTTCGAGCTCGGCGATGCGCCGCGCGGCCGCGATGCGGGCGTCGAGCTCGCGCTCGGGGGCGCGCCGTCCGACGCACTCGTCGGCGCCGGCGTTGAGCCCGACCTCGCGCTCGGGCCCCTCGTCGAGCTCGGCGATGTAAAGCACGAATGGATTGCGTACGGCCTTGCGCGAGCGCAGCTGGCGGATGAGCTCGAGGCTGTCGGTGATCACGACCGGCCGGTACTCGGCCGCGAACTGCCGCAGCGCCTCCTCATCGGAGGCCACCGACTCGATCTCGAAGACATCGGGCGCGATGCGCCGCATCAGCTGCGCCCGCAGGCCCGGATCCTGAAGGGCGAGCAGCGCTTTGGGAGCGGGCAGAACGCGCAGCATCACCGCGACGGTCGCGGTGGTCCCCTCATGGGCCTCGGCCGGCCGCTCGGCGCGTCGCTCGAGGATGCGCTGGATGACGGTGGTCTGGCCGCCGAAGGCCATCGAACCCCTCAGGTCACGGGTCTCCCGCCCGATGCGCAGAGATTACCCGGCCACACTATGATTGCGCCATGGCACCGCCAGGCATCACGCGTCATCGACGCCCGTTTCTCGCGCCGCTGTGGGTCACGATGCTCGCGCTGCTGGTTGCCGCGGCCGCGGCCTACACGGCCTACCGGGGGGCCACGACCACGGTCGTGGTGCTCGCCTCGTCGGGGGAGAGGGAGCCGGGCACGATCGAGGATCCGCCGATCTCCGCCGAGGGCGAGCACCGGGCGCAGCGACTCGCGCAGCTGTTCGCGCCGGCCGGCGGACCGGGGCGTCTCGATGCGATCTACGTCAGCGGCGAGCGGCGTGCGGAGCAGACGGCGGCTCCGCTTGCCGAGCTGCTGCATCTGACACCGACGGTCTACGATGCCAGGAACGGCGCCGCGGTCGCGGCGGACCTGCTACGCAGTCACGAGGGGAGTGCGGTGCTGGTGATCGGCGGGGCTGCCGCTCTGCAGCAGATTCTGCGGCAGCTTGCCGGGAGCGGAATGGCCCCCCAGGCGACGGCCGACCCGGGCCTCTTATATATAGTCAGCGTGCCGAGCTTCGGCCGGCCCCGGGTGCTACGGCTGAAGTATTGAGGCGCGTCTCAGGGCTGAAGACGCCGGGTGCGCGTCGTGCCGGCACTCATGGCCGCGGCCTTGCGTACGAAATCCTCGTGCTCGGCGATGCGGAAGTCCGCGAGCACCGCACCGCGGATGTAGCGTGCCTGATCGATGAGATAGGTCCCGCGGCGGACTCCGAAGCCGAGTGGCCCGCGCACGTCGTACATGCGGATCACGGATTTGTCGGCGTCCGACAGAAGAGTGAAGGGCAGGTGGTACTTTTCACGGAAGGCGCGATGGCTCGCCGCGTCCTGGGGACTCACGCCCGCAATGTCGAGTCCTGCTTGCAGGATCTCGCCGTGCAGGTCGCGCAGCGCGCAGGCCTCACGGGTGCAGCCAGGCGTGAAATCGGCCGGGTAGAAATAGAGGATCAGCGGGCCGTGGCGCAGCAGCGTGCTGAGCGACACGTTCTGCTCATCCTGATCCGGCAGAGTGAATTCCGGCGCCCGAGCGCCCATCGCCAGCATGCGTGCTCCCCCGAGATCCGACCTTCCAAAGCGACCCAAAGCGGCATCATAGCCGCATCAGGGGGGCTCGGAGAGGCCGCCGCGTCCGGCGGGGCAGGCCGCGGCGGATTCCCGGGCCCGACTCCTAAATTGGACCCGCAGACATGCGATGCTAGAATCGCGCGCCTTGCGTGGGGCGGTAGCTCAGCTGGGAGAGCGTCGCGTTCGCAATGCGAAGGTCGAGGGTTCGATCCCCTTCCGCTCCACCAATTTCCCTCGGGTTCGTTGATCAGGAACGAGAACGTCGCCCGAAGGCGGCGCTCTCGTTTACTCGACATCAGCCGGGCACCTCGCGGACCGAGGTCACTTCCCGGTAGCGCCCTTGCCAGCCTTGGCTTCCAAGTCGCGCACCTGAGGCATGGCACTGTCCTTCGCCTGCTGAGCACATTCATTCAACGATGGAGATGTCTCTGGGAATTGGTTGTGGATTGCCTGGCAGGCTTTCCACGCAGCATCACTCACGGCCTTCTCGAACTTTGCCTTCCCGTCCTGTGAGGTCAGATCGAGCCCCTTGCCGCTCACCGTGTAACTCAGGGAGACGGCCACGATGGGTGTCCCCCCGGGCATCTTGCCGGTTTCGGCTGCCATCGTTCCGCCCCCGGCGGGGATCATCCGCGAGGACGTTACGACGACTTCAGGCGGCGTCTGAGCGGTCACGCTGCCGATGATGGCGCAGGATATGAGCCAGGGCGCGGCTCTCAGTGTGAGGGTTCTCATGGATTCACTCCCCGAACGAATCAGCGACCCCACCCGTATAGTGTTGTTGCGATGCGTTCGGCAATTGGGGAAATCCGAGACTGACGATGCCCGCGGCGGGTCGCAGGCAAGCTGCAGTGCGGCAAAGCCGCGCGACGCTCCCTCTCAGCGCGCGGCCCCGCCGCCGAGTTTCGCGTCGAGAAAATCCGAGGTCGCCTGGTAGGCGCGCACCCAGGATGCGTGGCGCAGGAAGCCATGGATCTCGTCCGGCAGAACGAGCTCCTGATAGTCGACGCCCCGCTCGCGTAGCGCCTCGGCGAGGCGCACGGATTCCGAGAACGCGACGTTGTGATCGTCATCGCCTGATATCAGGAGCACGGGTGAGCGCCAGCCTGCCAGCGCACCGATCGGGGAGGCGGCGAGCGCGGTGGCGAGCACCGCCGGCGATGCATCGAGCGGGTAGAGGGGCAGGTTGTTGCGGTCCGTTGCGAGCGTGTAATGGTGCCAGTCATGCACGCCGTGGAGGTCGACGCCCGCCTTGAAGAGGTCCGAATTACGGGCCAGCCCGAGCGCTGTCAGGTAGCCGCCGTAGCTGCCGCCCCACAGGCCGATGCGCGTCGGGTCGACGTCGCCGCGCGCCCGCAGGAGGTCGGCGGCCGCGAGCAGGTCGTTGTACTCGCTCGCGCCGGAGGCTCCGCTGCCCTCCGCCTCGCGGAAGTCGAGGCCGTAACCGATACCGGTCCGGTAATTCAGCGCGAGCACGACGTAGCCGCGGCTCGCCAGGTACTGGTTCATCGCGTAGGCGTTGCTGTAGTAGTGCATGTAGTGCCAGCCGAGGAGTATCTGGCGAATGGGACCGCCGTGCATGAAGACCACGGCGGGGTGCCGCGCGGCGGTGCCTCCCGTGACGGGCACGAACAGGACGCCGTGGGCGGAGAGGCCGGCGCGCGGCGGCAGATCCACCAGTTGTGGCTCGACCAGGCTGGCCCCGGGGAAATCCCTGGGTAACCCTTCAGCCATCAGATCGACGATCGGCTGGCCCGGTGCGAGGCGCGCCGCGTGCATCGGCGTGCGGGCATCGGCACGCAGGAAGGCGATCGATGCGCCGTCCGCCAGCACCGCGGGCTGCGTCTCGATGCCGGCGCCGCGGCTCAACTGCTCCAGTCGGCCGTCGGCGGTCGACAGCTGCCACAGATGGCGGCGCCCGACGTCGCCGGCATTGGCGGCGTAGATGATGCGGCTGCCATCGGCGCTCGCGGCTGCGTATTCGATCTCGAAGGTGCCGGGCGTGAGGAGCCGGGCCGGGCCTCCCGCCGTGGGCACCGAGTAGAAATGCAGCCAGCCGTCGTTTTCTGCCGGGAACACCAGACGGTCGTTTCCGGCCCAGAAGAGCTGCTGTTCGGAGCTCAACGCGTGGAAGACGCTGCCGGCGCCGCGCGGCGCGCGGTAGACCTCGGCGACGGGTGCATCGCCCAGGCTCGCGACGCGGATCGACCAGGGAGAGCCGGTGCGGTGTGGAACGAGGCCGACCTCGTCGTGCGTCGAGGGAATGCGCAGGAATGCGATGCGCGTGCCGTTGGGCGACCAGCGGGGCTCCACATCGTAGGAGAAGCTTGCATCGATCCAGCGCAGCGTCCGGTCAGCGAACGTATAGACGCCGATGAAGCTGTGATCGGACCGCGTGCACACGAACGCGAGCCGCTTGCCATCCGGCGAGAAGCGCAGCGAGTCGACGATGCCACGCGTCTTGAAGAGCTGCTCGGCCTTGGCGCCCTTGCGAGGAGCCACGGTGAAGACCTTGCCTTCATGGAGGAAGAGAACGTGCTCCCCATCCGGAGCGGCCACGGGCCCATGTCCCTCGCCGAGCTTGAGGAGCCCGTGTGCGTGGAAGTCGACGAGATAGACTTCCTGGACGACCCCGGCCGTGAGTTGTGCGGGGTTGGGTGCCGGTTTGTCCGGGTACTCGAAATCGCCGCCCCGCACGTACAGCAGCTCGTCGTGGTGTGGCACGAACGCGAGATCGTCGATGTCGAGGCCATCGTCGGCCGTGTATTGCGTGAGCGGGCGGGCCTCGAAGGCGGCGTCCGCCGACGCCGCCACCGCAAGCCACACATTGCGTGCGCCGCGCGCATCGCTTACCCACGCGAAGGCCCGCGCGTCCCGGGAGGCGACGAGGTCGGAGGCGAACGGGGCGCCGAGAATCTGCGGGACGGTAAATCCGGCCGCGAGGGCAGCCGGGGCCACCACGAGGAGCGTCGCGGCGATGAACGGACGGACGAGGCGCGCTTGGGTCATGGATCGCTCTTTGCAACGGGATGGCGCCATTGTCGCATTGGGCACCGCAACGCTTCACGTGCGCACCGCGAGACGGCGCTGCCGCCACGGCGCGGGTCGCGGCGGCGTGCGCGGTGAGTCAGGCGATGAGATCGCGGTACGCGTGCCAGGTTGCGAAACCCAGCAGTGGCGCGACGAGCACCATGCCGACGAGCAGCGTGAGAAAGCCGATCGCCGTGACGCCGACGATGAGGGCGCTCCACACGAACATGGCGGGAAGATTGGCGAAGGTCGCACGCACGCTGACGCGGATGGCATCCGCGGCGCTCGCATGACGGTCGATCATGAGGGGCACCGCCACTACCGATACCGAGAAGACGAAAGCCGCAAGCACCGCACCACAGCCGAGGTAGCCCAGCACCTGCTCCATGCTCAGCGATCCTGCGGCGCCTCCCCACAGGGCCACGGCCAGACTCGGCATGGGAGCGTTGAGCGCAGTCTCGAGCAGCACCGCGGAGACCGCGAACCACAGGAGCGCAACCAGCGCGAGCACTCCGGCGAATTGCATCAGGGCCTCGGGATTGCGGCTGAGCGCCTGCAGAGACTCATCGAACCCCAGGCGCTCGCGGGCCGCCCGCCGCCGCGCGAGCTCGCACAGCCCCGTGGTCATCACCGGGCCCACCAGCAGGTAGCCGGTCACTGCCGCCGCAGTCAGATAGAGGTGGGTGCTGCCGAGCATGAGAAGTACTGCGCCCAGGATCGCGATGAGCGCGCCGTGGGCAAGCCCCGGCATGCCGATCTGCTTCACATCATCCCAGCCGCGGCGCAGCCATTCGAGCGGCTGCCGCACCGCGACGTGGCGAATCTCGACGTGCAGAGCCTCGTGTTTGCCGACGCTGATGGAGGTGGTCATGGGACGTCTTCCGGCCGGGTACCGCTGCGGGCACTCGCTTCATACTACGCCGGTCGCACCGGGGAGGGGATGGTGGGGGCGGGCGCCGCGCCGGTACACTGGTGGCGGTCGCCCCCGTAGCTCAGTGGATAGAGCGACCGCCTCCTAAGCGGTAGGTCGTCGGTTCAACTCCGGCCGGGGGCGCCAGACCCTCTTCTCAGCGCGTATCATTCGAGCCCATCGAGTCTCACGAAAGCCTATAAAAATAGGTATTTCGTGAGAATTGTGCTGCTCAGGAGCGCTCAGCCCGTAACGGCCAAAAACGACGGGTACGGAACACGAGACGGGTACAATAACGGGTACGGAGAACTCCGACGGGTACGAATTGGCCGCCACCGATTTTCTGACCGAAGGGCGCATTCGAAGCGCCAGACCCAAGCCGGAGCCCTACAAGCTGCGCGACGGGGGAGGGCTCTACCTTCTCATCACTCCTGCGGGCGCGAAGCAATGGAGGCTTCGGTATGTGCTCAGCGGTCGCGAATCGATGGTGAGCCTGGGGACGTATCCCGCCACCTCGCTCAAAGCTGCACGCACGAAGCGCGGCAACCTGCACAGTGCGCTCGAAGCCGGTCGAGATCCGGCCGCGGAACGTCGCGCCGAGCGCGTCAGCAGCGCCAATACCTTCGAGTTGATCGCACGGGAGTGGCTCGGGAAGCAGCCGTTCACTCCGAAGACCTTGAAGAAGGCAGTTTGGACGTTTGAGGACCTGCTGTTTCCCTACATCGGGTCCCGCCCCATCTCCGCACTCACGGCGCCCGAGCTCCTCGGGGTTCTACGGAGGCTTGAGCGCCGCGGCAAGCACGAGACGGCACATCGCGCCAAGCAGCGGGTGGGGCAGGTGATTCGCTACGCGATCGCAACCGGGCGCGCGGAGCGCGACCCCACCGCCGATCTTCGGGGCGCCCTGGCGCCCGTCACTGTGACCAACCGAGCAGCTATCACGGAACCACGCGAGGTCGCCCAGCTTCTGCGAGCACTTCATGGCTATGACGGGCACCCAGTGGTCGAGGCCGCTTTGAAGCTCGCGCCCCTGGTGTTCGTGCGCCCGGGCGAGCTGCGCGCTGCGGAGTGGTCAGAGATTGATCTGGAGGCTGCTGAGTGGCGAATCGCTGCGCACCGCATGAAGATGCGTCAACAGCACCTCGTGCCGCTGGCGCGCCAGTCCGTGGCCATACTTCGGGACATCCACTCATTTACGGGAAGGGGGCGTTACGTGTTCCCTTCGCCCCATACCCGCGAACGGCCGCTGAGTGATAACGCCATCACTGCAGCGCTGCGACGTATGGGCTACACAGGCGAGCAGATGAGCTGGCATGGCTTCAGAGCGATGGCATCGACGCTGCTCAACGAGCTGGGCCATCCGCCGGATATCATCGAGCTGCAGCTTGCGCACCAGGAGCGCAACGAAGTCCGCGCGGCGTACAACCGGGCGCAGCGGCTCGAGGAGCGCCGGAAGATGATGCAGGCCTGGGCGGATTACCTGGACGGATTGAGACTCGGAACGAATGTGGTGCCGTTTCGCGCCGCGAAGTGACGCCAGCCCGCCTAAGAACCTTAGGTAGATGGTCTGACGAAAGGGTGATTCCGGCAATGGCAAGACTCTCGCGCGCGATCTGCCTGGCAGTCCTGCCGATGTTGCTGCAGGGCTGCGTATCTTCGGTTGATAGGCTCAACAGTGAGATCTCGCGCAGCGTTGTCACGCTGGAGCGTCAGCAGGATGCGGATTCGCTTGCCGCAGCGGCTCTCATAAGCAGCAACGATATCTTTGGGAAGAACCAGAAGAACCAGAAGGACCAGAGACACGGCGCATCGCTCATCGCGCAAGCAGTGGCTACCGCGCCTGATCGCGCAGATCTTGCGTGGTTGCAGGCGTCAATCTGTCAGCAAATACCTTCCTGCGATGTGCGGCCATTCGAGGTCAGAGTTCGTACATTGGACCCCTCAAATGGAGTCGGTTGGCTAGGCGAATTAGCCAGATCTTGGGCTGCAAGCGACGAGGCGGGGACCAATAAGGCTCTTCAGGCGATCGCCCAATCAGATCGCGTAGACATCTACTACACGCGACTCATCGCCAGGCTAACCCCGAGGGTAGCCGAAGCCGGATCGATCACGCTTGACGAGGCTAGCGTGGCGGTGATTGGCGCTTTGGCAATGGAGTCCATCCCGGCATACACGTCCGTGTCACACGCCTGCAAAGGAGAGCGACTTCAGCAGCCGGACGTCGTCACTTTCTGCAGAGGCGTGGCGAAGGCGTTTGAGAATGGCGATTCATGGGTCTCGGAAATGGTCGGGGTGGCGATAGCGAAGCGCGTGTGGCCAGAGAACTCACCCGAATGGCAGGCTGCCGTCGACGCCCGACGACGATTCGATTACCAAAGCAAGCTGTGGACCGAGCTGCCGATTAAGACCGCAACCGAGAGCATGCAGGATCACATATACCTGTGCAGTCAGTACCGGCGCGAGCAGGACGTCTTGCGAGCCGAGCTGATCGCAGCCGGAAAGAACCCGGACCCGCCTATGCCGTGACAGCGCGCTGCGCTGGTTGTTAGCCGTCTCCCTCCCGGGTTGCGGTGGCGAAGCGCGCGTAAGACCTTGAGAAACGCTGCGTTTTCTCCTTCGCCGCTTTCCAACAACCCCCGGCCGCGACCCCCGAGCTCAGGGCTGGGGCGATCTCGCAAGAAATTTCTTGGGATCGGGTGATTCAGTCGTAACTCGCACCCGGCGAGCGCACCGGCGTATCCAGGGTTCCCCTCAATCGGCTGACCGGCCGCGATTCCGCCCATTGACTGATGTCGGTGTCGAGCCAGGCGACGGAGTTCTTACTGAGCTGGCGGCGCTTCGGGAACTCGCCGGCGAGCTCGAGGCGATAGATCGTCATTCGCGAGAGTCCGGTGAGCTGAATTACTTGTCGGATGCGAAGGAACTTCATGTTGATATTTCCTGCGATGTGACGTTGCGTCTGGAGCTCTCCGCAGACGCGTGATGTCCATCCTTGGCCCACCGGTCCCGAAAAGTCGGTCTGAGTTTGTCTGCTCTTTGCGCAGAAACTTCACGTTGTCTTGTTCCGTTTACCGCAACACAGCACAGAAACCCAGACGTTTTTCCGAGTGGATTCGAATTTCGTCAATGAGTTAGCCCAAGCGACTCCTCTCGATTGCCTTGCTGTCGGTCAGGGAATCACCAGGCCGCGTACGGCCAGGAGCACCCGGTCACAGTAAGCCCCTGGATCTCCCAAGAGTGGTGGCTGCGATAAATGCCTATGGACTCCTCCAAGGCGCAACGTTGAAGTACTTTCGTGGCCGCGCGTGCCAAAGGGTTTCTTCGTTCTTTTATCGGGGGTTGGCCGTGAAGGACAGTATTGCCCGCCTGATTCTTCTTCTTGCTGTTATTACGGGAGCAGTGGTTTCGTGCTCGAAACCCCAGACCACGACGACCACTGGCGCAACGACAGCCAGCCAGCCCACCGCAGAGCAGACGATTCGCGATGCCGTCGATGTTTATATCTACGGCTACCCGCTCGTCACTATGGACATGACGCGCAAGCAGACGACCAACGTCGCCACTGCGCAAGCGAGTCGCGCTCCGATGGGCCAGTTTATCCGGATGCGCGCCTACCCCACCGCGGCCTATCGGGACGTCCCTGGCGCCAACACGGATACTCTGTACACCATGGTATGGCTCGATGTCTCCAACGAGCCATGGATTCTGAGCATCCCCGACATGGGCAACCGTTACTACATGATGCCCATGTTGGATGCTTGGACGAATGTGTTTCAGTCGCCCGGTTCGCGCACGACTGGCGGCAAAGCTCAGAAATATGCGATCACGGGGCCCAGCTGGACCGGCAAGCTCCCTGAGGGGGTTACAGAATACAAATCGCCCAGCGGGCTTGTTTGGATTCTCGGTCGAATCTACTGCAGGGGCACCGAGCAAGACTACGCGAAGGTTCACACACTTCAGGACCAATTCAGCGTCGTTCCGCTGAGCTCTTACGGCAAGCCATACACTCCTCCCGCCGGTGAAGTTGCTGCCAATCTCGACATGAAGACGACAACGGTAGAGCAAGTAGCGGGATTGAGTGTGTACGACTATTTCAGTTACCTCGCCGAGCTTATGAAGGCCAATCCGCCTCTGCCGCAGGATGGGCCAGCAGTCGAGACAATGGCGCGAATCGGATTGACGCCAGGGAAGGGCTTTGACCCCAGTAAATTGAATCTGCTCGACCAGCAGACGATCAAGACTGTCCCGAAGCTGGCACTGCAAGAGATGGCCCAACGCGTGGGGCAGCAAGCGCCCATCAATGGATGGATCTATTTCCCGACTGGGGTGGGCGACTGGGGCACAGACTATTTACTGCGCGCAACAACCGCTTGGCTTGGGCCCGGATGGAATCGCATTCAGGACGCGGTGTATCCGCTTTCGAAGAAAGACGCCGCGGGTGAGGCCTACGACGGAGCTAAGTACAGGTACACCATTCATATCGACAGTGGGCAATTTCCGCCGGTAAAGGGCTTCTGGTCTCTAACTATGTACGACCATGAGAACTTCCTTGCGCAGAATGCTCTAAGCCGCTATTCGCTCAGCCAACGAGACAAGTTTGTAACCAACCCGGATGGGTCTGTCGACCTCTACATTCAAGCGGACTCGCCGGGGAAGGGTAAGGATGCCAACTGGTTGCCGGCTCCGAAAGCTCAGTTTGGACTCATGCTGAGGTTGTATTGGCCGACTGAGACCCCGCCCTCGATCCTCGATGGAACCTGGAAGCCGCCGGCTGTCAGCAAAGTGGAGTGACCGCCCATCCGGGTATGACGCTGGTGAATGACGGCTTATGCAGCGTGGCGCGTGTCGCAGAAGGATCGCCACCGGTCGTTTCCGAAAGACTCTCGTCGCTGCCGGAGCACGATCAGTCGCAGCGTGTATCAGCGTGAAGCATTGCGCCTCTTGCGCTCTCAGATCTAACAGAGCAATCGTGAGGTTTCTGCGCAAATTCGAAGCAAACGCAGGATAGCTTTGCTGCTGCAGTTGTCACACGATTCGGACCACGCGAAGCGACGACGCGGAGGCGCGGCGTGCCGAAGCATCCATTCCGAATCGGTGGTAACTGCAAACCGGCGCTCGACCTGGTGAGCCACGGCCGTCGCGGGCCTGGACGGCCTGAGCGCTTCACATCAGAGCAGGTGGCCCAGATTGCGCGTACGGTCCGGCGCGCGCCCGAGGTCATGGTCAAAGTCTCGGGCGGCGGGAACAGCCTGGGAGCTGTGGCCGCGCACTTCAGGTACGTCACGCGGAAGGGAACAGTCGAGCTCGAGAGGGACGATGGCGAGCGCGTCATCGGCGGTGGGGTGGCGCGTGACCTTGTCGACGACTGGGATCTCGAGATCGACCTCGCGATGGATGAGTGGGACCGCATGACAGGCGGCCGTCGCGCTTCTGCGGCTAAACTGGTGCACAACATCGTCCTGTCGATGCCGGTCGGAACGCCGCCTCAGAAGCTCCTGGCGGCGAGCCGAGAATTCGCCCGCGAGGAGTTTGCGCTACAGCACCGGTATGCCATGGTCCTGCACACCGACCAGGATCATCCTCACGTGCATCTGGTCGTCAGCGCGCACAAGCGGGAAGGCGGCAGGCTGAACATTCGCAAGGCGGACCTGCGTCGATGGCGGGAGCAGTTTGCGCGGCAGCTCCGAGCCCACGGGGTTGAGGCGAACGCGACCCCGGCGCAGGTTCGCGGACGACTCTCGGACCACAAAAGGGACGGCGCGTATTGGGCAGCCCAACGAGGTGTTCTACGTCCCGAGAAGGCCGTCTCGCACCGTCGAAAGCCTGGGTCCGCAAGTCTTGGACGTATCACTGACACCGCCGAGCGCGTGCGAGGCGATTGGCTCGCCACGGTCCGAACGTTGCAGGCCCAAGGGCAGCGGGAGCTCGCCTGGGAGGTTGAGCAATTCCGCCAGGGCCTCCGAATCCCGATCACGCGGCAGGAGCGCGAAGCCGCGACCGCGAGGGCACATGAGGATCGACGGCCGAGGCAATTGGATTTTTTGAGGTGACGCGCCAGATGGGCAATGTCCGGCCGACGCCCGCTTGCGACCCTTCAAGGTCCCATGATCTTCCCGATACCGGCCACTAGGGCGACGCGAAGCGGACTCTCGCCTTGCTGGTTGCCTGAAACTGGCGCTCAGGGCATTCTCTTCCGACATACGAACACGGAGCAGAGATCGCAGCAGACTTCACCGAACCGGTGATCGCACCGGCTGGGGCGTTTTTCTGCGCCTCTCAGAACGCTGATGCGTAGAACCGGATCTCTGAGGCACCTCGAGAGTGAGTGACCGCGGAGGCGAAGCAGGTTCGGCTGCGTCTATCGCCTGATCGATCCACACTATGGCGAAGCCTTCACGCGCGCCAAGGGGTAGTTCCATTGAATCCTAGTTCGCTCTCTGTGTGCGTCTCTGCACTCGCTGCCCTAATTGCCTCGCAAGCATCTTTCGCGCAATCCGAACCCGCGCACGTTGCAGCGCCCATCGCAGCGAAGCAGCGAACTGGCGACTTGGACACGTTGATTCAAGCTCGAGTTATCCGCATTGGCGTTCCCCATTCAAAGACGTTTTATTACACCGTCAGCGGTGTGCACCATGGCATTGCATACGAAACCGGCAAGGCGTTTGAGGAATATCTGACCAAGAAGTATCCGCAGAAGAACAAGAACCTAAAGACTCATGTGATCTTTGTGGTTACACCGCGCGACAATGCAGTGTCCAAACTGAACGGTGGCACTCTCGATATCCTGATTGGCGGCATCACGATCACACCCGAGCGACAGAAGCTCGTGGATTTTTCCGACCCGATAGTCAACAACGTCAAAGAGATTGTGGTCACCGGTCCACAATCGCCCCCGGTTGCTTCACTGAACGACTTGTCGGGCAGGGATGTTTTCGTGCGTAAGAGCTCGTCTTACTGGGAGCATCTGTCGGATCTGAACGCGCGCTTGCAGAAGGACAAGAAGCCGCCTGTCAACCTGCGGCCCGTTCCGGAAGACCTTGGCGACGAAGACATATTGGAGATGGTCAATGCGGGATTGCTGTCAACGACTGTAGTGAACGATTGGTCGGCGAAACTCTGGGACAGCGTGCTGCCGAAGCTGCAGGTTCATTCCGACATCACCCTTACCACTGGGGAGACGATCGGTTGGGGGGTGCGGAAGAATTCCCCCAAACTCTTGGCGGCTATCAACGACTTCTTTAAGACCCATCGGCAAGGGACCGCATTCGGCAATCAGAAACTCACCCAGTACACCAAGTCGACCTACATGCTGAAGCAGGCCATCTCTCCGGAGAGCATGAAGCGATTTGAAAAGACCGCAGAGATTTTCCGCAAGTACAGCGCTGAGTACAGCATGGACTACCTGTTGATGATGGCCGAGGGCTATCAGGAGTCCGGCTTGAACCAGAAAGTGAAGAGTTCTGTCGGCGCTATCGGAGTCATGCAACTCATGCCCGCCACCGGGGCGGAGATGAAAGTCGGTGACATTCACCAGGAGGACGCCAATATCCGCGCGGGTATCAAGTACTTCCGCACAACGATGGATAGGTTGTACGGCAGTGAGCCCATGGACGACCTTAACAAGGTGCTGTTTACGTTCGCAGCCTACAACTGTGGTCCTGCGCGTGTTAAACGGTTACGCGCGGAAGCTTCTCAGAACGGGCTTGACCCTAACGTCTGGCTCAACAATGTCGAAGTCATCGCCGCTGCCCGCATCGGAGCAGAGACCGTCAATTACGTCTCCAATATCTACAAGTACTACGTTGCTTACAAACTCATGGCGACGCAGGAAGAGCAAAGCCGCAAAGCGAAAGAGTCCTTCGGCAAGAAGCCATGAAGTAAGTCGTGTGCAAGAAGCGGGTCGCGAGCTGGGCTTGGATCAAAGGTACTGCCGTCACGCAGCTCCTCGCCCCCGCGGCGACAATGTCGACGAAAGCCTAGAAACGAAAGCCTAGAAACCGATTCCTATCGAAATCTGGACGGAATAACCCTGGTACGTCCATTGGTTTGAGAATTCATCAAAGTACTTAAATCCCAGACTCACCTTTCGAGCCGGTAGCACGTAGTTCAGTCCGAAGCCGAGAGAGTTGACTCTGTAGCGCTGCGCTTCCTGGGATGGCGTGATGTTTGGCCCGGTCTTCGCGGTCGTCTGCCACGCACCGTAGCCGACCAGTCCGGCCTGCAGTCGCGAGTCCGCAAACGCGAATGCCCGCATCAATGAATAGTCGAGATCGAGAGTCTCGCCCGGGTGAATAGCGGTGCCCGACTGAATGCTGTGAAATTCGTACATCTCGAAGGCGGAGAGCGTGGTCGCCCTGTCTGCGGATAGGTAGAACGTCTCGCCCGCTGCGACCACCGGCGTCCAGTATCCATTACCCACATTGTCAGTCGCACCAGCGCTGAATCTTCCAGTAGGTGCGAGCACACCGAGGATGCCGCGAATGTCGGCGCGCTCCTCGCGCCAACCGAGAATGACGGGTTGAAAATAGAGGTCCCCCAATCCACCGCCGCCACTGATCGCGCCCTGGGAGCTGGAGCTCAGCGAGTTGTTGGCAATCGGTATCGTCACGGCAGATGAGAATCCGGCACCACCGAGCGTCGATATCTCATCCGTGCTCGCCCATAAAAGTGTGTTCATATCCAGGAGTACTGACTGCTGTCCCGTGGCCACAACCTCACCGTTGCCACCCTTCTGCTCATCCCGAGAGTAAAAGAGGAAGCTGTTGTTGTACGTCAGTCCGGGCTCCGCACTGACGCCGGAATTGATGGCACTGAGACCGAGGGGATAGACGCCGCGGTTCTGCGCGTGTACCGAAGTCACGTTCAACCACACGAAAACGGCGGCTAGAAGCCACCGCTGTCGCTCAGCTGAATGCGTGCTCCGTGCTTTCTGGCGCCGCGCGCCGCAGCTCATTGCCTGGCGGCCCGCGCCCCACCTGTCGCTAAACGGCGCAACCCGTCAAAGGTGGCGTATTTATACGCATAGCTGTAGGTGGGGGTGTTGAGCGACATGTTGGCGAGGGTGTTCAGCGTGCCGCCACAGCGAATCAGCATCTGGCCAATACCGACGATCTCAGAGGCGATATCGCCGATGCAGTGAACGCCGAGCAGCTTGCGATCCGCTTTCGAAAAAACAAGCTTTAGAAGTCCGCCTCGGCCAGCTATGGCTCCGCGCGGGGTAAGCGCCAGGTCGGCACGACCCACCTCGTAATCCAGGCCCTGCTCGCGGCACTGCTCCTCCGTGAGCCCCGCACCCGACACCTCCGGCATCCCATAGATCGCGGAGACCGGACAGGGATCGACGGTTCCCTCGAATGGAATGCCAAACGCGTGACAGACCGCGAGACGTCCCTGCTCCATCGCGATCGAGGCCAGGGTCGGCCGGACCACATCGCCCGCGGCGTAAATGCCGGGCACGGACGTGCGGAAGGTCTTGTCCACGATGATCCGCCCCCGGGAATCGACCTGCACCCCCAAAGCCTCGATGCCGAGGCCCTCGGTATTTGCGGCACGGCCGGCGGCAAACAGCAGGGTATCGGGCGTGAGCTTCTGACCTGTCGAGAGTACTACGTCGAGGCCAGTCTCCCTCGGTGCGACCCCTTGCACGGTCGCGCCAAACAGCACGGTAATGCCCCACTGCCTGAATAAGCGCTCCATGCACTCGGACATTTCCTGATCCATCGCAGTGATGAGTCGCGAGCCGCGATCGACGAGCGTCACTTTCGCACCCAGCGCGTGGCAGATCGTCACGAACTCGACGCCCACCGGACCGCCACCTGCAATCACGATGTCTCTTGGGACCCAGCCACGCTTCAGGACGGTGTCCGTGTCACAGACGCCTGCGATATTGAAGGAGATGTTCTTCGGCCGAACGGGTCGCGAACCGGAAGCGATCAGGATCACCTTGGCGCGAATCTTGCGGTTCGTTCCACCGGCTTCGGACACGAGCACGCTGCCATCCGTGTCGAGGCGGGCCGAACCCTGGATGTAGTCGACGTCACGCTTGGCGATGTTGTCTGCGGTAACCTTCTGCAGCAGCTCGCAGACACTTTGAGTCCGCTTGCGGATGATGTCGGTTGCAACCTGAGGGGGAGCAGTCATCCGCAGGCCGTAGACGTCGCCTTCGGAGAATCCTGTGAGGTATAAGGCGGCCTCGCGAAGGGTCTTCGTGGGCGCGCCGCCGGTCGTCGTGACCGCCCCACCCGGGTAGGCCCGCTCGATCACCGCTGAGCGGTGGCCAAAGAAAGCCGCGAGCTCCGTAGCACTTTCGCCTGCGGGCCCCGCCCCGATTGCAATGAGGTCATACGTGTCCGTCATACGCCGGATAGACCGTCACTTCATTAGGGCGATGTTCCGCCAGAAGTTCTTGAGGCTGTCCGTAACGCCAAACAGCGTGGTGAAGTGCGTAGAGTCCACCAGTACGAGGTGTCCGGCACGCTGCTTCTCCGGCGGCATCCAGAGGAGACAGTTGAATTCCGTATTGCCGGCCGCGGTGAACGGGTGTGGACGCTCCGCTTCGATCGGCTGACGCGCCAGCACGTGAATCGCCTTGCTGCTCTTATCCGTGATTTCGTAGTGCGGCAGGTGCCGGTGGAAACTGAGGCTCGTGACGTCCTTTAGGAGCCCGGGCTTATCCAGGTCCCTGAAAGTCGTGAGTGGCGCGGTGTCCTTGGTGCCTTTGACCAGGGCCGGACACAGTCCCCAGGTGTTGTGCACCGGGACCCCGAGCGCCTTCATCAGCGAGCGGCCGTATTGCGTAAAGCGCTGCTGGCGCGGGACCAGGCGATCACCGTGGTGCAGGTATTCCATCTGGCGCTGCTGCAGGTCATCGGTGAAGCCGACGTCGTGGTGCGGCGCCAGCAGCAGGCAGGTGCCTTCGCGCGCAAGCCACTTACGAATAGCCGCAACTTCTTCCGGGGCGGCTTCCTCCCCGGACTGAAGGTGGTCAAGGCCGAACACCATGAGTGTGTCCGTGTCGGCCAGAATCCGTTCATCGATTGGGAGCCGGAATCCCGCCTGATCAACGCGCTGAAAGACAGCGACCGGATGGCCGGTGATTTCAGCCGCGAGCTGCTGGAAATTGAGAGCGGAGCGATGGAACAGTTCCAGCGTGCCGGCGATACCTTGGAGAAACTCCGCCGCACCCCACTCCGGCTTCTCATACGCGGGCCACAGCACCGTGCGCACTTCGGTCATGGTCGAGAAGCGATTCTCCATCGCGGCCGGATCACGCTGCGCCTCAAAGGGATAGCTCCAGGTCCAGTAGATGCTTATCCGCCGCCGACCCGGAGTGTACTTGCGGGCGACGTGGTGTTGGTTATAGGTGCGGGCGGGACCAGGCGTTGTGCTCATGGTGAGTTACCGGCGTTTGCTTCAGCTGGCCTTGTCGAGGGCTGCGAGCCAGCGCAGCGCTTTGAGTCCCGGCAGGAAGAAATAAGCTCCGCCGCGGACAGTAGTGAACGCGGGCAGCCCGGTGATCTTTCTGCGGATCGGCCGTTTCGGGATCTTGTACTCGAGTGTTCCGTCCTGGCTGCCGATGATCGGATCACGCTCGTTTCCGAGTTCGTGGAAATTCCTGTCGTTCACCCAGACGTTCTGGGCGAACTCAAATTGCCGGATAAGGCTGGCGCAGATAACGAACGCCGCGATGCCACGCTCCTTGCCGTCGTCCGCTGTGCCCTCCGGTAGGTAAGTTCCATAGGTCGCCCCGCGGCGGATCATTCGCCGCCGGTTCATGTTCGCTGCCGTGTCGCGCGGGTTCATGCGGCGCATGTGCGAGCCGAGGGGCACGGCATAGCCTTGCGGATCCTCGTGCTTGTAGTTGAAGTTGTTGTTGCGCTGAAGATCAGCACCGAGGGCGGGGTCATCCTTATCGGGAGCGAGTACCAGCGGAGCGCCACTGCGCCAGCGCCCCATGAGTTTCGCTGCGATAAGCTCCTGCTCCTCCCGCGTCTTACCGTTCTCGCGCAGAAAGTCGCGGAATTTGCCCACATGCTCCTCGAGCCGCCGGTAGGCCATGTAGCTGCCATTGCGGCACAGGACTTCAGGCTGCGGCAGCGCTGGACCCGAGCCGCTCTCATCCGGATAACCGAGAATGAACTCGCCCGCTTTGAGCGGGGCTCCGGAGCCTGGCGTCGGTTCATCGCCCGAGCCCTCGATCACGGGCTGCGAAAGCCGGTCGCGATAGCCGAAGTGGTCATGCGCGTAATCAAAGGGTGGTGTCGCCTCGAGATCGAGACTTGACAGCACTTCCACGCCGTGACACTCAGCGATGAGCTTGCCGTGCTCAGTTGCGCTTCGCTGTCGCTCCGCGGCATCCCGCGCGAAGAGAATGGCGATGGCATGCAAGTCGGGGCTGGCAGTCTTGTCCACCCAGTGCGAGGGATCGTTCGCGCCCGTGTCGCCGAGCACCTCGGCCCGCGCAGCCATGCCTTCGCGGAACTCCTCGGGAAAGGTGGCGAGGGTCGTCGCGTCAACGCCGAGCGTTCTCAGGCCGTTCCAGGTGAAGGCCACCGTGACCCAACGCTTCTCCTTGTCCACGGATTCGCGCATGGCTTTCGCGGATTGAACCTTGTCGAGAATGGCCGCCAGCCACGCTCGCCCACCCGCGGGATTCTTGAAGGATAAGAACTCGTATCGCCCGTTCAGTGCCGGGGCGCGGGTCAGCAGAATGTGCTGAATGTCGTCAAATTCGAGCACGGCCGGTAGGCTCGCGGCTCATTGCATCTGATCAAGCATCTCCGAGAGCGCTGCCTTGACGCGCAGCGCCTTCTTGATCTCATCAGCGGTCGCGTACGGGTATTCGCCGTATTCGAGGAAACTCGGGCATTGGTGCTCGCGCACGAACTGAACGAAGGCCGGCGCATTCGTCTTCCAGTCTTTGGGGAAGCCTTCCAGATTTTCAAAGACTGTGTTGATGCCAGTCGCGCCGAAGAGTGCCACGGCATCCTCGGTGTACTTGTCGAAGTCCGTGTCAAAGATGCCCTGGTACATGAAATACATATCACCCTTGATCGGAAACAATACCCAGCGCAGGTAGTGCAGCTTCAGCACGGCGAGCGCATCCGGTTGAGCGGCGATGGTCTTTTCGATGTTGCGTGCGTACTCGTAAAAGACCTCCTCTCGCCCGGGAATAATTTTCGCGAGGATCGAAAACCCGTAGCACGCTGGCGTCCGCGGGAAGATCGGGCCATACCTCCCCTTCTCGATTTTATCGGGGAAGACGCCGCCTTTCGGGATGGCCAACGCCGCAGGTTTGGTCCAGTCGGTCTTAATTGATGTTCCGGCCATAAGCGACGCTCCACACTCTACCTACCCAGGTCGCCGCTATCTAAGCACAAAATCACCAGAACGTCTCAGGTGGAAACGCTGCTGCACCATTGCCCGCAGGGGCATTCGCGACCGAGTCTCTGCCGAGTCAAGCTACCGATGGCGCTTATGCCGGCAAATTAGATGTCATTTGCAAATGGCTTGACTGCTCGGCTTAAAGTTATGTACCCGCGCTGTGTGCGGGCTTCATAATGCGAGCAGCGCTTAAGGTCGAAGTCCGGGTGAATCTCAAGTGGGGAGCGTTCTCAGCACCTTCGTGACCGACTTCATCGGACGTTTTGACGGACCGTTGCATTTTCGGTTGTTCGTCCAGCCGCTGATGGCGATCCTATTCGCCGTACGCGATGGAAGGCGGGACGCGCGAGAAGGGCGTGGCGCTTACCTCTGGGCGCTGGTCACCGATCCTATGCAACGTGGTTACCTACTTCATAGCGGATGGAAGGGGATCTCCAAGGTCTTTGTTCTCGCCTTTGTACTCGATGTCACTTATCAGTTGTTAGAGTGGCACGGGCTGAAACCGACGCAGGGGCTGTTGACCGCCATTGTTGTCGCGGTGATTCCGTACGCACTGTTGCGCGGTCCTGTCAACCGGCTCGCGCGAACCATACAGACTCGAAAATCGCAGACGCTCGTCCGCTGAGCCGCGACAATCGAGGCCGGCACCGAGGGCGGGCTGCCGGGGACGATAGACACCGTGTGCCAGGATTACAGTAGACGCACGCTGCTGGCACATACAGCCGCTGCGGCCGTCGCGCTGACGGCGAGCCGACTTTCGGTAGCCCGTACACAACAGAAGAGGAAAGCGGAAGTGGCCAACTCGGAAGATCAGCCGGTAACAGCCGTGCAACAGTACATTGATGCCTTTAATAGAGGCGACGCCAAGTCGATGGCTGCGATGTGCGCTGATCCTATGTCCATACTTGACGGAATGGCCCCCCATGTCTGGCACGGCCCTACCGCGACGCAGGATTGGTACCGGGATGTACTGGTCGAGGGTGAACACCTCGACGCCAAGGGCTATCACGTCACTCTGGGCAAGCCTTTGCATGCCAACGTAACCGGGAATGCTGCATACATCGTCGTGCCGGCGACTATGACCTTCAAACTTAAAGGGAAGCAAGTTACGCAGTCGGGCGCTTTTTTCACCGTCGCTCTTGGCAAACTTCCGGCAGGCTGGCGGTTGGCGAGCTGGGCTTGGACTAAAGGTACCGCTTCGGTTTCATAGGACACCATTCCCCAGGATTTCTGCCTTGTGCCCGGCGGATGTCCGCTTGGAAGCCTGGGAAACACGGCCGAGCGGCAGCTGCTGGCCGATCGCAGCCGTTCAAGCGCCGAGGTCAGTCCGCGACTAGTGATCCTGGATCGAAATTTGCTCAGCGAAGAGATCGGCCAGACAGACCATGCGGTCGCTTTACTGTCGACGGCGCGACCGCTTAGTGTGGGCGGGTACGCCGACGGGTACGGGTCAATTGGCGGATCCGAGGTTTTGCCTCTTGATCAACGCCTTGCGCCGGCGCATTCAACTCCGGCCGGGGGCGCCAAACCCTTTATTCTAAGGTCTCAGGACTTCGTCGACTCGGAAGACGTGCCGCTGACGGCTAGTGAATTTCGGCGGCGCGACGCTCATCAGAAGAGTTCCACGCGCGTCTATTGCGATTCTCTGTAGCTTCGATATACTTGAAACTATGAAATCGAAGGAAGCCATTGCCATATTGAGTGCCCTGGCGTCCGAGTCGCGCCTGGCGGTCTTTCGGTTACTGGTGAGGCGGGGACCTGAGGGGTATACGCCCTCGGAGCTTGCCGCTCGGCTTGATCTGCCCGCGCCGACGCTCTCCTTTCACCTCAAGGGGCTGCTGCAGGCCGGCCTCGTGGTCAGCCGACGCGAGGCACGTAATCTGTTCTACAGCCCAAACATCGAGCGTATGAACACGCTCGTCGGCTTTCTCACCGAGAACTGCTGCAGTCTCGCGGACCAGGCTTGTGGCACCAGCTGCGAGCCGCAGCCAGCCTCCGCTCAACCAAGGAAACGAGCATGAAACGTCTGCACGTCCACGTGTCGGTCAATGACCTCGACGCGTCGGTGCGGTTCTATTCGCAACTCTTTGCGGCGGATCCGACGTTCCGCAAGGCCGACTACGCGAAATGGATGCTGGAAGATCCTCGCGTGAATTTCGCGATCAGCCAGCGCGACGGCAAGCCGGGGGTGCAGCACCTGGGGATTCAGGTCGAGGATCGCGGCGAGTTGGCGGAGGTCTACGAGCGCTTGCGACGTGCGGAGCGGCCCGTGCTCGAGGAGGGCGAGACGACCTGCTGCTACGCCCGCAGCGAGAAGAGCTGGATCGACGACCCACAGGGAGTTCAGTGGGAGACGTTTCTGACCACTGGGGAGAGCGCGGTTTACGGAACGGATGAGATCCGGCCCAAAGCAGAGAAACAAGCCGAGGCGGCTTGCTGTGCCCCGCGCTGCTGCTCCCCGAATCCCGGGTAAACCGGAAATGCGGTCGTGTCCGAAGTAGGCCTCGCTTCCGCGCAGGATCTAATCGCTATCCGAGCGTTGCTCGAGCACTCCGGATTGCCGACGAGCGATCTCGAATTGTCGCGCCCTGTGTTCGCAGTGGTCCGCGAAAACGGCCAAGTGATTGCGGCCGGAGGACTCCAGCACTTTGGCTCATCAGCACTCCTGCGGTCGGTAGTCGTCGCTCGAGGTCGCCGCGGATGCGGTCTGGGACAGACGATTGTTCGAGAGCTCGAGCGTCAGGCGCGTGCGTCCCACATTAAGCGATTGATCCTCCTTACCCAGACCGCCGAGGAATTCTTCATGCGCCAGGGCTACCGCCTGGTCGAGCGCAGCACCGCACCCGAGGACATGCAGAGGAGCGAAGCGTTTCGCTCCTTGTGCCCGAGCTCTGCGAACTGCATGGCCAAGAGCCTGGCGGAAACGATTTAGGACCCAACATGGCCGACCGCCCCAACAACGTTCTGTTTCTGTGCACGGGCAACTCCGCGCGGAGCATCATCGCCGAGACTCTGATCAACCAGTGGGGCCGCGGCCGATTCCGCGGCTTTAGTGCGGGAAGTCATCCTAAGGGCGCCGTACACCCGATCGCGCTGGAACTCCTGCGGAAGATGAACCTGCCGACCGAAGGACTGCGCAGCAAGAGTTGGGACGAATTCGCAGCACCTCACGGGCCGCTGCTCGATTTCGTGTTCACCGTTTGCGACAACGCAGCAGGGGAGGTCTGTCCCTACTGGCCGGGCCAACCCATGACGGCTCACTGGGGCGTCCCAGACCCGGCGGCTGTGGAAGGCTCGGACACCGAGAAGTGGTTAGCTTTTCGTGAAACGTTCCGGCTGCTCGACAACCGGATAAAGATCTTCACAAGCCTGCCGCTCGGCTCGCTCGACCGGATCAAACTCCAGCAACGTCTCGATGAGATTGGCAGAGCTCGGCCTACCGAAGGAGCCGCGTGAGGAGCTTGAGGGGGGCCTAACCACCGAGGGGATCGGTTCACTACTGTTGGCAGCACTCATTGTTGGCTCAGGTGAGATGGCTGCGCGCCTGGCGGGCGGCAACACGGCCATCGTAAGTGAACGTCGTGTCGGCCGCGCCAAGGACATACTGGTCAAGGACGCACAAGTCGCCGGAGGCTCCAGATTGAGCAATCATTCCGTCGCCCAGGCCGCGAGACACGCGACTGCCGAGGGCTTCACGAAGAGACTGTCCTTCCTGGACCGCTACCTCACGGCCTGGATCTTCCTCGCCATGGCGGTGGGCGTCGGCGCGGGATACGTCCTCCCCGGGATCGTCCCATTGCTCAACAAGGCGAGCGTGGGCACGACCTCTGTCCCGATCGCAGTCGGGCTCATCCTCATGATGTACCCGCCGCTCGCCAAGGTGCGGTACGAGGAGATGGGGCTCGTCTTCCGCAACTTTAAAGTGCTCGGGCTCTCGCTGGTCCAGAACTGGATTATTGGGCCGCTGTTGATGTTCGGCCTCGCCGTGCTCTTCCTCCGCGATAAGCCGCAGTACATGGTCGGGCTCATCATGATCGGGCTGGCCCGCTGCATCGCGATGGTCATCGTCTGGAACGACCTCGCGAAAGGCGACACGGAGTACTGCGCAGGACTGGTCGCCTTCAACTCCATCTTCCAGGTTTTCTTCTACTCCGTGTACGCGTACGTCTTCATAACGGTGGTGCCCACCTGGTTTGGTCTCCAGGGCGTGGCCGTCAACATTACCATCGGGCAGATCGCCAAGAGCGTCTTCGTTTACCTCGGTATCCCGTTCCTCGCCGGCCTCATCACGCGCTTCACGCTCATCAAGCTGAAGGACAAGCGCTGGTACCATGAAAAGTTCCTCCCGAAGATCAACCCCATCACCCTCCTCGCGCTGCTCTTCACCATCGTGGTGATGTTCTCGCTCAAGGGCGCGACCATCGTACAACTGCCGCTGGACGTGGTTCGCATCGCCATCCCCCTGCTCATCTATTTCGCCGCGATGTTCTTCATCTCCTTCTTCATGTCGAAGAAAGTGGGCGCGAGCTACGGACAGGCGACGACCCTCTCCTTCACGGCGGCGTCGAACAACTTCGAGCTCGCTATCGCAGTCGCGGTGGCGACCTTCGGGATTCACCATGGTGCCGCCTTCGCCGCGGTGATCGGGCCCCTCGTGGAGGTACCCGTGATGATCGGGTTCGTCAACGTCGCGCTCGGCCTCCGCCGCAAATACTTCATTGCAGAGGCGGTTGCAGTTGGTGGGCCCAAGATGCGCTCCGCGGGAGCACGCTGAAGGAGTGGACGCGCTCGGCCAACATACTCCCCCGCGGTCCTGACCTCTAACGTTCGAGAGTCTTCATCTTGACGGCCTCACTGTCTGCTGCCGGGTGACACGAGCGGAATTGTGCAAAGCTCCATGCAGCTGTGCGAGTGGGCGCGCCTTTGCCCAGGTCTCGATAGCGGACTCCAGCCATGCTACGGAGTTGCCGCTCAGCTGGCGGTTCGGGCCCCGCCGCGTGAGACTTTCCTGGAGCTCGACGATCCGCTGATGATCCTGGGGATGGGCGCCTACTTGCCATACAGGGGCCCGGGCACTGACCGAACGATGACCCTTGCGAAGTGCAGGGTATCGCGCCTAGTGTAGGAACAGCATGAAGCACCGTTCGAGGTTCTGGACCGCGACCGTCGTGCTGCTGCTGTGGCAGCTGGGCACCGGGCTACCGTGGCCCGCGGCGGCTGCGCCCGCAACGCAGCACCTGGTGCCAGGGCAGCTCGCACACGACTGTTCCGGGCATCACCACGACGCGGACGAAGGCACCGTTCCGAACACCGCGGACGAGTCTCCCGCTCCCAAGTCTCCACACGCGAAGCATCCGTGCTGCGGGGGTCCGGGCTGCAAGTGCCAGGGTCCGCCCGCCGGCCTCGCGCTCGTGTACGCGCTTCCTCAGACGGTGCCACCGCACCCTCCGGCTCCCTCGCCGGAGCTCGACGCGGGACATCTCACTTGCAGTCCCTCGGATCCTTTTCGACCTCCCATCGTCTGATCATCTGAGATGAGCGCTTGGCCGCGCGGCTCGAGGCGCGCGGCGGGCGCGTGGGCTTCCCGTTCGGGACGGGCGGAGCGCCGCCGTCCTGTGGTGGAAGGAGCCTGTGAACTCTCAGTTCGACCCGCTGCAAGACGCTTTCCGAGGTGAAGCCGCCATGAAACTGTCGAGCGTTACGATGACTCTGGCTGCCTGTCTGATCGTCGATACGGCGCAGGCCCACGCGCATCTTGAGAAGTCCGTGCCCGCCGATGGCAGCACATTGCGGGCAGCGCCGGCGGCCGTCGAGATGGCTTTCTCGGAGGCGGCGCAGCTGACGGCGCTGTGGCTCCAGAAAGACCAGGAACCCAAGCAGGCCATCAAGGAGCTGCCGACAGGTGCGAACCGGACACAGCGCGTCGCACTGCCGACGCTCGCTCCCGGAGCTTACACGCTCACCTGGCGAGTGGTAGCCGCGGACGGGCACGTCAGCTCGGGCGCCGTGCACTTCACGATCTCCCCCAAGCGGGCGATGAGCGCTTATTCCGGGCATTGAGCAATGTCGCCGGATACCCTGTCAGTCACACTGCGCGCCTTGAGCTTTGTGGCCCTGCTGCAGAGCGCAGGCATCGCGATCTTCATCGGGTTGTTCCGACCGCTGCTCGGCGCCGCGGAGAGCGAGATCCGCCGAGTCGCGGTCTGGTCGGCGGCGGTGGCGCTGCCGCTCCTGCTGAGCCAACTCATTCTCGAGGCGGCGCGCATGGCAGGCGACTTTGACGGGCTCTTTGACTGGGCGCTCCAACGGATGGCGTTCACCTCCGCAGCCGGAGCGGCCTTCTTCATACGAGTCGTCGGCGTAATCCTGATCCTGGCGGCAACCTTGCGCAGCGGTCGGATGGCGCAAGGCAGCGCCCTTGTGGGGAGTCTGCTGGTGGCGATCTCGTTTGCCGTGATGGGTCACACGGCGGTGCATCCCTATCACCTGCTGCTTGCCCCCGCGTTGATCACTCACGTGCTCGTCGCGGCGTTCTGGCTAGGCGCGATTCCGGCCCTGTACCTTGCGACTTGGCGCGAGGCGGCCGATCTTGCAGGAAAGCTGATCGACGCGTTCTCCAGGGTCGCGCTGCGGATCGTGCCTTTCCTCGCGCTCGCCGGTGTGGTGATGGCGCTGGTGCTCGTCCGGCGGCTCGCGGTTCTCGCGCAGCCCTACGGGTGGCTGCTGCTGGGCAAGATCACCGGTTTCACGCTGCTCATCGCTCTCGCGGCAGCCAACCGATGGAGACTCGGCCCGGCAGTGGCCCTCGGGGCGACGCGAGCCCTGAAGTACTCACTCGCTGCCGAGTACCTGCTGATCGTGGGTGTATTGGCAGCCACCGCAACCATGACGAGCCTGTACTCGCCGGAGCCGTAGTTCAGGGTTCATCTATGTAGTTGTGCTGATACCTGCGTGAGTGCCTGAAATTCATGATCATCGAGAGGTGGTGGGCCTGTGCTCGAGCGCGGTGATAGATCTTGCGAGACCGTCGCACCGCACGCCGCCCGCGCGCTGGCCCTGGCGGTCATCGCGATCGCACTGAGCATGGGCGGCGGCTGTGTGTTGCGCCCGCGGCAGACGGCCGATGAGAAAGCGAAGCTTGACGCGGCCTCTCAAGCGTTCGAAGCCCCGCCGGCGGCCCGGCAGTTGCCGAACTTGTCGCCGGAAGCTCGGTGGCGCGACGTCCTGAGCCGGGCATTCCTCGCGAATGGGGAGCTCGAAGCCTCGTACTTCGAGTGGAAGGCGGCTCTTGCGCGGATAGACGAGGCCGCAGTCTGGCCCAACAGCAACGTGGCGCTCAACTTCAGCTACATGTTCTCCTCGGAGAACGTCAAGGCGTGGAATCGAACCACGCTGGGCGTGGGCTTCGATCCGTCGATGAACCTTTCGCTGCCGACCAAAGCCCGCGCGGCCGGACGCGAGGCGCTCGACGCGGCGCAAGAGGCGGGCGAGAGGTTCCGGGCCGTCAAGTTCGATCTGCAGCGAAAGGTGCTCTCGGCATACCTGGACCTGGCCCTGACCGAGGAGCTCATTCGCATCCAGCATGACAATCGAACGCTCCTCAAACTCCTGACCGACTCGGCTGCTGATAGGGCCGAGGCCGGTGGCCCCATGCAGGACTTGTTCAAGGCGACGATCGAATCGCAGCGGGCGGATGACGAGCTCGCCAGCCTCGAGGCGAAGGCACACTCGATGCGTAGCATGCTGAACGGAATGCTCGCGCGCGCCGCCGATGCCCCACTGATCCTTGCCGCGAGCCTGCCAGCGCCGCGAGCCGTCGTCGTGGACGATGCACGGCTCATTGCTGCAGGCGTGGCCCAGAACCCGGAGCTCGCCGCGCTCGCGCGGCAGGTTGCGGGGCGCGCGGATGCCATCGAGGTGGCACGGCTTGCCTACGTTCCGGACTTCAGTCCGTCGGCGAGCATCACAGGGGATGTCTCGCAGACGCTCGGAATCATGCTGATGCTCCCGACCAAGGCGCCCGCCATCCGCGCGGCGATCGATGAGGCGCAGGCCATGCAGCATTCTTCCGAGGCCATGCTGCGGCAGACGCGCTATGACCGCGCCGGGACCTTCGTAGCCACGCTGTATTCGATGCGCAACGCCGAGCGACAGACGCAGCTCTATCAACGATCCATCCTTCCCGCTGCTCAGCAGCTGGTGGGCAGCTCGCGGAGTGCCTACGCAGCGGGAACGATCGGCTTTGCGGACCTGGTGGATAGCGAGCGAATGCTGCTGATGGTTCGCCGCATGGTCGCTGAATCACGGATCGAACGCGAAGAGCGCCTCGCGGAGCTCGAAGCTCTTGCGGGCGTGGACATCGAGACGCTGGGTGCACCGCCGGCGGGCGCGCAGGCGGAATCCGCTCCGCCGCGGGGGCAGCCATGAGAGGTCCTATGATATCGAAGCAATCCCGAGTCGTACTGGTACTCGCTGTGGCGGCGGTCGCGGCCGTCATAGGTGTCTACAGCGCGGACGGTCAGCCGAAATCCGGACCCTCAGAGCCGATGCCCGGGATGGACATGCCGGCTGCAAGAGACTCAGCCCCACCGGGCTATGCTGAGGTCCGGATCTCCCCGGAGGTTCAACAGCGCATCGGCGTTACCCTCGGGCGCGTCGCGCGGACGCCGCTCAACATGACGATCCGCACGGTCGGCATCGTGCAGCCCGACGAGACCCGTGTCGCGCATATTCACGTCAAGACCGAGGGCTGGGTGGAGAGGCTCTACGTCGCCTACACCGGCCAGAAGGTGCAGGCGGGTGAGGCACTGCTCTCGATCTACAGTCCGGCGTTTTTTGCCGCGCAGCGGGAGTTTCTCTCGGCGCTGCAGGCGGCGAAGCTGGGACCCGAGCAGCTGGGTGACCAGCAATCCGTGGTGGACGTCGCGCGCCGGCGGCTCGAGCTGTGGGACATTCCGGAAGAGGAGGTCGCGGCGCTGGAGAAGACCGGCAAACCCCGCAAATCACTCACCTTGCGCAGCCCGATCTCCGGCACTGTCCTGGCGAAGCAGGTGTTTGCCGGCCAGTACGTCATGCCGCAGAGCGACCTGTACCTGGTGGCCGACCTCTCGACGGTCTGGTTGCAGGCGAAGGTGTTTCAATACGAGCTCCCGCACGTCGCGATCGGCATGCCGGCGAGCGTGTCATTCTCGTCTCTACCGTCGACGCGACCGCTCGCCGGCAAGATCGTGTTCATCGACCCCGTGGTCGATGAGATGTCGCGTTCGGTACAGGTGCGGGTCGAGTTGTCTAATTCGAGCGGCACGTTGCGGCCCGGCATGTTTGGTGATGTCTCGATCACGCATGCGATGGGGAGCGGCCTGACCGTGCCGGCCTCCGCCGTTATCCGCACCGGTGAACGGGACATCGCCTTCCGTGCGCTGGCGAGCGACCGTTTTGCGCCGGTGGAGGTAAGAATCGGATCGCTGGGCTTCGGCGATCGCTTCGAGGTTCTCGAAGGGCTCGATGCTGGAGACCAGGTCGTGACCTCCGCGAACTTCCTGATCGACTCCGAGAGCCGCCTGGAGGCGGGTGCGAGCAGCATGGCCGGCATGCCCGGGATGGCCGATATGCCCGGGATGAGCGGCGCCGCAAGCGATGCCGGCAAGCCGCCTGCCGCTAAGCCGCCTGCCGTCAAGCAGCAATGATCGCTCGCATCATCGAGTGGAGCGCCCGCAACGCGTTCCTGATCCTGCTGCTGTCGCTGGCGATTCTCGGCGGTGGACTGTGGGCGGTGTTCAACACTCCGCTCGATGCGATCCCCGACCTTTCCGACGTACAAGTCATCGTCGCGACGGATTGGGAAGACCGCAGTCCCAACATCATCGAGGATCAGGTCACCTATCCGATCGTGACCCAGCTGCTGTCCGCTCCCAAGGTTAAGGCGGTGCGGGCGAACAGCTTCTACGGGTCGTCGCTCGTGTACGTGATCTTCGAGGACGGCACCGACCTCTATTGGGCTCGCAGCCGCGTACTGGAGTACCTCAGCGGCATGGCCGGCAAGTTGCCGCAGGGTGTCGCGCCGCAGCTCGGGCCCGATGCCACGGGCGTCGGCTGGGCGCTCGAATACGTGCTGGTCGACAAGACCGGCAAACACTCGCTCGCCGACCTGCGCACGCTGCAGGACTGGCAGGTTCAATACCAGCTTCGCGCCGTACCTGGCGTCGCCGAAGTGGCCGCGGTCGGGGGCTTCGTCAGGCAATACCAGGTCACGGTCGACCCTAACAAATTGCTGGCTTACAAGATCCCGATCAACCGCGTCGTCGAGCAGATTCGCGCCAGCAACCAGGAAGTCGGCGGCCGCGTTCTCGAGTTCACCGGGCGGGAGTACATGGTGCGCGGCCGGGGCTACGTGCAGTCGGCCGCCGACCTCGAGCAAGTCGCTCTCGGCGCCCGCTCAGACGGGACCCCGATCCTGGTACGCGATGTCGGCTTCGTGCAGCTGGGTCCGGACATGCGTCGCGGTGTCGTGGATTTCAACGGCATGGGCGATGCCGCCGGTGGCATCGTCGTGGTGCGCTTCGGCGAGAGCGTCTATGACGTCCTGACTCGCGTCAACCGGGCGATCCGGGATCAGGTCCAGCCATCGCTGCCTGAGGGGGTCGAGCTCGTCGTCACCTATGACCGCTCGACCCTCATCCATCATTCGGTGGAAACACTGCGTCAGAAGCTGATCGAGGAAAGCCTCATCGTCAGCCTGATCTGCGTGCTGTTCCTCTTTCATGTGCGCAGCGCGCTGGTCGCGATCATCACCTTGCCGCTGGCGGTGCTGTTGACGCTGCTGGCGATGCGCTGGATTGGTCTTACCAGCAACATCATGAGCCTCGGCGGCATCGCGATCGCGGTCGGGGCGATGGTGGATGCGGCCATCGTGATGATCGAGAACGCCCACAAGCATCTCGAGCGCGAGGAGGCTAAGCCTCCGGAGACGCGCCGTCCGAGGCTCGAGGTGCTGATTGAGGCCGGCAAAGAAGTCGGACCGGCGCTGTTCTTCTCGCTGCTGATCATCACGGTCAGCTTCCTGCCGGTATTTGCGCTCCAGGACCAGGAGGGAAGGCTGTTCAAGCCGCTCGCCTATACGAAGTCGTTCAGCATGCTGTTTGCTGCCGGGCTCTCGATCACGGTCGCGCCTTTCCTCATGATGCTGCTGATTCGAGGCCAGATCCCATCGGAGGAGAGCAATCCGGTCAATCGATTCCTGAGATGGATCTACGAGCCCGCTGCCCGGGCGGCGCTGAAATGGCGCTATGCGATGGTGGGCATTGCCCTGCTCGCCGTGGTGTCGATCGTACCGATCTACCTGACCCTCGGGAGCGAGTTCATGCCGCCGCTCTGGGAGGAGACGATTCTTTACATGCCCGCGACGCTGCCCGGAGCTTCCATCCAGACGATGGCGCAGACCATACAGGAACAGGACCGGATCCTCATGGGCTTCCCCGAGGTCGCGAGCGTCTTCGCCAAGGCCGGAAGAGCGGAGAGCGCTACCGATCCTGCACCCCTCGAGATGGTCGAGACGGTCATCAATCTCAAGCCTGCGGCTCGGTGGCGTCATGGCATGACTCCTGAGAAGCTGATCGGTGAGTTCGATCAGGCGCTGCGCACCCAGATGACGGGTTTCGCCAACAGCTGGACGATGCCCATCAAAGGACGCATCGACATGCTCTCGACCGGGATACGGACCCCTGTGGGGGTGAAGGTCTTTGGACCGGACCTCGCGGAGATCGACCGGGTTCTCTCGCAGGTCGAGGCCACCCTGGACACGGTCCCCGGCACGCGCAGCGCCTTCGCCGAGCGGGTCACTCAAGGCTACTACCTGGACTTCGACATCAAGCGCGCCGCGATCGCCCGCTACGGCCTGTCGGTGATGGACGTCGAGGACACCATCATGGCGGCGGTCGGGGGAGCCAATGTGACGCAGACGATCGAAGGCCGCCGGCGCTTCCCGGTGAACGTCCGCTATGCGCGGGAGCTGCGCGATGACCCGGGAAGGCTGCAGCGGGTATTGGTCGCCACACCGGGCGGGGCTCAGGTGCCGCTGCAGGAGCTCGCGGACCTGCGATTTGTGGACGGTCCCGGGCAGATCAGGAGCGAAGCCGCGCAGCTCGTCGGCTATGTCTATGTGGACATGACGAGCCGCGACATGGGCAGCTACATGAATGATGCGCGCAGGGCGGTGGCTGCCATGGTCAAGCTGCCTCCCGGTTACCGCCTGGAATGGAGTGGCTCTTATGAGGGGATGCAGCGGGCCGCACAGCGCCTGAAGTACGTGATCCCGATCACCCTGGCGCTGATCTTCGTGCTCCTCTATTTCAACTCACGTTCGCTGCCAAAAGTGCTGATCGTGCTCGCGGCCGTTCCGTTCTCACTCGTCGGGGCATTCCTTCTGCTGTGGCTGCTCGGATATCACCTGAGCGTTGCGGTCTGGGTGGGAATCATTGCGCTGGCGGGGGTCGATGCGGAGATGGGGATGGTGATGCTTCTGTACCTGGATGCGGCCTTCGAGCGCTGGAAGCGGGAAGGGCGCATGAAGAGCCTGGCGGACCTGGACGCAGCCGTGATGGAGGGAGCGGTGCAGCGGGTGCGCCCCATCACCATGACCTTCTTTGCGATCCTCATGGGCCTGCTCCCCATCATGTGGTCCACTGGAACCGGCGCTGACATGATGAAGCGCATCGCCGCACCGATGGTCGGCGGCATCGTCACGACCGCCATTTTGTCGCTGTTGATCTACCCCGCTATCTACGTGTTGTGGAGATGGTGGTCGGAAGTCCGGCGCGCCAACACGAGCCCCTGAAGGTTGTGGACCGCCTTACGCGGCGGAGCTGACGGCGGCCGTTGCCTGGGTAGTCGCTTTTTCGGGCAATGAGCTGGCAATGCCTGGAGCACCGAGAAGCGCGGTGAGGGTCGCGCGGTCGATGACTTCGTGACGCAGCAGTTCCTGCGCGACTGCCGTGAGCTGCGTGCCGCGGGCGACCAGGGTCTCACGGACTCGCTGCTCCGCGGCGACCAGCAGCTTGCGCACCTCATCGTCGATCACCTCCGCGGTCCGCTCGCTGTATTCGGCGCGCGGTGCAGCACCGGACTCCGGCAGAAACAGCGGCCGGCGCGCTGCGGCAAAAGTCGCGGGTCCCAGTGACTCGCTCATCCCATAGCGCGTGACCATGTCCCGCGCGAGATCAGTGGCGCGCTGCAGGTCGTTCTGTGCGCCCGTCGAGAGCTCGCGGAAGACGAGCTGCTCCGCTCCCCGTCCGCCAAGCAGCACGTCGAGGCGGTCGAGCAGCTCGCCATGCTTCAACAGGTAGCGGTCCTCGGTGGGCTGCTGTTGCGTATAACCGAGCGCACCGATGCCTCGGGGGATGATTGAGACCTTTGCGACTTTATCCGCGGTCGCGCGCGACTCGGCCACCAGGGCGTGACCCGCCTCGTGGTAGGCGACCGTCTCGCGCTCCTTCGGGGTCATCACCCGGCTCTTCTTTTCGAGGCCGGCGATGGCCCGGTCGATGGCTTCATCGAAGTCGCTCATCTCGACGTTGGACTTGTTCCTGCGTGCGGCGTGCAGTGCCGCCTCGTTGACGATGTTGGCGAGATCCGCACCCGCGAGTCCGGCGGTCTTGGCTGCCACGGCTGCCAGATCCACGTCGGCGCCGAGTACCAGACGCTTGGCATGCACCCGCAGGATCTGCTCGCGGCCCTTGATGTCCGGCCTGTCGAGCGCCACGTGCCGATCGAAGCGGCCGGGGCGCAGCAATGCGGGGTCCAGGATCTCGGGTCGATTCGTTGCCGCCATGATGATGACGCCGCTCTGCGTATCAAATCCGTCCATTTGTACGAGCAGCTGGTTGAGTGTCTGCTCGCGCTCATCGTTGCCGGTAAGCGTGCTGACGCCGCGAGCCTTGCCGAGCGCATCGAGCTCATCGATGAAGATGATGCAGGGGGCAAGCTTCTCCGCCTGTTGGAACAGATCGCGCACGCGCGCGGCACCGACTCCGACGAACATCTCGACAAACTCCGAGCCGCTGATCGACAGAAAGGGCACGGCGGCCTCGCCCGCGACCGCCTTGGCGAGCAGCGTCTTGCCGGTTCCAGGCGCCCCGACGATCAGGACGCCCTTGGGGATCTGCCCGCCGAGCTTCCGATAGCGCTCAGGGTTCTTGAGGAAGTCTACGACCTCCATGAGCTCCTCTTTCGCTTCATCGATGCCCGCGACATCGGCGAAGCGCACCCCGGTCTCTTTCTGCACGAACACCTTGGCCTTGCTCTTGCCGACGTCCATCAGACTGCCGAACTGGCCGGCGCCCATGCGGCGCATGACAAAGCCCCAGATCAGGACGAATACCAGGGCGGGCGCAACCCAGCCGAGGAGCGTTGTGAGCCAGCGGTTCTCGACCTGTCCGGAGAAACGCACCTTCGCCGCCTGCAGATCGGCGACCAGGTTGTTGTCCGGCACCCGTGCCGTGACGAACGGATGCCGGTCGACGTCGTCATGCGGCAGGGACTTCGAGACCTCGGGCGTGAGCACGGCATCCGCACCGCGAAAGTCGACCGTTCCCGACAGTGTGTCGTCGCTGATCAGTACCTCCTTGATCTTGCCCGCGTGCAGCAATGCCTTGAAATCGCTATACGCGAGAGTCTCGACGTGCCGGCTGAAGAGCAGGCTCTGCAGCGCGAGCATGATCACCATGACAACCACGAAGTACCAGATGGAGAAGTGCTGCCGGTTATCCATACGTCGACCCCGAAAGCGGGAGATTCCTGAGGACCTCTCGTCAGCGCTCAGCATAGAAGATCTGCAACCGGGGCGCCTCGCCCGGCGCTTGCCCGCAGGTGGTGGCATCTGCGTATGGCGCCACGATAGGCTTGCGATAGGCTGAGCGGCCCTCGCACATGAGGCCCGGAGAAGACAGGCATGCTGCTGTTTACGCGCAAGACACTCGCCGTGGGGGTGCTCGGTGCCCTGGTCGCGCCGAGCTATGCACACGCTGATCCGTGCAAGCTCGAGATCAGCGGCAACGACCAGATGCGTTACGACAAGCAGGAGCTGGTGGCGCCGGCCACCTGCAAGGAAGTCACTGTCACCTTGCATCACACCGGCAAGCTTCCCAGGGAGGCGATGGGACACAACTGGGTGCTGGTGAACGCGGCGGACTTCGTCGCCGTGGCCAATGCCGGCATGAGCGCGGGGGCCGCGAACAACTATCTCGCCCCAGGGGACAAAAAGGTGCTCGCCTACACCAAGGTGATCGGTGGAGGTGAGAGCACCAGCGTCACCTTCTCGACCTCGATCCTGAAGAAGGGCGGCGATTACCGGTACCTCTGCACCTTCCCGGGGCACAACGCACTCATGCACGGCACGTTCAAGCTCAGCTGAGGAGCGAGCACCGCGTGGCCGGGACGATGTACACGTGCCCCATGCACCCGGAGATTCGCCGCAGTGCACCCGGGAGCTGCCCGATTTGCGGCATGGCACTCGAGCCGCTGAGCCCCGAGATGAGCGGCGAGAATGCCGAGCTCCTGGACATGAGCCGGCGGTTCTGGATTGGATTGCTCCTCAGTGCCCCGCTCGTTCTGTGGGAGATGCTGAGCCACGTTCCCGGGATCGCCCTCCATCATTGGGTCGCGCCTCGCCCGGCCACGTGGCTCGAGTTCCTGTTCGCCACACCCGTCGTCCTCTGGGCCGGCTGGCCGTTCTTCGTGAGAGCCGCGGTGTCCGTGCGCAACCGCGCTCTCAACATGTTCAGCCTGATCGCGCTCGGGGTTGGCGCAGCATACCTCTACAGTCTGGTTGCCACCTTCGCCCCTGAGCTCTTTCCACCGACCCTGCAGTCGCAGGAGGGGGTGGTGCCGGTGTATTACGAGGCCTCGGCGGTGATTACCGTGCTGGTGCTGCTCGGGCAGGTTCTCGAGCTCCGGGCGCGGGAGAGGACGAGCGGCGCCCTCCGTGCGCTTCTCAATCTCGCTCCGAAGACCGCCCGGCGTATCCGAGCTGCGGGCGGCGATGAGGAGATCGTCCTCGAGGAGGTGCAGGTAGGTGATCGTCTGCGGCTCCGCCCGGGTGAGAGCGTTCCGGTGGACGGCGAGGTACTCGAGGGCAAGAGCGCGATCGATGAGTCGATGATCACCGGCGAGTCGATGCCGGTCGAGAAGATGGCTGGCGCCAAAGTGATCGGCGGGACTTTGAACGGCACGGGCTCCCTCGTGATGAGGGCCGAGCGGGTGGGATCCGAGACGATGCTCGCCCGCATCGTCCACATGGTCGCGGATGCGCAGCGCAGCCGTGCCCCGATTCAGCGCCTGGCGGACGTCGTCTCGGCCTGGTTCGTGCCGGCGGTCGTCGCGGTAGCGGTGCTGGCCTTCCTGGGCTGGATGCGCTGGGGTCCGCCGCCCGCGTTTTCCTATGCCCTGATCGCGGCCGTGTCGGTGCTCATCATCGCCTGTCCCTGTGCGCTCGGGCTGGCGACTCCGATGTCGATCATGGTCGGCGTCGGCAAGGGTGCCACCGCCGGCGTGCTCATCAGGAACGCGGAGGCACTGGAGCGCTTCGAGAAAGTCGACACCCTGGTGGTCGACAAGACGGGCACCCTGACGGAGGGAAAGCCGCGCGTCATTGCCGCGGTACCCGCGGCGGGGTTCGACGAGGCCAGTCTCCTGTCTCTCGCAGCGAGCCTCGAACGACCCAGTGAGCATCCGCTGGCTGGAGCCATTGTCGGATCGGCGCTCGCGCGGGGGCTTGCGCTGCAGGAGACGAGCGACTTCAGCTCGATCACAGGGAAGGGCGTGAGCGGAAGGGTGGGCACGCGGCGGGTCGCGGTGGGCAACGCGACGCTCATGGCGGACGTCTCCGAGGCGCTGGAGAGGCGAGCGGACGACTATCGAAGCGAAGGCGCCACGGTCATGTATGTTGGCGTGGACGATCGCCCGGCGGGAATCCTCGCGGTCGCCGACCCGATCAAAGCCTCCACGCCGCAGGCTTTGGAGCGCCTGCGCGCGGATCGCGTCCGCATCGTCATGCTCACCGGCGACAATCGCAGGACTGCCGAGGCGGTGGCCAGCAAGCTCGGTATCACCGATGTCGAGGCCGAGGTGCTGCCTGAGCAGAAGAACGCGGTGGTTCGGCGTCTGCGCAGCGCGGGACATGTGGTCGCGATGGCCGGCGACGGCGTGAATGACGCCCCGGCGCTCGCCGAGGCCGACGTGGGCGTCGCGATGGGGACCGGTACGGATGTGGCGATGGAGAGCGCTGGCGTAACCCTCGTCAAGGGCGACCTGGCGGGGATCGCGCGGGCGCTCCTCCTGAGTCGGGCCACCATGCGCAACATCCGTGAGAATCTCCTGCTCGCCTTCGTCTACAACGTGCTCGGAGTCCCGCTCGCCGCGGGCGTCTTGTATCCGAGCTTCGGCCTGCTGCTGAGCCCGATCGTTGCGGCCGCGGCGATGAGCCTGAGCTCCGTGTCGGTGATTGGAAACGCCCTGCGCCTGCGCCTCGTGAGGCTGTGAGCGAGCGTCAGCGGTTAGCGTTCCCGGAACATGCTGTAGAGGTCGTCCTCCTGCGCGAAATGAAGCTGCAGGATCGCGTGCAGCCCGTAGAGCACCCGGCGCAGATCGCGCAGATCCTCCGGCCTCGGGCCCTCCGCCGGCAGCTGAGCAACCAGGCGCCCATAGAGGCGGCTGAGTCTGTGGATCTCGTGATGGGTCTGGATCAGCGGGCCCGTGGGATCTTCGTCCTTGAGCATCTCGGAGAGAATGGGATACGCGGTCTGCTGTTCCTCGAGCTCGTGCGGGAGCAGCTCCTTCTCGAGCATCTCGCGGGCGCGCTCGAGCTGGGCGCGCGCCTCGGCCGGGGGTAGTGACTCGAGCCGTGCCGCAAGAGCCGCCAGGTCCCCGACGTGGGGTTTGAGCGCGCGATGAGTCGCGGCGAGCCCCTGCGCGAGTGCCGCGGCCGCGGGTCCGCGGTACGCCACCAGTCCATCGGCCCCACCGAGCGCGCGCAGCGCGTTCAGGATGACGAGCACATCGATCCCTTCCTGGAGGAGGGCGCCGGCGACCGGGGAGATGTAGCCTGCGGCGGCGAAACCCATCGCCAGCAACGACAGTCCCATCCCCGTCATCACGCTCTCGATCGCGATGCGCCGGGTCCGCTGGGCGATGCGGGTGGCGATCACCAGGCCTTCGAGGCGGTCAGAGGTGAGCACGACATCCGCCGCTTCGGAGGCCGCCGTGGCGCCCCGCGCGCCCATGGCGACTCCCACGTCCGCAAGCGCGAGTGCCGGCGCGTCGTTGATCCCGTCGCCGACCATGACGGTGATGCCTTCGGAGCGGACCAGCCGGATGACCTCGACTTTCTCCTCCGGCGTGCGCTCGGCGAACACCCGATCGACGCCCAGGGCATCCGCGACGAGCTCGGCCACATCAGGATGATCACCCGTCACCATATGCACGCGCCGCACGCCCGCCGCGCGCAGCGAGCGCAGGGCACGGGAGGCTTCAGGCCGAATCGGGTCCTGCAGGATGAGCACGCCCTCGAGCACGCCGTCGAGCGAGACATAGACGCCCGCCGACCCCTCGACGGCGGTGCGCAGCGAGATCGAGCGCAAGGCTGCCGTCGGCCTCGCGTCGGCTGCGACGAAGGCGAGTCTCCCGACCGCCACCCGCCGTCCGGCCACGACTCCGCCGATGCCCGTGCCCACCTGCTCGTGCACGTCGCGTGGAAAGCTGAGCTTGACGCTGCGATTGCGCGCTTCCGCGAGGATCGCCGGCGCGTAGGGGTGAACCGACAGCTGCTCGACGGATGCGGCGTAATGAACGACCTCGTCCGCGGACAGTTTGCCGAATGACTCCACCGCCACGACCTCCGGACGTGCCGAGGTCACGGTCCCTGTCTTGTCCAGCAGGACGACGGAGGCGCGCGCCAGAGTCTCGAGAGGACCGCCGCCCTTGACGATGACGCCGTGTCTCGCGGCGCGCGACACGCCGGCGATGATGGCCGCGGGCGCCGCGAGGATGAGCGGACAGGGAGTGGCGACCACGAGAACCGCCAGTGCCCGCAGCAGGCTCCCCTCAGCAATCCAGGCGAAAGCGGCGAGCGCCAGCGTCAGAGCGAGGAAGGCGAGTGCGTAGCGATCGGCAAGTCGTTCGAACGGAGCTTTCGACTGCTCGGCCGCGCGCACCAGCCGTACGATGCCTGCGTAGGTACTCTCGGCGGCCAGCGCAGTCGCACGCAGCTCGAAGGGACCGCCGGCATTGGTGCTGCCGCTGTGAAGAGGGGCTCCGGACGCGAGCTTCGAGGGCCTCGACTCACCGGTGAGCGCCGACTCATCGAGGACGGCGTTTCCGGAGGTGACGATGCCATCCACGGGAACGACCTCGCCCGGCTTGACGACGAGCAGATCGCCTACGACGACTTCATCCGCGCCGATGTCGATGACATCGGTGCCCACACAGCGATGCGCGATGCGCGGTGTGCGCTGGATCAGGGCGCTCAGCTCCCGTCGGGCGCGCGCCAACGCGTAGCGCTCGAGCGCGGTGCCGCCCGTGAGCATGACGGCGAGGATCGAGCCGGCGAGGTATTGATGCAGAGCGAGCGCGCCAAGCATCGCGAGAATGGCGATCAGGTCCACGCCCAGTTCGCGGCGCAACAGCCGGCGCAGGGCGGAGATCGTGGCGCTGATCAGGACGCCGACTATCGATATGACAAAGGCCCAGTCTCCGAGGCTCTTGCGACCGAGCAGGTGCAGAACGACCCCGAAGGCAAGACCGAGGACCGCCGCCGCGAGCAGGGCGAGCTGCAGCCCATCGCTCGAGGTGGCGGGTCGTGGGCCAGTTGCGGCGGGCGGCCCGCTCCGCTGCGCGGCTGGAATAGCTGACTCGGCGGCGACCGTGTAGGCCTTGGCGTTCGTCATATAACCCGGCACGCGGCAGGGATACGCGCTGAAGTTTGTCAGTGCCGAGGACTCGGCACATGAGGGTTTACCCGTAGGGATCCGCTACGCGCAACTCCTGCCACTCACTCACTCACTCAGTCCACTGTGGATTCGCCCTGCCGCTCTCGACGTAGTCCTTCAGGCGATACATGAGGCGTCCCCACATGGAGTTGCAACCCGCACAGTAGTCAGTCAGCTCGCTCCACCCGCCGTGGATGAACCGCAGCACGGATTGCTTGCCGTCGCTCTCGATTCTCCAGGCGAGTGTCGTGCCCTGCCACTCGGGCTGGCCGCCCGTGCAGGACATGACGAGCTCCTGGCCGGGGACGAGCTTGTCGATCCTCATGTGGAAGACGACAGCACGCTGGTCGAAGCCGAACTCGGCCTGGCCGCCGATCCTCGCATCCACCGTCGAGTCCGCAGTCCACCAGCCGCGATTGCCCTCCGCGGTGGCGATTGCCGCGTAGACTTTCGCGGCCGGGGCGCTGATTGGCACCTGGTGTGTCAGGTCAACCATAGGAGCTCTGCTGGGGTCGAACATCCGCTACGAAGTGGTCTTACGCGCCGGGACCTTCTTGTCGGCCATCGCCGCGACCAGATCCCTGCAACCCGAGCCCCAGCGCGATACGGCCTGTATGGCGCGCGTGAACGGTACGTCTACGGGATGGACACGATCAGGGTCCAGGATGTAGACGGCGCCGGTGAAAGGCGCAGGCACGGCAGGGACGAACACTGTGAAACGGCCGTCGGCGAGCGCCTCGATGATGAATGCCGGCACCAGCGCGTCCTCGATCTCCGCGAGTGCCGGCTTCCACGCCTCCTCGTGCGTGTCGCCCGTGAGCCGCTGCATGAAGCCTCTGAAGAGCGAGTAGCCGGGGATCTTGTCGAGTACCGGGTCGAGTCGCTTCCACCCTGCCTGACCCCAGCGCGTACGCACCAGGAGCCCGACGAGGAAGCAGAACAGAAAGATGAGGAGCAGGGCAATCGCATTCTCGTGGATTACCAGAGGCGGCAGCAGCCTCGTCAGGGGCTTCACGAGCTGCAACAGCGAGGCCGTCGCCTTGAGCAGCAGCAGAACGGCCAGGTAGATAGGGGCGAGGATCAACAGCCCGGCGAGCACAGTGCCGAGGAGAAAGTCGACGGACTTACGCATCTTGTCAGCCCTTGGGAACGCCCGGTCAGTCAGCGCGGGGCCGAGCCAGTCGCAAGGATGACTCTCCTCCACCGGCCGCGGCAATCACCTCGCTGAGCTCGAGTCTCTCTTGAGATCCGACTTCCCAGAACTCGCCGCAATTCTCGCAGTACGCTTCAACCGGGTAGCCGCCCTGAAGCAGGCGCACAAGGGACGTGAAGGCGAATTGCTGAGGTTGCGCGCGGCCGCAGCTCGGGCACGCCGACGCGAATGCGACACTCCTGTTCATGCCACTGGTCAAGCTACGTCAGGCGCGCGAAAGCATCCTATCGGGGAAAGTACTTAGGCGCCGTCCCCGCCGCCCGTGTTGCCGTAGTTTATACACTTGTATAAGCTTGCTTCAATGAGCGCGAACGTTGAGGGCCGGTCGACGACGCGCGAGCAGCTCCTCGCAGCGGGGCGGCGCATCATTCTCTCGCGCGGCTTCAGCGCGCTCACCACCCGGGAGGTGGCTCACGGGGCGGGCGCGAATCTCGGCAGCTTCGTCTATCACTTCGGGACGCGCGAGGCCTTCATCGAGACGCTCCTCGAGAGCTGGTATGCGCCGCTGTTCGCGCGCATTCGCCGCGCGGTCGGCAGTGACGGCGGCGGGCTGGAGCGGCTGCGCGCCGCGATACTCGAGCTGATCGAGTTCAGCGAAGGCGAGGACGTGTTCCTCGGCCGGGTGCTCCTCGCCGCCGCCAACGGCGAGAAGTCGGCACGCTCCTTCCTCCGTTCGCTGATGAGCCGGCATCCGCGACTGCTGGTGGAGGCCATCCAGGCGGCCCAGGAGGAGGGCGGCCTGGTCCGCGAGGATCCGCTGCAGGTGCTGTGCTTCCTGATGGCTTCCGTCGGGCTGCCACGGCTCCTGGCCGGTGCCTGGCAGGGGCCGCCGCTGTTCGACAAGGCGCTGTCGGCCGCGCTCGGGCGCATCGCCCGCGACCGCTCGCGCATCGAGCAGCGGCTCGACTGGGCTATGCGTGGATTGACGCCTCGAGGTAACTGAAATGGCCCTGGCCCTGCCGCGCAACCGACTCCTTCTGCTTCTCGCCCTGCTCGCATTGATCGTCGTCGGGCTCGCCTGGGCGTGGGCACGCAATGGCCGTTCACGCGAGCTCGTGCTCTACGGCAACGTCGACATCCGCGAGGTGACGATAGGCTTTCGCGTCGCGGGCCGTGTCGAGAAGCTCGATGTCGATGAGGGAGATGCGGTGACCGCCGGTGAGGAGATCGCGCGTCTCGACCCGGTGCCGCTCGAGCTCGAGGCCAACGAGGCGCGCGCCAACGCGGCCTCTCTCGGACGGCGCCTGGACCTGCTGCAGAAGGGTTATCGTTCCGAGCTTATTGGCCAGGGACGCGCCACCGTAGCCGAGCAGGAGGCGGCGCTGACCCAGGCCGAGCAGAACCTCGTCCGCCAGGAGCAGCTGAAGGGCACCGGCGCGGTGGCGCAGCGCGTCTACGACGACGCGCTCGCCGCGCGGGATGAGGCGCGCGCACGGCTCAAGTCAGCCAGGGAGAATCTCGCGCAGCTCGAGTACGGCTACCAGCACCAGGAGGTGGCCGAGGGCGAGGCCAACCATCAGCGCGCGCTCGCGGCGTCGGCTCAGGCCGAGCAGCGCCTGAAAGATACGGTCCTGTTCGCGCCGGCCGACGGCGTTGTGCTGACGCGCGCCGTCGAGCGCGGCGCGATCCTGGCCGCGGGGACGCCGGTCTTCACGATCTCGCTGCGTGCTCCGGTGTGGGCCGTGATCTACGTGGACGAGGGCAATCTTGGGCGCGTCGCGCCCGGGCAGAGTGTGCTCCTTTATACCGACGCGCGGCCCGAGCGGCCTTATCACGGCAAAGTCGGTTACGTGTCTCCGACCGCGGAGTTCACGCCGAAGAACGTCGAGACCCCGGAGCTGCGCACGGCTCTCGTCTACCGCGCGCGCATCGTGGTGTCGGATGCCGATGAGGCGCTGCGCCAGGGGATGCCGGTGACCGTGCATTTCGCACCGGGCGGCACTCGCCCCTGAGGGAGCGATGAGCGTTGCCATCGAGTTGACCCAGGTAACGCACCGCTTTGCCGGAAGCGGTGCGCCGGCGCTCGAGGGTGTGTCGGCAAGCGTGCCGGCCGGCGTGATTACGGGGCTCGTAGGACCCGATGGGGCCGGCAAGACGACGCTGATGCGTCTCATGGCCGGGCTTCTCAAGGCGAGCATGGGGACGATTCGCACCGCCGGGCTCGATCCGATCGCGGCGGGTGCGACGCTGCGCGCGCGCCTCGGCTACATGCCGCAGAAGTTCGGCCTGTACGAGGATCTCACCGTCGGTGAGAACCTCGAGCTGTATGCGGAGCTGCGCGGGGTCACGGGCGAGACGCGCGCCGCGAGCTTCGCGCGTCTGCTCGCCTTCACCGGGCTCGAGCCCTTCATCACTCGACCGGCGGGGAAGCTCTCCGGCGGCATGAAGCAGAAGCTCGGCCTCGCCTGCGTGCTGCTCGGAAGGCCGCAGCTCCTGTTGCTGGATGAGCCCTCGGTCGGCGTCGATCCGATCTCGCGGCGTGAGCTCTGGCGCATGGTGAACGAGCTCGCCGCCTCCGGGATGTCGGTCGTCTGGAGCACCTCTTATCTCGATGAGGCCGAGCGCTGCCCGCACATCCTCCTCATGAGCGAAGGGAAGCTGCTGTACGCGGGCGCACCGCACGAGCTCACCGCCCGCGTGTCCGGACGGAGCGTGCAGATCGGTGGCGTCGCCGGCAATCGCCGCGCGCTGTTGCAGCGGGCGCTGCGTGCCCCCGAGGTCATGGACGGGGTCATCCAGGGAAGCCGCATTCGCCTGGTGCTGCGTGAGGCGGCGCGGGCTCCCGATCTCGCGGCGCTGGACGCGGGACCGGAGGCGTGGCTCCGACCGACCGAGCCGCGGCTCGAGGACGCCTTCATCGATATCCTCGGCGGCGGACCCGGGGGCGAGTCGGAGCTCGCGCGCCTCATGAGTCCGGTGATCCTGCCCGAGGCGCGGCGCGAGGCGGTGATCGAGGCTGTGAACCTCACGAAGCGGTTCGGGAACTTCACCGCGGCGGCCGCCGTGGGCTTTCGGGTGCGTCAAGGCGAGATCTTCGGGCTGCTGGGTCCCAACGGCGCTGGCAAGTCGACTACCTTCCGCATGGTCTGCGGCCTCCTGCCGCCGAGCGACGGGCATGCGAGCGTCATGGGGATCGATCTGCGCACACATGCCGCGGCCGCGCGCCAGCGCCTCGGCTACATGGCGCAGAAGTTCTCCCTCTACGGCAACCTCACGGTCGAGCAGAACCTGCGTTTCTTCTCCGGCGCCTACGGACTCTCCGGTGCACGCCAGGCCGCAAAGGTCGCCGAGATGCTCGCGACCTTCGCGCTCACTCCCCATCGCGGCATCCCCGCGGACGAGCTGGCGCTCGGCTTCAAGCAACGCCTGGCGCTCGCCTGCGCGCTGATGCACGAGCCGGAGGTGCTGTTTCTCGACGAGCCGACTTCGGGTGTCGATCCGGTCACGCGGCGCGAGTTCTGGAGCCACATCAATGGTCTCGTGCAGAAGGGCGTGACGATCATGGTCACGACGCACTTCATGGACGAGGCCGAGTACTGCGACCGCATCGGGCTCGTGAACCGCGGGCGGCTCATCGCCACGGGCACGCCCGATGAGCTCAAGGAGGCCGCGGGCCGTGACGGCCACGAGGCCCCCACCATGGAAGAGGCCTTCGTCGCCCTCATCGAGCGCTCGGGAGAGGACGAGGAGCGGAGGGCGGTGGCGTGAGCGAGCCCGTGCGCTTCAGCTGGCGACGCCTGCGGGCGCTGTGTGTCAAGGAGAGCCTGCAGATCGTGCGCGATCCCTCCAGCGTCCTCATCGCCTTCGTACTGCCGGTCATCCTGCTCACGATCTTCGGCTACGGCATCAACCTCGATGCCAGCCGCATCCACGTCGGGGTGTTGAGCGAGGACCCGGGGCCGGAGGCGATCCGCTTCGTCGCCGCGCTCAGCGCCTCGCCCGTCATCGAGACGCACCTGGCCTCGGCACGCGGGGAGCTCGATCACGCGCTCGCAGCCGGCGATATCCGCGGCTACGTGGTACTGCAGTCCGACTTCGGCGCACGCCTGGCACGCCCCGACGCCACCGCGCCCGTGCAGGTGATCACCGACGGCTCCGAGCCCAACACAGCGAGCTTTGTCGCCGCCTACATCCAGGGCGTCTGGTCGACCTGGCTCGCCGAGCGCGCCGCCGACCGCGGCGCGACGTTCGCCCCCGCGGTCGAGTTGATTGCGCGCTCCTGGTTCAACCCCGCCGCCTTGAGCCGCAACTTCATCGTGCCGGGCTCGATCGCGCTCATCATGACCATCATCGGGGCTCTGCTCACCTCGCTGGTGATCGCACGCGAATGGGAGCGCGGCACGATGGAGGCGCTGCTCTCGACCGCCGTCACGCGCGCCGAGCTGCTGCTCTCGAAGGTACTGCCGTATTACGCCCTCGGCATGGTCTCGATGCTCCTGTGTCTGCTGGTGGCGGTGTGGCTGTTCCGCGTGCCGTTCCGCGGCTCGCTCGTGCTGCTGCTCCTCTATACGACACTCTTTCTCGGCAGCGCGCTCGGCCTGGGGCTGCTCCTCTCCACGGTGCTGCGCAACCAGTTCAACGCCGCGCAGGCGGCGCTCAATGCGGCCTTCCTGCCCGCCACCATGCTGTCCGGCTTCGTGTTCGAGATCGCCAGCATGCCGGCGCCGGTGCGCGCCGTGACCTACCTGATCCCGGCGCGCTACTTCATCAGCTCGCTCGAGACGCTCTTCCAGGCCGGCTTCGTCGGCCGGATTCTGCTCGATGACTTCCTGTTCCTCACCGCCTCGGCGGCGTTCTTCCTGGGGCTGAGCGCGCTCAGGACGCGCCGGCGCCTGGACTGAAGCGATGCTGGGGCGCCTATTCACGCTGATTCGCAAGGAGCTGCTGCTGGCTCTGCGCGATCCGCAGAGCCGGCGCCTGCTGATCCTGCCGGTGCTGCTGCAGCTGCTGGTGTTTCCGTTTGCCGCGACGCTCGAGGTGCGCAACGCCACCCTGGCGATCCTCAACAACGACCGCGGCGCCGAGGCACAGGAGCTCGTCAAGCGTCTGGCCGCCGCACGCGCCTTTCCGACCGTGCAGCTGGTGACCGATCAGGCGGCGCTGACGCGCACGATCGATGAGCAGCGGTCGCTGGTCGCCGTGGAGTTTCCGGCCGACTTCTCGCGGCGACTGCAGCAGGGGGTGAGCGCACCGCTCCTGACGATCGTCGACGGGCGGCGCTCGAACAGCGCGCAGATCGCGCTCGGCTACGTGCAGTCGATCGTCCAGGACTATGCGGAGGAGCGCACGCGCGCCGCCGGTGGCGAGGTGCCGAGCCGCATCGTGCTGCGCAACCGCTACAACCCGAACCTCGAATACCGCTGGTTCCTGCTGCCCTCGCTGGTCGCCATCATCACCACCCTCGGGAGCCTGGTAGTGACGGCGCTGTCGATCGCACGCGAGCGCGAGCAGGGCACCTTCGAGCAGCTGCTGGTTTCGCCCCTGACGCCGGCGCTCATCATGCTCGGCAAGACAGTGCCGGCGCTGCTCATCGCCTTCGGGCAGGCACTGGTCATCGCCCTCGCCGCGATCTTCGTCTATCAGGTGCCCTTCACGGGGTCCCTATTCGCGCTCGGTGTCTGCATGATCCTGTACGCGTTGTCGCTCGCCGGCTTCGGCCTGTTCATCTCCTCGCTCTGCGGCACGCAGCAGCAGGCGTTTCTCGGCGTCTTCACCTTCATGGTGCCGGCCATCATGCTCTCAGGCTTCGTGGCCCCCATCGAGAACATGCCGGCCTTCTTCCGCGGAATCGCCTGGGTCGACCCGCTGAGTCATTTCATCGTGATCCTCAAAGGCGTGTTCCTGAAGAACTACGGGCTCGCGCTGGCGTGGCCTAACATGTGGCCGCTCCTCCTCAGCACGGCGCTCACGGTGTCACTCTCTTACTGGATGTTCAGGCGCCAGCTCGCCTGAGCGGAGCATTTCCATGAGACAGCTCCTTGCCCACCGTCCTGTGTCGACCGCGCGGCGAATCGGCGTCCTGCTGGGGGCGGCATTCGCCGGCGGCTGCGCGGTGGGGCCGGACTACCGCGGGCCGCCGACGCTGCCCGCGGTGAGCGGCAGCTATCCGGTGCCCCAGGGCGTTGCCAGCGGCGCGCCGGGCGATCGCTGGTGGGAGGATCTCGGGGATCCGGAGCTCGCGCGCCTCATCGTCAGGGCACTGGCCGATAATCCCGATGTCGCCACCGCCGAGGCGCGCGTGCAGCAGGCGCGCGCCGCGGCCCGCGTCGCCGGCGCCGCCTTCTATCCCGCCGTGAATGCCAGCGCCGACATCACCCGGGATCACCTGAGTCTCAACGGCGAGAACCTGGCTCTCATACCCGTCACGCCCCCGACGACGGAGTTCACCGACTACCGGGTCGGCGTCGATGCCTCCTGGGAGATCGACCTGGCAGGCAAGACGCGCCGCGAGGTTGAGGCGGCTATCGCACGCCTGGGCAGCAGCGAGGCTGCGCGCGATGACGCTCGCGCGGTGGTAGCCGCTGAGGTGGCCGATGCTTACGTCGATTACCGCAACAGCACTATGCGACTCGAGCCCGCTCGCGACGCGGCCAGTGCGGCGCGCGAGACGGCACGCCTCACGGAGCTCGAGTTCGCGGCCGGGGTGGCGAGCGGCAGCGATCGCGATCGTGCCGAGGCCGATGCGCAAGCTGCGTCGGCTGCGCTGGCGCCGCTCACGAGTGCGCAACAAGGCGCCTTATACCAGCTGGCGGCGCTCGTCGACCGTCCGGCAGGAGAGTTACGCAGCGAGCTCGAGGCGGAGGCGCCGCTGCCGACACCGCCGGCTGCGGCGCCCGCGGGTCTCCCGGCGGACATCCTGCGGCGGCGTCCGGACATCCTGCGGGCCGAGCGCGAGCTGGCGGCGGCGACGGCCGACGTGGGGAGCGCCGTGGCGGATCAGTATCCGCGGCTGACGCTCATCGGCGATGCCGGCTGGGACTCCGTACACCCCGGGACGCTCACAGATGCGGCCAGCCGTTACTGGAATCTCGGGCCGCGGCTCACCCTGCCGCTCTTTGCGGGCGGACGGCTGCATGCGGCGGTCGAGGCCTCGGGGGCGGCGCGCAGCGCTGCGCTGCAAAGCTACCGCAGCTCCGTGCTCAAAGCGCTCGCCGACGCCGAAAGCGCCATCGTGCGCTACGCATCCGAGCGCGAGCGCTCGACCACGCTCGCCGCCGCCAGCGCGCGGCTCACGAACGCCGCGGGCCTCGAGGCGCGGCGTTTTGCCGCCGGGGATGCCTCGAGGATCGACGTGCTGACGGCGCAGCGGGCTGCCGATCAGGCGCGGGATCAGCTGCTCGTGAGTCAGGCGCTCCTGGTTCAGGATTACGTGGCGCTCGCCAAGTCGCTCGGCAGCGGCTGGCAGGTGGCGGACGCTCAGGGCGCGCGTTGACGGTCTCAGGGACGTGCTCTTCTCAAGCGCACCATGCTGACGAGCGCCGCGACGAGCGCGAGCGCGGCGGCGGCGCGCAAGGCCAGGTTCGGGCCCGTCGCCGGGTAGGCGCGAAACAGGATGGCAACGCCCGCGGCTCCGAGCGTCTGTCCGACGAGCCGCGAGGTGCTCAGCATGCCGCCGGCGGCGCCGCTGCGGGCGCGCGGCGCAGAGGCGAGAATGGCGCGACTGTTGGGGGACTGGAACAAGCCAAAGCCGAAGCCGCACAGGGCCATGCGCCAGATGAATCCCCAGGCCGTGCCGCTCTCGGGGAAGAAGGCGAGCAGCGCCAGCCCGGCCGACGTCACCGCGAGCCCCAGGCCTCCGAGGAGTCCTGCAGGGTAGCGGTCCGCAAATCGTCCGGCGAGCGGGGCGGTCAGGGCGAGGGCGACCGGCCAGGGAGTCATATAGAGGCCGGTCTCCACCGCGGTGTGCCCGAGTCTCTGGATCTCGAACGGCAGCGACACGAGCGCGCTCATCTGGCCGATGAATGCGCAGGTCGAGGCGGCGAGCGATAGCCTGAAGAGCCGCACGCGCATCAGGTCGAAGGGGATGAGGGGCGCGGTGCGGGGCAGCTCATGCCGGACCAGCACGTAGCCGAGCACGCCGCCCGCCGCGATCTGCGCCAGCGCGAGCCAGGTGGATGAATGGTGCGCCAGGGACTGCAGCCCCGAGAGCAGCAGCCCGAAGGTGCCGGCGTAGAGCCCTGCGCCCGCAAGATTGAGCGGCCGGTGGGCCCGCTCGGCGTCGGGGAGCGAGTAGCGGGCGATCGCAATGGTGATGATCCCGATGGGCACGTTGATGCCGAACAGCCAGCGCCACTGCGCTACGGCGAGCACCGCCGATGCGATCGTGGGACCGAGCGCCGCGGAGGTCGCGACCACGAAGGCGTTGATGCCGATGGCGCGGCCGAGATAGCGGTGCGGATAGGTAAAGCGCACCAGCGCGGCGTTGACGCTCACGATCCCCGCCGCGCCGAGTCCCTGGATCAGACGCGCGAGGCTCAGCGTGAGGAGCGAGGGGGCGAGCGCGCAGACGAGCGAGGCGAGCGTGAACACGCAGAGCCCCGCCTGCGAGATGCGCCGGTAGCCGACCACCTCGCCGAGCGCGGCGAGCGGCAGCAATACCACGAGGATGGCCAGCTGGTAGGCGTTGACCACCCAGATCGAGGCGGCGGAGCTTGCATGGAAATCACGGGCGATGGTCGGCAGCGCGACGTTGGTGATGGTGCTGTCGAGCACCGACATGCAGATCGAGAGCACGATGGCCACGATCGCCCAGTAGCGGCGCGGTACCGGCAGGCCGTCCGGGGCGCTCGCATGATGAGCGGAGGCGGGGCTCGGGCTGGACATCGGCGGCATGATACTGAGCGTGGCCGCGAGGTGTCATAAGCTGGCGGCGGCAGTGCGCCGGACGGCTCACCTGGCGCGGCGGCGCGGTAAAGCTAAAATGGAGCAGTCCCGTCACGACCTGAGTCAACAACAACAAAAGCGTGTGCACTGAACTCAACGGTAGAGCTGCACCGGTCGGCGGGCCGTCCGAGCGGCGTCGCGGCGAGCGGCGCCGGCGGGTGCTGCGGGCGCTGCTGCTCGGAAGCTTCCACACGCGGCGCCGCCAGCCGCGGCGCGCCAGCGAGCAGGCGCTTGCCGCGGTCGATTGGCATCATCCGCAATGGCTGGCGACCGCGATGCTGATTGTGCTGTTCTCGTGCGCCGACGCGCTGCTCACCCTCGCGCTGGTCGAGCACGGCGCCTACGAGGCCAATCCCCTGATGCGGCCGCTGGTCGGCGGCTCGGGGCTGACCTTTGCGCTGGTGAAGGTCGGGCTCACCGGCGGGGGCGTCGTGGTGCTCACGCTGCTGGCGCGCATGCGGCTCTTCGGGCGCCTGTCCGCGGGGCTGCTGCTCTATACGCTGCTCGCGGGCTACGGGGCATTGCTCCTCTACGAATCGAGCCTGCTCGGCGTCCTCTAGTCCGCGGCGCGGCGCCGGCGCGGCTTTTCCCCAGCGGCGGGCTTTCCGCTAAACTACTGGCTCGCCGACTGTTTTTTCCCCCATGCTGGAACCGACACCCCTCCACGGCGGCAACGCCGACTTTCTCGACGCCCTCTACGAGCAGTACCTGCGCGATCCCGCGAGCGTTGACGAGCGTTGGCGGAGCTACTTCGCGCAACTCGCCCCAGCGGGGGGCGAGCGGGCGCACGGGCCTGTCCGCGCGGGGATCGTCGCGCGCGCAGCGCAGCCGCGGAGCCCGGCGAAAGCGCCGCCCGCGCCCGGGGCGGCCGATGCCCGACAGGCGGCGGTCTCGCGGCTCATCCAGGTCTGGATCAACCGCGGGCACCTCGTCGCGACCATCGACCCGCTCGCCCTGAAGCCAAGGCCCAGACCCCACGCGCTCGAGCCGGAGCATTACCGGCTCACCGACGCGGATCTCGATCAGGAGTTCTACACCGGCAGCCACACCGAGGCCGTCCCGAAGCGGATGAAGCTGCGCGACATCCTGGCACAGCTTCAGTACATCTACGGCGGCAACATCGGCGCCGAGTTCGCCCACGTGTCGAACTCGGAGGAGCGGAACTGGCTGCGCGATGAGTACCAGCAGGGACGCCTCGAGGCGCGCCCCAGCAACGACGAGCGTCGCAACATCCTCTGGCAGCTCACAGCCGCCGAGGGCCTCGAACGCTACCTGCACACCAAGTATGTCGGCCAGAAGCGCTTCTCGCTCGAGGGCGGGGAGGCGCTCATTCCCGCCCTCGACGACCTGATCCAGGGAAGCGGAGCGGCGGGGGTCGAGGAGGTCGTGATCGGCATGGCCCACCGCGGCCGGCTCAACGTGCTGGTGAACCTGCTCGGCAAGTCCCCGGGGGAGCTGTTCACGGAATTCGAGGGCCGCTACGACCCGGGCAAGGTAAAGGGCTCGGGCGACGTCAAGTACCACAAGGGCTTCTCGGCGGATCTGCGCACCGCGGCCGGCAACGTCCACACCGTGCTCGCCTTCAACCCCTCGCACCTCGAGGTCGTGAACCCGGTGGTGGAGGGCTCAGTGCGCGCGCGCCAGGAGCGCTGCGGCGATGAGCGCGGCGGGCGGGTGTTGCCGGTGCTGATCCACGGCGACGCCGCCTTCGCCGGCCAGGGCGTCGTAATGGAGACGCTGCAGCTCAGCCAGGCGCGCGGCTTCTTCACCGGCGGCACCTTCCACCTGATCGTCAACAACCAGGTCGGCTTCACGACTGATCCGGGCGATGCGCGCTCGACCATGTACGCCAGCGACGTCGCCAAGATGCTGGAAGTGCCGATCTTCCACGTGAACGCCGATGATCCCGAGGCGGTGGTGTTCGTCGCGCGACTCGCGCTCAAGTACCGCATGCGCTTCCGGAAGGATGTGGTCATCGATCTGGTCTGCTACCGGCGTCACGGCCACAACGAGGCCGACGAGCCGGCGGCAACCCAGCCCGGCATGTACCGGACGATCCGCCAGCATCCGAGCGCGCGGCGCCTGTACGCCGATCAGCTGATCGCCGCGGGCGTCCTGACCGCCGCCGAAGCCGAAGCGATGATCGAGCAATACCGCGACGGGCTCGATGCGGGACGCCCGCAGGCGCGGGCCTCGCTTGGCATGATCGGCAACAAATACACCGTCAACTGGTCGAGCTACGCGCAGGCGGACTGGACCGAGCGCGTGTCCACCGGAGTCGAGCTCGCGCGGCTGCGCGCGCTCGGCGCGGCGCTGACCAGCGTGCCGCCGGGCTTCAGCCTCCACCCGCGCGTGGCGCAGCTCGTCACCAACCGCAAGAGGATGCTCGCGGGCGAGCTGCCGCTCGACTGGGGCTGCGCCGAGACGCTGGCCTACGCGACGCTCGTCGCGGACGGCTTCGCCGTGCGCCTCACCGGCCAGGACAGCGGTCGCGGCACTTTCTTCCACCGCCATGCGGTGCTGCACGACCAGAACACCGACGCCACCTGGATCCCGCTGCAGCATCTCGCCGAGGGGCAGCGGCGCGTGCAGGTGATCGACTCGGTGCTGTCCGAGGAAGCCGTGCTCGGCTTCGAGTATGGCTACGCGACCACCGAGCCGGGCTCGCTCACCGTGTGGGAAGCGCAGTACGGCGACTTCGTGAACGGCGCGCAGGTCATCATCGATCAGTTCATCAGCTCGGGCGAGGCCAAGTGGGAGCGCTTCTGCGGCCTGACGCTGCTGCTGCCGCACGGCTACGAGGGCGCGGGGCCGGAGCACTCCTCGGCGCGCCTCGAGCGCTTCCTGCAGCTGTGCGCCGAGAACAACATGCAGGTGTGCGTGCCGTCGACGCCGGCGCAGATGTTCCACATGCTGAGAAGGCAGATGCAGCAGTCCTTCCGCAAGCCGCTCATCGTCATGTCGCCGAAGAGCCTGCTGCGCCACGAGCTGTCGGTGTCGCCGCTCGAGGATCTCACCCGCGGCGCCTTCGCGCGCGTCATTGGCGAGATCGACGCGCTGCCCGCCGCCGAGGTGCGCCGTGTGGTGTTCTGCAGCGGCAAGGTGTACTTCGATCTCCTCAAGGCGCGCCGCAAGGAAGGCCTGCGGGACGTGGCGCTGGTGCGCATCGAGCAGCTCTATCCGTTCCCGAGCGAAGAGTACGAGGCCATCCTCGTCCGCTTCCCGAACACCCGCGAGGTGGTGTGGTGCCAGGAGGAGCCGCAAAACCAGGGTGCGTGGTATCAGATCCGGCATCGCCTCCAGGAGCTGGTGGCCGGAAGGCGCCCGGTGCTGTATGCGGGCCGGGCGCCCGCGGCGGCGCCGGCGACCGGTATTGCGCGGATCCACGAGCTCGAGCAGCAGGCGCTGGTGGCCACGGCGCTGCATGCGACGACTACTGAGGAGTCGGCGCGCGAGACCACACGCCTGATAGCGGCCGCGGAGGCGCCGGTTGCGGCGACCGCACCCGAAGGACAACCGGCCTCGCCGCCGGCGACTCAGATAAGGAAGCGCTCATGAGCACCGAGATTCGCGTTCCGCAGCTTCCCGAGTCGGTTACCGATGCGACGCTCGTCGCCTGGCACAAGCAGCCGGGCGATTCGATCCGTCGCGATGAGAATCTCGCGGACCTCGAGACCGACAAGGTGGTGCTCGAAGTGCCGGCGCCCGCCAACGGCGTGGTGCGCGAGATCCGCGTGAAGAGCGGCACGGTGGTGACGAGCGGCCAGTTGCTGGCGGTCATCGACGAGGGCGACACGGCCGCGACCATGCCGGTCAAGCTGTCCCCGGCCGCGATGGCTGCCGCGGCCCAGGCTGCTGCCTCGCAGGCGGCGGCTGTGCAGGGCCAGGCTGCGGCCAGAGCCGCAGTGGGCGCAGCCGCCGGAGCCGTCCCCGCTGCGAGAGCCGCCGCTGCAGTTGATGCCGAGGCGGCCCGCGACGGTGGCAAGCTCAGTCCTTCGGTGCGGCGGCTGGTCGAGGAGAACCGGCTCGACCCGGCTGCCATTCCCGCCTCCGGCCGGGCTGGGCGGCTCACCAAGGGCGACGTCGTCGGGTTCCTCGACAAGAGGCCCTCATCCGCGGCAGGCACGCCTGCGCCGCCGGTGGCACCCGCGCCGGCAGCTCCGCCCGCGCCTCAAGCGGCGGCCGCCGCCGCCGCAACACCGGGTCCAGCCGCGGCGGCGGCCCGCGCTCCCGTCCCAGCGGCGCGCCCGGCCGCACCCGCACCCGCACCCACACCGCCGGTCGCCGCCGCCCGCGCCGAGCAGCGTGTGCCGATGACGCGGCTGCGCGCGCGCATCGCCCAGCGTCTCATCGAGGCACAGTCCACCCAGGCGCTCCTCACCTCGTTCAACGAAGTCGACCTGACGGCGGTGCAGGAACTGCGGGCGCGCCACAAGGAGCGCTTCGAGAAGCAGCACGGCGTGAAGCTCGGCTTCATGTCGTTCTTCGTGAAGGCCTGCATCGAGGCGCTGAAGAAGTTTCCGGTCATCAACGCCTCGGTGGACGGCAACGACATCATCTATCACGAGTACTACGACATCGGCGTGGCCGTCTCGACCGATCGCGGGCTCGTCGTGCCGATCGTCCGCGATGCGGACCTGAAGAGCTTCGCCCAGATCGAGAAAGAGGTGACCGACTACGCCCGCAAGGCGCGCGACGGCACCATCGCCCTGGGCGATCTGACCGGCGGCACCTTCACCATCACCAACGGCGGCGTGTTCGGCTCGCTCATGTCGACGCCGATCGTGAATGCGCCGCAGAGCGCGATTCTCGGGATGCACAAGATCCAGGACCGCCCCATGGTCGTCAACGGGCAGATCGCCGTGCGTCCGATGATGTATCTCGCGGTGACCTACGATCACCGCATCATCGACGGGCGCGAGGCGGTGCAGTTCCTGGTCGCGGTCAAGGAAGCGCTCGAGGATCCCGGGAGGATGCTGCTCGGGATCTGAGCGCGCCGCTCAGCGGCGTCGTCAGAAGGTCTGGCGGAACAGCCAGTACAGCGTTCCCGACAGTAGGACCAACCGTCGCAGCAGGAGGAAGCCATGAACCTTGCACGGAATCTGACATTTGCGGCCGCGTCATCGCTGTTGGCGCTCGCGGGTTGCGCCAGCACAGCGCCCGGCGCGGGCAATGCGGCCCAGCGGCAGCTCGCCAGCTCGGCGCAGATCCTCGACGACAACGCGCGCGTGCTGGCGGCGCGCGCCGACGGCGAGACGGCGCCGGGATTCGCGCTCGATGCTCACGAGCTCGAGCAGCATGCCTACGATCTTCGTGTCGCCGCCCGCTCGGGCAGAGCCAGCGAGGGCGAGCTTCGTGCGGACTTCGACGAGGTGACCCGCAGTTACCAGGCGTTACGCGACGATGTGCAGCGCCTGGATACCCAACAGGCACACGCCGACCTCGCGCTCGTCAATGACGCCTACCATGGCGTTGCGAGCAGGATGGCAAGCGTGCCTGCGAGCGCCAACGCTCCCGGAAGCTGACGCGCGCGAGCCGCGTCGTCGCGCGGACACAGCCCGATGACGAGGTCCGGCTCCGCCGGAGCCGGACCCGTATGCGAGCCTTCCCTGCCCGAGGAGGACCGGCGAGGCGCGGGCACCCGACTCCGCTCCAGGGGCCGCGGCCAGCGGACTTGTGGTACTTTTGCGGCGCAAATACCACTAACCTCAGGCTTTACAAACACTTCCATGGCGAACACCGACAAGCCGGCCGGCGGGGCCGATTCTTTCGATGTCATCGTGATCGGCGGGGGACCGGCCGGGTATCCGGCGGCGATCCGCGCCGCGCAGAATCAGCTGCGCGTGGCGTGCATCGATGAGTGGAGAAACAAGGACGGCAGCGCGACCTTCGGCGGCACGTGCCTGAACGCCGGCTGCATCCCCTCGAAGGCGCTGCTCGAGTCCACCGAGCTCTATCATCGCGCGCGCGAGGAGTTCGCCACCCACGGGATCGGCGTCGGGAGTGTCTCGCTCGATCTCGCGCAGATGCAGAAGCGCAAGGCCGGCATCGTCAGGGGGATGACGACCGGGATCCTCGCTCTCTTCAAGTCCGCCGGGGTTAACCCGCTGCACGGGCACGGCAAGCTCCTTCCCGGGCGGCGCGTACAGTTCACCGGCCACGACGGCACGCGGCGCGAGCTCAGCGCGCGCCACGTCGTGCTCGCCTCGGGCTCAGTCCCGATCGAGCTGCGCTCGGCGCCCTTCAAGGCGCCGCACGTGGTCGACTCCTGGGGCGCGCTCGATCTCGACGCGGTGCCGAAGCGCCTCGGTGTCATCGGCGCGGGCGTCATCGGGCTCGAGCTCGGGAGCGTGTGGCGGCGGCTCGGTGCGGAAGTCATCGTGCTCGAGGCTCTGCCGGATTTTCTCGCCTTCGCCGACCAGCAGCTCGCCAGGGAAGCGCTGCGACACTTCAAGAAACAGGGTCTCGACATACGCCTGGGCGCCAAGGTCACGGACGCCACGCTGACGGGCGGGGCTGTCGACGTCGCCTACAGCGATGCGAAGGGCGAGCAGCGCATCAGCGTCGACCGGCTGGTGGTGGCGATCGGGCGCCGCCCTTACACCCAGGAGCTGCTCGGCGCCGACACCGGCGTCGAGCTCGACGAGCGCGGCTTCATCAAGGTCGATCACTCCTGCCGCGCGGGCGCCGAGGGCGTCTGGGCGGTCGGCGACTGCGTGCGCGGCCCGATGCTCGCGCACAAGGGCAAGGAGGAGGGCGTCATGGTGGCCGATCTGATCGCGGGCCGCTATGGCGAGGTGAACTACAAGGTGATTCCGGCCGTGGTCTATACCGCGCCCGAGATCGCCTGGGTCGGACTCACCGAGGAACAGGTCAAGGCGAGCGGGCGCGACTACAAGACCGGCGTCTTCCCGTTCCTCGCGAGCGGGCGCGCCCGCGCGATGGAGCAGGCGGCGGGCTTCGCCAAGATCATCGCCGCGCGCGACGACGATGAGATCCTCGGCGTGCACATCGTAGGCCCGATGGCCGGCGAGCTGATCGCCGAGGCCGTGCTGGCGATGGAGTACTCGGCGAGCAGCGAGGATCTGCAGCGCACGATTCACGCCCATCCGACGCTCGCGGAGGCGGTGCACGAGGCGGCGCTCAACGCCGATAAGCGCGCGATCGATGCGATCAACCGCTGACGGACCCGGCGTAGCATTCGTGGCCAAAAGTCCCTGCGTCAGCCGGATGGCCTGCTGAGAGGGCCGCAGGCCCTTTCCGCCGATCAAGTACGCCGGCGCGCCTCGGTGACGTTAGGGACCGCGGCGAGGCGGCGCAGCACGCGCGAGAGCTGCTCGAGATTGCTGATTGCGACGCGCAGCGCGAAGTGCGCCACACCCACTTCGTGGTCGGTGCGCGAGGTGACGGCGTCGATGCTCAGGCGCTCGGCTGCCAGCACATCGGTCAGATCGCGCAGCAGTCCGCGCCGATCGTAGGCGCTCACCGAGATCTCGACATCGAGCGCGCCGCTCTCGGCGGCGGCCCACTCCACCTTGAGCACCCGGTCGGGCTTGAGAGCGCTCATGCGCTGGAGGCTGGCGCAGTCGCTGCGGTGCACCGTGACGCCGCGCCCGAGCGTCACGTAGCCGGTGATCGGTTGCGGCCGCAGGGGCGCGCAGCAGCGCGCCAGGGTGGTCGGCAGGTCGCCGACGCCTTCGATCTCGACCGGAGAGCTGCGACGGCGGGCAGCCGCGCGCGCCGTGCGCACCACCGCCGCGGGCGCCGGCGGCTGGAACAGCCGCGTCGCGGCATGCATCAGCTGCGTGACCGTGATCTCGCCCTCGCCGAGCAGCTGGTGAAACTGATCGAGGTCACGCGCCTTGAGCTCGTGCACCAGCGCGGCGATCTGTTCGCTGCGCACGCCGATGCGCGCGAGCTCGCGCTCGGCGATGGCGCGACCGGCGCTGCGATTGTCGCCCACGTCCTGCTTGCGGAACCAGGCGCGCACCTTGCCGCGATTGCGCGGCGAAGCGAGGTAGCCCTGCTCGGGGGCGAGCCAGTCGCGGCTCGGCGCCTCGTGCCTGGCGGTGATGATCTCGACGATCTCGCCGTTGGTGAGCGGGCGGGTGAGCGGCACCATGCGCCCGTTGACCTTGGCGCCGCGGCAGCGGTGGCCGAGCGAGGTGTGGACGTTGTAGGCGAAGTCCAGCGGCGTCGCGCCGCGCGGCAGGTCGATGACCTCACCCTTGGGCGTCAGGGCGTAGACGCGATCCTCGAAGAGCTCGGCGCGCATGCCCTCGACGAAGTCGCGCTCGGCATCCTCGCCCGCGGCGCCGTCCTGCGGCTCGAGCAGCCGCCGCACCCATTCGATCTTGCGCTGGTACTGCGCATCGCGCGGGCCGCCCTCCTTGTAGGTCCAATGCGCCGCGACGCCGAGCTCGGCGTGCTCGTGCATGTCGCGGGTGCGGATCTGCACCTCGACGCTCTTCGCCTGCGGACCGATCACCGCCGTGTGAATCGAGCGATAGCCGTTGCCCTTGGGGGTGGCGATGTAGTCGTCGAACTCCCCGGGGATATAGGGGAACTGCCCGTGAACGATGCCGAGCGCCCCGTAGCACTCGGGAATCGTGGCCACCACCACGCGCACGGCACGCACGTCGAACAGCTGCTCGAAGGCCAGCTGCTTGCGCTGCATCTTGCGATAGATGCTGTACATGTGCTTCGGCCGGCCGTAGACCTCGGCCGGGATACCCGCCGCGTGCAGCGCCGCGCGCAGCTCCCGGCACAGCGTGTCGATGTAACGCTCGCGGTCGGCGCGCCGCTCATTGAGCGCCGCGGCGATGCGCCGGTACTCCTGCGGCTCGAGATAGCGGAACGCGAGATCCTCGAGCTCCCACTTCAGCTGCCACACGCCGAGGCGGTTGGCGAGCGGTGCGTAGATGATGCGTGCCTCGATCGCGCGCCGCTCGCGCTCGGCGGGCGACAGCTCGCGCGCGTGGCGCAGGCCGACCAGTTCCTCGGCAAGCCGCGCCAGCACCAGGCGCGGGTCGCTCACCACCGCGAGCAGCATCTTGCGCAGGGTCTCCGCCTGGCGCGCATCGAGCCCCTGTGCCGGTGACCAGTCGCGCGGCAGGCCGAGGGTGCCGAGGCGCTGCAGCGCCACCGCGATAGCAGTTGCGCCCTGGCCGACGATACCCGCGGTCTGCTCGGGCGTGAGGCCGGCGCGCGAGATCACCGGGCGGGCGAGCAGGGCGTTGGCAAGCTCGGTGCTCTCCGTGAGGCCGCCCATGATCTCCGCGGCTTCGGTGGCGAAGCCGAGATCCGCCGGCGGGCCGAGAGTCGCGCGCTCGAGCGCGGCGCGCGCGCCGATGATGGCGTCACGAACCGCGGGTGGGCAGAGTGGATTGGTTTCCATGTGCGCGCTCATCCCGCGAGCCAGGTCGTCGGGTTTGGGCGACGGGGTGTGGGCCCGCGAGGATGTCGCTATGATAAACGCATGGCAGGTCACCTGAGTTGGGCCAGTATTCAGCGGCGCAAGGGCGAGTTGGCGGCGCGGCGGCGCCAGGACCGCGAGCGCAGCCCGCGCGCCGGACAGCAGCTGGTTCGCTTCGAGGGCTACGGTCCGGGCGGGGCCGCCGTGATCGTCGAGTGCCTGACCGACGATCGCGCCCGAGTCGGCGCACAGGTGCGCCACGCGTTCCTGCAGCACGGCGGCAACCTCGGGGCCGACGGCTCGGTGGGTTACCTCTTTAACACCGTCGGCCTCATGACATATCCGGCGGGGACCGACGAGGAGCGGCTGATGCAGGTGGCGCTCGAGGCCGGCGCCGAGGATGTCGTGCCGAACGGCGACCGCTCCATGGAGGTGTTGGCTGATCCGGCGGAGCTCGAGACGGTGCGGGCAGTGCTGACGCATCGGGGTTTTGCGCCGCAGACCGCCGAGGTGACGCAGCGTGCGGCGATGGCGCTCCCGCTGTCGGGCGAGCCGGCCGAGCTCATGGTGCAAATGCTCGAGGCGCTGCAGGGCCTCGAGGAAGTCCGCGACGTCTATTCGAACGTCGAGATCGCGGACGAGGTGCTCGGCGGGCGGTGACCGCGCGTTGACCGGCGCCGGGAGCTGCAAAAAAAGGAACCCCACCGGCGGGGGGGTCCAGCGGGTGGGGCTCAAGAACACCGCGAGCTCGGTTCGGGAAGCAAGCGCGGTGGCATTTCCCCTATCGGCAGCGATGGCCTGCACTGAAGCGAGCCGAGCGCGCAGCGGTTCACAGTTTCGCGGGAAATGCGTAAGCCCTTGTTTTCAGTTAGGCTTGCCTACCCAGGGGTCTTTCGGTCGGCACAAGGGCGGAAGCTTCATCCGAATGTCGAGGTATCGGGCGAGGTCGTGGCGCGCGTTTGATCCGTCGGCCGCCGCGGCCGCGGTGATCGCGCCGCTCGCGGCGCCGCTCAGCGTCCGCATCCTGGGTCTCGACCCCGGCTCGCGCCGCACCGGCTTTGGTCTGGTGGAGTACCGCGACGGGCAGCTGACCCTGCTCGCGCAGGGCTGCCTCAACGTGAGTGCCGCCGCGCCCGCGGCGCGCCTGCGGATGATCTTCGAGGGTCTGGCGGCACTCGTCGGCGAGCATCGTCCGGGCGAGGTCGCAGTCGAGCGCGTGTTCGTCAGCCGCAACGCCGACAGCGCACTCAAGCTCGGGCAGGCGCGCGGCGCGGCGCTGTGCGCGGTGCCGGGCGGCGTGCCGGTGTTCGAGTACGCGCCGCGTGCGATCAAGCTCGCGGTGGTCGGCTCGGGGGCGGCGGAGAAGTTTCAGGTGGCTCACATGGTGCGGATGCTGCTCGGTGTCCGGGGGCCGCTGTCCGCGGACGCCGCCGATGCGCTGGCGATCGCCGTGTGCCACGCGCACGCGCGGCGCCTCGGCGTACTCGCTGCGCAGCAGGGCGGCAGCCGCGTGCGGCAGGCGCAGCGATGATCGGCGCCGTGCGCGGCAGGATCGCCTCGAAGACCCCCCCGCAACTCACGGTCGACGTCGGCGGGCTCGGTTACGAGCTCGAGGCGCCCATGTCGACGTTCTTCCACCTGCCGCCGGTCGGCTCCGAGGTCAGCCTGCTGACGCACCTGGTGGTGCGCGAGGATGCGCACGTGCTGTATGCATTCGCCACCGAGGAGGAGCGGCGGCTGTTCCGCAGTCTCATCAAGGTGTCGGGGGTGGGACCGAAGATCGCGCTGGCGCTGCTCTCCGGCATGAGCGTTGCGGCCTTCACGCGCTGTGTGCAGAGTGAGGACGTGGCCGCGCTCACGCGCGTGCCAGGCGTGGGCCGCAAGACCGCCGAACGGCTGATCGTCGAGATGCGCGATCGGCTGTCGCCGCCCGCGCCGCCGCCGGGCGCGGCGGCTGCGCCCGTGAGCGACAGCCCCGAGGGCGAGGCCTTTGGCGCGCTGGTCGCGCTCGGTTATCGTCCGGCCGAGGCGACACGGCTGCTCAAGGCGGTGGAGCCAGGGGTGTATACGACCGAGGAGCTGATCCGGCGCGCGCTGCAGAGCGCGGCCCGGGAGTAGACCGACAGCAGTGACAGCCGAGCGAATCATCAGCGGCGCGGCAGGCGCGGACGAAGAGGCGGCCGAGCGGGCCATCCGCCCGCGCCGGCTCGCGGAGTACGTCGGCCAGACGCCGGTCAAGACCCAGCTCGAGATCTTTATCAGTGCCGCCCGCGCGCGCGGCGAGGCGCTCGATCACGTGCTGATCTTCGGCCCGCCGGGCCTCGGCAAGACCACGCTCGCGCACATCATCGCCGCGGAGCTCGAGGTGAGTCTGCGCCAGACCTCGGGTCCGGTGCTGGAGCGGCCCGGAGACCTGGCGGCGATCCTCACCAACCTGCAGCCGCGCGATGTGCTGTTCGTCGACGAGATCCACCGGCTCTCGCCCGTGGTCGAGGAGGTTCTCTATCCAGCCCTGGAGGACTATCAGCTCGACATCATGATCGGCGAGGGGCCGGCGGCGCGCTCGATCAAGCTGAGCCTGCCACCGTTCACGCTGGTGGGCGCGACCACGCGTGCCGGACTCCTCACCTCGCCGCTGCGTGACCGCTTCGGCATCGTGCAGCGGCTCGAGTTCTACGCGGTCGCGGACCTCGAGCGGATCGTGAAGCGGTCGGCGGCGATCCTCGGCGTCGGCGTCGACGACGGCGGGGCGCGGCGCATCGCGCAACGCTCGCGCGGCACGCCCCGCATCGCCAACCGCCTGCTGCGCCGGGTGCGCGACTACGCGCAGGTACGCGGCGACGGCCGCATCGACCAGGGCGTCGCCGACGCCGCGCTCGACCTGCTCGAGGTCGATGCGCAGGGCTTCGACAACCTGGACCGCAAGTTCCTCACGGCGATCATCGAGCGCTTCGACGGCGGACCGGTCGGCATCGACAGCCTCGCGGCGACACTCGGCGAGGAGCGCGGCACGCTCGAGGACGTGATCGAGCCATTCCTGATACAGCAGGGATTCCTGGTGCGTACCGCGCGCGGCCGCATGGTGACGCGCGCCACCTACCTCCACTTTGGCTTGAAGCCCCCGGAGCGCGCCGCGACGACCCTGCAGCTGTTCGAGGATCCGCGGTGAGCGGCTTCCGCTGGCCGGCACGCGTGTACTGGGAGGACACGGACGGCGGCGGCATCGTCTATTACGCGAATTACCTGCGCTTTCTCGAGCGCGCCCGCACCGAATGGCTGCGGCAGCTCGGCCACTCGCAGCTGTGCCTGGCGCGTGAGGCGGGGATCCTGTTCACGGTCGTGAGTCTCGAGGTCGAATATCGCGCGCCCGCGCGGCTCGACGACGAGCTCGAGGTGAGCTGCGAGCCGCAGCCGCAGGGGCCGGCATCGCTGCGCTTTGCGCAGAGCATCCATCGCCGCACGGGCGGTGCGCCGCGCGAGCTGCTGGTCGAGGCGAGCGTGCGCGTGGCCTGCGTCGATGCCCGCACCCTGCGCCCGCGGCGCCTGCCGGCGTTCCTGCGGGAGCTGCCGACGGCGGAGGTTCGTTAGAGCATGAACGATCAATTGTCGATCCTGCGGCTCATCATTCAGGCGAGCGTGCCGGTGCAGATCGTGATCGGCATTCTGCTGCTCGCCTCGCTCAGCTCATGGGCGATCATCTTCCGCAAGCGGCGCGTCATCGGCCGGGCGCGCCGCGAGGCCGACCGCTTCGAGAGCCGTTTCTGGTCGGGCGACGATCTCGCCCAGCTGTACCGCGCGATCGAGTCGGCGGGTGGCGCCACCGGGATGGCGGGCATCTTCGAGTTCGGCTTTCGGGAGTTCGCGCGGCTGCGCCAGGCGGCGGCGGGTCAGGAGCAGCAGCTCGAGGGCTCGCGGCGTGCGATGCGCGTGGCGCAGTTGAAGGAGGTCGATCGGCTGGAGCATAGCCTCGCGACCCTCGCGACCGTCGGCAGCACCAGCCCCTACGTCGGTCTGTTCGGTACCGTGTGGGGCATCATGAGCGCTTTCTCCTCCCTCGGTAACATCCAGCAGGCGACGCTTGCGCAGGTGGCGCCCGGCATTTCCGAGGCGCTGGTCGCGACCGCATTCGGCCTGTTCGCGGCGATTCCCGCGGTGGTCGCCTACAACCGCTTCGCCGATCAGGTGACGCGCCTCGAGATCCGCTTCGATGCGTTCATCGAGGAGTTCTCAACCATCCTGCAGCGTCACGCCGCCCGCGGCGCGCTGGTGCCCGTGGGCGGCAGCGCCGCCAAGTCGGCGCAGGAGTCGAAGTCGGGACCGGAGCGCTGACCATGGCACAGACCTCGCGCGGGCGGCGACTGATGGGCGAGATCAACGTCGTGCCCTACATCGACGTCATGCTGGTGCTGCTCATCATCTTCATGATCACCGCTCCGCTCCTCACCCAGGGCGTGAAGGTCGCGCTGCCGCACGCCGGCGCGGAACCTCTGGAGGCTCAGCAGCTCAAACCGCTCGTGTTGTCGATCGACCGGCAGGGACGGCTGTATCTGAACATCGGCGGCGATCCGCGCGCGGCGCTCGATACGCAGACGGTCGCGGCGCGTGCCACGGCAGCGCTGCGCAGCAATCCGACACGCGCAGTGCTGGTGAAGGCCGACGCGGCTATCGCTTACGGCCGCGTGGTCGAGGCCATGGTGCTGCTGCAGCAGGCAGGCGCGAAGCAGGTGGGCCTGGTGACGGAGCCGCTGCCGGAGCCCACGCGGCATCCCGGCTGAGCGTCTTGCCCGGCGATGGTGCAGCGTGCGAGTGACCGCTGGATTTCGATCGCGCTGTCGCTACTGCTGCACGGTGCGTTGCTGGCAGCGCTCGTGTACGGCTGGTGGATGTTCCGCGCCCAGCGGCGCGCGGCGCCCACGCCGCCGATTGCGGCGACCGTGGTCGACGCGCGCGCGCTGAAGGGGCTGGAGCAGCCCGCGCCTCAGCGGGCCGCGGCGCCGCAGCCGGCTGCGCCGCCGGAGGATGTGGGCCCGCCGCAGCCGACGGCCGAGGAGCGCGCCGCACGCGAGCACGCAGAGGAGGCGCGGCGCCAGGCGCAGGAGCAGAAGGCAGCCGAGGAGCGGGCGGCCGCGGAGAGGGCGGCGGCCGAGAAGGCGGCGGCCGAGAAGGCCGCGGACAAGGCGGCCGCAGCCAAGGCGGCCGCGGAGCGGGCGCGGCAGGAGGAGCAGGACCGGCGCGAGCGCGAGGCGGAATTGAAGCGCAGCCTCGCTGCGGAGGAGCATGCGGACGCCGCACGCAACGGCGCGGCGCTGGCGAGCTGGGAGTCGATGATCGCGGCGAGGATCACCCATGCATGGTTGCGCCCGCCGACGGCCAAAGCCGGGATAGACTGTATGTTGAATGTGACCCAGGTACCGGGAGGCGAAGTGATGCAGGTGAGCATCGGCGAGTGCAACGGCGATCAGGCCGTGCGCGAGTCCATCGAGGCGGCGGTCTACCGCGCCTCGCCCCTGCCTCCGCCGCCGAATCCGGCGCTGTTCGACCGCAATCTCAAGATCAGATTCAAGCCGGATTGATGCCGATGCGCGCGCAACAGAAGCCGAGTGGATGGCGCCCGTGGCTGCTGCCCGCCCTGGTGCTGGCCGTGGTGATCGGCGCCGTCGCCGCGCGCGCCGTGCACGCTGCGCTGCAGATCGAGATCACTTCCGGGGTACGCGATCCGATACCGATCGCGATCGTGCCGTTCGCGCCCGCCGCGTCCGCCGGCGGCGGCCTCGACCTGGCGGGGGTCGTGCAGCACGACCTCGAGGGCAGCGGCCGGTTCAAGGCGCTGCCGCGCGAGCGCATGCCCGCCACGCCGACGCGCGCCGAGGCGATCAGCGCGCCCGACTGGAAGGGCGCGGGGAGCGACTACGTCGTGGTCGGCCGCCTCGCGACTCTCGACAACGGCACGCTGGCCGTCGACTTCGATCTCGTGAACACGCTCACCGGAGTGCGGCTCGCGACCCAGCGCTTCACCGGGCCGCCGAGCGCGCTGCGCAATGCCGCCCACCGCGTGAGCGATGCTATCTACCAGAAGATCCTCGGAGTGCGCGGCGCCTTCGCGACGCGCATCGCCTACGTGACCGTCGACGGCGTCGCCCCGGCACAGCACTACCAGCTCATCGTGGCGGACGCCGACGGCGAGAACGCCCACCTGATCCTCGACTCGCGCTTCCCGATCATGTCGCCGGCGTGGTCTCCGGACGGGCAGTGGCTGGCCTACGTGTCCTTCGAGAGCAAGCTTTCGGGAGTGTACGTGCAGCTGGTGCGAACCGGCGAGCGGCGGCTGGTGTCGGCGCGTGCCGGCATCAACGGTGCCCCGGCCTGGTCGCCCGATGGCAAGAGGCTGGCGCTCACCTTGGGCGGCAGCAATGGCAATCCGGACATCTATATGCTCGATCTCGCCACCCAGAATCTGACACGTATCACCGACGACCCGGCGATCGACACCGAGCCCGAGTGGGCGCCGGACGGGCGCTCGCTGTATTTCACCTCCGACCGCGCCGGCTCGCCGCAGATCTACCAGATCAGCGCGAGCGGCGGCGGGCGACCGAAGCGCATCACCTTCGAGGGCAACTACAACGCGCGCCCGCGGGTGTCGGCGGACGGCACGCAGCTGGCGATGGTGACGCTCGACAACGGCAACTACCGCATCGCGGTGCAGGATCTGGCAAGCGGGTCGGTGCGGGTCCTCTCGCACGGACGGCTCGATGAATCGCCTAGCTTTGCTCCCAACGGCGCTACACTCCTGTACTCGCAGCGCGAGGGCAGCCACGGGTCGCTGGCGACGATCTCGGTGGACGGGCTCACGGGCCTGCGGCTGAAGGCGCAACAGGGCGCGGTAGGCGAGCCCGCCTGGGGACCGTTCGGAACATGAGATGAGTGTGGAGAAGTCGAATGGCACAACAACGGTGCATATATAAGATAGTGATGCTCCTGGCGATGGCAGTGACGCTGGCAGTCGCCGGCTGCCGCAGCACTTCGCCCAAGCCCCCGGCCAGCCCGTCGAGCGAGGCGAATGCCGGCGCCCAGAGCGAGGGGGCCAACGCGGCCAATGCCGCCGGCGGCGGCGCGCTGGGGAGCCAGGAAGAGACGGCGGGTCCGCAGGCCGGGCTGCTCGCGACCCGCATCGTGTATTTCGACTTCGACAGCGCGGTGATCCAGGGCCAGGGTGTGGCCGTGGTGGCCGCGCATGCCAAGTATCTCGCCGGCAACCCGCAGGCGCGCGTGCGTCTCGAGGGCAACACTGACGAGCGCGGCTCGCGCGAGTACAACATCGGCCTGGGTGACCGGCGCGCGCAGTCGGTGCGCCGCGCGCTGCTGCTGCAGGGTGTCTCGGAAGGCCAGCTCACCACCGTCAGCTACGGGGAGGAACGGCCGGCGGATCCCGGACACGACGAGGCAGCCTGGGCCAAGAACCGGCGCGTCGAGATCGTTTACCTCACGCCCGCGGGT